>NZ_BAAAPE010000002.1:36533-87928 GCF_039530985.1 Streptomyces albiaxialis
GGGCGGCCTCGCGCGGCCTCGGTCAGGTGGCCTCAGGCGGCCTCGGTCGGCCTCGGGCCGTTGTCGGACCCCTGTGCCAGACTCCGTTCCATGACCACCCTGGCCCAGCTCCGCAAGGCGGCGCTCGCTCTCCCGGAGACCGAGGAGGGCACCCACTTCGGCATTGCCGCCTTCTCCGTACGGGGCAAAGGCTTCGCGTCCGTGACGAAGGACGGGTACGTGCAGCTCCGGCTCCCCCGGGACGAGGCCGAGGCCGCCGTCGCCGCGCATCCTGGCGGCGAGCTTCTGACGCGGGGCGCCGCGCCGATCGGTTTCCGTGTGCCGCTCGCGGACATCAACGGCAAGGACCTCAACGCCCTGGTGCGCGCTGCCTGGTTCGGCCGCGCCCCGAAGCGGCTCGCGGCGTCGCTGGCCGAGGCGGAGGCGGCGGCCGACGGCTCCGCGGACGGCGCGTCCGCGCACGAGGGCGACCTGCCCGGTGGCATAGGCAGGCCCGCCACCCGGGCCCTGTTCGGCGCGGGGCTGACGACCCTGGAGCGGGTGGCGGGGCGTACGGAGGCGGAGCTGCTGGCGCTGCACGGCGTCGGCCCGAAGGCCGTCCGGATCCTCAAGCAGACGCTGGCGGAAAGGGGCCTCGCCCTGCGGAGTCCGTGAGCGCGGATCCGCCCCGGGGGTGCGCGGCGCGGGTGCGGAACGTACGGCGGTAGGTGTCCGGCGGCACGCCGACCGTGCGGTTGAAGTGGCGGCGCAGCGTGGTGGCCGTGCCCATGCCGGTGGCGGTCGCGATGGAGTCCACGCTGTCGTCGGTGGCCTCCAGCAACTCCTGTGCGCGGCGGATGCGTTGGACCAGGAGCCACTGCAGCGGGGTCGTGCCGGTCGCCGCCCGGAAGTGGCGGCCCAGGTGCCGTGAGCTGAGCCGGGCCCGACGGGCCAGATCCTCCACGGACAGCGGCTGGTCCAGCCGTTCGAGCACCCATGGGAGGAGGTCCGCGAGCGGCTGGTGCTGGTCCGGTGCCGGTACGGGGGTGGTGACGAACTGCGCCTGGCCGCCGTCCCGGTGCGGAGGGACGACCAGGCGGCGGGCGACCGCGTTGGCGACCGCCGAGCCGTGGTCGAGGCGGACGAGGTGCAGGCACAGATCCATGGCGGCGGCCTTGCCCGCGGAGGTGAGGACGGTGCCGCCGTCCACGTAGAGCACGTCCGGGTCCACCGTCACCCGGGGGTGGCGGGCGGCCAGGACCTGGGTGTGCGCCCAGTGGGTGGTCGCGCGGCGGCCGTCCAGCAGTCCGGCGGCGGCCAGGACGAACGCGCCCGTGCACAGGGAGACCACGCGCGCGCCCGCCTCGTGGGCCGCGCGCACGGCGTCGACGAGCGCGGCGGGCGGATCCACGTCGACATCGGCCCAGCCCGGGACGATCACCGTGTCGGCGCGCGGGAGCCGGTCGAGGCCGTGATCGGGCTCCAGCCGGAACCGGCCGACCCGTACGGCACGGGGCCCGCAGACGAGGACGCGGTACCAGGGGTCGGCCGCGCCGCCGAGCAGCGCGGGCGGGGGCGTCCCGAAAACCTCGTACGCCAGGGACAGTTCGAAGTGCAGCATGCCGTCGGTGGCGGCGAGCGCGACAGTGGTCACGTCGGGAATTGTACGGGTCACGTCGTTCCGGACACTCGTGGAAGGCTTCCGCGTTCGCCAGGATGTTCGCCATGAAACGCGACGTCCTCGGTCCGTCACCCGGGCCTCGTCGCCCGGACACGGCAGGAGAAACCATGGGTACGGGGCAGGCAGTGGTGGTCTACGGGGCCTACGGGCACACCGGGCGCTTCGTGGTGGCGCATCTGCGCGAACGCGGGTTCGTGCCGCTGCTCTCGGGGCGCGACGCCGCGGCGCTCGGGGCGCTCGCGGACTCCTTCCCCGGGGCCGATGTCCGCCCGGCGTCCGTCGGCGACCCGGCCTCGCTCGACCGCGCGCTCTCCGGCGCCGCCGCCGTGATCAACTGCGCCGGTCCCTTCGCGGCGACGGCCGCCCCGGTGATCGAGGCGGCGCTGCGCGCCGGGATCCCGTACGTGGATGTGGCGGCCGAGATCGAGGCGAACGCCGACACGTTCGCGCACTTCGCGGAGCGCGCCCGTGAGGCGGGGGTGGCGGTCGTCCCCGCGATGGCCTTCTTCGGCGGCCTCGGCGATCTGCTGATCACCGCAGCGATGGACGAGTGGACGGACGCCGACGAGGCGCACATCGCGTACGGGCTGAGCAGTTGGCACCCGACCGCCGGGACGCGGGCCGCCGGCGCGGTCTCCCGCGAACGGCGCGGCGGGCGCCGCGTCCGGTACGCGGGCGGGCGGCTGGAGTACCGGACCGACGAACTGCCGCGTCTGAAGTGGGACTTCCCGGAGCCGCTGGGCACGCGCGCGGTCGTCGGCGAGTTCTCGATGGCCGACATCGTCACCGTCCCGAGCCATCTGTCCGTCCCGGAGGTGCACTCGTACATGACGGCCGAGGCCGCCGGTGACGTGGTGGCCCCCGACACCCCCGCGCCCGCCGCGCCCGCCGTGGACGCGGCGGACGCGGCGGACGCGGCGGACGGGCGGGGGCGGTCGGACCAGACGTTCCTCGTCGAGGCCGTCGTACGCCGTGGCGGCGACGAACGGCGCGCGGTGGCCAGGGGCCAGGACATCTACGCGGTCACCGCGCCCCTCGCGGTGGAAGCGGTCTCCCGCCTCCTCACCGGCGACGCCCGCTCCCCCGGAGTCGCCTCGGCGGCCGCGGCCTTCGACGCCCCCGACTTCCTCCACGCACTCGCCCCGCACGTGTCCTGGGACCTGTACCGGTAGTGCGGGGCGCCCGACCGGGCCGGTGGCTACCAGGGCAGGGGGCCCGAGGTGTCGGTGAAGGTGCCGGTGGGGCCGTCGGGGGTGAGGCGGGCCATGCGGACGATGATGTCGGCACCTTCCTGGACGGTCTGGGTGCCGGTGTTGCCGTTCAGGTCCGTGCTCGTGAAGCCGGGCTCCACCGCGTTGATCCGCATCTCCGGGAACGCCTTCGCGTACTGCGCGGTGACCATGTTGACGGCGGTCTTCGAGGCGGGGTAGGCGACGCCCGGGTAGGCGGACGCCGGGTGGCCCGGTTCCGTCACATGCGTGAGCGAGGCCAGCCCACTGCTGACGTTGACCACGACGGGGGCGGCGGAGCGCCGCAGGAGCGGCAGGAAGGCGTGGGTGACGCGTACGGGCCCGAAGACATTCGTCTCGAAGACCTCGCGCATCATGTCGGCGGTGACGTCGGCGGCCCCGGCGACCTCGTTGTGCGGGCCGCGGGCCTCGATGCCCGCGTTGTTGACCAGGACGTCCAGGCCTCCGCCGGCCTCGACGGTCCGGACGGCGGCGGCGACGGAGGCGTCGTCGGTGACGTCGAGCTGGACGCTCCGCGCGCCGAGCCGTGCGGCGGCCCGGCGGCCGCGCTCGGCGTCGCGGCTGCCGACGTAGACGGTGTGGCCCGCGGCGACGAGACGGCGGGCGGTCTCGAAGCCGAGACCCTTGTTCGCTCCGGTGATCAGTGTGGTCGTCATGGCCCCACCGTCCGCCCGCCCCGCCCGGCGCAGCCAGGAGCCCGGTCTTCCTGGGACCGCTGGTACCAGGCACGCAGGCCGCCGCGGGGGCACACTGGGCGCATGGCGACGGCGGAGTTCGGCAAGGCGGTACGCCGCTGGCGCGACCGGGTGCGGCCCGAGGCGGTGGGGCTGCCGGAGGGCGGGCAGCGGCGCGCGGCCGGGCTGCGCCGCGAGGAGCTGGCGCTGCTGGCCGGGATCTCCGTCGACTACGTCACCCGGCTCGAACAGGGCCGGGCCACACACCCCTCCGCCCAGGTCGTCGAGGCGCTGGCCCGGGCGCTGCGGCTGGCGGACGAGGAGCGGGGGCATCTGTTCCGGCTGGCGGGGCTCGTACCGCCGGGTCCGGAGACGGTGCCCACGCGCCTCACGCCGAGCGTCCAGCGTCTGCTGGACCGGCTGACGGGGACGCCCGTCGCGGTCTTCGACGCCACGTGGACGCTGCTGATCGCCAACGCGCCCTACGCGGCGCTGATGGGCCGGTCCGAGGAGGAGAGCGGGGGCCGGAGCGGCGGCGGGTACAACGGCGTGCGGCGGCACTTCCTCGGCCCCGGCACGCGGGCCCGGCGTACGCCGGAGGCGGAGCGGGAACACGAGGCGGCGCTCGTCGCCGACCTCCGTACGGCCGCCGAACGTTATCCGGCGGACCCGCGGCTGCGGCACCTGGTCGCCGAACTGCGTACGGGCAGCGAGCGGTTCGCCGAGCTGTGGGACTCCGGCGCCGTCGGCCGCCACGAGGCCTCGCGCAAGACGATCGACCATCCGCGGGTCGGCCCCGTGACGCTGGACTGCGACATCCTCACCGTGGCGGGCAGCGAGCTGCGGATCATGGTCTACACGGCCGAACCCGGCACCGACGACGCCGAACGTCTCGCCCTCCTCACCGTCCTGGGCACCCAGGAACTCCTGGCGGAGTGACGAGGCTCGCCGCCGGATATTGGCGTGCCGTCCCGGCGCGTGGCGTGCAGACTCGCCCCATGGCAGACATGGAGGCTTTCCGGGACGCGGTGACCGGCTGGGCGGCGGGCGGCTCCGGCGAGCGGGCACGGGACCTCGCGGCGCGGCTGGACGTACGGACCGTCGTGCTGCTGGAGGGGCCGAGCGACTTCGCGGCCGTGGAGGCGCTGGCCGCGCTGCGCGGCCGCGATCTGGCGGCGGAGGGGGTGTGCGTGCTGCCGATGGGCGGGGCGATGAGCGTCGGCCGGTACGCCGGACTCCTCGGGCCGAACGGCCTCGGGCTGCGCCTGACGGGGCTGTGCGACGAGCGCGAACAGGGCTTCTACCACCGCGGTATGGAGCGGGCGGGAGCGTCGCCCGGGGACGTCTTCGTGTGCGTGGCGGACCTGGAGGAGGAGATGATCCGCGCGCTGGGCCCGGAGACGGTCGAGGGGATCGTCCTGCGCACCGAGGAGGACCAGCGTCCCTGGCAGACCTTCGTGCGCCAGCCCGCGCAGCACGACCGTACGCGCGAACAGCGGCTGCGGCGCTTCCTCGGCACGAGGAAGGGACGCAAGATCCGCTACGGGCGCCTCCTCGTGGAGGCCCTCTCCCCCGGCCGGACACCGGCGCCGCTCGACGCGCTCTTCGCGAATCTCTGAGCGCCGCCGTCTTCGTCTCTGAGCGCCGCCGTCTTCGCCTTCTTCGCCGGTTCCGCCGCATCCGGCTCCTGCTCCGCCGCGCTCAGCTCCCCGGGCTCAGTCCCGTCACCGCCAGCCGGAAGAGGCGTTCCGCCTGTGCTGTCGGGTCCGGGTGGTGCTCCGTGGCCAGGGCGATGCCGACGCTCAGCGCGATGAGGTCCGCGACGGTGACGCCGCTCGCCACGGCACCGTCGCTCACGGCGCGGCGCAGCAGGGGGTCCGCCGCCTCTTCGAGCGCGGCCGAGCAGGAGTTCTCGTACACGGAGCCGTTCCCGGCGGTGCCGTCCCCCGCGGTGCCAGCTCCGGCGGTGCCGTCCCCTCCGGAGTCGTAGGAGAGCGCGGCCGCCAGGCCCCGCGCGGAGACGCAGTAGGCGACGACGTCACTCAGCCACTCCAGGAGCGCCGCGCGGCTGTCGGCGTGCTCCGCGAGTCCCCGGGCGTGGACGCACAGGGCCTCGATCCGTTTGTGGGACACCGCCTCCAACAGCGCGCGGCGGGTGGGGAAATGGCGGCGCACGGTCGCCGAGCCGACCCCCGCGGTGCGCGCGATCTGCTCCAGCGAGGCACCGGCGCCCCGCGCCGCGACCTCTTCCTCGGCCACGGCGAGGATCCGCGCGTAGTTGCGCCGGGCGTCGGAACGCAGCCGCTCCGGCATGGCGTCACCTCCGGGATTGCTAAGTGGCGGGGCCCGCCATATCGTACCGGAACAGAAACGGCGGGCCCCGCCGTTTTACCTTCGCGCATGCCCCGAGGAGTCAGCACCATGCCCACAGACCCCGCACCCGTCCTGGTCACCGGCGCCACCGGCAGGCAGGGCGGCGCCACCGCGCGCGCCCTGCTCGCGGCGGGCGTGCCCGTGCGCGCCCTGGTGCGCGACCCGTCCACCGCTCGGGCCGAGGCCGTCAGGTCGCTCGGCGCCGAACTCGTCACCGGCGACCTCCACGACCGCGACTCCGTGATCCGCGCCGCCGAGGGCGCCCGCGCCGTCTTCTCCGTCCAGATGCCCGCCATGCCCCCGGAGGGCCCCGACTTCGCGGGAGAGATCGCGCAGGGCGTCAACCTCGTCGAGGGCGCGCGGGCCGCCGGGGTGCCGCAGTTCGTGCACACGTCCGTGTCCGGCGCCGGGCAGCACACCGACGCCCCCGGCTGGGCCGAGGGGCGCTGGGCCTCGATGGAGCCCACACTCGGCGCCAAGAGCGCGATCCAGGACCGCGTCCGCGAGGCGGGCTTCCCGCACTGGACGCTGCTGAAGCCGGGCTTCTTCATGGAGAACTTCCTCCCCTCCATGAACTTCCTCTTCCCACGCGGCGTCGAGGGCGGCCTGGTCAGCGTCGTACGTCCCGGTACGCGGCTGTCGCTCGCCGCGGTGGACGACATCGGCACGGCCGCGGCTGCCGCCATCGCCGCCCCGGAGCGGTTCGACGGGGTCGAACTGGAGCTGGCGAGCGACTACTTGCCGATGACGAGGATCGCCGAGGTGCTCTCCGACGCCCTCGGCACACGGCTGTCCCCGCCCGACATGACCGAGCAGGAGGCGTTCGCGGCCGGGATGCCACCGATGGGCGCCACGCACGAGTGGCTGAACGCCGTGGGCCAGCCCGCCCGCCCCCGCTACGCCGCCGACCTCGGCATTCCGCTCACCGGCTTCGCGGAGTGGGCGCGGAAGCACATGCGACGGGACGCCTGACGGGGGGCGCGCTCCAGCGGGGCGGCAACGCCGGGACAAGGGCCGGAGCAAGGGCGAGGGGCCCCGGCCGGATCGTTCGCCCGGCCGGGGCCCCTCGGTGCGGTCACGCACGGCTCAGATGTAGTCGCTGGTGTAGATCGCCCTGTTGGACTTGCTGCCGATGAAGGGCTTGTTGACGGCCCAGAGCCAGGCGTCCTGGTACTCCGGCACGTCGAAGTCGCACATCACCCAGCCGTCGTCACTGCCGCGGTGGTTGAAGCACTCGCGGGCCCAACCGCCCGGTCGCTTGGACTTGATGGTCCCGGCGGTCGAGTCCCCGTTCGCCTTCGTGTCCTTGACCCAGACCCGATCCCCCTTCGGGGAGAAGCACGACTTCGCGCCCGACGTCGACACGCACTTGGCGCCCGACGGAGGGGCGCCGCTCGGCTTTCCGGTCGCAGCCGATGCCATGGTCGCCGTCCCGGCGGTGATGAGTACCGCTACGGGAACCGCCATCAGCGCGCGGCCCAGTCTGTTCATGTGCTCTCCCGTTGTCGCGAATCGTCGTACTGCGTCGATCCGTGACATTCAACATCAACGGTTCTGTTCCAGTGCGTCCAGTGGAGCCGTTCCCTCGCCCTCCGGGCAGTCCAGCACCACCCGGTCGCCGTCGCGGACCTCGTACACATGCGGTTCGGAGAGGCCGAAAAGGGGCTGCCCGTCGGTGCTGTCGAGGTGCTGCGGGAACAGGAGGAGCACGAGTTCGTCGGCCTCCGGCGCGTAGCGGGGGCGGAGGATGTCCCACACGGTGACGGTGCCCGCCGGGCGGGGCGCCCGGGAGAGGCTCGCGCGGACGACGGCCCGGAAGCCGTATCCGCGGGCCACCCCGTCGCTCACGGGGACGCGCTTCTCCCGCACCGTGACGTGCAGCAGGACGTGGCCCTCGACCTCGTGCGCCCGTATCGCCTCGGCGGTGTCGCGTACGCACGACGACGAGGCCGGGTCCACGGAGGGCGAGAGCCGGTCCAGGACCGGAGGCAGCGCGGTCGCCACGAGGGCGAGCAGCGCGAGCACGGCGGCGCCGGCGGCGGCCCGGCGCCGCCCCCGCGTACGTACGGCCGCGCGGAGACGGCCGTTCAGCCTCCGGACCGCGCGCCCCAGACGGGGGCTGATCCGCTCCGCGAACTCGGTGAGGGTCTCCTCGCGGCCACCGGTGCGCCCTCGCATGTCGGCCTCACCTTCCCGGGGCGGCTCCCGTTCTCGTTGCCCAAGAACAAGACAGCCCCGAGCGGCGCGTCTGGCAAGGCGGAACGCGAGCCGCCGTTACGGGCACCGCCGCCACGACACCACGGGTATGACGCCACCGGCACGGCACCGGCGGTACGGCACCACCAGCACGGCACCACCAGCACGGCACCCGGCCGTCAGCGCACGGGCGGTGTCCAGTGGTCGAGCGCGGCGAGGAGTGCGCTCTCGCGCGCGGCGCTGAGGCCCGCGCGCCGGGGCCGGTCCAGGCCCTCCTCGCGTTCCCACGCCAGCGTGTCGGCCAGCAGTTCCGCACGGGGCCGGTGCCGCAGCCCGGCGGCGCGGGCCGCGGCCCCGGACCGGGCCGAGAACCCCTCCCAGCCCGGCTTGGCCAGCCACATCGGCAGCGACTCGACGCCCATGAACTCGGCCACGTCGTGGGCGAGCAGCCAGGCCGGTTCGGCGGTGGCCACCGGTCCGGTGTGACCTCCGACGCCCCGGGAGAGTTCGACCCACTCGGCGAACGGAAGGACCGGGCCCACGGCGTCGTACGTGCCCGTGGTGCCCTTCTCCGCGCTGTCGAGCAGCCAGGCGGCGAGGTCCCGCACGTCGATCACCTGGGTCGGCAGGGCGGGCGCGTCGGGGACGAGCATCGTCCCCTGCTGGTCGCGCGCCGCGCGAGCGGCCCAGTATCCGGAACGTCCGCTGTGGTCGCCCGGGCCGCCGATGAGTCCGGCGCGCGCGACCAGGAGCCGGTCCCCCACCGCGGCGGACGACGCCTGCTCGCACGCGGACTTGGCCTCGCCGTACAGCGCGCGGTCGGCCTCGTCCTGGTCGGTCGGGGGCAGGAGTGCCGCCGACTCGTCGGCGTCCTGATCCGCGTGCGAGGCGTAGGCGCTGATGGACGAGACGTACGTCCAGTGCCCGGCCCGCTCGCTCAGCGCTCCGAGCGCGCCGCGGACGAAGCCGGGCTGCCAGGACACCTCGACGACCGCGTCCCAGTCCCGGTCCAGCAGCGGCTCGTACGCCGCGGAATCGCGCCGGTCGGCGGCCACCAGCCGCGCGCCGCTCGCGACGTTCCCGCTCTCGCCGCGCGCGAGACAGGTCACCCGGTGACCGCGCTCGACCGCCTGTCGTGACAGCTCACGTCCTACCCACGCCGTTCCGCCCAGCACCAAGAGCTCCATGCCGTCAGCCAAGCACCCCGAACATCAGCGCGACAGCGAATTCGCCTACAGCGGACCCGGCCCGTCCGCGAGGTGCCGCCGGAACCATCCGACCAGGGCGGCGTCCACCGCGCGGGCCCGCGGCAGTTGCGGCGCGGGCTCGATGCCGGGCTCGTCGGCGAGGGGATGCGCGAGTCCGGGGACCGGCAGCAGTTCGGCCTGTTCCCCGAGCGCATCGACCAGGTCCGAGGCATCGGCCCGTAGTCCCGGGTGGTCGCGCTCGCCGCTGACGACGAGCAGCGGCGCGCGGCCGGCGAGGAGGTCCGCGTGGGCGACGAAGTCCATGCTCGCGACGGCCTTCTCGGACTCCGCGTCGTACGGGTACTCGCCCGGGAACAGCTCGACGACGGAGCGCAGCCGCACGGCCGCGTTCACGACGGCACCGGCGAAGACGGGGATGCCCGTCCCGGCGAGGACCCGCAGCGCGACGGCTCCGCCCAGCGAGCCGCCGAGCACACCGATCGGGCCGTCGTCGACCGGCAACTGCTCGCGGAGCGCCGCCAGTGCCGCCGGGAACTCCTCGGACGCCTGCCGGACGAACGGATGCAGGAACGACATCAGCACGTCCTGACGCGCCAGTTCCCTCACGGCGTCCGTCGAGCCGTCGACCATGCGCGCCCCGCACATCGGCATACCGAGATGCACCCGCCACGCGGGCAGCCCGTGCATCGGCAGCGCCGCGGCGAACGCGGCGTCCGACCTCGGCGCGTCCAGCATGTGCCAGGTGACGATCAGGGGCGCGGGACTCTGGCCCTGGCTCTGACTCTGACCGTGGCCGTGACCGTCGGGATCGTGGCCGGTGGGTGACCCGGAGGGCGGCAGGGCGGTGAAGGGTACGCCGGCGGCCGTACCCGTGATCGGTGAGGACATGCGGCGACGGTAGGTCCGCCCCCGCGTACCCCGAGGGGCTATCGCCACCGGCGAAAGGCGGGGCCGAGCAGAACGCGCCAAGTTGCCTCGGCGGATGGCGAGGAGCCGCAGCCCCATGTAATAGTTGAACCATAAACTACCTCCCTTCGTGAGGAGATCTCGCATGAGCACTGCCCTTGTGCGGAACCCGGGCGACGGCCGGTCCTTCGCCTACTACAAGAACGCCATCGAGCAGGTCGTGACGGACGCCGAGACGAACGGCGTGGTCACCGTCCTGCGCGTCACCGTGGACCGCGAGGACGCGCCGCCCCTGCACCGCCACACCCACGAGGACGAGAGCTGGGTCGTCCTGTCCGGCCGCGTCCGGTTCTGGGTCGGCTCGGACTCGCTCGCCGAGTGCGAGGTGTACGACGCCGGGCCCGGCGCCTACGTCTACGGGCCCCGGTCCGTCCCCCACACCTTCCAGACGATCACCCCGACCTCGGAGCTGCTCGTCATCAACAACCCCGGGGCCGTCGAAGGCTACTTCCACGCCATCGGCTCCGCCGAAGCACGCAGCGACCTCGAACACACCGACGTCCTGGGACAGTACGGCGTCGTACTCCTCGACGACCCGCCCCCGGCCTGAGACCAAGGGCGGGCCCGGCCGAAGGCGGGACCGCCCCATGGTGCGGCGCCGGCCACGCGGGCCCCCGGCCTACGCGGGCGCCGCCCCGCCCCGCACCGCCTTGTGGTGACGCGCGGTCATACGCGAGCCGGACTCGCGCCGGGCGGCACGGCGCAGGAGGGGTATCGCCAGGAAGAAGCCGAGGACGGCCCAGGCGGTCAGCACCAGGGCGACCATGGGCAGCTCCCAGGACCCGGCGGCCTCGGCCGTCCTCGCGGCGTCCGGCAGCAGGGCCGAACGCAGGCCCTGCGCCATCCACTTGAGCGGAAAGACCGACGCCACCTGCTGCACCGGAACGGGCAGCGAGGTGATCGGGAACACCGCTCCCGAGGTGAACAGCAGCCCCATCACGGGCAGCATGATCAGCGCCAGTGCCTCGCGCGGGTTGGGCAGTACGGCGCCTATGGCCGCGCCCAGCGGCACGACGGCCAGCAGCCCGAGTCCGGTGACCCACAGCAGCGTCAGCCACCCCTCCGGGCCGCGCGGCAGCGGGCCGTCCGCCAGCAGCGAGGTGGCCACCAGGAGAAGGGCCAGGCTGCCGACCGCCGTGACGGCCACCAGCAGGCACTTGGCCACGAGATAGGCCGGTATCCCGCCGGGGGTGGCCCGCAGCCGCAGCAGGGTGCCTTCCTCGCGCTCGGCCACGAGGGCCTGCGGGAGATTGACCAGTCCGATCTGGAACAGGAGATAGGCGGCGAAGCCCGCGAGCACCAGATGGGACAGCGGAACCTCGGTGCCGGGCGCCCTGTCCTTGACGTAGGCGACGATGACCAGCGCGACGACCACGTTGGTCAGATGGCCGGACATCTCCTTGGGGTTGCGCAGGAGGTGCCGCAGCTCGATACGGCCGCGCAGCAGACCGGTCCGCCACGCGCGGTGGCCCGGGCGGCCCTCGCCGCCGTGCCGGATGTCCGTCGTGTGATCCCCCGTCATGCGGCCTGTACCTCTCCTTCTCCTACCTCGTCCGGGTCTCCGGTCCCGTCCGCGTCCGCCCCGTCGTCCGCCCTGTGCACCATGTGCAGATAGGTGTCCTCCAGCGTCGGGCGGCGGACCTCCAGGCCCGCGATCGGGCCGTCCGCGCCCTGGTGGAGCCGCCAGACCAGGCGCGACGGGTCCGCGGTGCGTTCGCGCCGGGGCGTCCCGTCCTCGGACGTCCAGCGGGCCTCGGCCCGCGCGGCGGCGCTGCGGGCCAGCTCCGCCGGAGTGCCGCAGGCCCGGATCCGGCCGCCGACCAGCATGGCGATCCGGTCGGCGAGCCGCTCGGCCTCCGCCAGGTCATGGGTCGTGAGCAGAACGGTGACGTCCTCCTCACGGGCCAACTGTTCGACCAGGACGTGGAACTCGTGCCGCGCCTCCGGGTCGAAGCCCGTCGTCGGCTCGTCCAGGAAGAGCAGCTCGGGGCGGCCGACGATGCCGAGTGCGACGTCCAGCCGTCTCCGCTGACCGCCGGACAGCCGCTCGACCTGCTGGTCCGCCTGGGCGGTGAGACCCACCAGGGCGAGCAGACGGGCGGGGTCGCACGGCTCGGGATAGTACGACGCGAAGTGGGCCAGCAGTTCGGCCACGCGCCAGCGGCGGTGGTCGCGCCAGGACTGCAGGACGAGTCCGATGCGGGCGCGCCAGGCGTCGCCGCCCTGCTCCGGGTCCGTGCCGAGAACTCGGACCTCCCCCGCCGAGCGGCGCCGGAAGCCCTCCAGGATCTCGACGATGGTGGTCTTCCCCGCCCCGTTGGGCCCCAGCAGCGCGAAGACCTCGCCGCGCCGGATGTCCAGGTCGATGCCGTGGAGGGCGTCGACCTGCCCGTACGCCATGGTCATGTCGCGGACGTGGACGACGGGCCGGGTCGCGGTGTGTCCGGGCGGCGTCATCGTCCCGCCTCCGCGCGGTGCTGCTCGCGTGGCGCTTCTCCGGTGGACGCTTCTCCGGTCGGCGCTTCTCCGGTCGGCGCTTCTCCGGCCTCGGCCGTCGGCAGGCCCGCGCCCTCGACGATCGCCCGGAGCGCCGCCACGTGCCCCTCGAAGGCGGTGCGGCCCCGGTCCGTCAGCCGCACTCTCGTGCGCCGCTTGCGGCCGCCGCCCTCCTTGTGGATCTCCAGATATCCGGCCTCTTCCAGGGTGTGCAACTGCTTGGAGAGGGCGGAGTCGCTGAGCGAGAGGCTGTCGCGGATGAACGCGAAGTCCGCCCACTCGGTGGTGGCGAGCAGCGCGACGACCGACAGCCGCGTGGCCGGATGGATCAGCTCGTCGAACCCGGTCGGGGTGCTCATCGGCCCGCCCCCTCGCGGGCGGCCGTCCGACCGGCGCGGCCGCGCAGCGAACCGGCCGCCCAGCGGCTCGCCGGGCAGATGAACAGCAGGAACACGCCCGTTGTCACGGTGGCCTGGATCAGGCTGCCGGACATCGGCTCCAGCCGGCCGGTCAGATGGCCGGACAGCACGGCCGTTCCTCCGGTCGCCGCCGCGCCCGCGAGGAGCATGACGGACGTCCGCCAGTCGTAGCGGGAGCGGTGCAGCCGCATCCTGTTCCGGCGGCCGTAGGAGACGGCCAGCGCGGCGAGCACCGCGACGTACGCGACGAGGAGCAGTCCCACGCCCCACTGGGGCAGGCCGAGACCCAGGCTCGCGAGGAAGAGCCACATGGCCGCACCCGTCGCGATCGCCGCGCCGGGGCCGCCGGACGCGGTCCGCTCCATCTCGTCGTACACCCGCTCCTGCGGGATCCGGATGCGCTGCAGCGCGCTCCATGCCTGCTCGGCATCCACCGATGTGCTCACGGACTCCGCCCTCCCATGACACGCCAAGCCGGTTCGAGGAGGCGAGCCCCGCTTGACTTTCCTATCAGGAAAGCTACACCTGGCTTTCCCAGTAGGCAAGTAGAATGTGGCGATGGAACTCCGAGTCGATTCCGTGCCCGGCCCCGTCACCGCGCCGGCCGCCCTGTTCGGCACCTGGCGCGTGGGGACGCCGCGGCGGCAGCGGGAGACCGCCGAGGCCGTCGCCCGCGCCTGGCGCTCGCGGCCCTGGCCGGGCCCCGGGCTGCGCTCGTACGCCGTGCTGGCGGGCGACGACGGCAGTACGTTGCTGCACGCGTCCCAGGTCGAGGACCTGGACGACGTTCCGGCGCAGGACCTGTCCTGGAAGCGGGAGGTGGACGCGGCCGTGCCCGGCATCGAGCGGACCGGCGTGGCCAGTGGCCGTTCGCGGCGCGGCACTCCCGCGTACGGACCCGCCGCCGAGGCCGGGTGCGTCGTGCTGGTCACCCGCGAATTCGACGGCCCGGACACGGCGCGGGCGGAGGGGTTGGTCGAGGCGCTGTTCGAGGGCAGCGCCGGCACACCCCCGGCCGACGGGCTGCTCTCCGCCCACTTCTACGTGAGCCCCGACGGCTCCCGGGTCTTCAACTACGCGCTGTGGACCTCGGCGGAGGCCCATCGCCGCGCCGTCGAGCACCCCCCGGCCCCGCTCGCGGCCGACGAACGGTGGCAGCGGGCGCATTCCTGGCCCGGGCTGCGCAGCACCGGCTTCCAGCGGTTCCGCCCGCTGCTGGGTCTCGCCCCGCCCGCCGGGTGATCCGGGCAGCGCGCCCGCGCGCACGGGCCGCGGGGTTCCGGTCAGGATCGGAGAAGCGGCGGTCGCCCTGTCGGGCCTAGCGTGACGGGCATGGGCCTCACCCTTCACGCGACCTTCCTTCCGCACGACGATCCCGACGCCTGTCTGGCCTTCTACCGTGACGCGCTCGGCTTCGAGGTGCGGGACGACGTCGAGGACTGCGGGATGCGCTGGATCACCGTCGGCCCGCCCGGGCAGCCCGACACCTCGCTGGTCCTCAAGCCGCCGGTCGACGGCCCCGGAGTCACCGAGGACGAGCGCCGTACGATCGCCGAGATGATGGCCAAGGGCACGTACGCCTCCGTCGTCCTGGCCACCACCGACCTCGACGCGGTGCACGCGCGGCTGCTGGCCGCCGGCGCCGAGGTCGTCCAGGGGCCGAGCGAGCAGCCGTACGGGGTACGGGACTGCGCGGCCCGCGACCCGGCGGGGAATCTGGTCCGCATCCAGCAACTGGGCGGCGAGCGGGCCCAGGACCGGTAGACGTACGTTCCCCGTCTGGTTGGATCGAGCCAGGCGTTGCCGGTGATACCGCCATACGCGGCCCGGCACTCACAGATGGAGACGATGAGCATGGCCCCGACGACGGACCCGCGGCAGGACGTGCCGCACGCCGCCGACAGCCACGAGGCGATCCGCGTGCACGGCGCGCGGGAGAACAACCTCAAGGACGTCAGCATCGAGATCCCGAAGCGCCGTCTCACGGTGTTCACCGGCGTCTCCGGCTCGGGCAAGAGCTCACTGGTGTTCGACACGGTCGCCGCCGAGTCGCAGCGGCTGATCAACGAGACCTACAGCGCCTTCGTGCAGGGCTTCATGCCGACGCTCGCGCGCCCCGAGGTCGATGTCCTGGACGGGCTGACGACCGCGATCATCGTCGACCAGGAGCGGATGGGCTCCGATCCCCGTTCCACGGTCGGCACCGCCACCGATGCCAACGCGATGCTGCGGATCCTCTTCAGCCGCCTCGGGAAGCCGCACGTCGGCTCGCCCAACGCGTTCTCCTTCAACGTCCCCTCGGTCAAGGCGAGCGGCGCGATCACCGTCGAGCGCGGCGGCAAGAAGGCGGAGCGGGTCTCCTTCACCCGTACCGGCGGGATGTGTCCGCACTGCGAGGGCCGCGGCAAGGTCACCGACTTCGACCTCACCGAGCTGTACGACGACTCCAAGTCGCTCTCCGAGGGCGCGCTGACCATCCCCGGCTACGGGGAAAAGGGCTGGAACGTCGTGCTCTACAGCGAGTCCGGCTTCCTCGACCCGGACAAGCCCATCCGCGACTACTCCGAGAAGGAGCTGCACGACTTCCTCCACCACGAACCGACCAAGGTGAAGATCAGAGGGACCAACCTCACCTACGAGGGGCTGTTCCTGCGCATCCGGAAGTCGTTCCTCGCCAAGGACCGCGAGGCGATGCAGCCGCACATCCGGGCGTTCGTGGACCGGGCGGTGACCTTCACCGACTGCCCCGAGTGCGAGGGGACCCGGCTGAGCGCGGCGGCCAGGGCGTCGAAGATCCACGGGATCTCCATCGCCGACGCCTGCGCGATGCAGCTCAACGACCTGGCCGAATGGGTGCGCGGGCTGGACGAGCCCTCGGTGGGGCCGCTGCTGACGGCGCTGGGCGGGACCCTCGACTCGTTCGCGGAGATCGGCCTCGGCTATCTCTCGCTGGACCGGCCCGCGGGCACGCTCTCCGGCGGTGAGGCGCAGCGCGTCAAGATGATCCGCCACCTCGGCTCGTCGCTGACCGACACGACCTACGTCTTCGACGAACCCACCATCGGCCTGCACCCGCACGACATCCAGCGCATGAACGACCTGCTGCTGCGCCTGCGCGACAAGGGCAACACGGTCCTGGTCGTCGAGCACAAGCCGGAGACGATCGCGATCGCCGACCATGTCGTCGACCTCGGCCCGGGCGCCGGTACGGCGGGCGGCACCGTCTGCTTCGAGGGCTCCGTCGAGGGGCTGCGGGCCAGCGACACCATCACCGGCCGCCATCTCGACGACCGCGCGTCCCTGAAGAAGTCCGTGCGGAAGGCCACCGGCACGCTGCCGGTCCGCGGCGCCTCGGCGCACAATCTGCGCGATGTCGACGTGGACATCCCGCTCGGCGTCCTCTGCGTCGTCACCGGGGTCGCCGGGTCGGGCAAGAGTTCGCTCGTGCAGGGCTCGCTGGTCCACAGCCCGGCGGCCGAGGAGGCGGGCGTCGTCTCGATCGACCAGGCCGCGATCCGCGGCTCCCGGCGGAGCAACCCGGCGACGTACACGGGGCTGCTCGACCCGATCCGCAAGGCGTTCGCGAAGGCCAACGGGGTGAAGCCGGCGCTCTTCAGCGCCAACTCCGAGGGCGCGTGCCCCAACTGCAACGGCGCGGGCGTCGTCTTCACCGACCTGGGCATGATGGCGAGCGTCTCCACGACCTGCGAAGAGTGCGACGGCAAGCGCTTCGAGGCGTCGGTCCTGGACCACCGTCTCGGCGGCCGGGACATCAGCGAGGTCCTGGCGATGCCGGTGGCCGAGGCCGAGGAGTTCTTCGGCTCGGGCGAGGCCCGTACGCCCGCCGCGCACAAGATCCTTGAGCGGCTCTCCGACGTCGGGCTCGGCTATCTCACCCTCGGCCAACCGCTCACCACGCTCTCCGGCGGCGAGCGGCAGCGGCTGAAGCTGGCGACGCACATGGCCGAGAAGGGCGGTGTCTACGTGCTCGACGAGCCGACCACCGGCCTCCACCTCGCCGATGTCGAGCAGCTCCTCGGGCTGCTCGACCGGCTCGTGGACTCCGGCAAGTCCGTCCTGGTCATCGAGCACCACCAGGCTGTCATGGCGCACGCGGACTGGATCATCGACCTCGGCCCGGGCGCGGGCCACGACGGCGGCAAGGTCGTCTTCGAGGGCACCCCGGCGGACCTCGTCGCGGCCCGCTCCACCCTCACGGGCGAGCACCTCGCGGAGTACGTGGGCGCCTGACCGGCCAGGTCCGGCGGCAGGGGCGGCGGACGTACGGTCGGACGGCCGGGCAAGGGGCACATGCCCGGCCGTCCGACCGTCCTGCGATCCTTGACGGATGTCCTCCGCTCCGGCGCCGTCCCCCGAGCCGATCACGGCCGACGCGCCCGCGTCGATCGCCAGCCCGCTCCTCACGCAGTCGTGGCTCGACCTCGCGTTCCTCCACTGGGCCGCCGACCCGGCCCAGGTCGCGCCGCTGCTCCCCGAGGGCGCGGCGCCGGACACGCTGCACGGAGTGACATACGTCGGGCTCGTGGCGTTCCGGATGCACCGGGTCGGCTGGTTCCGGCTGCCGGGCGTCCCGTATCTCGGCACGTTCCCCGAGACGAACGTGCGGCTGTACTCGGTGGACGCGCGGGGGCGCCGCGGCGTCGTCTTCCGCTCGCTGGACGCGTCCCGGCTGGTCCCGGTCCTGATGGCGCGCGCCGGTTTCGGGCTGCCGTACCAGTGGTCGCGCATGGACGTGCGGGCCGAGGGCGATCTGCGGATCTACACCAGCGCGCGCCGCTGGCCGGGGCCGCGCGGCGCGCACAGCCGGATCACGGTCCGCGTCGGTGAACGGATCGGGGAGCCGACCGAGCTGGAGCACTTCCTCACCGCCCGCTGGGGCATGCACAACGCCTTCCTCGGCCGCCCCGTCTATCTCCCCAACACGCATCCGCGCTGGCCGCTGCACCGCGCCGAGCTGCTGGAGTGCGACGAGTCGCTCATCACGGCCGCGGGGCTCGCGCCGCCGGCGGGCCCGCCGGTGAGCGTGCTCTACTCCCCCGGCGTCCCCGTCCGCTTCGGCCGCCCGTCCCGTCCGGCGGGCATCCCCACGCCCTGACCCGGCGGCGCCGGGACGGCGGAACCTCCGTCAGCCCGCCGCCGTTTCCTCCGGGGCGCCGCTGCCCTCGTACGAACCGAGGCCGTCGATCAGCTCGACGAGCGCGGGGTCGTGCGCGAAGCGCTCGGCGTGGATCGCGCGGATCTTCGCGCCGATGTCGGGGTCCTCGTCGTCGGTGAGGTCCTGGGAGACCATGTTCCGCACCAGCGGCAGGCCGATGCCGTCGACGTGACGGTGGAGCGGGTCGTACATGTACGCCCGGTACGCGTCGATGTCCTTGACCGCGAACAGGGCGCCGTACTCGAAGTCCCCGCCGAAGTCCCGGCCGACCGCCCAGTGTTCGACGGCGTCGATCTCGCGGCCCATCCTGCGCAGCGCCTCCAGGGCCTCATCGACCTTGTCCTGGGGCGCGTCGGGGCGCATGGCGAGCCGTATCCGGTGATAGATCATGCCGATTCCCTCCCAAGTCGCGGGCGGCGCGCACCCGTTGCGGCGCCATATTCTCGCGACAGTTAGAGACTGTAACTCTCGCGACAGCGCCTCGCAAACATGGCACGAAAAAGCGCCGCCGCCGCGCTCCCCGGGAGGAGTCGCGGCGGCGGCGCGTACCGACTGGTGCGGGCGCGAAGGGCGCTACGTCCGGTAGGGCCCCCGGCCGAGGTCGCCGGGGCCGATGAGGGGGCCGTCGATGCCGGTCTTGTCGGCGAGCGAAGCGGTGCGCTGGGCGAGGCTGTTGGCCGCGCTGGGCAGGGCCATCCCCGCCTTGCTGCCGACGTGGGAGGAGTTGCGCGCGAGGCCCTCCCCTCCGTCGTCCGCGCACGCGACGCCGCTGCCTCCTGCGAGGACGAGTGCGGTGACGACACCGGTGACAGTACGGCGCACGAGGCCTCCTGAGCTTGAGATTTCCGTCATGCGCCCACGATCCCCCGGCCGCCCCCCGGTCCCCGGGCGCCCACGCCGTACTTCACCCCAAGGAGGTCGGCCGACGCCCAGGAACGGAAGATCGAAATGCCAATCGGCACAGGTAGAGCTTAGTGTGACGGCCGTCGTAGAGGTCGGGATCCGAAGGGGAGAGTGTCGTGGTGAGCGGTACCGCAGCGCCGGACGAGGGCAGGACGTTCCCGCCCGCCGGGTGGCGTAGCGCGCGGTGGGTGCGGTGGTGCCGGGTCCTGGCGGGCGTGCTGACCGTGCTGTGCGTGGTGGTCCTCGTGAGCGCGGGCACCGTACGGTCCACGGCGCTGAGCCGCGGCTTCTACCAGGGGGCCCTGGACGACGAGCGGGCGTACGACCGGCTGTACGACGAGGTGCTGGTCGACCCGGAGGCGCAGCCGGTGACGCGCAGCCTGCTGGCGCGGCTGCCGGTGCCGGAGTCGGTGGTGACCGCCAACCTCAAGACGGTGCTGCCGCCCGCGACCGTACGGGAGCTGACGGACGAGCAGATCGTCGCCCTCGTCCGCTATCTGCGGGGCGACACCGACACCCTCAGCCTGTCCGTGGACCTCACCCCGCTGCTGGCCAACCTGAGCGGCCTCGGCGAGGTGTATCTGAGCAGCCTCGTCTCCGACTCCGAGGGGCACAGCGAGAAGCAGCTCGACTCGGCGCTCAAGAAGCTCGACACCGCGCTCGACGACGTCGCCGCCGGGCGCAAGCCCGACCTGCCGAAGGTGCACCTCGGGAAGAAGGACGCCGAGGACGGCGCCAAGCTGCTGCTCGCCGGAGTTCCGGAGAGCGAACGTGCGAAGCTGCGCCCCCAGGTCGAGGGCGCGCTCGCGGAGGGCGACGTGGCCACGGCCCTGGCCGCGGTGGGCCCGCACCTGCCGGGCACCACGGCGGGCAGCGGGGGCGACAAGGCGCGGCGCGACCTGATGAAGATCGCCGACGGCGGCCGGTGGAACGTGGCGGAGGACCTGGAGGACTCCGGCGCCGACATCGGGGCGCTGAAGTCGGTGCGCGACGTGACGCAGCTCGTGATGGGCCCCGTCCAGACGGGCGCCGCCGTCGTCGGCCTCGCGTCCGTCGTCTTCCTGTGGCTCTCGGGCCCGCGGCGCAGGATACGGCGGCTTCGGCACCTGGGCGGACTCCTGGCCGTGGGCGGTGTCCTGGCGGCGCTCGTCTTCCTGCTGGTGCGGTGGAGAACCGAGGCGCTGGTGTGGTCTCCCCCGGCGTCCTGGCCGCCGTCGCTCGCGTCCCTCGTCGGGGACCTGGAGCGGACCGGCGTCCGCTCGCTGGCCGACGCCGGGCTGCTCGCCTCGCTGATGCCGCTGGCCGCGGGGCTGCCGTTGCTGGCCTTCGCCGTCGTGTGGGAACGCCGCGCCACGGGCCGCAGGCTGGCGCCCCGGGCGCGGCGGGCGCTGCTGACCACCGTCGGCGCGGCCGTCACCGCGATGATCGTCCTCGGTCCGGCGCTGCTGCCGACCGTGGCCAAGGGCACGGACAGGGCCTACTGCAACGGCTCCGCCGCGCTCTGCGACGTCCGTTACGACCAGGCCGCTTACCTGGCGACGCACAACTCGATGTCCTCGACCGCCGAGCAGTTCATCAGCCCCCTCCAGGACGCCGACATCACCACGCAGCTCGACAACGGGGCCCGGGCACTGCTCATCGACACCCACACCTGGGAGCGCCGCGACGAGATCGTCCCGCGGCTGAAGCTCTCCGAGTTCGCTCCCGAGACCCAGCGGCGGATCTCCGGGATCATCGACAAGGCGAGCCCGGCCGAGCCCGGACTGTGGCTGTGCCACGCGATCTGCCGCGCCGGGGCCGTCCCGTTCGTCGAGTCCCTGCGCGAGATCGGCACGTGGCTGGAGGACCACCCGGACGAGGTGGTCACCCTGATCATCGAGGACGGCATCAGCGGCAAGCAGACGGAGTCCGCGTTCCGCAAGGCCGGGGTCGAGGACCTGCTCCACACCCCCGACGACGACCCGGACGCCGAGTGGCCGACGCTGGGGAAGATGGTCGAGGACGACAAGCGCCTGGTGGTCTTCGCCGAGCGCGCCGACGGCCCGGCGCCCTGGTACCGCAACTTCTACCGGTACGGGATGGAGACGCCCTTCGCGTTCTCCAGCCCCCGCGAGATGAACTGCGTGCCCAACCGGGGCGGCAAGGACAAGAATCTGTTCCTGATGAACCACTTCATCACCCACGGCGGCGGCAGCCGGATCGACGCCGCGGAGGTCAACGACAAGGACTTCGTGCTGAAGCGGGCGCGCCGCTGCGAGTCCGAGCGGGGCCACCCGGTGAACTTCGTCGCCGTCGACTTCGCCAACCTGGGCACGGCCCGGGCCGCGGTGGACGCGCTCAACGCCGCGCGCTCGTCCTGACCTCGGTCGGAAATCGAGAAGCGGCGCGCTCCGGGCCGCGCCTAATGTGAGTGCCGTGAACAACTGCTTCCGGCGGGACGGCCGTTGATACCCCGGCCCGCGCTCCGGCGCCTGGTGCCCGCCGCCTACCGGCCGGTGCTCTCGCACCGCGTGTTCCGCCGGCTGCTGCTCGGCTTCGCCGTCTCCTACCTCGGGGACGGCATGAGCTTCGTCGCCGTGGCGTGGCTCGCCATCGACCTCGCGCCGGAGGGCTCGACGGGGCTGTGGGTCGGCGGCGCGGTGGCGGCGGCGACGCTGCCGGGCGTGGTCGGCGCGCTCGCGTTCGGCCGCCGGATGCGCCGCGTCCCCGCGAGGCGGCTGCTGCTCCTCGACAATGTGGCGCGCGGCGTCTTCCTCGGCGCCGTGCCGCTCGCCTGGCTCGCCGGGGTGCTGACGCCGCCGCTGTACGTCGTGCTGCTCGCGGCCTCCTCGCTGCTGCACGCCTGGGGCAGCGCGGGCAAGTACACGCTGCTCGCCGAGCTGCTGCCGGACGAGGAGCGGCTGGCGGCGAACACCCTCGTCAGCACGCTCAGCTTCAGCGCCACGATCGCCGGGCCCGCGTTCGCCGGCGTGCTGGTGACGTACGTCAGCCCGGCGCTCGTCATCGGCGTGGACGCGCTGACCTACGTCTTCCTCGCCGTGCTGGTCGTACGGGTCCGGCTGCCGGACGCGGGGCACGCCCCGCCCGTGGACCGCGAGGCCGCCCGCGGCGGGTTCGGGCTGCTGCGCTCCCGGCCCGAGCTGCTCGGCCTGCTGACGCTCACCTGGTTCTTCAACTTCCTCTACGGTCCCGTCGAGGTCGCCCTGCCCCTCCATGTGACCGACGACCTGCACGCGCCGGGCACGGTGCTCGGCCTGTACTGGATGCTGTTCGGCATCGGCGCGGTCCTCGGCGGGCTCACGGTCGGCACGCTGCGCAGGGCGCCGCTCTGGCCGGTGACGCTCGCGATCGTGGTCGCCTGGGGTCTGACGCTGCTGCCCTTCGGGACCCACGCGCCGGCGGTCGTCACCCTCGTCTGCTTCACGCTCGGCGGCGCGATCTACGGCCCGTTCGTGCCCCTGTCGGTGACGCTGATGCAGGCGGCCTCGCCCCCGCGGCACCTCGCCGCGATGCTCGCGGCGCGCAGCGCGGCCCTGCTCACCGCCTCGCCGCTCGGCACCGCGCTCGGCGGCCCGCTCACCGAGGCGCTGGGGCCGCGCGCGGCGCTGGGCGCCTCGGGCCTCGCCACCGTCGCCCTGGGCGTGGTCGCCTGCGCGCTGCTGCTGGCCGGGCGCGGACGCCGGGGCCCGCGCCGGAAGCGCGGCGCGGCTACTCGGCCTCCGACTTGAGCTTGTCCAGGTCGGCCCTCAGCTTGTCCTCCTGCTCGGAGTTGAGGGGGATGAACTGGGTGCCCGCCGTGATCTGGGCGTGGTGCTCCACGAAGTACTCGACGAAGTCCTCGACCTCGGGCCGCTTGAGGGCCTCGGCCGTGGGATAGATGAAGAGCGGCCGGGACAGCGGCTTGTACGTGCCGTTCTGGACGCTCGTGACGCTGGGGACGATGCAGCCGTCGCCGCTGTCGATCATGAGGGACTTGAGGTCGTTCTCGTTCTCCTCGTAGTAGGAGAAGCCGAAGTAGCCCATGCCGCCGCGCGAGCGGGAGACGCCGCGCACCGTCACGTTGTCGTCCTCCGTCGAGGTGTAGTCGGTACGGGAGGCGCCCTCTTCGCCGTTGATGGCCTTGGTGAAGTAGTCGAAGGTGCCCGAGTCGGCGCCGGGGCCGTACAGCTTGAGGGGGACGTCGGGGAACGACGGATCGACCTGGTTCCAACTGTGGACCCGCGAGCCGGGCCGCCAGATCTTCCTCAACTGCCGCGTGGACAGGCAGTCCACCCACGACACCCGCTTGCTGACCACCACGGTCAGCGCGTCGTTGGCGACGGAGAACTCCTCGTAGTTCACCCCCCGCTCCGCGCACGCCGCCCGCTCCTTGGCCTTGATCAGCCGCGAGGCGTCGGCGATGTCCGCGCGGCCCGCGCAGAGCTTCTTGAAGCCGCCGCCCGTCCCGGACGTCCCCACGGAGACGCGGACCTTGGGCTGCTTCTCGGTGTACAGCTCGGCGGCGGCCTTGGCCAGCGGGGTCACGGTGCTGGAGCCGTCCACCATGACCTTGCCGAGCAGTTCCTTGCCGTCCTCGGTTCCTGCCCCGGCGCCCCAGCAGGCGCTCAGGGTGAAGGTGGCGACACCGGTCAGTACGGCGGCCCGGACGCTTCTGCTCGGCCGCCTGAATACGTTCACGATTCTGGTTCCTTGCCCTCGGCCAATAGCAGACGGCCGGTGCGATGGGACAGCCGTGGGGACCGCTCCCGGCCAGCTCCTAGAGCGAAGTGCGGCCACACGAACTCCAGGTGTACGGGCCATGTCACCGGGGCGAACCGTAAACGTGCGTCTACGGGGCGCATGAGACACCGGCGCGCTCCCGTCGGCCTATGCTTCCGCCGTGGATCACGACACGAGGGACGACACGAGGCACGACATACGGATCAGGACGGGCGGACCGGCCGACGCGCCGGCCGTCCTCGGCATGCTCGACGGCGCCGTGGCCTGGATGAACGCCCGGGGCAACACCGAGCAGTGGGGCACCGTCCCCTTCTCGCGCAAGCCCGGCGGGGCGGAGCGGATCCAGCGGTACACGACCGAGCACGAGCCCTTCGTCGCCGAGCTGGACGGCGTGCCCGTCGGCTGCCTGGTGCTGGGGGAAGGGCCCAGCCCGCAGATGCCGATCGCCCCCGCGGAGGAGCCCGAGCGCTACGTCCGCCTGCTGGTCTCCGACAGGGCGCACGCGGGGCGGAACATCGGCGGCGCGCTGCTGGAACGTGCCGCCGAGGAGACCCGGCGGGCCGGAGTGGACCTGCTGCGGGTGGACTGCTGGGCGGGCGGAGGGGGCGAACTGGTCGCCTTCTACGAGCGGGCCGGCTTCACGCCCTCGGCGCCCTTCGTCCACGGCACCTGGCCGGGGCAGGTGCTGGAGCGGCGGGTCGGCTGAAGGGCCTTCACGGCAGTCTGCCGGTGCCGCCGTACCAGGAGACCTCGGCGTGGGACGGGCGTTCGGACTCCGGAACCGTCGCGCGCCAGTCGGAGACGACCTGGATGCCGGGCTCGGCGATCTCGAACTCCTCGAACAGCTCGGCGAAGGCCGCGCGGTCGCGGAGGGTCAGCGGGACGCCCTGGGCCCGGTAGGCGGCCTGGACCCCGAGCGCGGTCTCCGGCGAGATCTCGGCCGTCGCGTGCGAGAGGACGAGCACGCTCCCGGGGACGAGGGCCTCGCGCAGCCGGGCGACCAGCCCGCGCGGGTCCTCCTCGTCGGAGACGAAGTGCAGGACCGCCACCGCGAGCAGGGCCACCGGCTCGCCGAAGTCGATCAGCTCCCGCGTCCCGGGGTGCCCGAGGATCGCGCGCGGGTCCCGGATGTCGGCCTGGATCACGGTCGTCCGCGCGTCGGCGGCGAGCAGCGCCTGCCCGTGGGCCAGCACGAGCGGGTCGTTGTCGACGTACACGACGCGCGCGTCGGGGGCGTGGCGCCGCGCGACCTGGTGCACGTTCCGGGCGGTCGGCAGGCCGGAGCCGATGTCGAGGAACTGGCGGATGCCGGTCTCCTCGACGACGTGGCGCACGGCGCGGCCGAGGAAAGCGCGGTTCTCCCGCGCCGCGGTGCGCAGCGTCGGGAACGCCGCCACCGCGGCCTCGGCGGCCTCCCGGTCCGCCGCGAAGTTGTCCCGGCCCCCGAGCAGGTAGTCGTACATGCGTGCCGAGTGGGCCTCGCCGGTCCGCATCCCGGCCCCGCCCGACGCGTACAGCCGGGTCACCTCGTCACCGGCGTGCTCCACGGCCCATCCCCCCATCCCGCCGATCCCCGACTCGCGGACCTCGCACGGTAGATGACCCGTCTCTGCCCGCGGAAGCCCGCACCGCACCGTGCCAGCGGCGTGCCAGCGCGCGGTGCGCGGCGTGGCCGCGGGCGCTGCCACCCTCCTTCCCGCACGACCACGAAGGAGAACAGATGACCTACGCGTTCCAGGCCGAGGGCCTGGTCAAGCGGTTCGGCGCGACGACCGCGCTGGACGGGATCGGGCTCGCGGCCCGGCAGGGCACCGTGCTCGGCGTGCTCGGTCCCAACGGCGCGGGAAAGACCACGGCCGTCCGTGTCCTCGCCACGCTGCTGCGGCCCGACGCGGGCCGCGCGACGGTCGGCGGGCTCGACGTCGTCCGCGACGCCGAGGCCGTACGCCGCGCGATCGGGCTCACCGGCCAGTACGCCTCGGTGGACGAGGACCTGACCGGCACGGAGAACCTCGTGCTCATCGGGCGGCTCCTCGACCTGCGGGCCGCCGAGGCGCGGGCACGGGCCCGCGAGCTGCTGGCGCACTTCGAGCTGACCGAGGCCGCCGGGCGGCAGACGAAGACGTACTCCGGCGGCATGCGGCGCCGCCTCGACCTGGCCGCGTCCCTCGTGGGCAGGCCGGACGTCGTCTTCCTCGACGAGCCCACGACGGGCCTGGACCCGGTGCGCCGCGAGGACATGTGGGGCATCGTCCGCTCGCTCGTCGCGGACGGGGCGACGGTGCTGCTCACCACCCAGTACCTGGAGGAGGCCGACGCGCTCGCCGACGAGATCTCCGTCATGGACCACGGCCGGGTCATCGCCCACGGCACCCCGGCGGAGCTGAAGCGGCGGGTCGGCGGGCGGCATCTGGAGCTGCGCCCGCAGGACGCCGGGGCGCTGCCCATGGCGGCCGCGATCCTCGCCGGGGCCACCGGGCACGAGCCGGAGTCACCGGGACGCGGGGTCCTCACGGTCCCGGTGGAGGACGACGGGACGCTCGGCACGGTCGTACGGCGCCTCGACGAGCACGGCATCGGGGTGGCGGAACTGGCGCTGCGCCTGCCCGACCTGGACGACGTCTTCTTCACTCTCACCGGCCACGGGAGCGCGCAGGAGAACCACGAGAAGGGGAGGGCGGCCTGATGACGAGCACCCTGACGGTCCCGGAACGGGCGACGGCGCCGGGACGGGAGGGCGGACGGCGCCCGTTCCCGCTGGTCCGGCACAGCCTCGCCCTCGCGCGGCGCAGCCTGACGAAGACGCTGCGCACGCCCGAGCAGTTGCTGGACGTGACCATGCAGCCGGTGCTGTTCATCGTGATGTTCGTCTACCTGCTGGGCGGCGCCGTCGCCGGGTCGACGCACGCGTACCTCCAGTTCCTGCTCCCCGGGCTGATGGTGATGAACGTGCTCTTCGCGTCCGTGCAGACCGGGATCAATCTCAACGACGACATCAAGAAGGGCGTCTTCGACCGCTTCCGCTCCATGCCCATCGCGCGCTCGGCGCCGCTGGTCGGCTCGGTGCTCGGCGACGTCATCCGCTTCGTGGTGACGATCGTCGTGCAGCTCGGCTTCGGCTACGCGGTGGGCTTCCGGATCGGGACCGATCCCCTGTCCGCGCTCGCCGCCTGCCTGCTGGTGATGGCCTTCGCGTTCTGTCTGAGCTGGGTGTTCGTGCTGATCGGCATGCTGGTGCGAGAGCCGGGCGCGGTGCAGGGCATCGGGTTCATGGCGCTGTTCCCGCTGACGTTCGGCACCGACGTGCTCGTGCCCGCCGACACCCTGCCCGGCTGGCTGCAGACCTGGGTGGACGTCAACCCGGTGACGCGCGCGATGGAGGCGTCGCGCGGTCTGCTGGTGGGCGGCGAGGTCGCCGCCCCCGTCCTGGCCA
The DNA here is from genome assembly GCF_039530985.1 of Streptomyces albiaxialis. NCBI lineage: Bacteria > Bacillati > Actinomycetota > Actinomycetes > Kitasatosporales > Streptomycetaceae > Streptomyces > Streptomyces albiaxialis. The sequence continues at coordinate 64,007 of NZ_BAAAPE010000002.1, forward strand.
CGGCGCTGTGGGGAGCGGGCGTCCTCGCCGTGGCCTTCCCCCTGGCGGTACGGGCCTACCGGCGCCGCGCGTGACCGGCACGGGCCCCGGGAGCGGGAGCGCCACCGCCCCCACCGGCCCCGCCCCCGGCCCCCGCCCCGACCCCGGTCCCCACCCGTAGCAGCGCGAGCGCTTCCCGGCGGCCGAGCGCCGCGCCGCGCGCGCGTGCCGCCGCGAAGCCCTCCCCCAGCGCGCGGCGCAGCTCGGCGGTCAGCCGTTCCGCGTCGGGCTGCGCGACGTCGCTCACCCCGCGCACGGCGTCTGCCGCGCCCAGCAGCTCCGCCGCGTACGCGGGCCGGCCCCGGTGCGCCGCCAGGTCGGCGATGCCGACGCCGACGAACGCGCTGATCGGCATGTCCTGGGCCAGGTCGGTCGCCTCCAGCGCGTCGGCCAGGTGCCGCTCGGCGGCGTCCAGGTCACCCCGGGCGCACTCCAGGTGGGCCATTCCCGTGCGCAGGAGCGCCCGGAACTGCGGCACGGCCTGCGGGACCGCGCCGGGGCCCTCGTGCCAGGTCCGCAGCGCGTCCTCGTACCACCGGGCCGCCGTCGCGAAGTCGCCCTCGCGGCGGGCGATGTCGCCGAGCGCGCCCAGGCAGATGACGGCCACGTGCGGGCGGCCCTCGCGCCGCGCCCCGCGCAGCAGGTCCTTCAGTTCGGCGCGTGCCCGCGCGGTCCGGCCCGCGCGGGCGTCGAGCTGGGCGAGGCGGACGCGCAACTGGCCGATGTCGTTCCGCGCCCGGAGTTCGCGCATCAGCCGCAGGGCCTCCTCCATGCCCTCCCGGGCCGCGCCGGTCTCGCCGGTCAGGGCGTGGAACTCGCCGAGCTGCGTCAGGGCCATCGCGAGTCCCCACCGGTCGCCGACCGAGCGGAAACCCTCCGCCGCCGCGTCCAGGTCCTCGCGCAGCCCCGCGGCGTACCCCTTGTTCTCGCGGAACGCGGCGCGCATCAGCCGGAGCATCGCGCGGGTCCAGGGGTCCGGGTGGCCGAGCCGGGCCTCGATCAGCGCGATGCCCGTGTCGTCCTCCTCCGTGAACATCGCGACGCCCGGCTCCAGCGCCGCCAGCAGGGCGTGCCCCTCCCCGGCGTCGACCCGGGCCGCCAGCTCCTTCAGCTCCCGCGCGGGCCCGGCGAGGTGCTCGACCCGGCCGGACGAGGCGCTGTTGATCAGGTAGAAGGCGAGGGCGACGGCGCGCGGTTCCTCCGGGGAGGGGCCGGGGACCTCCAGCGCGAGCCGCAGCCACTCGGCGGCCTCGGCGTGGTGGCCCAGGATGCTCCAGTACGTGCCGAGCGAGGCGCCCGTACGGACCGCGGTGGCGGCGTCCCCCGACTCGACGGCCCAGCGCAGGGCCGCGAGGAGGTTGTCGTGCTCGGCGTCGAGCAGCGCGATCCAGCGCAACTGTCCGTGTGCCCGCAGGTGCGGGTCCGCGGTCTCCGCCAGCGCGACGAAGTACGCCGCGTGGGCCGCCCGGGCCTCGTCCAGCGTGCCGGACCGCTCCAGCCGCCCCTGGCCGAACTCGCGGATGGTCTCCAGCATCCGGTAGCGGGGCCCGTCGTCGTCGGCGAGGTGCAGCAGCGACTTGTCCGCGAGCGCCGCGAGCAGGTCGAGCGCGGCCGTCTCGTCCATGCCGCACACCCCGGCCACGGCGGCCGGGGTGGCGCCGCCGGGGAACACCGACAGCCGCTCGGCCAGGCGCCGTTCCTCCTCGTCGAGCAGTTCCCAGCTCCAGGCGACCACGGCCTCCAGGGTGCGGTGGCGGGGCAGCGCGGTGCGCGGCCCGGTGGTCAGCAGGCGGAAGCGGTCGTCGAGCCGGGCGGCGACCGCGTCGAGCGGCAGCGACCGCAGCCGCGCCGCGGCCAGCTCGATCGCCAGCGGCAGCCCGTCCAGCCGGCGGCAGATCTCGGCGACGGCGGCGGCGTTGTCACCGGTGACGGCGAAGGCGGGGTCCGCCGAGCGCGCCCGGTCGGCGAAGAGACGTACCGCCGGGGAACGGGGCGCTTCGGCGGCGTTCGGGGGGAGGCCCAGCGGCGGCACGGGGCACAGCGCCTCCCCCGCGATGCCCAGCGGTTCCCGGCTGGTGGCGAGCACCCGCAGCCGGGGGCAGCGGCCCAGGAGCTGCTCGGCGAGGTGCGCGGCGGCCTCGACGACGTGCTCGCAGTTGTCGAGGACCAGCACGGCGGGCGCGGCGGCGAGGGCCTCGGCGACCTGGGTCAGCACGTCCTGGGGCGCCTGGTGGCGGGGGTCCAGGACGGCGGCCTGCCGGGCCCCGAGCGCGCCGAGCACGGCGAGGGGCACGTCGTCCGCGCCGGTGACGGGGGCGAGTTCGGCGAGCCATACGCCGCCGGGGAGGTCGCGGGCGGGGGCGTCGCCCGGGCCCGCGTCCGGAGCGTCGTGGGCGAGGTCCGCCGCCACGGTCGTCGCCAGCCGCGTCTTCCCGGCTCCGCCGGGCCCCGTCAGGGTGACGAGGCGCGCTTCGGCCAGCAGGCCGCGTACGCGCCGGAGTTCGCCGTCGCGCCCGACGAAGCTGGTGAGCGGGGCCCGCAGGTTGGTGGGGATCTTCTCCGGCTCCCGGCTGTCCCTGTTCTCCCCCTCCGCGGGCCCGGTCCCGGACCCGATGCTCCGTGCTCCCCCGCCCCGCAGGACGGCCAGGTGCGCGGCGCGCAGTTCGGGCGAGGGGTCGGTGCCGAGCTCGTCGGCGAGACGGGCGCGGAACTCCTCGTACGCCGCGAGCGCCTCGGGCCCTCGGCCCGCCGCGGCGAGGGCCTCGACCAGCAGGAGGCGGGGGCGTTCGCGCAGCGGGTGGGCCGTGGTCAGCGCCTCCAGTTCGGGCACGGCCCCGGCCGCCGGGCCCGAGCCGAGGACGGCCTCCAGGCGGTCGGTGACGGCCTCGACGCGCAGCTCCTCCAGCCGGTGCGCCGGGCCCTCGGCGAACGGCGCGCGGGCGACGTCCGCCAGCGCGTCCCCGCGCCACAGCCCGAGCGCCTCGTCGAGCAGCCGTCGCGCGGCGGCGGGTTCACCGGCGCGGAGCGCCCGGCCTCCGTCGCGGGCCAGCCGTTCGAAGCGGACCGCGTCCACCGCCTCGGGCGGCACGGCCAGGCGGTAGCCCGCGGGCCCGCCGTGTTCGACCGCCTCCGGCCGTCCGAGCGCCCGGCGCAGCCGGGAGACGAGGGACTGGAGCGCGTTCCCCAGGTCGGCGGGCGGCTCGTCCTCCCACAGCCCGTCGGCGAGCGCGCCCGTGGCGACGTACCGGCCGGGGTCGAGGGCGAGCCGGATCAGCAGTGCGCGGAGCCTGCTCCCCGCGACCGTGACGGGCGCTCCGCCGACCGACACCTCCAGCGGACCCAGAACACCTATGCGCACGCCCGTCAGCGTCTCACAGCGGGCGGCGCCGCGATTCGGCGTCCGTTCAGCCGTCGTCGCCGAAGAGGCGGCGGCCCGGCTGGTGCCAGGCGCGGAGGCCGGGCAGCCGGTCGGCCGCCTCGGGACCCCAGGAGCCGCGCGCGTACGGGAGAGGCGTCCCGCCCGGGTCCAGTACGGGCTCGACGACGCGCCAGCACTCCAGGACCGTCGGGTAGAAGGCGAAGTACGCGGGGTCGCCCTCGACGGCGCCTTCGAGGATGTTCTCGTACGGGAGTTCCTGGCGGCCCAGTACGCGGGCGAAGTCGACGCCGATGGGGACGGGAACGGGGGCGGTGCCCCGGTCGGGCTTGCGCAGCGTGAGGTCGGCCCTGATCCCGGTGTCGCCGTCGATGCGGAAGCGGATGAGGTTGGGCGGGGTCTCCGTCTCCACGTCGCCGAACAGCTCCAGAGGGGGCTTGCGCAGCTCCACGACGACCTCGGTGGCGGAGACGGCGAGGGCCTTGCCGCTGCGGAGGTGGAAGGGGACGCCGGACCAGCGCCAGTTGTCGACGTAGAGGCGGGTGGCGAAGTAGGTCTCGGTGGTGGAGTCCGGCGCGACCCCGGCGACGTCCCGGTAGCCCTCGTACTGTCCGCGCACGGTGTCGGCGGGGTCGATGGTGCGGGTCGCGTGCAGCACGCGCCACTTCTCCAGGGCCTGGGCGCGGGCGTTGGTGACGCTCGGCGGGTCCATGGCCAGGTAGGCGAGGACCTGGAGGAGGTGGTTCTGGACGACGTCGCGCACGCAGCCGACGGTGTCGTAGAACGAGCCGCGGTCGGCGACGTCGAAGTCCTCGGTGAGGGAGATCTGCACGTTGTCGACGTAGCTGCGGTGCCAGATGGGGGCGAGCAGGGTGTTGGCGAAGCGGGCCACCATGAGGCCCTCGACGGCCTCGGAGCCGAGGAAGTGGTCGACGCGCAGCAGATGCCTCTCGTCGAAGGAGGCGCTCAGCGCCTTCTGCAGCTCGCGCGCGGAGGCGGGGTCGTGGCCGAACGGCTTCTCGACCACCAGCCGGGCGTCCCGGTTGAGCCCGGCGCGGGCCAGCGCGGCGGCGACGGTGGTGAACAGGGACGGCGGGATCGCCAGGTAGTGCGTGAGGAACCCGAGGTGGGCGACGGCGTCGCGGAGCCGGGCGAACGTCGCGTCGTCGGTGAAGTCCCCGGCGACGAGGGACAGTTTCGCGGCGAGCCGGGAGAAGACCGCCTCGTCGATGTCCGTGCCCGCGTCGGTCACCGCCTCGCGGGCGTGGCGGCGCAGCGCGTCGTCGTCCCAGTCGGTGGCGGCGACACCGATGACGGGGACGGTCAGCTTCCCCGACTCGGTGAGCCGGTAGAGCGCGGGCAGCAGCATCTTCCTGGCGAGGTCGCCGGAGATGCCGAAGAGGACCAGGGCGTCGGCGCGTTCGAGGTCGCCGAGGTCGAGGGGCGTGTCGGAGGTGCCGTTCACCGCGCGCTCCCGTCCGTGGTGGCGGCCGGGCGCCCGTGCTCCGGCGCGGTCCGCTGCCCGAAGCGGGCCTGGAGGGCCTCCTCGATCTGTTCGGGGTCGCGGCCGCGGGTCTCGGGGACGTAGCGGCTGACGAAGAAGAACGCGAGGAGGCAGATCCCGGAGAAGATCCAGAACGTCTCGCCCTGGCCGATGAGACGGGCCAGCGGCAGGAAGGCGAGGCTCACGGCGAAGTTGGACACCCAGTTGACGGCCGTGGACAGGCTCGACCCCTCGGCGCGCACGGACGGCGGGAAGATCTCGCCGATCAGCGTCCAGAACACCGGTCCGAGGCCGCCCGCGAACGAGGCGATGTAGATCACCATGAACAGCAGCGTGAGCACCGAATTCATGCCGACGACGAACGCCAGCCCCAGCATGAAGATCGAGACGGCCATCAGGGCCAGCGAGACGAGGACCATCGGGCGGCGGCCCGCGCGGTCCACGAGCCGGATCGCGACCAGCGTCATGACGAGGTTGATCACGCCGATCGCGACGGAGTAGAAGATGGAGTTCGAGGCGTTGAGACCGGTCTGCTGGATGATGGTCGGCGCGTAGTAGATGATCGTGTTGATGCCGCCGAACTGCTGCACGGCGGCCAGCACCAGGCCCACGACCAGCGCGGGCCGTACGTCGGGGGCCAGCATCCGCCGGGCCCCCTTCTTCTCCGGCTCACCCTCTGGCTTCCCCTCCGGGGCCCCGGCCTCCGCGTCCTTGTCCCGCTGGCCCTCGATCCGGCGCCGGGCCCGTGCGATCAGCGCGTCCGCGGTGGCCTCGTTGGTGACGGCGGCGATGTCCCGGCGTGCCGCGTCGACGTGGCCATGGGCGATCAGCCACTGCGGGGACTCGGGCAGCACCCACAGCGTGGCGGCCACCAGGACCAGTGCGGGAATCGCGCCGACGGCGAACATGGCCCGCCACATCTCGCTGCCCGCGAAGGCGAGGTTGACGAGGTACGCGACGAGGATGCCGACGGTGATCATCATCTGGTTGAGGGTGAGCAGCCGCCCGCGGATCCGCGTCGGGGAGATCTCCGAGAGATACACGGGGACGGTCGCCGAGGCCGTCCCGACGGCCAGGCCGAGCACCACGCGGCCGATCATCAGCACCACGTAGCCGTTCGCGAACGTGACGACTGCGGTCCCCACGAGGAAGACCAGCCCGACCAGGCAGAGGGCCCGTCGGCGCCCCGTCCGGTCCGTCAGGCGGCCCGCGGAGGTGGCGCCGACGACCGCGCCGATGAGCAGCACGCTGACCACGCTGCCCTGCTCGAAGGCGTTCAGATCGAAATCCTGCTTGACGTAGAGGAGCGCGCCGGAGACGACGCCCGTGTCGAAGCCGAACAGGAATCCGCCCACGGCGATCAGGCCCGCCCACAGGGAGATCTTCCGCAGCCCCTCGGGCGGCACCTCTGTCAGCGGCCCTTGAGTGCCCGGTTCCCTGGAGAAGCCCTGAACCATGTCACGTCCTCGGATGAGGGAGGTCTGTGCGGCCATCGTCGCCGCACCTGGACGTTTCGGACACAAATCGGGGCAACCGGGTGACATGAGGGCCTCCGCCTCCGGCCCCCGCGGAGGACACCCGCGTCTTCGAGGAGGGCATACGCCTGAGCTGGGCGTACGGGCGCGCGTGACGGGAACAGGCGCACGGGGCGAACGTAGGATGCGGCGCATGTCTGACGATGCCGCGCCCCGTCCCGAACCGTTCGCTCCGAAGACCGACCCCGCCGCGCTGGAGGACCTCCGCGCGCGGCTGCGCGCGACACGCTGGCCGGACGCGCCCGAGGACGCCGGCTGGGCACTGGGGACCGACCTCGACGCACTCCGCGAACTCGTCGCGTACTGGGCGGACGGCTTCGACTGGCCCGCGCGGGAGGCCGCGCTCGCCGAACTCCCCCGGTTCCGGGCGCGGCTCGGCGGGACGCGGTCCGGCGGGACGGGGCTCGGCGGGACGGGGCTCGGCGGGTCGGGGCTCGGGGTCCACTTCGTGCACGCCCGGGCGGTCGCGCCGGAGGGGCGGCCCGCGCTGCCGCTGATCCTCACCCACGGCTGGCCGGACTCGTTCTGGCGCTACTCGAAGGTCGTCCCGCTCCTGACGGACCCCGGCGCGCACGGCGCCGATCCCGCCGACGCGTTCGACGTGATCGTGCCGGACGTCCCGGGCTTCGGCTACTCGGACCGCCCGGCCACGCCCCTGGACTCCATGGCCGTCGCCGGGCTGTGGGCCGAACTGATGAGCGTCCTCGGGTACGAGCGGTTCGGCGCGGCGGGCGGCGACATCGGCAGCCACGTGAGCCGATTCCTCGCGCTCGACCACCCCGACCGGGTCGTGGCCGTCCACCGTACGGACGGGGGCCTGCCCCGCTTCTCGGGTGACCCGGCGGACCTCACGCCCGAGGAGCGCGCCTGGTTCGAGGAGGTGGCGGCGTGGAGCGGGGCCGAGGGCGCGTACGCCGCGATCCAGAGTACGAAGCCCCAGACCGCCGCCTTCGGGCTCACCGACTCCCCCGCCGGGCTCGCCGCGTGGATCGTCGAGAAGCTGCGCTCGTGGAGCGACTGCGGGGGCGACATCGAGCGGAGCTTCACCAAGGACGAGATCCTCACGAACATCACCCTGTACTGGCTGACCGGCACCATCGCCTCGTCGATGCGCATGTACCGCGCGAACGCCGCGATCCCCCTCGCCCAGCACGCCCGCCGGGTGGAGGTGCCGTCCGGGTTCTCCCTCTTCGCGGGCGACGTCGTCCGCCCACCGCGCGCGTGGCTGGAGCGCACGACGAATGCGGTACGGGTGACCGAGCCCCCGCGCGGCGGGCACTTCGCGGCGTTCGAGGAGCCGGAGCTGTACGCGGAGGAGCTGCGGGAGTTCTTCCGCCCGTACCGGCAGGCCGCGCAGGCCGCGCAGGGCTCGTAAACCTCGCCTGCCCCGCTCCCCCGCCTCACACTTCCCGTGGCTGTGCCGTCGGGTCACTGAGACACCGGCACGACACGCCTGGCCTCTCCGCTCCGGCGGGGCGGGCCGAGAAGGGAAGCCTCACAATGTCCACTCCCACGAACACGTCCGCCGCCGCCGAGACCGCGGACACCGCCGACGCCGGCGTTGCCGCCGACACGGACGGGGTCCGCCTCCGGTCGCGGCTGCCCGACCCCGTCGAGCTCTTCCCGGAGATGGCGACGGTCATAGGGTCCATGATCAAGGCGACCCAGAACGGCACGGTGCCGTCGGCCACCATCGGCCTGGTGCAGCTCCGCGCCGGACAGATGGTCGCCAGCTCGTACCACACCATCGGGCGGTCCCGTGCCCTCCGCGAGGCGGGGGAGACCGAGGACCGCATCACCGCCGTGTCCTCCTGGCGGGACGCGCCCTTCTTCACCGAGGCCGAACGCCTCGCGCTGGAGCTGGTGGAGGCCGTCCTCACCCCGGACCCGCACGGGGACCGCGTTCCGGACGAGCTGTACGCCCGGGTCGCCGCGCACTACGACGACCAGGCGCTCTGGACGCTCATCCTGGCGATCAGCCAGATCTGCTTCTTCATCCCGATCGCCCTCGTCGCCCGGCCGATTCCCGGCAACCCGCCCGGCCAGAACTACACCGACTAGCGGTTCAGCGGCGGCCGGACGGTGCCGCCCGAGGGACGGTCCGGCCTTCCGCGGGGAGTCGGCCGGTCCGCCCGGGTGGCACCTGGGCCGGAACCGTCGGTGAGTACGGTTCGCGGATGGGATGTTGGACCAGCTATCTCGTCCGCCTCGACGACGGCTCCGCATGGGAGTCGGACGAGAAGTACGGCCGATGGCACCTCGCGGGGGCCGAAGACCGTGCCGGCCTCATGGCGAGAGTCCTGTCCGACGGCAGGCCCGTCGGCGGAGCCCCGCACACGGCACGCTCCTGTCAGGGCATCGCCCTGGACCTGGTGACGCGCCGGTACCGGTTCTACGGCTGCGCGTCGGACGTACCCCGCGCGGGCGCGAGCCACCGCGAAAGCATGGCCCTGCACCTGGCTGCGACGCCGGGCTGGGAGGACTGGGACGTCGCCTACGCCTGGGGCGGAGACGAGGAACTGCGCCGCCTGCTCTTCCCCGGACTCCCGCCCGAACCGGCGCGAGCCCAGGCCGTGGAGGTGAACCCGGCCTCACGCGACTACTGGTTCGTCGACTGGGCCCCCGACGACCGCCGGATCACGGTCCGCCACGACGAACTGATCGCCGACGCCTTCGCCGACGCGACCTCCCTCGTCAGCCTCATCACCGCCGACGCGGCCCTCACCCACTGGCAACTGACCGACCCGGTCGTCCCGCTGCTGGCACACCACGGGGAATCCCTCCTTCGCACCCTGACCGCCGGGGCGCCCTTCCCCCTGGCCGCCGAGGACGCCGTGACCGACGGCGCGGTCATCGATCTGCGCACCCGTCGCCTGCGCTACTGGACCGCCGAGACCGCCTCACCGGGGCTCGTCGCGCGGGTGGGCGCGGCCTGGCCGGGCTGGCGGGTCGAACGGCTGCCCTGGGGCCACCTCGGACACCTCGCCGCCATCGGACAGCACCCCGACGGCCTGAGCATGACGGACGCCGAACTGCGCGAGGCCCACTGGGAAGACGCGCTGATCGCCATCAGAAACCGCGCACGCGACACCCTCCCCACCGAGCCGCACCCTCTGCGTTCGCCGCGCGTGCGCGTGGTCGACCGATGGTGAGACGACGCCGACCTCGCCGCAGAGCCCCGCGCCGCACGCCCCGCACCCAGCGCCCGCCTCGTCGTCATCCGTTCGGCGGGGCGGGTTCGGCCTCGTGCAGGGCCGTGCGGGCCTCGTCCTCGTCGATGAGGACCGCGAACTCCTCGAAGGCGGCGGCGATGACGTCATCCGGAGTGGGCGGCGACGTCCCCGGGCCCAACGCAGCTCCGAGACGGGAGTGCTCTCCTGCCCGCCACGGCAGCCGGTGGAGGGGATCCTGGACGCCGTACGCGCCGTCGCCACGAGCCGCGTGGGAATGAGCCCGCGCTACGACCGGCTCGACCAGACCGGCCGCGCGCTGCGGTACGCGCAGGTGGCGGCGGAGTCGCTGCCGCCGGACACCGCCGCGGTACGCCAGCTCGACGACTCACCGCTGACGGAACTGGTGATGAACAACTGGAGACCACCCAGCGCGCCGTGCACCGCATCCTCGGCGGCGTGCTCTCGCTCCCCGAGGACGACCGCACCACCCTGCTCGCGACGGCCCGGGCCTGGCTCGAAGCGCACGGCTCGGCGGCCGAGGCGGGGCGGGCCCTGTACTGCCACCAGAACACGGTCCGCTACCGCATGCACCGCCTGGAGGAGTTCCTGCGCGGCCCCCTGGACGACGCGAAGGTCATCGCCGAACTCTCCACGGCCCCGGACGCCGTGGGCACCTTCCCGATACTGCTGGAACGCCGCCGCACCGCGCAGGACGGCCGAGACGGCACGACGAGGGGGGACGCGACGACGCGACGACGCGACCGCCGGAAACGCGGACCGGCGGCACTGGTCACCGCGAGGCGGCCGGGCCGTCGCCGCCCGGGTGTCAGTCGTCGGTGGCGATGAAGTCCGCCAGCGCGGCGGCGACGGCCTCGGGCTGCTCCTCGGGGATGAAGTGTCCGGCGTCGGGCACGACGGTCCGGGTGGTGTTGTCGGCCCATGGGCTGAGGGAGGCGGCCATGTCCGGGATGGAGCCGTGGCTGCTGGAGACGCCGAGGACCGGCACGGTCAGGTGCTGCCGGTCGAGGGCCTCGCGGTTCTTGCGCGCCGACTCCGCGGCGTCCCGGTAGTACGCGAGGGAGGCGCGCAGGCCGCCGTCGGCGGCGATGGCCGCCGCGTAGTGCTCGGTCTCGGCGTCGTCGAACGTGTCGGGAGACAGGGCCTTCGCCTTCAGGAACCAGCCGACGTACTCGCGTTCGCGGCCGGCGAGCAGCGTCTCGGGCAGGCCGGGCACGGTGTGGAACGCGAAATGCCAGGTCTTCCACGCGCGTTCCGGGTCGGTGGGAATCGCCTCCGGGAGCGTGATCCCGGGTATTCCGGCGTCGAGCAGAGCGACCCCGCGCAGGTGGCTCCCGAAGCCGAGGGCGAGGGAGAAGGCGACCCAGGCGCCGATGTCGTGGGCGGCCAGGGTGTACCTCGACACGCCGAGTTCCCGCACGGCGGCGTGGACGTGCGCGGCGACCGTGTGCGTGTCGTAGCCGCCCTCCGGACGCTCGGAGTGGCCCTGGCCCGGCAGGTCGATCGCGAGGACGTGGAACCGGTCGGCGAGGGCGGGCATCACCTTCCGCCAGGCCCACCAGGTCTGCGGGAATCCGGCGAGCAGGACGACGGCCGGGGCGCCCGGCCGTCCGCCTTCGACGGCGTGCAGGCGGAGACCGTCCGCGTCGGCCCAGCGGTGGGTGAATCCGGCCAGATGCCGCAGGGGCAGATCGCGGACGGGGTTGCTTTCGGAGACATGCGGAGCGCTGGTTGCCGGGCTGGTCACGGGGATCCTCCATCGATGCCGGGGGGCGGTGTACCGGAAGGCTACACATCTTGAACCAATCAGTCCAAGATAGAATGGCGCGCGGCACAGTCCGGACCGTCGACGCACCGGCAAGGAAGCACCGTGGCAGGCAAGAAGCAGTTCGACATGGACGCGGCACTCGACGCCGCGATGACCCAGTTCTGGCGCGAGGGCTACGCCGACACCTCGCTGGACGATCTGTCCCGGGCGACCGGCCTGAACCGCAGCTCCATCTACTCCTCCCTCGGCGGCAAGGACACGCTCTTCCTGCGCTGCCTGGAGCGCTACGCCGCGCGCTACGGCGAGAAGTACGACGCCGCCCTGGCATGCGCGGCCGCGGAGCCCGTTGCCGCCCTGCGCGCGTTCTTCGACGTCACCCTTGAGCGCATCGCCGACCCCGAGGTGCCCGATGGGTGCCTGATCGCCCAGTCGGCCATGGCGATCCCCGTGCTGAGCCCGGGCGTCGCCGAGCACACCAGGAAGGCGCTCGGCCTCCAGCGCCAGCGCCTGCGCACCGCGCTGAAGGCGGGCGGCCGGCTGACCGACCAGCACGCCGAGGCCTTCGCCGAACACACGGTGGCCGTGAACCAGTCGCTCGCCGTCATGAGCAGGGCCGGGGCGAGCCCGGCACAGCTCCGGACCATCGTGGGCGTGACCGTGGACGCGCTGTCGCAGGCGCTGCGCCCGTAACGCGTCCGCGCACTGATCCGGGGAGGTGACATGCAGCGGACATCAAGCCTGGTTGGGGGCGGCCTCGCGCCCGTCGGCGTCCGTCTCGGTATTCCGTTGCCCGTTGAACCAGTCACCTCTTGTCCGCGTGGGAATGTCCGATGCCGACGATCACCGTTCTGACGCCCGTGCACGAGGGCGGCTACGCCTGTATACGCGAACTGCACGATTGCCTGCGCGGGCAGAGGCTGCCCGCGCACTGGCAGCTTGAGTGGGTGGTGCAAGAGGACGGGCGGACGCGTACACCGCTGGAAGCCGTTCCGGACGCACCGTGGATCTCCAAGGGTGCCGGCCGCTGGGGCGGCGCCGCCCAGGCCCGCACGCTGGGGCTGGCGCGTGCCACCGGAACGCTGCTGCGCTGCGCCGACGCTCACACCTGGGAGCACCACGACCGGGCGATTGCCGCGGGGCATCCGGCTGCGATCCGGTACGAGGAGATGCCGGTCCCGGACCGCTGGTCAGCGCCCATGAAGGACCGGCTGGCCTGGGCGAGGTGATCGTGGCGGAGGTGAGGCAATCCGGAGGGCGGGTCGTGGTGGTCGACGGTTCGTGCGGTCTGGAGCACGTCGTCTCGGAGGTCGAAGGACACTTCGCCGACGTGCTCGCTCATGGGCCGGTGGCGACAAGCCAGTCGGAACGGCGGCAGCTTCTCCGCTACGCCAACCGTGCCTTCGTCGTCCAGTACCAGACCTTTCTCACCCGGTCGTGGGCGCGTGCGCTCGGGGACACATCGGATGTCGTGCTGCCCTTCTCCTGCGAGTGCGCGCGGGAGGGCTGCGAAGAGCAGATCGACCTCGCCGTGGCCGACTTCCCCGCACCCCCCGACGGCACCTCGCCCCCGCTTCTGGCCTCGGGCCACGGCATCTACGAGACGCTGGCGTCTTGACCGTTCCGGCGTACCGCCGTCGTCGACATGCCGGGCACGGTCGCCGACCCCCTCCGCGCGGCCGATCCGGAGCCCGCAGAACGAGCCGTGCCCGGTCAGGGGGTCAGGCGAGGGCGGCGACCAGCAAGGTGAAGGCGGCGACGATGACGGCGACGCGGACGTAGTGGAAGCGGTCCCAGCGGCTTATCTGCTGCTTCCAGTCGGCGGGCCGGTTCTCGGGGGTCCACGTCTTGACCCGGTTGTTGATCGGGACGAGCAGCAGGACCGACATGATCACGCTGAGGACCAGCAGCGCGCCGGCGATGACGACGAGGCCGCTGCCGGGGCGGTGCCAGCCGGCGATGGCCCAGATCGCGACGAGGACGAGCGAGGTGATGTACCAGAACGGCATCACGGCGCCGCCCCTCCGGCCTCCGTGGGCGCGGCCGAGTTGATTGCTGTCGTCGGGGAGCGAGTTGAGGGTCGGGTTGACGAAGAAGGGGACGGCGAACTCCACCCCCACCATCACGCCGACAACCACGGTGGTGACGACCTGGAGTGCGTTGAGCATGATGACCCCTTCTGAATCTAGCATTGCTAGCCGGTGAGTCGACGCTAGCTCTACTGCCGCTCCATTGTCTAGCGGTGCTAGGGTCGGATCATGTCTGTACAGGAACGCAAGCAGCGCGAACGGGCGGAGCGCGAGCGCCTCATCGTGGCCACGGCCCGCGAACTCGCCGAGCAGCAGGGCTGGGACGCGGTCACCACCCGCCGGCTCGCCGAGCGCATCGAATACAGCCAGCCGGTCCTCTACAGCCACTTCCGCGGCAAACGCGAGATCATCGGCGCCGTCGCACTGCAGGGCGCTTCCGAGATGGCCGTGGCGATGCGGGCCGCTACCGCCGCCGCGGACGGCCCACGCGAGCGGGTCGCCGCCCTGGCCCGTGCCTACCTCGACTTCGCCGCACGTAACCCGGCGGTCTACGACGCCCTGTTCCAGCTCGACGGCGGCCTCGCATACGCCCGGGAGGACACCCCGGCACCCCTCAAGGACGCCTTCGCCGCACTCCTCGAGACCCTCGGCGAGGTCGCCGGGGACGGCGTCGACCCAGGCCTGTTCACCGAGACGTTCTGGGCATCCCTGCACGGTCTCGCGACCCTGACCCGGGAAGGACGACTGCCCCCGGAGCACACCGAGCGCAGGGTGCAGATGCTCGTGGACCGGCTCGCCATGGCCTGACACCCCGTGGACGGGCACGTGTTGCAGCTCACCGAGGAAGGGTGACGGCGCATCAGATTGTCGGGTCGAGCCCGAATCCGGCGTTGTCAGCGTGGTGCCCCGCCGCACCGAGCAGCGCCCGGCGCGCCTGCCCTGTGTCCAGCGTCTTGGTCTCCGCCTGCGCCGTCGCGGTGGATGGCAGGTCGTGTCGTGTAGCCACTGCCGTCCGCCTCCGTGTGAGGCACAATCGCGACGCCGCCTCTCATTCATGACCCGCACGTGCAAGCAGCCACCGTCGGAGGTACACATGAAGATGCTGATCAACGTGCCCGAGTCCGTCGTCCCCGATGCGCTGCGGGGGATGGCCGTCGCGCATCCGGAGCTGGCCGTCGACGTGGAGAACCGGGTCGTGGTGCGGAAGGACGCGCCCGTTTCGGGGAAGGTCGCGCTGGTGTCGGGCGGCGGTTCGGGGCACGAGCCGCTGCACGGGGGCTTCGTGGGGCGGGGGATGCTCGACGCGGCGTGCCCCGGGGAGATCTTCACGTCGCCCGTGCCGGACCAGATGGTGCGCGCCGCGGCGGCCGTGGACAGCGGCGAGGGCGTGCTGTTCATCGTCAAGAACTACACGGGTGACGTCCTCAACTTCGACATGGCCGCCGAGCTCGCCGAGGACGAGGGCATGCGGGTCGCCAAGGTGCTGGTGCAGGACGACGTGGCGGTCACGGACAGCACGTTCACGGCGGGGCGGCGCGGCACGGGCGCCACCCTGTTCGTCGAGAAGGTCGCGGGCGCGCTCGCGGAGGAGGGCGCGCCGCTGGAGCGGGTGGAGGCCGTGGCGCGGCAGGTGTGCGAGTCCTCGCGGAGCTTCGGCGTGGCGCTGAGCGCGTGCACGACGCCCGCGAAGGGCAGCCCGACGTTCGACCTTCCGGCCAGTGAACTGGAGTTGGGCATCGGGATCCACGGCGAGCCGGGGCGGGAGCGGCGGCCGATGATGACGTCCGGGGAGATCGCGGACTTCGCAGTGGACGCGGTGTTGGAGGACCTGCGCCCCGACGCACCGGTCCTCGCGCTGGTGAACGGGATGGGTGCCACGCCGCTGATCGAGCTGTACGGGTTCGCCGCCGAGGTGCACCGCGTGCTCGGCGAGCGCCGGGTGTCCGTCGCCCGTACGCTCGTCGGGAACTACGTGACCTCGCTCGACATGGCCGGTGCCTCGGTGACGCTGTGCCGGGCCGACGAGGAGATCCTGCGGCTTTGGGACGCGCCCGTACGGACGCCGGGGCTGCGGTGGGGCCTGTGAGCCGGGCCGGTCGCGAGCGGGAACAGCAACAGGAGCGGGAACGGGACAGCGGCAGGACGACGAGCAGGAAGGGGCCGAGGTGAGCGGGGAATCGCTGGACGCCGGGTTCTTCACACGCTGGATGCGGGCGGCGGCCGACGCCATGGACCGGGAGGCGGACCGGCTGACCGACCTGGACTCGGCCATCGGCGACGCCGACCACGGCACCAACATGCGGCGCGGCTTCGACGCGGTGCGCACCGCGCTCGCGGACGAGGAGCCGGAGACGCCCGGCGCTGTGCTGATGCTCGCGGGCAAGAAGCTGGTCTCGACGGTGGGCGGCGCCTCGGGCCCGCTCTACGGGACGCTGCTGCGGCGTACGGGCAAGGCGCTCGGTGACGCGCCGTCGGTGGGCGTGCCGGAGCTGGCGGAAGCGCTGCGTGCGGGCGTCGACGCGGTGACGCAGCTCGGCGGTGCCGCGCCGGGCGACAAGACGATGCTGGACGCGCTGGTGCCCGCGGTCGACGCGATGCCCAAGGGCCTGGACGCCGCGTCGGCGGCCGCCTCGGAGGGCGCGGAGGCGACCGTTCCGCTGCTGGCGCGGAAGGGCCGGGCCAGCTATCTGGGCGACCGGAGCATCGGCCACCAGGACCCCGGCGCGACATCGGCTGCCCTACTGGTCGCGGCGCTCGCGCACGGCGGGGGTGAGTGACATGGGGCGGGTCGGAATCGTGCTGGTCTCGCACAGCGCCGAGGTCGCGGACTCGGTGGCGCGGCTCGCGGCGTCGCTCGCGGGTGTGCCGGACGCGCCGGTCACGGGCGCGGGAGGACTGCCGGACGGCGGCCTCGGCACCAGCTCCGAACTGATCACCGAGGCCGCGGCCCGGGTGGACGACGGGGCGGGTGTCGCCCTCCTCGTCGACCTCGGCAGCGCGGTGCTGACGGCGAAGGCGCTGCTGGCCGAGGGCGACGAACTCCCCGAGCCCACCCGGCTGGTCGACGCGCCGCTGGTCGAGGGCGCCGTCGCGGCGGTGGTCACGGCCGCGGGCGGCGCCGACCTGCCCGCTGTCGCGGCGGCGGCCGAGGAGGCGTACGGCTACCGGAAGGTGTAGCCCGGCCTGCCCCGCCCCGGCACCGTGCCGCCCGACGGAAGGCGGTGCTAGGGCGAGGCCGTGGCCGGTTCGAACCAGGCCGGGCCCTCCGCGGAGGCCTGCTTGATGCGGAAGAGGGCGAACTCCCTGAGCGGGGGGAGTTCGTCCGTGCCGAACCAGGCGACCTCCAGTGACTCGTCGTCGTTCACGCGGGCCGCCCCCGCCGCCTCGCCGGTCGCGGTGCAGCGCAGGGTGACGTCCATGTACTGGCAGATGTCGCCGTTCGGGTAGGTGACCGGCTTCTCCAGGGCCTGGACCAGGACCACCCGGTCCGGGACGCAGCGGACGCCGGTCTCCTCCCATACCTCGCGCACCGCGCAGTCTGCGGGCTGCTCGCCGGGCTCGGGAATGCCGCCGATGATGGACCAGTTGCCCGTGTCCGCCCGTCTGCCGAGCAGGACCCGTCCCGTGTCGTCGAAGACGACGGCGCTGACGCCGGGGAGGAAGAGGAGCTGATGACCGGCGCTGACACGCAGGTCACGGATGAAGTCGGGTGTTGCCATACGGCGACCCTACGTGGTCCGGCGCCCGGACCACCCGGCTCACGATTCCTGGCCATCCCTCTACGCAGCGTCAAAACAGGGGCTACGGTGGCACCCTAAGTCGCGGCTCGTGTCACAGCGTGGTGATGCGGGGCCGTCCGCCGTGCCTTCGGGGGGTCGTACGGGAATGGCGTCACCGGCGCTCGGCTCGCCCGGCTCGCCCCCCGCGCGGGGACCGCGGGAGCGGGACAGCACGGTCCCCGACGTCGCGGGCGTCCTCGTCCTGGGCTGCTGCGCGGGGTGGGCGCTGCTCTCGGCAACGGGCCGCGACGCGCGCCCGGAGGGAGTGCTGCTCGCCGTGCTGGCGGTCGGCGCGGGCTACGCCTGCGGGCGGATCCTGGGTTCGCTGCTCCCGGTCGGCGCGCCCGCGTTGACGTCCCTGGTGGGCCTCACCCTCACGCTGGCCTCGCCCGACGCCGTTCCCGGCACGGCCTCCACCATGCCGCCGGGGCGCGCGGGAGCGACGGCCGCGCTGCTCGTGCTCTCGGTGGGCGCCGCGTGCTGCGCCGCGTGGGCGGCCCCGAGGGGCGGGCTACGGCGCGTTCTCCTGCTGCTGCTCGGCGCGCTGATCGCGAGCGTGGGGCTGGCGTGGGAGTCGCTGATCGGATTCACGGCGGCGATGGGCGTACTGCTGTGCGCGCTGGCCGCCGGGCGGATCCGCCGCCGGGGACCGGCCTTCGCCGGGCTGCTGCTGGCGGTCGCGCTGGCCACCGGGACGACCTGGGCGGTGGCGGAACGCGCGCTTCCGGCGGGGCTGTCGTCCTCCCTGGAGGGGCAGCTCACCGAGCACCGGGTCGAGTTGTGGGAGGACGCCCTCAGCACCGTCCGCGACCATCCGCTGCTGGGCTCGGGGCCCGACAGCTTCGGCGAGACCAGCGAGACGGCGGGGCAGCAGGCCGACACGGACGGCAAGCCGCACTCGGCGCCCCTTCAGATGGGCGCCGAGCAGGGGGTGCCCGGAGTCGCGCTGCTGGGCGCGGCGTTCGGCTGGCTGCTGCTCGCGCTGTGGCGCTCGCCGCGGCCGACGGCGGTGGTGCTGACGGCGGGCGCGGCGCTGGCCGCGCTCGCCGCGGTGTCCTGCGTCGGCAACGCGCTGAGCTTCACCGAGGTCACCACCGGCGCGGGCATGCTCGCCGGGTTCGCGACGGCGCACCGGATGAGCTATCGGACCCCGTCCCACCAGCACCTCGCTCCGTAGCGCCCTCAGCCCGCCCCGTAGTCCGAGCCGCCGCTCCTGTCGCGCGTCGCGTACAGGCCGATCCCGCAGCCGAGTACGCACAGGCCCGAGACGGAGCTGAGCACGACCTGCGTCGGGCCGTCGGAGACCGCGACGCCGACGAACACGTTGCCGATCACGGCGAGGGACAGGACCAGCCAGAGCAGGGAACGCACGGGACTTCCTCCGTCGTCGGTAAGTCGGTAAGGGCGGGGCTCCGGACGGCGGCCCCGGCTGCGAACGGGTCCAGCCTGCCGGTCCCGTCGCGCGCGGGGCACGGTGCGGGCACCCGGACGAAGGTGGAGCTGGCTCCACCGACCGCCGCGCGGTCGAACCCTAGACTGATCACCATGCGTCAGGCGCTCCGTAACGCAGACCGTGCGCTGGTCCATCTCCTGGTCGGGGCGGGGCTGAGCCTTGTCGGGTATCTCGCCGTGGCCCTGGTGCTCGTCGCGCTCACCGCGAGCCTGCTGGTGATCGGCGCGGGGATGCTGCCGGAGGCGGTACGCACCGTCCGGCGCGTGGCCGACGCCGAGCGGCGCCGTACGGCGGCCTGGTCCGGCCGGGCCGTGCCCGGCAGCCGCGTCCCGCTGGACGAGGGCACGCTCGTCGTCCGCGTACGGAACGCGGTGACCGACCCCTGCACCCGGCGCGAACTGGCATGGCTCGTGTCGCAGACGGTCTACGGGCTCGTGTTGTTCTACGCGGCGATGGCGCTCTTCCCCGTCGCGCTGCTCGTGGACGGGGTGTGGTGCGGGCTGGCGCGGCGGCGCCCGGTGCTGCTGCCGCTCGTCCCGGGCCTCGCGTCGCTGGAGGCCGGGCTGTCGCGGGCGCTGCTGTCCCCCTCCCCCGCCGACCGGGCGCTGACCGAGCGTGTGGAGGAGCTGGCCGCGACGCGGGCCGGCGCGGTCGCGGCGCACGGCGCCGAGCTGCGCCGCATCGAACGCGACCTGCACGACGGTACGCAGGCGCACCTCGTCGCCCTGTCGATGCGGATCGGCCTGGCCCGGCGGGCGTACGACAGCGACCCGGAGAGCGCGCGGAAGATGCTCGACGACGCGCAGGACCAGGCCGAGGAGGCGCTCGCCGACCTGCGGCACGTGGTCCGCGGCATCCATCCGCCGGTGCTGACCGACCGGGGACTCGTGGGCGCCGTACGGGCGTTGGCCGCGAGCAGCGGGCTGGAGGTCGGCGTGACCGCGGAGGGGCTGGCCGACGGGCCCGAGGACGACGGGGCGCGGGCCCCTGCGGCGGTGGAGGCGGCGGCCTATTTCGTGGTCGCCGAGGCGCTGTCGAACGCGGCGAAGCACAGCGGCGCCGGGCACGCCGCCGTCGAACTCTCGCACACCCCGCGCCTGTTGCGCGTCCGCGTCCGCGACGAGGGGCGGGGCGGCGCCGACGAGGGCCGGGGCTCGGGCCTGCTGGGAGTACGCCGCCGGGTCGCCGCGCTGGACGGTACGGTCGTGCTGACCAGCCCCGACGGGGGGCCGACCGTGATGGAAGTGGAACTGCCGTGCGCGTGGTGATCGCCGAGGACAACGCCCTGCTGCGGGAGGGCCTCGTGCTGCTCCTGACCTCGGCGGGCCACGAGGTGACGGGCGTCGCCTCCTCCGGGCCCGAGGTGCTGCCGCTGCTGCTGGAGCGGGAGCCGGACGTCGCCGTCCTCGACGTCCGGCTCCCGCCCGGCCTGCGCGACGAGGGCCTGCGCGCCGCGCTCGCCGCCCGCGAGAAGCGCCCGGGCCTGCCGGTGCTGGTGCTCTCGCAGTACGTCGAGGAGACGTACGCGGCGGAGCTGCTCGGCGGTGGCGCGCACGGGGTGGGCTATCTGCTGAAGGACCGGGTGGGCAGGGTCGACGAGTTCCTCGCGGCGCTGGAACGGGTGGCGGCGGGCGGCACGGCGCTGGACCCGGAGGTGGTCACCGAGCTGATGTCGAAGGGGCGCGGCGGCGGGCCCCTGGACACGCTGACGCCGCGCGAGAGCGAGGTGCTGAAGCTGATGGCCGAGGGCCGCGACAACGCGACCATCGCCACCACCCTGGTGATCACGGAGCGTTCGGTGCACAAGCACATCGGGAACGTCTTCGCGAAGCTCGGCCTGCCGCCGAGCGACAGCGGACACCGCAGGGTGCTCGCCGTCCTCGCGTACCTCAACTCCTGAGCGCCGAAGCTCCCCTCGCGCCCAGCGCCCACCGGGCCGGGAGTGCCGTGCCCGCCCAGACCGTCGCCGCGACCGTCACGGCGACGGTCACCGCGAGCGCGGGCGGTACGTACGGCAGGGCGCGGGCCATGGCGAAGCTGAACGCCGTCAGCGGGAGGGCCGCTGCCAGCGCGCCGAGCACCAGCCCGGAGCCCGCCACCACGGCCGCCTCCCAGCGGAGCATCCACCGGGTCTGACCGCGCCCCGCGCCCACGCGCCGCAGCAGGGCGAACTCGCCGCGACGGCCCGCCGTGACGAGGCTCAGCGTGCTGAGCACGGCGAGCGCGGCGAACGCGCCGATGGCGGCCACGGCGACGGCGCTGAGCGCCTCCCCCGCCGCCTCGTCCTCGGCGCGCGGGGGCTCCAGAGAGGGCGAGCGGTCCACGCGCGCGCCGGGGAGCGCGCGGCTGAGCGCGGGGGCCGCACGGGCGCTGTCGGTGGCGACCAGGAGGCGGGTGGTGGCGGGCTCCCGGCTGTGGCGGGCGAGTTCGGCACGGGAGAGCAGGAAGTCGCCGAGCGCGAGGGAGCGTTCGTAGACGGCGGTGACGCGCAGCTTCCGCTCGACGCCGTCGCCGAAGCGCAGCCGTACGGTCGAGCCCGGGCTCAGTCCGAGCGCGCGGGCGCGGTCCGCGCCGACGGCGACCGTGCCGGTCCGGAGCCCGGACAGCCTGCCCTCGGTGACGTCGGGGTCGAGGGTGCGGCTCAGGCCGCGGGGCGTGACGCCGCGCACGGGCAGCCGTTCGAGGCGGGGTTCGCCGGCCTCCTTGCGCGCGAGGACCACCGTGCCGGGCAGGACGGCGGTCGCTGCGGCGACGCCCGGCGTCCGTGCGCGCAGCCGGTCGAGCGCGCGCTCCGGCAGGGCACCGGGCGCGGTCACCGCGACATCGGCGCGCAGCGCCTCCCCCGCCTGGGCGCCGCCCTGCGCGCGCAGGGTCGCGGCGGCGGAGAGCTGCACCAGCACGAACGCGGTCACCAGCACGACGGGCGTGATCGCGGCGCCGAGGCGGCGGGAGTACGCGGCGCAGTGCGCGGCGGCGAGCCAGCCGCCGGGCCCGCCCGCGCGCCGCAGCGGCCGGTCCAGCAGCCGCATCGCGCCCCGCGCGATCCAGGGCCCGAGCAGCGCGCAGCCGATGACGAGCGTGACGGCGGCCCCGCTCGCCGCCGCGGCGGCGGCCTCGCCGCGCTGCGTGGCCGCCGTGCCGGCCGAGCCCGTGCCCAGGACGAGCAGCACCAGCCCCGTGGTCCTGCGCCCCTTGCCGGGCGGCTGCTCGGCCCGTGCCGGACGCGCCTTCGCCGTACGGAGGGAGGCCAGCAGCGCGGCGAGCGCGGCGGCCCCCACGGTGAGCGCGGCGGTGGCCAGGGGCAGGGTGAACAGCCAGCCGGGGGTGGGGAGTTCGAGCCCGTCGGGCACGGCGCCGCGGCGCGGCAGCCACCACCACAGGGCGAGGAAGGCGGGCACCGAGCCCACGGCGCCGCAGAGCGCGGCGGGCGCCGCGACGCGCAGCACCTCGCGGACGACGGCCGCGCGGAACTGCCGGGGCGTGGCGCCGACCGTGCGGAGCAGCACGAGTTCGCCCATGCGCTGGTGGAGGGCCTGCGCGATGAGCGAGGAGACGACGAGCAGGGCGACGAGGACGAGCGTTCCCGCCATCGCGCCCTCCAGTTCGAGGAGGCCCGAGCGTACGGGCGCCGCGTGGACGTGCTCGGCCGCGCCACGCGCGTCGCCGCTCAGGACGCGCAGTGCCCCCGAGTCGCCCTCCGCCCGCCGGGCGGCGCCGGTGTCGCGCAGCCCTGCCTTGTCGAGCGCGCGCCGCACGCGGGCACGCAGCTCCCCCGCGTCCGTACCGCGTGCGGGGAACACGCCGATCGCGTCGAGCGCGCCGCCGTGCCCGGTACGGGCCCGGGCCTCGCGCTCGGTGACGTACAGCGCGCGCGGCCCCTCGGCGACGCCCACGATCCGGTGCCCGCCGATCCGCTGTCCGGGGCGTACGCCCAGGTCGCCGCCCGCGACGGCCTCGTGCGCGGCACGGGGCGCGCGCCCCTCGCGCAGGGCGTACGGCGCGAGCGCCGCGGCACGCCAGGAGCGGCCCGGCACCGGGCGCGAGGCCCGTCCCGTGGACGCCTGGAACACACGGTCGGGCACGGCCTCCCGTACGCCCGGAACCGTACGGACCACGTCGAGGGCGCGGGCGGGCACGCGGACGGGTCCGGTCAGCGCGGCGCGTACGGTCTCGGGGTCGCTGCCCCAGGGCTTCGCGGTGTAGCGGGTGTTCTGGTCGCCCGCGACGACGAGGGGCGCCGCCGCGTACCGCTCGACGCGCGGATGGCCGAGCGCCGTGGAGCCGACGGCGAGCGCGAACGCGCCCAGCAGGACGGAGGTGAGCGCGAGGGCGGCGAAGACGGCGCGCCAGGCGCGGCGGTGGGCGCGCGCGGAGCGCGCCGCGAGCAGCCGGACGGCGCTCACAGGACCGGCCCCCGCTCCCGGACCGGTGCCGGGGTCCGCTCCCGGCCCAGCTCGCGTCGGATCTCGGCCTCGCCGGGCCGCTCCAGGCACCCCGTCAGGCGGCCGTCGGTGAGGAAGACGGTCTGATCGGCCCAGCGGGCGGCGGCGGGGTCGTGGGTGACCATGAGCACGGCGTGCCCCTCGGTGTCGGCCGTGTGCCGCAGCAGGGCGAGGACCTCGTGCGCGGTGACGGGGTCGAGGGCGCCGGTCGGCTCGTCGGCGAGGAGCAGCCCGGCGCCCGTCACGAGGGCGCGCGCGACGGCGACCCGCTGCCGCTGGCCGCCGGAGAGGCGCGCGGGCCTGTCGTCCGCGCGGTCCGGCAGCCCGACGGCGGCGAGCGCGCGCCGCGCGCGCTCCTCGGGAGCGCCTCCCGGGGCGGCTCCCGGGGCGGCTCCCGCGAGGAGGAGCGGGAGCGCGACATTCTCCAGCACGGTCAGCGCGGGCAGCAGATTGAGGTCCTGGGAGACGAAGCCGACGCGGTCCCGGCGCAGCCGTGTGAGGGCCTCGGGCTTCAGCCCCGACAGGTCGGTGCCGCCGACACGGACGGTCCCGCTGGTGGGCCTGTCCAGTCCGGCTGCGCAGGCCAGCATCGTCGACTTGCCGGACCCGGAGCGGCCCATGACGGCGAGGAACCGCCCCGGCGGAAGATGGAGGCTCACGTCATCCAGCGCGCGTACGCCCCTCCGGTACTCCCTGCTGACCCGGTCGAGCCCGAGCATGCGTGTCCCTCCGTAGCCGTAGCCCTGTGTGCCGTAGTGCTACGGAGAACGCTAGAAACGCCTGGTCACGGAGGGGAGGGAGCAGCCTG
>NZ_BAAAPE010000002.1:87969-666256 GCF_039530985.1 Streptomyces albiaxialis
CTCCACCACCGGGACGCCCGGTCACAACACCACGGAGCTTGCCCCTCCAGGGGCGCGGGGAACTGCGCGCCCAGCCCAGACGCGGGCGCGGCCCGCGAAGCACAGCCCGGGGCACCCCGAACCCGGCCCTTGTACGCGCGCACCCAGCGAAGTGGGCTGCGCTTGCCAACCCTGCTCCCCCAAGCTCTTCGAGCAGGGGGGACCCCCAGCGCAGACTTCCCAAGCACAGCGGGGAGAAGCAAGGGGCGTGCCCCTACCCGGGCACGGGCAACGGGCGATGACACCAGGCCCGGTTCAAGCCCCCGGCACGGTGAGGCGGGAGCGGATGACGCGGACCGCTGCCTCGGCGTCGTCGACCGTGACCGTGAAGACGCGGCCGTCGCCGAGGCGCAGGACCAGGCCCTCGCCTCTGCGGACGATGACGGCGGTGCCCTTCTCGGGGCGCCAGCGGTAGCCCCAGCCGCCCCAGTGACGCGGGGTGACGGTGGGGGCGTGGTCGGCCTCGATCACGTCGCGCAGCGGGATACGGCGCCGGGGCAGCCCGGCGTGGCCGCACCGCACCTCCAGCGCGTCGTCGTCGACCTTCACCTTGACCTTCACGAAGGCGAGGGTGCCGAAGAGGATGAGCAGCCCCGCGGCGAGGCAGCCGACGACGGACATGACCAGCGGCGCGAGCCCGCCCCACCAGGCGGCCTCGACGGCGAGGTCGATGCCGAGGGCGAGGCAGGCGGCGCCGAGCGCGGCGAGCGCCCACTGGTAGCGGTTGGTGGCCCGGCCGGTCCAGTGCTCGGGGCAGGGCTGGTCCGCCGGCGGATTCGGGGGCGTCGGGGATGCGGGGGGAACCGCGTCACCCTCGGCACCCTTGCCCGGGGGCACGGCATCGCGGGGATGATCCCTCATGGTGACGAGCCTACTCCGCTCCGCACCCGCGGGCAGCCCGTCGTGCGTGCCGCTCCGCCGCCCGTGTCCGGCCCGCCGCGCGGAGCCCGGTCAGCCCCGGGCGGGGCTGGAGGCGGCGAGCAGACGCCCCTCGGCGTACGTGAGCGCGGTGCTGGTCAGCTCTCCCGTGCTGCCGCTGTGGAGCACGGTGAGGCCGCCGGTCGGCTCGGCGTCCGGGTCGGGGACGGCGTTCGCACGGCGCAGCGCCTGGGCGCAGACGGCCTGGGCCGAGCCGTGCAGGACCGGCGGGGTGGCGCCGGGCGCGGTGACGGCCTCGCGGACCCGGCCACCGACCAGCTCGTAGTGGGTGCAGCCGAGGACGACGGTCCGTACGTCGTCGGGGGTGAGCGCGGCGGCGGCGCGCACGGCCTTGTCGATGAGGTCCTCGTCGCCGCTCTCGATCGCGTCGGCGAGACCGTGGCAGGGCACCTCGGTGATGTCCGCCCCGTTGCCGAACTCGTCGATCAGACGGCGCTGGTACGGGCTGCCGGTGGTGGCGGGCGTCGCCCAGATCGCGAGGGGGCCGCCGGAGGTCGCGGCCGCCGCGGCGGCGGGCTTGATGGCCGGGACGGTGCCGATCACCGGGACGGCGGGCTCCAGTTCGGCGCGGATCGCGGGCAGCGCGTGCACGGTGGCGGTGTTGCAGGCGACGATCAGCGCGGCCGGGCCCAGCTCGGCGGCGGCGCGGGCACAGGCCAGCGCGTGGGCGGTGATGTCGTGGGCGTCGCGCGGCCCCCAGGGCATGCCGTCCGGGTCGTCGGAGAGCACGAGGTCGGCGTCGGGGCGGGCCCGGCGTACGGCGGCGGCGGCCGGGAGGAGGCCGATTCCGGAGTCCATCAGCGCGATCTTCACGGTGAGCAACTCTAATCGATCGGTCATACGGGTCCGCGTCGGGCAGACTGCCGCCGATGACCGTGCTCATGTGGACCGCCGTGTTCTCCCTCGCCGCCTGGCTCTGGCTGCTGCTCGGCCAGGGCTTCTTCTGGCGTACGGACGTGAGGCTGCCGCCCGGCGGCGGCCCGGACGAGGGCCGGCGGGACGTGGGCTGGCCCGAGGTGGCCGTGGTGGTGCCCGCGCGGGACGAGGCGGAGGTGCTGCCGCTGAGCCTGCCCACGCTGCTGGCGCAGGACTATCCGGGGCGGGCGCGGATCGTCCTCGTCGACGACGGGTCCACGGACGGCACGGGCGAGGTCGCGCGGAAGCTCGCCGGAGCCGGGGACGCCCCGCGCGGGCTCCCGTTGACGGTCCACTCCCCCGGAGAGCCCGCGCCGGGCTGGACGGGGAAGCTGTGGGCGGTGCGCCACGGGATGCGGGTCGCCCGGGAAGAGGGCCGCGCGGCGGACGGGGCGGAGCCGGAGTTCCTGCTGCTGACGGACGCGGACATCGCGCACGCCCCGGACTCGCTGCGCCGCCTGGTCGCCGCGGCGCGCCTCTCCCGGCTCGACCTGGTGTCGCAGATGGCACGGCTGCGCGTGGTGTCCGGATGGGAGCGGCTCATCGTTCCCGCTTTCGTGTACTTCTTCGCGCAGCTCTACCCGTTCCGCTGGATCAACCGCCCCTCGGGCCGCACGGCAGCGGCGGCGGGCGGCTGCGTGCTGCTGCGCACGGAGACGGCCGTGCGCGCGGGGCTG
This sequence comes from Streptomyces albiaxialis, assembly GCF_039530985.1. NCBI lineage: Bacteria > Bacillati > Actinomycetota > Actinomycetes > Kitasatosporales > Streptomycetaceae > Streptomyces > Streptomyces albiaxialis. Next base: position 90,540 of record NZ_BAAAPE010000002.1, read on the forward strand.
CCGGACAGCATCAGGGACGCGGTGATCGACGACGTGACGCTCGGCCGTACGGTCAAGCGCGCGGGCGGCCGGATCTGGCTGGGCCTGGCGGAGGGCGTGACGAGCGTGCGCCCGTACAGCGGGCTGCGTCCGCTGTGGCGGATGGTCTCGCGCAGCGCGTACGCCCAGTTGCGGAACAACCCGCTCCTGCTGCTCGGCACGGTGGCCGGACTGGCGCTGGTCTATCTGGTGCCGCCGATGGCCGCGTGCGCGGGCTCACCGGCGGGCGGCGCGGCCTGGGCGCTGATGACGCTGACGTACGTGCCGATGCTGCGCTACTACGGCCAGCCCCTCTGGCTGGCCCCTCTCCTCCCGGTCACCGCCGCGCTGTACCTGGCGATGACGGTGGACTCGGCCGTGCAGCACTACCGGGGCAGGGGCGCGGCGTGGAAGGGCCGCACGTATTCGTGACCGGACGTATTCGTGACCGGCCGTCACTTCCCGCCCGGGGGCGTCACCTGTGCGGCCCGGGGCGTCACTTGCGGCCCGGGGTCCATTCCATGCCCCAGCCGTACTCCTGGTCGACGGTGCGCTGTGGGCTGACGCCGCGCGGCGGCACCAGATAGCGCGCCTCCCGACGGACGATCAGGTCGCCGCCCTCGTTGGTGAGGAGGGCCAGGGCGCACACGGTGGACGGGACGGTGCACTCGTCGAGGGAGAAGTCGACGGGCGCGCCGTGCTGGGGCTGGAGGGTGACGGTGGCGTGCAGCCCCGCGAAGGAACGGGCGCCCTCGTAGATGGTGACGAAGATGAGGACGCGCCGCAGGTCCTTGATGTGGTCGAGGTTGATCGTGAGGTTCTCGCCGGTCTCGACGGCGCCCGTACGGTCGTCGCCGTCGAGGTGGATGTAGGGCGGGCGGGCGAGGGAGCCGAAGGAGTTGCCGAGGGCCTGGACGACGCCCTTGCGCCCGTCGGTCAGCTCGAAGAGGGCGCAGAGGTCGAGGTCGGGGCCGGTGAGGGCGCCCATGGCGCGGCTGAGGCGGCCCGCGAGTCCCTTCGACTGGAAGCCCTGCGTCGTCCAGTTGAGGTTCACGCGCATCGTGCCGGAGGTGCCGCCCTGCTTGGTGAGCGAGACGGACGGTGAGTCCTTGGTGAGCGTGACCTTGCTGAGGCGCACGGGCGCGGAAGGGGGCGCGGGGGCCGACGGGGGTTCCGGGGCGCGTGGGGGCACGGCAGGGGCCTGCCGTGCGGGGGCCGGCGCCGGTGGGGCCTCCGGGGTGCGCGGGGGCGCGGGGGTGCGCGTGGGAGCGGGGGCGGGGTCGTCCACGCTGATGCCGAAGTCGGTCGCGAGGCCCGCGAGTCCGCTGCCGTAGCCCTGTCCGACGGCGCGGAACTTCCAGCCGCCCTGCCTGCGGTACAGCTCGCCGAGGACGAACGCGGTCTCCACCGTGGCGTCGTCGCTGTCGAAGCGGGCCAGCTCGGCCCCGGTCACGGCCTCCAGCACGCGGACGTACAGCCCGGGCACCTGGCCGAAGGTGCCCCCGTCGGCGGAGGCGGCGACGACGATCCGTTCGATGCCGGGCTCGACGCGCCCGAGGTCGGCGCCCAACTCGTCGACGCACGCGGCTCCCTGGGGCTTCTTGCCCTCGTGGCGCACGGCGCCGGTGGCGTGCCTGGGCTGGTTGTAGAAGACGAAGTCGCCGTCCGAGCGGACCTTCCCGGCGTCGGTGAGCAGCAGCGCGGAGGCGTCGACGTCAGGGACGCCGGGACCGGTGCGCCAGCCCAGCTCGATCCGTACCGCGTCCGCCGTGACGGGGACGTTCGTTCCCTTGCGCATCGTCATGCTGCCCGCTCCCCCTCTGCCCTGGTGCTCGCGTGATTCCCAACCTACTGTCCGGTCTTCCGGCATGGCGCGTCCCCCTCCGGGGCACACGCTCTTTACAGGATTCCAACGCACCATGGGGCCCGTTTTTCGTCGATTCGCTCACATTAGTGAGCCGGGGCCACTCCGAACACGGAGAACCGTCCACCTATCGGACTCCCCAACGGCCACATTTTGGGCTTAACTTATGGGCATGACCTCCCCCCGCAGCTCTTATGGCGGCGGCTACTACGCTGCACCGAGCTACCCCGAGACACCGATCTACGACATGCTTGTCGCCGAGCGGGGCACGCCGCAGATCGCTCCTATCCGAGTGACATCTCCTCTCTACGACACCGGTGGCGGTCTTCCCGCGCTGCCGCCCGCCGCACTCCCGCCCGGTCCGGCCGCGCAGCAGCCCCCGGCGCCGCAGTACGGCGGGTATCAGCAGCCCGCGCCGCCCGCGCCCGTGCCGCATCATCACCAGCAGATGACGCAGCCGGCCCTGCCCCAGGCGCAGCCCGCGCTGCCGCAGGCCCCGGCGCCGCTCCAGCAGGCCCCGGCCGCCTATGTGCCGCAGCAGACGCACGCCCCCGCGCGGGGGTACGCGGCTCCGCCGGCGCAGCAGCAGCCCCAGCCGCACCCCCAGGTGCCGCAGCAGGCGCAGCCGCCGCAGATGCGGCCGGTCGCGCCGCGCCCGCCGGTGCCCCGCCAGATGCCCAGCCCGTACGAGGATCCGTACGGTGGCCACCAGTACCCCGGCCGGGGGTACTGACGGACCAGGTCCGGCGCCGACTGCCGGGGGGCGGGAGCGGCACGGTGGAGCGGGGAGAGCGGGGAGCCCTCACCGCTCCATGAGCCGGGAGCGGATGAGGAAGCGGACGCCTTCGGGCGCCTCCAGGGAGAAGCCGCTTCCCCGGCCCTCGACGACGTCGACGGTCAGATGCGTGTGGCTCCAGTACGCGAACTGGCTCGCCGACATCCAGAACGGCACGGGTTCCGCGACGCCTTCGACGGCCAGCTCGCCGAGCAGGACGTCGGAGTCGCCGGTGCGGAACTCGCCGCGCTCGTAGCACATGGGGCTGCTGCCGTCGCAGCAGCCGCCGGACTGGTGGAACATCAGCGGGCCGTGCTTCTCCGTCAGCTCGCGCAGCAGGCGTGCCGCCTCCGGGGTGAGGGCGACACGCTCCTTCTGCTGTGCCATCAGAACAGTCCGAGTTTCTTGGGCGAGTAGCTGACCAGCAGGTTCTTGGTCTGCTGGTAGTGGTCGAGCATCATCTTGTGCGTCTCGCGGCCGATGCCCGACTGCTTGTATCCGCCGAAGGCGGCATGCGCCGGATACGCGTGGAAGCAGTTGGTCCACACGCGGCCCGCCTGGATGGCCCGGCCCGCCCGGTACGCGCGGGAGCCGTCGCGGGTCCAGACACCCGCGCCGAGGCCGTAGAGCGTGTCGTTGGCGATCGACATCGCGTCGTCGAAGTCGGTGAAGCCGGTGACGGAGACGACGGGGCCGAAGATCTCCTCCTGGAAGACCCGCATCTGGTTGCCGCCCTCCAGAATGGTGGGCCGGACGTAGTAGCCGCCCTCCAGCTCGCCGCCGAGTTCGGCGCGGGCGCCGCCGGTGAGGACGCGGGCGCCTTCCTGCCGACCGATGTCGAGGTAGGAGAGGATCTTCTCCAACTGGTCGTTGGAGGCCTGCGCGCCGACCATCGTCGCGGTGTCCAGCGGGTGCCCCTGGACGATGGCCTCGGTGCGGGCGATCCCGGCGTCGAGGAAGCTGCGGTAGTGGCCCTGCTGGATGAGGGCGCGGGACGGGCACGTGCAGACTTCGCCCTGGTTGAGGGCGAACATGGTGAAGCCTTCGAGGGCCTTGTCGTAGAAGTCGTCGCCGTCGTCGGAGACGTCCTCGAAGAAGATGTTCGGGCTCTTGCCGCCCAGCTCCAGCGTGACGGGCTTCAGGTTCTCCGAGGCGTACTGCATGATGAGCCGCCCCGTCGTCGTCTCGCCGGTGAAGGCGATCTTGGCGACGCGCGGGTTGCCGGCGAGGGGCTTGCCCGCCTCGGCGCCGAAGCCGTTGACGATGTTGACGACGCCCGGCGGCAGCAGGTCGGCGATCAGGCTCATCCAGTAGTGGACGGAGGCCGGGGTCTGCTCGGCGGGCTTGAGGACGACGGCGTTGCCCGCGGCCAGCGCGGGCGCGAGCTTCCAGGTGGCCATCAGGATCGGGAAGTTCCACGGGATGATCTGCGCGACGACGCCCAGCGGCTCGTGGAAGTGGTACGCGACGGTGTCCTCGTCGATCTGCGAGAGCGAGCCCTCCTGCGCGCGTATCGCCCCGGCGAAGTAGCGGAAGTGGTCGATGGCGAGGGGGATGTCCGCGGCGAGGGTCTCGCGGACCGGCTTGCCGTTCTCCCAGCTCTCGGCGACCGCCAGCTCCTCCAGGTGCGCCTCCATGCGCTGCGCGATCCCGTTGAGGACGGCGGCGCGCTCGGCGGCGGGCCTGCGGCCCCAGGCGGGCTGGGCCTCGTGCGCGGCGTCGATGGCGCGCTCGACGTCGTCCGCGGTCCCCCGGGCGATCTCGGTGAAGGGCTGCCCGGTGACCGGCGTGGGGTTCTCGAAGTAGCCGCCCTGCTTGGGGGCGACGTAGGTCCCGCCGATCCAGTGGTCGTAGCGCGGCTGATACGACATCAGGGCGCCCTCGGTGCCCGGTGCTGCGTAGCGGCTCATGCTGTGCCTCCCTTGAGGGTCCCGCTCAAGGCCCCGCCGCCCGTGCGGCGGTCGCGGTGGTGGGGACGCTAGCGCGCGGAACGTTGCGCGGAGGTTGCACGCCCGGGGCCCCCGGACGGGTGCGCCGCGCGTGCCGTACGGGCGTGCAGCAGGTCCCGTACCTCCAGGTCGTCCTCGCCCCATGACGTGCACAGCCAGCTCTCCAGCAGCGCGGGGTCGCCGCTCGCGAGGAGGCGGCGGCGCAGCCGCTGTTCGAGCAGGCGCCGCAGCCGGATGACGCCGGGGGCCTCGGAGCGGGGCAGCAGCGGGCCCGGGTAGGCGGCGAGGGCCGCGCCGGGGTCGGCGGCGCCGAGCGCGTCGGCGACGGCGTCGTAGTCGGTGGCGGGCCGCTCCCGCAGCCGGTACGGGCGCGAGACGAGCAGCGGGCCCAGCAGGTGCCGCAGCCGGGAGAGTTCGGCGCGCAGGGTGACGGGCGTGACGTCGCGCTCCCCGTACAGCTCGTGGGCGAGCCGGTCGCCGGTCATCCCGTCGGGGTGCGCGGCGAGCAGCAGCATGATCTCGCTGTGCCGGGGGCCGAGCCGCACGGGCTGCCCGGTGGCGCGGGTGTACGGAGTGTGCAGCAGGGCCTCGTCGCGGCCGAGGACGTCCAGGGCGTACGTGGCGGCGGGCGCGGGCGTCGTGGGGCCGAGCGCGGCGAGGCGGGCCTCGGCGGCGCGCGCGGTGGCCTGGACGAGGGCGAGGCTCTGCGGAGAGGCCAGGTGGTCGCCGCCGGTGATGTCGACGGCGCCGATGACGCGGAGGGTGCGCGGGTCGTGCACGGGCGCGGCGGCGCACGTCCAGGACTGCACGGGGCGGCAGTAGTGCTCGGAGGCGAAGATCTGCACCGGGTGGTCGAGGGCCAGCGCGGTGCCGGGCGCGTTGGTGCCGGAGGCGCGTTCGGCCCAGCGGGAGCCGGGCACGAAGTTCATACGCTCGGCGCGGCGCAGTACCTGGGGGTGGCCCTCGACCCACAGCATCCGGCCGCGCGCGTCGCAGACGGACAGCAGGTGCTCGCCGTCCTCGGCGATGGCGCCGAGGAGTTCCCGGAAGAGCGGCATCACGGGCGCGAGGGGGTGCTCCGCGCGGCAGGCGGCGAGCGCCGCGTCGTCGAGGTCGATACGGGCGAGGCCCTCGGGCGCGACGCGGGCCCCGGCGCAGCGCCGCCAGGACTCGGCGACCACGTCGCGCACGGGCGTGGCGATCGAGCCTCCGGTCAGGAACTCCTCGTGGGCACGGCGCACTTGGCCCGCACGCCGGGCCGGGTCCGCTCCCGCTTCGAGGGCGAGCCATGGATTCCGCACACCGTCATCGTGCAGCCGCGCCCGGCGGCGGGCAACGCCCCGGGCGCGGCTGTGTGGACTCGTGTGCGGCGGCGGCTCAGACCTCGACGTCCTCCAGGATGCCGAGCGCGTCGGGCACCAGGACGGCCGCCGAGAAGTAGGCGCTCACCAGGTAGGAGACGAGGGCCTTGTCGTCGATGCCCATGAAGCGCACGTTCAGCGAGGGCTGGATCTCGTCGGGGAGGCCGGTCTGGTGGAGCCCGACGACGCCCTGGTTCTCCTGGCCGACGCGCATGGCGAGGATCGAGCTGGTGCCGTCGTCGCGGACGGGGATCTTGTCGCAGGGCAGCAGCGGGACGCCGCGCCAGGCGAGGACGCGGCTGCCCTCGACGGTGGTCTCGCCGGGATAGACCCCGCGGCTGCTGCACTCGCGGCCGACGGCGGCGATGGTCTTGGGGTGGGCGAGCATGTAGCGCGTCTTGCGGCGGCGCGAGATCAGCTCGTCCAGGTCGTCGGGGGTGGGCGGGCCGTAGCGGGCGTGGATGCGCTGGCTGAGGTCGGCGTTGTGGAGGAGGCCGAACTCGCGGTTGTTGACCATCTCGTGCTCCTGGCGCTCGCGCAGGGCCTCGACGGTCAGCCGGAGCTGCTCCTCGACCTGGTTCATCGGCTGGTTGTAGAGATCGGCGACGCGGGTGTGGACGCGCAGCACGGTCTGGGCCACGCTCAGCTCGTACTCCCGCGGACTCAGCTCGTAGTCCACGAAGGTGCCCGGCAGCTCCGGCTCGCCCTCGTGACCGGAGGCGAAGAGGATGTCGGCCTCGCCGCGGCGGTTCTGCCGGGGCACCGCACGGGACACGACGCTGTCGAGGTGCGCGCGGAGCGTGCCGGAGCGCTCGGCGGCCTGCCGGAACGCCTCGCGGGGCAGCGCGAGGACGGTGCAGCGGGTGGTGGCCGTCAGGGTGTACGCCCAGGTGCCGGGGTCGGGGGTGAGGATCTGGTCGCCCACGTGGTCGCCGTCGGCCACGACGCCGAGGCTGATCTCGTCGTCGTACTTCCCGGCCGCGCGCTTGTCGAGCCTGCCGTGAGCGACGAGCAGCAGCTCCGAGGCGGGCTCGCCGCGCGTGGTGAGGGTGTCGCCGGCGTCGACCTCGCGCTGGACGAAGCTGTCGGCGAGGGTGCGCAGCGCCGCCTCGTCGGAGAGGCCGCGCAGCAGCGGGATCTCGCGCAGCTCGGCGGGGATGACGCGGATGTCGGCGCCGGTGGAGACGAACTCGACGTGGCCGTCGCCGAGGGTGTGGGTGAGCCTGCGGTTGACCCGGTAGGTGCCGCCGGTGGTCTCGATCCAGGGCAGGACGCGCAGCAGCCAGCGGGGCGAGATGCCCTGCATCTGAGGGGGCGTCTTGGTGGTCGTCGCGAGATTCCGGGCGGCGGCGGTCGCGAGGCTCGACCGGTCGGGCCCGGTGGTGCCGGCGGTTTCGGGGTGCGTGGTCATCGGGTGTCTTCCCGCTCCCTGTTTCTTCGTGCTCTTCCCCGCCCTGGTGTGCGCCGGGCGGGGGCGTGGACGCGTGTGCTGATGTGCGGGTGGGCGGGCGGTCAGTGCCCGATCTCGACGTCCTCCAGGATGCCGAGCGCGTCGGGAACGAGGACGGCCGCGGAATAGTAGGCACTCACCAGATAGGACATGACTGCCTTTTCATTGATGCCCATGAAACGCACGGAGAGGCCGGGGCTGTATTCGTCGGGAATTCCGGTCTGGTGGAGTCCGACGACACCCTGGGTCTTCTCCCCCGTGCGCATCGCGAGGAGCGAACTGGTGCCGCTCTTGGTGACCGGGATCTTGTTGCACGGCAGAATGGGAACGCCCCGCCAGGAGGGCACGGACTGGCCCTCGAAATCGGTGTGCTGAGGGTAGACCCCGCGGCTGCTGCATTCGCGCCCGATGGCGGCGATGGCCTTGGGGTGGGCGAGGATGACGCTCGGGTCCTTCCAGACGGTGGCGAGCAGCTCGTCGAGGTCGTCGGGGGTCGGCGGGCCGGAACGGGTGTGCACGCGGTGCTTCATGTCCACGTTGTGCAGCAGGCCGAACTCGCGGTTGTTGACCATCTCGTGCTCCTGGCGCTCGCGCAGGGCCTCGACGGTCAGCCGGAGCTGCTCCTCCAGTTGGTTCATCGGGTGGTTGTAGAGATCGGCGACGCGGGTGTGGACGCGCAGCACGGTCTGGGCCACGCTCAGCTCGAACTCCCGCGGACTCAGCTCGTAATCCACGAAGGTGCCCGGCAGCTCCGGCTCGCCCTCATGCCCTGAGGCCAGCTCGATGGCCGCCTCGCCGTGCTCGGTGCGGCTGGCCGGGATCGCCCGGCGCACCGATTCGAGGTGCGCGCGGAGGCTGTCGGAGCCCGCGAGGATCTCGTCGAAAGCGGAGCGGTCGAGGGTGAGGACGGTGCCGCTGGTGAGCGAGGTCAGGGTGGAGTCCCAGGTGGCGGGCGTGCCGCCGAGGCTCTCGGCGCCCGCGAAGTCGCCGTCGGCGAGGATGCCGAGGGCCGTCTCCTCGTCGTACCTCCCCCTGCCGGTCCTGCGCAGCTTGCCGTGGGCCACGAGCAGCAGACCCGCGGGGCTCCCGGCCTCGGCGACGGTCTCGCCGGGCCCGAAGTCGCGCTGGGTGCAGCGGGAGGCGAGGGACTCCAGCACCGCCCTGTCCTCGTAACCCCGCAGGAGCGGGATCTCGGTCAGCTCGGCGGGGATGACGCGGACCTCGGAGCCCGTGGAGGTGAATTCGACGCGGCCGTCGCCGAGGGTGTGGGACAGCCGCCTGTTCACGCGGAACGTGCCGCCGGAGACCTGCACCCACGGAAGGACCTTGAGCAGCCACCGCGACGAGATCCCCTGCATCTGCGGGGGCGTCTTGGTGGTCGTCGCGAGATTCCGGGCCGCGGCCGTCGCGAGGCTGAGCTGGGCCGCCCCGCCCGCCTCGACCTCGCCTTCGCCGCCGGAATTCCGCTCTGTCGCAGTCGTCATTCTGAACCCAATCTCCGTGCAGGGAAAGAAAATTCACACGCGCTGCCGCCAGAAGTTAGTGGCGGCGGGAATCCCCGGGCAATCGCTCAAAAGATGCCCCGGCCTGGTGAATGCTCGCTGCACGGCTCGGGTAACCGGCCGGAATCGACGACTCTCGGTGACGGCCCCGGAGGAGCCGTCACTCTCCGCAGCGGCGAACGGCGCACTCGGCCGGATGGGCGCATTTGACGGCGCAGAGGCAAACGGACGGCGCGCAAAAATTCGCTTCGCGCCCCCCTGAGTCGGGGCGCGCGCTCGCTCAGTAAACTCGGGGCCCCACGAGGGGAATCGTGCGGGGACCGCGAGGGGAACCGCGTCGCCGACGGGCCGGCTCGACCACCGGACCGGGGAGCGCCCGGACTTCGTGTCCGTGATTCCGCTCTCTTCGTTTCCCTCTCGTGCATGTACCTCGCGCGTCGAGGTACGTACGGACGGGGAAGGGGGTGAGCGGTATGCGCACCATTGTCGGACTCTGGCGCTGGCGGGGCAATCCGCTGTGCCGCCGTACGGACCGCCGCGAGGCATGGCTCGCCCTCTGGGCCGCCCTGCTCATCGCCGTCGGCGCGCCGGTCGCCGGGCTCGTCACCGCGGACGCGACCCACGACGCGCTGCTGCGTACGGCGCGGGAGCAGCAGCACGACCGGCACCGCGTCCGGGCGACGGTGGTGGACGTCTCCGCGCGGCCCGCCTTCCACACCGACCCCGAGTCCGCGGCGCGCGGCCAGGACCGGGGGCGGGTGACGGTGCGCTGGCTGGGGCCCGCCGACGGCAAGCCGCACACCGGAAGCCTCCCCGTGCACCAGCGCGTGCGCCCCGGCGAGCGCTTCGAGGTCTGGACGGACGGGCACGGCCGTCTCACCCCGCGCCCGATGAGCGCGCGCTCCGCTTCCTCGCACTCCCTCCTCGCCGGACTGGCCGCAGGCGCGGGCGCCGTCACCGTGCTGGAGCTGGCGCGCCGCCTCGCCCTCCGGGAGGTCATGCGCCGCCGGTACGCCCGCTGGGACGAGGAGTGGGGACGGATCGGGCCCGACTGGGGCCGCGCCGGTACCAGTAACTGACCCTTCGCGCACCCGTCACGGGCGGACCCGTCAACCCATCGGCCCAGCGCACGCTACGGTGGTGCGACCGACGCGGGATCCCCCGCGCCCGGTGGCAACGCATCTGGATACGCACGAGGTTGGGGCACGGCACTCCATGGCACAGGGCTCGGTCACGGTGACGCACGCGGGCACGTCGCGGTGGCGGCGGCGCACGGGAGAGTACGCGTCCTTGTCGGCCGCGCTGGAGGCGGCGTCCGACGGGGACGTGCTCACCGTCGCACCCGGTACGTACCGCGAGAACCTGGTGCTGGAGCGGACCATCACGCTGCGCGGCCCCGAGCGGTCCGGCAGCGGCTCGGTCCGTATCGCGCCCGTCGACGGGGTCGCGCTGACCCTCCGCGCGCCCGCCTCCGTGCAGGACCTCCAGATCGAGGGGCAGGACGCGGCCGTTCCCGCCGTGCTCGTCGAGGACGCGGCGCCCGAGCTGACCGGGCTGCGGGTGATGACGCGCTCGGCGGCGGGCATCGAGGTCCGCGGCGGCGCGCGGCCCACCGTGCGGCGCTGCGTGGTGGACAACCCGGCGGGGCTCGGGATGAGCGTCACGGGCGGCGCGGGCGGGCTGTACGAGGAGTGCGAGGTGGTCGCCGCCGGGCAGTCGGGGATCGCGGTGCGCGACGGCGCACGCCCCCGGCTGGAGCGCTGCCGCGTGCACCACGCCTCGGGCGCCGGGCTCTCGCTCCAGGGCGAGGGCACCTCCGCCGAGGCGGTCGGCTGCGAGGTGTACGAGATCAAGGGCAGCGGCGTGCGCGTCACGGCCCGGGCCAGCGGCTATCTGACGGACTGCCAGGTCCACCGCACCTCGGGCGACGGCGTCACTCTCGACACCGACGCGGTGCTCACCCTGGCCGACTGCGACGTCCACGACATCCCCGAGAACGCCGTGGACCTGCGCTCCCGCTCGGTCCTGACCCTCACCCGCTCGACGGTGCGGCGCTTCGGGCGCAACGGACTGTCCGTATGGGACCCCGGCACGCGCGTCGACGCCAACGGCTGCGAGATCCACGAGGCCACGGGAGACTACCCGGCCGTGTGGGTCAGCGACGGCGCCACGGCCGTCCTCGACTCCTGCCGGGTGCACTCCGTGCCCGACGCGCTGTTCGTCCTCGACCGCGGCTCCCGCGTCGACGTGCTCGACAGCGACGTGTCGCAGGTGCGGGGCACCGCCGTCTCGGTGAGCGACGGCGCGGCCGTCCAGCTCGACGACTGCCGGATCCGCGAGACGGCGACGGGCGCCTGGTTCCGCGACCACGGCAGCGGCGGCGTCCTCAGCGGCTGCACGATAGACGGCGCCGCCACCGGCGTCATCGTCACCAAGGGCGCCGACCCGACGGTCGAGCGCACCACGGTCAGCGGCGCCGCGGAGGCGGGCTTCTACGTCTCGGCGGAGGGCCGGGGCACGTTCCAGCACTGCCGGGTCACCGGCTCGCAGGGGTACGGGTTCCACATCATCGACGGCTGCCGCACCACGCTGCGCCGCTGCCGTACGGAGCGCTGCGCGCGCGGGGGGTACGAGTTCGCGGAGGAGGGCCCGGTCACCGAGGACTGCTCCAGCGACGAGAGCGCCGCGAAGGCCGGCTCCCTGAACGGCGCTCCCCCGCCCGCCGCGCCCCCGGAGGGCCCGGGGACGGCCGGGCTGCTCACGGCCTCGGTCTCCGTCCCCCGCCAGTACGCTCCCGGCCGGCAGCCGCAGGCCCCGTCCCTCCCCCCGTCCCCGGCGACCCCCTCGGCCCAGGACCCCGCGGGCGGCGGCCAGGAGAACGGCGAGGCCGTGCCCGGACGGCCGTCCAAGGAGGTGCTCGGCGAACTCGACGCGCTGGTCGGCCTGGAGAGCGTGAAGCGCGAGGTGCGCGCCCTCACCGACATGATCGAGGTCGGCCGCCGCCGCCAGCGTGCCGGGCTCAAGGCGGCCTCGGCCAAGCGCCACCTGGTCTTCACCGGCTCCCCCGGCACCGGCAAGACGACCGTCGCGCGGCTGTACGGCGAGATCCTGCACTCCCTCGGCGTCCTCCAGCGCGGCCATCTGGTCGAGGTCTCCCGGGTCGACCTGGTGGGTGAGCACATCGGTTCGACGGCCATCCGCACCCAGGAGGCCTTCGAACGGGCGCGCGGCGGCGTGCTCTTCATCGACGAGGCGTACGCCCTCTCGCCCGAGGACTCCGGGCGCGACTTCGGCCGCGAGGCCATCGACACCCTGGTGAAGCTGATGGAGGACCACCGCGACGAGGTCGTGGTGATCGCCGCCGGGTACACGGCCGAGATGGAGCGCTTCCTCGCGGTCAACCCGGGCGTCGCCTCGCGCTTCTCGCGCACCATCACCTTCGGGGACTACGCGCCCGGGGAGTTGCTGCGCATCGTCGAGCAGCAGGCGGACGAGCACGAGTACCACCTCGGCGAGGGCGCGCGGGACGCCCTGCTGGGCTACTTCACGACGCTGCCCAAGGGCCCCTCGTTCGGCAACGGCCGCACCGCGCGGCAGACGTTCGAGGCGATGGTCGAGCGGCACGCGGGCCGGGTCGCGCAGCTCCCCGACCCGAGCACCGACGACCTCACGCTCCTCTACCCGGAGGACCTGCCGGGCGCCGCGCCCTCGGCCTGACCCGCGACGGCCCGGTCCGTGCCCCCCTGACCCGCGACGGCCTGGCCCGCGAGTGCGGGCTGCTGCGGGACTCCGGTCAGGCCCTCGCGCGGGATCCTGAGCCGGGCGAGCAGGCCGTCGCGCTCCTCGTCGAACGCGGGGTCGGCCTGATAGTCGCCGTGGGCCAGGATCGGCGCGGGCAGCGGGCGTTCCTTCGTACGGCCGTAGTCCACCGGGTCGCGCAGCGGGCCGTGGTCCACGCGGTGGCCGTCGACGGGCTGGAGGCGCACGGGGCCGCCGATGGGGTCGGTCAGCCGCCACAGGTTGCTCCAGCAGTGGACGTCCTTGTCCAGCGCCTCCAGTTGCGCGGGGCCGAAGTACGCGGGGAACCAGCGGGCGTAGAGCCGCTCCAGCGGGGAGCCGTAGGTGAGCAGCGCGATCTGGCGGCGGGTCTCCGGGTCGAGCTGCCAGACGGCGGAGGCGGCCAGGACGCTGCCCTGGGAGTGGCCGGAGATGACCAGCCGCCGGGTGGGCTCCTTGTCGGTCCACATGGCCATGCGCCAGGCCAGGTCGGGCACGGCCCGCTCGGCGTAGCAGGGCGGCGCGAAGGGGTGCGCGGAGCGGGGCCAGAAGGTGCCGACGTCCCACAGGATGCCGATGGTGCGGCGCGCGGACGGGTCGCGGTAGGCCCGGCGGCCCCAGGTGAGGAAGAGCAGGAAGCCGAAGCCGACCATCCAGGAGCCGAGGGCCTGCACCGTGTCCGCCGCCCCGTTGAGCACCGCGCCCGCGCCGTCGGCCGCCTGGCCCGGGACCTGGTCGGTGAGGACGGTGCCGAGGACCGCGCCGCCGCCCAGGACGAGCGTGACGACCGCGACGGTGGCCACGAGCCAGGGCGCCTCGTCGGTGAGCGCGGCCCGCGCGATGGCGCCGCCGATGCGGCGGGAGCGCGACTCGTCGGGCAGCGACTCCGGGTACATCGAGTTCACGTTCTCGCGCAGCGCCTTGGCGCGGCGCCACAGCTTGAAGGCGAACCAGCCCATCAGGACCAGCACGAAGACGAGCAGCAGCGGGATGATCGACGCCTGCCAGGTGAGCAGGGTGGGCGGGCCCGCGATCGGCGCGTCGGGCGAGCCGGGTGTGGCGGGCCCGTCGAGCCAGTCGCCGACGCGCTGGGCGACGCCGCCGGAGAGGACCCCGCCCAGGGCGCAGGCCAGCATGGCGACCGCCGCCGGGGCGAACCCGCCCAGCGCGGTCCGCTCGACCGGCCGGTCCCGGTAGAGGGCGACGCCGACGACGCCCAGCGCGACGACCAGGGCGCCCTGGAAGACGGCGACGACGCCGAACGTCTCGTCGCCGGGCAGCGTCTGCGAGGAGACCCAGCCGGGGCGCGACCAGGCGCCGTGCACGGCCGCGAGCACGGTGATGCCGAGCGCGACGCCGGGCAGCGCCGTGACGGAGAGCGACTCGTCGTCGTTGTCGGCCCTGGTGTCCTTGCGGCCCCTGCGGCAGACCACGTACAGCACCCACGCGCCGCAGGCCAGGAGCAGGCCTTCCAGGGCCCAGCCGAAGGCGTCGAGCGCGGTGCTGCCGCCGGGCTTGCGGTCGTACCGCGTGGAGGCCGCGGCGAGCATCGCGCCGATCGTCAGGAACCCCGCCGCCGTGTGGGCGGCGCGGAGCCGGGCGACGTGCCGCTTGCCGTACCAGAACCCGGGCAGCGAGAGCGCCGGGCGCCCGTTCGCCTTCGGGTCGTCCTCGGTCACGGTAGTGTCGAGGGGCTGCTGCGACTCATACGCGCTCCAGGTGCGGTGCGAGAGCCACCACAGCAGGCCCGTGGCGGCGGCCGGGATCACCGCCGCCAGGGCGAGCCTGCGGCCCGGCCGACTCCACCAGCCGCCCGAGCCGTCCGGGCCCGCCGCCATGAACGCCAGCCAGTCGCGCCCTCCCGCGCACTCCTGGCTGCCGCCGCACTGCCAGGCGATCAGGTCGAGCGCGACCTCGCAGACCGCGCCGACGAGCAGCACCGTCAGCGACAGCGCGACCAGGCGCACCAGCACGCCGTGCAGCCGGACCATGCGGCGGCGGCCGTCGGACGCGGGGCGCGTCCAGTGCGCGAGGTTGGCGACCATGAAGGGCAGCAGGATCAGCCAGAGGGCCCGTGCCCCGTTGCCCGAAGTGAGATTCGACCAGCAGTACGCCTCGGGGACCGGCTCGTCCCGGTACTCCCCCGGGCGGTCCTCCGCGTCCGCGTCCTCGGTGCGGCGGTAGACCGCCGCCGTGGTGTCCCCCGTGATGCGCTCGGTGCGCGGGTCCCGGAGCATCTCCTCCGGTGTGGTGCCCCCGACGCCGTGCACGAGCAGCTCCAGGGAGAGTCCCTGCTGCTCGTGCCCGCCCTGTCCGTGTGTGTCCTGCCCGTGCGCGCCCTGCCCGTACGTGTCCTGTCCGCGCGGTTCCTGTCCGTTCCGGCCCGGTGCCGCGC
This sequence comes from Streptomyces albiaxialis, assembly GCF_039530985.1. Lineage (NCBI taxonomy): Bacteria > Bacillati > Actinomycetota > Actinomycetes > Kitasatosporales > Streptomycetaceae > Streptomyces > Streptomyces albiaxialis. The sequence goes on from NZ_BAAAPE010000002.1 coordinate 105,631, forward strand.
CCTCCCGGGCACCCTCGTGCGCGTGCTCTGACGGCATGTCCGTGTTCCCCCGAAGTCCCCCGAATACGTGCCGGTACTCGCTCCCAGCATCCTCGCCCCGCAGGGCGCTGTGCATTCCCCGGTGGGATGAACCTGATGCGCGCGCTGCCGAATCGTGACCCGCGCGTGCCCTTCGCGCCCGTGGGAGGATTGGGCCGGACCGGTGGCCGGGTGGCAGAGCCGGTGGACGAGGGACCGAAGGGACGGACCGAGCGGTGAGCGACAACCAGAACCTCCTCGCCGAGCAGCGGCGCGCGCTGATCCTGGAGGAGGTGCGGCGGCGCGGCGGCGCGCGGGTCAACGAACTCACGCGCAAGCTCAGCGTGTCGGACATGACGGTCCGCCGCGATCTGGACGCCCTGGCCCGTCAGGGGGCGCTGGAGAAGGTCCACGGCGGCGCGGTGCCGGTGGCCGAGGCGAGCACGCACGAACCGGGGTTCGAGGCGAAGTCGTCGATGGAGCTGAGCGCCAAGGAGGACATCGCGCGGGTCGCGGCCTCGATGGCCCAGCCGGGCAGCGCGATCGCGCTCTCCGGCGGCACGACGACGTACGCGCTGGCGCAGCATCTGCTGGACGTGCCGAACCTGACGGTGGTCACCAACTCGGTCCGGGTCGCCGATGTCTTCCACAGCGCGCAGCGCTCGTCGGGCGGGGTGCCGTCGGGCCGTCCGGGCGCGGCGACGGTGGTGCTGACGGGCGGGGTGCGCACGCCGTCGGACTCGCTGGTGGGCTCGGTCGCCGACGCCGCGATCCGCTCGCTCCACTTCGACGTGCTGTTCCTGGGCGTGCACGGGATATCCGTGGAGGCCGGGCTGTCCACGCCGAACCTCGCGGAGGCCGAGACGAACCGCCGGTTCGTGGGCTCGGCGCGCCGGGTGATCGTGGTCGCCGACCACACCAAGTGGGGGACGGTGGGCCTGAGTTCGTTCGCGTCGCTGGAGCAGGTGGACACACTGGTGACGGACGGGGGGCTGCCGCCGGAGGCGCGGACCGAGATCCAGGAGCACCTGCCCGAGCTGGTGGTCGCGGGAGAGGCCGGGGGCGGTCCCGGGGAGGGCTGAGCGCGCGGGGCGCAGTAGGGTGTGCGGCTCGTACGCCCGTTCGCGCTCTCCTTGGGGGTAGGCCCATGGCACGCCGACTGCGTCCCGTCGAGCTGGACTTCGCCGACACCGCACCGCTGCGGCTCTCCTTCACCGGGGACGTGGGCGCCACCAGGGAATCGGTCTACCGGGCGCTGGCGGAGGAGGTGGCGGACTGGCCGCGCTGGTTCTCCGCCGTGACCGAGGTGACGCCCGCCGACGAGGGGCGGGGGCGGTTCGTGCGGCTCAGGGGCGGGGGCTTCTTCCGCGAGACGATCATGGCGGCGCAGCCGGTGGAGCGGTACGCGTACCGGGTCGACGAGACGAACGCGCCCGGCGTGCGCGCGATGCTGGAGGACTGGACGCTCGCCGTCTCGCCCTCGGGCGGCACGCGGCTGCGCTGGACGATGGCGGTCGACGGCGGCCCCGCGCTGCGGGCCGCCCTGCGGCTGGCCCGCCCCGGGGTGGCCCGCTCGTTCCGCGGGGCCGTGCGCGGCCTCGACGCGCGCCTGCGGGCCCGGGTGCGCTGAGCCCGCCCGCCCCGGGACCGGGGGCTACTCCCGCCACTCCCCCGTCGCCAGGAAGCGGTCCAGCGTCCGGGTGTACGGGGCGATGTCGAGGCCCTGCGCGGCGAGCCAGCCGTCGGAGTAGTACTTGTCGAGGTAGCGGTCGCCCGGGTCGCACAGGAGCGTGACGACGCTGCCCGTACGGCCCTCGGCGCGCATCTCGGCGACGATCCGCAGCGCGCTCCACAGTCCCGTCCCGGTGGAGCCGCCCGCCTTGCGGCCCATGGCGGCCTCCAGCGCCCGTACGGCGGCGACGCTGGCGGCGTCGGGGACCTTCATCATCCGGTCGACGGCGGCGGGGACGAAGCTCGGCTCCATGCGGGGCCGTCCGATGCCCTCGATGCGGGAGGCGGCGTCGCTGGTGGCGTCGGGGTCGCCGCGCGTCCAGCCGTCGAAGAAGCAGGAGTTCTCCGGGTCGGGGACGCAGACGCGGGTGTCGTACTGCATGTAGTGGACGTAGCGGGCGAAGGTGGCGGAGGTGCCGCCGGTACCCGCCGTGGCCACGATCCAGGCGGGCTCGGGGAACCGCTCGGCGCGGAGCTGGTGGAAGGTGGATTCCGCGATGTTGTTGTTGCCCCGCCAGTCGGTGGCCCGCTCGGCGTAGGTGAACTGATCCAGGAAGTGGCCGCCGGTCTCCGCCGCGAGGGCCGCCGAGACCTCGTACACGGTGCGGGGGTCGTCCACGAGGTGGCACCGGCCGCCGTGGAACTCGATCAGCCGGGTCTTCTCGGTGCTCGTCGTGCGGGGCATCACCGCGATGAAGGGCACGCCGATCAGCTTGGCGAAGTACGCCTCGCTGACGGCGGTGGAGCCGCTGGACGCCTCGATCACGGGCCTGCCGGGCCGTATCCAGCCGTTGCAGAGTCCGTAGAGGAACAGCGAGCGTGCCAGGCGGTGTTTGAGGCTGCCGGTGGGGTGCGTCGACTCGTCCTTGAGATACAGGTCGATGCCCCAGTGCTCGGGGAGCGGGAACGCCAGCAGGTGGGTGTCGGCGCTGCGGCCGCTCTCGGCCCTGACCTTGCGCACGGCCTCCTTGAGCCAGGCCCGGTACTCGGGGTCACTGCGGTCCACGTCGGCTGTCGGGACGGGGGTGGCGTCAGGGGCGGGTTCGGTGGTGCTCACGAAGCCGATCATAAATCGGTACTGGTAGACCGGCCCGGACACGGGCAGACTCCCCGCAGCAGGGGTACGGGTACGGGCTGCCCGGCGGGGTGTACGGCCGAGGCGCGAGGGTACCCGTGCCGGGACGAACCGGTGGGAGGCGGTCGAGGTGACGGAACCCGAGTTCGACGCGGCGGGGGTCCGGATACGACGGATGCTGCGCTCTCTGACCCGGGCCGGTCACGTGCTCGTACGGGACGGCCAGTTGGTGCTGATGACGAGCTACGGCAGCGAGATCGACAGCGCGCCGGTGGAGCACGTGCGGCTGAGCGGCTACGGCGTACGGGACCAGGTCCTGGCGACGCTCGGCCGGAATCGCTACGTCCTGCGCTTCGGGCTCGGTCACCGCGAGGGGCTGATCAACGCCGTGCGGACGGCCCGTGCGAAGGCCGCCGCCGAGCGCGGGGTGCTCGGGCAGTGAGCCGAGGGTGATCCGGCGGGCACTCCCCGTTTGCCACCCGGTGCGACCGCTCCCATGCTGGGTTTGTTGCGTGCGTCACACGTGATCCGCTCCCGCCCTCGCGGGCAGGCCCTCACCAGGGAGTCACAGTCGTGATCAGTCCACCGAGCAGCACCAGCGTCCACACGGTCCCCGGCAGGCACTGCGCCGTGGAGTTCCAGGCCCTGCCCTCGCGCATCGGACAGGTGCGCAGAATCGTCTCGGCACAGTTGCGCTACTGGCGGCTCGATCCCCTGATCGACCCGGCGGCGCTCGGGGTGACCGAGCTGCTGTCGAACGTCCACCGGCACGCGGGGAGCGACAAGCACTGCACGGTGGAGATCGCCCTGGCCTGGGACCGGCTCACCGTCTCGGTGCGCGACCGGGACCCGCGGCTGCCGCGCGTACGGTCGTCCCGGAACGGGCTCGACACCAGCGGCCGGGGGCTGGCGCTCGTCGCCGCCGTCAGCGATAGCTGGGGCATGCGGGCGCAGCAGGACGGTTCGGGGAAGGTCGTCTGGTTCACGCTGCCCGCCGCGTTCGCCCCCGCGGGCTCCTCCCGGCAGCCGCGCCAGGCCCGCCCTGTCCGGCACGCGGACCGGGCGGGCGAGGCGTACAGCGCCGACGGCGACGCGGCTGCCGCTCCGAGGGAGCGACAGCCGCGTACCACGTCGCGGGCCTCCTGACGGGCCGCGGGGCCCCGCGCCGCGGAGGGCCGGGAGCGGCGCGCGCCCTCCCCTGCGGGGCGCGCGCCGCCGTCATTCGGCCGCGATGGCCCGGAGAACGTCGAGCCGTGCGGCCCTGCGTGCCGGGCGCCAGCCCGCCACCAGTCCCGCGGCGATCCCGACGAGCGCGACGACCGTGAGCTGCACGGGCGGCAGGGTGAAGGCGCTGATGCCCCTGCTGTCCGTGGCCTTGACGAGGGCCCACCCGAGGAAGCCGCCGAGGCCGAGCCCGCCGAGCGTGCCGAAGGCGGCGACGAGGACGGACTCCCAGCGGACCATCGAGCGCAATTGGGCCCGGGTCTGGCCGACCGAGCGCAGCAGGCCGAGTTCGCGGGTGCGCTCGTGGAGGGCCAGGGTGAGGGTGTTGGCGATGCCGAGCAGGGCGATGAGGACGGCCAGCGCGAGCAGGGCGTAGACGAGGGTGAGCATCATGTCGATGCCGCCCGCCGCCGACTGCGCGTACTCGTCGCGGGTCTGCACCTCGGGGTTGCCGTACTTCTCGGCGGTCTCCGCGACGGCGGCCTGACCCTCGTCCTGGGAGACGCCGTCGGCGAAGGTGACCGACAGCAGGCTGTCGGCGTCCTGGGTGCGGTGCGGCTTCCACGCCTCGTGCGTGATGACGTAGTCGCCCGTCAGTTCGCTCGTGCCGAAGACGGCCTTGACGGTGAAGCGCTGCTTCTGGCCGTCGGTGAAGGCGAGTTCGGCCGTGGAGCCGGGCTTCCAGCCGTGGTCCTCGGCCTTCCGCTCGGAGACCGCGATGCCGTCCTTGCCGAGGCCGTCCAGGGAGCCGTCGACTTTGCCGAGGTTCATGACGTCGGGCAGCTTCGCCGGGTCCGTGACGGTCAGCTCCTGGCCCGAGCCCTCGACGCGGGCCACGCCCTGGCCGAGGCCGAGCGCGGTGTCCACCTCGGGCAGCTTCTCCAGCGCGGGGCCGAGGCGGGGGCTGAGCCCACTGCCGCCCGCGCCGAAGCCGGGGGTGGAGACGGCGACGTCGCCCGCGAAGTTCCGCGCGACGGTCTCGTCCATCGTCGTCTTCAGCGAGGACGCGAAGACGGTGAAGAGGGAGACCACGGCGACGCCGATCATCAGCGCGGTCGCGGTGGCCGCGGTCCGCTTGGGGCTGCGCAGCGCGTTGCGCTGGGCCAGCGCCCCGGTGAGCCCGCGCAGCCGCGCCACGGGCCCGCCGAGCGCCCGTACGGCGAACGCGGCGGCCACCGGGCCCAGCACCACGAACGCGGCGAGCACGGCCACGGCGCCGGTCGCGGTGAGCGTCACCGACGGGTCGCCGGTGCCCGCGCCGAGGACGGCCGCCGCGATGCCGCCCGCGCCGAGCGCGACGCCGGTGACGGTGCGTGCCCGGGGGACCCGTACGGTCTCGGCGGACGTCTCGCGCAGGGCCGCCAGCGGGGCCGTGCGGCCCGCGCGTACGGCGGGCAGCAGTGCGGAGCCGAGGCAGACGAGGAAGCCGACGCCGAGCGGCAGCAGCATCGAGACGCCGCCGATGACGAGCGGGCCCTCGGGGAACGGGAAGCCGATCGCGGGGAACAGCGCCTGGAGCCCGGCCGCGATGCCGATGCCCACGCCGAGCCCCACCGCGGAGGCCGCGAGGCCGACGACGGCGGCCTCGGCGAGCGTCGAGGCGAGCACCTGGCGCCGGGAGGCGCCCAGCGCGCGCAGCAGCGCGTTCTCGCGGGTGCGCTGGGCGACGACGATCGCGAAGGTGTTGTGGATCGAGAAGACCGCGACGAGCAGCGCGACGCCGGAGAAGACCAGCAGCAGGCTCGTGAAGAGGGTCAGGAACTGGCCGGACAGGTTGTCCAGGTTCTCCTCGGCGGACTCCTGTCCCGTGATGGCCTCGACGCCCTTCGGGAGCGTGGCCTCCAGAGAACGGGTCAGCTCCTCCTGGCTCGTGCCGTCCTGGGCGCGCACCTGGACGCTCGCGGCCATGCCGGGCTCGGGCATCAGGTACTTCTCGGCGTCCGCGCGGGTCATCCCGGTGAACGTCGTCTCGGCCATGCCGTCCTCGCCGCCGAAGGTGGCGATGCCGACGACCTTGACCTTGAGCGGGTCGGGGGTGCGCAGCGTGGCGGTGTCGCCGACCTTCAGGCCGCCGGTCTCGGCGGCGCCGCGGTTGATGACGACCTCGGCGTGCTGCCGGGGCGCGCGGCCCTCGGCCAGCTCGTACGGGTTGAGCTGCTTGTCCTTGATCCAGTTGCCCGCGAGGGTGGGCGGGCCCTCCCCGCCGACGGGCTCGCCGTCGGAGCCGACGAGCTGCCCCGAGCCCTGCACGCTGGGCTCGGCGGCGGCGACGCCGGGCGCCTTCTCCACGGCGCGCAGGGTGGCGTCCGTACGGAGCGGGCGGCGCGTGCCCATGGCGTCGTCGGCGGTGGTGATGACGTTGTCGCTGCGCACGACGGCGTCGGTGCCGCTCGTGGCGCCGCCGAACATGGAGTCGAAGCTCGCGCGCAGGGTGTCGCCCATGACGAGCGTCCCGGCGAGGAAGGCCACGCCGATCAGCACGGCCGAGAGGGTGCCCGCGAAGCGCCGCTTGTGCGTGCGCAGGGAGGCGAGGCTGAGCCGGACGGAGGCCCGGGCACTGCCGTTGGTGCTCATGTCGCCACCCCCGAGCGGTCCCTGCGGTCGTACTCCTTGAGGGCGTCCAGGACGCGTTCGGCCGTGGGCGCCTCCATGCGGCCCGCGAGCCGCCCGTCGGCGAGGAAGACGACCTCGTCGGCGTGGGCCGCGGCCACGGGGTCGTGGGTGACCATCACGACGGTGCGGTCCATCTGCCGTACGGCGCCGCCGAGCAGTCCGAGGACCTCCTCGCCGGAGCGCGAGTCGAGGTTGCCGGTGGGCTCGTCGGCGAAGACGACGTCGGGCCGTCCGGCGAACGCGCGGGCCACGGCGACGCGTTGCTGCTGTCCGCCGGACAGCTCGGCCGGCCGGTGGTGGAGCCGGTCGCGCAGGCCGACGACGTCGATCAGCGCGTCCGTCCACTCGGGGTCGGGGCGGTTGCCGGACAGGTCCTGCGGGAGGGTGATGTTCTCGGCGACGGTCAGGGTCGGCAGGAGGTTGAACGCCTGGAAGACGAACCCGACGCGTTCGCGGCGCAGCAGCGTGAGTCTCGTGTCGCCGAGCGCGCCGAGTTCGGTGCCGCCGATGTACGCCTCGCCGGAGGTGAGGGTGTCGAGCCCCGCCGCGCAGTGCATCAGGGTCGACTTGCCGGAGCCGGAGGGGCCCATGATCGCGGTGAAGCGCCCGGCCGTGAAGTCGAGGGTGACGCCGTCCAGGGCGCGGACCTCGGTGTCGCCGCTGCCGTAGACCTTGACGGCGCCGGCGACGCGGGCGGCGGCGGTCGTGCCGCCGGTGCCGCCCGTGCCGCCCGCCGGGGCTGTCGGGGCGGTCATCACGCGCCGCCCTTCCCGCCGCCGGAGCCCGCCGCCCTGTCCCGCGTGCTCTCGTTCAGCACGGAGAAGCGGCGCCAGTACTCGTCCTCGTCGATCTCGCCCTGTGCGAAGCGGCGGTCGAGGAGCCCGAGGGGGCTCTCGGAGCCGCCGGTGGCGCCCGGGCCGCCCGAAGCGTTCCGGGTCCAGGGGCCGCGCGGTCCGCCCCTGCCGCGCCACACGGTGCGCCGCAGCAGGAAGATCCCGCCCGCCACGACGAGTGCCCACATCAGGGGGAACAGCAGGATCCAGGGGCCGGGGCCGCCCCCGTCGTTCCAGTGCGCCAGGGTCTGCATGGTGCTCAGCTCCTCGGTAGCGGTTCGTTGTTCTCGCTACCGAGAGTGGCCGCGGGAGGGGGTCCCGGTCGTCGTACGGCCAGCGGCAGTGCGGCTGCTTCCCGCGGAGTACGCCGAGGGGTGCGGGCCTGCTCCCGGCCGCCGGGCACGCGGGGGCCGTGTCCGGATGTGACAGGGAATCGTCATTGCGGCCATGGCACGGGCGCGGCGAGGATGAGGGCATGCCCACTCCGCACCGGGTCGTCGTCGCGGTCTTCCCCGATGTCGATCTCCTCGACGTCACCGGCCCCGCCGAGGTCTTCTCGCTGGCCAACCGGGAGACCGGCGGCCGTGCCGGGTACGAGGTGCGCCTGGCGGGCCCCTCGGGCGGCGAGGTCCGTACGTCGGCGGGCGTACGGCTGGTCACCGACACGGCCTTCGCGGACGTCGGCGCGGAGGTGGACACGCTGCTGGTGCCGGGCGCGGTCGACATGACGGACGGCGGGCCCGTCGCGCGCATCGATCCCGCCGTGGTGGCGTGGGTGCGGGAGACCGCGCCGCACGCGCGCCGGGTGGCGTCGGTGTGCGTGGGCGCCCATGTGCTGGCGGCGGCGGGCCTGCTGGACGGGAAGACCGCGACGACGCACTGGTCGACGGCGGCCCAGCTCGCCGCCGAGCACCCCGGCGTCACGGTCGATCCCGACCCGATCTTCGTCCGTACGGACCGGGGACGGCTGTGGACCGGGGCGGGCATCAGCGCGTGCCTGGATCTCTCGCTGGCCCTCGTCGCGGAGGACCTGGGCGAGCAGACCGCGCTGGCGGTGGCCAGGAACCTGGTGCTGTACCTCAAACGGCAGGGCGGCCAGAGCCAGTTCTCCGTGCCGCTGAGCCGTCCCGCCGCGACGCGCCGGGACATCGACGAGCTGCGGCTGTGGATCGCCGAGCACCCCGGCGCCGACCTGTCCGCGCGGGCGCTGGCGGACCGGATGTGCCTGAGCGAACGGCACTTCGCGCGCGTCTTCAAGCAGGAGACGGGCACGAGCCCCGCCGCGTACGTCGAGGCGGCCCGGGTCGAGTCGGCCCGTCGGCTGCTGGAGACCACCGACTGCCCGCTCGGCCAGGTCGCGTCCGCCGCTGGGCTCGGCTCGGCGGAGACCCTGCACCGGGCGTTCCGCCGCCGGCTCGCCACCACCCCCGCGGCCTACCGCCGCAGGTTCCGCACGCGGGCCGCCTGAGCGGCCCGCCTCCTCTCCCGTAACCCCCGCGTGTGCGCGAGGCGGCCGCCTCGCCATGCCCCGACCCCTGAAGGAAGGTCCCCCATGAGCACGGACTCCGCTTCCACGACCCTGCGCGACGTGATCGGCCTGGACAGCACCCCGCCCCGGCTGCGCGACTCGGCGCTGGTCATGATCGATTTCCAGAACACCTATCGCACCGGCGTCATGGCCCTGGAAGGCGCCGACGAGGCCCTCGCGGCCGCCGCGCGCCTGCTGGAGCGGGCCCGCGCCGCGGGCACCCCGGTCGTCCACGTCGTCAACGACGGCGGCGAGGGCAGCCCGTACGACATCCGGGCGCACATCGGCGCCGTCTGCGACGCGGTGGCCCCGGTGGACGGGGAGCCGGTGGTGGTCAAGACGTTCCCCGACTCGTTCCACGCCACCGAGCTGGAGAAGACCCTGACCGGGCTGGGCTTCGGGCCCGGGAGCGGCAGGGATCTCGTGCTGGCCGGGTTCATGACGCACATGTGCGTCCAGTTCACCGCTCAGGGCGCGTTCAACCGGGGCTACCGGCCCACGGTCGTCGCCGAGGCCACGGCCACCCGCGCCCTCGCCGCGCCGGACGGCACCGTGCTGCCCGCGGCCGCCCTCCGCACGGCGGCGCTGACCACGGTCTCCGACATCTTCGGCCTCGTCGTCCCGACGGCGGACGGGCTCCCGGCCTGACCGCGCGGACGCCCGCGCACCGCGCCGGGTGTGCGGGCGTCCGCGGCGTGGCCCCGTGCCTCCGTGGTGCGCGGCCCGGGGAAGGGCGGCCGTCTCAGGTCCTGGCGGTCACGAGGCCCGACTCATAGGCGAGGACGACCAGTTGGGCGCGGTCGCGGGCGTGGAGCTTGGTCATGGCGCGGCTGACATGGGTCTTGGCGGTCGTGGGGCTGATGACCATGTGGGCGGCGATCTCGTCGTTGGACAGGCCGCGGGCCACCAGCGCGACGACCTCGCGCTCCCGGTTGGTGAGGACGTCGAGGCTGCCGTCGGTGCCCGCCGTGAGGTCCATCGGGCGTGAGACGTACTCGGAGATGAGCTTGCGGGTGATGGCGGGCGAGAGCAGCGCCTCCCCGCGCGCGGCCACGCGCACGGCGTGCAGCAGGTCGGCGGGTTCGATGTCCTTGACGAGGAAGCCGCAGGCCCCGGCGCGCAGGGCGTTGAACACGTACTCGTCCAGGCCGTAGTTGGTGAGGATCACGACGTGCACGCCGCTCAGCGCCGGGTCGGCGGCGATCAGGCGGGTGGCCTCGATGCCGTCCGAGACGGGCATCTGCACGTCGACGAGCGCGACGTCCGGGAGGTGCTCGGCGGCGAGCCGGACGGCCTCGCGCCCGTCCGCGCCCTCGCCGACGACCTCGATGTCGTCCTCGGCCTCCAGCAGCGCGCGGAAGCCGCCCCTGATGAGCGTCTGGTCGTCGACGAGCAGGACACGGATCGTCGGGGTCACCGGGGTGCCTCCTCGGGGAGCGGGCCGTCGCCGGCGGGGGCCGGGTCCCCGCGCCGGGCCAGGGGGAGCAGCGCGCGCACCGCGAAGCCGCCGTCCGGGCGGGCGCCCGCCTCCAGTTCGCCGCGCAGCGCGGTGACGCGCTCGCGCATGCCGATCAGTCCGGTGCCGGGCACGACGGGCCGCTCGGGCGAGGCGCGGCCGTCGTCCTCGACGCGGAGGTCCAGCCGTGCGGGCCCGTAGCCGACGGTGACCGTGGCGGTGGCCGAGGGGCCCGCGTGGCGGGCGGCGTTGGTGAGGGACTCCTGGATGATGCGGTACGCGGCGGTGTCCGTCTCCTCGGGCAGCGGGCGGCGCTCCCCGGTGACGGTGAGCGTGGCGCGCAGCCCCGCGGCGCGTGCCCGCTCCAGCAGCCGGTCGAGCCGGTCGAGGCCGCTGACGGAGGGCGCGGTGCCGTCCTCCGCGCCGTCGGCGGTACGGAGCACGCCGAGCGTGGAGCGCAGCTCGCGGGAGGCGTCGCCGCTGGCCTCCTGGATGGCGAGCAGCGCGGCGGGCACCTCCTCCCCGCGCTTGCGGGCGAGGTGGACGGCGACCCCGGCCTGGACCTTGATCACGGAGATGCTGTGGGTGAGGGAGTCGTGCAGCTCGCGCGCGATGCGCAGCCGCTCCTCGCCCGCGCGGCGCAGCGCGGCCTCCTCGCGGCTGCGCTCGGCGTCGGCGGCGCGCCGCTCGACCTGTTCGAGGTACGCCTCCCAGTTCCGCGCGGCCTGCCCGATCATCGCGGCGGCCACGATCCAGCCCGCGAGCAGGAACCGGGACTGGACGGCGTCGCGCACGGACTGGCCGCCGTCCCCGGTGAGCACCCCGCCCGCGATGGCGGCGGCCAGGGCCAGCACGGGGGCGAGGAGCGCCGCCTTGTGGCCGCGCCGCACGGCCGCGTACACGGCGGCGATGACGGGGAAGGCGACCACGTCGGCGGGGTGGTCGCGCACCTCGTACGCCGCGAGGCAGGCGCTGGCGAGCAGCAGGACGGGCACGGGGGCGCGGCGGGAGGCGAGCAGGGCGAGGCCCGGGACCACCATCAACGCGTATCCGTACGCGTCGAGTTCGGTGCCGGGCGTGCCCGGTTCGGTGAGCGCCGCGCCCAGTTCCAGCACGGTGACGCCGACGGCGAGCAGCACGTCCCGCATCCGGTCCCGCCACACCCGCTCCGCCTCCATGGGGGAACGGTAGCCGGGACCGGCCCGGCGCCACCTGCCGTCGGAGGAGGATTTCCGCACTACTCCGGCGGGAGTAGATCGCGCCGCATGCACACGCGCGGCCACCGGTCGAGCCCGTGCTCGGATTCGACGCGGCGGATCTCCCGCAGACCCGGGGTGAGTTCGGGCTCGCTCAGGGTCCGGAAGCCGCACCGCTCGTAGTACGGCGCGTTCCAGGGCACGTCGGTGAACGTGGTGAGGGTGAGCGCGGGCGCGTGGTCCCCGGCGGCGCGCTCCGCGATGTGCTCGATGAGGGCGCGTCCGATGCCGCGCCGGGCGTGGTCGGGATGGACCGAGATCTGCTCGATGTGGGCGTTCCCGTCGACCTTCTCGACCATCGCGTAGGCGACGGGTCCGCCGTCCGGGCCCTCGGCGACCCAGAGGCCCCCGGCGCGCGCGTACCCGTCGAGGGTGTCGAGCGCGGGGGGCTCGTCCTCGGCTATCTCGTCCATGCCGATGTCGCGGAACCAGCGTCCCGCCGCCCTTTCGATGTCCTGGAGGGCCGCCAGATCGTGGCGGTGCCCCGCTCTGATGCGCATGACGGCCATCATCCCAGGACACCGAGCGGGTCATCGAGTACGGGCTGCCAGGCCAGCTCGGCCGCGCCCACGAGGGAGTTGTGCGCGAGGGTGCCGGGCAGGATCGGCACGCTGCCGCTGCGGCCCCACAGGCTGCGGTCGGCGACGACGCCGCGCAGCCGCTCGCCGTCGGTCTCGACGAGGACCCGGTGCAGCCCGGCGAGCACGATGCGGTCCGGGTTGAGGATGTTCACCAGCCCGGCGAGGCCGAGGCCGAGGCGGTCGATGAGGAGGCCGGTGGCGTCCCGTACGGCCTGGTCGCTGTCGTACTCGGCACGGATCAGCTCGCCCGCCTGCTCCAGCAGCGAGGACTCGGGGCCCGCCGCGCGTCCGGCGGCGGTGAGCAGCGCCGCCGGGTCCGTCTCGATGTCCAGGCAGCCGCGGCTGCCGCAGTGGCAGGGGCGCCCCTCCGGGTCGACGGTCAGGTGACCGACCTCCAGCGCGAGCCCCGAACTCCCGGTGTGCAGGCGCCCGTCGAGCACCAGCGCGCCGCCCACGCCGCGGTGCCCGGTGCCGACGACGAGGAGGTGCCGGGCGCCGCGCCCGGCGCCGTGGCGGTGCTCGGCGAGGGCGGCGAGGTTGAGGTCGTTGCCGGTGAAGGCCGTGACCGGGGGCCGTCCCGAGGGGCCGGGGATCCCGGCCTCGTCCAGGCAGCGCTGGAAGATGTCCCGCACGGGCGCGCCCGCCTCCCAGGCGAGGTGCAGCGGGTTGAGCGCGGTGCCCTCGGGCTCGGCGACGGCGGAGGGCACGGCGAACCCGGCGCCCACGCAGCGCCGCCCGGTCTCCCGCAGCAACTCCGCGCCGGTGGCGACGACTTCGCCCAGCACGCGGGCCGGGTCGGCGTCGACGGTGCCGCAGCCGGGCGCGGTGGCGACGATACGGCCGCCGAGGCCGACGAGCGCGGCGCGGAAGCCGTCGGAGTGCACCTGGACGGCGAGCACGACGGGCCCGTCGGGGTCCACGGCGAGCCGGTGCGAGGGGCGGCCCTGGCTGCCGACGGGCGCGGTGGGGTGCGGGTCGACGGTGATGAGCCCGAGGGACTCCAGCTCGGCGGCGACGGCTCCCGCCGTCGCGCGGGTCACCCCCAGCTCGGCGGTGAGCACGGCGCGGGTCGGCGCCTGTCCGGTGTGGACGAGTTCCAGTGCGGGTCCGAGTGCCGAGCGCCCTCGCTCCAGCCTCGGTGGACGTGTTGTACGCGTCTGGGTCACTCCCCTATTCTCTCTTTGTGCCGACACTAAACAAAATGCGGTCGGCGCTCGCCGGTGCGATGGGGCGCGGCAGTGGTTCTCCGCCTGACTCCACCCTCCCGGACCTGCGCCGCTTTCGTGCCGCACTCACCGCGTATTTCGCCCTGGACGGCTTCGTCTTCGCGGGCTGGGTCGTCCGTATCCCCGCGATCAAGGAGCAGACGCACGCCTCGCCGAGCGCGCTCGGCCTCGCGCTGCTCGGCGTGTCGGCGGGGGCCGTGCTCACGATGGTGCTCACCGGACGGCTCTGCGCCCGCTTCGGCCACCAACCGGTCACCGTGGGCGCCGGGTTCCTGCTCGCCCTGAGCGTCGCGCTGCCGCCGCTGACGCACTCCGCGCTCGCGCTCGGGCTCGTCCTGCTGGTCTTCGGCGCCGCGTACGGCGGGATCAGCGTGGCCATGAACAGCGCGGCCGTCGATGTCGTCGCCGCGCTGCGGCGGCCCGTGATGCCCAGCTTCCACGCCGCGTTCAGCCTCGGCGGCATGCTCGGCGCGGGGCTCGGCGGCCTCGTCGCCGGGCACCTCTCCCCCGCCCGCCATCTGACGCTCCTCATGCTCGTCGCACTCGCCGTCGCCGCGCTCGGCGCCCGACCGCTGCTGCGCTGCTCCGTCCCGACGGCGGAACGCGCCGGGGCCGGGCCCCGCGAGGACGCGCCGGGGATGACGGGCCGCGCCGGACGGCTGGTCGCGGTGCTCGGGCTGATCGCGCTGTGCACCGCGTACGGGGAGGGCGCGCTGGCCGACTGGAGCGCCCTGCACCTCTCCGACGACCTGGGCGCGGGCGCGGGGCTCGCCGCGATGGGGTACTCGGTCTTCGCCGGGGCCATGACGGTGGGCCGCGCCTCGGGCACGGCGCTGCTCGAACGGCTCGGGCCGGGCCGTACGTTGATCGCGGGCGGCGCGCTGGCCTCCTTCGGGATGCTGCTGGGCTCGCTGGCGCCGTCGGTCTGGCTCGCGCTCGGCGGCTTCGTGCTGACGGGGCTCGGACTCGCGAACGTCTTCCCCATAGCCATCGGCCGCGCGGGCGCGCTGGCGGGCCCGCAGGGCGTCGCGGCGGCCTCCACGTTCGGCTACGGCGGCATCCTGCTCGGCCCGGTGGCGATCGGCTTCCTCGCCGACTGGTTCTCGCTGACGACGGCGCTGCTCACGGTCGCGGTGCTGGCCGCGTTCGCGTCAGTGGTCGCGTGGGCGACGCGGCACGCGGTGCTGCCGGAGGGCACGTAGGGGTCCCGGCCGGACTGGCCAGATCCTTTCACTTGCTGTCGCCCCGGCCAATGGAACGGCGGGCCGGCCGGGGCCAGAGTGGAGGCATGACACAGACGCGCACCACCGGCAACTGGCACCTGGACCGCACCTTCGACAGCTCCTCCGGCACCGTCCGCTGGGCGGCCCTCGGCGAGCCAGGCCTCCCGCCCGTCGTACTGATGCACGGCACCCCCTGGTCCTCGTACACCTGGCGCGCCGTCGCCCGCGCGCTGGCGCCGCGCCACCGGGTGTACGTCTGGGACATGCCGGGGTACGGGTCCTCGGCCAAGTTCGAGGGCCAGGACGTCTCGCTGGGCGCGCAGGCGCGCGTCTTCACCGAGCTGCTGGAGCACTGGCGCGCGGAGGAGGGGCTGGAGCGGCCCGCCGTCCTCGCGCACGACTTCGGCGGCACGGTCGCGGCACGCGCCCACCTGCTGCACGGCGCCGCGTACGAGCGGCTCGCGCTGGTCGACGTCGTGGTCGCCTTCGACTCCTGGGGCTCCCCCACCTACAAGCTGATGGGCGCCCACCCGGAGATCTTCGGGCAGCTCCCGCCCGCGCTGCACGAGGCGCTCGTCCGCGAGTACATCGCCTCGGCGAGCTTCCCCGGCCTGCGCGGCGACGTGCACGACGCGCTCGTCGAGCCGTGGCTCGGCGCGGACGGCGCGCCCGCTTTCTTCCGCCAGATCGCCCAGAACGACCACCGCTGGACGGAGGAGGCCGAGCACCACTACGGCGAGATCGACATCCCCGTGCTGGTCTGCTGGGGCACCGAGGACCAGTGGATCCCGGCGGCGAACGGGCGGAAGCTCGCCGACCGCATCCCCGGCGCCCGGCTCCGGCTCATCGAGCGCGCCGGCCATCTCGTCCCGGAGGACGCCCCCGCCGAGCTGACCGCGGCGCTGGACGGGTTCCTGCGCGAAGCGTCTATTACTGGCCGGTAATAAACGTGGTAGCTTCCCGTCCATGAGCAAGACCCTGCGCACGCCCAAGGGCCTTCGGCACGTCATGTCCTGGTGGCCGCCGTACCGCTTCGCGGGCATCAAGGTGCTGAGCATCGCCGACGACTGGAGCAGCGCCCGCGTACGGCTGCGGCTGGGCCGTCTCAACCGCAACTACTTCGGCACCCAGTTCGGCGGCAGCCTCTACTCGATGAGCGACCCCTTCTGGGTGCTGCTCACGGTCAACCGGCTGGGCCGGGACTACGTGGTGTGGGACAAGGCCGGGGAGATCGAGTACGTCGCGCCCGGGCGCGGCGACGTCTTCGCGGAGTTCACGCTCACCGAGGACCGCCTCGACGAGATCCGCGCCGCCACGGCCGACGGCTCCAAGGCACTCCCCTGGTTCGAGTCGGAGATCACGGCGGCGGACGGCACGGTCGTCGCGCGCGTGCGCAAGCAGATCTACGTGCGCCGCAAGAAGGACCGCCGCCCCGCCCCGTAGCCGGTCCTCAGCCCAGCCAGCCGGGGCGGACCAGCCCCGACTCGTAGGCGAGGACGACGAGCTGGGCCCGGTCGCGGGCGCCGAGCTTGACCATGGTGCGGCTCACATGGGTCTTGGCCGTGAGAGGCGAGACGACGAGGCGGCGCGCGATCTCCTCGTTGGAGAGCCCGATGCCGACGAGGGCCATCACCTCGCGCTCCCGCTCGGTGAGTTCGGCGAGGCCCTCGGCGGCGGCCGGTTCCTTGGAACGGGCCGCGAACTCCTCGATCAGACGGCGCGTCACCCCGGGCGACAGCAGCGCGTCGCCGTCGACCACGGCCCGCACGGCGCGTACGAGTTCCTCGGGCTCGGTGTCCTTCACGAGGAAGCCCGAGGCTCCGGAGCGGATCGCCTCGAAGACGTACTCGTCCAGCTCGAAGGTGGTCAGCATGACGACCTTCACCCCGGCCAGCTCGGGGTCGCCGGTGATCCTGCGGGTCGCGGCGAGGCCGTCCACGAGCGGCATGCGGATGTCCATCAGGACGAGGTCCGGGGCGAGTTCGCGCACCTTGGCCACGGCCTCCTCGCCGTCGGCGGCCTCGCCCGCGACCTCGATGTCGGGCTGGGCGTCGAGCAGGGCGCGGAATCCGGCGCGGACGAGCACCTGGTCGTCGGCGAGCAGTACGCGGATCAACGGAACGTCTCCTTCTCGCGGTGGGACGGGCTCACTGTAGCGGCGAGTCCTCCGCCTCGCGGGGTTCGGCCGGGGGCCGGAGCGGGATGCGGGCGCGGACCGTGAACCCGCCGTCCTCGCGCGGGCCCGCCTCCACGGTGCCGCCGAAGGCGGCGGCGCGCTCGCGCATGCCGACGAGCCCGTTGCCGCCGCCGGTCGGGCCGTCTCCGGTGGCGGGGCCGTCGTCGTCGACGCGCAGTTCCAGCTCGCCGCCGCCGTAGCGCAGCATGACGCGCGCGGCGCGGGAGCCGGAGTGGCGCACGATGTTCGTCAGGGCCTCCTGCACGACGCGGAACGCGGCCAGGTCGGCGCCGGGCGGCAGTGGCTGCGGCTCGCCCTCGGTGCTGGTGGTCACCCGGAGCCCGGCGCCCTCGGCCTGCTCGGCGAGTTCGGGGAGCCGGGCGAGACCGGGCGCGGGCGCGCGGGGCGCGTCCCCGGGCGCCCGGAGCGTGTCCAGCACCTGCCGCACCTCGCCGAGAGCCTCCTTGCTGGCCGACTTGATGGTCGTCAACGCCGTACGGGCCTGGTCGGGGTCGGAGTCGAGGAGCGCGAGGCCGACGCCCGCCTGAACGTTGATCACGGAAATGCTGTGCGCGAGGACGTCGTGCAACTCGCGTGCGATGCGCAGCCGTTCCTCGTCGGCACGGCGCCGCTCGGCCTCCTCCGCCTCCTGCCGCTGCCGCGCCCACTCGGCACGCCGTACGCGCGCCAGCTCCGCCGCGGTGCACACCGCCACGATCCAGGCGAGCATGAACAGGTCCGAGCCCCAGTCGTTCGCCCCGGGCCCGTCCCCCTCCGGCGGCAGCCACCGGTAGAGCACGTGGATGAGCGCGGAGTGCCCGGCCCACAGCATGCCGAGCGCGCCCCACGCGGCGTACCGGTGGC
Organism: Streptomyces albiaxialis; assembly: GCF_039530985.1. Classification (NCBI taxonomy): domain Bacteria; kingdom Bacillati; phylum Actinomycetota; class Actinomycetes; order Kitasatosporales; family Streptomycetaceae; genus Streptomyces; species Streptomyces albiaxialis. Next base: position 123,435 of record NZ_BAAAPE010000002.1, read on the forward strand.
CCGCGACGATCGCCGAGAACGCCGCGACGACCACGCTGAACAGCACGGGCCCGTACACGTATCCCGCGCCCAGGTACACGAGCGTCGCGGCGCTCGTACCGAAGGCGGCGAGCCGGGGGAAGCGGTGCCGGAGCAGGAGCAGCAGCGGCCCCACGGTGAGGAGCCCGCGCGCGAGCGGATCGAGGTCGAGCCGCTCGCTCTGCCCCCGCTGCCCCTCCGCGGCGAAGCCGGAGCCGACCTGCTGGAGGACGAGCACGAAGAGCGAGGAGCGCCAGGGGTACGAGCGCGCCGAAGGCGTGTGCGCCAGCCACCGCTGCCAGAGCGGCCCGCCGGGGCCCCACCGGGCGGGACCGCCACGGGGTCCGGCGCCGCCACGGGACCCGGCGCCGCCACGGGGCCCGGCGCCGCCACGGGGCTCGGCGGCGCGCCCGCGCGGCCGGTCTTCCGGGTCGGGCGCGGGGGATGACGCGGGGGGCGTGCCCCCGGAGGAGTGCCGCATGCCTGTCACGCTAGACCGGCCGTCGGCTCACCGGCGTCAGCCGAGCGCGGTGATCACATCTACTCCCCGTGCAGTACGGGTTCCCTGGCGGGTGCCCGCGCCATGCGGGAAGCGTGTCCGGCGGGTCCTGGCTGCCCTCTTCTCCGGGCCGGGCAGGGGCTGCCCCTGCCTGTGCTTCGCGGGGCGCGCGGATCGTGGTGGCTTGCCGCGCAGTTCCCCGCCCCCAGGGGCGACAAGCGTGCCCGGCGAGGCACCGTCGCCCTCTTCTCCCGGCCGGGCAGGGGCTGCCCCCGCCTGTGCTTCGCGGGGCGCGCGGATCGCGGTGGCCAGTCGCGCAGTTCCCCGCGCCCCTTGAGGGCACTCCCCGGAGCGCCCTCCGGATGCGCTAGGCCGAGGGAGGGGACGAGGGTTGGGGGGTGGGGGTGTCGTCGTCGGGCTGGGTGTCGTCGCCGGGGGCGTTGCGCGCGTCGCGGGCCTCGGCCTTGTCCAGGCGGTCCAGTGCGCGGCGGGCCACCGGGTGGGTGCGGACGACCTCGGCGAGGGAGGTGGCGCCTCGGGCGAAGCGCGCGAAGACGTTCCACGCGGGGCGGAAACCGGTCAGCGCCGCGTGGAAGAGGCCAGGGCGGCGCGAGAAGATCCGCAGCAGTCGGCGGCCCACTCCCATCTCGACGCCGAGCCCGGCCTTGACGGCGAACGCGTAGTTGAGGGCCTGGCGGCGCGCGTCCACCGCGTCGTGCGCCTCGGAGATCCGGACGGCCCACTCCCCCGCGAGCCGGCCCGAGCGCAGCGCGAAGGAGATGCCCTCGCGCGTCCACGGCTCCAGCAGTCCGGCCGCGTCGCCGCAGACCAGGACGCGGCCACGGGAGAGCGGCGAGTCGTCCGTACGGCAGCGGGTGAGGTGGCCGGAGGAGAGGCGGGGCTCGAAGCCGGCGAGGCCCTGGCGGGCGATGAAGTCGTCCAGGTACCGCTTGGTGGCCGCGCCGTCGCCGCGGGCGGAGATCACGCCGACGGTGAGGGTGTCGCCCTTGGGGAACACCCAGCCGTAACTCCCGGGCAGCGGGCCCCAGTCGACCAGCACCCGGCCCGCCCAGTCCTCGGCGACGCTCGGCGGCACCGGGATCTCGGCCTCCAGGCCGAGATCGACCTGGTCGAGCTTGACGCCGACGTGGGCCCCTATGCGGCTCGCGCTGCCGTCGGCCCCGACGACCGCGCGGGCCAGCACCGGCTCGTCCTCGCCCGCCACGACGACGGCGACGGTGCGCCGGTCGGGCACGGCGGGGCCGTGCTGCTCGACGCGGGAGACGGTGACGCCGGTGCGCACCTCGGCGCCCGCCTTCACCGCGTGCTCGACGAGGCTCTGGTCGAACTCCGGGCGGTTGACGAGCCCGAAGAGCATGTTCCGGGAGCGGCGGGTGCGGGCCAGCTTGCCGTTGAGCGAGAAGGTGACCGCGTGCACACGGTCGCGCAGCGGCAGTTCGAAGCCGGGCGGCAGGGAGTCGCGCGAGGGGCCGATGATGCCGCCCCCGCACGTCTTGTAACGGGGCAGCTCGGCCTTCTCCAGCAGCAGCACCCGCCGTCCGGCGACCGCCGCGGCGTAGGCCGCCGAGGCCCCGCCGGGGCCCGCTCCGACCACGACGACGTCCCAGACCGCGTTCTCCTCCGGGCCGCCGGCGGCGGCGCCCTCGGATTCGGTTCCCCCGGCTGCGTTCTCGCTGCTCACGATGTGCTTCTGCTCCCGCCCGAGCTCGGCTCCTGCATGGTCCAACGCATCCTACGGCGCCCGCGCGCCCGCCCTCGCGGCGGACCGCCGCCGGACTCCCGCCGGACTCCCGGCGGCCTCCGCCGCCGCGGATGTGCGATACACATGTCTGCGTACACGTGTGCCAACGTCGCACCCACAAGGAGCGTTCCCATGCCGCAGACCCCGTCGGCCACCACCCCGTCGGACAGCCCTTCGGACATCGCCGTCTCCGTCTCCGCGCTGATGCCGCGGGCCCGGGAGGAACTGGCCGAGCTGGTCGCCTTCCGCTCGGTGGCCGATCCGGAGCAGTTCCCGCGGAGCGAGTGCGAGGCCGCGGCGGGCTGGGTGGCGGACGCGCTGCGCGCGGAGGACTTCCGGGACGTCGCGATCCTGGACACCCCGGACGGCACCCAGTCCGTCTACGGCCTGCTGCCCGGCCCGGAGGGCGCCCCGACGGTGCTGCTGTACGCGCACTACGACGTCCAGCCGCCGCTCGACGAGGAGGCCTGGATCACGCCCCCGTTCGAGCTGACCGAGCGCGAGGACGGCCGCTGGTACGGGCGGGGCGCGGCGGACTGCAAGGGCGGCTTCGTGATGCTCCTGCTCGCACTGCGTGCGCTGCGCGCGAACGGCGGCGTGCCGGTCACCGTCAAGGTGATCGTCGAGGGCTCGGAGGAGCAGGGCACGGGCGGCCTGGAGCGGTACGCGGAGGCGCACCCGGAGCTGCTCACGGCCGACACGATCGTCATCGGCGACGCGGGCAACTTCCGCAACGGCGTGCCGACCGTGACCGCGATGCTGCGCGGCATGGCCCTGGTCCGCGTCCAGGTGGACACGCTGGAGGGCAATCTGCACTCCGGCATGTTCGGCGGTCCGGCCCCCGACGCGCTCGCCGCCCTCGTCCGCACCCTCGACTCGATGCGCGACGCCGACGGCAACACGGTCATCGACGGGCTCGCCGCGGACGGCGAGTGGCCCGGCATGGAGTACCCGGAGGAGGTCTTCCGGCAGGACGCCCGGGTGCTCGACGGCGTGGAGCTGGCGGGCACCGGCACGGTCGCCGAGCGCGTCTGGTCGCGCCCCGCCGTGTCGATCCTCGGCATCGACTGCCCGCCGGTCGTCGGCGCCACCCCGTCGGTGCAGGCCAGTGCCCGCGCCCTGGTCTCGCTGCGCATCGCGCCCGGCACGGACGCGGTCAAGGCCGTCGAGCTCCTCACCGCGCACCTGGAGTCGCACGTGCCGTGGAACGCGCGGGTCACGACCGAGGCGGTCGGCCAGGGCCAGCCCTTCAGCGCCGACACCGGCAGCCCCTCGTACGCGGCGATGGAGGCGGCGCTGCGCACGGCGTACGACGGCGAGGAGATGCGCGTCGCCGGGCAGGGCGGCTCGATCCCGCTGTGCAACACCCTGGCCTCCCTCTACCCGGAGGCCGAGATTCTGCTGATCGGGCTCAGCGAGCCGGAGGCCCGTATCCACGCGGTGAACGAGAGCGTGGACCCGCGCGAGCTGGAGCGCATGTCGGTGGCGGTGGCGGAGTTCCTGCGGCGGTACGCGGCGACCGGCGCGTGAGCGGCTGATCCGGTTCGCCGGGCCCGCTCCTCAGAACAGGTTCCGGGAGCCGACCGGGACACCCGCCTCCAGGTAGAGCGGGTGTCCCGTGCGGCGGGCGCGCAGCGCGCATCGGAGCCGGTCGAGGCGTACGGGCGGGAGGAGCCCGGCGGCGTCCTCCTCCGTCACGAAGCGCCAGCCGCGCAGTTCGGCGCTCGGGAGCAGCAGCGAGGCGGCGTCCTCGGCGGCCAGGCGGCCCCCGTCGAAGAGCAGCCGGAGTCCCCCGAAGCCGGGCGGGGCCGGGGGCTCCCAGTCGACGACGAGCAGCCGGGGCTCGTCGTCGAGCCGCAGGCCCAGCTCCTCGCCGACCTCGCGCACCCCGGCGAGGGCGGGTGCCTCGCCGGACTCGACCACGCCGCCGGGGAACTCCCAGCCGGGCTTGTAGGTGGGATCGACCAGCAGCACCCGGTCGCACTCGTCGAAGAGCAGGACCCCGGAGGCGACCGTCTCGGCCGTGGGCTCCGGGGTCTGCACGATGTCGACGGCGCCGGCCCCCGCGCGCAGCGCGGTGGCCACGCGTTCCGCCGTCTGGCGCGGGGTGAGCCGCGAGGTGTCGACCGTGTGGGCCTCGGCGGTGATCCAGGGCAGGGCCTGCGCGTAGGGCTCCAGGTGGCGCAGGCACCAGGCGCGGGTGGAGTCCCCGTCGGTGGCGGCCCGTTCGGCGATCCGTGCCCGGAGGATCGTTTCCCCCGCGTGCAGCAGGATGTGGCACACCGGTATCCGGCGGGCGGCGAGCGCGCCGAATATCTCGTCGCGGTACTCGCGGCGGAGCAGCGTCATGGGGGTGATCAGCGGGCCCTCCACCTCGCTGAGCAGGGCGGCGGCCGTGTCGGCCACGAGCCGCCGCCAGGAGGGGAGGTCCTGGAAGTCGCCGATCTGGCCGACGCGTTCCTTCGGGAGCATCCTTCTGAGGCCCGCGCCGATGAGTTCGGGATCGTAGAGCGTACTGCCGGGGAGCAGGTCCAGGAGTTCGTTCGCCGTCGTGGTCTTGCCCGCGCCGAAGGCGCCGTTCAGCCAGACGATCACGGTGGTCCCCCCTCATCCGTCGTCCCCGTTCAGTTGCCCGCATCAGCGGGGCCCGGAAACGCGCCGGGGCGGCTCTGCCAGCGGAGAAAGGGGCACGGCGCTCGCGCCCCGGCGCGCGCGGCGGGCGCGCGAGACCGGGGAAACAGGGGTTGATGAAGGGGTGCCGCGCTGCTAAGCGTCGAGGAACGTCAGACCTTCCACCGGGGGTCGCGGCCCATGAGGCCGAGCAGCCGCTCGAAGGGCGGCGCTCCGGCGGGCACCGGCACCTCCTCGCCGAGGACGCCCATCTCGCGGGCCATCGGGCCCATGCCCTCGAAGGCGGGGAGCAGTTCGCCGACCACGTCGTCGTCCGGGGCGTACGCCTGGCCCGTGGCGCGTGCGAGGTCCCAGCCGTGGACGGTGAGATCGCCGAGGACCATGTGCGCGACGGTGCGCTGCGGCATCCCGAAGCCCTGGGATTTTCCTTCTAGCGTGCCCGGTTCGCCCCAGGCGGCCACCAGCCTGCCGGTCTCCTCGCCGAAGCGGGCGCGCCAGTCGCCGTCCAGGTAGTCGGGGGTGGTACTGAAGTCGGCCGTGCCCTTGGCGGCCAGTGCCTGGAAGCCGACCACCACGTGGAAGAGGTGGTTCAGCAGGTCCCGTACGTCGTACTCGGAGCACGGGGTCGGGTCGCCGAGCCGCGCGTCGGTCACGCCCTGGACGACGGGCACCGTGCGGTGGGCCGAGCGCTCCATGAGTTCGCTGAGTTCGTTCGCCATGTCCGGAGCGTAGGCCCGGCCGCAGAGGTCCGGCTTGAAGAAACACGACACGGGGCGCAACATCGCTGTCATGCCAGGTCAGAACCGTTCAGCCGCCCCCTCGGGAGACGGTGCGGCCCCCGCCGGGGATCCCGCGCCGCGCCGGGACACCCGGGGCATCGTCGAGGCCCCGGAGCTGTTCGCGCGCGTCCGGTTCCGGCGCAGGCTGCCCGCCGGGCCGCTGCGCCGCTGGGTGGAGCACTACTGGCTGATCGACTGGGACCTGGACGAGCCGTACGTCTCGCAGGTGGTGCCGCATCCCGCCGTGAACCTCGTCTTCGAGCGGCGCGGCCCCGCCGGGCTCGCCCCGGAGACCGGGCTGGTGGCGGGCGTCGGCATCGGCCTGTTCGCCACCAAGCTGGAGGGCACGGGCCGGGTGTGCGGGGTGCAGACGCGGCCCGGCGGCTTCCGTCCGTTCCTCTCCCCGCCGCGCCCGGTCTCCGCGTTCACCGGCGCGCAGCTCCCCCTGGCGGACGTCTTCCCCGGCGCCGCTGACGAACCGGCGGTGCCCTCCCGCGTGCTGGGCCCGGAGGACGAGGACGGGCGGGTCGCGGCGCTCGACGCGTTCCTGCTCTCCCGCGGGCCGCGCGCCGACCCCGCCGCCGAGCAGGCCATGGCGCTCGCGCACCGCGTCCGTACGGACCGTACGGTGCTGCGGGTCGAGCAGCTCGCCGCCGACGAGGGCGTCTCCGTCCGTACGCTCCAGCGGCTGTTCGCCACGTACGTGGGCGTCAGCCCGAAGTGGGTCGTCCTGCGCTACCGCGTCCACGAGGCGCTGGAGCAGGCCACCCGCGACCCCGGCACCGACTGGTCGCGCCTCGCCGCCGAGCTGGGCTACGCCGACCAGGCCCACCTCGTCCGCGACTTCACGCACGCCGTCGGGGTCTCCCCCGCGGCGTACGTCAGAGCGGGGTTCCCCGGGTGACACGTGGCGCGTGTGCGCTCTAGCGTCGTGCCATGACAGAGCTGCTGCACCTGACGGAGCGCGCCCTGTGGGAGGAGGCGCGCGAGGCCGGTACGTACGAGATGTCCACCAAGGGCCGCACCCTGGACGAAGTGGGCTTCATCCACTCCTCGCTGCGCCACCAGCTCCCGCGCGTCGCCCGCGTCCTGTACGGCGACGAGCCCGACCCCTCCCGCCTGGTCGTGCTCGTCATCGACAGCAACCGCCTGACGGTGCCCGTACGGTACGAGCCGCCGGTGCCGGGCAGCGAGGACCTCTATCCGCACATCTACGGGCCGCTGCCCGTCGGCGCCGTCGTCGGGGTGGAGGACTGGCGGCCCTGAGCACATCGGTCGCCGCCGTTCCCGTTTGCCGCCGTCCCCTCCCCCGTCGGGCGTCACGCCCTGTCGACGTGGCCGTAGACCCGGTCGAAGCGGAGGGATGCCAGGTCCTGGCGGCGGATCATCCAGGTGACGACGCGCGAGTCCAGCTCGGGGATCTGCTCGCCGCATCGCCACGTGGCCAGCACGGCCCAGTCGTCGGGGTCCGCCGCGGCGTCGCCGGTCTCCGCTGCGTCGTCCCTGGCGAGGAGGAGAGGGTCGTCGTTGAGGACGACGGGGTGGGCGCCGAGCGCGAACGTCCAGGTCGGCCAGGAGCCCCCCACATGCGTCCAGGCGCTCTGCAGCTCCTCGGCGAGTTCGTACTCCTCGTCGTCGGGTTCGTCCCACCTGGCCTCCGCGAAGCTCTCCGGCATCGGCGGGGACACGTGGTGCCACATCGTGCGCATGTCCTGCGGCACGAACGGCCCGTACGCGGTCTCCGCATGCCGGACGGTCGCCGGTGTCCCGGCGGGGACATGGCACACCGCGTCGTTCATCGGGCCGTGCAGGCCCAGCTCCAGGTCGGCGAAGAACAGCAGGTCGCCCTCTGGCGGGAGGGGAAGTCCGGTGGCGCTTCGGGGTATCAGCGCGCAGTCGACGCGGGCGATCAGGGGGTGGCGTGGCTCCGGGGCGTCTTCCGGCAGTACCGGCTCGCCGCCCATCCGTGCCGCGAGCGGCCCGTCACCGCCCTGCGTGAAGAACGTGCCCGGCACGGCGGCCCGTATCCATTCCTCGATCTCCTCCGCGGGCAGAACACGGGACGCGGCCTCGGCGCGGAAACGACGCACTCTGTCGGTGTTCCAGTCATCGATCACCGCCACACCCTAGCCAGATCGGTTCAGGCGGCGCCCGGGCCCCGCGAACCGTTCTCCAGGAGCTTCCAGCAGGCCGCGGCGGCGCCGACGAGGCCCGCGTCCGTGCCCATCTGCGCGGGGGCGATCTCCAGGCCCTGGACGAAGGAGAGCGTGGCGTACCGGCCCAGTTCGCGGCGGAGGGGGGCGAAGAGGACCTCTCCGGCACCGGCGACGCCGCCGCCGATCACCGCGATCTCGATCTCGACGAGCGTGGCGGTGGCGGCGATGCCCGCCGCGAGCGCCCGCGCGGCGCGGTCGAAGGCGGCGACGGCCACCGGGTCACCGGCGCGCGCCGAGGCGGCGACCGCCTCGGCCGTCCCGTCGCCGTCCGTCCCCGGGCGCCAGCCCTGCTCCTGGGCGAAGCGGGCGATGCTGGGGCCGCTGGCGATGCTCTCGACGCAGCCGCGCGAACCGCAGGCGCACAGGCCGCCGTTCATGTCGACGGAGATGTGGCCGATATGCCCCGCGTTCCCCGTGGGCCCCGGGTGGACCTGGCCGCCCAGCACCAGGCCGCCGCCGACGCCGGTCGAGACGACCATGCACAGCGCGCCCGTACGCCCCCGGGCCGCGCCCTGCCAGTGCTCGGCGGCGGCGAGGGCCACGCCGTCCCCGACGAGGGTCACGGGGAGGCCGCCCGCGTGCTCGCGCACCTGGGCGACCAGCGGATAGTCGCGCCAGGACGGGATGTTCACGGGGCTGACGCTGCCCGCCTTCGCGTCCACGGGGCCCGCGCTGCCGATCCCGACCGCGCCCGCGCGGTGCCAGTCGGGGGCCGCCGCCAGCTCGTCGAGCACCTCGGAGAGCGCGCCCGCGACCTGCGCGGCGCCCGACTGGGCCCGCGTGGGCCGCTGGGCCCTGGCGAGCAGTCTGCCGCCGCTGTCGACCAGGGCACCCGCGATCTTGGTGCCTCCGATGTCGAGCGAGGCGACGAGGTCGTTGCGCATGGGCAGTTGTCTCCTGAGGGGGCGGTGCCCGGGGTGGGTGTCCGGGAGTTGGCGGTCCGGGCCCGGGCCGGGAGCGGACCGGACAAGTCTGACCACATCTGACAACGTTGTCCAGACCTCGGCCGTCCGGGGTACCCCGGGGACTATGCTGCTGGTGCCGCACGAAAGGACTCGACTCCGTGCCCCATACCGCCCGCACCGCCGCCTCCCGCCAGAACGGGGGCCGTTACGGCACCAGGCCCACCATGAAGGACGTCGCGGCGCAGGCCGGCGTCGGCCTCAAGACCGTGTCCCGTGTGGTCAACGGCGAGGCGGGGGTCTCCAGCGACACCGAGCGCCGCGTCCAGGAGGCGATCACGGCACTCGGCTTCCGGCGCAACGACAGCGCGCGGGTGCTCCGCAAGGGCAGCACCGCGAGCATCGGCCTCGTGCTGGAGGACCTGGCCGACCCGTTCTACTCGCCGCTGAGCCGCGCCGTCGAGGAGATCGCGCGGGCGCACGGGGCGCTGCTGATCAACGGGTCGAGCGCGGAGGACCCCGAGCGCGAGCGGGAGCTGGCCCTCGCGCTGTGCGCGCGGCGCGTGGACGGGCTCATCATCGTCCCGGCCAGTGACGACCACCGCTATCTGGAGCCGGAGATCGCCGCCGGGGTCGCCACGGTCTTCGTGGACCGCCCGCCGGGCCGGATAGACGCCGACATGGTCCTCTCGGACAGCGCGAACGGCGCGCGGGAGGGTGTCACCCACCTCATCGCGCACGGCCACCGCCGTATCGGCTTCATCGGCGACCACCCCCGCATCCACACCGCCAGGGAGCGCCTGCGGGGGTACCGCGAGGCGATGGCCGACGCGGGCCTCCCCTCCCCCGACTCCTGGATGGCCCTGGGCGGTACGGACCCCGAGCGCGTCCGCGCCGACGCCGCCCGCATGCTGGCGGGCCCCGAGCCGGTCACGGCCCTCTTCGCCGGGAACAACCGGGTGACGGTCACCCTCGTCCGCGTCCTGGCCGAGATCGCCGAACGCGAACACCCGGTGGCCCTCGTCGGGTTCGACGACTTCGAGCTGGCCGACCTGCTCTCCCCTCCGGTCACCGTCGTCGCCCAGGACCCGGCGGAGCTGGGCCGCAGCGCCGCGGAGCTGCTCTTCCGCCGCCTGGACGGGGCCGACGACCCGCCGCGCCGGGTCACCCGCCCCACCCGCCTCGTCACCCGCGGCTCGGGCGAGGTGCCTCCGCCCGCGTGAGCCGCCCCCCCCCGTTCCGGACAGCGGCATCGAGGACGTGGCCCTCCTCGTCCCGGAGTCGCTCGGTGAACAGGACGAACGGGACGTCAGGGGTCCCGGCCCCGTGCCCCGGGCTACGCGAGGGAGATCAGCGCGATGGCAGCGCCGGCGCAGGCCAGCCCCGCGGCCTGGGCGCGGGTGAGGCGCTCGCGCAGGACGGTGACGCCGAGCAGGACCGGGATGGCCGGGTAGAGCGCGGTGAGCACGACGGCGAGCGACATCAACTGCTCGCGGGCGGCGAGGACGTAGAGCGTGATCGCCACCGTCCCCAGCGCGCCCACGCCCGCGCAGGCCCAGGCGAGTCGGCCCGGCATCCGCGGGGCCCGCGGGCGGCGGGCGACCGGCGGCACCAGGGCGAGGACCGACACGGCCCGGCTCACGGCCAACGGCCACAGCCCCGCGGCCGCGTCGGCCTGCGCGAGCGCGACGAACTGGGCCGCGAAGCCGACCCCGGCGACGAGCCCGTCACAGGCGCCGGAGGCGACCACCCCACGGCCACGCGGGGCGGCGGCGCCGGGCGAGGCGTCCGCGCGGGCGGAGCGGGAGATGAGCCAGAGGGCCGGGGGCGCGGCGGCGATGCCGGTCCAGGCGGGCCAGGTCGGGCGGTCTCCCAGCAGGGCGACGCCGATGAGGACGGGCAGGGCGACGGCCGCCACATCGCTCAAGGGGACGACGACGCTGAAGCGGCCCCCGCTCATGCCCCGGTAGAGGAAGGCCACCCCGAGGCCGGTCCCGAGCCCGGAGAGGGCGCCCCAGCCGAGTGCGGCGGGCGTGATGTGGGGTGCGGCGGCGAGCGGGGCGAGGGCGAGCATGAGCGCGGTGCCGCCGAGCTGGCCGGTGAGGGCGACGGCGGCGCTGTCGGCGCGGCGGGCGAGGAGGCCGTTCAGGAAGTGGGTGGCCCCGAAGCACAGGGCCGACGCCAGGGCGAGGGCCTCACCCATCGAACCCGTCGCCCCGCTCGCGCCCGTCGGCCCGCTCGCGCCCGTCGCCCCGCTCGCGACCGGCAGCGCGGGCCGCCCGGCCGACCGGGCACACCGCTCCGTCCTGAACGCAGCGTTCCCGGTCGCACAGGCGGCAGAGCCGTTCCGCGTCGCCCGTCCGTTCGTGGAGCCCGGTGAGGAGCTTGGCCAGCAGGGCGTCGAGCTGGGCCTGCTCCGCCTCGTCGAGGTGGCCCAGCGCCTCGCGCAGCGCGTCGCCGCGGGAGGAGAGCAGGCTCCTGGCGGCCCGGGTCCCCCGGCCGGTGAGGTGGACGGTGACCCAGCGGCCCGAGGAGGGCTCCCTGCGGACCAGCTCCCGCGCCTCCAGGCCGTCGACCATGCGCGCTGCGGCGGACTGGCTGAGTCCGACCCGCCGCCCGAGTTCGGTGACGCCGAGGCCGCCGTCGCCGGAGAGGACGACGAGGGCCGCGGCCCCGCTGCCGCTCGTACCGGCCGCCGCGGTGACTCCGGCCAGCAGCAGGTCGCTCAGGGCGAGGGAGGCCGCACCGAGGAGATTGGCCGTACGGAGTTCGTCATGCATGACTCATGCAGTACCGGGGACAGCACTCCCGAAACATCCCTGCCGTATCGTGACGATCAGCTCGTGCAGGTAACGCTTCGTGACCCGCCCTCCGTGGCGCTCGTCGATCAGGGCGCCGATCGCCTCCAGCAGCGCGCGGCGCGTCCCGTCGGGCAGCGCACGGTGCCCGGAGTAGGTGCGCAGGACGTCGAGGTACTCGGCGCGGGAGTAGCCGATCTCCTGGGCGTACCGGTGGGTGCTCGCCTCGCCGAACAGGCCGTCCCGGCGCAGTTCGGCGGTGTCCGTGGAGACCTCGGCCTCGTCCGGGAGGACCTGGCCCGGCCCGGTGCCGGGGACGTGGCGCTCGTAGCACCGCTGGACCTCGGCGAAGAAGTCTGCGCTGCCGCCCGCGACGTGGTGGGTGGCGATCAGGGCGAGGACACCGCCGGGAGGCAGTGCCTCGGCGAGTTTCCGTACGCGCACCTCCGGGTCGAGCCAGTGGAACGAGGTCGCCGCGACGGCCGCGTCGAACCCGCCCTCGGGGAGCGGCCAGTCCTCGAACGCGGCGACCTCCACCCGGGCCCGCGGGTGGGGCGCGAGGTTGCGCCGGGCGACGGCGGCGAGGTGCGGCCCCAGCTCGACGGCCGTGATCCGGCACCCCAGCTCCGCCAGCGGGACGGTCAACTGGCCGGTGCCCGGTCCGATCTCCAGGACGCGGGCGCCGGGCGAGGGGGCGACGTGCCCGGCCAGCTCCTCGACCAGCGCCGCCGGGTAGCGGGGCCGGACCCTGTCGTACAGCTCCGCCGCCTCGTCGAAGGTGTCGCGCAGTGCCGCCATGCCGTCTCCCTGTCCGCTCCGTGCCGGCCCTCGTGCCGGCCGTGCCAGCCCTTGTGCCAGCCCTCGTGTCAGCCCTCGTGCCCGCCTCGTGCCCGTGCGCGGGTGTCTTCCGTGTGCCGTGGGTCCGCCAGGAAAGATCCCCGTTAACTCCGTGCACGACCCTTGCCAAGCCAAGTTAGTACGTGTTCGGATTATCTCCGTCGGGCACCGCTCCCGGCCCACATTCTTACTGGTCAGCCCCCATGTGAGGGGCCAATTCCGCCGTGCCCTCAACCACTTCGGAGGACCCACGTGTTCGACCTCTCGTCCGTCGACCTGCTCGACGCCTTCACCCGTGAACTCCAGCTCTGCAAGGTCCAGGAGGGCGAGCACGTCGTCGTCCTCGCGGAGCCCAACAGCCGGGGGGACTACGTCGCGGCGGCCTTCGGCGCGGCCAAGTCGCTCGGCGCCCGCGTCATCGCGGCGACCGTGCCCGGCGGCAGCCCCGCGCCGATGCCCAGCACCCACACGGGCGCGGGCCCCGGGCTCGCCTCGGTGCTCGACGACCGCGCGGCGCAGGACCTGCTGAAGTCCGCCGACCTGGTCGTGGACCTCACCCAGGAGGGCTTCATCCACGCGCCCGTCCAGCAGGAGATCCTCCAGGCCGGCACGCGGATCATCTTCGTCTGCGACGCGCCCGACGTCCTCATCCGCAACCTGCCGGACGAGAACGACAAGCAGCTCGTGATCCGCGAGGCCGAGCTGCTGAAGAAGTCCCGGGTCATGCGCGTCACCTCCGCCGCCGGGACCGACCTGACCGTCCGGCTGGAGGGCTCGAAGCCCGAGTTCCAGACCGGGTTCGCCGACGACCCGGGCCGCTGGGACCACTGGCCCAGCACGATGGTGCTGTGCTGGCCCGAGATCTCCGACGGGCAGATCGTGCTGGCCGAGGGCGACATCCTGCTGCCCTTCAAGGAGTACGTGCACACGCCCGCCACCCTGCACATCGCGGGCGGCCGCATCGACAAGGTCGAGGGCGGGGCCGAGGCGCGGATGCTGGAGACGTTCTTCGAGGACGCCGACGACCAGTGGGCCCGCTACCTCTCGCACATGGGCTGGGGCCTGATGCGCTCGGCCGACTGGTTCGCGACGGCCATGTACGGCAAGGGCGACCTGATGGGCATGGACGCGCGTGCCTTCGCGGGCAACTTCCTCTGGTCCACAGGACCGCACCCGGTCCTCGGCCGCGAGTCGTACGCGCACCTCGACATCGCCATGCGCGGCTGCACGGTCTCGGTCGACGGCACCGAGGTCGTCACCGGCGGCGCGCTCACCGAGCGCTGACGACGCCGCCCGACTCCCCCACGCATTCCGAACTCGCCCTAAGGAGAGCCGCCTTGGCGCCCAGTCAGTCGTTCGAAGCCACTATCGTCGGCGGAGGTCTCGGCGGGCTCACCGCCGCCCTCGCGCTGCGGCAGCGCGGCGTGCGGGTCACCGTGCTGGAGCAGGCGGCGCAGCTCGGCGAGGTGGGCGCCGGCATCCAGACCGCGCCGAACGCCAGCAGGCTGCTGCTCGGCATGGGGCTGCGCAAGGAGCTGGAGGCCATCCACACCGAGCCGCTCGACCAGGTGCGGCGCCGGTGGAAGGACGGCAGCGTCGTCGGGCTCACCTCGCTGGGCCAGCACTGCAAGGACACGTACAACGCCCCGTACTGGCACTACCACCGGGCCGACCTGCACCGCGTGCTCATGGACGCGTGCACCGACCCCGGCGGTCCGGGCCCCGTCGTCACGCTGCACACCAGCAGCAGGGTGACGGAGCTGGACCGCACCGACCCCGCGCGGCCCGTCGCGGTCACCGAGGGCGGCGAGCGGTACGCGGGCGACGTGCTCATCGGCGCGGACGGCATCCGCTCGAAGGTGCGGGACCTGATGGGCGCCGAGGACACCCTCGAATTCTCCGGGGAGATGTGCTTCCGCGCGCTGATCTCCGGGGACGCGATCGCCGCCGACCCGGCCACGCGCTGGCTGGTGGACCGCTTCCAGTCCACGATCTGGTACGGCCCTGACCGCCACCTGGTGCACTACATGATCCGGGGCGGCGAGTACCTCAACATCGTGGCCATCGTGCCCTGCACGGACGAGGTCGCGGAGAAGTGGACCGTGCCGTCCTCCTCGGCCGAGCTGGCGGCGGCGTACCCCGGCTGGGACGACCGCGTCCCGGCGATGCTGTCCAAGGCCAAGGACGACGACGTCTCCCTCTTCGCCCTGTACTACCGGCGCCGCGACCCCGTCTGGCAGGACGGCCGGGTGGCGCTGCTGGGCGACGCCTGCCACGCGATGCTCCCGTACCAGGCGCAGGGCGCCTCGCAGGCGATGGAGGACGCGGCCGTGCTCGCCGAGGAGCTGGGCGCGGTCACCGCCGACGGCGTCGAGCAGGGCCTGCGGCGCTACGTCGACCGGCGGGCCAAGCACGCGGGCATGGTGCAGGACGCCTCGCTGCGCAACAAGGACTTCTACCACTACCCCGACGGCCCCGAGCAGCGGGAGCGGGACCGCAAGCTGGCGCGCGGCTTCAGCGGGGAGTCCGACGTCTCCTACGACTGGCTCTGGAGCGGCACGCCGCTGCGGGACCCCGACATGACCGCTTTCTCGTACCAGTTCCCACGCTGAAACGCCCCACCGTCCCCGGCTCCGCGAGGTGATCCCGTGAAGACAGGCGATCAGATAGTGCAGGAGCTCCCCTGGAGATGGGGAGTCCAAGGAAAGATCTTCGTCATCGGTGGCCTCGGCTATCTGTTCGACGCGTACGACATCGCGCTCAACGGCTTCCTGATGCCCCTGCTCGGCAAGGAGTTCGACCTCAGCCTGAGCGCCCGGGGCTTCGTCGCCACGGCGAACCTCGTCGGGATGGCGGTCGGCGCGATCGTATGGGGCGCCATCGCCGACCGTATCGGCCGGAAGAAGGCCTTCAGCGCGACGCTGCTGATCTTCGCGCTCTTCTCCGTGCTCGGCGCCCTCTCCCCCGACTACGGGATCTTCCTGCTCTTCCGCTTCCTCGCGGGCGTCGGGCTGGGCGGCTGCATCCCGGTGGACTACGCGCTGGTGAGCGAGTTCTCCCCGAAGAAGTACCGGGGCCGGATCCTCACCGCGCTCGACCTGTGGTGGCCCATCGGCGTCACCCTGTGCGGACTGGCCTCGACCGCGCTGATCCCGCTCGACGGCAACTGGCGCTGGATGCTGGCCACGATGGTGCTGCCCGCACTGCTGCTCTTCTGGGTGCGGCGCGGGGTGCCCGAGTCGCCGGTGTACCTGACGAAGACAGGCCGCGAGGCCGAGGCCCGCGAGGTCATCGACGACCTGGTGGAGCGTACGGGCGCGACGCCCGAGCCGTACGCCGTCCCCGAGCCCGTGCGGCGGGAGACGACGGGCGGAGTGCGCGCCGGCGTCGAGCAGTTCCGCCGGCTGTGGAGCCACAGCCCGCGTATCACCTCGGTGGCCTGGCTGTTGTTCATCACCATCATGCTCGTCTACTACGCGGCGCTGACCTGGATGCCCTCCATCCTCAAGGAGGAGGGCTACGGCGACACCGCGTCGTTCACCGGCACGACCCTGATGAGCGGCGTCGGCATCGCGGGCGTGCTCGCCTCGACCTGGCTGGTGGACGTGGTGGGCCGCAAGCGGCTCATCGGCTTCTCCGCGCCCGTGGCGACGGCCGCGCTGGTCGTCTTCGCGCTGGTGCTGGACGTCCGGACCCCGGCGCTCGTCATGATCGCCGTCTTCGGCTTCCTGATCCAGCTCACGATCCCGGCGCTGTACGCGTACGTCTCCGAGCTGTACCCCACGACGCTGCGCGCCAGCGGCTTCGGCTGGGCCTCGTCCGTCAGCCGGATCAGCACCGGCTTCGCGCCGATGCTGTTCGGCTCGCTGATGTGGCCGACGCTGGGGCTGCCGCTGACGTTCACCGTGCTCGGCGTGGTCGTGGTCGCGGCGGTGCTGTGGATGGCGGTCGCCGCGCCGGAGACCAAGGGGCGCGAGCTGGACGCCGACGAGGTGACGGAGGGCCCCGACCCGGACCCGGGCCCGGCCTCCGCGCGGGAGGAGGTGCCCGCGCCGTGAAGCCCGCCCCGTTCACGTACCACCGCGCCCGCGATCTGGACGGCGCCACCCGGCTGCTGGCCGAACTCGCGGACGCCGGGGGCGAGCCGAAGGTCGTCGCGGGCGGCCAGAGCCTGGTCGCCATGATGAACTTCCGCCTCGCCCGCCCCGACCACCTGGTCGACATCTCCGGGCTCGACGGGCTGCGCGGCATCCGTCCCGGCGTCGACGGCGCCCTGCGCATCGGGGCCCTCACCACGCACCACGAGGTCGAGACCGCGCCGGACCTCGGCCCCGGCTTCGCCGTGCTGCGCGACGCGATGCGCTGGGTGGGCCACTTCCCGATCCGTACGCGCGGCACGGTCGGCGGCAGCCTGGCGCACGCCGACGCGACCGCCGAGTGGTGCCTGCTGGCGCTGCTGCTGGACGCGGTCCTCGTGGCCCAGGGCCCAGGCGGCGTACGGCGGATCGACGCCCGGGACTTCTTCCACGGCTACTACACGACCGCGCTGGAGCCCGACGAGCTGCTGACCGAGGTCGTCTTCCCACGCCCGGCGCCGCACGCCGCGCTCACCGAGTACGCGCAGCGGCACGGCGACTTCGCGACGGTCGCCGCCGCCGTCGACCTCGACGTGGCGCCCGACGGGCGCACGGTGCGCGGCGGCCGGGTCGCGCTCGGCGGCGTCGCGGCACTGCCGGTGCGGGTCCCGGAGGCCGAGCGGGTCCTCGCCGAGGGCGGCCCGGCCGGCCGGGACCTCTTCGCCGCCTGCGCCTCGGCGGCGGCGACCGCGATAGACCCGCCCAACGACGCCAACGGCAGCACGGACTACCGCCGCGGCCTCACCCGCACCCTGGTGACACGCGCCTGCGAGGAGGCGATGCCCGGTGCGTGAGAACCCGACCGCCAGGGCACGCCCCCAACACCGCGTCCGGCGGAACCTCGCGGAGGACGGCACCCCTTCGGACGCCCACGCGCCCCGCGTGCCACAGGCGGCGGCCCCACCCCGCGACACCGACGAACACCGCCGCACCCTCGTCGGCGCCCGAAGGACAGCCGCCGGAGCCGAGGCCCCGCCAGGGGCCCACGCGGCCCGCGCGGCAGCGGTCGCGTACGCCACCGACCCGCCCCGTGACGCCGACGGCAGCGCCGCACACCGTCGCGGCCCCGCCCGCACCCCGAACGCGCGTACCCGCGAGGAGGCGATGGACCATGAGTGAGGACCGGAGCGACGGCATGCTCGTGGGGGCTTCCGTCGGGCGGCGGGAGGATCCGCGGCTGCTGACCGGGCGCGGGCGGTTCACCGACGACATCCGGCTGCCCAGCATGCTGTACGCCGCGTTCGTCCGCGCGACCGTCGCGCACGCCACGGTCACCTCGCTCGACCTGTCGGCCGTCCGCGACGTCCCGGGCGTGGTCGCCGCGTTCTGCGCGGACGACCTCGAGCTCGGCGACATCACGGCCCGCCTCGGCCGCCCCGCCGCCGAGTTCGTGCCGACGAGCATGCCGGTGCTGGCCCGCGACCGGGTGCGGTACGCGGGCGAGCCCCTGGCCGTGGTCGTGGCCCGCGACCCGTACGCCGCCGAGGACGGGATCGAGGCCGCGCGTGTCACGTACGAGACGCGGACCGCCGTCACGTCCGACGCCCAGGCCCTGGCCCCCGGCGCGCCGCTGGTGCACGACGAGGCGGCGGCCAACACCCTCGTGGACGTCTCGATGTTCGCGACCGAGGGCATCGATGAGGTCTTCGCGGGCGCCCATCAGGTCGTCGGCGTGGAGTCCCGCACCGGGCGGCAGAACGCGCTGCCGCTGGAGACCCGGGGCGCCGTCGCCGCCTGGGACGACCGCGAGCAGCAGCTCGTGCTGCACACGTCCACGCAGGTCCCGCACCAGGTCCGTACGGTCGCCGCCCGCTGTCTCGGGCTGGACGAGCGCGCGGTGCGCGTGATGGTCCCGGACATGGGCGGCGGCTTCGGCCTCAAGTGCGTGGTCGGGCGCGAGGAGATCGCGGTCGGCGCGGCCGCGCTGCGCATGGGCCGCCCCGTGAAGTGGACGGAGGACCGCAAGGAGGCGCTGACCGCCTCGTTCCTGGCGCGCGAGCAGCACTACGACGTACGGGCCGCGTTCGACGCGGAGGGTCGGATCCTCGGCCTGGACGCGGACATCGTGTGCGACATGGGCGCGTACTCCTGCTACCCGTTCACGGCCGGCATCGAGCCGCTGATGGCCTCCGCCGAGATGCCGGGCGTCTACCGGGTGCCCGCCTACCGCGTACGGGCCCGCGCCGTGACCACCAACAAGGCGCCGACCGCGCCGTACCGGGGCGTGAGCCGCCCGCAGTACGTGGTGGTGATGGAGCGGCTCTTCGAACGGGCCGCGCGCGAGCTGGGCCTGGACCCGGTCGAGATCCGCCGCCGCAACCTGATCACCGAGTTCCCGTACACGGGCGTCAACAACGTGACGTACGACCCGGGTTCGTATCTGGAGTCGCTCGACCTGTGCGAGGCGACGCTCCGCGAGGAGGGCTGGTACGAGCGCCGGGACGAGGCGGCGGCCGAGGGGCGGCACCTGGGCATCGGTTACTCCTGCTTCAGCGAGCGTACGGGCTACGGCTCGGCGGCGTTCGCGCAGCGCAAGATGGAGGTCGTCCCCGGCTTCGACATCTCCGAGGTCCGGATGGACACCAGCGGCGCGCTCACCGTCACCACCGGCACCATGAGCCACGGCCAGAGCCACGAGACGACGATGGCGCAGATCGCCGCCGACGCGCTCGGCCTGACCCTCGACAAGGTCCGCGTCCACCAGGGCGACACGGACCGCATCACCTACGGCTGGGGCACCTTCGCCAGCCGCTCGATCGCGGTCGGCGGCAGCGCGGTACGGCTCGCGGCGGCCAAGCTCGGCGAGAAGCTGCGGCTGCTGGCCGCGCACCGCTGGGACGTACCGCCCGAGCAGGTCGCGCTCGCGCGCGGCGGGGTGCGGCACACGGACGGCGAGCGTTTCCTCGGCCACGAGGAACTGGCGGACGTGGCCTATCTCAAGGCGCATCTGCTGCCCGAGGGCATGGATCCGGGACTCGCGGCCACCGCCTCGTTCGACGTCTTCAACGACGGCACGTTCTCGAACGCCACCCACGGCGTCGTCGTCGAACTCCACGAGGGCACGGGCCAGGTGGAGATCCTGCGCTACGTGTGCGTCGAGGACTGCGGCGTCGCCATCAACCCGCAGGTCGTCGAGGGCCAGTGCCGGGGCGGCATCGCGCAGGGCATCGCGGGCGCCCTCTTCGAGCAGGTCACCTACGACGAGCAGGGCGAGCCCTCGGCCACCAGCTTCATGGACTACAAGGTGCCGACCGCGCTGGAGATCCCCGACATCGGCATCCAGCACCTGGAGACGCCCTGCGCGTTCACCGAGACCGGCGCGAAGGGCGCGGGCGAGGGCGGCACCATCGGCGCCCCGGCCGCCGTCCTCAACGCGGTCAACGACGCGCTGCGCCCGACCGGCGTCGAGCTGGACAGCACCCCCGTCACCCCGGAAACCGTCGCGAGCGCTCTCGCCTCCCACGCACTGGAGCACGCCTGATGCCCGACATCACCCACCAGCCCCCGGGGCAGCAACTGCTGGCCCTGACCGTGAACGGCGAGCGCCACGAGGTGCTGACCGAGCCGCGCCGCACCCTCGTGGACGTGCTCCGGCACGACCTCGGTCTCACCGGCACCCACGTCGGCTGCGAGCACGGCATCTGCGGCGCCTGCACGGTCCTGGTCGACGGCGCGCCCGCGCGGGCGTGCCTGATGTTCGCCGCCCAGGCCGAGGACGCCGAGATCCGTACGGTCGAGGGGCTCGGGGGCGGGCCCGACGGGCGCGAACTCGGCGATCTGCAGCGGGCGTTCACCGAGCACCACGGGCTCCAGTGCGGCTTCTGCACCCCGGGGTTCCTGATGCTCGCCGAGGGCTACCTCGCCGAACGGCCGGAGGCGTCCAAGGAGGAGATCCGCGAGGTGGTCGCCTCCAACCTGTGCCGGTGCACCGGCTACCAGACGATCGTCGAGGCGATCGACGACTGCGCGGCACGCCGCAGGGCGGCCCGTGACGAGGAGGACGAGGAGATGTCATGCAGCTCAGCAACGCCGTCCCGGTGAGCGCCCCGCCCGGGGAGGTCTTCGCCCTGGTCAACGACGTCGAACGCGTCGTCTCCTGCATGCCGGGGGCCTCGCTCGACGGCCGCGAGGGCGACGACGGCTGGCGTGGCCGCGTCAAGGTCAAGGTCGGCCCGATCACGGCGGCGTACGCCGGTACGGTCCGCTTCCTGGAGGTCGACGAGCAGGCCCGTACGCTGCGCGTCCAGGCGCGCGGCGCCGACGCGCACGGCAGCGGCGACGCGGAGGCCGCCGTCCGGCTGGAGGTCGCGGAGGCGCCGGACGGCTCCTCCGAGCTGCGGCTGGAGACGGACCTGGTGATCCGCGGCAAGATCGCCCAGTTCGGCAAGGGCGCGGTGGCGACCGTCTCGGACAAGATCCTCCAGCAGTTCGCCCGCAACCTGGGCGCGCTGCTGACCGGGCAGGAGGCCCAGCGTCCCGCGACGGCGCCGCACGCCTCCACGCCGAGGTCCACCTCGTCGGCCGCCCCGCCTCCTGCTGCTCCGCTGCCCGCCGACAGCGAACTGGACGGCCTCGCGATGTTCGTCGGTCCGGCCCTCACCAAGTACGGGCCCGTCGTCGGCGCCTTCGCCTTCGGCCTGTTCGAGGGCTGGCTGCTGGCCCGCGCGTTCCCGAGGAGGAAGCGGTGACCGCCGGAGCCGAGGGGACGGGGACGGGGACGGTCGAGGAGACCTACGAACGCGCCGGGTTCGGGGCGCCCGTACGGCGCGGCAGCCGTCCCGCGCTCGTCGTCGTGGACCTGACGCGGGGCTTCACGGAGCCCTCGTTCGCCACGGGCGCCGATCTGACCGGCGTCGTGGACGCCACCTCCGAGCTGGTCGAGGCCGCGCGTCCCGCCGGGGTCCCGGTCCTCTGGACCGTGATCTCCTACACCCCGGCCGAGGCCGAGGGCCGCTCCATCACCTGGCTGGACAAGGCACAGGGAATGCGCGCCCTGGTCGAGGGCGGCGAGGCCGTGGCCCTCGATCCGCGGCTGCCGCGCGCGCCCGGGGACCCGGTCGTGGTGAAGAAGGGCGCGTCCGCGTTCTTCGGCACCTCGCTCGCCGCGTCGCTGACGGCGCTCGGCGCCGACACGGTGCTGGTGTGCGGGGCGACGACCAGCGGCTGCGTCCGCGCGACCGCCGTGGACGCGGTCCAGTCGGGCTTCCCCGTCCTCGTCCCCCGAGAGGCGGTCGGCGACCGCGCCGCCGGCCCGCACGACGCCGCGCTCTTCGATATCCAGGCCAAGTACGGGGACGTGATCGAGCAGGACGATGCGCTCGGCTATCTCCGTTCCCTCTGACGACCCCAGGAGTCCCCTCTTGTCCCTCCCCGCACGCTTCCTCACCCCCGAGGCCGCCGCCGACCTCGCCGATGTCCCGGCCGTCAGCCGCTGGGTCTCCTCCGGCGGGCCGCGCCTCCACGTCCTCGACTACGGCGACGACGGCGTCCCTCTGCTGATCCTCCCCGGCATCACCAGTCCCGCCGTGACCATGGACTTCGTGGCCCGCGAGCTGACGGACCTGGTCCGCCCGCTGGTGCTGGACGTGCGCGGGCGCGGCTTCTCCGGCGACGGTGCCGCGTACGGCCTGGAGGCGTACGCGGAGGACACCGAGGCCGTCGTCGAGGGCCTCGGGCTCGAACGGCCGCTGCTGTTCGGGCACTCGATGGGTGCCCGTATCGCCGCCGCCACGGCCGTCCGCGGCAAGGCTCCCCTGCGCGGCGCCGTGCTGGTCGATCCGCCGATGAGCGGGCCCGGGCGCGGCCCGTACCCGACGACGCTCGACGCGTTCCTGGGCCAGCTCGCCGAGGCCCGGCGCGGCACGGACGCGGAGGAGGTCGGCCGCTCGTGGCCGCGCTGGCCGCTGCGGGAGCGCGCGCTGCGCGCCCGCTGGCTCGCGAGCTGCGGCGAGGAGGCCGTCCGCGGCACCCATCGGGGCTTCGAGGAGGAGGACTTCTTCGACTGGTGGCCGTCGGTGCCCGTCCCGGTGGAGCTGCTGTACGGCGCGGACAGCCCCGTCGTCACGGCGGAGGGCGCCGCCGAGGCCGCCCGTACGCTGCCGGACGCACGGCTGACGGAGATTCCGGACGCGGGGCACATGGTCTTCTGGGACAACCCGGACGGGGCCCTCGACCGGCTGCGCGCCGCGGTGCGCGGGCTGCTCGGCCGATCCGTCAACTGCCGTGCTTAAGTGGGCGCATGGCTGACAAGACCACCCTCCACACGACGGCACCCGAAGCCCTCACGGCCGCCCCCGGCTATCAGGTCAGACGCCTCTACCAGGCCTATCTGGCCGTCTGGGTCCGGGCGGTCGACCCGACGCTGACGGGGCCGCAGTTCGCGGTCCTGACGGCGGTGAACGCGGCGCCCGGCAGCGACCAGAGCTCGATGGCGTCCGCCGTCGCCCTGGACACCTCGACCATGGCGGACGTCGCCCGGCGGCTGGAGAAGCGCGGGCTGCTGGAGCGCCGCACCGCGGCGGCCGACGGCCGCCGGAAACTGCTCTACCTCACCGAGCAGGGCGAGCACGCCCTGCGTGAGGCGAACGGCCGCGCCCGGGAGCTGGACGAGCGCCTGCTCGACCCGTACCCGCCCGAGCGCCGCGACGAGCTCCTGCGGGAGCTGACCGCCCTCGCCGACCACTGGGAGTCGCTGGGCGGGGACACCTGACCACCCACCCTTCCTCCGGAGGACCCGTGACGGACCACCACATCGGCATGATCGTGCCCAGCTCGAACCTGACGATGGAGACCGAGCTGCCCCGGATGCTGCGCGCCCGCGAGGAGGCGCTGCCCGGGGACCGCTTCCTGTTCCACAGCAGCAGGATGCGGATGAAGCACGTGACGCCCGAGCAGTTGCGGGCGATGAACGCGCAGACCGACCGGGCCTCGCGCGAACTCGCCGACGCCCGGCCCGACGTGGTGGCCTCGGCCTGCCTCGTCGCGATCATGGCGCAGGGCCCCGGGCACCACTGCGTGGCGGAGGAGGAGATCCGGACCGCGCTGCGCGACGAGGGTTCCGAAGCGCCCGTGGTCTCCAGCGCCGGCGCGCTGCTCGACGGCATCGCGGCGCTGGGCGCGAAGCGGGTCGCGGTGGTCACGCCGTACATGGAGGCGCTGACGAAGACCGTCGTCGCCTACATCGAGGACGCCGGGACCGAGGTGGTGGACGCGCTGAGCCTGGAGGTCCCCGACAACCTCGCCGTCGCCCGCCTCGACCCCGACGGCCTGCGCGAGCACTGGCGCCGCCTGGACCTCGCGCGCGCCGACGCGCTCGTGCTGTCGGCCTGCGTGCAGATGCCCTCGCTGTCGGCGGTCCAGCCCGTCGAGGACGCCTCGGGCCTGCCGGTGCTGACGGCGGCGACCGCGACGACGCGCCGCGTCCTCACCGAACTGGGCCTGCCCCCGGTGGTGCCGGGCGCGGGACGGCTGCTCGCGGGCTGAGGGAGCCCGGCCGGGGCGGGGGTTCAGCAGACGGGGAGGCCCGGCAGCGGCTTGTCGTTGTCGCCGCCCTTGATGTAGACGTCGCTGACGTACACGTTGACGTTGCCGCTGTCGTCGTCCGTGCGTGCCCACCACACGTTGGTCCACTTGCCGTAGGTCTCGCGCTGGGGCTTCTTCACCTGGCAGTAGAAATAGTTGGTGCCCGCGTTGAGCTTCCCGACGGGCTTGTGGCCGCCGTCGTAGGACGTGGCGCCGCGCCACACCTCGCAGTTGAACTTGCCGCCGCCGATGCCGTGGCAGACGGGAGCGGGCGCCGGGCCTCCGCCTCCGCCCCCGGAGCCTCCGCCGTCGCCGCCGCCGGAGCCCTTGCCCCCGTCGTCCTTCCCGCCGGAGCCGCCCCCGTCCGCGCCGCCGCCGTCCCCCTTGCCGGAGTCCTTGCTGCCGCCGTCGTCCTTGCCGCCCGGGCCGCCGCCCGCCGCCGCTCCGGGCTTGCCGCTCGCGGAGGCGGAACGGCCCGGGGACGGCCGGGAGGTCTTCTTCTCCCTGCCGTCGCCCTTGTCCCTCTCCCCCTTGTCGATACGCCCGTTCCGCGCGTCCTCGTCGCCGGGCGCGGCCTCGCCGCCCTCGCCGCCGGGGCCCCGCGTGTCGGAGGCGCGCGAGGACCGCTCGTCGTCCCCGTGCTGGCTGACGAGCGCGTACGTGACGCCGCCCCCGGCCGCCAGCACGGTCGCGACGGCGGCCGCGACGACCTTGAGCCGCTGCTTTCCCCGGGGCGCGCTCACGGGCGGAGACGGAGACGGATGGGGCGCGGGCTCCGGCGCGGGCGGTGGTCCGAACCCGCCCGGTCCCGGGCCCTGTCCCGGTCCCGCTCCCTGGGCCGCCGCGTCGCGCGAGGTCGGCGTGTACGGCGTCCAGGGCGCGCCCCCGGAGGCGGGCGGCGGGGGCAGGGCGGCACCCGAGGCGACGGCCTTCAAAAGCGTGGCGGCACGCGACGCGTCGGCGCGCGACGCCGGGTCCTTGTGCAGCAGTTCGGCGAGCGCGGGCGCCAGGACGCCCGCGTTGCGCGGCTCGGGCAGCGGCTCGGTGACGATCGCCGCGAGCGTCGACCACGTGGACGTACGGCGGAACGGGGAGACGCCCTCCACCGCCGCGTACAGCGTCGCGCCCAGCGCCCATACGTCCGAGGGCGGGCCCGGCTCGGCGCCGCTGGCGCGCTCGGGCGCGAGGTAGTCGAGGGAGCCGACGAGTTCGCCGCTGGAGGTGAGGCGCGTGGACTTGCCGTCGCCCGGGTCGTCCATCGCGGCGATGCCGAAGTCGGTGAGGACGACGCGGCCCTCTCCCCCGTCGGCCCGCCGGTCCAGCAGGATGTTGCCGGGCTTGACGTCGCGGTGCAGCACGCCCACCGCGTGCGCGGCGGCGAGCGCGTCGAGGACGGCGGCGCCGATCCGCGCGGCCTCCACCGGGTCGAGGGTGCCGCGCTCGTCGAGCACGTCGGCCAGCGAGGGCCCCTCGACCAGCTCCATGACGATGAGCGGGCGCCCCTCGTGCTGGGCGACGTCGTGCACGGCGATGACGCCGGAGTGCCGCACGCGCGCGGCGGCGCGGGCCTCGCGCTGCATCCGCGTGTGCAGCTCGGCGAGTTCGTGCTCGCCCGCGTCGGTGTACGTCCGCAGTTCCTTGACGGCGACCTCGCGCCCGAGCACCTCGTCGACGGCGCGCCAGACCACGCCCATGCCGCCGCGGCCGAGCTGGGACGCCACGCGGTAGCGCCCCGCCAGCAGCCTTCCCCCGCCGTCCCGGCCCCCGCCGTCCGGCCCCGCATCCCCCGGATTCCGCACCGCTCTCCGTCCCCCTTGTCCCGCCGTGGTCGGTCGATCACGTGATGAGGGGAACAGCCTACGGTCCCGGAGTGGCCTATGAGGCCGGAGCCCTGCGCCCCGCGAGCTGTTCGAGGCGGGCGCGGTCCAGGCCGGACGCGTCGGTGACCTCGGCGGAGGAGAGCGCTCCGCAGTCCAGTCCGCGCAGCAGATAGTCGCCGAGGGCCCGGGCCGTGGCGGGCTCGTCCAGCACGTCGCCGCCGGAGCGTGCCACGTAGGCGGCGAGGCGCTCGGCGGCGCGCGCCATGCCCTCGCGGTAGAAGGCGTACACGGCGGCGTAGCGGGTCACGAGGTGGCCCGGGTGCATGTCCCAGCCCTGGTAGTACGCGCGGGCCAACGCCCGCCGTACGAGCCGGTGGTGGAGCCGCCACGCGTCGTGCACGGCGTCCCGGGAGCCGACGGGCAGCACGTTGGTGGAGCCGTCCGACAGCCGTACGCCCGTCCCCGCGGCGGCGACCTGCATGACGGCCTTCGCGTGGTCGGCGGCGGGGTGGTCGGGGGCCTGGTGCGCGGCGCTGACGCCGCAGGAGGCGCTGTAGTCGAAGGTGCCGTAGTGCAGCGAGGTGGCGCGGCCGTCGGCGGCGTCGATCATGGGGGCGACGGTGGCGCGCCCGTCGGGGCCGAGGATGGACTGGGTGGTCTCGATCTGGATCTCGAAGCCGATACGGCCGGGCGCGAGCCCGTGCGCCTTCTCGAACTCCTCGCACAGCCGCGCCATGGCGGCGACCTGCTCGGCGTAGGTGACCTTGGGCAGCGTGAGCACGAGCCCGTCGGGCAGGCCGCCCGTCTCCGTCAGGCCGGTGAGGAAGACGTCGAGGGTGCGGATGCCGCGCTCGCGCACGGCGGCCTCCATGCACTTCATGCGGATGCCCGCGTACGCCGGGGAGCCCGCGCTGTCCTTCCCGCACCAGTCCGCGACGAGCCTCGCCGCCCGTGCCGCGTGCGCGTCCTCCTCGGCGTCCGCGCGGACCCCGTACCCGTCCTCGAAGTCGATGCGGAGGTCCTCGACGGGCTCGCTCTCCAGCTTGGCGCGGACCCGTGCGTACACGGGCTCGGCGAGCGCGGCGTCGATGCCGAGGACGTCCGCGAGCGCGCCCGCGTCGGGCGCGTGCGCGTCGAGCAGCGCGAGGGCCTCCGCGCCCCACTCGCGCGGGGTGCCGGGGGCGAGGGCGTCGCCGGGGACGTAGACGGTGTGCACGGGCTGGCGGGTGCCGGGGTCGCCGGGGAAGCGGCGCGCCAGCTCGGCGTCCACGCCCGCGAGCGAACCGGCGACGCCGTCCGTCACGGACTTCGCGAAGGTGGTGCTGACCGTCCCGCCGTGCGTCATCGACACTCCCACTCCACTCCTCAACATTTTGTTGAACCCGTGCCGCGAAGCTAATGCCCGCCTGACCTGGGCGTCAAGGGTCCGGACACGTGAGCGGCCCCCGTACGCGGTGCGTACGGGGGCCGCTCACGAGCCGGGAGGCGGGGTCAGCCCTTGCGGGTCTTGACCTCCTCGGTGAGCTGCGGGACGACCTCGAAGAGGTCGCCGACGATGCCGTAGTCGACCAGGTCGAAGATCGGGGCCTCGGCGTCCTTGTTGATGGCCACGATGGTCTTCGAGGTCTGCATGCCGGCCCGGTGCTGGATCGCGCCGGAGATGCCCGCGGCGATGTAGAGCTGCGGGGAGACCGACTTGCCGGTCTGGCCGACCTGGTGGCTGTGCGGGTACCAGCCCGCGTCCACCGCGGCGCGGGAGGCGCCGACGGCCGCGCCGAGCGAGTCGGCGAGCGCCTCGATCACCGGGAAGTTCTCGGCGCCGTTGACGCCGCGGCCGCCGGAGACCACGATCGCGGCCTCGGTCAGCTCCGGACGCCCGGTCGACTCGCGCGGGGTGCGCGAGGTGACCTTGGTGCCGGTGGCCGTCTCGCCGAAGCTCACGGAGAGCTGCTCGACGGCGCCCGCCGCCGGGGCGGCCTCGGGCGCGGCCGAGTTCGGCTTCACGGTGATGACCGGGGTGCCCTTGGTGATGCGGGACTTGGTGGTGAACGCCGCCGCGAAGACGGACTGCGTCGCCACCGGGCCCTCGTCACCGGCCTCCAGGTCCACGGCGTCGGTGATGATGCCGGAGCCGATACGGACCGCGAGGCGGGCCGCGATCTCCTTGCCCTCGGCGGACGAGGGGACCAGCACGGCGGCCGGGGACACGGCGTCGTAGGCGGCCTGGAGCGCGTCGGTCTTCGGGACGACGAGGTAGTCGCCGAACTCGGGCGCGTCGGCGGCCAGGACGCGGGTCGCGCCGTACTCGCCGAGGACCTTGGCGGCCTCCTCGGCGTTCGGGCCGAGGTGCACGGCGACCGGCTCGCCGATGCCGCGGGCGAGGGTCAGCAGTTCGAGGGTGGGCTTGCGGACGGCGCCGTCCACGTGGTCGACGTAGACAAGGACTTCAGCCATGGTTCTTGTTCTCCTGCCAGGAAAGAGGGGGCGATGGGGCGGGCGCTGCGGCTCAGATGAACTTCTGGCCCGCGAGGTACTCGGCGAGCTGCTTGCCGCCCTCGCCCTCGTCCTTGACGACGGTGCCCGCGGTGCGCGCCGGGCGCTCGTTCGCCTCGTCGACCGTGGTCCAGGCGCCCTCCAGGCCGACCTCCTCGGCCTCGATGTCGAGGTCGTCGAGGTCCAGCGACTCGACCGGCTTCTTCTTCGCGGCCATGATCCCCTTGAAGGAGGGGTAACGGGCCTCGCCCGACTGGTCGGTGACCGAGACGACCGCGGGGAGCGACGCCTCCAACTGCTCGGTGGCCGCGTCGCCGTCGCGGCGGCCCTTGACGACGCCGTCCTCGACGGAGACCTCGGACAGCAGCGTCACCTGCGGCACACCGAGGCGCTCGGCGAGCATCGCGGGCAGCACGCCCATGGTGCCGTCGGTGGAGGCCATGCCGCAGACCACCAGGTCGTACCCGGTCTTCTCGACGGCCTTGGCGAGGACCAGCGAGGTGCCGAGCGCGTCGGTGCCGTGGAGGTCGTCGTCCTCCACGTGCACGGCCTTGTCGGCACCCATCGAAAGCGCCTTGCGCAGCGCGTCCTTGGCGTCCTCGGGGCCGACGGTCAGCACCGTGATCTCGGCGTCGTCGGCCTCGTCGGCGATCTGGAGCGCCTGCTCCACCGCGTACTCGTCCAGCTCGGAGAGCAGGCCGTCGACCGACTCGCGATCGGTGGTCAGGTCCTCCGCGAAGTGCCGGTCACCGGTGGCGTCAGGCACGTACTTCACACAGACAACGATCCTCAAGCTCACGCCGGCTCTCCTACTGCTTCGACTTACGGGTCCCGGTCCGGTGGACCGATGTTCCGTCCACAATATTACTCGTCAGTACACTCGGCACATTCCCCGTTCTCAAGACCACGGAACTGTGACCTTGCCAACGAGGAGAGTGACGAGCCCAACTCCATCACGCGGGACCGTGCGAAGCGAGGGAATGGGAGCGGGATCTGGATCACGCCGAGGGGCCGGGCGAGGCGTCAACGGCCTCTCCCAGCGCGGCGATCACGTCCGCGCGGCGCGGCTGCCCGGTGGCGCGCCGGACGATACGGCCGCGCGCGTCGAGCACGAAGACGGTCGGCGTGGCCCGGACGTCCAGCTCGCGGACGAGGGCGAGGTGCTCCTCGGCGTCGATCTCGATGTGCGCGACGCCCTCGACCATCGCGCTGACCTCGCCCAGCGTGCGCCGGGTCGCCCGGCACGGCTGGCAGAACGCGCTGGAGAACTGCACCAGCGTCGCCCGCTCCCCCAGCGCCCCGCCGTCGATCCACTTCACCGCCGCCGCGTCCCGGGCCCTCACGTCCTCCATGGCTCCAGTCTGCCTCCGGGGCCGCCGCGATCCCCCGGGGGGCCTGCGGGCGCGTGACAAGGATCTCCCTCTTGACCTGCCCATGGGGTAGCCATGAGCAAGGGCATAGGGAACGATCTGGTGGAGTCCGAAGTTACGCGTCCGTAAGTTCCAGCGGGTACACGTCCCCGCAGGCTTGCACTCCAGCAGTCCAGCCCCGAGACGAAGGGTCCCCCACGTGGCAGATCTCCTCTACCCGCCGGTGATCGGTGCGGCACGGACCTGGTTCAAGGCGCTCGACCTCCGCTTCGACATGCAGGGCACGGAGCACGTGCCGCAGCGCGGCGGCGCCGTGCTGGTCAGCAACCACATCAGCTACCTCGACTTCATCTTCGCCGGCCTCGCCGCCCGCCCCGCCAAGCGGCTGGTGCGGTTCATGGCGAAGGAGTCGGTCTTCCGGCACAAGGTGTCGGGGCCGCTGATGCGGGCGATGAAGCACATCCCGGTGGACCGCTCCCGCGGCGAGAACGCGTACGCGCACGCGCTGAAGGCCCTGCGCTCCGGCGAGATCATCGGCGTCTTCCCCGAGGCGACCATCTCCCGCTCCTTCACGCTCAAGGACTTCAAGTCGGGCGCCGCGCGCCTCGCGCAGGAGGCCCGGGTGCCGCTGGTGCCGGTGGCACTGTGGGGCACTCAGCGGCTGTGGACCAAGGGGCGCAAGCGGGACTTCGGGCGCAACCACGTGCCGATCGGCATCCGCGTGGGCGAGCCGCTCCACCCGGGCGCCGACGAGTCGGCGGTGACGGTGACCGAGCGGCTGCGCGAGCGGATCCAGGAGCTGCTGGAGGCGGCCCAGCGCGCGTACCCGGCGAGCCCCAAGGGCCCGGCGGACTCCTGGTGGATGCCCGCGCACCTGGGCGGGACGGCGCCGACGCCCGCCCAGGCGCAGGCCCTCTGAGCCTCCCGGTCCAGGAGCCGCTCAGTCGAGCGTGAGCGTCGGCGCGTAGATGTCGATCCACAGCGCGAGGTCGAGCGCGCGCTCCAGCCCGCGCCGCGCGGACTGGGCCCTCTGCGGCGTCCCGTCCTGGACCGCGCGCTCCAGCCACGCCCTGCTGACGAGGTCGAAGACCTGGTGGGAGGGCTTGGCCAGCAGGTCCCTGACGCTCTCCTGCAGCGCCTTGTGGTAGCGCGGGTCCTGGGTGGAGGGGTACGGGCTCTTGACGCGCTCGTAGACGGAGCGCGGGAGGACGTCGGCGGTGGCCTCGCGCAGCAGGCTCTTCTCGCGCCCGTCGAAGGACTTCAGTGCCCAGGGCGCGTTGTAGACGTACTCGACGAGCCGGTGGTCGCAGAAGGGGACCCGGACCTCCAGGCCGACGGCCATGCTGGCGCGGTCCTTGCGGTCGAGCAGGATGCGCACGAACCGGGTGAGGTGCAGATGGCTGACGCGCCGCATCCGGTACTCCTCGTCGCTCTCGCCGTCGAGGCGCTCGACGCCGGAGACGGCCGAGGCGTAGCCGTCCGCGACGTAGCCGGGCAGGTCGAGGGCGTGTGAGAGGGGCTCGGTGAGGATGTCCCCGTCGTCGCCGAGCTCTTCGCCCATCCGTACGAGCCACGGGAAGGTACGGGCACGGCAGGCCTCGGGGTCGAAGAACTGCTTGTAGCCGCCGAAGACCTCGTCGGCCGACTCGCCGGAGAGCGCGACGGTCGAGTGCTCCCGTATCGCCTTGAAGAGCAGATACAGCGAGGCGTCCATGTCCCCGAACCCGGCGGGCACGTCCCGGGCCCTGATCACCCGGGAGCGCACCTCGGGGTCGGCGAGCTGGCCCGAGTCGAGGACGATGTCCTGGTGCTCGGTGCCGGAGGCGCGGGCCACGTCGTGGACGTAGGGCGTGTCGGGGGTGGCGCGCAGCGCGTCGGCGACGAAGTTCTCGGTCTGGCCGACGAAGTCCACCGCGAAGCTGCGCACGGTCTCGCCGCTCTCGGCGAGCTGCCGCGCCGCCAGCGCGGTCATGGCCGAGGAGTCCAGGCCGCCGGAGAGCAGGGTGCAGCGGGGCACGTCGGAGACGAGCTGGCGGCGCACGATGTCGTCCATCAGCTCCCGTACGCGCGCGATCGTCACGTCCTTGCCGTCGGGGTGCGGGCGGGTCTCCAGCCGCCAGTAGACGTCGGTGCGGACGCCCTCGGGGCTCACGGTGACGACCGTGCCGGGCTCGACCTCGCGCATGCCCTCCCACACGGCGTGTCCGGGCGTCTTGACGAACGCCATCAGCTCGCGCAGCCCGTCGAGGGTGACCTCGCGGCGGGCGTGCGGGTTGGCGAGGATCGCCTTGGGCTCGGAGCCGAAGAGGACGCCGTCGGGCGTCTCGGCGTAGAAGAAGGGTTTGATGCCCATCCGGTCGCGGACCATGACGAGCCGATGGGTGCGCCCGTCCCAGAGGGCGAACGCGTACATCCCGTTGAGCCGCTCCGCGAGGGCCGTGCCCCACTCCAGGTAGGCGTGCAGCACGACCTCGGTGTCGGAGTCGGTGGTGAACCGGTGGCCGCGCGCGGCGAGTTCGCGGCGCAGCTCGGTGTAGTTGTAGGTCTCCCCCGAGTAGACCAGCGCGACGGGGCCCTCGCCGGTCTCGACGGTCATGGGCTGGGTGCCGCCCGGCAGGTCGATGATCGCCAGCCTGCGGTGGCCCAGCGCGGCGGGCCCGGAGATCCAGGTGCCGGAGTCGTCGGGTCCGCGGCAGGACATGGTCGCGGTCATCGCGTCGACGGTCGCCCGCTCCGCCACCAGGTCGCGCTCGTAGGAGACCCACCCGGTGATTCCGCACATGTCGCCCTCCGGAGTTACGTGTATGTGCCATCTATGTATTGGCCATCTTTCTCACGGAACCCCGGGGGCAAACACCGGCGGCCGCACCGCCGTACGGATCAGGCCACGCCGCACCTACAGCGCGGCATCCAGAAGCCGCCACAGATGCACCCTGTCCTCGGCCCTCTGAAGAGCGCGCAGGACGACGGGATGCGGCTCCGCGTAGAGCACCGGGTAGTCGCACTCCCCCTTCTCGGGGCGCACGGGCCAGGCGAGCTGCTCGCGGTCGAGGCGGAACTGGGCGTTCACTCCCGGCTTGTTGCCGCGGGGATCCTGGCGGATCCAGCGGCCGCCCGGGAGCTTGAGCGCGATGAGGCCGTGCAGCACGTCGAGCTTCTGGTAGCAGAACCCTGCGGGCACGCCCTCGGCGCGCAGCAGGGCCGCCAGCGCGTGCGCCTTGGCGTGACAGATCCCGGTCCCCTGCTCCAGCACGTCCGAGGCCCGCCAGGTGACGCGCGGGTCGTCCACGTCGGCGGAGTGCGTGACGGTGTCGCGCACGAACTCGAAGGCGGCACGCGCGTACGCGGTGAGATCGTCGGCCCCGGCGCTCAGCCGCGCCGCGGTCGCCCGTACGAGCGGATGGGTGTGGTCGACGGCGGCGTCGGCGACGAGGTAGGCCGACTCGTCGGCGGTGACAGGTGTGAGCTGCATGCCGGGGAGCGTACGGAGCACCGGACCGGAGATCAATATATTTACCTAATCGTGCATATCTATGCAATCCTGTGGGTGGCGCGAGCCGGACGCGCACGCCTCTGGGAACCTTCGCCTCCCGTCGCTACTCTCCGCCGCATGATTCCGACGGTTGTCTGGGGTACCGGGAATGTCGGGCGTGCCGCCCTCCGTGCCGTGGAGGCGGATCCGGGGCTGAGCCTCGCGGCCGTCCTCGTCCACGACGCCGGGAAGGTGGGCACCGACGCGGGCCGCCTCGCCGGCCTCGGCCGCGATCTGGGGGTGGCCGCCACGGACGATGTGGGCGCGGTGCTGGCGGCCCGCCCGCGCGCCGTGGTGTACGCGTCCTCCGGCGATCTCCGCCCCGCCGAGGCGCTCGCCGACATCGTCAGGGTGCTGCGGACCGGCGCGGTGGTCGTCACACCCTCGCTCCACACACTCTACGACCCGCGCAGCGCCCCGTCCGAGCTGCGCGACCCGGTGCTGGCCGCGATCGCGGAGGGCGGCGGCTCGCTCTTCGTCTCCGGCGTCGACCCGGGCTGGGCCAACGACGTGCTGCCGCTGCTCGTCAGCGGGCTCGGCACCACGGTGGACGCGATCCGCTGCCAGGAGATCTTCGACTACTCCACCTACGACCAGCCCGAGGCCGTCCGCGACCTGGTCGGCATGGGGCACCCCATGGACTACGAGCCGCCGATGCTGGCCGCGACGGTCCCCATGACGCTCTGGGGCGGGCAGGTCCGGCTGATGGCGCGGGCCCTCGGCGCGGAGCTGGACGAGGTACGCGAGACCTCGGACCGGCGCCCGCTGGAGTCCACGGTCAGCACCCGCTCCATGGGCACGTTCGAGGCGGGCACCCAGGGCGCCGTGCGCTTCGAGGTGCAGGGGATCATCGGGGGCGAGCCCCTCCTGGTGGTCGAGCACGTCACCCGTATCCACCCGTCCTGCGCGCCCGACTGGCCCCTGCCGCCGGACGGCGGGGACGGGGCGCACCGGGTGATCGTGGAGGGCCGCCCCCGCATCCAGGTCACCGTGGAGGCCACCGACGAGGGCGGCAACCGCTCGGCCGGGGGCAACGCCACGGCGGTGGGCCGCCTCGTGGGCGCCATCGACTGGCTCGCCGCGGCGGAACCCGGGCTGTACGACGCGCTGGACATCCCGGTGCGCCCGGCCGTCGGCAAGCTGGGGAGGAAGCGGTCGTGATCATCGACGTGCCCGAGGGCAAGGACCCGATCGCGTACGTGTGGGGCGAGCTGGTCCCCGGCATCGGCCCGGCCGCCTCGCACTTCTCCCTGGCCGTGTACGAGCACTCGACGCTCGGGCTGCGCGAGTTCGAGGCCGCGCGGCTGCGGATCGCGCAGCTCAACGGGTGCGCGTTCTGCCTGGACTGGCGCACCGAACGCGACGGGGAGAAGGTCGAGGAGGGCTTCGCCGAGGCGGTGACCCGGTGGCGTACCGCCGACGGGCTCAACGCCCGTACGCGGCTGGCGGCCGAGTACGCGGAGCGGTACGCCCTGGATCACCACAACCTCGACGCGGACTTCTGGGCCCGGATGACCGCGCGCTACGGCCCGCCGGAGATCGTGGAGCTGACCATGTGCCTCGGCTCCTGGCTGGCGTTCGGCAGGCTCAACCGGGTGCTGGGCCTGGACACGGTCTGCGTGCTACCGGGCCACTGACATCCGCAGGTCCGTGGCGACGATCTTCTCGATGTTGCGCTCGGCGAGCGCCGTGATGGTCACGAACGGGTTCACCGTGGTGTTCCCGGGGATCAGCGAGCCGTCGATGGCGTAGAGGCCCTCGTAGCCGCGCAGACGGCCGACGTTGTCCGTCGCCCGGTCCAGCACGGCGCCGCCCAGAGGGTGGTAGGTGAGATGGTCGCCCCAGATCTTGTAGGTGCCGAACAGATCGGTGCGGTAGATCGTCCCCTCCTTCTTGTTGATCCGGTCGAAGAGGGACTTGGCCATCTCGACGGACCGCTGCTTCCAGGCCCGCTGCCAGCTCAGCTCGACGGTCTCCGTCGCCGCGTTCCAGGTGAACTCGGCGCGGTGCGGGTTGTCGGTGATGGAGAGGTAGAACGAGGCGTACGTCTCGATGCCGGTGGGCAGCGGCGCCACCTCGGCGAACGCGCCGCCCGCGCCCCAGTTGTCGATGCCGAGGGTGGGCATCGCCGACTGGAGGCTGCCCGTGGGGTCCCACAGGTGGTTGGCGCGGCCGCACATGACGTTGCCGTTGTCGCCCCAGCCCTTGCCGGCCTCGGCGCTCAGCGCGGGCAGCGCGCCGGTGGCGCGCAGCTTGGTCAGCAGCTTGCTCGTGCCGACGCTGCCCGCGGCGAAGAACACCCGGCGCGCGGTCACGGTCTTGGTCGCGGTGCGCTGCCCGCCCGTGTCGAGCTGCTCGATGACGACGGTGTACCCGCCGTCGGCCGCCGGGGCGACCGAGGCGACCCTGTGCAGCGGGGAGACGGTGACCCTGCCCGTCTCCCGGGCGCGGGCCAGGTAGGTCTTCTGGAGCGACCGCTTGCCGTGGTTGTTGCCGTAGAGGATCTCGCCGTCCAGGGCCGACCTGGGCACGTCCCCTGCCGCTTCCCGTTCCATGTACGCGAAGTCGTAGACGTTCGGCACCAGGAGGTGCGGGAAGCCGGAGCGCTCGGCGTGCTTGCGGCCCACCCGGGCGTACCGGTAGCAGTCCGCCGCCTCCCACCAGTCCGGATCGACCTCGTTGACCCCGAGCCCGGCGCGGGCGCGCGGGTAGTAGCGGTCGTACATCTCCCCCGCGTCCACCGTGGGCAGGACGGCGCCGAAGTGCTCGCGGCGCGGGGTGACGGCCATCCCGCCGTTGACGAGGGAGCCGCCGCCGACGCCGCGGCCCTGGTAGACGGTGATGCCGCTGAAGTCCTCGGCGTCCAGGATCCCGGTGTAGCGGGGCACGTCCTTGTCGAGCGGGAAGCCGAGGAAGTTGCTCAGGGGCTGCTTGGTCCTGGTCCGCAGCCAGTAGGAACGTCTGTCCGGGCGCGTGGTGTTGGCGAAGATCGTGCCGTCCGCGTCCGGAGTGTCCCAGGCCATGCCCATCTCGACCAGGTGCACCTCGACGCCCGCCTCCGCGAGCCGCAGCGCGGCGACGGAGCCGCCGTAACCGCTGCCGATCACCAGCGCCTGGACCCGCGCGCCCGAGGCGATCGGCCCGCGCGCGGCCGCGGCGCCCGCCCGGACGGCGACGCCCGTCCCGGCGAGCGCCGCCGCCCCCAGAAGAGAACCGGTTCCCGCGACGACCGCGCGCCGCGAGATGCCCGTAGTGCCCTTGTCACACAGTGCCTTGTCGCCCATGTCCTCTTCCTCCCACTGGGCGAATGAGGACATGTTCTACTGGCACACGCGCGATAAGTCACGACATACGCATACGTAGGCGAGGTACGGCTAGGTCCTGTCGTCAAACTCCCGTCGTCGCCCGGAGGGCGGCCCCGCGGCGTCAGGCGCGTGCTCTCGGCGTGCCGGACGGAAGTCCTCGTACTGGGCGTACTCGGGCTTTCGCCCGGTGCGGCGAGAGTGCGTGCATGGCGTCGCGGGGCAGACGGGAGTTTGACGACAGGGCCTAGCGGGCCATCTCCTCGCGGAGCGCCGTGACGAAGCCGTCCACGTCCTGCTCCGTCGTGTCGAACGAGCACATCCACCGGACGTCGCCCGCCGCCTCGTCCCAGAAGTAGAAGCGGTACCGCTTCTGGAGGCGCTCGCTGACGTCGTGCGGCAGCCGGGCGAAGACCGCGTTGGCCTCGACCGGGTGGAGGATCTCCACGCCGTCGACGGTCTTGACGCCCTCCGCGAGGCGCTGGGCCATCGCGTTGGCGTGCCGGGC
The DNA here is from genome assembly GCF_039530985.1 of Streptomyces albiaxialis. NCBI lineage: Bacteria > Bacillati > Actinomycetota > Actinomycetes > Kitasatosporales > Streptomycetaceae > Streptomyces > Streptomyces albiaxialis. The sequence continues at coordinate 160,559 of NZ_BAAAPE010000002.1, forward strand.
GTTGCGCAGCCACAGGTCGCCGGAGAGCAGCGCGTCGAACTGCGCGGAGACGAACCGCATCTTGGAGGTGAGCTGCATCGACAGCTTCCGCAGATGCTTCATCGCGCCGACCGCGTCCGGGTTCAGCACGACGACGGCCTCGCCGAACATCATCCCGTTCTTGGTGCCGCCCAGCGAGAGGACGTCCACCCCGGCCACGTTGGTGAACGTCCGCATCGGGACGTCCAGCGCCGCGGCGGCGTTGGCGATACGGGCGCCGTCGAGGTGGACCTTCATGCCCCGCTCGTGGGCGTGGTCGACGATCGCGCGTATCTCCTCGACCGTGTACAGCGTGCCGAGTTCGGTGTTCTGGGCGAGCGAGACGACCTGCGGCATGGCACGGTGCTCGTCGTCCCAGCCGAAGGCCTCGCGGTCGATCAGCTCGGGCGTGAGCTTGCCGTCCTCGGTGGGCACGGTGAGCAGCTTCAGCCCGCCCACCCGCTCGGGCGCCCCGCACTCGTCGACGTGGATGTGCGCGGTGTCGGCGCAGATCACCGCGCCCCAGCGGTCAGTGAGGGCCTGGAGCGCGACGACGTTGGCCCCCGTGCCGTTGAAGACCGGGTACGCCTCGGCGCGCGGCCCGAAGTGGCCGCGCACCACGGACTGGAGGTGGTCGGTGTACTCGTCCGCGCCGTAGGCGGACTGGTGCCCTCCGTTGGCGAGGGCGAGCGCCGCCAGGATCTCCGGGTGCACGCCCGCGTAGTTGTCGCTGGCGAAGCCGCGGACCCCCGGGTCGTGGCGGCGCCTGGCGTCCGTCTTGGGGGCCTCGGTGTCGGTCAGGGCTTCGGCGTCAGCCACAGGCGGGTTCCGTTCAGCTCTTCGGCGGGCTTGGTCCAGGTCGTGGCGATGGCCTCGGCCAGGTCCTTGACGTCCGTGAATCCGGCGAACTTGGCGTTCGGCCGGTCCGCCCTCATCTGGTCGTGCACCAGCGCCTTGACCACCAGGATGACAGCGGCGGCGGCGGGACCGTCCTCGCCCCCCGCCTTGCGGAAGGCGTCGCCGAGGGCCAGGGTCCATGCCTCGGCGGCGGCCTTGGAGGCCGCGTACGCCGCGTTCCCCGCCGTGGGCTTGGCGGCGCCCGCGGCGCTCACCAGGACGAAGCGGCCGTTGCCGCTGCGCTCCAGCGGGGCCTCGAAGGCGAGCGAGGTGTGCTGGAGGGTGCGCAGCAGCAGATTGTGCAGGGTGTCCCAGTCGGCGAGGTCGGTCTCCGCGAAGGAGGCCGAGCCGCGCCAGCCGCCCACGAGGTGGACGAGCCCGTCGATACGGCCGAACTCCTTCTCGGTCCTGTCCACCCACGCCCGGGTGGCGTCCAGGCTGAGGAGGTCGACGGTGTCCCCCGTGACGGTCGCGCCGCCGTGCGCGAACCGGGCGGCGTCCACCGCCGTCGCGAGGCGCTCGGCGTCCGCGTCGGCGGCGACGACCGTGGCGCCCTCCTCGGCGAGGCGCAGCAGCGTGGCCTGCCCCGCCGGGCCCGCGGCGCCCGCCACGGCGATGACGGAACCCTCCAGCCGCCCCTTCCCGTTCCCCTCGTAACCCTTCGCTGTCGTCTCCGTCGAATCCGTCATTCTCGTCGCCTCCTCGCTCCTGGCACTGCCCTGTCCGCCTCCGCCCGCCCGCTCACGCCGCCGCGGCGGCCGGGGTCCGGGCGGTGATCCCCTCGGTCGATGCGATCACACGCCGGAGCTTCTTGGCGAGCGCCTCATAGAACATGCTGAGCGGAAACTCGTCCGGGAGCACCTCGTCCACGAGCTTGCGCGGCGGCAGGCTGAGGTCGAGCGCGTCCGGGCCCTTGGCCCACGTCGAGCCCGGGTGCGGCGCGAGATAGCGCGAGACCAGCTCGTACGCCTTGAACCAGTGGACGAGCTTGGGCCGGTCGATGCCCGCGCGGTACAGCTCCTCGATCTCCTCGCGCAGCCGTACAGTCACCTCGCGCGCGCGGTCCCAGTCGATGCTGAGCCGGTTGTCGGTCCAGCGCAGGGCGTCGTGCTGGTGGAGGTAGGCGAAGAGCAACTGGCCGCCGAGGCCGTCGTAGTTGCGCTTGCGCTCGCCGGTGACGGGGAAGCGGAAGAGACGCTCCAGGATCACCGCGAACTGCACGTCGCGGCCCTGCGAGTAGCCGTCGGCCTCCAGCTTCACGGCCTCGTGGAAGGCGGTGAGGTCGCAGCGCAGCTCCTCCAGGCCGTACATCCAGAACGGCTGGCGCTGCTTGATCATGAAGGGGTCGAAGGGCAGGTCGCCGTGGCTGTGGGTGCGGTCGTGGACCATGTCCCAGAGCACGAAGGTCTGCTGGCAGCGCTCCTGGTCGGCGAGCATCTCGCGCGCCTCGTCCGGCAGTTCGAGCTTGGTGACGTCGCAGGCGGCCTCGACGACGCGGCGGAAGCGGGCCGCCTCGCGGTCGCAGAAGATGCCGCCCCAGGTGAAGCGCTCGGGGGCCTCGCGCACGGCGATCGTCTCGGGGAAGAGCACTGCGGAGTGCGTGTCGTACCCGCCGGTGAAGTCCTCGAAGGTGATGCCGCAGAACAGCGGGTTGTCGTAACGGGTGCGCTCCAGCTCGGCCAGCCAGTCGGGCCAGACCATGCGCAGGACGAGGGCCTCCAGGTTCCGGTCCGGATTGCCGTTCTGGGTGTACATCGGGAAGACGACGAGGTGCTGGAGGCCGTCCTCGCGGTTCTGCGCGGGGTGGAAGGCCAGCAGGGAGTCCAGGAAGTCGGGCACGCCGAAGCCCTCGTCCGCCCACCGGCGCAGGTCGGCGACGAGCGCGCGGTGGTACGCCTCGTCGTGCGGCAGCAGCGGCGCCAGCTCCTCGACGGCGTCCGTGATCGTCCCGATCCGCTCGCGCACGGCCTCGCGCGCGGGCGCCTCCTCGGCCTCGAAGTCGATCGAACCGTCCTTGGACTGCCATGGGCGCACGGCCTCGACGGCGTCCTTGAGCACGGTCCAGGCGGGGTGGTCGACCACGCGCTCGGACGGCAGAACGCCGCCACCGGCAGTCGATGGCGAAAGAATTTCCGTCATGATGACCCCTCCACAGAAGAAACTGGCGTCAAGAAACCGTATCCGTGCAGGGCACCCCCGCTCAAGGGGAAGTGACAGGAGATTATGCGGTGAGACCGGGGTCACCACCGCCGATCTTCCTGTCAGGCACTGTCTCCACGATAGCTCTGCCCAGACCCCCCATGGCCTCCGCGGCATCCGGGAGCAGGTCGCCGAAGCCCAGGAAGCCGTGGAACATCGCCGGGTAGTGCCCCTCCGTCGCACGGCCTCCGGCCCGCCTCAGCCGTTCCGCGTACGTCCGGCCCTCGTCGCACAGGGGGTCGCACCCCGCCGTGACGACATGGGCGGGCGGCATCCCCGAAAGATCGGCCCGTACGGGCGCCGCGTACGGGTGATCGCGGTCGCCGTCCGGGCCGAAGTACTGCTCGGCGAACCAGCGCATGGCCCGCCGCGTGAGGTAGTAGCCCTCCGCGTTGCGGCGGTACGAATCGGTCACCGCGCGGGAGTCGGTCACCGGGTAGACCAGCGCCTGGAGCGCGATCCGGGGGCCGCCGAGGTCGCGGGCCATGAGCGCGGCGGCAGCGGCCAGTCCCCCGCCCGAGCTGTCGCCCGCGACGACCAGCGCGCCGGGCGCCCCGCCCAGGGCGCCGAGGCGCGCGGCGGCCCAGCACACGGCCGCGTACGCGTCGCGCACGGGCTCGGGGAAGCGCGCCTCGGGCGCGAGCCGGTGGGCGACGGAGACGACGACGGCACCGGACGTACGGCACAGGGTGCGGACCGTGCGGTCGTGGCTGTCGAGGCCGCACAGGACCCAGCCGCCGCCGTGGAGGTAGACGACGGTGGGGCGCGGCCCCGCGTCCCCGTACGGGCGGTAGATCCGCACGGGGAGCGGCGGGGCGCCCTCGGGGCCGGGGATCGTCCGGTCGAGCGTCTCGCGCACCGGAGGCGGCGGCCCCGGACGGGCGGGCGCGGCGTCCAGGATCCGGCGCGCCTCGGCGGCGTCGGTGACCGTGCCGCCGACGTCGGGGAAGGCCTCGCTCAGGGCGCGTACGAGCGGGCGCGCGGCGGGCGCGAGCCGGTCGGCGCTCACCGGGCGTCCGCCGCGCCCGCGCGGAAGTGCGGGATCACCTTCTCGCCCCACTGCCGGATGGTCTCCAGGCACGCTTCCTGGGGGACGGTGCCCATCTGGACCAGGCACATGACCTCGTCGGCCCCGGCCTCGCGGAGCCGCTCCACGTAGGCGATCGCGTCCCCGGCACCGCCGTAGGCGTGGTCGGCGTGGAAGGTGGCGGTGGAGCTGGGGCGTACGGGGATGTCCTGCTCGTGGAGCGTGGCGACGACCTGCTCGGCGGCCCGGCGCAGCTCGGCCGCCTCGGCCTCCCCGTCCGCGCCCTCCACCACGGCCTCGTCGGGCACGCCGCCGCCCCCGTACCAGTGGCTGATGGCCTGCGCGAAGAAGCGCTGGCCCCGGATGCCGACGGCGCGGGCGCGCTCGGCGTCGTCGAGGACGATGGTCGGGCAGAGCACGGAGAAGTGGTCGTTGACCTCCGTGGAGACGAGACGGGAGCCGTCGCGTGCCGCGCGGGCGGCGTCGTAGGCCGCGCGCATCTCCTGGACGGAGCCGGGCCCGGCGAAGCCCATCACCAGGGCGCCGACGCCGAGTTCGGCGGCCTGGGCGAGGGTCTCGGCGCGGCTGCACGCCAGGAAGAGCGGCGGGTGCGGGGCCTGCGCGGGGCGCGGCAGGATCGGGTGCGGGCCGATGTCGAGCAGCGTGCCGTGGTGCTCCAGCTCGTCCTTCTGCCAGGCGGCACCGATGATCCGCAGCGCCTCCTCGACCTCCTGCGTGGTGCGCTCCTTGTCCACCCCGCACAGCGAGGTCTCCTGGAGCGTGCCGCCGCGCCCGGCGCCGAGGTCGAGCCGGCCGCCGGAGAGCAGATCGAGGGTGGCGGCGCGCTCGGCGACACGCGCCGGGTGGTTGAAGTTGAAGGGCATGCACACGACGCCGTGCCCGACGCGGATGGTGCTGGTCCTGGCCGCGACCCAGGTCAGGAAGATCTCCGGCGCGCTCATGTGCGCGTACCACTTGAGCGCGTGGTGCTCGACGGCCCAGATCCGGTCGAAGCCCATCCGCTCGGCGAGCACGGCCTGTTCGACGCTGTCGTGGAAGAGCTGGTGCTCGCGCGCGACGGTGGGGTCCGCGAGCTGGGCCTCGAAGATGAGCGAAAACTTCATGCCTGCCGTCCTCCCGATCCCGACTATGCCTATTCGAAATATGACTAGTAGTCAGGGATGAAGAAGGCAAGGGATGCACGGCGGGAACCCGGGCGTGCCCGGCGGATCATGATTGCCCCCGCCGTCGCGGCTTTCGCGGGGCGCTCTCCGGCCTGCCCGGTGGCCACAGCGGAGGGCGGCCATGAGCCGCCGGAAACGCCTAGGTCAGCCGCCGCGTGATCCGGTCGAAGAGGTCCTCCAGCGGTTCGCCGAGGTCCCGGCCGAACTCGGTGAGCCCGTAGGTGACCTGAGGCGGCGTAGTCGGCTCGACCTCGCGGTGGACCAGGCCGTCCTGGACGAGCGCGCGCAGGGTCTGGGCGAGCATCTTCTCGCTGACGCCCCGGATGCTCTCGCGCAGCTCGTAGAACCGGAGGTCGCCGCCCCGCAGGGAGATCAGCACCCAGATGCCCCACCGGCTGGTCACATGGTCGACCACGTCGCGCGCGGGGCAGTCGGTGTGAAACACGTCATACCGCTCCCCCGGCTGGGTCCTCCTGCGCTGCACGCCTTCCGTCATGGCAGGAGCTTACCTCAAGGTATGTCCTTACCAAGAGTTAGCTCCGCTCCTAGCGTGAGTGCCTCCACAGGACGAGCGACAAGGAGCTGACCATGATCGTGGTGACCGGGGCCACCGGGAACATCGGACACCCGCTGACACGGGCGCTGACCGAGGCGGGCGAGCGGGTGACGACGGTGTCACGGCACACGGCGGCGGTGCCGGACGGCGTCCGCCACGTGGTGGCCGACCTGGCCGGACCGACGGGCCTCAAGCCCGCCCTGGACGGGGCCGATGCGCTGTTCCTGCTGCTCTCCGGGGACCTGCACGCGGCCGGGGCCGACCCCGCCGCCCTCGTCCGCGAGGCCGTGGACGGCGGGGTCCGCCGGATCGTCCTGCTCTCCACGCTGGGCGTGGTGACCAGGCCCTTCGGTACGACGCGGGTCGCGATGCGCGCGCTGGAGGACACGGTGCGGGAGACCGCGCCGGAGTGGGCCGTCCTGCGGCCGGGCGGCTTCGCCTCCAACGCCCTGTGGTGGGCCGAGTCCGTCCGCGCGCGGCGGACCGTCGCCGCGCCGTTCGGCGACACGGGGGTGCCCGTCATCGACCCGGCGGACATCGCCGAGGTCGCGGCGGCCTGCCTGCTGGAGGACGGCCACACCGGCGTCGCGTACGAGCTGACCGGCCCGGAGGTGATCACCCCGCGCGGGCAGACGGAGGCCCTCGCCGCCGCGCTGGGCTCGCCGGTGGACTTCCACGAGCTGACCCGCGACGAGGCCAGGGACGCCATGGCCCGGAGCATGCCGGCCGAGCTGGCCGACGACACCCTGGACATCCTCGGCGCCCCCCGCCCGGCCGAGCAGCGCGTCAGCCCGGACGTCCAGCGGGTCCTGGGCCGCGCCCCGCGCCCGTTCGCCGACTGGGCCGCCCGTAACGCCGACGCGTTCCGCTGAGCCCGCCCGGGACCGCGGTCAGGACTCGCCGCCGGGAGCCGTGCCCCAGGAGTAGGGGCCGCCGCCGCGCCACTCGAAGACGTCGGTGTCCTCGAAGGCCCCGGCGGCGGCGCCGAGCCCGGCCCGTTCGAGCAGGTCCATCACCTCGTACAGGCCGAAGGCACGGCCGAGGTCCGTTCCGTCCAGGCGTACGCGGCGTCCGCCCTCGTCGTCGGTCGGGTACACGATGATCGCGGCCATGGCCCCACCGTCCCCCGGGCCCGCGCCGTCCGCATCCGCAGCCGCCGCGGATGCGGACGGCCCGTGCTCGCTCGCCCGGGCATGCGGGCGCGGCAGCCGGGCGTACGGGGGCCGCGCCCGGCGCCGCTACCCTTGCGGTGCCTCAGGACCGTCACCGCAGGAAAGCGAGAGCGCACCGTGCCACTGCTCACCGTCGGACACCGCGGGGTCATGGGCGTCGAGCCCGAGAACACCCTCCGCTCCTTCGTCCGCGCCGAACGCGAAGGGCTCGACGTCATCGAGCTCGACCTGCACCTCAGCAAGGACGGCGAGCTGGTGGTGATGCACGACGCCGACGTCGCGCGGACGACCGACGGCACCGGTCCGATCGGCGAGTTCACCCTCGCCGAGCTGCGCGAGCTGGACGCGGGCGAGGGCGAGCGGATCCCCGTCTTCGAGGAGGTCGTGGACGCGGTGTCCAAGCCGCTCCAGGCCGAGATCAAGGACCGCGCGGCGGCGCGCGTCCTCGCCGGGGTGATCGAGAAGCGCGGCCTCCACGACCGCGTCACCGTGATCTCCTTCCACGTCGAGGCGCTGCGCGAGACCCGCTCGCTGCTGCCCGGCCTCCCGCTGGTGCTCGTCGCGGGCAAGTCCTCGCCGACGGCGCCGGAGCGCGCTCAGGAGCTGGGCGCGGGCATGGTCTCGCTGGAGCTGTGCCACATCGACGAGGACATCGTCGCCCGCTGCCACAAGGCCGGGATCAAGGTCATCACCTGGACGGTCAACACCGACGAGGACCTCGCCCGCGTGCGCGAGCTGAACCTCGACGGAGTCGTGACCGACATGCCGGGCATCCGCCGGGCGGTCAGCTCAGCGGCTTGACCAGCAGTTCGAAGGCCAGGTCGGCGCGCTGCGGGATGCCGAAGCGCTCGTCGCCGTACGGGAAGGGGCTGAGCTGTCCCGTACGGGTGTAGCCGCGGCGCACGTACCAGGCGATCAGGTCCTCGCGCTGCTTGATGACCTGCATCTGCATCTCGGTCGCGCCCCACTGCTCGCGCGCCGTCCGCTCGGCCTCCTCCAGCACCGCGCGCCCCAGGCCGCCGCCCTGGAGACCGGGCTTGACGGCGAACATGCCGAAGTACGCGTGCGCGCCCTTGTGTTCGAGCTGGCAGCAGGCGACCGTGCCGCCGTCGCGCTCGACCACGAGCATGAGGCTCTTGGGGTCCTTGACCACGGCGGCCACCCCCTCGGGGTCGGTCCGCTGCCCCTCCAGCAGGTCGGCCTCGGTGGTCCAGCCCGCGCGGCTCGAATCGCCCCGGTAGGCCGACTCGACCAGGGCCGTCAGCGCGGGGATGTCGCTCTCCACGGCTGTCCTGAAGGTGAGGCGGGTGCTGTCGTGCCTGTCGTGCGGGTGCTCCCGCGTGGTGTCGGTCATGCTCACCGAGCCTAGCGCCGGTGTCCGGCACTACAGTCCGGAGGATGGTGCACGTACTGAGCAGCCGGACACTGCTGCGGCCCACCGACCCCGAGCGGACCCGCGCCTTCTACGGGGAGGCGCTCGGTCTCCAGATCGCCCGCGAGTTCGGCACGGGGCCCGAGCGGGGGACCGTCTACTTCCTGGGCGGCGGCTTCCTGGAGGTCTCGGGCCGCTCCGAGCGGCCCCCGGCCCCGGGGCTCCAGCTCTGGTTCCAGGTCGCCGACGCCGCGGCGGCGCACGAGGAACTGGCGGCGGCCGGGGTCACGGTGCTGCGCCCTCCGGTCAAGGAGCCCTGGGGGCTGGTCGAGATGTGGATCGCGGACCCGGACGGGGTGCGCATCTGCGTCGTACAGGTTCCCGACGACCACCCCCTGCGCTACCGGCCCGGAATCTGAGCCACCGCCCGGCGGCGCGGTGCTCCCCCGCCGCTCCCGTGCGCTCCCGTATGCGCGCGTGCCCGGGGTACCCGGGGGCACCCTTCCCGTGGGACGAGCGGGGAGGTGGGCGATGCACGGCCCTGCCACGGTCGGCTGGCTGCTCGTGGCGCTCTGCGCGGCGACGGGCGCCTGCTGCGCGCTGCGGGCGAGGGGCACGACCGGCACGCGGCGGGAAGAGGCCGTCAGCGAGGCCCTGATGTGCCTCGGCATGACGGTGATGGCGCTGCCCGACTCCCCGTTCTGGTCCCCGTCCTCCCCCGTTCCCACGGGGCTGTACGTGACGGTCTTCGGCGCGGTGGCGGCGTGGGAGCTGCGTCTGCTCCGCGCGCACCGCGGCCACGAGGGGGCGCACGCCGCCCATCTGCACCACGCCGTGGGCGCGTTGGCGATGGTCTACATGGCGGCGGCGATGGCCGCCGCCCCCGGACACGCGCACGGGGGCGTACACGGGGGCGTGCACAGCAGCGCGGCGGCGGGGCTCCCGCTGCTGACGGGGGCGCTGCTCGTGTACTTCGCGTTCTACGTCCTGCGTTCCGGCGCCCGCCTCATGCCCGGGGGCGGCGGCGCGCCGGGCGAGGGCGGCGGGGCCGGGGCCGGGGTGCTGCGGCAGCCCGGAGTGGTGGCGGGCGTCCGGCTGGCCATGGGCACGGGGATGTTCGCGATGCTGCTGACCCTGTAGGGCCCCGGCGCGGGCGGCACGGCAGTGAGCCGCGTCACTTCTGTGTCAAGGGGCGTACCGCGCCGTCCCCGTGGACTTCTAGGCTGTGGCCATGATGGTGCCGCTCGCGCTGATGCTGCTTGCCCTGCTGGCCGCGGGTCTGGCACCACGCGTACTGACCCGCAGTTCGTGGCCCGACCGGGAGCCCGTGCTCGCGCTCTGGGTCTGGCAGTGCGTGGTCGGTGCCGTGCTGCTCTGCTGCCTCCTCGCGATGGCGCTCTCCGGCGCCGCGGCCTTCCAGGTGGTGCGCAACCACGTCTTCGCCCCGGCCCCGCGCGGCGTCGTCGAGGCGTACGGGCTCGGCGCCGACTCCTCCTGGGCCGCCGCGCTGGCCCTGCTGCTCGCGTGCGGTGGCGCGTGGACGGGCGCGATGCTGCTGCGCGAGGTGCGCGACGCGCGGGCGCGACGCCGCAGGCGCCGCGCCGACCTGCGCGAGCGCGCGCCCCGGCTGCCCGGCGAGGAGCCCTCGTCCGGCGACCGGCTGGTGGTGCTGGAGGGCGAGAAGCCGGACGCCTGGTGGCTGCCGGGCGCCGCGCCGCAGCTCGTCATCACGACGGCCGCGCTGCGGCGGCTCAAGGGCCGTCAGCTCGACGCGGTCCTGGAGCACGAGCAGGGCCACGCGCGGGCCCGGCACGACTGGCTGCTGCACTGCTCGGGGGCCCTCGCGGGCGGCTTCCCCCGGATCCCGGTCTTCGCGGCCTTCCACGACCAGGTGCACCGGCTGGTCGAACTGGCCGCCGACGACGTCGCCTCGCGGCGCTACGGGCGGCTGACGATCGCCCTCGCGCTGGTCGAACTCAACGAGGACCGGGGCGTGTTCGGCCCCTGCCCGACCCCGCTGGCGCAGGTGCCGCAGCGCGTGCACCGGCTGCTCTCGCCGGGTCCGCGCTTCACCGTGGGCCGCAGGCTGCGGCTGACGGCGATCGCCGCGCTGGTGCCGCTCGTTCCCCTGCTGGTGGCCTTCGGCCCCGGGCTGTCCGCGCTGCACTGAGGGCCCTCCGTGCTGCACTGAGGTGTGGCCGCACCGCACCGGCCGACCGGCCGGAAGCGCCGCGTCCGGCCCGGGTCTGTGCCCCGGCCCCCGCTCCGGGTGATGATCGGGGCATGCACCGTCTGCCCCCGCCCGGCTCTCCCCCGCTCCGGGCCGCGACGGCCCTCGGGGCCCTCGCCGTCGTCCTCCTGTTCCTCGTCACGGCGGACTGGAGGCCCCTGATCTCGCTCGACCGGAGTGTGGCCAGGGGGCTGCACCGCGCGGCGCTGGACCATCCGTTCTGGACGCACGTGAACAGGATCCTGACGGACTGGGTGTGGGACCCCTGGACCATGCGCCTGCTGCTCGCGCTGGTGGTCCTGTGGCTGCTGTGGCGCGGCGACCGGATCGTCGCGCTCTGGATCGCCGCCACGGCCGCCGTCACGACGGCCGTGCAGCAGGGCCTCAAGGCCGCGGTCGGCCGCGACCGCCCGGTGTGGGAACGCCCCGTGGACTCGGCGGAGTACGCCGCGATGCCGTCCGGCCACGTCATGACGGCCGCCGCGACCTGCGTCCTGCTGCTGTGGCTGGCGCACGGGTACGGCGTGCGGGGCGCCCCCTGGCGGGCCGCGCTCGCCGTCGCGGCGGTGTCGGTCGCCGGTGTCGCCTTCACCCGCGTCTGGACGGGCGTGCACTGGCTGACCGACACCCTCGTGGGCGGCCTCCTGGGCCTCGCGCTGCCCCTGGCCGCCCTCGCCGCCGGGTCCGCGCACTACGACTTGCGGGCCAGGCCCCCGAAGACGGCCACCTCGTCCGGCTCGTCGAGCAGCGCCTCGGGCCGCCAGCGGGGGCAGGACACGACGCCGGGCTCCAGCAGCTCGTAGCCGTCGAAGAAGCGCGCGATCCGCTCGGGGCCGCGCGGCGTGTACGGCACGGCGCCCGACTTCGCGTTGAAGCCCTCGATGGCCTTCACGTACGCGGGGTCGGTGTCCGAGCCGTCGTTGAGCCCGAGGAAGCTGCCCGGCGGGAGGGCGTCCATCAGCGTGCGGATGATCGCGTGGCACTCGTCGTCGTCGGCGACCAGGCCGAGGATGCCCATGAGCATCAGCCCGACGGGCCTGTCCAGGTCGAGCGTTCTGGCCGCCTCGCGCAGGATCCGGCCGGGGTCGCGGACGTCGGCGTCGATGTACGCGGTCGCGCCCTCGGGCGTGCTGGTGAGCAGGGCGTGGGCGTGCGCGAGGACGAGCGGGTCGTTGTCGACGTAGACGACGCGGCAGTCCGGGGAGACGCGCTGGGCGATCTCGTGGGTGTTGTCGTGGGTGGGCAGTCCGGTGCCGATGTCGAGGAACTGCCGTATGCCCTCGCGCTCGGCGAGGTGGCGGACCACACGGCCGATGAAGACCCGCGAGTGCCGGGTGATGTCGACCATGCCGGGGAAGACGGCCAGCACGTTGTCGCCCGCGGCGCGGTCGACGGCGTAGTTGTCCTTGCCGCCCAGCAGGTAGTTCCAGATCCGTGCCGAGTGCGGCACGGAGGTGTCGATTCCCGGCGGTCCCAGCTCGTCGCTCATGCGCTCCCCTGCCCTGTGTCGCTCCCGCGGCGGCCGTGCCGCTGTCGTCCCACAACGTAGCGCCCGCACGGGCGGAGGGGGACGGCGCGGTGGCCGGATCCGGCTGCCGAACACCCGGTGGCGAGGGCGCAGTTCGGGCGTGGAATACTTTGATCATGAACGTTGCGGCAGACGGGACCGGTGCGCCGGACGGCGCGGGGACGTACGCCGGGGTCCTGTTCGACTTCTCGGGCACCCTGCTGCGCATCGAGCCGGCCGAGAGCTGGCTGGGCGCGGTGCTCGACGAGGCGGGCGTCGCGCTGCCGCCGGAGGAGCTCGCCGCGACCGTGCGGCGGCTGGAGGAGGCGGGCGCGCTCCCGGGCGGGCCGTCGCCCCGCTCCGTCCCCGGCGAGCTGCGCGAGCTGTGGGCGCACCGCGACCGCAGCGCCGAGGAGCACCGCGCGGCCTACACCGGGCTCGCCCGCCAGGTTCCGCTCCCCCGCCCCGGCCTCCACGAGGCGCTGTACGAGCGGCACACGACGCCCGAGGCCTGGCGGCCGTATCCGGACACGGCCGAGGTGCTGGGCGCGCTCGCGGAGCGGGGTGTCCCTGTGGCCGTGGTGAGCAACATCGGCTGGGACCTGCGCCCGGTCTTCCGCGCCCACGGGCTGGACCCGCTGGTCGGTGCGTACGTGCTCTCGTACGAGCACGGCGTGCAGAAGCCCGATCCCCGGCTCTTCGCTCTCGGCTGCGAGAAGCTGGGGCTGGCGCCGGAGGAGGTGCTGATGGTCGGCGACGACGCGCGGGCCGACGGGGGCGCGGTGGCGCTGGGCTGCGGCTTCCTCCAGGTGGCCCACCTGCCCCTCGCCGAGCGGCCCGACGGGCTCCGTCCGGTGCTCGGGCGGGCTCGAACAGGTGGGATAGCCTGAGCCGTCTCCGTACTGCGCCGATACCGGGACGATCCCCCGCGTCGCCCCGATATCGGCCGTCTTGCCGGACGCACGCACTCACACGGTGAGGCCCGCCCGAAGCCGGTGCTGAGTATATTGGCTGCCAGCCAGTCAACGCAGGAGTTACAGCATGTCCCCCCGGAGCGCATCGGTCAATGAAGAGTTGCGCCGACGCTCGCGCGAACGGCTCCTCCAGGCGACCGTCGAGCTGGTGGCCGAACGCGGCTACGACGCGACGACGCTGGGTGATATCGCCGACCGCGCGGGCTCCGCGCGCGGCCTGATCTCGTACTACTTCCCGGGCAAGCGGCAGTTGTTCCAGTCGGCCGTCCACCGGCTGATGCATCTGACGCTCGCCGAGGGCCTGGAGCGCGGCGGCCCCGTGCCGGAGGGGCAGCTCGGCGGGCAGGAGACGCTGGCCCGCGCCATCGACGCGATCCTGGGCCTGGCCCGCGACCACCCCGTGCTGATGCGCGCCCACATGGCCGGAATCCTCCAGCAGGAGGGGTTCGTGCAGTGCGACGAGCAGCAGCGGCTCGCCGCCCTGCTGCGCGGCGCCGTCACGCGCTACGGCTCGCCCGACCCGGACACCGACTACCCCCTGCTGCGTGCCCTGCTGATGGGCGCCGTCGTCGCCGTGCTGCTGCCGGGCATCCCGATGCCGCTGGAGCGGCTGCGCGCCGAGCTGTTCGCCCGCTACGGGCTCGCGTGGGAACTGGGCGCCCCGCCCGGCGACGCCCCGCCCCCGGACGGGACGCGGTCGCTCGCGCCGCTCCATCTGAGCGGCCGCCCGGCCGGGCGGTAGCGGCGGGCCGGCGCGCGTCCGGCCGGGCTCACGGGCGCGTCAGCGGCGCGCGTGGCGGGGCGCGAGGTAGCCCTCGTCGCGGGCGCTGGCGATGATCCTCAGGGACTTGCGGCGGCTCATGCCCGTCGCGCACATCACCGCGAGCACCGGGTCCTGGCCCTCCTCCTGGGCCGCGAGGTACGCCTCGGCGGCGACGCGGCGCCCCGCCGTGCCCCGAGGCCAGGCGGGGCGGGCCCGGCGCTTGGCGGGCTCCTCGGGCCCGGGCTCCGGGCGGTGGCGGAACGAGCGCGGATCGGTGCCCCCGTATCCGGTGCCGCCCGCTGCGTGCTGGTCGAGCACCACACGGCAGGCGTCCTCCAGCGGCTCGGAGATCCAGCCCGCGAGGGTCGCGAAGCCGTGCAGGGGCAGGGCGGGCTCGGCGCGCATGTCCTCGATGGTGACCTGGCCGTCGGCGACGGCGGCCAGGATGTCGATCCGGGAGCCGTCGGAGAAGGTCAGCCGGACGTTGAACCACGGGGGCAGGAGGTCGGGCGCGCCGCCGGGGCGGCCCGCCCAGTCGGGGTCGGGGGTGGCCGTGCCGTATCCCTGGAGTTCCCACAGGGGCCACACCGATACAGATCCATTCGGAGGATTCAGGTAGTTCGAGGAGTAAAGGGAACTTTCCGACACGGCGGCACCGTACCGCCGCTTCCGCGCCGCTCCGCGTGACACACACCGGTGGGGGAACAACGCACCCCGATAGCGGGCCGCGCGGAACGCCGTGTTGCCACGCGTACGAGCCCGCCTCCCCGTCCGTACGGCGCGGGCTCCGGCCGGAGGGGCGCCCAGGGGCCCGTGAGGCGCGAGGAGTTCGTGCGGGCGCCACCCTCCCGGCGCCCGCGCTCCGGTGCGATCCTGGAACTCCCGGCGGGAAGGAGCGCCTCCGTGCCAGCCCACCGACATCAGCAGGACCGCCTCCGCGTGGCCGTGGTCGGCGCCGGACCGAGCGGTGTGTACGCGGCGCAGGGCCTGGTCCGCGACGGGACCGGCCCGGCCGTGGACGTGGACGTCCTGGACCGGCTGCCCTGTCCCTACGGCCTGGTGCGGTACGGCGTGGCGCCGGACCACGAGAAGATCAAGTCTCTGCAGAACACCCTGCGTTCGGTGCTGGAGCACCCCCGGATCCGCTTCCTGGGGAACGTGGAGGTGGGCGCGGGCGGAGTGCCGCCCGACGCGCTCCTGCGGGCGTACCACGCGGTGGTCTACTGCGTGGGCGCCGCCACCGACCGACGGCTCGGGATCCCCGGCGAGGACCTGCGCGGCAGCCACTCGGCGACGGACTTCGTGTCCTGGTACAGCGCGCATCCGGACGCGGCGGCCGACGGCTTCACGCTCGGCGTGCGCGCGGCCGTCGTGATCGGAGTCGGCAACGTCGCGGTGGACGTCGCGCGGGTGCTGGCGCGCGGCGCCGAAGAGCTGCGCCCGACGGACATGCCGCAGCCCGCGCTGGAGAGCCTGGCCCGCTCCACCGTCACCGGCGTGACGATGGTGGGGCGGCGGGGGCCCTCGCAGGCGAAGTTCACCACCAAGGAGCTGCGGGAGCTGGGCACGCTGCCGGACGCGGAGACGCGCGTACGGGAGGACGAGCTGAGCCTCGACCCCGGCTACCGCGACCCGGACGGGCTGCCCTCGGCGGTACGGCGCAACGTGACCGTGCTGCGGGGGTGGGCGGAGGCGCAGGCGGCGGCCCAGGCGGAGACACAGGCGGCGGGCGGGGCCGGTCGCGCGGCGCGGACCCGCGCGCTCACGCTCCGCTTCTACCTGCGCCCCGTGGAGATCCTGGACGACGGCGCGGGCGCCGTGCGCGGCGTGCGCTTCGAGCGGACGGCACCCGACGGCGAGGGCGGCGTGACCGGCACGGGCACGTACGAGGAGATCGAGGCGCAGCTCGTGCTGCGCTCGGTCGGATACCACGGAGTGCCCCTGGAGGGGCTCCCGTTCGACGCCCGCTCGGGCACGGTGCCGCACACGGCGGGCCGGGTCCTGCGGGACGGCGCACGCTCGCCCGGGGAGTACGTCGCGGGGTGGATCAAGCGCGGGCCCACGGGAGTGATCGGCACCAACAGGCCGTGCGCGAAGGAGACGGTGGGCTCGCTGCTGGAGGACGCGGACGCGCTGCTGGGCGCCCGGGGACCGCTGGCGGACGACCCGCTCGACGTGCTGCGCGCCGCCGGACTGCGCCCGGTGGAGTGGGGCGGCTGGCTCGGCATCGAGGCGGCCGAGGCCGACCTCGGGCGGCGGCTGGAGCGGCCGACGGTCAAGATCCCGGACTGGGACGGCCTGCTCACGGCCGCGGACCTGCCGGACTGAGCCGCCCGGGGGCGTCCACGCGGCGTCACGGCCTCCGCGAGGTGTCCGCCGACAAGGGGTCTGAGCTGCGGTGACGCGCGTCGCGGGGGCGACTGTCAGTGGCGGGGTGCAGACTGAGCGGTACTTCGGACAACGACGTCTTGAGACGGTGATCTGCATGGCGGACGTACTGCTCGCTGTAGGCACGAGAAAGGGCCTGTTCCTCGCGCGGCGGCCGGTGGAGCGGCGGCACGAAGGGGGCTGGGAGTTCACGGGCCCGCACTTCAACGCACAGGCCATCTACGCGATCGGGATCGACCGGCGCGGCACGGGCGCTCCCAGGATCCTGGCGGGCGGGGACAGCGCCCACTGGGGCCCCTCGGTCTTCCACTCGGACGATCTGGGCGAGACCTGGACCGAGCCCACGAAGGCGCCGGTCAGGTATCCCGAGGACACGGGCACCTCGCTGGAGCGCGTCTGGCAGTTGCAGCCGGGCGGCGAGTCCGAGCCCGGTGTGGTGTACGCGGGCACGGAGCCCGGCGGTCTCTTCCGGTCGGAGGACGGCGGGGAGTCCTTCGAGCTGGTCCGCTCCCTGTGGGAGCACCCCACCCGCGCGGAGTGGGCACCGGGCGGCGGCGGGCTCGGGCTGCACACGGTGCTGGTGGACCCGCGCGACGCCCGGGTGGTGACGGTCGCGGTCTCGACGGGCGGCGTGTACCGCACGGCGGACGGCGGCAAGAGCTGGGACCCGGCCAACCGGGGCGTCTCCGCGGTCTTCCTCCCGGAGGGCCAGCAGTATCCGGAGTACGGCCAGTGCGTGCACAAGGTCGCGCGGGACGCGGAGGACCCCGACCGGTTCTATCTCCAGAACCACTGGGGCGTCTTCCGCAGCGACGACAACGCGGCGAGCTGGACCTCGATCGGCGACAGCCTGCCCTCGGACTTCGGCTTCCCCGTCGCGGCCCACCCCCGGCGCGGCGGCGTCGCGTATCTCTTCCCGCTCAACGCGGACGCGGACCGGGTGCCCGCGGGCCGGCACTGCCGGGTGCACCGGACGGAGGACGCGGGCCGGACGTGGCAGCCGCTGGAGACCGGCCTGCCGCAGGAGGCGCACTACGGCCCGGTGCTCCGCGACGCCCTGTGGACGGACGACGCGGACCCCGCGGGCATCTATTTCGGGAATCGGAACGGGGAGGTGTTCGCCAGCGCCGACGAGGGCGAGTCGTGGCGGCAGTTGGCCTCGCATCTGCCCGATGTGCTCTGCGTGCGGGCGGCGGTGATCGACTGACCGCGCGAGCCCGGTTGAGCCAGTAGAGTGACGGCTCGTGGCTGCACGACCGTTGAACGAAATCGTCGAACCGGGCTGGGCCAAGGCACTGGAGCCGGTCGCTGAACGCGTCGCCGCGATGGGCGACTTCCTCCGCGCGGAGATCGCCGAGGGCAGAACGTATCTGCCCTCGGGGGCGAACGTGCTGCGGGCGTTCCAGCAGCCCTTCGATGAGGTGCGCGTCCTCATCGTGGGGCAGGACCCCTATCCGACGCCCGGCCATGCCGTGGGGCTGTCCTTCTCCGTGGCGCCCGAGGTGCGCCCGCTGCCGGGCAGCCTGGAGAACATCTACCGGGAGATGCACAACGACCTGGGTCTCCCCCGTCCCTCCAACGGGGATCTGACGCCCTGGACGCGCCAGGGCGTGCTGCTGCTCAACAGGGCGCTGACCACCGCGCCCCGCAAGCCCGCGGCGCACCGGGGCAAGGGCTGGGAAGAGGTCACCGAGCAGGCGATCCGGGCGCTCGCGGCGCGCGGCAAGCCGCTGGTCTCGATCCTGTGGGGGCGGGACGCGCGCAATCTGCGCCCGCTGCTGGGCGAGCTGCCCTCGGTGGAGTCCTCGCACCCCTCCCCCATGTCGGCGGACCGGGGCTTCTTCGGCTCGCGCCCCTTCAGCCGTACGAACGAGCTGCTGGCGCGGCAGGGCGCCGAGCCCGTGGACTGGCGCCTTCCGTGAGCGCCGGGCGCGACGCGCGCTGGGTGCTCGGGGTCGATTCGGGCGGCTCCGGGCTCCGGGTGGCGCTCGCGCGCGCGGGCGGCCCCGGGCCCGCCGGGCGGGCGGGCGTCGTCACGTCCGCGGAGCCGGTGCGTACGGGCCCGTCGGGGATCGACGCGGCGCACATGGCGGAGCTGCTGGAGCCCGCCGTCCGGGAGCTACTGGACCGGGCCGGGGCCGGCGGAGGCCTCGGGGCGGTCTGCGTGGGCGCGACGGGGATGGCCTCGCTCGGCGACGACCTGCGGGCGGGTCTGCCGTCGTTCCTGCGCGGGACATTCGGCGTACGGCGGCTCGCGCTGGCCGCCGACGGCGTGACGGCGTACGCGGGCGCCCTGGGCGAACGGCCCGGGGCCGTCGTGGTGGCGGGCACCGGGCTGATCGCGATGGGCACCGACCTGCGCTCCTGGGACCGCGCCGACGGCTGGGGGCATCTGCTGGGCGACTGCGGCGGCGGGGCCTGGATCGGCCGGGCGGGACTGGAGGCCGCGATGCGCGCGTTCGACGGCCGCGAGGGCGGCTCGGAGGTGCTGCGCAAGTGCGCGGAGGAGGCGTTCGGCGGCGCGCTCGGCGGCCTGCCCGGGCAGCTCTATCCGCGCACGGACCGTCCCGCCGTGCTCGCCTCCTTCGCGCCCGAGGTGGCCCTCTCCGCGGCCGAGGACCCGGTGGCGGAGGGCATCCTGCGCGAGGCGGCGCGGGAGATCGCGCGGAGCGCCGCGGCGGTCTGTCCCGCGCCCGGCGGGCGCCTGGAGGGGACGGTGCCGGGACTCGCGCTGACCGGTGGGCTGTTCCGGCTGGGGGAGCCGTTGACGGGGCCCGTGCGTGAGGCGCTGGCGGCGCGGCTGCCGGACGTGCCCGTCGTGGAGCCCGCGGGCGACCCGCTGGACGGCGCCGTGGTGATCGCGGCACGTCTGGCCTCGGACGATCTCGTACTGCCGTCCGAACCGAGGCTGCTGCACCTCGTGAACGCCGTTTAACAGAATCAGCCAAAATCGGTCACACTTCGGCCGGTGCGAATCAGGACATATGCGCCTGGTCTCCCCCGGCCGAACAGCCAAGCCCATCAAGGCATTAGCATGCGGGCGCATGAGCTCCCCCACAGGGCCGGACAATGGTCTGCCCGTACGAATGCCGCGTCCACGCCAGCCCGGACGGCACCGCCGACCGGAGCCCGTCGTTGCCCCCGAGAACGCGCCCGCGCTGGTGCTGGCGGTTCCCGGTACGCCGTCCAGTGCCACCCGCGGCCTGGCCGAGGAGACTCTGAGCATCGCCCGCTCGGAGCTGCCCGGCCTGGACGCGCGCATCGGTTTCGCGGACGGCGACGACGAGGAGTTCCCGTCGCTGGGGTCGGCGCTCACCCAGGCGGTCGCCGACCGCGCCGCACGGCGCCGCGGTCCCGTCGCGCCGGACGTCACGCCGGACGGGGAGGCCCCCGCCGAGGCGGCCGAGGACGACTCCCTGCCCGCCGTCGTGGTGCCGCTCCTCGCCGGGCCGAACCCCGCGCTGATGCGCCGCATACGGCAGGAGGTGCTCAACAGCGCCACCGGCGCCGAGCTGACCGACGTGCTCGGCCCGCACCCGCTGCTGGCCGAGGGCGTGCACGTCAAGCTCTCCGAGGCGGGTCTCGCGCGCGCCGACCGGGCGCGGCTGTTCACCGTCGCGACCGCCGCCGACGGCATCGTGCTCGCCACCGTGGGCGGCGAGGACGCGGTGCAGGCGGCCGGGATCACCGGCATGCTGCTGGCCGCGCGGCTGGCCGTCCCGGTGCTCGCCGCAGGACTCGACGAGGAGGGCGCGGTCGCGCGTACCGCCGAGCAGCTCCACGGCTCGGGCTCGCAGCAGCTCGCGGTGGCGCCGTGCCTGATCGGTCCCGAGATCCCGGAGGGCCTGCTGGAGGCGGCGGCCAAGGAGGCGGGCTGCTCGACGGCCGAGCCGCTCGGCGCCTACCCGGCGGTGGGCAAGCTGGTGGCGTCGACGTACGCGGCCAAGATCGGTATCGCCCAGCAGCAGGCGCCCCAGGGCATGCCCGCGCGCTGACCCCCCGGTACCGGGCCTCGCCGCGCAGGTGTCACCGCCCCCTCGCACTCCCCCTTTCGGGTTCTTGTTCCCCGGGGTGCGAGGGGGCGCCCGCGTCCGGGCCCGGAATGCTCAGCCGAAGACCACGTTGCTGACCGCCGGGGCGTCGAGCCTGCCCGTGGCGCGCGGTACGCCCGTCTCGGGATCGACGGTGAACCAGGTGACGTCGCCCGAGCGCTCGTTGGCCGCGTAGAGCCAGCGGCCCGAGGGGTGGACGGCCAGGTCGCGCGGCCAGTGGCCGCCGCAGGGCACGGTGGTGACGAACTCCGGCAGCCCTTCGCCGTCCTCCAGCGCGAGCACGGCGACGCTGTCGTCGCCCCGGTTGGCCGCCCAGGCGAAGCGGCCGTCGGGGGAAAGGGCCAGCGCGGACGGGAAGTTGCCCTCCCCGGCCGCCTCCAGCGGGAGCGTGCGGGTCTCGCCGCGCGGTTCGAGGACGCCCGCGTCCGCGTCCCAGCGGCACGTGGTGACCGTCGAGTCCAGCTCGTTGATGACGTACGCACGGTGCGGGACGCCGGGGCGGAACGCCAGGTGGCGCGGGCCGCTTCCGGGGCGCAGGGCCGTCTCGCCGTGCGGGCGCGGGCCCGCCTCGGTGTCCCGCAGGTCGTAGGTCCACACCGAGTCGGTGCCCAGGTCCACGGAGAGCAGCCACTGTCCGGACGGGTCGGGGACGACGGCGTGGGCGTGCGGGCCCTCCTGGCGTTCGGCGTTGGGGCCCGAGCCCTTGTGGGCGTGGGTGTACGGGCCCGCGTCGAGGGCGCCGTCGGCGCGGACGCGGAGGGCGCTGACCGTGCCGGAGACGTAGTTCGCGGTGAAGAGCCGCCCGGCGGCGAGGGCGAGATGGGTGGGTCCGTCGCCGTCCACGGGCACCGGGGCGCCGAGCGGTTCGGGCGGTCCCGGCGCTTCCGTGCCGCGCGTCGCGAGCGCCGCCGCGGCGCCGGGCTCGGTCTCGCTGACCGCGTAGAGGTACGCGCCGCCGGGCGCGAGCGTGAGGTACGAGGGGTCGGGCACCGCGTCCGTGTGCCGTGGCGCGGAGAGCGCGCCGGTCTCCGTGTCGACGCGCACGGCGGTGATGCCGTGGCCTCCCGCCGAGGTGAAGGAGCCGAGAAACGCCCGCTGCTCGCCGTCCGTGCCGCTCACCGCGCCGTCCTTTCGCCGTGCCGTCGGGGATGTGCCGTCAGGGGTCCTGACGGTAACAGGAGGTCTGGACCTCTCCTCATGCCCCGCGCACCGACGGGCTCAGCGCAGCAGCGCGGGCGAGGAGCCGTCCCGTACCCGCAGGCGGGGCTCGCCCTTGCCGTCGGCCCGTACGCTCCAGATGTCCGAGCCGCCCCCGGAGCCGCGCAGCGCGTACGCCACCTCCGACTTCCCCAGCCAGAGCGCCTGGTCGTCGACGCCGCGCCGCTCGGCTAGCGGGCGTTCGCGCATGGTGCGCAGATCGAGCACGTGCAGCCGCCAGGGCGCGCTGCCGCCGCCGGAGACCTTCTTCTTGAACGCGAGGTGGCGGCCGTCCGGCGAGAGGGACGGGCACTCGGCGTTCTCGCGCAGGGCACGCGCGGTCCACTTCTTCCTGTCCCCCTCGACCAGGTACGTCTTGCCCTTGGTCGAGACGGTGGCGTAGAAGCGGTTGTCGTCGGCGGCGAAGGTGACGCCCCAGAAGTTGACGTCCGGTGAGTGGTAGCGGCGGCCGTCGACGGTGAGGGGGATGTTCTCGATGTTCTTGACGAGGTAGCCCGTCCGGGTGTCGAGGATGCCGGTGCGCGTCGAGAAGGACGACTCGTTGTAGGAGTCGCCGGAGGCGAAGTTCGTCCAGGAGAGCATCCGTCCGGAGGCCGAGACGCGGGCACGGTTGGGGATGCCGTCGAGCGGAATCCGTCGCTTCTCCTCCATTTTCCGGTCGAGGACGATCGCGTACGAGCGCAGGGGCAGGCCCGGACGCCGCTGGACGCACAGTCCGGTGCCCGCCGCGGCGTGGAAGCGGTCGCACGCAGGTCCGCCGGTGGTGCGCGGGGCGCCGCCGCGCTCGGGGATCCAGGCCACGCGCCCCTTGCCGGAGCCGTCGCGCGTGCTGCGGAAGAGCAGGCGCGGCTCCTCGGCCCCGAGCCCGAACGCGGAGGAGACGGTGGTCGCTTCGGCGCGCCCGTCGGCGGCGCGGACCGTGTAGCCGACGGCGACGGCGGCGAGTACCACGGCCGCGGCGCCGAGCGCGGCGACACGGGCACGCAGGCTGAGCCCGTTCAGTCCTCCGGACATGTCTCCTCCTCCGTACGAGCCGCCGTACGGGCCTCGGTGCCGGCGGACCCGCCGTCCTGGCCGCGCAGCAGCAGCGCGCCCAGGGCGAGTCCGGCGGCCAGCGCCGCGGACGCCAGCGCGAGCGCGGGGCGCGAGCCCCACAGGGTCCAGGCCGCGCCGAAGGCCACGGCGGCCAGCAGCCGCCCCAGCGCCTGGCCGGTCTGCAGCAGGGCCATGCCCCCGGCCTGTTGGCGGGCGGGCAGCACGGGGGCGGCGAGCGCCATCAGGACGCCGTCGGTCGCCGCGTAGAACACGCCGTGCAGCAGCAGTGCCGCGCACAGCAGGGGCCAGCCCCCGACGGGCCCGAGCAGCAGCAGGTAGACGGCGAGCAGCGCGCCGTGGCCCCACAGGAACGGCAGCCTGCGGCCCGTACGGTCGGCGAGCCTGCCGAACGGGACGGCCAGCAGCAGGAAGACGGCCGCCGTCCCGAGCGGCAGCAGCGGGAACCAGCTCGTGGCGAACTCCAGCCGCCGCTGGAGCAGCAGATAGACGAAGGCGTCGCCGATGCTGACGGCGCCGAGCAGCGAGGCGGCGAGCAGGACGCGCTGGAAGCGGCGGTCGCCGAGCAGCCCGAGCACGGCGCGGAGCGGTGGCGGCTGCGCGTTCGCGGCGTCGGGGCGCAGGGCTGGGCGCAGTGCGGGGCTGTCGCGTCCGGGGACGAGCGCGAGCAGCATCAGCACGCCGAGCAGCCCGACGCAGAAGCTGACGACGAAGACGGCGTCGTACGCGTCGGCTGTCGCCCACAGCAGCGCGAACGCGGCGAGGGGGCCGAGCAGCGCGCCGGTCGTGTCCATCGCGCGGTGGACGCCGAAGGCCCTGCCGAGGGAGTCGGGCGGGCTGCTCAGCGAGATCAGCGCGTCGCGGGGCGCGGTGCGGACGCCCTTGCCGACGCGGTCGGCGGCGAGGGCGGCGCCGATCCCGCCCGTGGAGCTGCCGGCGAGGAGCAGCCCGATCCGGGAGAGCGCGGAGAGCGCGTAGCCGGATCCGGCGACGAGCTTGTGGCAGCGGCGGCGGTCGGCCGCGTGGCCCCCGACAAGGCGGACGAGGGCGGTGACGCCGTTGTAGAGGCCGTCGAGGACGCCGAACTGGAGGGGGTTGAGGCCCAGTCCGACGACGAAGTAGAGCGGCAGCACCGCCGTGACCATCTCCGAGGAGATGTCGGTGACGAGGCTGACCGCGCCGAGGGCGAGGACGGGACCGGCGACGCGGCCGCGCGCGCCGGGCGCACCCTGGAGGGTGCCGCCGCGCGTGGCCGTGCCGTCGGCCGCCGGTGCCCCCGTCTCCCGGCTGGAGGCGAGGTACATCAGGGCTCCTGGGCAGCTCTCCGGGTACGGGTCAGTGGCACTGGTACTCGGGGCTGCTGTCCTCGGTGCCGCCGTCCGCGTTCACGAAATCCCAGGAGAAGGAGCTGTCCCCGAAGTCGAACTTGAGGACGCCGAAGGAGCCGCTGATCCGCTTCTCGCTGTTGGGCTGCTCGTCCTGGATGTCGTACGGGTTGGCGCCGCCGACGCCGCCGACGACCTCGACGATGCCCTTGTCCTTGTCGGCCTCGGCGTCCGGGGTCTGGGGCGCGAAGCGCTCGTAGTGGTGGTCGTGCCCGTTGAGGACCAGCTCGGCGCCGTTCTCGTAGAGGATGTCCCAGACCGGCTTGCTGACCGGCTCGTTTCCGTGCTCGCCGGAGGAGAAGAGCGGGTGGTGGTAGACGGCGGCGACGCACTTCTTGTCAGTCGCGGCCAGGTCGTCCTTGAGCCAGGAGAGCTGCTCGTCGCTGACGTCGTTGGAGTCGAGGGCGACGAAGTGCCAGTTGCCCTGGTCGAAGCTGTAGTAGGGCTTGCCCTTGGGGTAGGCGATGTCCCCGAAGTAGTTCTTGTAGCCGGTGAGGGGGCCCTCGGGGTCGTAGGTCTCGTGGTTGCCCGCGGTGGGGCGGGTCTTCTCCTTGAAGCGGCCCCAGGTCTTCGCGTAGTACTTCTCGAAGTCCTCGGTGCGCGCGTCGTCGTACTGGTTGTCCCCCATCGTCAGTACGAACGCGGGGTCGAGCTTCTCGGTCAGCTCCGCGGTGCGCACGTGCTCGCAGCCGCTGTCGCTCTCGGTGCACTGCTCGGCGATGTCACCGGCCGCGACGGCGGTGAACGCGGCGGCGTCCTTGCCCGCGGGGCTCTGACCGGCGTCGGCGCTGTCCGCGGGCGACCAGACGAGCAGCCCCGCGACGAGCGCGGCGGCGCCGGCTCCGGCGGCGGGCAGGGCGTAGCGGCGTTTTCTCCAGGTGGGGGTGGAAGACACGTCCGTCTCCTTCAGGAGGGTTGGCCTGTCGCCGGGAATCCTGGCGACTCGCCATGACCGCGTCAATAGACGGGGACGTGAATGGTTAGGAAAGTTTCCTTCCAAGTTCAACGAAGCGGCGCGAAGCCTCAGGCCGCGCGCCGCGAAGCCCCTCAGGCCGCGGTGCTCAGCGGCGCGCGCGGCGAGCTGTGCAGCGGGAGCGCCAGCTCCTCCAGCGCCGCTTCGAGGCCGTGCAGGTGGGCCAGCGCGCGCTCGGCCGCCGGGTGGTGCGGCTCGGCCCCGGCCGGGACAGGGGCGCCCGCACGGTTCTCCGCCCCGGGCGCGGACGCCGTACGCGCCCGGGCCGCCCGGGCCGCCCGGCCCTCGGTGCGGCCGTCGGCGCGGCCCCGTACGAGCCCGTGGACCGCGGCCTCGACGCGCTCGCAGGCGGCGGTGAGCCGGGCGTCGTGCGAGGCGTCGGGGTCGGCGGCGACCTCGGCCAGGCCGCGCGCCTGGCGCGCGCAGTCGTCGAGCAGCGCGAGCGCCTGCCGGGCGCGCGCCTTGCGGGCACGCAGCGGGCTCAGCGGGTGGACCAGCGGCGCGACGGCCATCCGTACGCGCCCGAGGAGCAGTTCCAGCTCGGCGATGTGCGGCGAGGGGTCGGCCGCCTCGTCGCCGGCCAGCCGCCGCGCGGCGTCGCGCGCGGCGGCGTGCACGGAACCCACGGCCCGCCGGATCCACGCGTCGGTGGCCGCGTGCGTGGTGATGGGGAGGACGAGCGCGACGGCGACGGCGGAGGCCAGCGCGCCGACGGCGGTCTCCTCCAGCCGCAGCGCGAGCAGCCCCGGGTGCAGCACGCCGAGCAGCCCGTAGAGCATGCCGACCATGAGCGTGACCCAGAACATCATCCAGGAGTACGACAGGGGCGCGGTGTAGAAGGTCCCGAAGACGCAGACGGCGACGACCAGCGCGGTCGGCAGCACGGCGCCGTCGGCCGGCACGGCGATCAGGAACCCGGCGCCCAGCCCGGTGACGGTGCCGAGGACGCGGCGGAAGCCGCGCACCAGGGTCTCGCCGCGCGAGGCCGTGGCCACGAAGATCCACCAGGCGGCGCCCACCGCCCAGTACCAGCGGTCGAGCGAGAGCGCCTGTCCCGCGACGAGCGCGAGCGCACAGGCGGTGAGCGCCTGGAACGCCTGCCGGGTGCTGGGCCTGCCCAGGCCGCGCCCGCCGAGCGGCGCGGGCTGTGCGGGCGGGGGCGTACGGCGCTCGATCGGCCACAGGACGAAGCGCGTGAGCGCGGCCACGGCCAGCGCGAGCATTCCGGCGGCGAGCGTGAGCGGCAGCTCGCGCGGGCCCGTGTGCAGGAACTGCGCGGCGAAGAACATCATGAAGGCGAAGATGCCGAGCGCGTTGCCGCGCGGGCCCCAGCGGCGGGCGTGGACGCCGAAGAAGACGACGGCGAGGAACGCGGCGTCGCGGGCGGGCGGCGCGCCGTGCAGCAGCGCGGCGAGCGCGAGGACGGGGAAGCCGACGAACGGGTACAGCGCCGTGGTGACCGCCTGGCCGCGCCGCGTCGGATCGGCGACGTTGAAGAGCGCGAGCAGCGCCACGAGCCCGCCGGTGATCATGGCTTCCAGCGGAAGCCCGCAGGCCCCGGCGGCCGCGACGGCCAGCCCGATGCCGAGCACCGCGCGTGCCGAGACGCGAGCCCTGACGCGCCCCGGATCCGGTGCGATGAACGCCCTCTTCAGCAATCCTTCCCGCAAACCTTCCCGCCCCTCAGGTGTCGTGGCATGAAAGAAGCGCCGCGGGGTCTCCGCAGCGCCTTCGCTCTCCCAGGCTACCTGGTCGCCCGGACGTCCGGCGATCGGACCCGCGCGCCCCCTTCGGTGCCCTGTTGGCATCCTGGGGCGCATGAGCACCCCCGTGATCTTCGACCTGGACGGCACCCTCGTGGACAGCGAGCCCAACTACTACGAGGCGGGGCGGCGACTGCTCGCCGCGCACGGCGTGCCCGGCTTCACCTGGGAGGAGCACGGCCGGTTCATCGGGATCGGCACCCGCGAGACGCTGGAGACGCTCCGCGCCGAGCACGGCATCGAAGCCCCGGTCGAGCAGTTGCTCGCGGAGAAGAACCGGCTCTATCTGGAGCTGGCCGCCGCGCACACCGAGGTCTTCCCCGAGATGCGCAAGTACGTCGAGCTGCTGCACGCCGCCGGGCACCCGCTGGCGGTCGCCTCGGGCTCCTCCCGCGCCGCCATCGCCGCCGTGCTCGCGACGACGGGCCTGGACGCGCTGCTGACGACCCTCGTCTCCGCCGAGGAGGTGCCGCACGGCAAGCCGGAACCGGACGTGTTCCTGGAGGCCGCGCGCAGGCTGGGCGCCGCGCCCGCCGACTGCGTGGTGGTCGAGGACGCGCCGCCCGGCGCCGAGGCGGCGCGCCGGGCCGGGATGCGCTGCGTCGCCGTCCCGTATCTGCCGCACACGGCGGACGACCCGGCGTTCGCCTCAGCGGGGCTGCTGTTCAGGGGCGGGCAGGACGCGTTCGACGCGGAGCGCGGCTTCGCGTGGACGGTCGCGCGGCACGCCCGGGACTGAGACTTGGACAGTTCGTCCAGGGCTTTATAAAATGTCTGCATGTCGAACCAGCAGCATCTGATGGACCAGCTCCAGCAGGTGGCCCAGGGGCTCGCGGCGACCTTCGCGCCGTTCTGCGAGGTCGTGGTGCACGATCTGCGCGACCCGGAGCACGCCATCGTCGCGATCGAGAACAATCTGTCGGGCCGCTCCGTCGGCGACCCCGCCACCGAACTGGGCCTGGCGCGTCTCGCGGACGACGCCTATCCGCAGGTCGTGGCGAACTATCCGAACCGGTTCGCGGACGGCCGCCGCGCCAAGAGCACCTCGGTCGGCATCAAGGACGAGGACGGGCGGTACGCGGCGGCCCTCTGCCTCAATGTCGACATGACCGTCTTCGACGGCATCGGCAAGGTCCTGGAGCAGTTCGGCCGCCACGACGGCGCCGAAGCGCCCGGCGAGTCGCTGGACCCGGCGAACGCGGAGGGCATCCGCGCCCGGATCGACGCGTTCGCGGCGCGGCACGCGACCACGCCGCGCGCGCTGCGCACCGAGCAGCGGCGCACGCTGGTACGGCAGTTGAAGACGCAGGGTTTCATGGAGGTGCGCAGGTCGGCCGAGACCATCGCGGACCACCTCGGAGTGTCGAGAGCGACGGTGTACGCGGATGCGAAGTGACCGGAGTCGGGGCCAGGACGCCCTCCCCACGTTCGACGACGTCGTACGGGCCCACGAGCGGATCGCGCCGCATGCGCACCGCACCCCCGTCCTCACCTCGCGGATGACCGACGAGGAGCTGGGCGCCTCGTTCTTCTTCAAGGCCGAGAACACGCAGCGGATGGGCGCGTTCAAGTTCCGCGGGGCGTTCCACGCGCTCTCGCGCTTCGACGCGGAGCAGCGCCGCGCGGGCGTCGTCGCCTACTCCTCCGGCAATCACGCCCAGGCCGTCGCGCTCTCCGCCCGCATCCTCGGCATCCCCGCGACGATCGTGATGCCGCTGGACGCCCCCGCCTCGAAGGTCGCGGCGACGAAGGGGTACGGCGCGGAGGTCGTCACGTACGACCGTTACGCGCAGGACCGCGAGGAGATCGGGCAGGCACTCGCGGCCGAGCGGGGGCTCACGCTGATCCCGCCGTACGACCACCCGGACGTGATGGCGGGTCAGGGCACGGCCGCGAAGGAGCTGTTCGAGGACGTAGGCCCGCTCGACGCGCTCTACGTGCCGCTGGGCGGCGGCGGCCTGCTGTCGGGCTCGCTGCTGTCGGCGGGCGCGCTGTCGCCGGACTGCGCGGTGTACGGGGTCGAGCCCGAGGCGGGCGACGACGCGCGGCGCTCGCTGCGCGAGGGGCGGATCGTGCACATCGACACGCCGCGCACCATCGCCGACGGGGCCCAGACCCAGCACGTGGGCGAGCACCCGTTCGGCATCATCCGCGACCGCGTCACGGACATCCTCACCGCGAGCGACGACGAACTCGTCGCGTGCATGCGGCTGTTCGCCTCGCGGATGAAGACCGTCGTCGAGCCGACGGGCTGCCTCGGCTTCGCCGCCGCACGCGCGCACGCGGCGTCGGGTGAGCTGCGCGGCGCCCGCGTGGGCGTCGTCATCAGCGGCGGCAACATCGACCTGGACCGCTTCACGGAACTGCTCGGCGGCCGCCGACGCGGCTGAGACGCGGCTGAGATGCGGCGCCTCGGGCGGCGGGCTTAACCTGAAGTTGCTCCAGTGAGCCGTGAGATTGTGCTCCTGCGAAGGTGAACGACCTCACGGGTGATGCAGACCCGTATCGGACGGGCCCATCTCTGGACTGTCGGATCTCCCGCGGGTTTCGCGACGGGAAACGCCCGCACGCACGGACCCCTTCCACCGCGTACCGCGGTGAGGAGAGAGGAGGTGTATCGATATGCGCACGTACGAGCGTCCGACGCTGATGGCGGTCGGGACCTTCCGCAAGGTCACCGGAAAGCTCATCAAGCGGACCGGGCCCCCCGACTTCCTCGGTCAGCACAGCTTGCTCCGCTGACCCCCGACCGGAACGGGGAATGAGTTGACCGGACAGCAGGAAGACCGGCCGGTGGCGGGCGACAGCGCCCGCCACCGCGTCGGCGAAGGGGACGGACGGGAAGGCCCGCGCTGGCTCGGCAGCGTCCCGTGCTGGTGGGTGGCACTCCCCGACTGCGCCGCGGCCACCCCCGTGGAGGCGCGGCTGCGGGATCACTCGACGCACACGGTGCAGCACCCCTCGGGACGGACCTGGCTCCTGGGCCGCTGGAGCACCTCCCCCGGCGACGCGGAGACACTGGCCCTGGGCGCGGCCCGGGACACCCGGATCGCGGTGGCGGGACAGCACGCGGTGACCGACGGGGAACTCGAACGTACAGCCGCCTCCGGCACGGCCGCCGAGGCGGCGCGCCGCGTGGAGCGGGCGCCGGGCAGCTTCCATCTGCTGGTCTCCGCCGCCGGGGAGGTCCGCGCGCAGGGCGCGCTCAGCGGGCTCCGGAGGGTCTTCACCGCGCGGCTCGGCGGTGTCACCGTCGCCGCCGACCGGGCCGACGTGCTGGCCTGCCTCGCCGACTGCGGGCCCGAACTCGACGGGACGCAGCTCGCGTTCCACCTCCTCGACCCGCCAGCGCTGCACCCCCTGACCGACCGTCCGCTCTGGTCCGGCGTCGCCGCGGTGCCGCCCGACCACCGCGTGGTCCTCGGGCCGGACGGTACGTCCCGGCAGGAGCGGCGCTGGACGCCCCCCGCGCCCCGGGTGCCGCTGGCCGAGGGCGCGCGGGCCCTGCGCGAGGCCCTGGCCGCCGGGGTGGAGGCCCGGACGCGGGGCCGTGACCTGGTCAGCGGGGACCTCAGCGGGCTGGACTCGACCGCCCTGTGCTGCCTCGCGGCGAACGGCACGGGGGCGCCCGGCACCGGCGTCAGGGTGCTGGCGTTCACCGCCGCCAGCCCCGATCCGCTCGACGACGACGTGACGTGGGCCCGCCGTACGGCGGCGGCCGTACCCGGCATCGAGCACCGCACCGTGCCCGCCGACGAGATGCCGGCGATCTACCAGGGACTGCCGGAGCTGGACGACCCGTTCGACGAGCCCTGCGGGGTGATCGCCGATCACGCGCGCTGGTCCGAACTGGCCCGCCGGGGCGCCGCGTCCGGCTCGGCACTGCACCTCGGGGGCTTCGGCGGCGACGAGATCCTCACGGCCGGCACCAGCCATCTGCGGCTGCTGCTGCGCCGCAGGCCCACGGTGGCCCTGCCGCTGCTGCGCGGCTTCGCCGCCGCCTACCGCTGGCCCCGGGGCCGGGTGCTGCGCCAGCTCGGCGACGCCCGCCCGTACCCCGTATGGTTGCGCGCCGCCGCCGACCTGCTCACCGCTCCCCCGCCGCCCCCGGACACGCCCTCGCTGGACTGGGGGACCGTGCCCCGGATGCCGCCCTGGGCCACCGGCCCCGCCGTCGACGCGGTCCGCGCGCGCATCCGTGACGCCGCGCCCGGCGCCCGGCTCCTCGCCGCGCACCGGGGGATCCACGACGACCTGGAGGGCATCCGGTACGCGGCGCGCCCGCTCCGTCCGATGGGGCAGCTCGCGCTGCGCGCCGGGACGGCGCTGGCGGCGCCGTTCCACGACGATCTCGTGCTGGAGGCCGCGCTCGCGGTGCGCGCGGAGGAGAAGCGCACGCCCTGGCGGTACAAGCCGCTGCTGCTGGAGGGGATGCGGGGCGTCGTCCCGAAGGTGAGCCTGGACCGGCAGACCAAGTCGACCGGCACCTGCGACCTGGACTCGGCGCTCCGGGAGAACCGGGCAGCGCTCCTGTCGCTGTGGGAGGACTCCCGGCTGGCCCGGCTCGGCCTGGTCGACGCCGCCACGCTGCGCGCGCTGTGCGCGCGCCCGCTCCAGGACGGCCATGGCTACGCCGACGGCGATCTGCACGGCGCCCTGTACCAGGCGGTGGCGTGCGAGGTGTGGCTCCGGGCGCGCGAGGCGGCGGCCTCGCCCGGGACCCGCCGGGGCACGGCCGCGCCTCTCGCCGCCGCCACGTCCCCGACGACCTCGACCCTGAACACCCCGAACGCTCCGAACACTCCGAAGTGAGGCCCCCATGCTGAGACTGCGCGACGGCGTGTCCCGCGCGGACACGGACACCGGGATCGCCCTGCTGGACGAGAACAGCGGCATGTACTGGAACCTCAACGGCACCGGCGCGCTCGTCCTGCGCACCCTGCTGGAGGACGGCGGCACGCAGGAGCTGGCCGTGCGGCGGCTCACCGGCGAGTACGCGGTGGACTCCGAGAGCGCCCGCGCCGACGTCCTGGCCCTGGTCGAGCAGCTCGGCTCGTCGGGCCTCGTCGAGAGCGAGGGCGGGGGGCGGCCGGGATGAGCCTTCCGCAGGCCCTCGGGCACAGTCCGCGCTCGGTGCCCCTCCCGCGCCGCCTGCTGGTGCGCCTCGCGGTGGGCGCGGCGCGGGCGCTCGCCCATCTGCCGCCCCGCCGGATCCGCGCCGTGCTGGAGCGCGTACGGCGCGGGGCACGGCCCGCCTCGTACCGGGACGCCGCGGCGGCGCGGGACGCGGTGACGGCCGTGAGCCTCGCCAGCACGGGGCCCGAGGGCTGTCTGCCCCGGTCCCTGGCCACGGCTCTGCTGTGCCGGGTGCGCGGCCAGTGGCCGGTGTGGTGCGTGGGGGCCCGGCGGCTGCCGCCGTTCGGGGCGCACGCCTGGGTCGAGGCCGAGGGCGTACCGGTGGGCGAGGACGTGCCGCCCGACTACTTCCGTCCGTTCTTCACGGTGCCGTGAGCGGTACGGACGGGTGGAACGGCCCGCGCGAGGTGCTGCGCACCCTGCGCGGGCACCGGCGCGGCGTCAGCGCCGCGATCGGGCTCACGCTGCTCGCCCTGGTGCTCGCGCTGGCGCAGCCGCTGGTCGTGAAGGACGTCATCCAGGCGGCCGGGGACGGCTCGCCGTTCGGCGGCGCTGTCCTGGTGCTGGTGGCGCTCTTCCTCGCGCAGGCCGCGGTCCAGGCGGCGGGCCGCTACGTGATGGTGCGCACCGGGGAGAGCGTGGTGCTGGGCGTACGGCTCGCGCTCGTCGACCGGCTGCTGCGGCTGCCGCTGCGCACCCTGGACCGGCACCGCACAGGCGACCTGATCTCCCGCACGGGAACGGACACGACGGCGCTGCGGCTGCTCGTCGCTGAGGGGTTCACGGGGGCCGTGACCGGGAGCCTGGGGGTGCTCGGGGTGGCCGCGCTGATGCTGTGGCTGGACTGGGTGCTCTTCCTCGCCGTGCTCGTCATGGTCGTGCTCGGCGGGAGTCTGCTGGCGACGGTGCTGCGCCGGATCGAGGGCGCCTCGCTCCGGGCCCAGAGCGCCACCGGCGCCATGACGGCGGACCTGGAGCGCGCGCTGGTGGCGCTGCGCACGGTACGGGCGAGCCGGGCCGAGGGCCGGGAGACGGCTCGTATCGGAGGGCAGGCGCGGGCGGCGTACACCTCGGGGGTGCGGGTCGGGAAGCTGGACGCGGTGGTGGCCCCGGCGGTCGAACTCTCCGTCCACGGCTCGTTCCTCGCGGTCCTGCTGATCGGCGGGGCGCGTGCCGCGTCCGGCGGCTCGGTGGCGGACCTGGCCGCGTTCCTGCTCTACATGCTCTACCTGGTGGAACCGATCGGTGTCGTCTTCCAGGCGTTCAGCAGCATGCAGCAGGGCGCGGGCGCGCTGCGGCGCATCAGGGAGGTGCTGGACCTGCCGGGCGAGGGAGAGGAGAAGGGGAAGGGGGACGGCGCGGCCCCGGGTGCCTCCTCCCGGGCGTCGGTGAACGGCGCGGCCCCGCTGCTGGAGTTCCGGAACGTGCACTTCGGGTACCGCGCGGACGAGCCGGTGCTGCGCGGCGTCTCGTTCGCGGTGCCGAGGCGCGGGCAGGTGGCGCTGGTGGGGCGGTCGGGCGCGGGGAAGTCCACCGTGTTCGCCCTCGCCGAGCGCTTCTACGACCCGGACAGCGGCGCCGTGCTCTTCGGCGGTCAGGACGTGCGCGGCCTGGCGCGGGACGCGCACCGTGCCCGTATCGGCTTCGTGGAGCAGCACTCCCCCGTGCTGCACGGCACCTTGCGGGAGAACCTGCTGTACGCGGCGCCCGAGGCGGACGAGCGGGAGCTGCGCCGCGCGGTCGAGCTGGCACAGCTCGGCGAGGTGGTCTCCCGGCTGCCGCGCGGGCTGGAGACCCACACCGGGGAGCAGGGCGCGGCGCTCTCCGGCGGCGAGCGCCAGCGCGTCGCGATCGCCCGCGCGCTCCTCGCGCGCCCCGAACTCCTCCTGCTCGACGAGCCGACGGCGCATCTCGACGCGGAGAACGAGGCCGCGCTGCGGGCCGTGATCAGGGAGACGGCGCGGCGCTGCGCGCTGCTGGTGATCGCCCACCGGATCTCCACGGTGCGGGAGGCCGACCTGATCGTGGTGCTGGACGCCGGGCGGGTGACGCACGCGGGCTCGCACGACGAACTGCTGGTCACGAGCGCGTCGTACCGCGCCCTCGCCCCGGGCTGACCGCTTCTGCGGTTCCTCCGGCGCCGCCGCCCCGGCCGACGCAGCTCAGCTCGGCCGGCATCGGCCCCGGAACGCCCGTACGCGCGAAGGAGATCCAGGCGGCGCGCACGGCCGTGCCGAGCGCCTCGACCTCCTCCCAGGGGACGTCGCCGAGCATCGGGGCGCCCCGCCACGCCTCGCGCCCGCCGAGGAGCAGGGGCAGTTCGACGCAGTGGGTGGCGCCGAACGGGGAGCCCGCCGGACGCCAGTCGAGGCGGTACGCGTGGACGCGGGCGCCCGCGCGCGCCAGCCGGTCCCCGAGGCGGCACAGCGGCGCCTCGTACGTCCGCCGGGTCAGCTCGTCGGGCTCGCCGCGCTCACCGGGGAACGCGGTCATGTCGTCGGCGTTCCACCCGTACATGACGTCCAGGCCGCGGACGTTGACGTCGAAGGTGAGGCCCGGGACGCGTACGGGGTCGGCGCCCGCGACGGGCGTGAACGGGGGCTCCAGGGTGCTGCCGGAGCGGCGGCCGTGCGCGGCGGCGGTCTCGCGCTGCGCGGCGAGGAGATCACCGGTGGGCGCGGTGCGCGGGTCGGTGCCGAGGACGTCGGCGAAGATCCGGCCCAGCGCCTGCGCCTCCGCGCGGGAGCGCGCCGCGATCGACAGGGGCGCGCTCTGCAGGATCGCGCGCCGGAAGAGGCCGCGGGCCTCGGGCATCTCCATGAGCATGCGCGCCGACAGGGCACCGGCGGACTGGCCGAAGACGGTGACGTTGCCGGGGTCGCCGCCGTACGCGGCGATGTGGTCGCGGACCCAGCGGAGGGCTTCGAGCTGGTCGTAGAGGCCGAGGTTGCCCTCGCTGACGCCGTCGAGGAAGAGATAGCCGAGCGCGCCGAGGCGGTAGTTGACGGCGACGACGACCACGTCGCCCTGGGCGGCGAGCGGCCCGCCGTCGTACCAGTCGAGGACGCCGCCGCCGCTGCTGAAGCCGCCGCCGTGGAACCAGACGAGGACGGGCCGGGCGCCCGCGTCGCGCGCCGGGGTGGTGACGGTCAGGTTGAGGCAGTCCTCGCCCTGCGGCGGGCGGTCGCGGGGCGGACCCATGACCGCGTCCAGCCGGGAGGGCGGCTGCGGGCAGATCTGGCCGCTCGACGGGCGGGGGTCGTCCGGTGCGACCGGGCGGGGCCGCGCGAAGCGTTCCGCCGTCGCGTAGCGGATCGGGCCCGTACGGATCAGCGCGGGGCCGTCCATGCCTCACCTCCGATCTCGGGCAGCGGTGCCGCCGCGTCCGTGGCGCCCGGTGCACCGGCCGGTGCGCCGTCGGGGACGAGGCGGAAGAGCGCCACGGCGCCGACGAGGCTGACGGCGCAGATCGCCACCAGATACCAGGTGACCCCCGCCGAGGAGCCGCCGGAGTTCAGCAGCGCGGTGGAGATCATGGGCGCGAGCCCGCCGCCGAGGATCGCCCCCGCTTGCAGGATCAGCGAGGAACCCGAGTAGCGCACGTGGGCGGGGAAGGTGTCGGCGATGATGCTGCCCTGCACGCAGTGGGTGACGGGGATGATGAGCCCCATCCCGGCGAGCGCGAGGACGGCGAGCCCGGTGCTGCCGGTGTCGAGCAGCGGGAAGAACGCGGCACACCAGGCGAGGATCGCCAGGGAACCGCCGATGAACATCGTGCGCCGCCCGTGCCGGTCGGCGACGCGCGTCCACACGGGGATGGTGGCGAACCAGAGGACGGCGGCGCCGGTGACGCTGAGGATCAGGAACTGCTTGTCGTAGTCGAGGTCCTTGGAGCCGTACGAGAGCGTGAACACCATGAAGACGTAGGCGACGGCGGAGTTCGCGACGACGGCGAGCAGCGTCAGGGAGAGGCGGGGGAAGCCGACCTTGAGGGACTCGGCGAGCGGGAAGCGGACCACCTCGTCCTTCTCCAGGACCTTGTGGAACGAGGGGGACTCGGTGACGCGGAGCCGGATGACCAGGCCGACGGCGACGAGCACGAAGCTCAGCACGAAGGGGATGCGCCAGCCCCACGCGGTGAACGCGCTGTCGCCGACGAGCTTGTTGGTGCCCAGGAAGACGAGGTTGGCGAGGACGAGTCCGGCGGGCGTGCCCATCTGCGGGAAGCCGGCGTAGAGGTTCCGTTTGCCCTCGGGCGCGTGCTCCATGGACATCAGCGTGGCGCCCGCGCCCTCGCCGCCGAGGCCGATGCCCTGGACGACGCGCAGGGCGACGAGGAGGACGGGGGCCCAGAAGCCGATGGAGTCGTAGTTCGGGATGAGGCCGATGAGGGTCGAGCCGATGCCCATGAGGAGGAGCGAGACCACGAGGGTGGCCTTGCGTCCGATGCGGTCGCCGAAGTGTCCGAAGACGAGCCCGCCGAGGGGCCGGGCGACGAAGCCGACGGCCAGCGTGCTGAACGCGGCGAGGGTTCCGGCGGCCGGACTCAGGGAGGGGAAGAACTGCTTGTCGAAGATGAGCGCGGCGGCGGTGCCGT
This sequence comes from Streptomyces albiaxialis, assembly GCF_039530985.1. Taxonomy (NCBI): domain Bacteria; kingdom Bacillati; phylum Actinomycetota; class Actinomycetes; order Kitasatosporales; family Streptomycetaceae; genus Streptomyces; species Streptomyces albiaxialis. The sequence continues at coordinate 197,023 of NZ_BAAAPE010000002.1, forward strand.
AGAGGAAGAAGTCGTACCACTCCAGGGTGGTACCGGCGAGCGTGGCGACCGCCGTCCTTCCGGGGGCGGGTCTCTCGGTCTTCTCTGGGTTGCTCATGGGGTGACCTCTCAGGGGAGCGAACGCGGGCCCGACGGTGCACCTCGCGTTACCGCTGGATCCTCACCCCGTGAGACATGACACACAAATGCCGAATCGGGGATGAGGTATAGCCGTCTTGTTATAGCGCGGCCTCTTGCGCGAGACATAACCGTACGGCTATACCGGCGCGCGAAATCTTGATTTGTTCGGCATGGCCGCGACTCCCAGAGTGGGAGCCATGACGGCAGACACAGCGCGGTGGATCCGCAACTTCGTCGACGGGCAGTACGTCGAGCCCGACGAGAACCACAGCGTCCGCAGCTTCGAGAAGACTGATCCGGCCACCGGCCTGGTCGTCGCCCGCGTCCACGAGGCCGACGAGGCCCTCGTGGACCGCGCCGTGACAGGGGCCCGCTCCGCCCTCGGCACCTGGGCCCGCACCCCCGTCCGGGAGCGGACGGCGGTGCTGCGCCGCGCGGCCGACCTGATCGAGGAGCGCTTCGAGGAGTTCGTCGCCGCCGAGATCGCCGACACCGGCAAGCCCGTCACCCAGGCCCGCGAACTCGATGTGGCCCGCGCCCTCGCGAACTTCCGTACGTTCGCCGACGTCGTCGCCGCGGCGGGCCAGGAATCGTTCCTCACCGACCTCGCGGGCGGCCGCCAGGCGCTCAACTACGCGGTCCGCAAGCCGCTCGGCGTCGTCGCCGTCATCGTCCCCTGGAACCTTCCGCTGCTCCTCCTCACCTGGAAGGTCGCCCCGGCCCTGGCCTGCGGCAACGCCGTGGTCGTCAAGCCCAGCGAGGAGACGCCGGGCACCGCGACGCTCCTCGCCGAGGTGCTGCGCGACGCCGGGCTCCCGGCGGGCGCGTACAACGTCGTGCACGGCTTCGGCGCCGACTCCGCCGGCGCGTACGTGACCTCGCACCCCGGCATCGACGGCGTCACCTTCACCGGCTCCTCGGCCACCGGCTCCCACGTCATGAGGACGGTCGCGCCGCGCGTGCGCCCCGTCTCCTTCGAACTCGGCGGCAAGAACGCCGCGCTCGTCTTCGGCGACGCCGACCTCGACGAGACGCTCGACGGGCTGACCCGCTCGGTGTTCGCCAACACCGGCCAGGTGTGCCTGTGCACCGAGCGCGTCTACGTGCACCGCTCGGTCTTCGCCGATGTCGCTGACGGGCTGGCCGAGCGCGCCCGTTCGCTCCGGCTGGGCCGCCCGCTGGACGAGGCGACGACCACGGGCCCGCTCATCTCGCAGGCCCACCGCGACAAGGTGCGCGGCTACTTCGCGCTCGCCGAGCAGGCCGGGGCGAAGGTCCTCACCGGCGGCGGCATCCCCGAGCTGGGCGCGGAGCTGGACGGCGGCTCCTGGATCGAGCCGACGCTGTGGACGGGCCTGACCAACGCCGACCGGCCCGTACGCGAGGAGATCTTCGGCCCCGTCGCCGCGCTGATCCCCTTCGACACCGAGGACGAGGCGATCGCCCTCGCCAACGACACCGACTACGGACTCGCCGCCTCCGTCTGGACCACCGACCTGCGGCGCGGCCACCGCGTGGCGCAGGCCATGGACGTGGGCATGGCCTGGGTCAACACCTGGTTCCTGCGCGACCTGCGCTCCCCCTTCGGCGGCACGGGCCTCTCCGGCATCGGCCGCGAGGGCGGCGCCTCCTCCCTGCACTTCTACACCGAGCCGACGAATGTGTGCGTGCAACTGTGACCGAACTCCTCACCCCTGACCGCGAGTCGACCGAGCGGATCGGAGAGGCCGCCGCGCGGCTCACCGCCGCCGCCGGGACCCGCACCCCCTGCGCGCCCGTACGGGACCTGCTGGGCGCGGACGACGTGGACGCCGCGTACGCGGTGCAGCGCCGCCTGACCGAGGCCCGTACGGCGGCGGGCGCGCGCCGCGTCGGCGCGAAGACCGGGCTCACTGCGCGCGCCGTGCAGCAGCAGTTCGGCGTCTTCCAGCCGGACTTCGGCGTGCTCTTCGACGACATGGTCGTGGGCCACACCGAGCCGCTGGCCCTGGAGCGGTTCCTCCAGCCGCGCGCGGAGGGCGAGATCGCGTTCGTCCTCGGCCGCGACCTCGACCTGCCGGGCGCGACCGTGGCGGACGTACTGCGCGCCACCGAGTTCGCGCTCCCCGCGATCGAGATCGTCGACTCGCGGATCGCGGGCTGGGACCTGGCCATCACCGACACCGTCGCGGACAACGCCTCCAGCGGCGCCGTCGTCCTCGGCACCACCCCGTACCCGCTCGCCGGGCTGGACCTCGCGCGGGTCGGGATGACGCTGCGCCGGGACGGCGAGCCCGTCTCGTTCGGCGCGGGCCACGCGTGCCTGGGCTCGCCGGTCGTCGCCGTGGCGTGGCTGGCGCGCGAGATGGCGCGCCGCGAACAGCCGCTGCGCGCGGGCGACGTGGTGATGTCCGGCGCGCTCGGCCCGATGGTCCCGGTCGGCGGCCCCGGCCGCTACCGGCTGGAACTGGACGGGATGGGCGAGGTCGAGGCCGTGATCGAGGCGACGGAGGAGAGCGCGTGAGTACGGAAGAGCAGGGCACCGTCCCCGTCGCCGTCATCGGCTCGGGCAACATCGGCACCGACCTCATGATCAAGGTGCTGCGGCACTCCCCCACGCTGCGCATGGCGGCGATGGCCGGGATCGACCCGGACTCCGACGGGCTCGCGCGCGCCGCCCGGCTCAAGGTCGCCACGACCCACGAGGGCGTCGAGGGGCTCGCGAAGCTGCCGGAGTTCGAGGACGTCCGCATCGTCTTCGACGCGACCTCCGCCAAGGCCCACACCCGCAATGCCGAGGTCGCGCGGGAGCACGGCAAGCTGATGATCGACCTGACGCCCGCCGCGCTCGGCCCGTTCGTCGTGCCGCCGGTCAACCTGGACGACCATCTCGACGCCGACGACGTGAACATGGTGACGTGCGGCGGCCAGGCCACCGTCCCCGTCGTCGCCGCCGTCGCCCGCGTGGCACCGGTCGCGTACGGGGAGATCGTCGCCTCGATCTCCTCCCGCTCGGCGGGCCCCGGCACGCGCGCCAACATCGACGAGTTCACCGAGACCACGAGCGAGGCCATCCGCACGGTCGGCGGCGCCGAGGCCGGCAAGGCGATCATCGTCCTCAACCCGGCCGACCCGCCCCTCGTCATGCGCGACACCGTCTACTGCCTGGTCGAGGGCGCGGTGGACGCGGGCCTCCAGGAGGAGATCGCCGACTCGGTGCGCCGGATGGCCGAGGACGTACGGGCGTACGTGCCGGGCTACCGCCTCAAGCAGGACGTCCAGTTCGACCCCGTCGAGAACGCCCTCGTCCCCGGCCTGGGGCGGCGGGTCACGGGCGTGCGCGTCTCCGTCTTCCTGGAGGTGCTCGGCGCGGGCCACTACCTGCCCGACTACGCCGGGAACCTCGACATCATGACCGCCGCCGCGGTCCGTACGGCCGAGACGACCGCAGCGCTGCGGGGATGGGGGAAGCAGTCATGACACCCACAAAGCTCTACGTCCAGGACGTGACCCTCCGGGACGGCATGCACGCCATGGGCCACCAGTACACCGTCGACCAGGTGCGGGACATCGTCGCCGCCGTCGACAAGGCCGGGGCCAGTGCCGTCGAGGTCGCGCACGGCGACGGGCTCGGCGGCTCCAGCGCCAACTACGGCTTCGGCGCGCACACCGACGAGGAGTGGATCGAGGCCGCGGCCGACGTCCTGACGCACGCCAAGCTCACGACGCTGCTCCTCCCCGGCATCGGCACCATCGAACACCTGCGCCGCGCCCACGCCTTGGGCGTCCGCAGCGTCCGCGTCGCCACCCACTGCACCGAGGCCGACGTCAGCGCCCAGCACATCGCCTGGGCCCGCGAGCACGGCATGGACGTGTCCGGCTTCCTGATGATGAGCCACCTCAACTCCCCCGAGGGGCTGGCGAAGCAGGCGGCGCTGATGGAGTCGTACGGGGCGCACTGCGTGTACGTCACCGACTCGGGCGGGCGTCTGACCATGCGGGACGTGGCCGAACGCATCGACGCGTACCGCCAGGTGCTGGACGGCACGACCGAGGTCGGCATCCACGCGCACGAGAACCTGTCGCTGTCGGTCGCCAACAGCGTGACCGCCGTCGAGCACGGCGCGTACCGCGTGGACGTGGCCCTCGCCGGACAGGGCGCGGGCGCGGGCAACTGCCCGGCGGAGGCGTTCGTCGCCGTCGCGGACCTGCTCGGCTGGGAGCACGGATGCGACCTGTTCGCGCTCCAGGACGCCGCCGACGACATCGTGCGGCCGCTGCGGAACCGCCCGGTCCAGGTCGACCGGGAGACCCTGACCCTCGGATACGCGGGTGTCTACTCCAGCTTTGCGCTGCACGCCGAACGCGCCGCGCGCCGCTACGGGCTCGACACCCGGGACATCCTGCTCGAAGCGGGCCGCCGCCAGATGGTGGGCGGCCAGGAGGACATGATCGTGGACATCGCACTGGACCTGGCCGAAGGGAGCGGGAAGTGAGTACGGCGATCACGGACGCCACCGTCGCGGCACTCGCCGAGCGGCTGGACGCCGCCGCGACCTCGCGGACCGACACCCCGAGCCTGGCCGACGACCACACGTTCGACATCGACGACGCCTACGCGGTCCAGGCCGCGCTGGTGGCCCGGCGCGAGGCGCGCGGCGAGCACGTCACGGGCGTCAAGCTGGGCTTCACCAGCAAGGCGAAGATGGCGCAGATGGGCGTCTCCGACGTGATCGTCGGACGGCTCACCGACGCCATGCGCGTCGCCGACGGAGCCGACCTGGACCTCTCCCGGTTCATCCACGCGAAGGCCGAGCCGGAGGTCGCCTACCGGCTCGCCCGCGACGTGGACCCGGACGACCCGGCGACGGACATCGAGGCGTGCGTCGACGCGCTCGCGCCCGCGCTGGAGTTCATCGACTCCCGCTACCGGGACTTCCGCTTCACCTACGAGGACGTCGTCGCGGACAACACCTCGGCCTCCGCCTACGCGCTCGGCGCCTGGCGGCCCCTCGCGGACGCCGGGGACGTGTCCAACCGCGCGGTGCGGCTGCTCTCCGGTCCGGCGGAGGCCGTCGGCTCGACCGCCGCGATCCTCGGCTCGCCCGTACGGGCGCTGCACGCGCTGCTCGACATGTGCCGTCGCCGCCGCATCCCGCTGCGCGCCGGGCAGGTGGTGCTCGCGGGCGCCGCCACGGCCGCCGTGCCGCTCGCGCCCGGGGTGATCTCGTGCGACGTCGCGGGCCTGGGCTCCGTCTCCGTCTGCGTGAAGGGGGTGGCGGCATGACCGGCTCACAGGGCTCCCGCGTCGTGGCGGGGAAGGCCACGCCGCGCGGCCGTTTCCCGCATGTGAAGGTCGTCGGCGATCTCGTCTTCGTGTCGGGGACGAGTTCACGGCGCCCGGACAACACCTTCGTCGGCGTCGAGACCGACGAGATGGGCACCACGAACCTCGACATCCGCGCCCAGACCCGCGCGGTCATCGAGAACATCCGCGACATCCTCGCCGAGGTCGGCGCCGGGCTCTCCGACGTCGCGCAGCTCACCACGTACCTGGTGTCCATGAACGACTTCGGCGGCTACAACGAGGTCTACGGAGAGTTCTTCGACGAGGACGGCCCGACCCGGACGACGGTCGCGGTGCACCAGCTCCCGCACCCGCATCTGCTGATCGAGATCCAGGCGACGGCGTATCTGCCCCGCACCGCCCGCACCCCCCGCACCGCACAGGAGGCGTCATGACCGACATTCCCGAGGCCATCGATTTCCAGGGCTGGATCGCCGAGCACGAGCACCTGCTCAAGCCCCCGGTCAACAACCGGACCATGGCGCTCGGCCAGGACTTCATCGTCCAGGTCGTCGGCGGCCCCAACCAGCGCACGGACTTCCACCTCGACCCGTACGAGGAGTGGTTCTACCAGGTCAAGGGCGACATGCACGTCAACCTCATGACCGAGGACGGTCCCCGCACCGTGCACATCCGGGAGGGCCAGGTCTGGCTGCTCCCCGGCAACGTCCCGCACTCCCCGCAGCGCCCCGACCCCGACTCCATCGGCCTGGTCATCGAGCGGGTCCGCGAGGAGGGCACGCTGGAGAAGTTCCTCTGGTACTGCCAGGAGTGCTCGGCCCTCACCCACGAGGTCGAGCTCCAGGTCCGCGACATCGTGGAGGACCTGCCGCCCGTCTTCTCCGCGTTCTACGACGACGAGGGGGCCCGCACCTGCCCGCGGTGCGGCGCCCTGCATCCCGGGAAGGGCTGACAGTGGAACCAATGATCGACGTCCACACCCACTACGTGCCCCGGGGGTGGCCGGATCTGACCGCCGAGGCCGGGCCCGACGCGCCCTGGCTGCGGATCGAGTCCGAGTCCGACGCGATGATCATGATGGGCTCGAAGGAGTTCCGCCGTATCCAGGCCGACGCCTGGGACGCGGAGACCAGGCTGCGCGACATGGACGCCGACGGCGTACGGACCCAGGTCGTCTCGCCGACCCCCGCGTTCTTCACGTACGGACGGAGCGGTGCCGAGGCCGCGAAGGTCTCCCGGATCTTCAACGACCTGGCCCTGGAGATCACCGCGCCGGCCCCCGACCGGCTGATCCCCTTCTGCCAGGTGCCGTTGCAGGACCCGGACGCGGCCTGCCGCGAGCTGGAGCGGAGCATCGCCAACGGGCACCGGGGCGTGGAGATCGGCAACCATGTCGGGGACCGGGACCTGGACAGCGAGGGCGTGGTGACGTTCCTCCAGCACTGCGCCTCGCTGGACGTGCCGGTATTCGTGCACCCGTGGGACATGGCCAGCTCGCCCCGGCTCGACCGGTGGATGGCGCAGTGGCTGACGGCCATGCCCGCCGAGACCCATCTGTCGATCCTGGCGATGATTCTGGGCGGCGTCTTCGACCGCGTGGACGAGCGGCTGAAGATCTGCTTCGCGCACGGCGGCGGCTCGTTCGCCTTCTGGCTGGGCCGGATGGAGAACGCCTGGCACGGCCGCAACGACATCATCGGCACGTCCGACTACCCGCCGTCCCACTACCTCGGCCGCTTCTACGTCGACTCGGTCGTCTTCGACGACCGCGCGCTGCGGCTCCTCGTGGACACGGTCGGCGCGGACCGGGTGATGGTCGGCAGCGACTACCCGTATCCGCTCGGCGAACGCCCCGTGGGTGAGGTGGTCCGCAAGAGCCACTTCCTGGACGACGCGGTACGCGAAATGATCACCCACGCCAACGCCGAGCGCTACCTGGGCCTTACGGACCCGGAGTCCGGTCAGAGCTGAGGCGCCATTCCGGCGGCCGTCTCCTCGAGGCTCCGGATGAGAGCCTCGGCGGAAGGGCTCAGCGTCCGGTCTGCCCACATGGTCAGCCCGACGCTGTGCCCGACCGGGTCCAGCCGGACCGGCAGCCGCGCGATACGGCTGTCGTCCCGGATGATCAGGCTGGGCAGTACGGCGATGACGTCGGTCTCCAGCAGGAGCTGACGGACGGTGAGGAACGAGGTGGTCTCCACCCGGTTCTCCGGCAGCGCGAAGCCGTTGCGGGCGAAGAACTCCTCGACCTCCCGGCGCAGCGCGGTCTCCGGGCCCGGCAGGATCCACGGGTAGTCCAGCAGCTCGCCGAGCACCTCGTCCTCCCGTGCCTCGCGCGCGGCAAGCGCGTGCGAGGCGCGGACGACCAGCTCGACCGACTCGTCGTACAGCTTGCGCCGCACCACGCGCTCCCCGGGCGGCGAGGTCAGCCGTCCGACGACGAAGTCGATCCGCCCCGCCTCCAGTTCCAGCAGCAGCGCGTCGGGCGACGCCTCGCGCACGACGACCGTCAGATACGGGCGTTCCTTCTTGAGCGCGGCGATGGCGCGCGGCAGCAGCACGTTGGAGCCCGCCAGGTGGGTGCCGACGACGACCGTGCCCCGGTCGGCGTCGGCCAGCTCCACCACGTGCCGCCCGGCCTGCGTGAGCTGCGCGAGCACGGCCCGCGCGTGCCGCGTGAACGCCTCGCCGAACACGGTCGCGGTGATCCCGCGCGGCCCGCGCTCGAAGAGCGCCACCCCGAGGATGTCCTCCAGCTCGTGCAGGCTGCGCGTCGCCGCGGGCTGCGTGACGTGCAGCTCCGCCGCCGCCCCCACCACGGTCCCCTGGCGCGCGAGCGCGTCCACGAGCACCAGGTGCCGGAACTTCAGTCGGCCGTCGAGCAGGCGGGGGATCTCCACGCCCCGACCCTAACGGAGAGCGCACGGGGCGCCCGCACGCTCAGTCCCCCGGCTTGGCCGTCGCCGAGATCCCGCCGTCCACGGGCATCGCGGTGCCGGTCACGAAGGACGCGCGGTCGCTGCACAGCCACGCCGCGGCCTCCGCGATCTCCCGGGGACCGGCCATCCGCTTCTGGATCTGCGGCGCGATGAACGCCTGCTCCAGCTCGGGCATCTGGCGGACGGCCTCCTCGATCATCTCGCTGCGCGTGGTGCCCACGACGAGCGCGTTCACCCGGATCCCGCGCTCCCCGTACTCGGCCGCGGCGGCCCGCGTGATCCCGAGCACCGCGTGCTTGGAGGCGACATAGGGCACGGAGGCGCCGGTCGCGTAACGCCCCGCCGTACTGCTGGTGTTGACGATGGAGCCGCCCCTGCCCGACTCCAGCATCACGGGGAGCTGCCGCTTCATGCAGTTCCACACGCCTCGTACGTTGACGTCCATCGTGCGTTCGTACACCGCATCGTCGGTCTCGTGCAGCACGGTCCCCACGGTGGCGTACCCGGCGTTGTTGAGCGCGCAGTCCAGCCCGCCGAACCGCTCGACCGCCGTCTCGCCGGCCCGCCCGACGTCGTCCGCGACGGTCACGTCCCCCTCGACGGCGACGGCCCTGCCGCCCTGCCCGGTGATCTCCCCGACCACCTCCGCCAGCCGGTCGGCACGCCGCGCCATGAGCACGACGGCCGCCCCCTCCTCCGCGAAGAGCCGCGCGGCGGCGGCCCCGATCCCGCTGGAAGCGCCCGTGATCATCGCCGCGCGCCCGTCGAGCATCCCCACGGCTCTCCCCCTGTCGTTCCCGTGTGCGGTCATCGCACGAGAATAGAGGGACCCTACGACCGGCGGCGGGGCTTTCCGCGCCGCCCGCCGCCGCCCTTGGGACCGCCCCCCTTGGGGCTGCCGCGTCGGGGGGCGGCCTTCTTGTGGGGCGCCGACCTGGACTGCTGGGCGACGGCCTTGCGCGCGGGCTTGTCCTCGGTGGTCTTCGTACGGCCGCGCGTGCTGTTGACCGTGCGGCCGCGGACGATGCCGATGAAGTCCTCGACCATGTCCGTCGTCGCCTCCTCCGGCCACGCCAGCGCGACCTGCGACTGCGGGGCGTCCGTCACGGGACGGTAGGTGAGGTCCTTGCGGTGGTGGAGGCGGGCGAGGGACTGCGGGACGACGAGGACGCCGATCCCGGCCGCCACCAGCTCGACGGCGTCGCCGGTGGTCGCCGGGCGCTCGAACGCGGGCCGCCCGGGCGGCCGCTCCCAGCCCAGGACGTCGTCCAGGGGGTGCAGCACGATCTCGTCGGCCAGCTCGTCGAGCGTGACCTCGTCGGCCGCCGTCACCAGGTGGTCCTTCGGGACGACAACCACGGTGGTCTCGGTCCACAGGGGGATCGCGCTGAAGTACGTACGGTCGACCGGCAGCCGTACGAAGCCCGCGTCCGCGCTCCCCTCGCGCAGCAGGCCGGGGGCCTCGGCGGCGGGGACGGGGACGAGGGCGAGGGGGATGCCGGGGAGGCGCTCCTCCCAGATCCGCACCCACTTCGCGGGCGTCACCCCGGGCACGTAGGCGAGCCGGAACGAGGAGGGCGCCGGGGAGGAGGGGGAGGATGCTGCCGCGTCTGTCACCACGCCAGGCTACCGGCCGTGGTCAGGGGCACCTCATCCGCTCGTTACCCTGGACGCATGACGTCGCACAAGACCTCCCAGACCATGAAGCCCGCGACCGCGGCGAAGAAGCTGGGTGTGTACCTCCAGGCCACCCCCGCCGAGTTCCAGGAGGGTGTCGTCTCGCGCGACGAGCTGAACGCCCTGCAGGCCGATCCGCCCCAGTGGCTCCTCGACCTGCGGCGCGACGGCCCCCACCCGCGTCCGGTCGTCGCGGCGAAGCTGGGCGTCTCGCACGCGGGCCTCGCCCGCGGCGGCGTCACCGAGGCCCTCACCACCGAGCAGATCGACGCGCTCAAGGCGGAGAACCCCGAGTGGCTCCAGAAGGAGCGCGCCACCCAGGCGGAGGTCCGCAAGGAGGCCGCGCGGCTGAAGGAGAAGCGGAAGGCGGAGGCGGACGGCGCCTGACCTCATCCGGTACGGACGAGACCCCGGCGGCACCGTGCCGCCGGGGTCTCGTCCGTCGTACGGGACGTCGGAGGGAATCAGCCGTCCGTGGAGCGGACGGTGCTCATGATCTTCTTCATCTCGGCGTCCGTGAGCGCGTTCGGGACGCCCTGGTCGCCGTAGATCACCCAGCCGTGCATGGTGCCGTCCGGCAGCTTCTGCGCGATGCTGTGCACGACCGCCGTCGGCGGGACGCACTTGCTGGGGCGGTTGGTGACCTTGACCTTGGCGGTCGCCGTGTAGCCGGTGATGCCGCCCTGCTTCCACGGCTTGGCCTTGCTGACCGTGACCTTGGGCTTCTTCTCCTCGCCGCCGTACGCGGCGAAGCCCCAGTTGCCCGCCCAGTTACGGGCGTTCTCCTGGAGCGAGCCCTCCTTGCCGCCGCCGGTCGTGCCGACGGTGGCGAGCTGGCCCTTGCCCGCCTCGCCGAACGCCTTGGGGTTGGGGGCCGAGGCGCAGCCGCCCTCGCGGTAGGTGGCGGCGCCGTTCATGACGACGATCGGCTTGCCGCCCTTGTCCGTGTAGGAGAGGGAGGTGTCCTGGTCGAGGACCTTCCACTTCTCGGCCTTGGGCGGCACGTCGTAGCGGAAGTGGTGCTTCTGCCGGGTCTGTGTCTGCCATCCCTTGATGACGGGCTCCTTGCCCGAGGGGGCCGACGGGGCCGCGGAGCTGGGCTGCTCCTTCGACGCGCCCGACGTGGGCTTCTTCTTCGAGTCCGACGCGCCGGCGCCGGTGTCCGTGTCCTCGTTGCAGCCGCTCAGGGCGAGGACCATGCCGACGCCGACGGCGGCGACGAGTGTCGTCTTCTTACGACGGGACGGGGCGGAACCGTCCGTGCGCCCGGGGCGGGCGTCGTGCTGGGGAGTGTTTGACCAAGACATGATCGACACCCTAAGCGGCCGGGGTCGATTACCAGCCACCCGGTGGCCGTCCCGGCACGAGACCAGGACACGTTCGTGATCGGGCCATGAAGCGCGGCACCCGCCGTCGCCGGAGTCCGGAACTCGTCGGGTGTTCGGATAAACACCGGGCGGGCCAAGAACACTGCATCGAGGTAACTCCCCCGCTCTCCCCGGGCGGAACGGCCTCAACGGCCGCTACGGTTCCCCGAGATCCGCACGAATCGCCATCTCCCCGGCGAAGGAGAGCCCCGCCCGATGACCACTGTGACCGGCCCGGAACCGCGGACGGTTCCGCCCCGGCAGTCCTCCCTTCCGAGCCCTTCAGGGGAGCACGAGCGCGTGTCCGCCGCGCGGCAGAATCGTCACGGCGACGACGGGACCGGGCTCGGCGCGAGCACGGGCGCGGGCGCGGGCGCGGGCGCGGGCAGAGGCAGGGGCATGGGTGCGGGGCGCCGCCGCTCGCGGGGCCGCGCGGGCCGGGGGCGGATCTCCCACAGACGCGGCTAGCGCGCCGCGCGCGGCGACGACGGCCCGGATCCCGGGCCGGGCGAGCATGCCCGCTTCCGGAACAGCCCACCCCCTCCCCTCCCCTCACGTCTCATCAAGGAGCCATGGATGCCTGATCCCGGGGATTCCCCTCTGCCTCCGAACCCGCCCGCACCCGGAGCCGCGACGCCCGTGCGCACCCTGGAGCGGATCCTGGGCGGCCCCAGCGGACTCGGCACGGCGGGCCTGCGCCTGGCCCCGTGCGGAGCGCCGCCGGTGCCCGAGGAGTGCGAACCGGCCGCGGCTGAGGCCGCGACGGACGCGGCTGTCACGGACGGGGCCGTCACAGACAAGGCCGTGACGAACGAGGCCGCGTCGGGCCCGCCCGCCGCGGGCGACCCCGTGCCGGGTCTCTATTACCACCCCGTCCCGGAGCCCGACCCGGTCCGCGTCGAGGAGGTGAGCCGCCGGATCAGGGAGTGGGCGGTCGACGAGGTGCGGGCGGTGCCCCCGGAGTGGGAGGACCAGTTCGACGGGTTCTCCGTCGGCCGGTACATGGTCGCCTGCCATCCGGACGCCCCCACCGTCGACCACCTGATGGTCGCCACCCGGCTGATGGTCGCCGAGAACGCGGTCGACGACTGCTACTGCGAGGACCACGGCGGCTCGCCGGTCGGGCTCGGCAGCCGCCTCCTGCTGGCGCACACCGCGCTCGACCCGGTGCACACGACGAAGGAGTACGAGCCCGCGTGGCTGGACTCGCTCGGCTCCGACGCGCCCCGCCGCGCGTACCGCTCCGCCATGGACTACCTCCTCCGGCAGTCCACCCCCTCCCAGGCCGACCGGTTCCGGCACGACATGGCCCGGCTCCACCTGGGGTACCTGGCGGAGGCCGCGTGGGCCGAGACGGAGCACATGCCGGAGGTGTGGGAGTACCTGGCGATGCGCCAGTTCAACAACTTCCGCCCCTGTCCGACCATCACCGACACCGTCGGCGGCTACGAACTGCCGGCGGACCTGCACGCTCAACCGGCCATGCAGCGGGTCATCGCGCTCGCCTGCAACGCGACCACCCTCGTCAACGACCTGTACTCGTACACCAAGGAGCTGAAGAGCCCGGGCACGCATCTCAACCTGCCCGTGGTGATCGCAGAGCGTGAGGGCGTCTCCGAACGGGACGCCTACCTGAAGGCGGTCGAGGTCCACAACGACCTGATGCACACCTTCGAGGCCGAGGCCGCCGAGCTGGCCGCCGCCTGTCCCGTACCGAGCGTCCAGCGCTTCCTCCGGGGGGTGGCCGCCTGGGTCGACGGCAACCACTACTGGCACCAGACGAACACCTACCGCTACAGCCTGCCCGACTTCTGGTAAGAAATGGATGCACCTGTGACCAGCACCGAGCACACCACCGTCCAGGCCGCCACCGCTTTCATCCCCTCCCCGGCGTCGCCCTACCAGGGGGACATCGCCCGTTACTGGGACCAGGAGGCCAGGCCCGTGAACCTGCGCCTCGGCGATGTCGACGGGCTCTACCACCACCACTACGGGATCGGTGAGATCGACCGTGCCGCGCTCGGCGACTCCGCCGACAGCGAGTACGAGAAGAAGCTGATCGCCGAGCTGCACCGGCTGGAGTCGGCGCAGGCCGAGGTCCTCATGGACCACCTCGGCTCCATCGGGAGCGACGACACGCTCGTCGACGCGGGCTGCGGCCGGGGCGGTTCGATGGTGATGGCCCATCAGCGCTTCGGCTGCCATGTCGAGGGCGTCACCCTGTCGGCCAAGCAGGCCGAGTTCGCCAACCGGCGCGCCCGCGAGCTGCGCATCGACGACCATGTGCGCGCCCGGGTGTGCAACATGCTCGACATGCCGTTCACCACGGGCCAGATCGCGGCCTCGTGGAACAACGAGTCGACGATGTACGTGGATCTGCACGACCTCTTCTCCGAACACTCCCGCGTCCTGGAGGTCGGCGGGCGCTATGTGACCATCACGGGCTGCTGGAACCCGAGGTACGGCCAGCCCTCGAAGTGGGTCTCGCAGATCAACGCGCATTTCGAGTGCAACATCCACTCCCGCCGCGAGTACCTGCGCGCCATGGCCGACAACCGTCTCGTGCCGCAGAGCGTCGTCGACCTGACCGCCGCGACGCTGCCCTACTGGGAGCTGCGGGCCACGTCCTCGCTGGTCACCGGCATCGAGGAGGCGTTCATCAACGCGTACAAGGACGGCTCCTTCCAGTACCTCCTGATCGCGGCCGACCGGGTCTGACCAGCCGCGTCACCGGTCCGCACCACCGTCCGCGCACCGCCCGGCAGCCGCGCACGCTGCCGGGCGGTGCCGTGTCCGCAGGATTCACCTGGTGTCCGTGACCTGTCCCTGTCACGTTTCCCTTGCCAAGATCTTCTGAGCGACGAGGGACGACAAGGAGATCAGGATGCAGGCGCAGGGAATAAGCCGACGCAGGATGCTCGCGGGGGCCGGCGGCGTCGGTACGGCCGTGGCGCTGGGCGCGTTCGGCGTGCAGGCGACGGCGACGGCAGCCGACGGCGGTCCGGAGAAGTTTCCGCTGCCCGACAAGTCCGAGCTGAAGGTGCTCGTGACGGGCGACGCGGGCACCGGCGAGCCCGAGCAGTACGCCGTCGCGGCGGCCGCGCGCAAGCTGTGCGAGGAGCGCGGTGTCGACCTCGCGATCGGGCTCGGCGACAACATCTACGAGAACGGTCCGGAGGAGGACACGGACGACGAGTTCACCACCAAGTTCGAGGAGCCCAACAAGGGCATCGACGTCCCCTGGCTGATGGTCCTCGGCAACCACGACACGAGCGGCATCATCCCCGGCAGCGGCGGCCGTCCCTCGCGCGGCGACCACGAGGTCGCCTACCACCGGCACTCCGCGCGCTGGTACATGCCCGACCGGTACTACTCCGTGGCGGTCCCCGAACGGGCCCCGGTGGCCGAGTTCTTCGGCATCGACACGACGCCGCTCTCCTCGTACGTCCTGCAGACCGACCCCGAGTACCAGTGGGACGGCCCCTTCGCGCGCAAGCAGCGCGAGTGGCTGGCGTCCTCGCTCGCCGCCTCGCGGGCCCGCTGGAAGTTCGTCTTCGCCCACCACCCGCTGCGCAACAACGGCACGCACGGCAACGCGGGCGCGTACGAGGGCATCGAGTGCGGGGACTACCTGAGCGGCAAGCACGTCAAGAAGCTGTACGAGGAAGTGGTGTGCGGCAAGGCCGAGTTCCTGCTCGGCGGGCACGACCACACGCTGCAGATCCTCGACACCGGCGCCGACTACCGGGGCACCCAGCAGATCGTCTGCGGCGCGGCCGCGAAGTCGAAGGGCAAGGCGGCCGAGCCCGAGAACAAGGCGTTCTGGGAGGCGTACGACACGCTCGGCTTCATGATGCTCTCGATCGACGCCGACCGCGTCGTGACGGACGCCTACACCGTCGCCCCGGAGACGGCCGCGTACGAGCACGCCTACCGGCACACGCGGACGACCCGGCTCGCGGGCTGACGCCTACTCCCGGTCCTCCGCCAGGTGCGCGTACTCCGTGCGCAGCCGGCGCTTGAGGATCTTGCCGCTGGGGTTCTTCGGCAGCGTGGTCACCACTGCCGCGTACTTGGGCGCCTTGAAGGGGGCCAGCAGTGCGCGGCAGTGGGCGATCAGCTCGTCGCCGGTCGCGGTGGCGCCGTCGCGCAGGACGACGGCGGCCGTGACCGCCTCGATCCAGTACGGGTGCGGGATGCCGAAGACCGCGGCCTCGGCCACCGCCGGGTGCCGGTGCAGGGCCTCCTCGACCTCGCGCCCGGCGACGTTCTCGCCGCCCGTCTTGATCATGTCCATCTTGCGGTCCACGACGTGGAGGAAGCCGTCCTCGTCGACGACGCCCAGGTCGCCGCTGTGGAACCAGCCGTCGCGGAACGCCTCGGCGGTCTTCTCCTCGTCGTTCCAGTAGCCGAGCATGGCGTGCGGCGAGCGGTGCACGATCTCGCCGACGGTGCCCGTCGGCACGGGCCGGCCCTCGTCGTCGAGGAGCCGCGTCTCGACGTTCAGCGCGGGGCGGCCCGCGGAGCCGGGCTTCGCGGTCTGCTCCTCCGGGCGCAGGACGGTGGCCAGCGGGGACATCTCCGTCTGCCCGTAGAAGTTGGTGAGCCGGACGCCGGGCAGCCGCTCGCCCAGCTCCTTGAGCACCTCCACGGGCATGGGGCTCGCGCCGTAGTAGCCCTTGCGGAGGGACGAGAGGTCGTGGCGGTCGAACTCCGGGCTGCGCAGCAGCGCCACCCACACCGTCGGCGGGCAGAACAGCTTGGTGACGCGCTCCTCCTCGACCGTGCGCAGCACGGTCGCCGGATCGGGCCCGGGGAGGATGACGCTGGTGGCGCCGAGCTGGATGTCCGGCGTGAGGAAGACGTGGAGCTGCGCGCAGTGGTAGAGCGGCAGCGCGTGGATCTCCACGTCTGACGCGCTCATCTCGCCGTCGACGGCGGCCGACGCGTACTGCGCGAGCAGGGCGCGGCTGGAGAGCGTCACGCCCTTGGGGCGGGACTCGGTCCCGGAGGTGTACATGAGCTGCACCGGATCGTCGTCGGCCACGACGGTGCCGGGCGCGGTGGCGTCCGGGTGCCGCTCCCACTCCGCGACGTCCTCCCACCCCTCGGGCCGGGGCCCGCCGCCGAGCCCGATCCAGCCGCGGAGCCGCACCGGGCCCGCGTCGCCGAAGGTGCCCAGGGCCTCCTCGGCGACGGGCACGAGCGCGTCCTCGGCCACGATTCCCCGCGCCCCTGAGTGCCGCAGGATGTAGCCGACCTCCTCGCCGCCGAGCATGAAGTTGACCGGCACGGAGATCGCGCCCAGCCGGGCCAGGGCGAGGTAGAGGACCACGAACTCCCGGCAGTTGTGCGAGAGCAGCGCGATCCGCTCGCCCTTGGCCACGCCCCGTACGGCGAGCGCGTTCGCCGTACGGTTCACGGCCGCGTCCAGCTCCGCGAAGGTCTCCCGGCTCCCCCGCCATACGAGCGCGGTCCTGTCCGGCGTACGGGCGGCCGTGCGCCGCAGCAGGTCTCCGAGCGCGTGGCTGCGGATGAGGGAGTCGTCGTTCATGCGGGGCTCCTCCGGGGCGGGCGGACGCGATCCCCCGAGGTTACGTTCCTCCCCGGCGTTACGGGGCCATCTCGTACGTCCCCGCCAGGGCCTCCACGCGGGACCAGACGCGGGACGCGCGGGCCTCGTCGACGACCGGGCGGCGGACCGCGCCCAGGGCCCAGTGCTGCTGGGCCTCCGTGGCGGAGTCCTTGCCGTGCAGTTCGACGGCGTGCGCGGAGAAGTCCCGTACGAGGACGGCGAACAGTTCGTCGAGCACGTCCTGGTCGAGGCCGGTCAGGCGCGCCTGCTCCAGGATGAGCTGGCCGTGCACGACCAGGGCGAAGAGCTGGCCGACGGCGAGCAGGAGGTCGAGGTCGCGGCTCTGCTCCTCGTCGGGGGCGGCGGTGGTGACGAACTCGCACAGGGCGTCCGCCTGTTCGCGGAACCGGGCGACGTTCGGCACTTCGGCGTACGCGTCGTAGGCGGTGCGCCAGTCGTGGAAGCGGATGGCGCCCAGGCCGCGGGCCGGGCCCTGGCGGAAGAGGAAGTCGTCGTCGGCCGCGTCCTGACGGCTCGGCACGGGGGCGTACTCGGCCGGGTTCAGGAGGTGGTTGCCCATGAACTTGAGGATCAGGGCCAGGTTGACGTGGACCGTGCCCTCCAGCTTCGGCAGGCCGCGGATCTCGACGGCCGCCTGCGCGAAGTAGTTGTCCTTCTCGAAGCCCTTGGCCGCGATGACGTCCCACATGAGGTCGATGACCTTCTCGCCCTCGGTGGTCACCTTCATCTTCGTCATGGGGTTGAAGAGGAGGTAGCGGCGGTCGTCGGGCCCGGCGGAGCGGAAGTAGTCGACGGCGCGGTCGCTGAAGAGCTTCATGCCGACGAGCCGGACGTACGCGTCGGTCAGCTCGCGGCGCACATGCGGGAAGGCGGTGACGGGGCGGCCGTACAGGACACGGCGGTGGGCGTGGGTGACGGCCTCGTACATCGCGTGCTCGCAGATGCCGATCGAGGCGGTGCACAGGTTGAACTTGCCGACGTTGACGGTGTTGAGCGCGGCGTCGAAGGCGGCGCGGCCGGTGTGCAGGATGTCTTCGGCGCGTACCGGATAGTTCTCCAGGCGGAACTCACTGACGTACTTCGACGAGTCCACGACGTTCTTCACCAGGTGGTACGCCTCGTGGCGGCTGTCGGCGGCGAAGAAGACGTAGCCCTCGGGGCCCTCGATGTCGGTGCGGCGGCCGAAGACGGAGACGAGGCCCGCGGCGTTGCCGTTGCCGATGTAGTACTTGGAGCCGCTGGCCCGGAAGCCTTCCCCAAGCTCTCGGCTCCGCTCGAGCAGGGGAGACCCCACTTCGCCGTCGGGCTCCAGGAGCATGTCGGTGGAGTAGATGTCGGCGCCGTGGCTCTTCTCGGAGAGGCCGAAGGCGAACACCTCGCCCTGGTCGAGGAGTTCGGCCGCGCGGGCGCGGGCCGCGGCGTTCTCGCTCTGCCAGACCGGGCCGAGGCCGAGGATCGTGACCTGCCACGCGTACCAGTAGTCGAGCCCGTAGAAGCCGAAGATCTCGTTGAGGGCGGCGATCCGGGCCGTGTCCCATCGCTTGTCCCCTTGCCCCCGGGCGTCCGCCTCCGGGGTCAGGAACGTCGCGAACAGGCCCTCCTTAGCGGAGAACTCCAGGAAGTCGGCCAGCCAGGCGCGGGAGCGGTAGTCCTCGATCAGCTTGCGCTTGCCGCGCGCCTCGAACCAGTCGACGGTCGCGCGCAGCAGCCTGCGGGTCTCGGGGTCGAAGTGCGCCGGGTCGTAGGTCTTCGGGTTGAACAGCAGCGGGTCAGCCATGGAACTCGGCCTTTCGGGGATACGGGTTGAGGGTTCAGCGCTCGGCGGCGATCCGGTGGAGCGTGGCGAGCACGTCGTCCAGCCAGTCGAGGGTCATGCGTTCGTACGCGATGCCGCCGCGCAGCACGACGTGCTGGAGCTCCTGCCCCGCGTCGAGCGTCCCGGGAGCCTCGGGGCCGGTGAAGTCGCGCCGCTCCCCCGCGAGGTAGTGCGCGAGCCGGTCCGCGTGCGCCTGGCGGTGCCGCTCGACCTCGCGGATCAGCGCGGCCGGGTCGTCGAAGGCGGCGCCGCGGATCTTCACGGCCAGCTCGTGCCGGACACTCTCCGGTTCGATGGGCTCGTGGAGCCACCGGGCGAGGGCGTCGCGGCCGGGGGCGGCGACGGAGTACTCCTTCTTGTCCGGCCGTGCCTGCTGCGCCACCTCGCGGGCGCCGATCCAGCCGTCGCCCTCCATGCGTTTGAGGACCCGGTAGATCTGCTGGTGCGTGGCGGCCCAGAAATAGCCGATGGAACGGTCGAAGCGCCGCGCCAGCTCGTAGCCGGAGCCCGGCTTCTCCAACAGCGAGACGAGAATCGCGTGCTCAAGCGCCATGCCCCGCATCCTGCTATGCAACTCGTTGCATAGACAAGCGGCGCCGACGAGCTGAGACGTGGCTCACCCCGGGAGGGGGATCAGGATTCGTCGGGGGCCGTGCCGTGGGTGCTCGGCGGAGTGCTCGGCGGGGCGTTCCGCCGCCGGTGCGCGCCTCTGCGCCGGTACGCCACCACGCCGCCCGCCGCGAGGACCAGCACCGCGACCCCGGCCACGCCGAGGGCCGTCCGCTCGGCGAAGAGGCGCCCCAGCAGCTCCAGCACGCCGATCCCGGCCGTCGCGTAGATCAGCGCCCAGGCCGCTCCTCCGAGGAACAGCGCGGGCAGATAGCGCCGCAGCGGCATGCGCATGCTCCCCGCGAGGAAGTTCGCGGCGGTCTGGAATCCGACGGTCAGGAAGGAGACGGCCACCACCGGCGCGCCCCAGCGCTGGATCGCCCGCTCCACCCGCTGGAACCTCTCGTGCGAGAACCGCTCGGCGAGCCTGCTGCGCCGGGCGCCGGATCCGGCGAGCCACCCGAGGGCGAACGTGCCTCCGGCCCGCAGCAGGACGATGACATAGAGACCGGCGGCCGTGAAGGCGACCTTGTCCACGGCATCTCCGTATCTCACTGCGTCCGCTGCTTCCGGGGCCAGGTTATGCGACCTGGCCCCGGGCCCGCCGACCGGCGCCCCCTCCGGGCGCACGGCGGAGGGCCCGTTGACAAGCGCGCGGCGGCGGGCGGACACTCACCGCCGTCCCGCTGGATACCCCGCAGTCGGCCGCCGAAGGTTCTGGAGCGCTGACCGACATGACCGACACCCCCTTACCCCGACAGGCCGACAGCGTCGGCGACGCCGGCAGCACAGACAGCACCGACGCCGGCATCCCGGACCAGCGGAGCGTCGACGCGGAGATGGCCGCCGTCCGCCCCGGCGGTTCCGCGCATCCCGACCGTGCCTATCGCCCGTACCGCAGCACGTTGCTGCGACACCCCCGGCACTCCCCCGTGCCCGTCCCGGACGGTCCCGACGGTCCCGACGCCGTCGAGCTCACGGGGCCCGTCTTCGGCGTCACCGACGTGCACGCCCTCGACGCCGATCTCACCCGGCAGCACGCGGGCGAGCCGCTGGGTGAGCGGATCACGGTCGCCGGGCGGGTGCTCGACCGCGAAGGGCGGCCCGTACGCGGGCAGTTGGTGGAGATCTGGCAGGCCAATGCCTCGGGGCGGTACGCCCACCAGCTTGACCGGCACCCCGCCCCGCTCGACCCGAACTTCACCGGCGTGGGCCGCTGCCTCACCGACGACCAGGGCCGCTACCGCTTCACGACGATCAGGCCGGGCGCCTATCCGTGGCGCAACCACCGCAACGCCTGGCGGCCCGCACACATCCACTTCTCCGTCTTCGGGACCGCCTTCGCGCAGCGGCTGGTCACGCAGATGTACTTCCCCGGCGACCCCCTCCACCGCCACGACCCGGTCCTCCGGTCGGTCACCGGTGCCGCCGCGCGCGAGCGCCTCGTGGCGGCGTACGACCACGCGCTGTCCCAGCCGGAGTTCTCCCTCGGCTACGCCTGGGACATCGTCCTCGACGGCCCCGCCGCGACCCCGGCCGACGGAGCCGGGAGAGAGGAGCGGCGGCCGTGACCGGTCCCCGGGGCGTGACCCCCTCCCAGACCGTCGGGCCCTTCTACGGTTACGCGCTGCCGTTCGCGCGCGGCGGCGAGATGGCGCCCGTGGGCGATCCGCGCGCCCTCGCCCTGCACGGCTTCGTCCGCGACGGCGCCGGGGCCCCCGTCCCGGACGCGCTCCTGGAGTTCTGGCAGGAGGCGCCGGACGGTTCGCGCGCCGGGGCGCCCGGTTCGCTGCGCCGCGACCCGGTCACCGGCGCGCTCCTCGGGCGCGACGGCACCGCGTTCACCGGGTTCGGCCGGGTGCCCACGGACGCCGACGGCCACTACGCGGTCCGTACGCTGCCGCCGGGGCCCGGCGCGCCGTACCTCGGCGTGATCGTCTTCGCGCGCGGGCTGCTGCGTCACCTCCACACCCGCGCGTACCTCCCCGGGCACCCCGACGACGCGCTGCTCGCCTCGCTCCCGGAGCACCGGCGGGCCACCCTGATCGCCCGGGCGGAACGGGACGCGGTCCACCGCTTCGACATCAGGCTCCAGGGGGACGACACCGAGGAGACGGTCTTCCTTGAATTCCCGTGACCCCGGCCCTGGCCCTGGCCCTGGCCCCGATCATGGCGCCGCCACATACGCCTCCGACGACGCCGCCGACGTCGGTCTCCTCTCCCCCGGCCCCGCGCGCTCGCCCGTGGAGGCGGCGACCGGCGACCGCGCGTTCCTCCAGGCCCTGCTGGACGCCGAGGTGGCGCTCGTCCACGCGCTGGGCGCGCCGGGGGACGTCCGCGGCGAGATCGCCGCGGCGGCCCGCGCCGACCGCTTCGATCCGCGCGCGCTCGCCGGACGGGCGCGCGCCGCGGGAAACCCCGTGGTCCCCCTCGTCGCCGACCTCACCGCCGCCGTGGGTGCGGAGGCGGCGGACTGGGTGCACCGGGGAGCCACGAGCCAGGACATCATGGACACCGCGCTCATGCTCGTCGCGCGCCGCGCGCGGCCCCTGCTCCTCGCGGACCTCGACGCCGCCGGGGCGGCGCTCGCGCGGCTCGCCGCCGCGCACCGGAGCACGCCCATGCCGGGCCGTACGCTCACCCAGCACGCCGTGCCGACCACGTTCGGCCTCAAGGCCGCCGGATGGCGCCATCTGCTGCTCGACGCCAGGGACCGGCTCGCCTCGCTCTCGCTGCCCGCGCAGGCGGGCGGGGCGGCCGGAACACTCGCCGCTTCCGGGGGCGGGCCGGAGCTGCTCGCCGCGTACGCGGCGCGGACCGGGCTGGACGAGCCGCTGCTGCCCTGGCACGTGCTGCGGACGCCCGTCGCCGAGCTGGGAACGGCCCTCGCGCTGGCGGGCGGGGCGCTCGGCAAGCTCGCCGCCGACGTGCTCGTGCTCTCCCGTACCGAGATCGGCGAGGTGACCGAGGGCTCCGGAGGGGGTTCCAGCGCGATGCCGCACAAGGCCAATCCCGTACGCGCGACGCTGATCGCCGCCGCCTCGCGCCGCCTTCCGCAGCACGCCGCCGTGCTGCTGTCCTCGCTCGCGGCCGAGGACGAACGGCCCGCCGGAGCCTGGCACGCGGAGTGGCAGACGGTCCGCGAGGCCCTGCGCCTCGCGGGCGGCGCCGCGCGGGACGCGGCCGAACTCACCGCCGGCCTGTGCGTCCACGAGCACGTCATGCGCGCCCATCTCGGCCTGACGGACGGCCTGATCGTCTCCGAGCGCCTGGTGACGGCCCTCTCACCGGCGCTCGGCCGGGCCGAGGCCCGGCGCGTGCTGACCGGCGCCGCGCGCGACGCCGCCGCCGGAGGCCTGCCGCTCGCGGACGTCCTGACGCGGCTGCCCGTGGTGCGGGACGCGCTCGGCCCCGAGCGGGTACGGGACCTGCTGGACCCTGCCGCGTACGTCGGCGCGGCGCCCGGGCTGACCGACCGCGCGCTGGAACGGGCGGCACGCACGACCCGCACGGCACGCACGGCACGCGCCCGCGCCCGCGCCCGCGAGGAGGGCTGATGCGCCTCCCGCACCATGTCGTGGACGGCCGTACGGAATCCCCGGCGCTGATCCTCGGCCCGTCGCTCGGCACCAGCCTCCGGCTGTGGGAGGCCCAGGTGCCCGCGCTGGCGCGCGGCCTTCGCGTCATCCGCTACGACCTCCCCGGGCACGGCGGGTCCCCGGCGGCGCTGCTGCGGGAGCGTCGGGAGCACACCGTCGCCGCGCTCGGAGACCTCGTCCTCGGGCTGGCGGACGCGCTCGGCGTGGAACGGTTCGCCTACGCGGGCGTGTCGCTGGGCGGCGCGGTCGGCGCCTGGCTCGCCGTGCACCGTCCCGAACGCGTCACGTCGCTCGCCCTGGTGTGCGCGTCGGCCCGGTTCGGCGAGCCCGGCGCGTGGCAGGAGCGGGCCGCGCAGGTCCGCGCGGAGGGGGTCGCGTGGCTCGCCGCGTCCGCGCCGGACCGCTGGTTCGCCCCGGGCTTCGCCGCCACGAAGACCGCGCGGGCGCTGATCGCCGATCAGGCGGCGGTCGCGCCCGACGGCTACGCCGCGTGCTGCGAGGCCCTCGCCGCCTACGACCTCGGCGGCCGCCTGGGCCACATCACCGCGCCCACCCTCGTGATCGCCGGGCGGCAGGACGCGGCCACGCCGCCCGCGCACGCGCGCGAGCTGGCCGACGGCATCGCCCGCTCCACGCTCGTGGAGATCGACGGCGCGGGGCACCTCGCCCCCGCCGAGCGGCCGTCCTCCGTACTGGCCGCGCTGACCGCCCACTTCGGCATCCCCTCCGAGGACCCCTCATGACGGCTCCGTCCCGCACCACCGTCGCAGTCGTCGGCGGCGGCCCCGCCGGGCTGCTGCTCGCCCGGCTGCTGCACCGGTCCGGCATCGACTGCGTGGTCCTGGAGTCCCGCGACCGTACGTACGTCGAGCGGCGGCAGCGGGCCGGGATCCTGGAGCAGGGCACCGTCGACGCGCTGCGTGCGTGCGGGGCCGCCGAGCGCCTGGACCGCGAGGGCCTGGTCCACGACGGCGTGGAGCTGCGCTGGGGGCGGCGCGGCCACCGGTTCGACTTCCCCTCCCTCACCGGCGGACGCAGGGTCTGGGTGTACGCCCAGACCGAGGTCGTCAAGGACCTCGTCGCCCTCCAACTGGCCGACGGCGCCCCGCTGCTGTTCGACGCCGAGGTCACCGGGGTGACGGGCGCGGACGCCGGGCGGCCCGTCGTCCACTACACCCACGAGGGCCTGCCGCACACCCTCGCCTGCGACTACGTGGCGGGCTGCGACGGCTCGCACGGTGTCGTCCGCCGGGCGATCCCGCGCGGGCGGCTGCGGACGTACGAGCGGGTGTACCCGTACTCGTGGTTCGGGATCCTCGCCGAGGCGCCGCCGTCCGGCGACGAGCTGGTCTACGCCCATTCCCCGCGCGGCTTCGCGCTGCACAGCATGCGCTCGCCCTCGGTGAGCCGGCTCTATCTCCAGGTCCCCAACGGCACCGACCCCGCCGCCTGGAGCGAGGAGGAGATCTGGGACGAGCTGGAGGCGCGCCTCGCCGTCGAGGGGGGCCGGAAGCTCAACCGTGGCCCCGTCACCCAGCGGGCCGTGCTGCCCCTGCGCGGCTCCGTCACCGAACCGATGCGCTGGGGACCGGTCCTGCTCGCGGGCGACGCCGCGCACCTCGTGCCCCCGACCGGCGCCAAGGGTCTCAACCTGGCCGTGTCCGACGTCGTCCTCCTCGCCCGGGCCCTGGCCGAGCGGGCGGCCACGGGGACGGCTGCCGCTCTCGACGCGTACTCGTCCGCGTGTCTGGAGCGGGTGTGGAGGGCGCAGCACTTCTCGTGGTTCATGACGACGGCCCTGCACACGGAGCCCGGCCAGAGCCCGTTCGACACCCGGCTCCAGCTCGCGCGGCTCGACCGGCTCGCGTCCTCCCCGCACGCGGCGGCGGAGCTGGCGGCGAACTACACGGGCCTGCCGCTGACCTGATGCCACCCCATGGTCTCCCTGACCGG
Source organism: Streptomyces albiaxialis (assembly GCF_039530985.1). Taxonomy (NCBI): domain Bacteria; kingdom Bacillati; phylum Actinomycetota; class Actinomycetes; order Kitasatosporales; family Streptomycetaceae; genus Streptomyces; species Streptomyces albiaxialis. The sequence continues at coordinate 221,986 of NZ_BAAAPE010000002.1, forward strand.
CACCGCCCCCGAACGGGTACGGGCGAGCGGCGCCGGTGTCCGGCCGTGCTCAAGGAGCGCCCCGTGACGGCCCGTTCCACCGCGCGGATCTCCGCGATACAACGGACCGTATGACATCCCTCAGCGAGGTCCGCGGCGCGGCCCGCTTCCCCCGCCGGTTCCGGGAGGCCGAGGAGCGCGGGCGCAGGATCGCCCGTGGGATCTTCCTCTTCGCCGACATCGGCAAGGACGTCGACGAGGCCCTGATGGAGCGGCTGGGGGACGCGCTCCTGCGGCGCGACGAGCTGGGCGCGCGGCTCGCCGGAGCCATGCGGCTCCCGGCGGGGGACCCGGGACGGGTGACGCACGCGCAGCTCGGCAGGGCGCTGCGCGCGGCCCCGGAGATGCCCCGCGACCTGCCGCCCGCGCTGCGGGAGTTCGTCGGCCACGCGCTGACCGTGCCCGACTGGGTGGACCGGGACCGGATCGAGCGGGGCGCCGCGGCCTACCGGTACCTCGGCCGCAACAGCGGCGACGTGCTCACCCTGCTCTCCCTCATCGGCGGCTACCGCTTCGGCGGGCCCGCCGATCTGCTCGTGCTCACCGGCGGCCTGTCCGGCGGGACCACGCTGCGCCGCCTCGGGGAGACGAGCACCTGGTCGCACGCCGTCACCCGGGCCGGGGGCCTGCGCCCCGGCGCCGAGGGCTGGCGCCTCACCGTCCATGTGCGTGCCATGCACGCCCTGGTGAACGCCCGCTTCGAGCCGCGCTGGGACACCGGGCGCTGGGGATACCCGATCAACCAGGCCGACCAGGCGGGCACACTCGGGCTCTTCGACGCGACCGTGATCGTCGGCTGTCTCGGGCTCGGCGTCCGGCTGACCCGCGCGCAGCGCGACGACCTCATGCATCTGTGGCGGTACGTGGGCCACCTGATGGGCGTCGCGCCGGAGTGGCTGACGGACGTGGAGGACGTCCGGCACCGCTGGAACTACCACGTCCTGCTGAGCGCCGCCGGGCAGACCCGGGCGGGCCGGGAGCTGGCCCGGCTGACGCTGGACGCCCAGGCCGAGCGCTCGTTCGGGCACCGCGTGCCCGCCGTCGAGCGGCTCCACCAGCGGTACGAGCGGGCCCGCCAGGCGAGCCTCCTCAGCGCCTTCATGGGCAGGGAGGGCATGCGCGATCTGGGGCTGCGCCGCCGCTTCCCCTGGGCGCTCCTGCTCTCGCTGGCGGGCAACACGGTCCGGTACCGGCTCCTCGGCGTCCTGCCCGGTGGCCGGGAGCGGCTGGAGGCGCGCGGCGCACGGGCGCAGGAGCGGCTGCTCGCCTCGATGTTCCACGGCGGCCCCGCCGCCGTGGGCCGCCTGCCGGAGGCGCGCCGGGACTGAACCGGCCGGGGCTCACCGGCCCCCTGGCAGAAATGGCCAGCGCGTCCCGCGTGGAGGGTCGCTCCGCGCGGGACGCGCGTTCGCTGAGAGTAGAGGCACCTCTGCGTGCCCGGCCATGGACGGATGTCACACGTTCGACGTCCCGGCTTCTGACAGATGTACGAAGGCGGGGCGTTCCCCGTCGCCGCGTCCCCGCTCGACTCCTGCCGGGCCCCGGCACCCCGGGATTGAACCACGATCCACTTCGCCCCGTTGTCACCTCCCGTGCGGCGGCCCTCCCGTGAGGGCCGCCGCTTGCGGGAACGACGACCAGGGATGCGGGGGGACAGTGCACATCTCGTTTCTGATCTTCAGCGCCTACGGCATGGGCGGCACGGTACGGACCACCTTCAATCTGGCTCAGGCGCTCGCCGAGCAGCACGAGGTGGAGATCGTGTCGGTCTTCCGCTACCGCGACAAGCCGTTCTTCGAGCTGTCCCGGGACGTACGGCTGACGTCCCTGGTCGACATGCGCCGCCACAGACCGACGTACGACGGGGCCGATCCCGAGCACGCGCTGCCCGCGCGGGTCTTCCCCGTCGCGGACGGCCAGTACGCGCGGCACAGCGCGCTGACGGACCGCCGGATCGGCGCCCACCTGGCCCGTACGGACGCCGACGTCGTCGTCGGCACCCGGCCCGGGCTCAATGTGCACGTGGCCCGGCAGACGCGCCGCGGCCCGGTGCGCATGGGGCAGGAGCACCTCACGCTCGCCACGCACTCGCCGCGGATGAAGCGCCTGCTGCGCCGCACCTATCCACGGCTGGACGCGCTCACGACGGTCACCGAGGCCGACGCGCGGGACTACCGCGCCACCCTGCGGCTGCCCGGCGTACGCGTGGAGGCACTGCCCAACAGCGTGCCCGCGCCGGTCGTCGCGCCCTCGGACGGCGGCAACAAGTGGGTGATCGCCGCGGGCAGGCTCGCCCCCGCCAAGCGGTACGACGTGCTGATCCGCGCCTTCGCCGAGGTCGTCCGCGAACGGCCCGACTGGGGCCTGCGCATCTACGGGCACGGCCGCGAGCAGCACAGGCTGCGGGCCCTCGTCGACGAACTCGGCCTCTACAACCACGTCTTCCTGATGGGCCCGGCGAACCCCATCGAGGCCGAGTGGGTCAAAGGCGCGGTCTGCGCCGTCACATCGAGCCTCGAATCCTTCGGCATGACGATCGTCGAGGCGATGCGGTGCGGCCTTCCGGTCGTGGCCACGGACTGCCCGCACGGCCCCGGAGAGATCATCCGCGACGGCGAGGACGGCCTCCTGGCCCCCACGGGTGACGTGCGCGCGATCTCCGGCGCGCTGCTCCGCCTCATCGACGACGAGAAGCTGCGCGCGCGGATGAGCCGGGCGGCGCTCGCCTCTTCGGCCCGCTTCGACCCCGCGCACGTGGCGGCGCGTTACGAGGATCTGCTGACCTCGCTGACGAACCGCCGGGCCGGCTCGCTGCGCCGGGCCCGCGGCGCCCTGCTGAGCGGGACGTACGCCGCGCGCCAGACCGTGCGGTCGGGTGTGGGCTACGCGCGTCGAAAGGTGGCCGCATGAGCAGGATCTCCCTCGACGCGCGCACGCCGGGGGCGCCGCGACCGCCGCGCGTGATCGCCGCGTCCCCCTTCGTCCCCGCTCCCCCGGCTCCGGCACCCACCCCGCTCGTCCCCGCTCCCGGCACTCCTGGCCCGTACGCCGACTGCACGGCCGACGGTGCCGGAGGGCTCGTCCTCGACGTGCCGGGACCCGGCGGTTCCGGGGGCGGTGGGGCCTGCGGGGCCGACGGCGGGGCCGTACTGCTCCGGAAGCGCCATGGCCGCGGTGCGGGCGCCTCGCTCCGGCTGCCGCTCACCGCCACCGCCGACGGCGCCCTGCGCGCCGTCCTGCCCGGGACCACCCGGCTGCGGGAGGGGCGCTGGGACGTCTACCTCGCGCTGCCGGACGACGTGCCGCGGCGGCTGCTGCCCGGCGTGTGCGACCTGCGCACTCTCGCGGGCGCCGCACCCGGCGACGGCGGTGGCGACGACCTCGACCTCGACCTCGACCCGCGCTCCAGGCTGAACGTACGGATCCCGTACACCACGAAGCACGGCAACCTCTCGATCCGTGCCTGGCTCCGGTATCCGCACGCCGAGGCGGGGGCGCTGCTCCTCGACGACGGCGCGCTGGTGCTGCGCGGCAGGGTGTACGGCACGCGGCTCGCCGCGACCGCGCGGCTGGAGGCGCGTTCCCGGGACGCCTCCGTGCCCCCCGTGCGCGTGCCGGTGCGCGCGTCCCCCGGCCCCCCGGACCGGGGCTTCTGCGCCGCGCTGCTCTTCGACGCGCTGCTGCCCGGAGGTCCGGGAGACCGGGTGCGGGACCTGTGGCTGCGCCCGTCAGAGGAGGGGGAGCCGGTCCGCGTCGGGCGGATCCTGGACGACGTCCCGGACAAGAAGCAGATCTTCGCCTATCCGGCACGGCACGTGGAGGGCCCCGAGGGCGCGGTCCACGCGGTGCGGCCGTACTACACGGTGAACAACAACCTCTCGGTCCGCGTGAGCGACGAGGGCCGTCAGCCCGGCGCCGCGCGGGCGGGGAACGGACGGGTCAGTGGTGCGTGACGAGTACGGCTACGACGGCGAGTACGACGACGATTACGGCGGGCGCCGCGCGCGCCGCCGCGCCCACCGGCGCACGAGGACGCGGCGCAAGCGGGTGTTCGCCTGGTCGGGCGGCTTCCTGACGACGCTGGTGCTCGGGACCGCGGGCGCGGGGCTGTGGGTGTACCGGCACCTCGACGGGAACATCACCTCCGCCGACCTGGACCAGCACCTCGGCGGGAACCGCCCCCAGAAACTGGCTTCCCGGTCGATGAACATCCTGGTCGTGGGGTCGGACAGCCGCGCGGGCGCGAACGCGAAGTACGGCAAGGGCATGCGGACCATGCAGTCCGACACGCTCATGGTCGTGCACCTGTCCGCCGACCGGAAGTGGGCGACGGTGATGTCGCTGCCGCGCGACTCCTACGTCCGTATCCCGTCCTGCGACCGGGGCGACGGGACGACGTCGGCGCCGCACTCCTTCAAGATCAACGAGTCGTTCGCGATAGGCGGCAGCAAGGGCGACATCTCGCGCGCGGCGGCCTGCACGATCAAGACCGTCGAGGCGAACACCGGACTGCGCATGGACCACTTCATGTCCCTCGACTTCCAGGGCTTCAAGGGCATGGTCAACGCCCTCGGCGGCGTCGAGGTCTGTCCGAAGGAGCCGATCCACGACGCGAAGGCCCACCTCGACATGGAGCCGGGGTGCCAGACCGTGCGGGACGAGAAGGCCCTGGGCTACGTCCGTTCGCGCTACAGCATGGGCGACGGCTCCGACCTGGGCCGCATAGGCCGCCAGCAGGAGTTCATGCGGGCCCTCGCCGAGAAGGCGCGGAAGAAGGTGACCAGCCCGGACGAGCTGTACGGGTTCCTCGACGAGACGACCAAGTCGCTGACCACGGACAAGGACCTCGCCGGGCTCAAGCCGCTCTACAACCTCGCGAACGAGGTGAAGGGCATTCCGAAGGACCGGCTCACCTTCCTGACCGTGCCCAACTACCCGCGCCAGGCCGACGTCCCGTCGGACAAGGCCAACGTGGTGTGGCAGTACCCGCAGGCCGCCGGGCTGTTCGACAAGCTCGCGCACGACAAGGAGGTCGACAAGGAGCAGTTGGAGGCCTCCTCGAAGGACCCCGTGCCCACCCGTTCCGTCCGTGTCCGAGTCCTCGACGGCACGGGAACGGGCGGGCGCGCGGCCGAGGCCGCCGAGGACCTCAGGGAGCTGGGCTTCACGGTGGCCTCGACCGGCGACGCGCCCGAGCCGGTGCGCCGGACGACGGTCGGCTACCCGGACGCGCTGCGGCGTTCCGCCGAGGTCCTCGCCGCGCGCCTGCCGTACGCCGCGGAGCGGGGCGGCGAGCAGGCCGGGGCGGGGACGGTGACGCTCACCGTGGGGCCGGACTACAAGAGCCCGCGCTGACCGGCGCGGGGAACACAGGGGGACTGACGTCATGCGAGAGACCCGTACGGCCGCCCCGGCCGGAGGGATACCCGTCATCGCGCCGTGGCCGGCCACGCGTCCGGTGCGGATGCCGGGGCGGCGCGAGGCCACCACGACGGGCACCACGGTGGACCATCTGACCGCGACCTACCGCACGCACTACACCTCGCTGCTCAGGCTCGCGGCGCTGCTGCTCGACGACACCGCCTCGTGCGAGGACGTCGTCCAGGAGGCGTTCATCCGGGTCCACTCGGCCCGCACGCGCGTGAGAGACCCCGAGAAGGTTTCCGCGTATCTGCGGCAGACCGTCGTGAACCTCTCCCGTGCCGCGCTGCGCCACCGCATCCGCAGGCTGAAGCTGCTCTCCAAGCCGATGCCGGACATGGCCAGCGCCGAGGAGGGGGCCTGCGACCGGCTCGAACGGGACCGGCTGGTCGAGGCCCTGCGCGACCTCCAGCGGCGCCAGCGGGAGGTGCTGGTGCTGCGCTACTTCGCGGACATGTCGGAGTCCGAGGTCGCCGAGACGCTCGGGATCTCGCGGGGCGCCGCGAAGGCGTACGCCTCACGCGGCATCGCCGCCCTCCGTACAGCCATGGAGGCGGCCGGCTGACCGGCGCGCCCCCGTGTCCGTCATCGGGAGGGCGGCGGGGGCGGCGGAGGGGGTGGCGGGCCGAACGGGTCCATGGCGTCGACCTGCGGCGCCTCCTTCGCGCGGTGCGACCCCGGCTTGCAGCCCGCGAACGGCCCGGCGGGGTCCCGCAGGACGCCCATCACGGGACCCATGTAGTCGCGGTGCCAGTTGGCGGGCCCGCACATCCCGCCGTCCGGGCCCGTCAGCTCGCCCCAGGCGAGCCACAGCCCGTGGAGCTGGGCGACGGCCTCCGGGTGGTCCCACCAGCGGGAGCACCAGGGGGCGGTGGAGGTGATCTCCCTGCCGTAGACAGGCAGCAGCACATGGTGGGTCCAGAGCGTCAACTGCCGCAGCTCATTGGCGTATTCGGCGCCCTTCTTGTAGAGGATGAACAGCGGCGCCGACTCCGGCGCCGCCTGCTCCCCGGACGATCCGGAGGCCTCGGGTGCCTCGGAGGCCTCGGGTGCTTCGGGGGCTTCGGGTGCTTCGGGGGCTTCCGTGGACATGGCTCTCCCGCTCTCTCGACGGCCGCAGCGCGCCCGCTGCACGCATGACACGTGCGCACGCCGGGTCCGGTTCACTTCCGCCCCCACCAGGTCGCGGGCGGAAGTGAACCGAAGGCGCGGCCGCCCCGTTGGCTGTCGGCAGAAGCGCCCCCTGGCGCCGCGCGCGGAAGGAGAACCCCCTTGGAGTCCCCCAGTCCCCGGATACACGAGGCCGACGCCCTGCGCGGGTTCGCGCTGCTGGGGATCCTGCTGGTCAACGCCCGGACCATGGCGGGGCCCGGGCTCGTTCCCGGCGGCGGGCCGTGGGCCTCGTGGGCGGACGAAGCGGCCGACTGGCTGATCACGGCGCTGGTCAGCACCAAGTTCTATCTGCTCTTCTCGTTCCTGTTCGGGTACAGCTTCACGCTCCAGGAGCGCTCGGCCCGGCGCGCGGGCGCGTCCTTCGCCGCCCGGCATCTGCGGCGGCTGAGCTGCCTGTTCGCGCTGGGGATCGCCCACGGGGTGCTGCTCTTCCCCGGCGACATCCTGATGGTCTACGGGGCGCTGAGCCTCCCCCTGTTCGCCGCCCGGGGCCTCGCTCCGCGCACGGCGGTCCGCCGCGCGGCCTGGCTCGTCGCCGGGACCGCCGCGTGCCTGCTGACCTGGGGCCTGCTCACCGTCGCGCTGGCCGGGCCCGTCGATCCCCGGGACGCGGCGGCCGCCGCGGCGACGGCACGCGAGACGACCGCGGCCTACACGGGCGGCCCCGGCTCGGTCGTCCGGGCCAATCTGGGCGAACTGCGCGCCGTCCTCGGCTGGAACGTCCTGTACGGCGCCGACATCTTCGCGGGCTTCCTGCTGGGACTCGCCGCCGGACGGTGCGGGCTGCTCGCCGGCACGGAGCGGCACCGCGCGCGGATGGTGCGGACCGTCCGCCGCTGGCTGCCCCTCGGGCTCGCGGGCGGCGTCTTCATGGCTGTCTGCCGCAACGGCCCGCTGGACGCGCGCTGGTACGACGTGGGCTCCGCCGTCGGCGTGCTCACCGCCCCGGCGCTGACCGCCTCGTACGCCTGCGGCCTGCTGCTCCTGCTGCGCACACGTCCGGGGCGCCGGATCGCCGGTGCCCTGACCGCGGCGGGCCGCCTGGCGCTGACCCACTACCTCACGCAGTCCCTGGTGCTGGCGCTGGTCTTCACCGGGTACGGGCTGGCCCGGTACGGCGGTCACGGCACGGCGGCGGTGACCGCCGGGTGCCTCGTGCTGTACGCGGGCCAGCTCGCGGCCGGACGCCTGCTGATACGCCGCTACCGGTACGGGCCCGCCGAGTGGCTGCTGCGTACGGCTACGCTCGCCCGCCGCCCCTGACCGCGCTCGGAGCGGCGCCCGGCCGCCTGCCCGGCTGCCTCAGGGCTTGTCCATGGGCACCGCGTTCCGCACCCACCGGTTCGCCGCCCGGACTTCCCGGGCCGGCCCGGCGTCCTCGACCTCCACCTCGACGTCGTCGAAGACCTCGACGCCCGCGCCGTCCGCGAAGACCTCCACCTCGTCCTCCGCGTCCGCCACGTGTTCGACCGGGATCCCCGCCCAGGAGCGGGCGGCGCGGTCGGTGATCGCGGCGGTCTCGGCCTTCGCGGCGGCGGAGATACGGCCCGCGTCGGGCTCCTTGTACCAGGGGCGCAGCCGGATCAGGGCGGGGCGTACGCCGGTCGCCAGCAGCAGGGCCGTGCCCTTGGGCAGGGCACGGATGCGGTCGGCGGGCAGCACCGGGTCCAGCCGGTAGGAGTACGAACGGGACGTGCCGTCCTTGCTCTTGGAGTACGAGGGGGTGCGCACGTCGCGGTTGCCGACGAGCTTGGAGACCTTCTCCACGAAGTCGGCGTCGTCCAGGCCCGCGCCCAGCAGTTTGACCGTGGCCGCGCTCCACATGGCGTCCATCCCGGCGTCGCCCCACACCCGCTGCCCCTGGCGGTAGCTCTGCAGCAGCGTGACGACGTTGATGCCGCGCGAGCCGAAGTGGCTGTAGAGGTCGGGCAGGTCGGAGATGCGGCAGACGTTGGCGGCCTCGTCGAGGACGGCGGTCATCGGCGGGTCGAGCCTGCCGCCCATCCGTTCCGCCGCGATCACACCCGCGCGCATCGTCGCGTCGGCGAGGCCCGCGATCACGCCCGCGGCGGAGCCGCCGCCGTCCTTCGACAGCAGGTAGAGGGTGTCCGTGCCCAGCGCGTGCTCGTGCGGCCGGAACTCGGGCAGCCGGGGGTCGGGCGTCACCCACTTCACGATCTCCGGGTCGAGCAGGCAGGCCACGCACTGCCGCGCGGTCTCGAAGATGCCGTCGCGGGTCTCCACCGCGCCCCGCACCGTGCCCTGCAACTGCTCGGCCATGGCGTGCATCCCGGCGTCCCGCAGCAGATCGACGGGCGTACGGTCGGCGGGGTCGGCGAGCCAGGCCAGCATGTCGGTCACGGAGGCCCCGTTGCGGGCCGCGGCGAGGAAGAGCGAGGTGAGGGTGTTCTGGCCCGCGGAGATCCAGAAGTCCTTCTTCGACTGGTCGTCGTTGACGGAGGCGACGAAGTGCCCGGCGAGGCGGCGGGCGCCCTCGATGGTGTGGCAGTCGGAGAGGATGTCCCACCACATCGCGCGCGGCGTGTGGGCGATGCCCTGCGGGTCGAACGTCCACACCGTGCCGGCGCTCTCGCGTTCGGCGCGGGTCACCGCGTAGACGTCGGATTTGTTCGAGGTCAGCAGCACGGGTCCCTGGGCGCGCAGGACGCGGGGGACGGCGATGCCGGTGGACTTTCCGGCACGCGGGGCCATCAGGTCCAGCTCGACGTCCTCGAAGGAGGAGCGCAGTTCGGGCCCGTTCGGGTCGAGGTCGCCGAGCAGATTGCCCGTCTCGTCGGGGTGGAGGTGATCGCGGCCCTTGAGGGAGGGGCGCAGGTCGCGGGCGCGTTCGGAGATGCCCGCCGGGCACATCGCCGCCAGCTCCTTGGCTCCGGCGAGCCCCTTGCTCCGGGAGGTGAAGCGCATGACGCGCTTCACGGCCCGCCAGCCCCCGTAGGCGGCCGAGCCGAAGACGAGGACGATCCCGGCGACCACGGCGAACGGCGGGGCGTCCGGCCAGAGTTCGCCCGGGCCCTCGCGGAGCAGGGCCGTGAAGGTCTCCATGGCGAACGGCGGGGGCTGCCAGCCGGAGCCGGTGAGGGCGGCGCCCAGTGTCCCGCCGAGCCACACCCCGCCGAACAGCACCAGGGCCACGCCCGCCGCCATGACGATCGCCCAGGGAGCGAGCTCGTTGCCGCTGTACCGCTGACCGCCGCCCTGCGCGCCGCTCATCCGGCCCGCCTCCCTTCCGCCCGGCTCCGCCCGTACCCGGAGAGGTCGAGGACCTGCTCGGGCCGCGCCGCCGCGGCCTGTTCGTTGGGTGCCCAGCGCTTGTTGGTGTCGTGCAGATGGCGCTCGGTGTCGGTGATGGAGACCTGGATCGGGATGCCGGGGCGTCCGCCGACCTTGATCAGGAACCGGCCCCGGCCCGGCGGCTCCTCGCGGTCCCCGAACGCGGCCCAGCCCGGTGGCGAGGACCAGGTGGAGACCAGGTCGATCTCCCTGCGGGTCAGGCCGACGACCTGGCCCAGCTCCTCCATCTCCTGGCGCGGCAGGCCCGCGCACACCACCATTCCGGCGCGTTCGACGAAGCCGCGCGCCTTGGAGCGGTCGGCCTCGCTGCCCAGCGCCTCGGCGTCCTTGAGCGTATGCGTGATCTTCGCGTCGCCCAGGCCGAGCGTACGGTTGAGGCGGGTCAGCGCGTCGATGCGGTCGACGATGCCCGAGGCGGCGCGCAGCGGCCGCCACAGCTCGTCGAGGACGGTGAAGAACCAGCGCCGGGGCTGGAGTCCGGCGTCGGCCAGGGCGTGCGAGGCGGCGACCGTGCCCAGCCCGTCGGACCAGGCGGCGAGCATCGCCGCCGCGGTGAGCTGGGTGTCGGCCTCCCCGATCCGGGAGATGTCCACGCACACCGCCGACGCGTTGAGGTCGATGCGGGTGACGGACTCGGAGGCGAACGTATCGCCGAGCGGCCCGTCCAGGATGCCCAGCAGCGAGCGGTGCAGCGGGTCGACGGCCTCCTGATAGCGGTTCTCGTCCCCGCGGTCCAGGGTCACCGCCCGTACGCGTTCCGGGCCTTCGGCGAGGATCCGCACGAGGTCGGGCAGGCGCGGCGTGTGTCCCTCGGGCGTCCGTTCGCGCAGGTGGTGCAGCGCGGCGGACAGCACCGACTGCTCGTGGTCGTCCATGGGGCGGTCCCGGACGATGGTGACGAGCGCGGCCACCATGTTCAGGACACGGCCGTGGGTCTCGGAGACCAGTGCCTGTCCGGCGGCGCCGCCGATGCGCCGGGCCGCCGCGCCCATGGCCCCGGGGTCGAGGACGTTGATGCCGCCCACTCCGCGCCCGATGGAGAGGACCTGGCCGCCGAGGGCGCGCACGGTGTCGGCGTAGTCGGGCTTGAGGTCGCCGAGCACGAGCGGCACGACGCCGGTCGCGGAGAGCCCGATGAGCATCCGGTTGACGAGGGTGGACTTGCCCAGGCCCGGCATGCCGAGCATGAACAGCGAGGGGTTGGAGATGTAGTGGGCGCGGGTGAACCAGGACAGCGGGTCGCCGCACACGGTGGCGCCGGTGTAGAGGTGCCGGCCCAGCGGGACGCCGCTCATGGGCGCCCCGGAGCCCGCCGCGAACGGCCACAGCCCGCAGGCCTGCACGGTGGTGGCCCGCCACATCGTGGGCGGGTCCATGTGGGCCACCTGCCCGCCCGCGGGGCCCGGCCAGCCGCGCGAGTTGGCCCCTCCGCTCTTCGGCCGCGGGGGTCCGCCCTTGGACGCGGACCGGTTCGTCGCCTTCTTCGGGCTCACAGCGCTTCCTTCAGCTCTCGCGGCACCAGCGTGTACTCCCACGGCAGGAGACCCGCCGGGAGAGTGCAACTGAACGCCGCCGCCTGCATTCTGTCGGCCGGGCGCATGTGGAGCCGTGCCCCGGCCATGAGATTGCGCACCGTGGAGTTCGCGTCGTCGAGTTCGGCGTCGGAGTCCACCGTCACGGTGCACATCAGGGAGAACTCCACGAGCCCCGCGCCGGTGGCCTCCTCCGCCGCTGTCTGCTCGGTGGCCCGTACCTCGTTGACGGCGCGGGCCTGCACCAGGCCGCGCTTCGAGGTGGCCATGAACTGTGCGGCGCGCCGGTCGGCCTCGACGATGCGGGCCGAGGTCGCCGGGTCGATGGGCCGGTAGAGCAGGGCGACGCGCTTGCGGCGCGTGCCGGGCGCGGGCTCCAGGAGGCCCCGCAGCACGTTGGCGCGGACCGTGCCGCGCGGCGCCTGCGTGAGCATCCAGGTGCGGGACACGCCGGAGTCGTGCTGGTAGGCCTGGGGGGTCTCGACCGCGGCGGAGGGCCCGGCGTCCTCCCACTCCAGGCCCGTGCCGCCGTGCTGGACACGGGCGTCGAGGACGTCGGAGGAGACGGCCGGGTCGTACGCCACCCGCACGACCTCGGCGATCCGCTCGGCCGACAGCGGCGAGGCGGGTCCGCCGCCCGCGCCCACGAGCCCCTCCAGCAGGCCGGGCATGCGGGTGGCCATCTCGTTGATGATGTCCTCGGGCGAGCGCTTCTGGCCGCCCTGCATGCCGTAGGTCAGCGCGATGTAGGTGTGCATCTCCGAGGACGCGGCCGGATACCGCTCCACGACCTCCTCCATCACGGCGCGCGCCGCGGGCGGCGCGTCCGGACTGATGCGCGGCAGCACCTCGTTGGCCAGCCGGCTTCCGGTGTCGGGGGCGGTCTCGACGACCACGGTGGCCCCGCGCAGGCCGGGTTCGGCGGAGAGCCGGGCCAGCCAGTGGCCCCAGGACGCGACCCAGGTGTCCACCTGGTCGGGGTCGACCAGGGAGCCGCCGTCGGGCTCGCAGCCCAGCACGATGGTGTAGAGGTTCCGCTGGGGGTGGTGCAGGACGCCGAAGGGCTGGTCGTAGGCGTCCCTGCCCTCGGTGACCGTGACCTTGCTCAGCAGGCCCGGCGGGCGGTACCGGCCGCCCGACCGCCGCCCGAGGGGCCCGGAGACGTACGTGGTGGACCCCTTGCCCTTGCGGCGGAACCAGCTCACGCGCAGCGCGAGGAGCTGGTAGACGTTGCGCCCGTCCATCGTGCGCGCGGCCAGCGGCAGGAGGGCCAGGATCTGGATCCCGACCAGGAACAGCGCGACCTGCAGCGAGGCCAGCGACACGAGGAGGTCGAAGACGAGGCCGCCGAACACCCCGACGGTGCCGACGAGACCGAGCGGCCCCAGCCCGGGACGCCGGGGCCTGCGCCAGTTCCCGTACGTGGGGTCGACGACAGCGGTATCGGTAGACATGGGGAATCCCTGGTTCTCTTCCGTTGGGTGAGTCGTGAGGCGGGGCGCGCGACGGTGTGCCGCGCGCCCCGTCGACGGGGTCAGCCGCCTCTGTTCCTGGCCCCGCTGGGCCCGTCGGTGCCGTTGGTGCCGTTGGCGCCCTCGACGCCGCTCTGGGCCACGTTGAGGGCACCCTTCACGGTCTTGTGGGCCACGTGTCCGGCCACGCCCGCGACGGCGCCCACGATGGGCAGGGCCCTGGTCGCGGCCGCCCTGGCGCCGGAGGCCGCGGTGCCGCCGCCTCCGGACGAGCCGCCGCCCGGCGAGCCGCCACCGCCGCCACCGCTCAGCGGGCCCTGGCCTCCGCCGCCCTGGTTGCCCTGCCGCCCCTGGCCGCCCTGGCTGCCCTGGGCGCCGCGGCTCCCCTGGCTGCCGCCGCCGCCCTGGCTGCCCTGGGGTCCCTGACCGCCCTGGCTTCCGGCGCCGCTTCCGCCGCCGCCCTGACCGCCTCCGGCGCTCTGGCCGCTGCGCACGCCGGATCCGCCGCCGCCTCCCGAGGAGCCGCCGGAACCCGATCCGGACGCGCCCGAGGCCGCGCCGCCCTTGGCCGCCGCCCCGCCCCCGGCGAGGCCGCGGGTCGCGACGGTCATGGCTCCGCCGCCGACCGCCTTCGCCCCGCTGGCGATGCCGCCGACGACGCCCGTCGTCGCCTTGCCGACGCCGTCGGACTGGCCGAGGGCCTCCGTCGCGGGGACGATGATGCGCATCAGCGCCGGCAGGCAGACCGCGGAGAGCAGCAGGATGCCCATGCCGGCGATCTGCGTGTTGACCTGTTTGACCTCTCCCTCGCCGGTGGTCGTCGCGTTGACCATCGTCGCGCCGGACCAGATGACGAGGCCGACCGTGGGCTTGTACAGCAGCCAGGCGGTCATCCATCCGATGTGCTTGCGCCACCACGTGGTGCCCCAGTCCGTCATGGACGCGGAGGCCGCGAGCGGGAGCGTCCCCATCAGCAGGATCATCACGCCGAGCCGGATCCACATCAGCAGCGCGTGGATGATCCCCGCGATGAGGAGGAGACAGCCGACGACGAGCATCAGCATGTTCGGCAGGGCGTCGGCGCAGTCGATCTTGTCCCTGAGCGCCTCGAACGCGCCCTCGAGCAGGTGCTCGGTGTACCTGTCCATGAGGATGGTGAACGTGTTGACCAGGGTGCTCGCCAGCGTGCTCACCAGGAGCACGCGCATGATGCCCTTCAGCGCGGTCTGCCCCGACTCGGCACGCCGGTCCAGGGCCATCTTGGCGGCGGAGAAGAGGATCGATCCGACGGAGAGGTAGACGACGATCCATCGGACCTGCCCGCTGATCTGGGCGGAGACGCCCTGGTTCTGCGAGTCGATGTCCAGCACGGCCTGCAGGACGCCGAAGGCGGCGTTGATGAAGAGCTTGGCCACCAGACCGACCATCTCGCCGATGGGGTCGTCGAAGAGCCCGAAGAAGTCGAGTGAGGCCTTGCACTTGGATTCGAGATCGCCCGGGTCAGCCACGTGCCGCTCCCCACATGGCGAAACCGTCGGGCTGCCCCTGCTTGGCGGGCGAGTAGAGGGAGCCCTCCTGGAGGGCCACCTTCCAGTCGCCGTCCCGCCAGCGCAGGGAGACCGACGTCGACAGGTAGCCGCCCGATGGGCGGGTCAGCAGCAGCCGTACGGTCGCGGCCCCGCGCGAGTAGGAGTCCAGGGAGAACCCCACGAACCGCCCGACCTCGGTCGGGGGCGAGGCGCCGGCCCTGGCCTTGGCGGTGACGAACATGTCACGTTCCTTTCCGGGCACGATCTGCTGCTCCGCGGCGGTGCGCCAGTCCGCGCCACTGACCTGGACGGGAATGAGGTGGGCCGCCATCACGGCCCCGGTGGGCGTGCGGGCGAAGCACCACCACATGCCCGGCTCGTCGGTGCGCAGCGGGCCCGCCTTCGGTGAGACGGGCACCATGAGGGCGACCCGCTTGCGCCAGGTCACGTCGGTCGGCGCCGAGCGCGGCTGCTCCTGGTCCCCGTCGTCCGTACGGCAGTTGCGCGGCCGGCCGTCCCGGCCGTCGCGCACCTGCTGCGGATCGCCGGGCGACAGCGGGCCGCTGACGCCGTCCAGCTCCTTCCGGCTCTTCTCCGAGTCGTCCTCGATCTCGGGACCGGCCACGAGAGCGATCAGCGACATGACGAGGACGAATCCGAGGAACATCACCGCCGAGACCCATCCGCGCTGTTTGTAGAAGGGCCCGGAGGGCGGTTCTCTCCTGCGCCTCAAGCCGAACATGCGGACAACCCCTCCCGCGGACCATCAGAAGAAGAAGCCGATGACGGGTCCCGCGGTGGCGATGAGCACGCACCCGCCCATCACCATTCCCAGCCGCGGGAGATGGTCGGAGCCCTGCCCCTGCTTCATGGAAACGGCCATCATGGCGCCGGTGATGATGACACCGGCCACGCCCGCCGCCGTGCCCACCCAACTGGCCAGCGAGAGCGCGTTGTTGACGGCCTCCTTCAGCGGCCCCGGCGCCTTCCGCCCCGGCTTGGGCGGCGCCGCCAGCAGGATGTCCTGGGCACTGACATGGAGGGAATGCACGATGTGCTTCACGGGAAACTCCGCTCAGGTGAGATAGGGAACGATCAGGAAATTGACGAGCGGCCCCGCGGTGCTGCCGATGATGCAGGAGCACAGGACGACGAGCAGTCCCCGGAAATGGGTCGCCCCCTCGCCCGGTTCGCCGCGGTGGACCTGCAGGGCCATCTGGATGCCGACGACGATCACCCCCGCCACGGCGGCGGCCGTCACGATCCAGGCGATATTGGCGAGGAGGTCGTTCGCGCCATGTTCGACCGGGTTGAAGTCCTTGCAGGGCCCGAAGGGGGGGCACTTCCCGGCAGCGAGGCGTCTCACGGGACCACCCCTCCTCCGGGGACCGCCGGGAAGAGCCCGGCAAGTGCCCGTACCGCCTTCGGCAGCGAGCCGGGCTCCTCCCCGACGCGCCAGGCCGGGATCCACGGCACGCGGTGGATCTCCGCCGCTGACCGCATCACGCGGACCCGCTTGCCGAGGGTCCCCGGCAGCCGCCCCGGCGCGTCGGCGACCAGCACGACGGCGATCAGGTGCACCCCCGGCGGATGGTCGCCGGTCCGCAGCGCGTTGAGCGCCTGGGACGCGGCACGCAGGCCTCCCGAGTGGGTACGGGCGACGAGCAGGACGCCGCCCGGTTCGCCCTGTGCCGGTTCGGGCCAGCGCAGGCCCAGGTCCGCGCCGCCCAGCGCGCGGGAGAGCGTGCTCGCGCCGCCCCCGCCGTGCGCGTTGACCCACGCGACCGGCTCTCCCCGGTGCGGCGAGGGCACGGCCGCTGCCGCCGGAGGGGCGGAAGCGGGCGGCGCGGCCGACCGGAGCGGCGCGGCCGTCCGGGGTGGCGCGGCCGACGCGGGTGGCACGGGCTGTGCGGGCGGTACGGGCTGCGCGGGCGGTACGGGCTGCGCGGGCGGTACGGGCTGCGCGGGCGGTACGGACGGTGCGGGCCTCGCCGCGGGTGCCCGGGGTGCGGCCTGTGCCGGGGCGGTCCGATCAGCGGACGGCCCGCGCACCCACATCTGCGGGCCTGCGGACGCCGCCGGTGGGACAGCCATGCGTGTCCCCCTTCTCTCACTTCACTCTCGGTTCCGACTTCGAACGACGGATCCCGGGCCCGCATTGAACTGACCGGCCGCCGATTCCGTTACGGCGAGCGGGCCCGCGCTGCTCCGTCGGGCAGCCACTACGGGAAACCGGGTGACCTGGTTCAGAACTCGTCGGGCCCCATGTCGCGCAGGAGAACGCAAGGGGTGTGACCGGTCATGGGAGCAGGCGGCTCCGGAGGGAAGACGGACACCGCGGAGAAGGGGAGAAACAGCGCGATCATGATCGGCGCCGTCGCCGGAGGAGGGTTCTTCGGCTGCTTCGTGCCGCTGATCGTCCTGCTGCTCCTCGTCGGGGTCGTGATCGTGTGCGCCCTCGGCGTGATCTTCTGGCCGCTGGTGCTCATCTGCAAGATCTTCGGCTGCCCTTCGGGCGGCGGCGGTGGGGACGACACCGGCGACAAGGTCTCCGAGGCGTACTACAGCGACGGCAAGGGCGAGCTGAACGAGGCGAGCGTGCCCGCCGACTACCTGGAGGCCATCAAGGACGCCGGGGAGGAGTGCCCCCAGATCGGGCCGATCGTCATCGCCGCCCAGATCCAGCAGGCGTCCGGCTTCAACAAGGACCTCATCGGCCCCAAGGGCAAGAAGGGGATCTCGCAGCTCCCGCCGGACAAGTTCGAGGAGTACGGCGAGGACGACGACGACAACGACGAGACCTCGGCCCTGGACGCCGAGGACTCGATCATGGCGCAGGCCCGCTACATGTGCGCGCTGGCCAAGGACATCGAGGAGATGGCCAAGAACAACGAGGTCACCGGGGACCGCCTGGACATGACCCTGGCGGCGTACAGCCTCGGCAGCCTCGACGCGGTCAAGAAGGCCCGCGGCGTGCCCAAGGACCGCGACGCGAAGGGCTACATCGTCGCCGTCCGCAGCGGCTTCTCCCTGTACTCGGGCGCCGTCAAGCCGCCCGACGGCCAGCCGTACCCCACGCCCTCGCCGTTTCCCACCTCGTCCTCCCCCGGGCCCGGCGACGACGGCTGACCCGGAGGAGCGAGAACGAAGGAGAGCCCAGGTGTTCAAGAAGAAGCCCGAGCAGCACTGGAAGGCGCAGGCCCCCGACGGCGAGCCCGCCGCGGCACCGGCGCCCTCGCCCGCACCCTCGCCCGCACCCGCGGTCTGGGACGTACTGATCGGCCGCGACGGCCGCGTGGTGGTCGGCGGCGAGGACTTCCCCGTACCGGCAGGCGAGCCCGTCCACGTCGCCGTCCTCGACGCGATGCACTACGTGGCGCGGACGCAGGGCGAACCGGTCGAGGTGGTGATCGTCGACGAACTGGAGGAGTACGCCACGCATATCGAGGTCGGCCCCGACGGTTCGAGCCGCCTCCTGCAGGAGGGCCCTCCGGACGGGGACGCCACCGAGGTCCTGCCCCCGGTCGAGCCCGAACCCCAGCCCGCCCCCCAGGCCGCGCCCCGGCCCTCGCCCCGGCCCGAAGAGGCCACCGCGGTCCTGCCCGTGATCGAACCCGAACCCGAACCCACGCCCGCGCCCGTGGCCCCGTACGTACCCGAGCCGGCGCCCGCGCCCGCGCCCGCGCCTCCGGAGGAGAGGAGGCCGTCCGTCGCGCCGGTCGGCTCTCCGCCCGTTCCCGACGAGCTGGCGCCGCTCGTCACCGGCATCGGCCGTGCCCTCGACACCGGCTCGCCGGAGCGGGCGGCGGCGCTCGCGTTCCGGCTGCGGGAGCACGCCACGCGCCTCTTCGGCGCCGAGCACCCCCTCCGGCTCGAAGCGCTCGAACTGGAGGCGTTCGCGGCGTACCGGTGCGGGAACTTCCCCGACGCGACGGTCCTGTGCCTCGAACTCTCCCGGATGCGCCACCGCCAGGGGGACCCCCGGGCGCACGAGGACCTGACGCGCGCGGCGGCCGCCTGGTCGTCCATCGAGGACCTCACCGAGGTCGTCGACCACGGCCGGGCCCTGCTCGCCGTGTGGTCCCAGCAGGGCAGCGGCGGGGCGATGGACACCGAAATGGTCAACCGGATCATCCGGCGTATACATGCGCTCACCAGGATTGACGCCGACCCTGAAGTCACCGGCGTGGAGAGGGAAATCGCAGGTCAGCGATAGGAGACGGCGCGGAATACACGATTCCGCGCCGTCTCGGCACCGCTTCCCGGCGACGCCCCGTGCACCCCTCCGTCAATCCCGGGTCCCTTGCGTCAATCCCGCGTCAAATCCCCGTGGAGCCCCTCTCGCCACACTCCCCGTATCCGAGGCCGTCCGGTCTCGGACCACTCTCCACGAGGTCATGGAACGAGGGAACGGATCGTGAACTGGACCGTGATGGGCTCCTCGGGAGCGATGAGCCATCGGGAACGTGCGATACGCGTGCTCTACGAGGAACAGGCGGGGCCGCTGTACTCCTACGTCGTGCGGCTGCTGGGAGGTGACCGGTACAGGGCCGAGGACGTGGTGCAGGAAGCCCTGCTGCGCTGCTGGCGCACGCAGGACCTGAACTCGGGGCGGCCGCTGCGGCCGTGGCTGTTCAAGGTGGCGAGGAACCTCGTCGTCGACGACTACCGCCTGCGGATGACACGCCCGCAGGAGGTCGACGGCAACGCCTGGCTGGACGACCTGCTGACGAGCCCGGACGAGGTGGACGGTCTGCTCTCCTCGATGGTGCTCAAGGAGGCGTTCCAGCATCTGTCGGCCAACCACCGCGAAGCGCTGTACGAGACCTTCTACTCCGGCCGGTCGATGCGTGAGGCCGGACAGGTCCTCGGTGTCCCCTCGGGCACCGTCAAGTCACGCGTGCACCACGCGATACGCGCACTGCGTCTCGTCCTGGGTGTCGGCGACCCCGGCGGCGGGGCGGCCGCCGGGCTCAAGCCGGCAAGAAGGTATTCGTCCGCGGCGTGACACACGCAGCCGTGGGGCGGCCCGACTTGGGCGCCCCGGGGGCCCGGCTGCCTCACCCCGCTCAGGACCCGGACCCGGAGACCCGTCTTTCGGAACGGGACCCGGAGACCCGCCCGGAGACCCTTCCGGAACCCCGCCCGGCGACGGGCCGGACTCGGACTCAGCCCGCCGAACGGGCGCGCACAGCAGGCCTTTCCCAGGTAGACAGCGGCCTCGGCTCTTCGTCCCGCCGCACCTGACTTTCCCGCTCCGCCGGAGCGGACGCCTCCGCGACACCGCGCACGGCACCCTCGTACGGACCGCTGCTCACGCCGTACGCCTGCTCCTCCAGCCACGCCCAGTGCTCCAGGACCGCGGTGAGCGCGTCGCCCGAGGGCCCCGGGATCTGGTTGCGCATACGGATCATGGCGACCCCGGCGGTCAGCGCCTGGTCCACGCGGGTGATCCGCACCCACAGCGTCTCGGCACGGCTCGCCACTTCCTCGGCCCGCCGGGCCTCTCTCTTGTAGTGCCAGCGCTCGGCCACGTCCCGGTAGAGCCGGATCGCGCCGACCGCGTCTCCCGCCGCCGCGCTGGCGCGGGCGAGGACCTCGCGGATCCGCAGCGCGTCGGGGTGGGACACCCCGAGGACGCCCGCCGCCCGTTCGTCCAGCTCCACGGCGAGCGCCGTCGCCTCGTCGGCGCGGCCCGCCTCCATCAGGGCCCGGACCCGGGCCAGTTCACCCTCGTACGACGCGGGCTCCTCGCGCGTCCGGGCAGGGGCGGCGCGTGCCACCGGGGGCTCGCTCGCCCTCGCCGTGGGCGCGGGGGCCGCCGCCTGCTCCTGGCGCTTCGCCCTGGCCTTCTTCGGCGCCGCCGCGCGGGGCGACGGCGGCCCCTCCCCCGGCGCCTCACGGACCTCGCCGTCGGGCGCGATGATCAACTGCCATACGTTGCCGTCCGGTTCGATGGCTCTGGCCCGCACGGGGCGGCCGAGCCGGGAGGCCGCGGCGGCCACCGCGTCCACGGCGGCGGCGCGGGTGGGATGCCCGGTCAGGGGGATCAGCGGGCCGGACGTCACGATCCGCCCGTCCTCGTGCACGGTCAGGTCGTAGACGGGCCAGGTGGGGACGTCCGCGGTGTCGGACACGAGATCCTGTGCGGAGGACGTGGAGGGCATGAGGTTCTCCGGGCTAGGGGACGGTGACGCCGGCGACCCGCCAGGGCTTGCCGGGCGCCGTGCGCGTGAGCTGGACGTACGCGGTGACGGTGACGGGGTCGCCCTTCCACCGGTCGCGCCCCTTCGGGGTGGCGGTGACGGTCCACTGGCGCCAGGCCTCCGCGTCGGAGTCGGGCGGTTTGGCCGCGTCCTGCGTCTGCTTCAGCCCGACGGTGGTGTAGGCGCGGTGGTCGTCCCACCGCTGCCACTGGGCGCCGGGCACCGGCCGGGAGCGGTGCCCGCGCAGCCGCTTCGCGTACGCCCCGGTCAGCCAGCCCACGTCGGCCGTCCGCAGCTCGGCGTCCTGGGGGCCGCGGTCGACGGCGGTGTCGAACGTCCACAGCGACCTGAGCACGCCGCGGCTCACCTCGTCGGCGTCGTCCTGCTCCACGTCGTCCGGCCGCACGATGCCGCCCTTGGGCGCCTTGATGGCCCCGGACTTGCCGGAACGCGGGGGCCGGGAGGGCTCCCCGGCCGCGTCGGACGGGGTCGGATACGGGCCGGTGCCGGTGGCCGGAGGTGCCGACGGCGCGGTACGGGCCTTCTCTCCGCCCTCGCCGCCGCCTCCGTCCCCTCCCCCGATCTCCGCGCCGCAGCCGGTCGCGGCGAGGGCGAGCACGAGCGTGAGCGCCGTCGCCGCGACGGCCGTACGCCGTCGCGATCCGCGTGTGGTCATCCGAACCGCCTCACTTCCTGGGGCTTGTCGGCGTAGGAGGGCTCGTCGAGATCGCTGATCTTGACGACGTCTCCGGTGCGGGGCGCGTGGAGGAACTGTCCGCCGCCGATGTAGATGCCGATGTGGTCGAAGCTGCCGCCGAGCTGGAACCCGACCACGTCGCCGGGCCGCATGTCGTCCCGGGACACCGGTTTCCCCTCCTTGACCTGGAGCTGGGAGACGCGGGGCAGGAGGGTCTCGCCGCCGCTGGCGTGGTAGACCGCGTACTGCACCAGGCTGGAGCAGTCGAAGCCCACCGTGCCCGCCCCCTGGGCGAAGCCGCGGCCGGGCCCCTCGGGGCCGCCGCCTCCCCATGAGTACGGGGTGCCCAGCCACTTCTTGGCCGCGGCCACGACGCGGTCGCCGAACGGGCCGCCGGATCCCTCCTCTTCGCCGTCCGTGTACCGGGGCAGCGCCGTGATGATCTTGTTGACGTAGTTCTGGGTCTCGGGGTACGGCGGCACGCCGTCGTAGTCGTCGACCGCCTGGGGGCCCGCGTTGTAGGCGGCGAGCAGCAGCCGGGTGACGTCGCCGTCGACGCCCATGTCCTCGACCTTGTCCGCGAGCCAGCAGTCGTAGCGGGCCTGGGTCATGATGGCGTCGCCCGGGGTGAACGGGTCGGCCGTGCCGTCCGGTTCGTCGCCGCCGTCCTTCCCCGCCGCGTCCACGCCCCACGTCTTCCAGGTCCCGGGCATGAACTGGCTCAGCCCCTGGGCCCCCACCGGGCTCTCGGCATCGGGGTTCCAGCCGGACTCGGCCTCGATCTGCACGGCCAGCAGGGGTGCGCTGACCTCCGGGCAGACCTTGCCGGCGCGCTTGAGCCACGGCAGGTACTCGGACGGCACGCGCCCGGGCTTCAGCCCGGTGGCGAACCCCGCGGTCGCGGCGTCGTGTCCGCGGTTCTCCTCCGCCGCACCCACCACCGACAGGCCGACCAGCGAGCCGATCAGTCCGAGGGCGGCCACCACGGCCACCAGCAGGCTCGGACTTGTCCGGCCGGGATGACCCCTCACCTGAACCCCCTGTAACGCTCGCAGTTCGACATGGGTGATTTGCGCGCTTCGTTCTTATAGGAGTCACAAGCTCAACTCCGCGCTGTTTATTGCGCTTTGCTGACTTATGTGTACTATCGGCTCGTCTTGTCAGCGGTCGAAGGAGTTGCCATGTCGGGGGATGTGCCGGTTGTCAATCCCTGGTTGGCGCCGTCCGACCGTCCGGGGGGCACCAACGGGAAACCCCAGCGATCGGTTCAGCTCGCGCCGGACGGACTCACCGGTCCGACCGCACCTCAGGGCGCGGGAATCCCGCCTCCTGAGCGGGCGTTGCCCGTCGCCCGGCCGGACGTCGGCCAGGGCCCGGCGTGGTGGTGGCTGGGCGCGCACGGAGGCGCGGGCGTCAGCGCGCTGGACGAGGCCGTGCCCGGCGGCCGGGACGCCGGTCGCGCCTGGCCGTCCGCCGCGCAGACCCAGCCGGTGGTACTGGTGGCCCGCTCCAGCGCGCGCGGCCTCGACGCCGCGCAGAACGCGGCGCGGCAGTGGGCCTCGCGCATGGTCACCGGCGTCGATCTGCTCGGCCTGGTCGTCGTCGCCGACGCGCCCGGACGGCTCCCGCGCGCCCTGCGGGACCGGGTGCGGCTCGTCTCCGGGGCCGTGCCGCGGCTGTGGGAGATCCCGTGGGTGGAGCCCTGGCGGCTCGGTGAGCCGCACCTGCCCAAGGCGTGCGCGGCCCTCGCGCGCGACCTGACACGACTCACGCGACCCGCCTAGAAAGGATCCGCGTTGTCCAGCCTCTTGGCCGCTCTGACAGACGCCTCCCAGACCCTCGCCCACTCCGCGCCCCGCCCCTCGGGCGGGTCCGCTTCCCAGCTCCTCGCGGACTCCCCG
The DNA here is from genome assembly GCF_039530985.1 of Streptomyces albiaxialis. Classification (NCBI taxonomy): domain Bacteria; kingdom Bacillati; phylum Actinomycetota; class Actinomycetes; order Kitasatosporales; family Streptomycetaceae; genus Streptomyces; species Streptomyces albiaxialis. The sequence goes on from NZ_BAAAPE010000002.1 coordinate 245,268, forward strand.
AAGCCGACGGGCGTGCCCGACGTCGGCGGCGGCGAGGCGCCGCCCGGCTCCGACGACCTGCTGAAGGTCCTCAGGTGGGTGGCGTGGACCGTCACGACCCTGTGCGTCGCGGGCATCTTCGGCGTCGCGGCGCGGATGGCCGTCGACCACTCCCGGGGCGGCGGGCGCGAACACGCCCGCGGGCTGGGCTTCGTCCTCGGCGCGTGCCTGCTCATAGGCGCCGCCTCCGGCATCGTCGGCGCGCTGGTCTAGGGGGCGCGGAGATGACCGATCCCGGCAACCGGGCGGGGGCCGACGAGCCCCGCAGCCCGTGGCTGCGCAACGGCTTCGTCATGGCCGCCGCGTTCCTCGGCTTCGTGACCGTCGTCGGCGGCGCGGTCGTCCTCACCTCGGACGGCTCCGGCGCGGACGGCGGATCCGGCAAGGACGGCGCGCCCGCCGCGGCACGGCCGTCCTCGGCCCCGCCCCGGGCCGGCGACCCCTCGCCGCCCCCGCCCGACGGCGACGGCCCGTGCCCCGAACTCGCCGACGACGAGCGCGACGTGCCCGACTCCGCGCCCCGGCACGTGAAGTGGGACCTCTACGAGGGCGTGGCTCTGCCCTCCTCGAAGGCGGCGGGCCCGGCCGTGGCCGACGCGGACATCGCGCGCTGCTACGCCCGTACGCCCGTCGGCGCGCTGCTCGCCGCGAGCCAGATCAGCGTGCGTTACCTGGCCGCCGACGACTGGCGGCAGGTGACCCGGGTCCAGACGGTCGGCGCGGGGCGCGACGCGTACATCGCCCAGCGGACCGCGGCGGAGAAGAAGGGCTCCGGCGTTCCGGAGCGCGGCGCGCACGGGCAGATCGCGGGGTTCAAGTTCGTCACGTACAGCTCCTCGACCGCGGTGCTCCAGACCGTGTGGCGGTTCTCCGACGGCCGGATGCAGGCCGCCACCACGACGATGCTGTGGCGGGACGGCGACTGGCGGCTGGAGTACCCGGCCGACCCCGCGGACCCCGCGCCCGTCGACTCCCTTGCCGGATACACCGAGTGGGGAGGCGTGTGATGGCGGGCTGCGACTTCGGCTGGGTGGCGCCCTCGGTCGGCGGATACTGCGTGGGCGACGGCTCCGGGAAATCCCCGGCCCCGTCCCCGAAGGACCTGGGCGACAGCGGCTTCGACGACATCGCCGAGAGCGCGGCGCAGGGCGCCGCCACGACCGTCAAGTCGCTCGGCGGCGCCTGGATGGACCTGGGCACGCCCGAACTGGGCGGCGACAGCGGCCCGGTGGCGTTCCTCCAGGGCTCCACGCTGTGGGTGACCTCGTTCACCGCCGTGCTGTGCCTGCTGCTCGCCGCCGGGCAGCTCGCCTGGCAGCGGCGCGGCGACTCGGCCCGGCAGGCGCTCCAGGGGCTGCTCACGCTGGTCGTCGTCTCCTCCGCGGGCGTCGCCACCGTCGGCCTGCTGACCTCGGCGGGCGACAAGTTCAGCGTGTGGATCATCGACAGGTCCACCGGCTGCCGTCAGATCAGCGCCGCGGGGGAGCCCGTCGCGCAGTGCGTGGACGAGTTCGAGAAACGCACCTCGGCGATGCTGGCGCTCGGCGGCGGCGACTCGTCGTTCCTCGTGCTGCTGATGGCCGTGCTGGTGATCGTCGGCAGCGTGGCGCAGATCGCCCTGATGATCGTGCGGATGGCCATGCTGGTGATCCTCACCGGCACGCTCCCGCTGGCCGCCGCCGCCAGCACGGCACCCGGCGGCCGGGTCTGGTTCCGCAGGTCCGTGGGCTGGCTGCTGGCCTTCGTGCTCTACAAACCGGCGGCGGCCGTCGTGTACGCCGCCGCCTTCGCGATCCCGGGCCGGAAGCAGGGCGACGAGGTCGTCTCCATGATCTCCGGAGTCGTGCTGCTCGTCCTGGCCTGCTGCACGCTCCCCGCGCTGATGCGGTTCACCGCGCCCGTCGTCCAGGCCGCCGTCTCCGCGGGCTCCGGCCGCGCCGCCAGGTCCACGGCCTCGGCGGGGGCGGACGGCCCCGCCTCAGCGGCCACCGGGGCGCTTCCCGTACCGCACCTGCGCAGCCTCGCCACCGGACGGTCGGTGGCCGGTGCCGCCGTACGCCCGGACCCCGGCGGCCCCCCACGGGCACGGCCCGGCACCGCCCGCCCCGGGGCCCGTACCGCCGTGAACCCCGAGGCGAGCGGCGCCCGGACGAGCGGCCCTGGAGCCGTGCCGGGCGGCGAGCAGGCGGGCGGCCCGCCGCGGACGGCGCACGCCCGCGGCCCGGAGTCCGGCGATCCGGAATCCGGCGGGCCGGAGCCCGGCGGACCGGAGCCGCGGGACAGCGCCGCCGACACCCCGGTGCCGGTCCCGGCGTCGCGGACCGAAGCGGCGACGGCACCGGCACCGGCGACGACCCGCGCGACGGCACCCGCGACGGCACCGATGACGGAGCGCCACCCCACCGACCACCCGCAGGAGAAGCCCCGTGGCCGCTGAAGAACTCATTCCCCGCACCTACGGCAACTTCCGCAAGCCCCGCACCTCCGGCCTGCGCGGCCTGTCCCTGGGGACGACGCTGCTGCTGTTCGCCGGGCTGATCGCCGTCGTCCTCACCACGCTCGTCTCGCTGTGGGCCGCACTGTGCCTGGCCCTGGGCCTGGCGATCGCCGTGGCGCCGCTGGCCCTCAAGGACCGGCACGGCCGTACGGTGATGCAGCGCGGCGCCGTGCGGCTGGCCTGGCGGCGCACCACCGCAGCGGGCAACCACGAGTACCGCTCGGGTCCGATGGGCCGCTCCGGGAACGGCACCTGCGAACTGCCGGGCCTGGCGGCCGGATCGAGGCTCACGGAGGCGCAGGACGGCTACTCCCGCCCGTTCGCCATGATCACGATCCCGTCGACGGGCCACCACACCGTCGTCATCGCCTGCGACCCCGACGGGGCGGGCCTCGTCGAGGAACGGCAGGTGGACACGTGGGTGGCCCACTGGGGCCAGTGGCTGTCCGCGCTGGGTTCCGAGCCCGACCTCGTCGCCGCGAGCGTCACCGTGGAGACGGCGCCCGACACCGGGGTCCGGCTCCAGCAGGAGATCGACGCCAACTCCGCCCCGGACTCCCCCGGCCTGGCCACGTCGATGCTGCGCGAGGTGCTCTCCACCTATCCGGCGGGCTCGGCGCAGATCGCCACGCGGATCGCGCTGACGTACTCGGGCGCCGCCCGCGCCGGTACGCCCCGCCGCAGCGCCGAGGACATGGCGCTGCACATCGGCACGCGGCTGCCGGGCCTGACCGCGGGGCTGTCCATGACCGGCGCGGGCGCGGCGGCGCCGATGACCGCGACCGAGCTGACCGAGGCGGTGCGCGTCGCCTACGACCCGACCGTGGCGCCCCTCGTGGAGGAGGCCCGGGCCACCGGCGGCACGGGGCTGACGTGGAGTCAGGCCGGGCCCATGGCCGCGCGGGAGGCGTGGGACCACTACCGGCACGACGGGGCCTTCAGCATGACGTGGGCCATGACCGAGGCCCCGCAGGGCGAGGTGTTCTCCAACGTCCTGACCGGACTGGTGCAGCCCAGCACGGACATCGCCCGCAAGCGCGTCACGCTCCTGTACCGCCCGCACACCCGGGCCGAGGGCGCCAGGGTCGTCCAGCAGGACTACAAGAACGCGCTGTTCAGCGCCCAGCAGTCGCAGATCGGCCACGCCCGCGACGACGCGGAGGTGGTCGCCGCGCGCCGGACCACCGAGGAACAGGCCCAGGGCCACGGCGTGATCCGCTTCGGCATGCTGATCACCGCGACCGTCGGCTCCGCCGCCGAGCTGCCCGAGGCCGCGGCGGCCGTGGACAACCTCGCGCCCGCGGCCCGTATCGCGGTACGGCCCGTGTACGGCTCCCAGGCGGCGGCGTTCGCGGCGGCGCTCCCCCTGGGCCTGGTGCTGCCGCTGCACACGGCGCTGCCCCAGACCGTGCGCGACGTGATGTGACCCCGGCACCGGCGGACAGGAGGAGAACCTGATGGCGAAGACGAAGACGAAGGCACCGGGCGCCCGGCAGCAGCGGCGCCCCACGCCCCGGGGCAGGCCCGGCCCCGGCGGCGGCATGGTCGGCTACGTCGACCCCGCGCCCGAGTGGCGCGGCACCACGGCGCAGGTGTGCGGGCTGTGGCCGTTCGGCGCGGGGGCCGGCACCCCCATGGTCGGCGTGCCTCTCGGCCGCGATCTGCAGTCGGGAGCCACGGTCTGCTGCGACCCCGTCTCGTGGTTCATGCGCACGGGCCTGCTGGCCAACCCGTCCGTGTTCGTGCTCGGCCGCCCGGGGCTCGGCAAGTCGACGGCCGTACGGCGCATGGCGCTGGGCCTGTCCGGATACGGGGTCCACCCGCTGATCTTCGGCGACCTCAAGCCCGACTACGCCGACCTCATCAGGGCGATCGGCGGCCAGGTCATCAGCTTGGGCCGGGGCCGGGGCAACCTCAACGTCCTGGACCCCGGCGAATCCCTCCAGGCCGCCTCCCGGCTCACCGGCGGGGCCCGGGGCAGGCTGCTGGCCGAGATCCACGGCCGCCGCCTGCACATGGTCTCCGCGCTGGTGACCATCCTGCGCACGGCACCGCCCACGGACCGCGAGGAGACCATCCTCTCGGCCGCGCTGAACGTCCTGGACGACCGGCACGGCGCCGACCCCCGGCACGCCCCCGTCCTCGGCGACCTCGTCCGGGTCCTCAAGGACGCCCCGGAGTCCGTACGCGCGGTCGCCCTGGACCGGGGCGACATGACGCGGTACCGGGACATCACCGAGAACCTGGAGGCCTCGCTCACCGCGCTGCTGAGCGACGGCCGCCTCGGCGACACCTTCGCGCGGCCCACGACGGAGCCGATGCGGCTCGACCGCCCCGTCTGCTTCGACGTCAGCGGCATCGACGACAGCGAGACCCTCCTCCAGGCGGCGGCCCTGCTGTCCTGCTGGTCCTACGGCTTCGGCGCGGTCTCCGCCGCGCACGCGCTCGCGGACGCGGGACTGGAGCCGCAGCGCAACTACTTCCTCGTCATGGACGAGCTGTGGCGGGTCCTCCAGGCCGGCCGCGGCCTGGTCGACCGCGTCAACGCCCTGACCCGCCTGGACCGTCAGCGCGGCGTGGGCCTGGCCATGGTCACGCACAGCATCGACGACCTCCTCGCGCTCCCGGCCGAGGAGGACCGCACCAAGGCGAAGGGGTTCGTGGAACGCGCGGGCATGGTGATCTCGGCGGGCCTGCCGCCCGCGGAGATGCCGCAGCTCGGCCAGGTCGTCGAGCTGACGGCGGCGGAGAAGCGGCTCCTGTCCGACTGGTCGGCGCCCCCCGCCTGGGACGCGGCCACGGGCCGCCGCGCGGCGCCGCCCGGCCTCGGCAACTTCCTCATCAAGGTCGGCAGCCGCCCCGGAATCCCCCTCCGCGTGGACCTGACGGCGGCGGAACTGGCGGTCAACAACACGAACAAGCGCTGGAACAAGTAGGGAGAGGGCAGGTGGAGGGCCCGGGTCTGGGAGACCCGGGCCCTCCACCCGTGAGGAGCGTCCCGGCCGGGTGACCGGCCCGGGCCACACCCTTCCCGGGCTATCCCCTCTTCCTGGCGTGCTTCTGCTCCGGCTTCGGCTCCGTCACTGCCGGGCTCTTGGCCGACGGAGGCGTTCCCGGCCTGCCGGAGGGGGAGGTGCCAGCGGCCTTCCCTTCCACGGGGTTCACCGGCGCCGGAGTTCCGGGGATGGTCAGCGGAAGCTGCGTCACACGCACGGGAGTACCGGGAATCGTGGCCGGCTGGCCCCACGGCGTGAAGGCCGGCAGGCCCGACGGTTCGGGCGTGGCCGCTTTGGCCGTCTGCTGCTGGTTCTGAGGGCCCTTGCTCTCCGCTCCCGCCCCCGTCCCCCTCCCCGTCCGGGAGGGGTGCTCGCCCAGCAGCATGTCGGCGCTCGGCAGTCCGCCTTCCCGGTAGCGGTCCAGGTGCTTGGCGTTCTTCCTGTTGTAGAGCATCATCCGCATCGCCCGCGCGGTCATGTCCCTCTGAGCGTCGGTGAGGTTCGCGACCTCGACGCGCGGGTCGTCACGCGGCTGCCCCGGCGCGGAGGCCGGGTCGGAGCGGCCCCTCCTGACGTCGTGCTGGATCAGCTCCTTGGCCCGCCGCTGGGCCTCCGCCCATTCCGGGCTCCTGGCCTGCAGATCGTTCTGCTCGAACTGCCGGGCGGACCACGCCTGAGCGGCGGAGCCCACGGGGCCGTTCGCGCCGTCCATCCCCCGGCGGGGCTCCGGCCGCTCCGGCGCAGGCTCACGCTCCCGCGCAGGCTCCCGCTCCCGAGGGGCCTGCTGGCCGGCCAGCATGCTCTCGGCGCCCGGCAGTCGGCCCCGGTCGAAGCGCTTCTTGTACTTGGCCGACCACTGGAGGCTCTCCTCCTGGCCGAGAAGGATCCGCATGGCGCGCTGGACCTGCTGCTGACGCCCCGCGTCGAGGGTCGCGTACAGATTGCTCGGCATGCGGTGCGCCCGGTCGGAGGCGTACGAGTAGGGATCGACCGGCGGCCATCCGCCGGACGTTCCGGCCCCGGGTGCCCGGCCCTGCCCGGCGCCCAGCCAGGGGTTCTGCTGGGCGGCGTCCCCCTCCTCGGGCCCGGGCCCGGGCGACGGGTCGGCACGGCCGCCCCGCTGGAAGAGGCGCCTCAGCCTGCCCCAGGAGCGGTATCCGCGGGACTGGCGGGCGCGGACCTGCTTGATGAGCTGTTCCGCGAGCTCGAAAGCCTCCTTGCTCAGGCTAGGCGCGCTCTCCGTTTCCATGGCGGCCACGGCTCCCCTCCTTCACGGTCAGAGCCGGACCTGCCGGAGCGGCTGGACCAACTGGGCCGACGGGGCGGTCATCATGGCGATCCGGGCCGCGATCCGGTCGCGGTGGTGCGGCGACTCCTCGCACAGCCAGTCCGCCACCATGCTCTCGTACGCCCAGCCGTGCCGCAGCCGCTGCTCCTCTGCCTGCTCCTTGGCGCGTACGGCCGCGGCGAGCCGCCTGCGGCCCTGGATGCTCCCGTCGTTGCCCGACACGGCGCGGAGGTACTCGCGGCCGCAGTCGATGTGGTAGCGCCGTGCGGCCTCCGAGAGGACACGCAGATACCGTTCGCCCGGGGAGTGCGGAAACCTGTACGGGCGAGCGGCGCGGTTGACGTCCCTCAGCGCCTCCAGAACCCTGAGCTGCTCCACCGGCGCGAGGCCGTCCTGCTGTTCCGGCTGTTCCGCCATCTGCTGCACCTTCCCTTCTCCTGCCGCTCACAACGGCTCTCCGGGGCCGACGGTTCAGACAGAAGGCGGCATCGGCGGAGCCTTCCCCCCGGTCTCCCCGAGGTGCTGATACCAGCGCAGGAGCCGCTCCGCCGCGCGGTCCCGCTCCCGGGGCGGCTCCTCCACGGCGGCGCGTTCGGCGGCGTAGACCCGCAGGAGGTCGTGGAGGGTGTAGCGGCCGGGCGCGGGCTCGTTGAGGAGGTGGACCCAGGTGATCTCCGAGAGGAGCCTGCGGGTCTCGCGGAAGGGGAGCCCGGCGAGCGCCGCCGCCGCGTGCGCGGTGATGTCCGGGCCGGAGTGCAGGCCCAGGAGCCGGAAGAGGCGCGCGGCCGGAGCCGAGAGCGACTGGTAGGACCAGGAGAAGACGGTGCGCAGGTCCGTGGTGGCGTCGCCGCCGCTCAGCGCGTCGAGGTTGCCCTGGCTCTCCCTCAGTTCCCTGGCGACGGTGTCGAGCGTGAACCCGGGGTGGGTGGCGGCCCGTGCCGCGACGACGGCGAGGGCCAGGGGCAGCCGGCCGCAGCGCGCGATGATCTCGTACGCCGCCCTCGGTTCGGCTCTCAGGCGCGCGGCTCCGATGCGGCGCTCCAGGAAGCCGTACGCCTCGGAGGTCGTCAGCGCGTTCAGCGTCAGCGGCTGCGCGCCCTCGTTGGCGATGAGGCCGGTGAGCTGGCTGCGGCTGGTGACGATGACGAGGCAGTCGGCGGAGCCGGGCAGCAGCGGGCGTACCTGCTCGGTGTCGCGGGCGTTGTCGAGGAGGAGCAGCATGCGGCGCCGGGCGAGCAGGCTGCGGAAGAGCGCGGACTGGGCCTCGACGGGGCCGGGGATCTGGTCCCTGGCGACGCCCAGTCCGTCGAGGAAGCCGCGGAGGGCCTCCGCGGGCGGGACGACCACGCCGGTCGGGTCGAACCCGCGCAGGTTGATGTGGAGCTGTCCGTCGGGGTAGAGGTGCGCGATGCGGTGGGCCCAGTGCACGGCCAGGGCGGTCTTGCCGATGCCCGCCATGCCCCGGATCACCATGAGGGACGGGGGTGCGACGGCGCCCGGCGCGAGCGCCCGTACCTGCCGGAGTTCACTCTCGCGGCCGGTGAACGTGGGCAGGTCGGCGGGGAGTTGCGCGGGCCCCGGCGCACGGGGCGGTGCGGCGGGCGGCCGGGCGCCCGTGGGCTCCGGGCGGCAGCCCTCGTGCTCCGGGAGTGCGGACTCCGCGGATAAGTGGGCCGCGGGCATCGCGGAGACTCCGGGCATCGCGGATACTCCGGGCATCGCGGACGGCGCGGGGGCGGCCGGGGCGGTCGGGGCGGTCGGGGACGGCGCGGGGATAACGGTCGTCGCGGGCGGCGTGAGTCTCGCGGCCGTCCTGGGCGCCGGTGCCGGTGCCGTGAACCGGTCCCGTTGCGGGAGGTCGAGGGCGGGGTCCGCCGCGAGGATACGTTCGTGCAACTCCCGCAACGCCACCCCCGGCTCCACCCCCAACTCCCCCACCAACCGCGCCCGCATCCCCCGGTACGCCTCCAACGCCTCCGCCTGCCGACCCGACCGGTACAACGCCAGCATCAACAACCGGCACAACCCCTCCCGCAACGGATGCTCCCCCAACAACCCCACCAACCCCGCAACCACCTCCCCATGCCGGCCCAACTCCACCTCACACTCCGCACACACCTCCCACGCCCCCAACCGCACCTCACCCAACCGATCCCGCTCCACCTCCACGAACGACCCCGACAACCCCGCCAACGGCACCCCCTCCCACACACCCAACGCCCCCCGCAACACCTCCACCGCACCCACCAGGTCCCCCGCTCCGCGCAGCCGCCGCCCCTCGGCGACCCCGCCCTCGAACACCTCCACGTCCACGGCGCCGTCCGGCACCCGCGCCAGATAGCCGTCCGCCACCGACACCAGCACCTGACCCGAACCCCCCGAACCTCCAGGCCCCGACTCCGGCCCCGACCGCAGCACCTTCCTCAGCCGCGACACATACGTCCGCAACACCGACACCGCCGCGGCCGGAGGCTCCCCGCCCCATACCGCGTCCACCAACTCACCCACCGACACCGGCCGCCCACGCCGCAGCAACAACACCGCCAACACCACCCGCTGCTGCGGCGACCCCAAATCCAACTCCCGCCCCCCACACCACGCCCGCACCCGGCCCAACACCGCAAAACGCAGGGAGGTCTCGGGTCGGGCCGTTCGCAGGACTTCGGGCTGAGCAGTGGTCTTCATGTGCTCCACGATTCCCCCGCGCTGACGCGGGCGGCAGTGCGGACCTGCACTCATCCGCATGACGGATGTCACGAGGAAGCAGCTCACGCGGCGGGCGTCAGTCCGCGTCCCGGAAGACCCGCCCGCCCGCGTTCGGTCTCCCGTCCGTGTAGAGACCGGTCGGGCTGGTCCGGGTCGAGAGGGCGAACCAGGCGTAACGCTCCACGTACTTCTGCTTCTTCAGCGCGTCGAGCGAGGCCTTGAGGAAGGCGGACTGCTCCTTCTCGCTCGGGTACCGGCGGGGCTCCCCCTCCTTCTCGGGGAAGTCGATGAGTCCGTACTCGGTGAGCCATACGGGCTTGTCGTACCGCTCGTGCACGCGCTTGAGGTAGTCGGTCAACTGGCCGGTGGCGCCCGGGCCGAAGTCGGAGCCGTACCAGTGGACAGGGATGAAGTCGACGCGCAGGCCGCGCTTCTCCGCGCCCTTCATGAACCGGTCGAGCCAGCTCCCGGCCTGATCCGCGCCGGTGGCGACCGCGGGGGCGCCCAGCCTGAGGCCGGTCTTCTCCAGCCTGGGCCACAGGTCCAGGGCCTGTTCGGGAGTCATGTCGGCCTGGGACTCCAGGTCGGGCTCGTTGAAGGCGAGGAGGTTCCTGCCCTCCTTCTTCGCCGCGTTCAGCTCGGCGTCGGTGACCGAGTCGGGGCCCCAGATCGTCGGGACGTACTCGACTCCCCCGGGCTCCTTGATCCCCGGGCTGGAGGAGGCCCAGTTGTGGTACCAGGAGGCGCGGGAGTCGGCCAGTTCGTCCGCGCCGCCCTTGCCCGGCTCGACGGCCAGGCCCTTGCCGTGACCGCCGCCGCCGGGGCGATCGCCGTCACCGCCGTCACCGCCACCCCCGTCACCGCCGCCGCCCTCGCGCTTCCCCGCGCCCTTGCCCTTGCCGTGGAAGGTGACGGTGAGGCTCTCGCACGCGGCGCACTGGCGTACGACCTGGTTGCCCTGCACCGTGTCGTGCTTGGACCACGCGTACGCCGTCGGGCACGCCTTGCTGAGGGCCTCGCTGTAGGCGGTCCTCGCGTCCCTGTCGGGGTTGACGCAGACGAGCGGCTTGCCGGTCTTCCCGTCCTTGGTCAGGTTCCCCGGCGGGCAGTGGGCCAGCAGGTCGGTGGGGCAGCCCACCGCGGCGCACTCCCCGCCGTTCTCGGGCGGGGTCACACCGTCGGGGGTGATGGTGATGGGTGCCGAGACCGCGTTGACGTAGCTGACGTTGTACCAGGGCGCCAGCTTGTCCTTCGTGTCGAAGTTGAACTCGGCGAGACTGACCGGCTGTTCGCCGGTGACGCAGCGGTCGGCGTACGGCCCGCAGTCCCCCACGTCGCAGTGGAAGGTGCTGCCCTCCTCCCCCGAGCAGCCCTGGCGGGGGAAGAGCTTGCCGCGCCAGTGCCCCGCGCCCGCGCGGTCGGGGATCGGGACGGGCGCGGACTCACCCGGGTCCAGGACCGGCAGTCCGGTGAGCGAGGGCGAGCCGTCGGCGTTGACGGTGGCGCCCACCCAGACCCGTTCCTCCGTCTCGTTCCGCACGGTGACGGTGTGTCCGGCCTGCCCGTTCTGCCCGTCGGCCGCGGCGCCGGTGACGCGCTCCTCGCGGTCGCCGGAGGTGCCCGGCAGCCCGCCCGAGGCGAGGGCCGCTGTCCCGGCGACCACGAGCAGGAGGGCGAACAGCAGCGGCCGGAAGTGCCGCAATGATCTGAGTGCTCGGATAGGAACCGTTGGCCTCGCGCGCACGGAACACGTCCCTAGGGTCGGTAACAGCCTGCGTCTGCACGACGGACGGACGAGGCGGACGGTTCACCTCCGAGGTGCCGCGCGAGGAAGCGCCTGACGGTGTGGTGGACGTCGAGCTGGCTCTCGGGGTTCACGAAGCTGTGCCCCACGCCCTCTTTGACCAGGTACTCGACCTCCGTCCCGCGCAGGCGCAGCACCTCGACGAGCCGGTCCGACTCACCCTTGGCGACCCGTACGTCGGCGCCCTGGACCACCAGCAGCGGCACGTGGGGCCGGTCCAGGCGGCCGGCCGGCGAGCGAGCCGGCATGCCCGCCTCCTGCGCGGGATCGTTCGGGTCGCCCACGAAGCGGTGCCAGTTGTGCGCGAGCCGTCCCCTGGAGCACGCGACGCGGCTCCGCAGATGGTGCGCGGGACGCACGATGCCGCCGATGCCGACGGCCGCGGCGAAGACGTCCGGTGCGGAACCGGCGGCGACCAGCGCGACGTAGCCCCCGTAGGAGCCGCCGAGGACGGCGACGCGGGCGGGGCCGGCGTAGCCCTGCCCGACCGCCCAGCGCGCGGCCGCGGGAACGGGAGCAGGGCTCGGGGGCAGGGTTCCGGGGGGGGATGGAGACGGCCCCGCCCCTCACCGTCGGGGGAACGGTGGAGGACGGGGCCGGGGCCGCTTCCGTCGCCCGGCCTGGTCGGGACCTCCGCGACGACAGCGGACGGGGGCGCCCGGCGGGAGCCGGCGGATCTCGACCGCCGGGCGCCTGGCTCCGCACGGGACCGCCGAAGAACGGCGTCCCCTCTGTCACCTCTGCACCGGTGACACGGACGGGAGCCGGGATCGGTTCATCTCGGCCGCCGCCGGTTCGGCGAGGGGCGCCGCGTCAGCCCTTGACGAACTGCCACTCGTGGTCGTCCCGGACCTTGCACGGGACGATCAGCAGATCGACGTTCTTGGCCTTCTCGTTCGTCCGCGCGAGGTCGAGACACATGCCGTGGCTCTTGTGATTGCGGATCCAGTACGAGCCGTCGGGGCGCTTGTAGAGCCCCCAGAGCTGGTTGTCGTTGTTCGTGGAGTCGCAGTGGAACTCGGTCACCGGCGTATGGGACGGGGCCGCGTCGTAGTACGGCAGGTCCAGGCAGAGGCCGTCCTTGACGTTGCGGATCGTGTAGAGGTTCCTGCCTCCCTTGCCCTTGGCCTCGGCGCTCTTCTTCACGGCCCAGGTCTGGTTGCCCCCGGGCGATCCGTCGCAGGCGTAGTCGTCCTGCACCTTGCCGTCCGGCTGTCCCTTGCCGAGCCCCGGCAGGTCCAGACAGGTGCCGTACCTCGCGTTCTTGACGAGCACCGCACCGAGGGCGTCGACGGACTTCGGCGAGCCCTTGTCCGGGGGCGGCTTCGGCTTGTCGCCGCCCGGCTTCGGCTTCGGCTCGTCGCCGGAACCGTGCCCGTCCTCGTCCCCGGAGTCCTTGGGCCCCTTGGAGTCCTCGGAGTCCTTGTCGGAACGGTCCTTCTCCGCGTCCGAGGAGCCCCGTACCGGAGGAGACGACCGGTCCGAGGGCGACGGGGTCACCGTGCCGGGCTTCGGCGTCTTCAGACGGTGATCGCCCTTCTCGCCGGTCGAGTCGGCCGCGCCGTTCTTCGGCCCGTCGTCCCCCGAGCCCGCGCTGGCCACGGCCACCAGCGAGCCGATGACCAGGGTCACGACGCCGATCGCGACTCCGCCGACGACCATGGGGCGTTCGAGCAGGCCGGGCCCCTCGTACTCGTCGTCCGACTGCGACGACCCGCCCCCGCCCTTCTTCCGCAGCGGATTCCTGACCCGTACGGCGGGGAGGCTCAGGGACGGCATCCGCGGCCTGCCGAGCCCGGCACCACTGCCGGACCCGGCACCGCCGCCGGACCCGCCACCGGAGCCGCTCGCGCCGCCGGACGCGCCGGACCCTCCGCCGGATACGCTGCCGAGCCCGGCTCCGAGCCCGGCGCCGGGCGCATTGCCGGAGGGGGGCTCGGGCAGGAGAGCCGGAGCCTCGGCCGGGGGCTCCTCCTCCCGGACCTGTTCCAGCATCGTGCTGGACCCGTCGGGCTGGACCTCCACGACCGTCACATGGTCCACGGACGGGTCGGTGATGGTCGCCGTCACGGCGGCGTCGCGGCTGCGCGCGTATCCGTGCAGCGTGTCCAGGACCGCGGCGTCCAGCGGCTCGCCCGGGACCACCGGCACCGGCTCCCCGTCGATGGACGCCGAGCCGTCGCCGGAGATGATCACGGCGAACGGGGTGGAGGTCCCGGTCGACTCATCTGCATCGTCACCCCGATTCATGTTCCTCCCTCTCTCACGATGTCTGCGCATGGCGTCGTACACCGCAACGGGATCGGGGAAGGATCAGTTCAACTCCTTTGTATAGTCCGGCAGTGTGAACACGGGCCAAGAGGAATCTCCGCGCTTCGCCGTACTGGGACCGCTCCGGGCGTGGCACGGCGCACGGGAGCTGGACCTCGGTTCGCCGCAGTAGCGGGTCGTGCTCGCGGCGCTGCTGCTCCGGCGCGGGCGGCTCGTGACCACCGCCGAGCTGGTCGACGCCATCTGGGGCGAGGAGCCGCCGTCGGGGGCCGTCCCGGTGCTGCGGACGTACGTCTCACGATTACGGAAGGTGCTGCGGGCCGGGTCCGATGCCGCCGGGTCGCCGCGCGTGCTGGTCTCGGCGGCGGACGGCTATCTGGCCCAGATCCCCGACGGCGCCGCCTGCGCCGCGGCCCATCCCGCCTTCCCGCTCAGCGCGATCGCCGACGAGCTGCGCCACAGCCACGACAGCCTCGACGCCTTCGCGAGCAGCGATCTGAGCACCGACGTCAGGGCCGTCTTCTCCTGGTCGTACCGGGCGTTGACCGCCCCGGCTGCGCGACTGTTCCGGCTCCTGGGGCCGGCCACGGGGCCGGACATCTCCGCGCACGCGGCGGCGGCCCTCGCCGGGCTCCCCGGGAGGGAGACCCGCGCGCTGCTCTGCGAACTGGCCGACGCGCACCTCCTCATCGAGGATCTGCCCGGCCGCTACGCCCTGCACGACCTGCTGCGCCTCTACGCCGCCGAGCGCGTCCGCGACGACGAGCCGGAGCGGGAGCGGGACGCGGCGCTCGGGCGGCTGCTCTCCTGGCATCTGCACACCATGGACGCGGCGCAGTCGCTCCTCGCTCCCCGCCGCAGGCGGGTACGGCTGGATCCGCCGCCGTCCGGCTGCGTCCCCCTCGCGTTCACGGCCCGCGACCGGGCCCACGAGTGGTGCGAGACCGAGCGCGCCAACCTCGTCGCCGCCACGCACCTCGCCGCGACGTCCGGCCGCGCGGACCTGGCGTGGCGTCTCAACTCCGTGCTGTGGGGCTTCCTCCACGCGCGCAACCACCTGGCCGACTGGCGCGACGCCTCCCCCGCGGCGCTCGCCGAGGCCCGCGCGGCCCACGGCCGGGAGGGCGAGGTCCGCCCTCCCGGCGTACTGGCGGTCAACTCGGGGATCGACGCTCGCCAGCCGTGGAGCGGCGGTATGTATTGATCATGACGCCGGACGGCGTGCTCCGGGCGGAGGTCAACGTGAGGTGGCGCGGGCTCCCGCCGTCGGCGAAGAGCCGTTTGCCGCCGCCGAGGACGAGGGGGAAGACCAGCAGCCGGTGCTCGTCCACGAGGTCGTGCTCCCGCAGGGTCTCCAGCGGTCCGCCACTGCCCAGCACCACCGTCTCCGGCCCGGTGACGGCCGTGACGCGGCGGATCCCGGCCGCCCTTGTCTCCGGGCTGCTCAGGGACTGGCCCCGTACGGTGGTCACAGACTGCGGCCGTCGTTGTGGCTTGTCGGGCAGTTCCCCGCAGCCTGCGGCGGGCAGGCGGGGCAGCTCCTGCCCAGCAGCCACGCCTAGCGCACCTGCGCGCCGAGCGTCTCGTCGTCCGCGGCCTTCCCGGCGTCCCCGAAGTCGCGTGGCCGGTGTACGCGGGCCAGGTCCTGCGGCCACCCGCCACCCCGCGCGGGGAAGGTCCACAGCGCGCCGTCGAAGCCGCCCGTGCGCGGCGCTCCGACGGTCAGGTCCGCGTGGCCGTCACCGTCGGTGTCGCCCAGGCGGAAGGCGGAGCCGAAGCGGGTACCGGTGGTGGTCTCGTCGTTCTCCCTGCCCTCCTTCTCGGACGAGGCGGGCTCCCCGACGGTGTCCGCGCCCTTGCCCGTGAGCCCCTCGGGCCCGCCGTGCAGCACCGTGACGGCGTTGGTGCTCTTGTCGTCCTTGCCCTTCTCCGCCTCCCTCGCGGGGGCGGCGGCCGCGATGTCCGCGTAGCCGTCGCCGTCCGCGTCGCCCGCGTCGAGCGCGGAGCCGAACTGGCTGTGCTCCTCCTTGTGGCCGGGCACCCCCGGGGAGTCCTGGTCGAGTTCGGTGCGCCGGGAGGGGTCGGGGCCCTTGTCGGAGCCGGGGAAGACCTCGACGGGACCGGACGCGGCCGAGTCGGGCGAGGAGCCCTTCGGGTAGCGGCGCAGGACGACGTCCGTGTAGCCGTCCTTGTCGACGTCGCCCGTGGTGGCGGTTTCGATGCCGGGCAGCAGTCCCGTCTCGGGCGCGCCGAGGCCGTCGGCGCCGCCCGGCATCCAGCCGGTCCTGACCTTGCCGTTGCCCATCCCGTCGTCCTCCGTCGTGTGGGAGGTGACCAGGTCGTCGCTGCCGTCGCCGTCCAGGTCGGCGGCGAAGGAGGTGACGATGTCGTCGTCGCTGTCGGTGCCGGGGAAGGGCGAGGGGACCTCGGCCGTGCCCCCGATGCTGCCGTCGCGCCGGAACGGGCCCTTGACCAGGCCGTGTTCGCTGCCGACGCGTACGACGAGGTCGCTGTGCCCGTCGCCGTCCATGTCGCCCGCGACGAGGGGGTCGTGTCCGAGCGGGGTGTGGAGGTAGTCGTCCGGCATGTCCTCGATGAACGCGCCACTGGTGAGGCCCTTCGGGGAGCCCCACAGGACGACCAGGCCGCCGTCCGCGTCCTCGGGCAGGCCGCCCTTGCCGCCCTCGCCCTCCACGGAGGCCGCGAGGTCCGTGTAGCTGTCGCCGTCGAAGTCGCGGGCCGCCGTCCGTTCGCCGAACGACACGCCCTTGCCCTCCTCACCGGGGACGCCGGGGCTGTCGAGGTCCAGGCGTACGCGGCGCCGCTCGTCCTTCTCGCGTGCGCCGTAGGCCACGAAGACGGCGTCGACGCCGGTCTCGCCCGTGGTGTGGACGTCCTGCGCGCCGTCGTTGTCGAAGTCCGCGGCGGGCGCCGTGCCCGCGGGGCCCGTCAGCGCTCCGGGGCGCCGCTCCGGCCCGCTCCCGGCGCCGTCGCCGCCGACCGACGACCAGAGCAGGGGGACGGCGGCGATCACGACGACCGCCAGGGCCACCGCCACGAGTCCGAGGCGCCGCCGGGAGGCCGCTCCTCCCGGGGAGGGTTCTGTCACCTCGCGGGGATCGCGAGGGTCGCGGGGGTCGGGGTCGCGGGCGTCGCGGGGGTCTTGCACGGCGCTTCTCCCAATGCCGGTCTCTGTGCTGGGTGAGGTCATGGAGGCGGAATGGGCCAGTGTGCCAGCCACGAGGCGAACGTGGGTCCGAACGTTCTCCTCCGGTTCTCGCACGGCCAAGGGCCCCGCGGTACACGGCCGCGGGGCCCCTGTCTCCGTGCGTCTCCCCTCCTACTTGATGGCCTTGATCAGCTCTCCCTCCGGGGTGTCACCGCTCAGCTCCCATACGAACGTGCCGCCGAGCTTCATCTTCTTCGCCCAGTCGGTCTTGCCGCCGAGCGTCTCCGGGGTGTCGTAGCTCCACCACTCGTTGCCGCAGTGCGCGTAGGCGGTGCCGGCGACCTTGCCGTTGGCGGGGCAGCGCTTCTTGAGCAGCTCGTAGTCCTCGATGCCCTGCTCGTACTTGCCGGGCGCCGGGCCCGTCGCCTTGCCGCCGGGCTCCTTCTGCGTGACGCCGGTCCAGCCGCGCCCGTAGAAGCCGAGCCCCATCAGCACCTTCTCGCGCGGGACCCCGTTGAAGAGGAGCGCGGCGATGGTCGACTTGGTGTCGAAGAGCTTCTTGGGGATGCCCGCGTAGTCCTCCAGCGGCGAGTGCGGCGCCGTCGGGCCCTCTCTGTCGAAGGCGCCGAAGTAGTCGTACGTCATCGGCAGGTACCAGTTGACGTACTGCGCCGCGTCCTTGTAGTAGCCCGAGGCGCGCATCTTGCCGTCCTTGGTGGCGTCGGCGCTGACGGCGGCGGTGACCAGCTTGTCGCCGAACTTGCCGCGCATCGCCTTCATCACCTTCGTGAAGGCGTCGGGCCCGCTCTTGTCGCAGCTCAGGCCGCAGGCGTTGGGGTATTCCCAGTCGATGTCGATGCCGTCGAAGAGGCCCTTCCACCGCTCGTCGTTGACGAGGTTGTAGCAGGACTCGGCGAAGGCCTCGGGGTTCTTGGCGGCCTCGCCGAAGCCGCCGGACCAGGTCCAGCCGCCGAACGACCAGAGGATCTTCAGGTCCGGGTGCTTCTTCTTGAGCTTGAGCAACTGGTTGAAGTTGCCGCGCAGGGGCTGTTCCCAGTTGTCGGCCTTGCCGTCGACGCTCTGCTCGGCCTTGTAGGCCTTCTCGTAGTCGGCGTAGCTGTCGCCGACGGCGCACTTGCCGCCCTGGACGTTGCCGAAGGCGTAGTTGATGTGCGTGAGCTTGTCGGCGGAGCCGGACGTCTCGATGTCCTTGACGTGGTAATTGCGCTGGTAGACGCCCCAGTTGGTGAAGTAGCCGACGGTCTTGCCCGTGGCCGACTCGTTCCCGGCGGCGGCCAGTCGCGCGCGCTCGTCGCGCTCGCCGCTTCCGCCGGTGGTGTTGACCACGAGCAGGGTCGCGGCCACCGCCGCCGCGGCCAGCGCGCCCGTGAAGGCGAGGAGGCGGCGGCGCCGTGGGCCTCTGGAGGGGGAGAAACCTTGTCTTCTGTCCGATCCGAGCATGGTCACCTCTGGTAGGGGTGCGGGGATTGCCGCCCGTCGTCCCCCTGGGAAGCGGAAGGGGACCGGGCCGGTCCGCTCATGGTTCGGACCAACCCCGGTTGCGGCACCGCATCCAGAAACGGCCCCGCCCGCCGATCGGTTCAGTTCACCGGCCGGTTCGGCGGCCCGTCCCGCGGCCGGTTCTCTTCGATGCCGCGGGCCGCGGCCCGGTCGTTGGCTAGGGTGACGGTCGAAGGCCGGTTCCGATGCCCGCGGTCGCAGGACGGCGGGCCGGACACGACGAGGGGGCTCGCGTTGGACCGCCCGGCACATCCGGCGCTGCTGCCCTCCGCGCTGCGCGCCTCGCTCGCGCTGGTCGCGGCCCTCGCCGCGCTGGTGGTCGCCGGGCTCGGGGCGCTGTACGCGGACCATGGCGAACACGGCACGGTGGACAGGTGGTTCGTCGACCCGACGGACGACAGCGTCCGGCCGCCCTGGCGGTACGCCGCCCTGGCCGTCGACTTCCTGGGCGAGCCCGCCGGAGCGGCGGCGCTGGTCCTGGCCGCCGTCGCCTGCTGCCTGCTGCTGCGCCGCCTGCCCGCGGCGGTCCTCCTCGTCCTCGGCGCGGGCCTGGCAGTGGCGGCGGCGACGCTGCTCAAGCATCTGGTGGGGCGCACCATCCACGGCGGCCACCTGTCCTACCCGAGCGGGCACACCGCCTTCGTCACCGCGCTCGCCCTCGTGGCCGGGCTGCTCGCGGCGGGACGGTCCGGCCTCGGCAGGGCGGCCGGGCTGTCACTCGTGCTCGGCGCGGCGCTGGCCGCCGGTGCCGCGATGGGCTGGGCGCAGGTCGCCCTGGGCGCGCACTACCCGACCGACGTCCTCGGCGGCTGGTGCACCGCGCTGGCGGTGGTCCCGCCGACCGCCTGGCTGCTCGACCGTACGGCGGGACGGCGGACGGCGGCCCGGGTGCCGGATACGGGCCTGCCGGACCGCCGCTGACGCCACGCCAGGCCGGGCTGCGTCACGCCAGACCGGGCTGTCACGTCAGGCCGGGCTGCGTCACGCCAGGCGGCGGAAGACGGGCTTCACCGGGCGCCCGCCCGTCCAGGGGCCGGGGTCCCCGGCGTCCAGCGCCTTCCGGTACACGGCGCAGGCCTGCGCGACGACCTCGACGGTGCGGTCGATGTCGGCGTCGTCGAGGGCGTCGCTCACCACGAACGACGGGGCCAGCACCCCGCCCGCGAGGAGCCTGCGCAGGAAGAGGGTGCGGTACCGCTGCGAGGGGCGGCCGTGCTCGTCGAGGGTGGCGAAGACGAGGTTGCTGGCCCGTCCCCGTACGACGACATGGTCGCCGACGCCCATGCCCGCCGCGGCCTCGCGGACACCGGCGGCCAGCCGCTCGCCGAGGGCGTGCAGCCGCGCGGTGACGCCCTCCTCGGTGTAGGTGGTGAGGACAGCCGTCGCGGCGGCCAGGGCGTGCGTCTCCGCGCCGTGCGTGGTGGACAGCAGGAACACCCGCTCGCCGGAGTGGCGCAGGCCGCCCCGTTCCATCAGCGCGCGGCGCCCGGCCAGCGCCGAGACGGCGAAGCCGTTGCCCAGCGCCTTGCCGAACGTGGAGAGGTCGGGGACGACGCCGTACAGGCCCTGGGCGCCCGCCTCCGACCAGCGGAAGCCGGTGATCATCTCGTCGAAGACGAGGACGCAGCCGTGCCGGTCGGCGAGTTCGCGCAGCCCGGCGAGGTATCCGGGCGGGGGCTCGGTGTGGGAGGCGGGTTCGAGGATCAGGCAGGCGATCTCGTCGGGGTACCGGGCGAGCAGCTCCTCCGTGGCGGCCAGGTCCCCGTACGGGAACGTGACCGTCAGCTCGGCGGTGGCCGCCGGGATGCCCGCGTTCATCGGCGTGGTGCCGATGAACCAGTCGTCGACGGAGAAGAACGGGTGGTCGGCGCAGAGGGCCACGCGCGCGCGGCCGGTGGCGGCGCGGGCGAGACGCACGGCCGCGGTGGTGGCGTCGGAGCCGTTCTTGGCGAACTTCACCATCTCGGCGGTCGGCACCGTGGCCAGGAAGCGTTCGGCGGCCTCGGCCTCGACGATGGAGGGCCGGACGAAGTTGCCGCCGCGGTCGAGTTCCCGCCGCACCGCCTCCGTCACGCGCGGGTGGACGTGGCCGAGGCTGACGGACCGCAGCCCCGAGCCGTACTCGATGTAGCGGTTGCCGTCGATGTCCCACACGTGGGCGCCGCGCCCGTGGCTGATGACGGGGGCCAGGTTCTCGGGGTACTGGTCGTCGCCCTTGGCGTAGGTGTGCGCGCCGCCGGGGATCATGGCGTGCAGCCGCTCGTTCGCCCGCCGCGACCTGGGCAGCGCGAACTCCTCGCGGTCCTCGGTGTGTTCGGTCTCCACGCCGGTCTCACCTCTCCATGTGCTTGAGGACCGAGGCGAGGCCGGGTGCCTCGCGGTCCCGCTGGGACATCGACGTGGCCGGGAGCGGCCAGGGAATGGCCAGCTCCGGGTCGTCGTAGGCGATCGTCACGTCCTCGGCAGGGTCGTGCGGCCGGTCGATCCGGTACGAGGTGTCGGCCGTGCCGGTCAGCGCCTGGAAGCCGTGCGCGCACCCCGCCGGGATGTAGAGCGTCGTCTGCGTCTCGCCGGTCAGCTCGAAGGTGGCCACGTTCCGGTACGTCGGCGAGTCCGGCCGCAGGTCCACGACGACGTCGAAGATCCGGCCGTACGAGCACCGCACGAGCTTGGCCTCGCCCCGGCCGGAGCGCAGGTGCAGGCCGCGCAGGACGCCGCGGACCGAGCGGGAGACGCTGTCCTGGACGAAGGCGTGCGGGTCGAGGCCCACCGAGCGGATCACGTCGGCGTCGAAGGTGCGGCAGAAGAAGCCGCGCGCGTCGGCGTACGGGGTCGGCTCGAAGAGGAACGCCCCGTGGATCCGGGTGACTTCGGTCGCCTTCATGGGTTCTCCTGACGGGCGGGGGCGGCGGGGAAGAGGGCCGTGGTCAAGGCGGTGAACTGGTCGTCGAGCTGCCGCGCCGCGGTCTCGTTCGCCTGGGCGAGGGCCCGCCGCAGTTCCGGCGCGTGCTTCTCCAGCTCCCGGAACTGCTCCAGCAGCCGGTCGGCGTCGGCCTCGCGGGCGGGGTGGCAGTACGCGCCGAGCCCCATGCGGTCCATGAGCGCGTCGCTCTTGGCGGCGTAGCTGAGCGCGAGCGTCGGGGTTCCGGCCCGCAGCGCGCAGACGAGGTTGTGGTAGCGGGTCGCGACCACGGCGTCCGCGGCGGCGGCCTCCCGCATCAGGCCGGCCAGCGAGTCCGCCCCGGCGACGGTGACCAGCGGCGAGCCCGCCGCGTCACGGATCGCGGCGGCCACCGGCGCGTCGCACGCGTCGCCGGTGAGCAGCCGGACGGGCCTGCCGTCCTCGGCGAGTGCGCGGACGAAGCGGGTCGTCCCGTCGAGGTAGCGGCGGTGGATCCCGTCGGCGCGGGCGCGGTCGTCGTCGCTGCCGTGGAAGTCCATGACGCCGACGCAGACCGTCCCGTCCCGGGTGCCCGGCGGCGGCGCGGGCAGGGCGAAGGCGAGGTCGGGGTAGACCTCGTCGCGCGCGGTGTCCACGCCCATCGCGCGCATCGCGTCGCGCGACAGCGTGTCCCGGTACGAGCGGTACGCGGCCAGCCGCGCCGACCAGCGCACCAGGGTCCGGGTCGGCCGGCTGCCGATAGCGGCGGCCCCGACGCTGACGAGCGCGACCCGGGTGCCGAACAGCCGTCCGGAGGCGCAGAGCAGGAACAGGGAGTACGGGAAGCCCCACGGCCGCAGCGGAAGCGTG
This sequence comes from Streptomyces albiaxialis, assembly GCF_039530985.1. Taxonomy (NCBI): domain Bacteria; kingdom Bacillati; phylum Actinomycetota; class Actinomycetes; order Kitasatosporales; family Streptomycetaceae; genus Streptomyces; species Streptomyces albiaxialis. The sequence goes on from NZ_BAAAPE010000002.1 coordinate 267,310, forward strand.
GCCTCCAGGACGCCCATGCCGGGGACGATCACCACGTCGTGGCGGCGGACCCAGGCGGCGGTGCGGAAGGCGTCGACGAGTTTGCCCAGCCCCTTCGCCGCGACGGCGCCCGTCCGGGACGCGGTCCGGTACTCCGCGCGGTTCCAGTGCAGCCGCGTCGCGGGGATCCCGTAGCGGGCCGATACGGTCGCGGGTCCGCCGCACAGCGCGCCCACGGCCGCGTCCGGGTGCTCCTCGCGGAGGCGGCCGAGCACGGCCTCCAGCGAGCCGTCGTTGCCGAGGTTGCCGGAGCCGAGCAGGCCGAACACCCCCACTCGTACCGGCGTCACGCCCGCCGCCCCTCGCGCCCGGCCACGAGGGCGTCGACGGAGACGGAGTGCCGGTCCGGGTCGACCGGGGCGCGGTCCTCGACCCGCTCCCCGGCGCCGGGGCGGGTGCGGCTGGTCAGCCACGCGGCGAGGTGGCGGAAGCAGGCGCGGCGGTCGGCCGGGGACAGGGGTGCCCGGCGGATCGCCGCGGCGAAGCCCCACACGTACTCGGCGAGCAGCCGGGGCGTCGGGTGCAGCGGGCCCGCGCGGCGCGGGTCCAGGTTGACGCACCGGGAGCGCTTGGAGGGGTTGGCCCGCTCGGCGCGGGTGGGGTGGTCACGGCGGAAGTAGAGCAGCTCCGGCACCTGGTGGAAGGGCCCGTGCAGGACGATCTCGGCGACGAAGGTGCGGTCCGCGTGGTGGTAGCTGTCGTGCGGCTTGACCTTGCGCAGCATGGCGGAGCGCATCACGCCGTAGAAGTCGTCGCCGCCGGGCTCGAACAGGAAGCTGCGGAAGCGCTCCGGCGCGTGCGGCGAGGCGGTGGCGAGCCCGTACTCGTAGGGGACCTTGACCTTGCCGTCGCCGTCGATGACGGCCTGGTCGGCGTGGGCGAGGACCACGTCGGGGCGCGCGTCGAGCGCGTCCACGCAGCGCCGCAGCAGGTCGCGGGCGTACAGGTCGTCGTGCGAGGCCCACTTGAACAGCTCGCCGCGGCACTTGGTGAACACGTGGTTGTGGTTCGGCGCCGCGCCGATGTTCCGGGAGAGCCTCAGGTAGCGGATGCGCGGGTCGCGGGCGGCGTACGCGCGGCAGATGTCCTGGGTCCCGTCGGTCGAGGCGTTGTCGGAGATGACCAGCTCGAAGTCCTCGTAGGTCTGGCCCAGCAGCGCTTCGAGGGACTCCGCCAGGTACTCCTCGCCGTTGTAGACGGGCAGGCCGATGCTCAGCCGGGGAAGGGCGGTCATGGCGTCCTCACTTCGGGGATGGGGGTGCGGTGGTGCTCGCGGAGGGCGGACCGCAACTGCAGCCACCACAGGGCCGAGGCCCCGAGGGTCGCGGCGGCGACGCCCCAGGCCGATCCGGCCGTACCGGCCGCGGCGGCGCCGCCGAGCCCGCCGGTGACATAGCAGGCGGAGGCGAAGAGCTGGCAGCGCAGGCTGCGCCGGGCGGCGGCGAGCGCGCGCAGCCCGGCCGCCGCGCCGGTGCCGAGCCCGGCGCCCGCGACGCCGAGCGTGACGGGGACGATCAGGTCGGAGGCCGAGTGCCAGACGCCGCCGAGCACCAGCTCCCCGGCCCGGTCGGGGACCAGCAGCAGGGCCGCGCCCCAGAGCACCGCGGCGGCGGCCTGGCCGCCGCCCAGCAGGAGGCAGAAGGTGCCCAGCCGGTGCGGGGCCCGCCGCAGCACCCGTGCCGCCTCCGCGACGGTGACGAGCGAGAGCCCCATCAGCAGGGCGAGGAACGGGCCGAGGAGCAGTTCGGCGCCCCGGATCACGCCGACGGCGCCGACGCCGACGATCGCGCCGAGCCCGTAGGCTCGGAGCTGGCTCGCGCCGCTGTTGCTGACGTTCTCGGCCAGATAGCGGTAGCCGAGGTCGCGGTGCTCGCGCAGCCAGGCGCGCGCCCCGGTGAGGCGGGGCCGGATCCCGGACTGGAGCCAGCCGTACACCGCGGGCAGCGCGGCGGAGGTACCCCAGGCGAGCACGAAGGCGGCCACGCTGTCCACGCGGGCGGCGACCACCATGGCCGGGACGAGCGCGGCGGCCCACACCAGGTCGTTGACGAAGGCCTTGCGGCCGGTCCCGGCGGCGAAGAACGCGAATCGCCAGGCGTCCTGGAGCAGCAGCGCGGGCAGGACGGCACCGAGGCAGGCGAAGGCGGAGCCCACACGCCCGCCGATCCCCAGCCCGGTCGCCAGGCACACCGCGCCGAGGGCGGTGCCGACGACGAGCGCGGTGCCCGAGGAGCGGGCCACCGCCGCGCGCCAGTTCGCGGCGGGCACGCCGCTGAAGCGGACCATCAGCGGGTCGGTGGACAGCCCGCGGGAGACGTTGAGCACCACGCCGTAGGTCACCCAGGCCAGGCTGAACGCGCCGAACGCGCCCAGTCCGAGCGAGCGGGCCACGTAGATCCCCACCGCGAAGTTGTTCAGGCTGCAGACGGCCTGGTCGGCCAGTCCCCAGGAGAGCCGTCCGGCGATGGCCCGCTTGGCGCCGGGGCGCGCGTGCCCGGCGGGGGTCGTCGTCTCCTCCTCGGTGGTCACGGGCGTCACGCCTTGATCAGTCCGGCGCCGTGCAGGGCGTCGGCCGCGGCGGCGACTGCCTCGAACGGCAGCCCGGACCGCTCGGCGACGTCCAGCAGGCCGTGCTCGCCGTCGGAGAGGCTGAGCACCCAGAGCATCGCCATCTGGGCCTGCTTCGCGTCGCTGCGCCCGCCGAGCGAGTCGTACAGCCCGCGCCGCCCCAACTGCGGTTCGCCGTACGGGCTGAGGTTGACGTACCGCCGGTCGCGCTCCAGCACGCCGAACGCCTCGCGGCACACGGCGAGGGTGTCCTCCATCGCCTCCGGGGTGACGAAGTCCAGGTCGTCGGCCGAGGTGTGGTATTCGGGATATCCGGCGTACGGGGTCCGGCTGAGCGAGCCCACGCCGAGGTCGAACCCGGGCGAGCAGAACTGCCGCTCGTCGTAGCCGTACGGGGTGAACTCGGTGATGCGGTGCGGCCGTCCGGAGGCGGTGAGCACATGCCGCATCGCCCGGTCGATCCCGGCGTCGCCGCGCCTGCTCCGCTTGTACGTCAACTGCCCCCGGTCCCCCGCGCAGGCCAGCACCAGCCCGTGCGCGACGCTCCCGGTCCGCTCCGCGTTCCGGGCCAGCCAGGTGATCGCGCCGATGGTGCCGGGCGCGTAGAGGAACCGGTAGGTGTAGTACGGCTCGCGCCCGGCCAGCTCTCTGGCCAGGAACGTGGCCACGGCGATCCCGGCCAGGTTGTCGTTGGCCAGCGACGGGTGGCAGACGTGGCAGGAGACGAGCACCTCGTCGGGCACCCGGCCGGGCACCACGTGCTCGGCGTAGGTGAGGTGGCCGTCGGTGAGTGCGGAGTCGATACGGACCTCGTACTCGCCTTCCGGCAGCGCGTCCAGGGTCTCCTGGGCCAGGCAGAATCCCCACCGCGGTTCGTAGTAGCTGGTGCGGTACGGCACCCAGGAGGGGTGGTCCGGCAGGGTGTGCAGGTGGGCGCGCAGCTCGGAGAGCGGCATGGTCCGCGCCACCGGCAGGCTGTAGCCGAGCACATGGAGGCTGGACGCGGCGAAGTCGACGACGCGGCGCCCCGAGGCGTCGGCGATGTACGCGTCGCGGATGTTCCACTCCTGCGGCACGGTCCAGTCGAGCACCTGCGTCCCGGTCGGCACCTCCCGCACCTGCAGCGGGACGTATTCGCCGACGATGTCCAGGGTGGCACGCACCCCGTCGCCGGTGATGCTCCGGCAGAGCGGGTACATCCGCTCCACCAGCGCGTGCATCTCCTCGCCGGGCGTGGTCACCGGCGCCACCGCAGGGTGTCGTCGACGGATCCGGCCTCGGTCGCCGCGCGCAGCACGGCGAGGCGGGTGAAGCGCCGCTCGAAGCCCTCCTTGGTCAGCCCGTGCTCCCGGTAGGCGTCGGCGAGTTCGGCGGCGCCCTGTTTCACCGTCCATTCGCAGTCGAAGCCGGGTATCGCCTCCCGGAAGCGGGAGAAGTCCACCCGGTACGAGCGCGGGTCGGCGCCGGTCTCCCCGGTGATCACGACCTTCGCCCCGGGCACGGCCTCGGCGACCTGCCCGGCGATCTCGGCGACCGTGACGTTGTTGGCCTCGCTGCCGATGTTGAACGCGCGGTCGTGCACGGCCTCGCGCGGGGCGTCCAGCGCGGCCGTGAAGGCCCGGGCGATGTCGGCGGCGTGGACCAGCGGGCGCCAGGGGGTGCCGTCGGAGAGGACCAGGACCTCGCCGGACAGGAGGGCGTGGCCGACCAGGTTGTTCAGCACGATGTCGGCGCGCAGCCGGGGCGAGTGGCCGAAGGCGGTGGCGTTGCGCAGGAACACCGGGCTGAAGTCGCCGTCGGCCAGCGCGTGCAGCTCGTCCTCCACCCGCACCTTGGACTCCGCGTACGGGGTGACCGGGCGCAGCGGGGCCTCCTCGGTCACCAGCTCGTCCCCGCCGGCGGCGCCGTAGACCGAGCACGTCGAGGCGTACAGGAAGCGCCGTGCCCCGGCGTCGCGGGCCAGCCGGGCGAGCCGTACGGACGCGTGGTGGTTGATGGCGTAGGTCAGTTCGGGTGCCAGCGCTCCCAGCGGGTCGTTGGAGAGCGCGGCGAGGTGGATGACGGCGTCCACCCCCGTCACGTGCTCGGCCGTGACGTCGCGCAGGTCCACCCGGTGCCCCGCGGGGTCTTCGGGCGGCGGGCCCAGCACGCAGTCGGCGAAGAGGCCGGCGTCCAGTCCGACGACCTCGTGCCCGGCGGCCGTGAGGACGGGGGCCATCACGGTGCCCAGATAGCCCTGGTGCCCGGTCAGCAGTACGCGCAAGGTTCAATCCCCCAGGTTCAGAGTGAGTTTGGTGACGTCGAACGCCTCGGCGTAGCGCGCGTGGCATTCGATGCCGCGGATCCGCGCGAGCCCGAGGAAGGCCTCCCGGTCGTACCAGGGCCGGTGCCGCTGGGAGGGGTAGTGCTCCTGGAGCAGCCGCACCTTCTGCTCGGCGATCTCCGGCGACAGCGGCTGGTACGCGGCCATGCGGCCGAGGTCGCCGTCCCACTTGACGATCTCGTAGCCGAGGACGAGGTGGTCGCGGAACGCGGTGGGCACCAGCTCGGCCAGGCCGCGGTGGTCCTGGTGCGCGTCCGCGGTGCGCGGGGCCAGCACGAGGTCGGGGTCGGTCGCCGCGCGCAGCTCCTCGACCGCGTCCTTGGCCTCGTTCCAGTGCGCGGACATCCGGCCGTCCGGCAGTTTGAGCACGGTCAGGCCCAGTTCGGCGCCCGGGCAGAAGGCGGCGAGCGCGGCGCGCTCCTCGTCCTCGCGTTCGCTGCCGCCGCCGGAGAGCACGAGCGCGTCGACGCGGAGGCCGGGGCGCGCGAGACACATCGTGAGCAGCGTGCCGCCCGCGCCGATGGCGAGGTCGTCGCAGTGCGCGCCCACGGCGACGATCCGGTCCAGGCGGGCGGCCCCGAGCCGGATCACGCGCGCACCCCGGCGCGGTCCCGCTCCCACACGGCCCAGGGGCGCTCGCCCCGGGCGTAGGCGGCGTCGAGCGCGGCCCGTTCCTTGACGGTGTCGGTCGGCTTCCAGAAGCCGCGGTGCTGGTGGGCCACCAGCCGTCCGCGCTTGGCGAGCTGGGCGCAGCCGTCGGCGACGAGGTCCCCGTTCTCGGGGATGTGGTCGAAGACCTCCTGGCGGAGCACAAAGTATCCGCCGTTCTCCCACAGCGGCAGCTCGCTGACGGCGGTGATGCCTCCCACCAGGCCGTCCTCGCCCAGGTCCACGCAGTGGAACGAGGACTGCGGCGGCACGACCATCATCGAGGCACCGGCGTCGCGCCGGGCGAACTGGTCGACCATCTCGGGCAGCGGGGCGTCGGTGAGGACGTCGGCGTAGTTGGCGAGGAACATCTCGTCGCCGTCCAGGTGGTGCCGCACCCGGCGCAGCCGCTCCCCGATGGGCGACTCGACGCCGGTCTGCGCGAAGGTGATCGTCCAGTCGGCGATGTCGGTGGACAGCAGCTCGGTCCGCCCGTTGCGCAGCACGAAGTCGTTGGAGACCGTCTCCTCGTAGTGGAGGAAGAAGTCCTTGATGTGGTGCGCCCCGTAGCCGAGGCAGAGGATGAACTCGGTGTGCCCGTAGTGCGCGTAGTAGCGCATGACGTGCCAGATCAGCGGGCGGGGGCCGACCATCGCCATGGGCTTGGGCATGTCGTCGGAGGCTCCGGCGCGCATGCGCAGCCCGTAGCCGCCGCAGAACAGTACGACCTTCATGGCTTGACCTCGACAATGCTCAGTTCCGGGATGGGGAAGACCAGCCGCCCTCCCCAGGCGTGCACATAGGAGAGCTGCTCGACCAGTTCGTCGCGCAGGTTCCACGGGAGGACGAGCACGTAGTCCGGCTCGTCGGCGGCGATCCGCTCGGGCGGCAGGACGGGGACGCGGGTGCCGGGGGTGAACCGGCCGTGCTTGTACGGGTTGCGGTCGACGGTGTACGGGAGCAGGTCGGGCCGGATGCCGCAGTGGTTGAGCAGGGTGTTGCCCTTGCCGGGGGCGCCGTAGCCGACGACGGTCTCGCCGCGCTCGGCCGCCTCGATGAGGAACTTGAGCAGGTCCCGGCGCACCTTGGACACGCGCGCGGAGAACTCGGTGTACCCGGACAGCTCCTGGAGTCCGGCGGCCTTCTCGCGGTCCAGCACCTCGGCGACCCGGCGGCCGGGCTCCCCCGCCGCCCCGTCCGGGCGGGCCCACAGCCGGATGGAGCCGCCGTGGGTGGGCAGCAGCTCGACGTCCACGAGGGTGAGTCCGCCGCTGGCCAGGGCCTGGATCGCGGAGGCGACCGTGTAGTACTGGAAGTGCTCGTGGTAGATCGTGTCGTACTGGTTCTGCTCGATCAGGGTCAGCAGGTGCTGCACCTCGATCGAGACCCAGCCGTCGTCGGCGACCAGGGCACGCAGCCCCCGGGTGAATCCGACGACGTCGGGGATGTGCGCGTACACGTTGTTGGCCACGACCAGGTCCGCCGGGCCGTGCTCGGCGCGGACGCCCGCGCCGGTGTCCGGGTCCAGGAACGCCGTGAGCGTGGGCACGCCCGCGTCCCGCGCCGCGGCGCCGACGTTGACGGACGGCTCGATGCCGAGGCAGCGGATCCCCCGGTCCGCCACGTGCCTCAGCAGATAGCCGTCGTTGCTCGCGACCTCGGCCACGAAGGAGCCGGGGCCCAGGCCCAGGCGCGTGACGGCGCCCTCGACGAACGTCCGCGCGTGCTCCACCCACGAGGAGGAGTACGAGGAGAAGTACGCGTACTCCTTGAATGTCTCCTCCGGCGTGATCAGCGGAGGTATCTGCGCCAGCCAGCACTCCGTGCAGACCCGCAGATGCAGCGGGTACGCGGGCTCCGGCCGGTCGAGCTGGTCCGCGGCGAGGAAGCTCTCGCACGGCGGTGTGGCCCCGAGGTCGACGACGCTCGCCATCGCCTCCGAGCCGCAGAGTCGGCATCGTGTCATGAACTGCCCCCCACTATTCCGGTCCGGCCCGCGATCGCGGCCCGGTACCCCTCCACCAGGCGCTCCAGCCCGACCTCCGGGCTGAAGCCCTGCTCGTAACGGCGCCGGGCCGCCCTCCCCATCTCCCGGTTGCGGTCCGGTCCGGCCGTGATCCGGCGCAGGCACGAGGCGAGCGAGGCGGTCTCGCCCGGCCGGTGCAGCAGCCCGGTCACCCCGTCCTCGACCAGCTCGGCGAAGGCGCCGTGCCCGGCGGCGACGGCCGGGACCCCGGCCGCCATCGCCTCCACGACGACCAGGCCGAACGCCTCCAGCCACGTCGAGGGCGCCACCACGGCGACCGACCGCGCGAGCGCGCGCCGGCACTCCGCCGGGTCGTACAGGCCCGCGTACCGCACGTCGTCCCGGCCCGCCGCCCAGGCGGCCACCTCCCCCTCCAGCGGCCCGGCGCCCGCGAGGACGAGCGGCACGTCCACGCCGCCGTCCGCGGCGAGCTGGTCCCACGCGGCCATGAGGAGCCGCACGCCCTTGGCCTCGGCGAGGCGGCCGAGGTAGAGCAGGTGCTCGCCGGGGCCCGTCCGCCGGACGTCGGGCTCCGGGACGAAGTTGTGCTTCACCGCGAGCCGTTCGGCGGGCATGCCGGAGCGCACGAGGACGTCGCGCTGCGCCGCGGAGATGCAGAAGAACCGGTCCACGCCGGTCCACCACCGCCGCCGGTTGGCCGTGAGGCTGACCGCGAGCGGGACCGTCGCCAGCCGGGAGCCGCGGTAGCAGCCGTGCCGTACGGCGGGCAGCGGCACGGTCGTCCCGACGCACTCGGCGCACGGCCTGCCGTCCCGCTGGAGCGTGCCGGGCGGGCAGACCTGGGTGTAGTTGTGCAGCGTGGCGACGGCGGGCACCCCGGCGTCGGCGCAGGCGGCGAGCACCGCGGGCGACAGGAGCGGGAAGACGTTGTGGACGTGCACCACGTCGGGGCGCGAGGCGCGGAGCCGGGCGGCCAGCTCCTTGCGCACGGCCGGGTTCCACGGCACCAGCAACGGCAGCGCGGCCTTGCCCGGCAGGGAGCGCGCCGCGATGTCGTCGCTGCGCCGCTCGAAGAGCTCGACCCGGTGTCCGGCCGCGCGCAGCAGCGCGACCTCCTGGTCGACGACGTTGTTCTCGCCGCTGGGCTGCGCCGAGTTGTAGCGGTTGTGCACCACGAGGACGTGCATGCCCGGGTCGCTCATGCTCAGGTCACCTCCCGGTCTCTGGCCCATCGCGGGACGCGTCGGCGGCGGGGCCCGGCCGCCGCGGCGGGCGCCGCCGGGGCCGCGGGCGGGGCGAGGGGCTCGTCGAGGGCCGTGCCGAGGGGTGTGCCGGGCTCCTTGTCGAGTGCCGTGCCCTCCGCCGGTGTCGCCAGCAGCGAGGCGGCGACGGCCAGGTGCAGCAGGTACGGCGAGGCGTCGCCCAGCCCGGCCTCGGTGTACGAGGCGATGGCGCAGTAGCTGATCAGGAAGATCGCGCAGGCCCTCGCCAGCGAGGGCGGCCGCAGCAGGGCGACGCCGCCCAGCACGATGATGATCGTGGCGACGAGGACGACGCCCGTCAGGCCCTGTTCGTGGTAGACGGCCAGCCAACTGTTGTCGATCGGCAGTCCGCCGAAGGACTTGTCGCCCAGGCCCACCCCGAAGGCCTTCTCCGCGGTCGAGCGGGGAGCCGCGAGCAGGGCGTCCCAGACCTTGGCCCGGCCGGTGAGGCTGGTGAGGTACTCCTGGCTCTGCCCGCGGAAGAACCACGCGCGCAGCGCGGCGGCGAACCCGACCCCGGCCACCACGGCGACCACCACGGTCCAGGTGAAGAACCGGCGCGCCGCGGCGCTGGTGAGGACGAGGGAGCCGATCGCCAACGTCAGCCCGAGGAGCAAGCCGATCGTGGCCGTCCGGGTGTGGGTCAGCGCGAGCAGGACGAGCGAGGGCACGATGATGACCGCCGCGCTCATCCTGTCGGTCCTGCGGCCCAGGACGAGCAGCACGGTGAGCCCGATGATCACCGCGGCGTACTGGCCGATCTGCGGCGGGGTGAGCGGCCACAGCGCGCCGACGAGCCGCCCGCCGTACAGCTCGGGCATGGCCGCGCCCGGCGAGAGGAGCGCACCGGCGGCGACGGAGCCGAGTACCGCGAAGTACATCCGGATGTGGTGCCGGACGAACGTCTCGCTCCCGTCCCACCAGCGGCTGAGCAGCCACAGCGTGGCGACGAAGAGCGCGAACCGGCCGCAGCGGAACAGCGCCCCGAGCCCGGACTCCAGTTGCAGGCTGGACAGGACGCTCGGCACCAGCAGCAGGGTGAGCAGCAGCACGTAGGCGCTGGGGCGGATGCGCAGCCGGAGGTTGAGTACGAGGGCCAGTGCGAACGCGGCGACGAGCGCGCCCATGGTGACCAGTTGGATGAGGGACCGGGGCAGCGGCACGAGGGTCTCGGCCCCGGCGGAGCCGAGCGTGTTGAGGACCAGCAGCCCCCAGACCACCCCGACGGTCCTCGGTGTGTTCCCGCCCACCTCACTCACCGTCCCGCGGCTCGAAGGTGCTGCCCGCGTCCTGCTCGTACGGGGCGCCCTGCCACTGTCCGAAGTCGAGGACGCGGCTCGGGTCGTGGGCGACGAACTTCCACGGCCCGACGTAGGCGTTGTCGCGCCAGCGGTTGTGCTGCTTGCGGGTGATCGCCTCGGCGACGCGTTCGCCCTTGTACGGCGACCACTTGGGGTAGGTGCCGTAGTTGGCCAGCACCGCCATCCGGTCGCACTTCACGTCGCACTTGAGGACGGACTTGTCGAGCACGAAGCGGTTGTCGTGGATGGAGACGCGCTGGGTCTTCCACCGGCAGTCGGCGTAGAGCGGCCGCTCGGCGATGCCCGGCCGGGAGCAGCGGTCGGTCTTGTCCACCAGCAGCGTGCAGTCGCCGGAGGAGGTGTTGGCCGGGCTGTTGCAGAACCGGTCGGCGTTCTCCCACAGGGTGATGCCGTTCCAGTTGTTCTCCAGGAGGTTCCGGGAGACCTCGATCTTGTCCGTGCGGGCCTTGACGCGGGGTTCGCCGCCGGATTCGGAGAGGTAGACGGTGGCGAGCGGGAAGGGGTCGTCGCGGTCGGCGTATCTGCGGCCCTCGACCCAGTTGTTCCGCCGGATCGTGTTCTTCCGGATGACCGCGTTGTAGCTGGTCTCGTAGATCAGCGCGGCGCCGTCGTTGGCCTCCAGGACGTTGTCCTCGATGCGGAAGTCGTTGTTGTTGGTGTCCGCCCACAGGCCCGTTCCGCGGTTGTCGTGCACCCAGTTGCCGCGTACGTCGGCCCCGTCGACGGCCCAGAACTTGATGCCTCCGGTGCAGCCGCAGCCCTTCCGCTTCCGCTCCCAGTCGCCGGTGTTGTTGCCGGTGATCTCGTTGCCGGTGACGACCAGGTCGGTGAGCGGGCCGTCGCCCTTGTACGCGTTCATGCCGTACTGCCCGTTGTCGCGCAGGCAGCTCGCGCGGACCCGCTGCCGGGCACCGGCCATCAGCCCGGCGCCGGAGTTCCGCTGGATCCTCGCGTGCTCGATCACCCATCCGTCGGCGGAGTCGTGGTTGACCACACCCTCGTCGTGCGGGGCGACGAACCGCTGCACCGTCAGATGGCGGATGGTGACGTCGCGGGCGCCGCCGCCGAACGCGTACTGGTTCTTCTTCCGGCCGTCGAGCACCGCGCCCGGCGCGCCGAGGTACGTGTTCCCCTTCTTGGGGACGACCTGGGCGTGCCGGTCCGGGTCGAGCCTGTGCTTGCCCGGGCGGAGCCAGAACGTCGTGCCCGCCGGGCTCTTCTTCGTCTTCGCGGCCAGGTCGCCGACCTTCCCGGGGTCCACGGTCACCGCGCCGGACGGCGCCTTCCCCGGTCCGGCCGCGGGCTTGGCGCACACCCGGGCCGGGGGCCGGGCCGCGGACGTGGAGGGCCCGGCGTCCGGCTCCGCCGGGGTGTCCGGCGTGCTCACGCAGCCGGTCACCACCAGCAGGGCCAGCACCGGCACCACCACCGGCGACGCCCGGTTCCGCCACTTGATCCCCACACGTCCTCCTAGCCGCGGAACCTGAGTACGGTGACGAACCCGCCGGTGCCGTCGGCGGAGCCGCTGCCGACCAGCGTCGTGGCGGGTTCCTTGCGCCCGAATCCGGCGGAGTACCAGCCCAGCGGCGGCCCGGTCTCGCCGCGGTGCGCCCGCCAGGCCAGCCCCTCGGGCAGCTCCAGCTCCGCGGCGCGGTCCTCGCCGTCCTTGCTCCAGGTCAGCGCGGCGCGGCTCCCCTCCAGGCGGGCGGTGACCGCGGGACCCAGGTGGAAGGCCAGCCGCACGGCGCGGCGCGGGCCGGGCGCGCCCCGTAACTCGTCGGCCACCCGCAGCTCCCCGCGCGCGGCGGTCAGCTCCACCCGGCGCCGGTGCACGGCCCGTTCGTACCCCTCGTGCTCGGCGCACCAGCGGGCCGTCCCGCCGTCGGCGGCGCCGGCCGTGTCCACGGCCAGGACGCGGCTGCGGGCGTGCCGGGTCCACAGGAACGGGCCGCCGGAGACGGACTGGTCCCTCCCGTCCAGCTCCAGAGTGTTGTGGCCGAGAGTCGAGCGGAAGTACCGCCGCCACTCGGGCTGCCCGTGGTAGCAGTACGTCCCCGGGTCGGCGAGGATCTCGACCCCGTCGTGCCGGACCTCCACGGACAGGGCGTCCGCGTGGGCGTGCGCGGCGATGGACAGGAAGCCGTGCGGGCCGCCGTCGCAGCGGCACCAGATCTCCCCCGGGCCGCGCAGGATCGTCATGCCCGCGTCGCCGAAGTGGGCGGGGCGGCTCGCCGGGCGCGCCACGGCAGGCGCGGAGCCCGGCCGGACGAGCGCGGCCAGCAGCGGGGTGCGCACGTCGGTGCCGGTCACCGTCGGCCACCAGTCGCGGCGGCCGAACACGGCCTCGCCGGTGGCCAGCAGCGACGCCCAGCGGTCGGTGCCCGCGCCGTCCACGACCAGGCCGTGCCCGTCGTCGCCGTCGCCCTGGCGCGGGGGCCGCAGGTCGCTGTCCACGACGGCGGCGAGCGCGTCGGTCATCCGCAGCAGCACCAGCCGCACGGAGGCGGGCACGGTCACACCGGCGGCGTCCGCCTCGGCGACCGCGGCCAGGCCCAGCTCCAGCACGAGTCCGTGGTACTCGCTGGCCAGCTCGCGGTTGAGGCCGGAGGGGAAGGTGTTGGCGCGCAGGTGCCGCTCCAGCGACCGCAGCGCGCCCGTCCGCCAGCGGACCGAGGTGGGGAACCAGCCGAACGCGCAGGCCGCGGCGAACTGCCCGGCGGCCTCGGCGACGACATGGTTGTTGGCCGAGGACCCCCGGCTGGGGAACGCGGCCAGCCAGCGCTGGTGGTGCCAGATCTGGTCCCGCGCCACCGGGTTCTCCTCGAACAGCCCGGCCGCGCCCGGCCAGCCGTCGAGCAGCCTGCGGATCCATACCCAGGACAGCAGCCGGATGCCCAGCTCGATGCCGCTGACCCAGTGCACCCCGCGCAGCGGCGCGTTCGCCGCCCACCACGACCGCAGGTGCGCGGCGACCCGCTCGGCGTACCGCTCGTTCCCGGTGAGGGCGTAGGCGGCGGCGAGCACGGTGAGGTACTGGTGCCGGGACGGCTCCCAGATCTGCTTGATGTCCCCGGCCAGCTCCTCGTTCCGGTACGGCACGTCGAAGGCGTAGCCCCAGGGGGCACGGCGGCCGGTCTTCGGGTCGAACCACCAGTCGGGGTCGGCCAGGTCGTCGCGTTCCACCCCGAAGAACTCGGCGTGCCCGGCCATCAGCCGGTCCGCCTCCGCGAGGAGGCGCTTCGCGGCGTCCGGCGGCACGGCGGCGAGCGTCCCGGCGGGCAGTACGGCGGTGAACCGGGCGCCCGTCACGCGCGGGCAGTCGGGGCGCGCCGAGCGCCACAGCCGCCTGCGTGCCATGTCGGCCGCCCGCCCGCCGATCTCCCGCGGCCCCATCCGGGACAGCCGCCGCAGGTACCAGCCGGGACCGGTCGTGCTCGCGGTCATCGCACCCCCGCCAGCGTCACGGGCGCGCCCGCGGCCAGGCCGGTCCGCACGGCCAGGGTGGCCGCCGTGGTGGCGACCAAGGACTCCAGCGGCACGGGCATCGGCCCGCCGGTGCGTACGGCCTTGACGAACGCGGCCAGTTCGGCGTTCTGGCCCTTGTCCCGGGCCTTGTTCAGCCGCGGGCTGGACCACCGCTTGCCGCCGTACACCGAGGCGCGGACGAAGTCGTCGAGGCGCAGCGCCCTGCCGTCCGCGACGAGGTCCAGCGTCTCCTTGGGGAAGGCGGAGGGCCCCGTCGTCACATAGCTGATCGTGGCGGTGGAGCCGTCCGGGTAGCGGAGCAGGACCTGGAGGTCCTCGTTGCCGGACGTGGATACCGCGTACACCGAGACGGGGTCGGCGCCGAGCAGCCAGCTCGCCGTGTCGATGAAGTGCCCGCCCTCACCGGCGAACCGGGAGCCCTCGGTGCCCTGCCGGAGGTACCAGCTTCCCTGCTCCAGGCGGCCCGCGTTGACCAGATAGCGGAGGCTCGCGGGCCCGGTGCGGGCGCCGAAGCGCTCCTTGGCCTGGCGCAGCAGCGGCGCGAAACGGCGGTTGAAGCCGACCTGGATACGGTCGTTGCCGGACTCCTCGACGGCCGCGAGCACTCCGGCCAGCTCCTCCTCGGTGAGGGCGAGCGGCTTCTCGACGAACACGGCCTTGCCCGCCAGCAGGGCCTTCCGGGTCAGTTCGGCGTGCGAGCTGTGCCGGGTGACCACGAACACCGCGTCGACGGACTTGTCGCCGAGCACGGCGTCGAGGTCGGTGGTGGCCCCGGCGAAGCCGAACTTCCGCCGCGCGTTGGCGGCGGACAGCGCCGTCGTGGTGACGACCGTGGACAGCTCGACGGCGTCGCGGCCCACCAGGTGCGGCAGGAGCATCGATGTCGCGTAGTTCCCGGCGCCGACGAACGCGAGGCGCACCGGCGTCCTGGTGCCCCGGCCGCCCGGGCTCCGCTCCCCCGGTGCGGCGGGCACGGCGGGCACGGTCACCGACGGGGCCTCCGCCGGTACGGCCTCGGCCTCGGGTGGAGCCCCGTCCTCCGCCTGCTGCCCGGGGTACCGGAACAGCACGGCCACGGCCTTCAGTTCGCCGTCCTGGAGGCGCTGGTACGTCCCGACGGCGTCCTCGAAGTCGGCGACGAGCGAGATCAGCGGCTCCACGTCCACGCTGCCCCGGGCGAGGAGGTCGAGGAAGCAGGCCAGATTGCGGCGCTCGGTCCAGCGGACCTGGCCGATCGGGTAGTCCCGGCCCTCCAGCTCGTACTCCGGGTCGTAGCGCCCGGGGCCGTAGGAGCGGGAGAAGCGGACGTCCAGCTCCTTCTCGTAGTACGCGTTCCACGGCAGGTCCAGGCGGCACTTGCCGATGTCCACGACGCGGCCCCGGTCGCGGCTCAGCCGGGCCGCCAGCTCGACGGGCTGGTTGCTGCTGCCTCCGGCGGCCAGATACACCTGGTCCACGCCGTGGCCGCCGGTGAGGCCGGCGACGGCGGACTCGACGGCGGCGGACGCGGGGTCGCCGCACGCCTCGGCGCCCAGCCGCTCGGCCAGCGCGCAGCGCTCGGGGTCGGGGTCGGCGCCGACGACGCGGGCTCCGGCGGCGGCGAGGAGCTGCACCACCAACTGCCCGATCAGGCCGAGGCCGATGACCAGCGCCACGTCGCCGAGCTGCGGCTCGCCGCGGCGGACGCCCTGCATCGCGATCGACCCGACGGTGCCGAAGGCGGCGTGGCGCGGCGCGAGGCCGTCCGGCACGGGGGTGTAGAGGTTCTTCGGCACCCAGTTCAGTTCGGCGTGCAGCGCGTGCTCGTTGCCCGCGCAGGCCACGAGGTCGCCGACCGCCACGTCCTCTATCCCGGCGCCGACCTGCTCGACCACGCCGCACAGCGAGTAGCCGAGCGGCGTCCATGAGTCCAGCTTGCCCATCACCTTGCGGTAGGTGGCGGGCACCCCGTTGGTGGCCACGCTCTGCATGACCTTGGCCACCTGGTCGGGGCGGGAGCGGGCCTTGCCCAGCATCGACATGCCGGCCTCGGACACCTTCATCAGCTCGGTCCCGGTGGATATCAGCGAGAAGGCGCTGCGGACCAGCACCCCGCCCGGCTTGCACCCCGGAACCGGAACGTCGAGCACCGCAAGCTCGCCGCTCTTGTAGTTCTGTACCACTTGCTTCACTCGTTCTCCCCAGAAGTCGCGCCCCGATACCAGTGCTCCAGCGTGAGCACATGCCACAGATGCTTGGAGTTGTCCCGCTGCCCGGAGGCGTCCTCGGCGACCAGCCGCCGCAGCGCGTCGCGGCGCAGGAACCCGGACCTGACCAGCTCTCCGTCGTTCACCACCTCGCGCACCAGCGGTGCCAGGTCCCGGCTCATCCAGGCGCGCAGCGGGGCGCTGAAGAGCCCCTTGGGCCGGTAGACGATCTCCCGGGGCAGGACCGAGGTGGCGGCCTCCTTGAGGACGGCCTTGCCCTGCCGTCCGACGATCTTGCGCGCGCCGGGCACGGCGAACGCCGCCCTGACCACCTCGACGTCCACGTACGGCACCCGCACCTCGGTCGAGGCGGCCATGCTGGAGCGGTCCGTGTACGCGAGGTTCAGGCCCGGCAGGAACATCCGGGCGTCCCCGAGGCACATGCGGTTGACGAAGTCGTCGAGCGCGTTGTCCCGGTAGACGTCCGCGTGCTCGGTGAGCACGTCGTCGACCGTCCCGGCCAGGTCCGGGTCGACCAGGCCGAGCAGTTCGTCCCGGTCGTACATCGTGTAGCTGCGCCGGAACGCGGTCTCCTCCGGCAGGTCCGCGAAGGAGAGGAACCGCTTCGCGAAGCGCACCGACCGGTACCCCCGGCGGGACGTGGCGACCGGCAGCCTGTCCACGGCCGCGGACAGGCCGCGCCGCAGAGGCCGCGGGACGCGCTGGTAGCGCAGCGCGAGCAGGTTGGCCAGGTGCTTGCGGTATCCGGCGAACAGTTCGTCGGCGCCCATCCCCGAGAGCATCACCTTGACCCCGGCCTCCCGCGCTGCCTGGCAGATCAGATACGTGTTGATCGCGGCGGGATCGCCGATCGGCTCGTCCAGGTGGTACGTCATGCGCGGCAGCAGGTCCAGCACGTCCGGGGCGATCTCGATCTCCCGCAGGTCGACGCCGAACCGCTCAGCCACCTGCCGGGCGTAGCGCAGGTCGTCCGGCATCGCCTCGAACTTGGCGTCCTCGGCGCGGAATCCGATCGTGTAGGCGGAGATCCCGGGCTGGTGGCGGGCCGCCAGCGCGGTCAGGTAGCTGGAGTCGAGGCCGCCGGAGAGGAACGTCGCCACCGGCACGTCGGAGAGCATGTGGCGCCGGGTCGAGTCCTCCACGAGGGCCGCCAGGTCCGGCCGTTCGCCCGCCCTGGCCCGCTCCTGGCCCTCGGCGGCGACGTCCTTCAGGTTCCAGTAGCGGCCGCGCTCCACCCGGCCGTCGGGGCGGCACCTCAGCCAGCTTCCCGGCGGCAGCTTCTCCGCCTCGCGGAACGCGCACCGCGAGTCCGGCACCCAGTAGTACAGCAGCGAGGCCACCAGCGCCGCGTGGTCCACCTCCAGCTTCCCGCCGGCCGCGGCGGCGAGCGCCTTCAGCTCGGAGGCGAACACCAGGCCCTGGCCGCGCCGGAGCAGGAACAGCGGCTTGATGCCGAGCTGGTCGCGCGCGAGCACCAGCTCGCCGGTGCGCTCGTCGAAGATCCCGAACGCGAACATGCCGCGCAGCCGGGGCAGGCAGTCCGTGCCCCAGCGCCGCCAGGCCTCCAGCAGCACCTCCGTGTCGGAGGTCCCCCGGAACCGCGCCCCGGCGGCCGCCAGTTCGGCCCGCAGCTCGGGCGCGTTGTACAGCTCGCCGTTGTACGTCAGGGCGAGGCCGTCCGAGACCATCGGCTGGGCGCCGGTCTCGGACAGGTCGATGATGGACAGCCGGCGGTGCCCGAGCTGCACTTCGCCGTCACCGGCGGAGTGGCCGTAGCGGCCCGCCCCGTCCGGCCCGCGGTGGGCGAGGATGCCGGTGAGCCGGTCGGTCACGGCCTTCCCGTCCGGCCAGCGGTACGTCCCTGCGATGCCACACATGTCCTACCGCGCCTCCTGGTCGTTGTCCCCGCCCCGCGCGGCCCACGCCGGATGGCGCTCGGTCCGCCGCTGGCCGCCCGTCCCGTTCTGCCGGGCGAGCCGCTCGCTCTGGCCGCGGGGCGCGGGGGGCGGCCCGTCCCAGAGCGTGCCGTCGGTCCGGTCGCGCGGATCGGGGTCGATCAGCACCACGCCGATCACCGGGATGCGCTGGTCCGCGAGCTGCCGCGCCACGGTGTGCAGCCACGCGGCGCGGCCGTGCCCGGCCCGTACGACGAGCACGGTGCGGGTGCCGAGGTACCGCAGGTCGGTCCACGCCGTGCCGGGCGCGACCGAGCCGACGCCGAGGCGGCGCTCCTGGGACGACAGGGCCGCGGCCCGTTCGCCGCTGACCACGGCGGGGCCGCCCGCCTTCTGGCGGTGGTTCGCGAGCTGGGGGCCCGGCAGGCCGTCGACGATCACCACGGGCCCCTCCTCCGCCAGCTCCCCGGCGAGGGCCAGCGCGATCACGCTCGCGCTGCGCGGGCAGCCCAGCTCCAGCAGCGAGACGGGTTCCGCCGAGCCGCGCACGGTGCGGGCCAGGCTCGTGGTGAGCCGTTCGCGTGCCGCCCTGGTCCGCCGGAGCTGCCACACCCTGCCCGAGCGGCGGGGCAGTTCCGCGATGACGGAGGCGCCCAGGTTCTCCGCGATCTCGCGGCGCAGCACGGGCCGGTCGGCGACCACCGCGCCGACCGCGGCGACGGCGAGCCCGAGGACGAGTCCGAGGAGGAGCCCGATCCCGGCGTGCGTGCCCGCGGTCTTCGGCAGGGAGTGCTCCACCGCGCGGGGAGCGTCCACGATCTGCGTACCGGCGATGATCCGGGGCGTGCCGGTGCGGGCCTCCGCCGCGCGCTCGTCGAAGTCGGCGATCCGCGAGTTGAGTTCGGCGCGGCGGGCGAAGAGCGACTCGATGCTCGCCGAGGACTGCGGGTCGCTCTCGGGGGAGCGGCCCCCGATCGCCTTGTTGACCTGGGCGAGTTCGTCCCGCATGCGGTCGCGCTGGTCGAGCAGCGCCTTGGACTCGGCCTTCGCGGTCGCCCGCATCCGCCGTACGTGGTCGGCGACGAACGCGTCGGCCAGCGCCTCGGCCCTGGCCACGGCGTCCGCGTCGGTGTCGCCCGTGACGTCGATCTGCAGCAGGTTGTTGGTCAGGCCGGTGCCCCGGTAGTCCCGGGTGAACTCCTCGGGGTCCTCCGCGGATTTGAGGGCGTCGAGGGCCTTGCCCGCGATCCTCGTGGTCCCCAGCAGCTCCACGTCGGTGCGGATGAGGGTCCCGGTGTCGTTCGGCTGGTCCTCCTGGTGGGTGACCAGGACCTTCGTCACCGCCGAGGGCGGCGGCGGCATCAGCACGGCGACCGCGGCCCCGAGGAACAGTCCCAGCAGCGCCATGGCGCACCAGAGCCGCCGGCGTCTGCGCACCGCCACCACCAGCGACTGCAGGTCCAGCAGCGGAGCGGGGGCCGACGACTCGGAATTCCTGCTCGTCGTCACGCTGTTCCTCCCGTCGCGTCGTCGCCGCCCGCGGCCGCCGGGGCGGCGGTGCGCGGAGGGCGTCCGGCCGTGCGTGCCGGACGGGCCCGGACCGTTCCGGCGACGACGGTGCCGACGACCTCGTGCCCCGCGTCCGCGCACGCCTCGGCGATCCCGGTGAGCTCTCCCGCCGTCCAGCTCCCGGCGCTGAGCACGATCAGGGCACCGGACTCGGCGCCGCGGTCCGGCACCAACGGCCGGGCGACCGGGACCTCCACCACCCGCAGCACGGGGTCTCCCCCGCTCGCTGAGGGGTCTCCCCCGGCCTCGGCGGCGAGCTGTCCGGCGGCCAGCAGGGCGGTCTCGTCGCCCTCGGGCACGACGGCCAGCAGCCGTCCGGGGGACGGCACCTGGTCGCGGAGGCGGGCCCACACCCGCCGGTAGCGGATCCGTCCGGCGGCCTCGTCGCCGGACAGCAGGGGGGCCGGCATGTTCCACCGGACGTCCAGGCCCAGTACGCGCCGGAGCCACGCCCCGGCGCCACGGCCCCGTGACCGGTGCGCGGGCCGTTCGCCGGGCACGTCGACGGTGCCCAGCAGGGTCGAGCGGAGCGCCGTGGCGATCTCCGGCTCCTTGCGCAGCCGCCGGTCGGTCCGGGCGGCGGCGAGGTGGCCGACGACCGCGAGCAGGAAGAACAGCACCGCCCCGGCGGCGACGAGCTGCGTCCGTGTCGGCGGTGCCTCGCCCGTCGGCTTGTCCGCGGGGCCCATGACGACCATGCCGGCCTTGCCGGTCGCCGTCTCGGCCTCGTCCAGCTTCTTCATGGCCTGCTGCAGCGCGGTGCGGAGCTTCTCCAGCTCGGTGCGCGCCTGCACGCCCTCCACGGTCTGCCCGGGGTCGGCCGCGCTGGCCAGGGCGCTGATGCGGCGGTTGGTCTGGACGACCTTCTTCCGCAGCGCCTCCGGCTCCGTGGCCTCCTCGGATTCGGAGTCGGCATCGTCGCCCGCGACCCGCGAGGCGAACGAGACGAACTGCTGGGCGACCCGGTCGGCGAGCCGCTGCGCGCGCTCCGGGGTCTCGGCCGTGCCCGCGACCTTGATGATGTTCCCGTCGGCGGCCTTGGCGCTGACCTGGTCCCGCAGCTCTCCCCCGCTCGTGCCGCTCCAGCGGAGCGTGGCGGCCGCGCGGTCGACCACGGCCGAACTGGTCGCGATCTCCGCCTGGGTGAGCAGTTCGCGCTCCTCCCACTGCCCCGGCAGCAGCACGGATGCCGACGCCGTGTAGCGCGGCGGGAACAGCACCGCCGAGGTGCCGTAGCCGACGAGGGCGCCCACCACGGTGAGGAGGGCCAGGAGCCGCCAGCGGCGGCGGAGTATCCGCCCGATCGTGACCAGGCGTATCGTCTCTTCACTCAACGGCGGCGCCTCTTCCCTGCCCGTCCCCGGCCGCCCGTCCGCGCCGTACGCGCGCGGCAGGCGGCTTCGTAGGCGGCGAGCAGCGATCTCTGGGAGTTCCGCCAGGAGAGCTGCCCGGTGATCCGCTCCTGACCCGTCTTCCCCATCCGGGCCCGTCGGTCCGGGTCGTCCAGCAGCAGCGCGACGAGCCTGGCGAACTCGGCCTCGTCGTTGGCGGGCGCGTAGACGGCGGCGTCACCGGCGGAGACGCGCGCCTCCTTCAGGTCGAACGAGACGACCGGCCGGCCCATCGCCATGTACTCCAGGACCTTGTTCATGGTCGAGACGTCGTTGAGCGGGTTGTGCGGGTCGGGCGAGAGGCACACGTCCGCGGTGGACAGGTAACGCACCAGGTCGGCGTCCGGGACGCGCCCGGTGAACTGCACCTGATCGGAGAGCCCCAGCTCGCGGGAGAGCTCCACCATCGCGTCGAAGGTGTCGCCCGCGCCGACGAACACCGCGTGCCAGTCGGTCCGCCCCAGCTCGTCGCGGAGCTTCGCGAGGGCCCGCAGGGCGTAGTCCACGCCGTCCTGGGGGCCCATGACGCCGAGGTAGCACAGCAGATGGGGCTTGCCGCGCTTCAGCTCCGGCTCGGCGGGCGCGGGCTGGAACCGGTCGGTCGCGGGAGCGCTGCGCACCACGAAGACGTCCTCAGGGCTCCGGCCGCCGCGCGTCACCGCGACGTCCTTGTAGCTCTCGTTCGTGGCGAGCACGATGTCCGCGGCCCGGTACGTCAGCCGTTCGAGCGCGCGCACGCCCCGGTAGAGCAGGTCCTCGCCCCGGCCGAACCGCGAGAGGTACAGCTCCGGTACGAGGTCGTGCTGGTCGAAGACGAACTGGGCGCCGCGCCGCTTGAGCCACAGTGCGGGCAGGAAGAGCAGGTCGGGCGGGTTGCAGGCGTGGACGACGTGGACCGGGCCGACCTTGCGGGCCAGCCGGGCGGTGTGCCACAGCGCCGCCCCGTACTCCCGCAGATATCCGGCCGGTCCCCCGGCGGCGGCGCGCAGCGGGTAGCGGTGGATCCGCACCCCGTCGATCTCGGCCTCCGCCTCCGTGTCCCGCTTGCTCCCGCGCGGGCAGATGACATCGACCGACCACCCCGCGTCGCGGAGCGTCAGGCACTCCTGCCACACCCGCCGGTCGAAGGGCACGGACAGGTTCTCCACAAGGATCAGCGCGCGGCGGCCCCGTCGGCCGCCGCTGGTCGTGTCGTCAGACAAGGCTCACGTACCCGGGTTCGGTCCGGCGCTTCGCGGCGTCGGGCAGGCGGACGAGGTCGATCAGCACGGGCCCCGCACCGTGGGGCAGCGCGGAGAGCACGGCCGGGTCCCTGGTCCCGACCAGGCACACCTCGGCGTGGCCGAGGACGTCGTCGACGGACTCGGCGAGGAGCTGCGCGAGGTGCGGCAGCCGGTTCTCGATGTACTCGCGGTTCGCGCCGAGCAGCCGGGAGAGGCTCACGTTGGCGTCGTAGATCTTCAGGTCGTACCCCTTGCCGAAGAGCCGCTCGGCCAGCTCCACGAGCGGGCTCTCGCGGAGGTCGTCGGTGCCGGGCTTGAAGGAGAGCCCCAGCAGACCCACCCGGCGCTTCCCGGTGCGCTCGACCAGCTCCACCGCGCGCTGGAGGTGCGCGGAGTTGGAGGGCAGCACATGGGCGAGGAGGGGCACCGAGACGTCGGCCCGCTGCGCCGCGTGGACCAGGCTGCGCAGGTCCTTGGGCAGGCAGGAGCCGCCGAAGGCGAAGCCGGGCCGCAGATAGGCGGGGCTGATGTTGAGCTTGCGGTCGGCGAGGAACACGTCCATCACCTGGTGCGAGTCCACCCCGAGGGCCTGGCACACGGCACCCAGCTCGTTCGCGAAACCGATCTTGAGGCCGTGGAACGCGTTGTCCGCGTACTTGATCGCCTCGGCCGTCGGGACCGGCACCCGGAACACCTCGCCGGGCAGGCCCTCGTAGAGCGCCGCGACCACGTCGCCGCTGGCCGGGTCCAGCTCGCCGATGACGGTCTTGGGCGGGTCGAAGAAGTCCCGCACGCTGGTGCCCTCGCGCAGGAACTCCGGGTTGACGGCGACGCCGACGTCCACCCCCGCCGTACCGCCGGTGAACTTCTCCAGGATCGGCACCAGCAGGTTCAGGCAGGTGCCGGGGAGCATGGTGCTGCGGAAGACGACGGTGTGCCGCCCGCCGGAACCGCCGCGCTCCGCGAGCACGGCGCCGATCTGCTCGGTGACCCGCTCCAGATACGTGGTGCACAGGCTGCCGTTGGGCTCGGACGGCGTGCCCACGCAGACCAGCGACACCTCGCTGTTCATGACCGCCTCGCGGACGTCCGCGGTGGCCCGCAGCGCGCCCTTGCCCACGACCTCGGCGACGAGTTCACCGATCCGTTCCTCGACCACCGGGGCCTTGCCGTCGTTGACCAGGTCCACCTTCACCTGGCTGACGTCCACGCCGATGACCTCGTGGCCCAGGCCGGCCAGGCACGCGGCCGACACGCAGCCCACGTAGCCGAGCCCTAAGACGCTGATCCTCATGTTCCGTTCCTCCCCCCGGACGGGCCCTTGCGGCCCGCCCTCCGTGCGCCGGCCGGACGACAGCCCCCGCGCATCAATAGGCCCCCTGCCCCTGGAGGACCGCGCGCAGCGTCTTCCAGAGGATCACCGCGTCCAGGGCGAGCGACCAGTCCTCCACATAGCGCAGGTCCAGCCGGACCGCCTCCTCCCACGGCAGGTCGCTGCGCCCGCTGATCTGCCACAGGCCGGTGAGCCCGGGTTTGACGAGCAGCCGCCGCCGGATGTCCGGGCCGTACGCGGCGGACTCCTCCGGCAGCGGAGGGCGCGGGCCGACGAGCGACATCGACCCGGTCAGCACGTTGAAGAGCTGCGGGAGCTCGTCGAGCGAGTACCGGCGCAGCACCGTCCCCACCCGGGTCACCCTCGGGTCCCGGCGGAGTTTGAACAGCAGACCGGCGCCCTCGTTGAGCCCGGCCAGCTCTGCCCGCGCCCGGTCGGCCCCGACGACCATGGTGCGGAACTTGACGATCGTGAACTCGCGGCCTTCCTTGCCGACCCTGCGCTGCCGGTAGAGGACCCCGCCCCGGCTGTCCACCAGCACGAGCAGCGCGACGAGCACCATCAGTGGCGCGAACAGCAGCAGCAGGACGAACGCGCCCAGCCGGTCGGCGACCTCTTTGACCGCCCTGCGGCCCCCGGTGAAGATCGGCATGCTGACCCGCAGCAGCGGGATCCCGAGCACCGCGTCGACGTGCAGCCGGGGGCCGGCCACCTCCATCAGCACGGGCGCCACGACCATCTCGGCGTCGCTGCCCTCCAGGTTCCAGGCCAGCCGCTGGAGCCGGTCCGGCGACCAGTGCGGGTCGGGGGTGACGGCGACGACACGGTAGCCGTCGCGCCGTACGTGGAGGGCGACGTCGCTCAGCAGGCCGACGACGGGCACGCCGTCCAACTGGTCGCCGTCGGGGCCGAGGCCGTCCGTCGTGCACACGGCCTCCACCCGCCAGCCGAGATGGGGGAGCTTGCGGGCCCGGGTGATCAGATCGCGCACGGTGTCCGGGCTCCCGGCGGCGAGCACCGGTCTCAGGCATCTGCCTTCCTTGCGCCGCTTGTGCAGCCACAGGCGCAGCAGATAGCGCGCGGTCATGGAGACGAGCGCGATCGCCGGGATCGCGACGAAGATCCAGAGCTTGATGTTGCGCGAGGTGAGGGCGATCCCGCCGAGCGCCAGCACGACGACAGCGGCGAAGAGGGAGCGCCCGAGCCGGCGGAACTCCTCGGCTCCCTGGCCGAGCACGGCCGGTGCCCACGCCCGGCTCACCGCGAGCGCGCCCAGCACCAGAAGTTCGGTGCCGAAGGCGAGAATGCCCCATTTCTCGTGCCAGTTGGCCGCGTCACGGGCCCCGAAGAAGATGCCGATCGCCGCCACCACGACGGCGGTGGACAGGGTGTCGCTGATGATCACGGTACGGCGGTACCGCTGCTCCCAATCGCTCGCGGGCTGGCTGAGTGTCCCGTTGTCCAGACGCCCGCGCGCCGACGGAAACGGGTTGACTAATTCCCCCTGCTGCACAGGACCCCCCCAGGTCACCAGTGGTTCGAGGTGCTCGCCCAACACTGTTCTCGGGAGGACCCCGCCCCCCGTGCCGCGCTGTTCCTTGCTCCGGAAAGCCCCGCCCCCGCGATTGACGCCCCGGTGTTGCAGCAGTACTTGACGTAGGGAACCCGCAGGAAACTCGTGGGCACCCCGGGTGCTCCCCGCACCCGGGCCCTCTCCCGGGCCCCTTGCGGGCTCCGGGAGCCGACCCCCCTGCGGTCGGCGCGGGGACGATACCGCTGGCTGCCCATGGCGCCGAACCTATAGATCGTTATTTGTCGCCTCGTGTCCAAACTTGCGAAGCACGGTCAATGTAGACCATCAACGTCCGTCTGGAGAGGGGTGTGTGCAAATTGTGTTCAAGCATCGGAGCCCGCGGAGAAACGCCGTCGCGTGACCTGTGCTGAACGGAACGTCACCCACCTCGTCATCCGGGCGGGGCCCAGAGAAGCTACGCCACATGACGGAGGCGCCCAGCCGGACCGAGGCTGAACGGGTATACAGCGCGGCCCGGCTGAGCGGCGTGCGACCGGGTCAGTAGTCCCAGACGGCCGGTACGAAACGGAAGGCGCTGCCGTCGGCCGCCACATGGCAGACGGAGGGGAACGGCAGGTGGGTGGCCACCAGTTGCTCGCCCCGCGCCGCCAGCTCCGTCAGCAGACGGATCCGGAACCGGGCCGTCTCCTCCGGGTCGTGGTCGAAGCCGTTGTGCCAGTCCGGCTTGTCGAACCCTGGCTGGAACACGGCGTCACCGGCGAACGTCAGCCGGTCCTCGGGAAGCCGGAGAACTCCGTCCCCAGCCCGGAGTCGATGAGGACGGTCCGGCCGCCGCTGCGCACCACCGCCACGTTCAGAGGCCAGTCGCACACCTCCGGCGGAAGAAACATGTCACCGAGCCAGGCGGACAGTTCGGCCTTGGCGGCGTTGGTGGCGAGCGTGCCGGTGGAGATCGGCAGCACCCCGTCGCTGATCACCATCACGTCGATGGCGCCGACCTTCAGCGCGTAGCGCGACGGGACCAGCTCGTCGTGCCGCGCGATGTGGTCCAGACTCATGTGTCCTCCTCGTGCAGAGCGTCAACAGGAGACGGTGACGGCGCCCTGCACACCGTCCCGTCGCCCCCTCTGACCGGACGGCATCTCGCTCTGTGACAGCCGGACCCACCACTCACGGCATCGAAAAGAAGCCACTGATCGGGCTTGTAGCATTACGCCTCAAAACAGGAGGACATATGGGCACCGGCGACCACCCAGGCTCCCTCGACCGCGCAACGACGGACTTCGTCGCCGCACGCCCCCCAGCTCTTCGGCATCGCCTACCGGATGCTCGGCAGCGTGGCGGAGGCCGAGGACATCGTGCAGGAGGCGTGGCTGCGCTGGCAGGCCACCGACCACGAAGGGGTGCGCGAACCGGCCGCCTTCCTCACCACGGTCACCACCCGGCTGGCGATCAACGTGGCCCGGTCCGCCCGGGTGCGGCGCGAGGCGTACGTGGGGCCCTGGCTCCCCGAGCCCGTGGACACGACGGCGGATCCGCAGGTGGGCGCCGAGCGGGCGGAGGCCCTCGACCTGGCGGTCCTCTTCCTCCTGGAGAAGCTCAACCCCGTGGAACGCGCCGCCTACGTGCTGCGCGTGGCCTTCGCCCACCCGTACCGCCGCCTCGCGGAGATCCTGGAGACCAGCGAGGCCAATTCGCGCCAACTCGTGACCCGTGCCCGCAGACATCTGGCCGCGGAACGACGGGAACCGGTCAGCCGCGCCGAGCACCGGCGTCTGCTCAAGGCGTTCCTCGCCGCGGCGCAGGCCGGCGACCTGCCTGCGCTGGAGGCGGCGCTCACGGAGGACGTCGTGAGCTACTCCGACGGCGGCGGAACGCGCGGAGCGTCCAGGATCCCGGTCTTCGGGCTGCCACACGTCTCCCGCTACCTGGCCGCCTTCGCCCCGCGCTTCTGGCCCGGCGCGGACGTCCGCTGGGCCGAGGCCAACGGCAGCCCCGCCGTCCTGGTCTCGCACGACGGCCACGCGAAGGCGCTGCTGTGCGTCGACGCGTCCGCGCGCGGCATCGAACGCGTCATGTGGGTCATGAACCCGGCGAAGCTCGCCCGGTACGTGGCCTCGCTCTCCTGACCCCGGCGCCCGCCGGAACCGCCCCGGACGTCACGCGCCCACCACGAAGAAGACCAGCAGAGCAGCGGATTGAACACCCACCCGCCCCTGCGCCGCGACTGCCAGGAAGGCCCGTTCGCCGACGGAGCGACCACCTCGGCCCTCCAGCGGCTCGCAGTCTCGGTCACAGGCGGTACTTCAGGCCGCCGTCGGGTTCGTGGTTGCCGCCGCCCTTGAAGTAGACCAGCGGCACCATGCACCGGCTTCAACGACAGCTCGATTCGTCTTCGCACCGCACCGATACACCACCGCCTATCGCCCCGGGCCCGGGCCTGGGTCCGGGTCCGGGCCCGGCGCCAGGGCGACGTCAGGCGAGGCACGGCAACCGCACCTGACGTCGCGGATCGCCGGCGTTCGTGCCCGGCGGGCGTTCAGGACCGGTGGGCCCAGGGGATGGATTCGAGCAGGCGCTCCAGGCGCAGTTCGCCGTCGCGGGTCTGGCCGCCGTGGTCCATCAGCACGCGGAGCCGGTGGACGACGTCGTCCGGGGAGGGGTAGACCTTCGCGTGAGCGGACGCCTCTTCCGCCAGGTGCGGCACGGGGCCGCTCGCCTCTGCGGCGTCCAGCGCCTCTTTCGCGGCGGCGGCCACGCCCTGGGGCAGGCCGGCGATGCGGCGGGCGAGGGCGTCGACGAACGCGTCGAGGTGTTCGTCCGGCACCGCGCGGTTGATCCACCCGTAGCGCTCGGCGACAGCGGTGTCGAACAGTTCGGCTCCCAGCACGATCTCCAGGGCGCGGGCCCGGCCGACCAGCCGGTTGAGGTACTGGGTGCCGCCTCCGCCGGGGAAGATGCCCATCAGCGACTCCGGCTGGGACAGCCAGGTCCGGTCCGCGGCGGCGAACCGCATGTCCGCGGCCATCGCCAGCTCGACGCCGCCCGCGCGGGCGTAGCCGCGCAGCTTCGCGATCGTCACCTGCGGCAGCGTGCGCAACCGCTCGTTGAGCTGCTGGAGCGGATTGAGGGCCGGGTCGGCGTCGGGGTCGGCCAGGGCCATGAGGGTGCTCGGGTCGAAGGACCACTCGAAGTCCGCGTGGGCGGAGAAGAACTCGGGGTCGGCCGACTGGAGGACGATCACGGCGATGTCCTCGTCGGACGCCGCCTCGTCGGCGAACGCCTTGAGGTCACCGGCCAGTACGGCGTCGATGGTGTTCACCGGCGGGTTGTCGAGGGTCACCCAGGCGATCCGGTCCTCCACACGGACCACCAGGGACTTGTAACCGCTGTAGCTCATCACTGCGCTCCTTCTGGCAGGCGAGGCCCGCCACCCGAGGTTGTTTAATGTGCGTTACAGAAGCACCGTAGCAGGTTCTTTAATGTGCGTTACAGTTCACGTATGACAGGCAGACCGAGGACGTTCGACAAGGACGCGGTGCTCCGGACGGCGATGCACGCGTTCTGGGAGCGCGGATACGACGGGGTGAGCGTCGCACAGGTGTGCGGGGAGGCGGGGATCGCCGCACCCAGCCTGTACGCGGCCTTCGGCGACAAGAAGGCGCTGTTCGAGAAGGCGTGCGCGCTCTACACCGAGCACCTGGACGAGGACCTGGAGCGCGATCTGTCGGCGCCCACGGCACGGGAGGCGGTCGAGCGCCTGCTGAGGTCGTCGGCCGAGCACTTCACGGCATCCGGACAGCCCCCCGGCTGCCTCGTCATGAGTGAGCCGCGGCTCGCCGAGCGACGCGACAGGACACGCGACATGATCCGAGCGCGTCTGCGCCGGGCCGCCACGGAGGGAGAACTCGCGTCGACCGCCGAGGCCGACGGCGTCGCCGCGTTCGTCGACACCGTGCTGGCCGGCATGGCCGCCCTGGCCCGCGACGGCGCCGACCGGGCCCGGCTCCTGGACGCGGCCCGCCACGCGGCCCGGACCTGGCCCGCGTAACGCCTCCCGCGACAGGCCTGAGCAACGGAGGGGTTGCGGTGCGAGTAGACCGGTCGTATAGTTCTGGATGTCGGAGCACGACAAGCACCGAACTCCCGGAAGGGGAACGCATCATGGGACGCATCAAGGTCGGCACGGAGAACAGCACCGACATCGAGCTGCACTACGAGGACAAGGGGTCGGGACAGCCGGTCGTCCTCATCCACGGCTATCCGCTGGACGGCAACTCCTGGGAGGGGCAGGTCCCCGCCCTGCTGACCGCGGGCCACCGCGTCATCACCTACGACCGGCGCGGTTTCGGCAAGTCCAGCCAGCCCTCCACCGGTTACGACTACGACACGTTCGCCGCCGACCTCAACACCGTCATGGAAACCCTCGACCTGCGCGACGCGGTCCTGGTCGGCTTCTCGATGGGCACCGGCGAGGTCGCCCGCTACCTGTCCGTCTACGGCTCCGGCCGGGTCGCCAAGGCCGTGTTCCTCGCGTCACTGGAGCCGTACCTGGCCATCACCGACGACAACCCCGACGGCGCCGCCCCGCCCTCCTTCTTCGAGGGCGTCTCCGAAGCGGTGAAGAAGGACCGCTACGCCTTCTTCACGGGTTTCTACGCCGACTTCTTCAACCTCGACGAGAACCTGGGCACCCGGGTGAGCGAGGAAGCGGTGCGCAACGCGTGGAACGTGGCAGCAGGCGCGGGCCCGATCGCCTCGGCCGCCGCCCCGCTGACCTGGCCCACCGACTTCCGGGCCGACATCCCGCGGATCGACGTGCCCGCCCTGATCGTGCACGGCACGGGCGACCGGACCCTGCCCGTCGACGCCACCGGGCGTCGCTTCGCCAAGGCCCTGCCCACCGCCAAGTACGTCGAGATCGACGGGGCGCCGCACGGGCTGCTCACCACCCACACCACCGAGGTCAACGAGGTCCTCCTGGACTTCCTCGGCCGGTGACGTGCACGTGACGGCCGCGCGGCCGACGCACCGATCGACTAGACGACTGGTCTAATGGGCGTAGGATGGGGAGCATGCCAGCCATCAAGGGCGATACCCGCCGCAGCATTCTCGACGCCGCCCAGCGCATCATGTCCCGCAAGGGGTTCTCCGCGGTGGGTATCAGCGAAGTCCTCTCCGAAGCCGGGGTGCCGAAGGGGTCCTTCTATCACTTCTTCGGCTCCAAGGACGCCTTCGGCGAGGCCATGATGCGGGCCTACTTCACCGACTACCTGGCGGACATGGACCGGGCCCTCGCCGAGCCGGGCCTGACCTCGGCAGAACGGCTGATGAACTACTGGCAGAACTGGCGCGAGACACAGAGCACCGACGAATGCCAGGGCAAGTGCCTGGCCGTCAAGCTCGGCGCGGAGGTCTCCGACCTGTCGGAGGCCATGCGGCTCGCCCTGAAGGAAGGCACCACCGCCATCATCGACCGCCTGGAACGGACGATCACCGCGGGCCTGAAGGACGGGTCGATAGCCATCGACGGCGCCCCCCGCGACACCGCGCAGGTCCTGTACGACATGTGGCTCGGAGCGAGCGTCATGGCCAAGATCCACCGCGACATCGGCCCACTGGACACCACGACGACGGTCACCCGTCAGCTCCTGCACCTGTAGAACCCGATCACAGGGCGGCCCCCAGGGGCCGCCCGCCACCCGAACCCCCGAACCCCGACCGTGTCTCGTATCCGATCCTTGCACCCGATTCGAGACGACCGGTCTACTCGAAGGAGAAGTTCACCCCGTGAAGATCCTGATCGTTCTCACCTCTCACGGCGAGCTCGGCGACACCGGCCGCGAGACCGGCTTCTGGCTGGAGGAACTCGCCGCCCCCTACTACCGCTTCAAGGACGCCGGCGCCGAAGTCGTCCTCGCCTCCCCCAAAGGCGGCAGGCCCCCGCTGGACCCCAAGAGCAACGAACCCGGCTTCCAGACCGACGAGACCCGCCGCTTCGAGGCCGACCCGGAAGCCATGGCCGCCCTCGCCCACACCGCCCGTCTCGACTCCGTCTCCGCCGACGACTTCGACACCGTCTTCTACCCCGGCGGACACGGCCCTCTATGGGACCTGGCCGAAGACCCCGTCTCCGTACGGCTCATCGAGACCACCCTGCGCGCGGGCAAACCGCTCGCCCTGGTCTGCCATGCCCCCGGCGTGATGCGCCACGCCACCAACCCCGACGGCACACCCCTCGTCCGCGGGCGGAAGGTCACCGGCTTCACCAACGGAGAGGAGGCCGCCGTCGGCCTGACCGACATCGTCCCCTTCCTCGTCGAGGACGAGCTGAAGCGCCTCGGCGCCGACTACTCCAAGACCGGCAACTGGCAGCCCTACGTCCTCACCGACGGTCTGCTCGTCACCGGCCAGAGCCCGGCCTCCTCCGGACCCGCCGCCGACGCCCTCCTCACGCTCCTCGCCGAAGTCAACGAGTCCCGCGCATAACCCGCACCACGACCAGCCCGGCAGAACCCCTGGCCAAGGGTTCTGCCGGGCGTACTCGGTGGGTGTGTGAGTCCGTAGCACCGCTTGAATGCCCGCCCACGGTGACCTGACCACGTCCAACGGCCAGACTGATCTCCACCACTGACTACCGCTGACTACCGCTGACGCGACAGGAGACGCTGAACGTGAGTACCCACCCCGGGCAGACCGGTGCCGCAGCGGCCACGGCCTGGCATCGGCTCGCACTCGCCCACCGCATCGACGACGGCGCCACGTTCGACTACATCGTGTGCGGCGCCGGTTCGTCCGGTTCCGTTCTCGCCGGCAGGCTCGCGGCCGATCCGGCCGTCACGGTGCTGCTCGTCGAGAGCGGCGGCGACGACGAGGACGAGCGTGTGCGCGATCCGGACCTGTGGCCGGCCAACCTCGGCAGCGAGCGGGCCTGGGACCACGTCACGGAGGCGACCCCGCATCTGAACGGGCGTCGGCTCGCGTACGCGACGGGTCGCGGGCTGGGCGGAGGAGGCTCCGTCAACGCGGGTGTGTGGGCCCGTGGCCACCGGAGCGACTGGGACTCCTACGCCGAGGCCACGGGCGATCCCGCATGGGGCTACGCACACGTACTGGAGCACTACCGCGGCATCGAGGACTGGCAGGGCGCGCCCGACCCCGGTCGCCGGGGTACCGGCGGGCCGATGCTGATACGCCCGTCGCAGGACGTGCACCCGCTCTTCACCGCCTTCCTCGACGGGGCCGAGGCCACGGGCATCGACCGTTTCGACAGCGCCAACGGCGCCCTGATGGAGACGGACTCCGGTTGCGCCGTGCGGGACGAGAACATCCACAACGGCGTGCGCCAGACGCCCTTCCGCCGCTACGTCGCCGATCGTGCGGGGCAGCCGAACCTCACGGTGCTCCCGCTCACGACGGTCTCCCGTGTCCTGCTCTCCGCGGGCCGGGCCCACGGCGTCGAGCTCGTACGCGACGGCAGGCTCCTGCGCGTCAACGCGTCGCAGGAAGTGGTGCTGTCGCTGGGCGCGCTCGGCACCCCGGCCGCGCTCATGCGCTCCGGGATCGGAGGCGAGGGCGAGCTGCGGAACCTGGGCATCCCGGTGGTCCAGCACCTGCCCGGTGTCGGCCGCAACCTCGACGACCACATACGGCTGCCCTGCATGTGGGAGGCGACGGACGTGCCGCTGCCGGTTCCCACCCGCAGCCAGGCCGTCTGCTTCTGGGGGGACGAAACACGGCCGGGCGCACCGGAGTTCGTCATGTACCTGTCCCCGGCGCCGTCCGTCTCGCCCGAGAGCGCGGCACAGTACCCGCCGCCGGAGCGGTGCTTCACCCTGATGCCTGCCATGCGCCTGCGTGACGGCAGTCGCGGCCGGGTCCGCCTGGCGAGCACGGACCCGCTGACCGGCCCGCTCATCGAGACGAACTTCCTCGCCGACCCGGACGACATGCGCTCGGCCCTGTCCGCCGTCGCCATGGCCCGGGAGATCGGCAACTCCGCGGCGCTCCGCCCGTTCGTCGAGCGGGAGGTGTCCCCGGCGTCCGGTGCGGCGGAAGCGGTGGAAAAGTTCGTCCGGAACGCCGTCGAGACCTTCTGGCACCAGAGCGGTACGTGCCGGATGGGACGTGACGAGGGATCCGTTGTGGACGCGCGGCTCAAGGTGCACGGCGTCGAGGGGCTCCGCGTCGCCGACGCCTCGGTGCTGCCCCATGTGACGGTCGCCAACACCATGGCCCCTTCCATGGTGGTCGGCGAGCGGGCAGCCGAGATCCTCACGGCCTGAACCAGGCCCGCTCAGCCGTCGCCTAACGGGCCCTCACCCCCATGGTGGGCGCATCTCCGTCGCATCCGGCCGGCGGATAATCTGGGGCCGTCGGCAAAGATCACAGAAGGGCGGAACACATGGCAGACATCGTGGAGACGGCGGCGCGGAAGGTCTTCGAGCGCTACGACATCGACGGGGACGGCCAGGTCACCGCGGAGGAGTACCGGAAGGTCGTCGCGGAGCTGGAGGGCACGGAGATCACCGAGTCGCAGGCTCAGGGGCTGATCGACTCCCTCGACGCCGACGGCGACCGCAAGATGTCCTTCGAGGAGTTCTGGGCGGCCATGAATGGCTGACACCACCGGGTCCGGCACCTGAATGTGCCGGACCCGGTTCCAGGTCACTCCGTTTCGAGCTCGCGGTCCTGATCGGCCCAGGAAGCTCAGCCGCATCTGACGTCGCGGATTGTCGACGCTCGTGTCCACCTCCCCAATAACTTCACTATGGGTAACGTGTCACTACTTTCCGTAACCAACGGAGCAAGGAGTGGTGATGCGACCGAACCTGTCGCGCCGGACCTTCGTAGGAGCCGGCCTGGCGACGCTGGCGGCGGCCAAGAGCGGGGTGGCGGGTGCCGCCCCCGGGCCCAGGGGAGGTGCCCCGTCGCCGGACCTCGAACCGTTCGTGGACGAGCTGCCGATCCCCGAGGTGCTCGAAGGCGACCGGACCATGGCGATCGGACAATCGGAGCACCGTTTCCACCGCGAGCTGGACGTGGCGCCCACTTGGTCCTACGGAGGAGCCGAGGTCCTGGGGCCGACCCTCCAGGTGCACGCCGGTCAGCCGATCAGCCTGACCTTCGAGAACAGGCTCGGCCGCCACCTGTTCGCCAAGTACGTCGACATGGCCATGGAAGGGTCGACCGAAGAGGACCGGAGCAGGCCGCGCGCGAATGTCCATGTGCACGGCGCGCTGGCCCCGCCGCAGTTCGACGGGCACCCGGAGGACACCTTCCGCCCCGGCCGGTCCAAGACATACACGTTCGCCCACCACATCTCGGCCGCCGGTATGTGGTACCACGACCACACCATGGGCATCACGCGGCTGAATGTGGCGGCGGGGCTGGCGGCCTCGTACTGGCTGCGCGACAACTACGACACCGGGTCGGCCGCCAACCCCCTGGGACTGCCGAGCGGAGAGTTCGAGATCCCGCTGGTGATCGCCGACCGGCGCTTCCACGAGGACGGGTCGCTGAACTACCGGTGCCAGCGGCAGATTCCCGACGGCCAGTGGGAGGGGGTGATGATCGGGGACACCACGACCGTCAACGGCAAGGTCACACCCCATCTGGCGGTGACGCGGGGGCTCTACCGCTTCCGGGTCCTGAACGGCTCCAACTTCCGCACCTACCGCCTGTTCTTCAGCGGCAGGATGCCGTTCTGGGTGATCGGCAACGACGCCGGACTCCTGAACGCACCCGTACGCACCTCGTCGGTCAGACTGATGCCGGCCGAGCGCTGCGACATCCTGGTGGACTTCTCCGACCTGGACGCGGGCGACAGCGTCGAGCTGTCCAACGACGAGCATCCGTCCGAGATCATCAAGGGCTTGACCGGGGCAACGGTGCTGCCGCAGGTCATGCGGTTCACCGTGGGAAGCATCGCGCGCCGGGCCGGCAGGGTGCCCGATCAGCTACGTGGCGGGCGGCGGCAGCCCCCGTTGCTCCCGCCGGTCCGCACGCCACGGCGCAGGCGCGTCGTGACACTGAACATGGACGACCGTCCGAACGCGCCGAAGGGCGGGATGCAGACCGGGATGACGCTGAACAACCTCTGCTTCCACGACGAGCCGATCGAGATGCCCCGCCAGGGCACGACCGAGATGTGGGAGTTCGTCAACACCTCCGAAGACGACCACCCCATGCATCTGCACCTGGTGGACATGCGCCTCATCAACCGGCAGGCACTCGATGCGGACGCCTACGTCCGTGCCAACCCGAAGCCTGCGCGCGGCACCCGCTGGGCGCCCGCCCCCGACCGCTTCCTGATCGGCCGGCCCCAGCGCCCCGCGGCATGGGAGAGCGGGCCCAAGGACACCGTCCGGTGCCCCGTCAACACCGTGACGCGCGTGATGATCCGCTGGCCCACCGCCGAGGAACTCGGCTTCGACCCCGACACGGTCTTCACCAGCGCCATGGGCCATGACCTGCGGGGCTACGTCTGGCACTGCCATCTCATCGACCACGAGGACGAATGCATGATGGCCCGCTTCCGGGTGGTCGCCTGACGGCATCCCCGGGGGCCATCGGTACAGCCGGACTGCGCTCCTGTCGGTTAGGACAACCGTTACGGTACCGGCGGCAGCCGCCCCGCGGCAGGTCCGAGGACATGAAGGTCAAATACAAGGAGACGGCCCGTGGCGGGCTCGCGGTGAACGCCATCGAGTGCTGAGCGCAGCACCTCTGACCAGGTGATTCGCTTCTTTCAGCTCTGTCACGGGCTTGCCCTTCTGTACGGCGAGATGTCCCTCAGAAGTCCCTGTGACAGAGCTGAAACTCCCTGAAAAATCCCCTGGGGGTGTCCCTCATGATCCGGTCGGCGCCTTGGTCTGGTCCCGGCTTCCCGCTGCAGGGAACCCCGCCTCGGGTCCCGTCTGCTCGCGTACGGGGCCGCATCTTGGCCCTGGGAAGCATCGGAACCGGTTGGCGGTAGAGCGGTGACCTCGGCACTCCGCAGGCGGGCGAGCGCGCCTCTGTGGCGTCCATCGGCTTCGGCTAAACGCCTTCCGCGAAGCGGCGCGGGCTGTCGAAAACCCGTCTACCAGGGGCTTCGCCCATCTGTCACCCCAACGCGCCCAACGCGAGAGCAAGTTGGAAAAGACTCAGTGGCATCGTAGTTCCGAGCCGGCGCCGCAGCGCGGTAGGACTCCGCCGGCTGGATGAGCGAGATCGCCGACCGTGCCGACGTCGAGCGAGCATCACCGATCCGAATCGCCGGTCGGCACAGGACCGGTGGCCGGTGGACACCGGACCCAGCCCGGCGGAGGGCGTGTTCAGTGATCCTCGCGGAGCAGCCCGGTGTCGTTGAGTGCGATGCGGACGTCGCGGGTGAATGCGGTGATGTCGTCGAGTCCGAATGCTGTGTGCTGGAGGACGAAACCGTGCAGCAGCGCCATCACCACTCGTGCGCCTCGGTCGGGGTCCAGTGTGGCCGGCACGCTGCCCGCTCGCTGACCGTTGCGGAGCGCCTCCGCGATGCGTCCGCGTACGTCCTCGAAGCCCGCTCGGGCCTGCTGTTGCAGCGCTTCGTGCCGCAGCAGGAGTCCCCAGGCCTGGACGGCGCAGCGCAGCAGTTCCTCGACGGTGACGGCCTGACCCGCCGCGTCGACGGCGTCCTCACCGCTCACCGAGTCGATCGACGCCGCGACCAGGTCGGCTACCGTCACGGCGGCGGCTGTGTCGGCGAGGCGCTCGACGGGCGCGAACATCATCCGGAACGCGTCGCCGGCGATTTCGAGGATGATCTCTTCCTTGCCGGCGAAGTAGCGGTAGGGGGCGCCGACCGACACGCCTGCTTCGGCGGCGATGTCGGGCATCGAGGTCTGGTCGAAGCCGTCGCGCGAGAAGCGGCGACGGGCCGCCGCCACGATCCGCGAGCGGTTGGCCGCCCGGCGTTCGGCGGTGATGCGGGGCATCGGCCACACACTCTCTTCCATCAGTGAACGATCATTCATCTTGACAGTAGCATCCGGCATCGCCAGAATAAAAGTGAAAGCTCATTCACTGATAACGGGAGGGGCCTGTCCCGGCTGCTCCGCAGTTCAAGGCGGGCATGCGCCGGTACGAGTACGCCGAGTCGCATGCCGACGGGCGACTTGGGGCCGCATCACCTGACGCCCCACCACCTTGGTCACCGACGCGGTCGCTGCCGCGCTGCGCCGCCCCAGACCCACGCACCCCTGACGTGACGATCCGGAAAGGTCCTCCGACAAGATGTCCACTCGCACCACCTCACGGCGCGCGATCCGGCGACGCGCGCTGGTCACCCTCACCACGATGTCCGCCGCTCTGGCCGCGTTCACGTTCCCCGCCGGCGCCACGACTGTCGCCGCCGCAGCGACCGCTGTCGACCAGTGCCCCTATCTCGACGACGCTGCACACACCGCCGTGACGCACACCGTTGCGACCGCCGCGCACACCGACGCCCACACGATCACGGTCGACGACACGTGCGCCTACCCCGAAAGCGTCGCGGCCGACAACGGCTACCTCTACACCGGCAACATCAGCAACGGCACCGTCTACCGCGGGAGGATCGGGGCGAAGACACTTGAGCCGTTCCTTCCCGGTGGTCAGGACGGCCGCGCCCAGGCCACCGGGATCAAGACCACCGGCGACCGCCTGCTGGTGGCGGGCGCCTTCAAAGGGAACTTCTTCGTCTACACCAAGACCGGGAAGCTCGTCTCCTCCTACACCGTGCCGGACACGGACGAGAAGAGCCTCGTCAACGACGCGGCGGTCGCTCCCGACGGAGACGTCTACATCACAGACTCCTTCCGCGCCGTGGTCTACCGGATCCCGGCGGCCGAAGTGCACGCCCCCGCCACCGGCGCCCACCGGACCCTCCAAGTCGCCTATCACCTGCCGGACTACGTGCCCGACCAGTCCAACGGCAACGGCATCGTCACCAGCCCCGACGGCAAGTCGCTGATCATCGGCTATTGGTACAGCGGCGCGCTCTACCGGCTCACCCTCGCCACCGGCGAGATCCGCAAGATCGACGCACCGCCCCTGCACAGCGCGGACGGCATCGCGCGGCGGGGAAACACCCTGTACATCGCCCGCTCGGTCGACAACACGATCGCCACAGTGCGCCTGTCCGGTGACGGCACCCGCGGCACCGTCGTCTCCGAACGCACCTATCCGGGAGCGGACACCGCCACCGGCATCGCCGTGGTCCGGAACCGGCTGGTGGTGACCAACTCCCAGATGGACACCTTCCTTTACCACGATCCGCTGACCAGATCGGTATTCACCCTCGCAAGCCTGCCGGTGAGCTGACCCGCCAAGGCCGTTCAGCGAGCCTGGCCAGGTTCGCCGAACGGCACCTGTGAAGACCAGCACGGGCACCACTGCCACCTGCGCCGCTGTCAGCATCCAACGCCTCGACATCGGCTCGTACCTGAGGACGTTCCCTTATGAATAAGCTCGCACTCGTCACCGGCGCGACGTCCGGTATCGGCAAGGCTTTCGCCGAGCGTTTCGCCGCCGACGGCCACGACCTGATCATCGTCGGCCGCCGCCGGGACCGCCTCGATCGGTTCGTCTCCGATCACCCCGACGTCAGGGTGCGCGCGGTCACCGCAGACCTGTCGACCGAGGAGGGCATAGACACCGTCGCCGCGTACTGTGCCGACGAACCCCTGGACATACTGGTCAATAACGCCGGTGTGTCCCACTACATGCCACTGGCCGACTTGCCCGCCGACAAGGCCCGCGAACTGGTCTACGTCAAGGTCCTCGCTCCTACCCAGCTCATGCGCGCTGCCGTCGGCGGCATGCAGCACCGCGGCGCGGGCACGATCATCAACGTGGCCGGCATGATCGCCTTCAGCGGACCC
The DNA here is from genome assembly GCF_039530985.1 of Streptomyces albiaxialis. Classification (NCBI taxonomy): domain Bacteria; kingdom Bacillati; phylum Actinomycetota; class Actinomycetes; order Kitasatosporales; family Streptomycetaceae; genus Streptomyces; species Streptomyces albiaxialis. Next base: position 305,983 of record NZ_BAAAPE010000002.1, read on the forward strand.
GCCGACAAGTCCGTCATGCCGCGCCGCGCTGTCTACGCAGGCACCCTCGCGCACCTCGTGGCCATGTCCCAGACCCTCAGCGCCGAGTTGGAGGGCACCGGCGTCCACGTCCACGTCGTATGTCCCGGCGTGGTGGCCACCGAGTTCCACTCCTCACAGGGCATGGACCTCAGCGCCATGCCCCGCATGAGCGCCGACGGCCTCGTGACCGGCACGCTGCGCGGCCTGGAGCTCGGCGAGGTCGTCATCGCGCCCGGAGTCGAGGACTATCAACTGCTCACGGACGTCTTCACCGCCGACCTCGCAGCGTTCGACGGCCAAGGCCCGGACGTGGCCAGCCGCTATCAGACCGACTGACGAAGCAAGAGGCTGCGAAACAGAGCAGCATGCCGGCCCATGTCACGGGCAGCCGATTCGAGCCCCTGAGGCATAGCCGCCGAGAGCCAGAGCACTACCAGAGATGCGGGAGCGGCACATGACCGATCTGGACCTGCGTATCGGGAGTTTCCGGTACGACAACACCGAGGCGCTGTTCAACGGGACGGTAGCAGTAGCCGGAGTACGGAGCACCACGATCTCGACCGCGGCAACCCTGCCCGGGGTCTTCGATTACCTCGTGCAAGGGAACGTCGACGTGTCAGAGTTCGGACTCACGTTCCTGCTGCGAGCCCTTGACCAAGGCGTCCCGTACGCCGTCATCCCGGCTTTCCCCGTGCGGATGTTCCGGCACTCGGCCGTGTTCGTGAACGCCCACAGCGGCATCACAGGGCCCACCGACCTGGTCGGCAAGAACATCGGCGAGTTCGGTGTCTACGGCCAGGACCCCGGCGTCTGGATCAAGGGCATCCTCGCCGAGGACTACGGATTCCGGCCCGAGGACAACCGATGGGTGATCGGCGGGCTGAACCATCCCGCGCCGCCGTTCGAGTTCACCACCCACCCGCGCCCCGACGGTGTCGACATCACCACCACGCCCGAGGGCAAGTCGCTGTCCACCATGCTCGACACCGGCGAGATCGACGCGCTGTTCACCGCCAACGCACCACAGCCGTTCCTGGACGGCTCGCCGAACATCACCCGGCTGTTCCCGGACTACGAGCCGATCGAGCGAGATTACTACCGCCGGACCCGGAACTTCCCGATCATGCACGCCGTCGTGGCCCGCCGCGGGCTGCTGGACGCCCACCCCGGACTCGCCCGCGCCGTCTACAACGCCTTCTACGACGCGAAAGAAGCCGGTGCCGATCGCTACCGGCGGTTCCGTCCTCTCTACCAGACCCCGGTGATGCTGCCCTGGGCCAACGCGCTCATGGAACGGAACGACGAGTTGTTCGGGCACGACTGGTGGCCCTACGGGGTGAAGGCGAACCTGCACACGCTCGACACTTTCCTGCGCTACCACTACGAGCAGGGGCTCTCCGCGCGCCGCTGGACCGTCGAGGAGATCGTCGCCCCGGAATTGCTGGACACATGACCACGCCGCATCTCGGCACAGCCGTAACCGGCCCGACAACACGCGGGCCCTGTCCGACGGCACCGTGACGTTCGACGGCCTCAACGTCACCCTGCACAGTCCCGCCATTCCGGGCCCGCAGCGTCTCCATCTGCTCGCCGACGGGCGGGCGCTGTCGAGCCCCCGCCCGTCGTCACCCCCTCTGCCTCCGGTCGGCCTCAGCCGCGTCGCGTATCCGTGGGGAGCCGGGCACGGCCCGTGGTCAGCTCCCGTTCACGGACGCTTCGACGATCGAGAAAGGAGTCGGGGTGGGCACCACGCGGTCGAGGGTGAGCCCGGCCCGTTCCAGCAGGGTGCGGAACTCCGGCTCGGTGCGCTCCCGGCCCGGCAGCATGCCGAGCATGGTCAGGTCGATCATCTTCATCATGTGGGGCGTGTCGTCGGGCGGGATCACGCCCTCCAGCACCAGCACGCGGGCGCCCGGGTTCGCGGCCTTGCGGATCGACTCCAGGATGCGCAGACAGGAGTCGTCGTCCCAGTCGTGCAGGACGAAGCCGAGCGCGTAGATGTCGGCCGCGGGCACCGACTCGAAGAAGTCGCCGGCCGTGAACGTGATCCGGTCGCTCAGGCCCTGTTCCGCGAGGTTCGAGGTGGCCGCCGGTTCGACGGCGGGGAGATCAAGGATGACGCCCTTACGCTCCGGCCGGTCCGCGAGCAGTTGCGCCAGCACCGAACCGTCCGCGCCGCCTATGTCCGCCACGACCCGGCCGGGTGGAAGCTCGTACCCGTCGAACATGCCCTCCCGAGCACCGGTCATGTTGGCCATCGCGCGGGTCATGAGCTCCGCTCGCGCCGGGTCTTCGGCAAGCCACTCGAAGAACGGCTTGCCGAAGTGCCGCGTCGCGCCCGGAACCCCGGTCCGGACCGTCTCCAGCAGACCCTCGAACGGCGCGTAGTGCGTCTCCATCCACAGCTCGGCCATGCCCGCCAGCGACCCCGGATGGTTGCGAGACAGCAGCGCGCCCAGCGGCGTGGTGGCCACCAGGTCGCCCTCGCTGCGGAAGACGCCGACCATGGTCAGCGTGCGGATCAACCGGCCGAGCGGGTCCGCCGGCGTGCCGCTGCGCTCGGCGAGGTCGGCGACGGTACGCGGACCGTCGTCCAGCATGGTGCAGACGTCCAGCTTCGCGGCGACGTAGAGCGCCTGCGAGACCTGGAAGCCGCCGAGCAACTGCGTCATCGCGATGCCGGGCGGTGGGGTGGGTGCGGACATGGGTGGTCGGTCCTTTCCGAGTGGGACGGTTCCGCACGACCCTAAAAACGGCCGGTTCCCGTGCCGTTCACGTGAGATAGACGGCCAGTTCCGCGATGATCGCCGCCGCCATCGCCGCCGCCCTCGGGTCGTCGGACCCGCCCGCCGCCACCAGGGCCCGCCGGTAGGCCGCGTCGGCCTGGTCGTGCCGGCCCGCGTCGCGGTGCACGTCGCCGAGCGTGCGCAGCGCGACCGCCGCGTGGGCGTGCGCGCCGACCCGGAGGTAGACCTCCGCGGAGCGGGTGAAGCTCAGCTCCGCCGCCTCGTGGTCGCCGAGCCCGGCCTGCGCGCTGCCGAGTGTGTGCCAGGTGTCGGCCAGCGAGTAGGGCCCGAGCCCTTCGCCGGACGCGAGCGCCGCCCGCGCGTGCGCGAGTGCGGGGCCGAACCGGCCGAGCCGGATCTCCGACCAGCTCACCGTGTTGAGCGCCGAGGCACGGTAGCTCGCCGCGGCGCCGCGCGTACACATCTCCAGCAGGCGTTCGGCCAGCTCAAGTTGCGGCTCGTGGTCACCGGCGCAGTCCAGGACCCAGATTTCGAAGCGGTGCGTCTCGGCCAGGAACTCCCGCGCCCCCGCGGCCTCGAAGCCCTCGGCCGCCTGCCGTAGCTGCTCGCGGGCCGCGGAGTACCGGCCCAGGTTCGCCTCCACGAGCGCCAGACCGCGCCGGGAGTGTGCCTCGGCGAGCCGGTCCCCCAGGCGTTGCGCCGCCGCCAGTCCGAGCTGCTGCGACGTCTGGAGGTGGTGCCAGAGGCCCTGCCTGCTCAAGAAGTCGCGCAGCGCCCAGGCCAGCCGCCACGAGTGCCCGTCGAACCCGTCCCGGTGGGCGAGATCGTGCGCGGCGAGCAGTACCGGGTACTCGTCCGCGAACCACGTGGCGGCGTCCGGCGACGGTGCCGAAACCACCACGCCCGGCAGCGCGGGCGGGAGCGGGATCCTGGGCCGGGCCGTGAAGACGGCCATGACCGCCTCGCACGCGGTGTGCAGACAGTGGTCGAGCAGCCGGTGCACGGCCTCCCGGCGCTCCTGGTCGCCGGACCACGGCAGCCCGGCGGCGAACGCGCGCACCAGGTCGTGCGCGGCGAACCGGCCCGGCCGGTGCTCGACCAGCAGCGCCGCCGCGACCAGCGCCCGCAGCAGCGTGCGGGTGTGCGGCTCCGGCAGCGCCAGCATGCTCGCCGCAGCGGCGACGCTCACGTCCGGGCCGGGGTGTGCGCCCAGGACGCGCAGGGCGCGGGCGGCTTCCGGTTCGAGCGCGCGGTACGACCAGGAAAGGACCGCGCGCACCTCGTCGTCGGCGCCCGCGAAGGCGTCCAGCGTGCCGTGCGCCTCGCGCAGTTCGGCGGCGATCGCGGACAGCGGCAGGTGCTCCTGCGCCATGGCCCGCGCCGCGACCACGGCCAGCGCCAGCGGGAGGCCGCCGGTACGGGCGACGATCTCGCGCGCCGCGACCGGCTCGGCGCGTGTCCGGTCCGTGCCGACCCGCGCCACGAGCAGCGCCAGCGCCTCCTCGTCGTCCGGCGGTCGCAGCACCAGCGGCCGGGCACCGACGCGGGCGAGCAGCGTCGGAAGCGTCCCCCTGCTGGTGATGACGGTCAGGCCGGGGCCGGCGCCGGGGAGCAGGTCGCGCACCTGATCGGCCCCCGCGGCGTTGTCCAGCAGGATCAGCAGCCTGCGCCCGGTGGTCAGCGTGCGGAACAGTCCGGCGCGCACCGCGAGATCGCCGGGCACGTCGGCGGGCGCGACCCCGAGCGCCTGGAGGAACCCGTCGAGGATCTCCCCGGGCGGCGTCGGCTCCCCGCCGGGGGCGAATCCGTGCAGGTCCGCGTAGAGGTGACCGTCGCCGAACCGGTCGGTCATCCGGTGTGCCCCGTGCAGCGCGAGAGTGGTCTTGCCGACCCCGGCCATGCCGGAGATCACCACGACGCCGCCGGCCGACAGCGCGTCCATCCGGCGCAGCTCCTCCTCCCGGCCGACGAACGCCGCGCTGGGCGCCGGCAGTTGCGCCGGTACCGAGGAGGCGGCCGGGGCAGCCAGCAGCGTCTCGTCGGCGTGCAGGATCCGGCCGTACAGCTCCCGCAACCGGGGGCCCGGATCCACCCCGAGTTCGTCGCGGAGCAGCTTCCGGCACTCCTGGTAGGCGGCGATCGCGTCCGCCTGGCGGCCATCTCGGTACAGCGCCGTCATCAGCAGCAGCCGCAGGTGCTCGTCCAGCGGATGGGTGTCCACGAACGACCGCAGTTCCGGCAGGATCCGCTGCTCGCGCCCCAGTTCGAGGTCGACCTCCAGCAGGCTGCGCCGCGCCGCCAGGTGCCGCCCGTCCAGTACCGTCCGGTGCCGGTCGACGCCGGGCCCTGTGACCCCGCTCAGCGCGGGCCCGCGCCACAGCGCCAGCGCCTCGCGCAGCCGGTCCCCGGCGGTGTCGGGATCACCCCCGGCGCGCGCCCGTTCCGCCGCGCGGACGGCGTCGGCGAACGTGTCCGCGTCGAGCGTGCCCGGTGCGAGCGCGAGCGCGTCCCCGCGCCGGGACGATTCGACGGTCAGCTCGTCGCCGAGCAGGCGGCGCAGATGGTGCACGTACTTGCGGATGACCGGTACGGCGCTGGCCGGTGCCTCGCCCTCCCAGATCTCGGCGGCCAGCGCCGCCGCCGACAGGGGTACCCCCTCTGCGAGCACCAGGGCGGCGAGCAGCGCACGCTGTTGCGGTGGCCCGAGCGGCACCTCGACCCCGTCCCGCCGCACGGCGAACGGGCCGAGCACCACCACCCGGATCATCCGGCCACCTCCCTCGGCCTGCGGCATGGCCACATTCTCCCTCGCCACCGGATGGTCGGTGTGCGCGGCTGCAGGACGGAGTGAGCGCCGGTGCCCGGTAGCCTCTTTTCTTGAGCGAGCGATCCAGATAGGTTGGGGTCATGGCAAGGACCCGGGAGTTCGACACCGAGGCGGCGGTGAGCCGCGCCATGGAGCTGTTCTGGGCGCGTGGCTACGAGGCGACCTCGGTGCGCGATCTGACCCAGCACCTGGGGGTCGGGCAGGGATCGTTGTACGCCGCGTTCGGTGACAAGGATGGCCTGTACCGGGCCGCGCTGGAGCACTACCGCACCACCCTCGCGGCAGCCGCCCTGCGCAGTCTGGAGGAGGAGACGGACGCCCGTGCGGCGATCCGTACGCTGCTGACGGAGCGGATCCGCATCGCCGTCGGTGACGGCGGCCGGGGCTGCCTGGCCGTCAACGCCGTCTGCGAGCGGCTGCCGCCGGACGCGGCGACCCGGCGCACCGTGCGCGACATGCAGGAGGCGAGCCGGGAGGCACTGGCCGAGGTATTGCGGGCGGCGAGGGAGCGGGGCGAGATCGCGGAGCGGCACGACCCGCACGCGGTCGCCGCCTTCTTCGTCACCTTCCTCAACGGCCTGCTGGTCTCCTCAAAGATCACCCCGGACGCACGGGCCCTCGAACCCCTCATCGACGTCGCGCTGACCACTCTCGACTGACGGTCCTCCGACCCCCGTCGGACGCTCGGTTTCCTATGCCTCATTCTGTAACATACGATCAAGAAAGTGGATGTCCCATGATGTACGACCATGACGGAGCGCCCCTGCGCACCGGCCGTGCCGCCGTCAACGGAACGAGCCTGCACTACCGGACCGCCGGGTCCGGCCCCGCGGTGGTGCTGCTGCACGGCGTGCCGAAGACCGGCTACCACTGGCGCCACCTGGTCCCGAAGCTGGCGCCCCACCACACCGTCGTGGTGCCCGACCTGCGCGGTCTCGGCGACTCCGCCCGCCCCGCGGACGGCTACGACTCCGCGACGATGAGCGACGACATCGCCGAGCTGATGGCCCGCCTCGGGCACGAGACCTACGCCGTGGTCGGCGAGGACTGGGGCGCGGTGATCGGCTACCAGCTCGCCGCCCGCCACCGCGACCACGTCACCTCCCTCGTCTTCGCCGAGGCCCTCTTCCCCGGCTTCGGCTTCGAGGACCACACCGCACTCACTCCCGAGAACGTCTCCGGCATGCACCTGTGGCACCTGGGCTTCTACTTCCAGCCCGACATACCCGAGATGCTGATCTCCGGGCACGAACGCGAACTGATCACCTACATGATCAAGAACGAGCGCAGCCACCCCGACACCGCCACCCCCGACGCCATCGAGGAGTACGTGCGCTGCTACTCCCTGCCCGGCGGCATCCGCGCCATGCTCGCCGTCTACCGGGCGATGCTCACCGACGCCGAGCAGAACCGGGAGGCCGCCCGGAAGAAGCTCGACATCCCCGTCCTTGCGCTCGGCGGCTCCGCCTTCATCGGCGAGCGCAACGCGGAGCAGGCACGGTTCGTGGCCCACAACGTCACCGGACACGTCTTCCACGCGGGCCACGACCTCGCCGAGGAAGTACCTGACGAGATGGCCACCGTCGTCCTGCCGTTCCTGGCCGCGCACCGGTAGCCGCCGACCCTCCGGCCGCCGGAACGGTGACCGCACACAGCCTCATCGACCTGGGAAACCCCCGTGACATACCGAAGCAACGAGGGATGTCAGAGGGCCGACGGCTGCTTTGCACGGTGGGTCGGGGACAGGACACCGGGGCTGACTCGGCCCGGCGCCCGGAGGCGACGGCGGCTGGTCACCTTGCCGGTGGCCGGAGTGATCCACGCCAGGTACGTGCCGAACGGCTGACAGCGTCGTACCGGACGAGCCCTACCTGTTCGTTCTCGCCCGCTGCGGTGCGTCCCTCCAGCGAGCGGCCGGGCAGGCGTCCCCCGGAGCCCGGACGGCGTGGCCCCGGGCGTCCCAGCCTGCGAGGCCGGCCCCGCACTCGGGGTGCCCGCCGTAGATGCCCTCGTCCCCGTAAGCCGTCCAGATGCCACCGTGGATGTCGGTGACCAGGACGGGATGTCCTCGCCCACGCAGAACTCCGCTTCAGGAGTAACGGAGGGAGAACAGCACTGCATCGGGCCTCCAGAGGCCCTCAGCTTCTGTCCGGAACGTACGACCGCTGACCAGCAGGAATCTGGAATCCGGGAGCAGGGCCAAATGGCCGGGCCGAATCCGGATTGGGTGTGGCTCTTCCTGATCGCGATCTCGCTCAGGAAGAGCCACACCCAATCCGGATGTCCTTCACCGGCAGTCGCCGTTCCCCCGCCCGGTGGACCAGCTCTCCGCCCGCGCGTTCGCGCTGCTGGATCCGGCCACCCAGTCCGCGAACGTCACCGGCTGGGGCCGCACCCTGGCCGCGCTCGCCCGCACCGGACACGTCGCCCGCGTCCAGGTCCTGGAGCGCACCGTCCCCGACTCCGGAGACGCGCTCTACCGGTACTGGAGCGAGCACGGCGACGAACAGACCCCGCTCGCCGGGGCCGTCTACCGTGACCTGCTTCAGGCCGCCGGACCGGCCGCCGCACCGCACGAGGCGTACGTCGCGCTCGCCCTCGACATGAAGGCCGCCCGACGGCTGATCAACCAGGGCGGGGGCGGGCTCACCGGCGCCTTCGCCATACTGACCCAGCTCACCTCCACCTTCGACCAGGCCGCCCGCCACGCCGGACTCACCCCCGGCGGCTGGCTGTCCGCCCACGAGGTCGCAGCCGTGATCCGTACCGCCTACGACCCCGCCTCCTCCGCCGCGCTCGACCAGTGGTCCCCCAGCGGGCGCCCGCAGGCCGACCCGGCAGCCGCAGGCCCCGTGGTCCTGGTCGAGAAGAGCGACCACGTCCAGACCGACACCGCGCACCACGCCACGTACTGGATCGAGAACTGGCCCCGGACCGAAACCTCCCCCGGCTTCCTGCACCAGCTCCTGTTCGCCTCAGGCGTGCGCCGCACCCTCTCGCTCACCTACACGCCCAAGGGCCTGGATTCCGCGCTCAAGGACGCGCAGCGCAAGAAGGCATCCGTCATCGCGGACGCCGCCGAACGCCAGCGCAAGGGACAGGTCGACTCCGAGGAGGACGCCGTCGAGTACGCCGACGTCAAGGAACGCGAGCGCCAACTCATCGCCGGGCACGCGGACGTCGCCGTCACCGGACTGCTGACCGTCAGCGCCGAATCCACAGACGACCTCAACTCCGCCTGCGCCGCGATCGAGACCGCCGCCGTGGCCTCCATGACCGACCTGCGGCGCCTGACCTGGCAGCAGGCCGAAGCCTTCACCACCGCCGCCCTCCCCCTCGCTCTCGCCGCCTGACAGGCACCGCGCTGCGCCCCTCCTTCCGCGTCCGACTGAAGGTCCCTCCCCTATGCCGACCGATCCTCTGCCTGCCCCGGCTTCGGACTTCGTGCCGTCGGCCCTGGCGGTGGACGTCGCTGGGGTAGGCATGTGAACGGTCGCGATATTCCCCAGGGAGAAGTTCACGAGCTTCCCCATGGAGATTCCGGACGCGGCTCCGTCGGATCCTGGGGCCCTGCCGGAGCCGCGCCGGGCTTCCAAGGCGTCCTGTCAGTTGTCCACCGTGGCCCGGGTTTCCAGCGTCTGCTTGATCACACGTGCTCCCTGGTCGACCATGTCGGCGATGGGGCCCGCGAGGTCGTCGGGCGTCACATCGGTGATCCAGACGAACCGGCTGTACTCCGTGCCGTCGGCGAGGACCTGCATGGACGCATGGTGGTGTTTGGGGTCCAGTGCCCCGCCGACCACCGCATAGGCGATCCTGCGGGCTTCGTCGTCGATGTCGACCAGCAGCTCGTGCACGACAGCGCCGTTGGCGAAGGTCACGACCCTGGTATCCGCTGTCTCTGCCTCAAGACGTGTGCCGGTGACGAACCCGGGTGCCAGGCGGTGGTGCACCGCGGTGAAGTCGCGGACTGCCGCCCAGACGTGGTCGGGGGCGTTTTCGATCAGGAATTCCCTGTGGATGTGAGCCATTCCGTCACTCCTGTCTGTTCTGCTGGTTGGTCAGTCGCCGGTGATGAGACAGAACGGGTGCCCCTCGGGATCGGCGAGCACGACCCACTCGTCCTCGCCGGGCTGGAACTCGGGCCTCGACGCCCCCAGAGCGAGGATCCGGCCGGCGGCCTCCTCCAGGTCGGTGACCGTGAAGTCGAGGTGGGCGTGCTTGCCGTCGTCCGGCCAGCCGGGGGCCCGGTAGCCCTCGATGCGCACGAGGGCCAGGCCGGGATGTTCCCCGCTGCCCAGAGAGGCGTAATCCTCATCGCTATGGGTGATCTCCCAACCGGTGACCTTGCTGTAGAACTCAGCGAGCCGGACCGGGTCACCACAGTCGATGACAATGGTGCTGATCTTCGCAAGAGCGGACATGGCGGCGACTCCTTGAGCGCGGTACGGGGTCAAGTACGACGCTGCTGAGCTTGCCCGCCACGCCCCACCCCGGTCTTGAAGATCCTTGCGGGGTGACTGTCAGACCCTCGGCGTAGCGTTCACGGGTGCTCTCAGCCACCGTCCTCGCCACGCGGCCCGACTTCAGCGTCACCGCTGTGACCTGCCAGGACGACCACACACGCTGGTCGGAGGCCGAGATACGAGACGACTTTCGGGTGGTACTCGTGCGCCGTGGCCGGTTCCGCAGGCACGCGGCCGGCACCCACGCCGACATCGACCCGACGATGGCCTACGTCGGCGTGCCGGGCGAGGAAGAGCACTTCGCCCATCCCGCCGGAGGCGACGACTGCACATCGATCAGCCTGACGCCGGCGCTGTGGCAGGACATGGCCGGCGATGTCACGCGACTGGCCACGCAGTGCGTGTACGTCGATGCCCGCCTCGACCTCACCCATCGCCGGATCCTCGCGACCGCCCGGACGGGGGACATCGACTACGCGCTGACGGAAGAGCTGCTCGACCTGCTCGCCACGGCCGTCGGCCAGCTCGTCTCCGGGCCCACGCCGCTCGGCACACAACCCCCCAGAAGCGAATCGGCTCTCGTCGCGGCAGCCCGCCAGGCCATCAACGATGGCCACCCGGCCTCGGACGGACTGCTTCCGCTCGCAGAGCTGCTCGAGGTCTCGCCGTACCGCTTGAGCCGGTCCTTCACCCGCGAACTGGGGGTGTCAGTGACCCGCTACCGCAATCGCATCCGCGTCGGCCGCGCCCTGGACCGGTTGGAGGAGGGCGAGACCAGCCTCGGCATCCTCGCCGCAGATCTCGGCTTCGCCGACCAGGCACACCTGAGCAGGACCATGCGCCAGTACCTGGGCCGTACCCCAACAGCACTCCGACGCCTCCTCACCCCTCGGACGCCTTGACGATCTCCCTTGCTCGACAACGCTTCCGCGTGGGGAATTACGTGACGCGCAAGCCATCGACGCCGCGTCCTGGTTCACCTGGCCCGCCCCCGACGCTGGCGGCGACGGATCAACGTGAAGGCCAGCACGGCGGATTGGGCAGCACTCGACGACGCCGTGGAAAGGCTGGGGATCCGCGCGGAGCTTACGCAGACCCGCAAAGGGCTGAATGCTATGCGAAGCACACTGGAGACGTTCCCCTACGGGGCCGGATTGACGGCTGTGCTAGCCATGACCACCGCTGCCGAGTGTTATGAACCCTTCGTCCGCGCCCTGCAACAGCTCATAAAGGGTGTTGCAGAAGCAGCCCTGTCAGACCTGTCCGGCATGATGCTCCCTTCAGCTACGCACCGAGGGGCACCATCGATGAGAAATGATGAAGTCGCGGACCTGATGAACTTCCTCCGGGCTCGTATTGACGAGGACGAAGCTGCAGCAGAGGCCGTGAAGCCCGGTACGGCGGAGGACACCGCAGGGTTGAAGGCCCGGGTTCTCGCCGACGTCGCCGCCAAACGAGGTGTCCTGCGCTTCGTGGAGCGGATGCAGCAGGACGCAGAACACGACGACTTCATGGTTCACGGTCCCGCCATGGTTGCGCTCTCTGCGACTGCATACCCACTCCGTCACCTTGTTGCGGCATACGCCGCACACCCCGACTTCCGGCCTGAGTGGGAGTGGAACGAGGAGGAAGTCGAGCCGGACCCGAGGCTCGGTCGCTCCGGCCGAGCATAGGTCGCAGGACTCACAGAGAGATCGAGCCCCGTCATTGCTTCAGCCGGTAGCGGGCCTACATTCTCCTGGCGCCCTCGGTCGGCGCTCCTCAGCGGAGCGGCGCGTTCGGCCAGGTCTCGTCAAGCGCTCCCGCACTGCGGAGGGCGAGGTGAAGGGCAAGTTCCTCTGCCGTGCAGGTGAGCTCCAGCCGCTGCCCGTGTTCGAGGTCGCCAGCGGCTCAGGCGAACCGGAGGGCCACTGGATGCCGGCGGCAAAGGCCAGCTTCAGTGACAGACGAACACTCCCCAGTGCCGTCGTGCCCGTCCGGCACTACGGGCCTGACAGCGAGTTCCTCGCGGGTGACATCCTCTCAGGCATACGTTGCCGCGCAGCACCGCTCGCCCGGCCCCACCCAGAGGCCGGGGCTTCCTCACTTGGTGCGGCCGGACATCACTCCTACGGTGACGGCAGACGCAGCCCTACCCGAGGAACGACAGACGGACCTGACGTCGCGGATTGTCGACGTTCGTGTCGACCAGGCAGACCGACTGCCACGTGCCGAGTTCGAGGGTGCCGCCGATGACCGGGAGCGTCGCGTGCGGCGGGACCAGGGCGGGGAGGACGTGGTCACGGCCGTGGCCGGGGGTGCCGTGGCGGTGGCGCCAGCGGTCGTCGGCGGGGAGCAGGTCGCGGAGGGCCGCGAGGAGGTCCTCGTCGCTGCCAGCGCCCGTTTCGAGGATCGCGATCCCGGCGGTCGCGTGCGGCACGAAGATGTTGAGCAGCCCGTCGCGGCCCCCGGCCGCCCCGGCGAGGAACTCCTCGCAGTCGCGGGTGAGGTCGGCGACGGTCTCCGACGAGCCGGTCGTGACGTGGAGGACATGGGTCTGGAGTGCGTCGGTCATGCCCTCATTCTCCCCGTGGCGGCGGGATCGCGCGGGCGGGAAGACTCCGGGCCGCCCCGTGGTTCGTAGAAGCATGAACTATGTGGAGGTCGTGGTCATCGGGGCCGGGCAGGCCGGGCTCTCCAGCGCGTATCACCTGCGGCGTACGGGCTTCGTGCCATGGCGGGACTTCGTCGTGCTCGACCACTCCCCGCACCCCGGCGGTGCCTGGCAGTACCGCTGGCCGACCCTCACCTACGGCAAGGTGCACGGCATGCACGCGCTGCCCGGGAAGGAGCTGACCGGCGCCGATCCGGAGCGGCCCTCCTCCGAGGTGATCGGGGAATACTTCGCCGGTTACGAGCACGCTTTCGGCCTTCCCGTACGGCGCCCGGTGGACGTGCGCGAGGTCCGGGAGGGCACCGAGGGCGACGGCGGGCGGCTGCTCGTCGTGACCTCGGACGGCGTCTGGGCAGCGCGCGCCGTGATCAACGCGACGGGGACCTGGGACCGGCCCTTCTGGCCCCGTGTCGCCGGGCAGGAGACCTTCCGGGGGCGGCAGCTCCACACCGCCCAGTACCCCGGCCCGGAGTCCGACGCGTTCGCCGGGAAGCGCGTGGTCGTGGTCGGCGGCGGGACCTCGGCCGTGCAGCATCTGATGGAGATCGCCGACGTCGCGGCGGACACGACCTGGGTGACCAGGCGCCCGCCCGTGTTCCGGGAGGGGCCCTTCGACGAGGACCAGGGCCGGGCCGCCGTCGCGATGGTGGAGGAGCGCGTACGGGCGGGGCTGCCGCCGCGCAGCGTCGTCTCGGTGACGGGCCTGCCGATGACGGAGGCGATGCGCCGGGCCCGGGAGCGCGGGGTGCTGGAGCGGCATCCGATGTTCGCCCGGATCGTGCCGGACGGCGTCGAATGGGCCGACGGCAGCCGCGTCCCGGCGGACACGATCCTGTGGGCCACCGGCTTCCGCCCCGCCATCGACCACCTAGCGCCGCTGCGGCTGCGCGAGCCGGGCGGCGGCATCCGGGTCGAGGGCACGCACGCGATCAAGGACCCGCGCGTCCACCTGGTGGGGTACGGGCCTTCGGCCAGCACGATCGGCGCGAACCGGGCGGGCCGCGCGGCCGTACGGGACATCCGCAGGCTGCTCGGGGACCACGCCCCGGGCCCGGCGGCGGAGACCGTGCGCGCGGACCAGGCGCCCGCAGACGGCGTGTCCGCGGACGACGCGTCCGCAGATCGCGTACGCGCGGCGGTCGCCGCCGCCTGACCTCGCCGGGCAGACGAGGCTCCCCCCGGACGCCGGACAGGCGGCCCCTCAGGCGCCGGACAGTCCCCTCACGCCCGGCCCGTCATGCTCGACGCCCGGACGACCAGCTCCGGCTGGAGGACGATCCGCTGGTGGACGTGGGCCGTCGCCTCGTCGCCCGTCTCCTCGATGAGCAGGTCGGCGGCGGCATGGCCCATGCGGAACGCGGGCTGCCGTACGGAGGTGAGGGGCACCGCGGCCGCCGCGGCGAACTCGATGTCGTCGTAGCCGACAAGGGCGACCTCCTCCGGGACCCGGATCCCGGCGCCGTAGAGGGCCTGGAGGACGCCGAGGGCCATCAGGTCGTTCGCGCAGAAGACGGCCGTGGGCCGGGGCGACATGCCCAGCAGCCGGGCGCCCGCGTCGCGCCCGGCCGCCACGTCCATCCGTTCGGCTTCGACGTGCCGCATCCGCGCGTCCGAGCCGGAGTCGCGCAGCACGGCCCTCGCGCCGTCGTACCGGTCCTGGCACTGGCTGAGCCGCAGCGGCCCGCTGACGTAGGCGAGGTCGCGGTGCCCCCTGTCGAGCAGGTGGCGTACGGCCAGGCCCGCGCCCTCGTAGTCGTCGACGGAGACGGAGCAGCCCTGGGCGCTGGGCACGACCCGGTCGACGGAGACGAACGGGATGCCGTGCCGTTCGAACGCCGCGAGGTTGCGGCCCGTGGTGTCGGCGGGGGTGATCAGCACGCCGCGTACCCGCTGCTCGGCGAAGAGGGACAGGTACTCGGCCTCCTCCGCCGTGCTCTGGGCGCTGTTGCAGAGCATCACGCCCAGCCCGGCGTCCCGCGCGGCGCGCTCCGCGCCGGAGGCCACGTCCACGAAGAACGGGTTGGCCATGTCCATCACGAGCAGCGCGATGATGCGGCTGCGGCCCGCGCGCAGATGGCGCGCGGACTCGCTGCGCACATAGCCGAGCTGGTCGATGGCGGCGAGGACGCGGACGCGGGTCTCCTCGGCCACCATCTCGGGGCGGTTGATGGCGTTGGAGACCGTGCCGACCGAGACGCCGGCAGCGCGGGCGACCTCCTTGATGCCCACGGTTCCGCCCGCCCGGCTCGTCCGGCTCACGCCCCGCCCCTTCCGCCTCCGCCGCTCGACCAGCGGTTATCAGAAGTCGTACTTGTCGATGTTCTTCTTCGTGAAGACCGTGGGCGGACCGAGGACGACCTCGCCGTCCTTGCCGACCTTGTACTTCCCGAGCTTGCCCGCCTTGAACGTTTCACCCTGCTTTCCGGTGATCTGCCCCGAGGCCAGTGCCGCGCCCGCGTACGCCGCAAGATAGCCGAGGTGCTGGGCGTCCCAGAGCAGGAACTCCTTCACCGTTCCGTCCTTGACGAACTTGCGCATCTGGTTGGGCGTGCCCAGCCCGCCGAGGACGACCTTTCCTTTGTACTTGGAGCCACTGACATAGCGGGCGGCCGCGGCCCCGCCGACCGTCGTGGGCGAGATGATGCCCTTGAGCTTCGGGTACGCCTTGAGCAGACCCTGGGTCTCCTGGAACGACTTCTGGTCGTCGTCGTCCCCGTAGGCGGTCTTGACGAGCTTCACGTCCTTGTAACGCGGCTTCTTCAGCTCGTCCTTCATGATCTTGATCCAGGTGTTCTGGTTCGTCGCGTTCTGCGTCGCCGAGAGGATCGCGATCTCGCCCTTGTCGTCGATCTGCCGGGAGAGGTCCTGGACCATCTGGCGCGCGAGCCGGTCGGAACCCGCCTGGTTGACGAAGACGTGGCGGCAGTCCTTGCCCGCGTCGGAGTCGAACGAGACGACCTTGACGTCCTGCTTCATGGCCTGCTTGAGGGGCCCGCAGACGGCGTTGGGGTCGTTGGCGGCCAGCAGGATCGCGTTCTGGCGCTGCTGGGTCAGCGTGTTGATGTAGCTGACCTGGGAGGACGCCTTGGGGTCCGAGGGGCCGACCTCCTTGCCCTTGCCGCCGAACTCCTTGATGCCCTTGATCCCGGCCTTGTCGACGACCGTGAAGTAGGGGTTGTTGATCTGCTTCGGCAGGAAGGCGATCTTGAGCCCCTTCTTGAGGGGCGCGTCGGGGTCGGCCTTCGCGTTCTGGGCCTTCTCCTTCGCGTCGTCCTTCGAGTCCTTCTTGGTCGTCCCCGAGCAGCCCGCCAGTGCGACGGACAGCGCGCAGACCGCGGCTGTGGCGGCGAGGAGACGGGAACGGTGGTGCGCTCGCATGGAATTGCCTTTCGAGGGTGGACAGGGGATGGGGGCAGACGTGCGGCGCACGTCCGCGCGTGTGCGGAGCCCGTACGTCTGCGCGTGTGCGCAGGCCGTACGTCTGCGCGTGTGCGGAGTCCGTCAGGTCGCGGCCAGCCGCCGTTGTCTGCGGGCCGTGACCAGGGCGATCACCCGGGGGGTGAGCACGGAGACGATGAGCAGCACCCCGGTGACGATGACCTGGATCTCGTGGGACACGTCGTTGAGGGTGAGCAGGTTGTTCAGGACGCCGATGAGCAGGACGCCCGCGACGGCGCCGCCCAGCGTGCCCTTGCCGCCGTCGAAGTCGACGCCGCCGAGCAGCACCGAGGCGACGACGGTCAGTTCGAGCCCGAGCCCGTTGTCGGCGCGGGCGCTGCCGTAGCGCAGGGTGTAGACGATCCCGGCGAACGACGCCATGAAGCCGCTGAAGGCGAAGAGGATCAGCTTGATCCGCTTGACCCGTACGCCCGCGAAGTACGCGGCGTCCTCCTGCGCGCCGATCGCGAAGAGGGACCGTCCGAAACCGGTGCAGTGCAGCACGACCGCCGCGGCGACGGCGAGGACGCCGAACAGCGCGATCGGGTACGGCACGAAGGTGCCCGGCACCGTCTCGGTGTTGCCCGCCCACTGCGCGTAGGTCTCGGGGAAGTCGGCGACGGCCTTGTTGCCGAGGACGACGGAGGCGAGGCCCCGGTAGAGGGTGAGCGTGCCGATGGTGACGGCCAGGGAGGGCAGCCCGACACGGGTGACGAGCCAGCCGTTCAGCAGCCCGCCGAGGACGCCTACGACCAGGCAGACGGGCAGGATCATCTCGAACGTCCAGCCCGCGTCCCACAGCGAGCCCGCGAGGGCGCTGGAGAGGCCGAGCATGGAGGCGACGGAGAGGTCGACCTGGCCCGCGACGACGAGGAGCGTCATCGGGAGGGCGAGCAGGGCGATCTCGGCGGTGTCGTTGAGCGCGGCCGAGAGGTTCGCGGAGTCGGAGAAGCCCTCGGTCGTGCCCGTACCGGCGAGGAAGGCGGCGACGAGGAGCACGCCGACCACCGTGTCCCAGCGCAGGAACCGGCCGAAGCCGGGCCGCTCCGCCTTGAGTTCGGGGGTGGCTGGTGCGGTCACTCTCTTCTCCTCTTCCTGAGCGCCTGGGTGGTGCGGCTGCGCACGACGCGGTCGGTGCTGATGGCGACGAGCAGCAGCGCGCCCGTGATGGCCTGCTCCCAGAAGGGGTTGACCTTGAGGACGACGAGGGCGCTGCCCATCGTGGTGAGCAGCAGCGCGCCGAGCGCCGCGCCCCAGACGGTCCCGACGCCGCCGGTGATGGCGATGCCGCCGACGACGACGGCGCTGACGACGGTCAGTTCCCAGCCGTTGGCCGCGTCCGCGACGACCGTGCCGAAGCGGGCGAGCCACAGCGCCCCGGCGAAGCCCGCGACGCCGCCGGAGAAGGCGTACGCGGCGAGCACCCGGCGCCGGATAGGGATGCCCGCGAGGCGCGCGGCCTCGGGGTTGGAGCCGATGGCGTACAGCTCGCGGCCGCTGCGGTACGTCCGCAGGAAGTACGCGGTCCCGGCGAGCACGACGGCCGAGATGATCGGCAGGTACGGGATGCCCAGGATCGCGCCGGAGCCGAGGTCGAGGACACCGTCGGGCACGTTGGTGGCGTTGATCTGGTCGCCGTGCGCCCAGGCGTGGTCGACGCCCTGGATGACGTAGAGCATGCCGAGGGTGACCACGAGCGCGGGCACCCGGCCGAAGCTGACCAGAGCGCCGCTGACCAGGCCGCAGCAGGCGCCGAGCGCGATGCCGATCAGAACGACGGTGAACGCGCTGTGGTCGCTGCCCGAGGCGAAGCTGCCGCAGGCGAAGGCGGTGAGGCCGACGACGGAGCCGACGGACAGGTCGATGTTCCGGGTGAGGACGACGACGGACTGTCCGGTGGCGAGCAGAACGAGGATGGACGAGTTGAGCAGGAGGTCCTTGATGCCCTGGTCGTCGAGGAAGGACGGGTTGGTCAGCCAGGTCGCGAGGATCAGCAGGACGAGCGCGCCGCCGATGCTGAACTCGCGGACGCGGGAGACGGTTTCGGCGAGCGAACGTCCGCCGCGTCCCTTGTCCTCGCTCTGCGTCCCGGGCCGCTGGTCCAGTGGTTCGAGGGTGGCGCTCACGCGGCCTCCCCCTCTCCGCGGCCCCGTCCGGTGGCCGCGGCCATCACGCTCTCCTCAGTAGCCTCGTCCCGGGGTATTTCGGCGACGAGGCGTCCCTCGTGCATCACGAGGACGCGGTCGGCCATGCCGAGGACCTCGGGCAGGTCGGAGGAGACCATCAGTACCGCGAGCCCGTCGGCGGCCAGGGAGGAGAGCAGCCGGTGCACCTCGGCCTTGGTACCGACGTCGATGCCGCGTGTGGGCTCGTCGACGATGAGCACGGCGGGCTCGGTGGCCAGCCATTTGGCGAGGACGACCTTCTGCTGGTTGCCGCCCGACAGGACGCCGACGGTGTCGGAGAGCCGGTCGTACTTGAGCTGGAGCTTCAGGGACCAGTCGGAGGCGCGGGCGCGCTCCAGGGTGCGCCGCACCATGCCGCCGCGCCCGAGCTTCCCGAGCCCGGTGAGGCCGATGTTGCGCTCGATGGACGCCTCCATGACGAGGCCGCGCTGCCGCCGGTCCTCGGGGACGAGCGCGAGCCCGGCGTCCATCGCGGCCGTGGGCGAGCCGCGGCGCAGCGGCTTCCCGTCGACCTCGACCTCGCCCGCGTCGGGCCTGTCCACGCCGAAGACCGCCTGGACGACCTCGCTGCGCCCGGCGCCGACGAGTCCGGCCAGGGCGACGATCTCGCCCCTGCGCACCTCGAAGGACACGTCGCGGAAGACACCCTCGCGGGTGAGGCGGCGCACGGTGAGGGCCTTCTCCCCCGTACGCGCGTCCTGCTTGGGGTACAGCTCGCCCAGGTCGCGGCCGACCATGCGGCGGACGAGGTCGTCCTCGGTGAGCCCGTCCAGCGTCTCGGAGGCGACGAGCTTGCCGTCGCGCAGGGTGGTGACGCGCTGGCACAGCTCGAAGATCTCGGCGAGCCGGTGGGAGATGAAGAGCACGGCGGCGCCCTCGGCGCGCAGTGCCTCCACGACGGAGAAGAGCCGCGCGGTCTCGCTGCCGGTGAGCGCGGCGGTGGGCTCGTCCATGATGAGCACCCGCGCGTCGAAGGAGAGCGCCTTGGCGATCTCGACGATCTGCTGGTCGGCGATGGAGAGCCCCCGGGCGGGGCGCGACGGGTCGAGGTCGACGCCGAGGCGGCCCATCAGCTTCGCCGTCGCCTCGTGCACGGCCGCGTGGTCGATGCGGCCGAGGGTGCGGCGGGGCTGGCGGCCCATGAAGATGTTCTCGGCGATGGAGAGGTCGGAGAAGAGGGTGGGCTCCTGGTAGATCACGGCGATGCCCGCGTCCCGCGCGTCCGCCGGACCGTGGAAGACCGCGGGTCTGCCGTCGAGCAGGACGGTGCCCGCGTCCGGCCGGTGGACGCCGGCGAGGGTCTTGATCAGGGTGGACTTGCCCGCACCGTTCTCCCCCGCCAAGGCGTGCGCCTCCCCGGCGTGCAGCTCCAGGGACACCCCCTGGAGGGCGCGGACGCTGCCGAAGGACTTGCTCACCCCCTCCAGCGCGAGAACCGGCGGGGAACCATCGCCCGTTGAGGGCCTGGTCATCGTGCTCCTCCCCTGGTCACGCGGCTGACCGTGGCTCAGAAATGAAATGTTTCAACATAGTTGACGGGAAGCTAGTCACATGTCGGAGGTCAGTCAAGGGGGTCCGTCGCAGGTAACCGGCGTTTTCTACCGACCTCTTGACCCTGCGGAACCACCGCCTCTACTTTCCTGGACCCACGAACTGAATCGTTTTCAATTTCTTTCCAACCTCGGTCCGGGAGGCGCACGTGATCAGCAGACGCCACTTACTCGCCACCGCCACCACGACAGCCGCAGCGGCCACGACCGCCACGGCAGTCTCCTCGCTCCCGGGTACGGCGGCCTCCGCCGCCCCCGCCGGGCTGCGCGTGGAGAGCACCACCACCGAGTACGCCGACCGCCCGCTCGGCCTGGACGCGGCACGTCCCCGGCTGAGCTGGGTGCTCGGCGCCGACGGTCACGACAGGAAGCAGACGGCCTACCGGATACGGGTCGCGACCTCGCCGGACCGCCTCGGCTCCCCCGACGTGTGGGACAGCGGCCGCAAGGAGTCCGGCCGTTCCGTCCTCGTCCCGTACGGAGGGCCCGCGCTCCGTCCCCGTACGCGCTACCACTGGTCCGTCCGCGTCTGGGACGGCGAGGGACACGCCTCGGAGTGGAGCGAACCGACCTGGTGGGAGACCGGACTGACCGTCGCCGGGAAAGGCGGGAGCGCCGGGGACGGCGAGTGGAAGGCCCGCTGGATCGCGCCGCCCGCCGCGCTGGTCGACCCGCCGCCTCTGGAGGGCGCCTCCTGGGTCTGGTTCCCCGAGGGCTCCCCCGGGCAGC
The DNA here is from genome assembly GCF_039530985.1 of Streptomyces albiaxialis. Taxonomy (NCBI): domain Bacteria; kingdom Bacillati; phylum Actinomycetota; class Actinomycetes; order Kitasatosporales; family Streptomycetaceae; genus Streptomyces; species Streptomyces albiaxialis. Next base: position 326,600 of record NZ_BAAAPE010000002.1, read on the forward strand.
TCCCGGCCGCCACGCGCTGGTTCCGGGGCACGTTCACGGCCGATACCGGGGTGCGCGGGGCCCGGCTGGTGCTCGCCGCGGACGACGGCTTCACGGCGTACGTGAACGGCGCGGAGGTGGCCGTACGCGAGGGGCTGGCCATCCAGAAGTCCTGGAGCCACCCGGTCCACCTGGACGTCACGGAGCACCTGCGCGAGGGCGGCAACGTCCTCGCCGTCGCGGCCTCCAACGCCGAACAGGGCGCGGCGGGACTGCTCGCCGTCCTGGAGGTCACGACCGCGCGGGGCACGTCCCGCTTCACGACGGCCGACGACGGCTGGCGCTGCGCCGACAGCGAGCCCCCGGGGGACGCCTGGCGCGCCCCGGCCTACGACGACAGCGGCTGGCAGCAGGCCCGCGCGGTCGCCGCGTGGGGCGACGGCCCGTGGGGCAAGGTGCTCGCCCAGCAGACGCCGTCCCAGATGCGCCGCTCGTTCCGCCTCCCCCGCGGCCGTGTGGCCCGCGCCCGGCTGTACGCGACCGCGCTCGGGCTGTACGAAGCGCGGCTGAACGGCCAACGGGTCGGCGAGGACCTGCTGACGCCCGGCTGGACGGACTACGCCCACCGTGTGGCGTACCAGGCGTACGACGTGACCCGCGCGGTGAGGGGTGGCGCCAACGCGCTCGCGGTGACCCTGGCGCCCGGCTGGTACGCGGGGAACATCGGCTGGTTCGGTCAGCACCACTACGGGAAGCACCCCGCCCTGCTGGCCCAGTTGGAGGTCACCTACGAGGACGGCCGTACCGAACGCGTCGTCAGCGACGAGGGCTGGCGCGCGGCCAGGGGCCCGCTCATGGCCGCCGACCTGATGATGGGCGAGGACCACGACGCGCGCGCCGAGACGCCCGGCTGGGACGCTCCCGGGTACGACGACGGCTCCTGGCGGCCCGTGGAGGCGCCCTCCGGCGACATGCCGGAGATCGTCGCCATGACGGACGCGCCGACCCGCGTGATGAAGGAGCTCGAACCGGTGTCCGTCCGCGAAGTGCGGCCGGGGACCCACCTTTTCGACCTGGGCCAGAACATGGTCGGCACCGTACGGCTGAAGGTTTCCGGCGGCAGGAAGGGACAGCGCGTCACCCTCCGGCACGGAGAGGTGCTCGACAAGGACGGCGCGCTCTATGTGGACAACCTGCGCACGGCGCGGCCCGTGGACACGTACACCCTGCACGGAGGGCGCGGCACCGAGACGTACACGCCGCGCTTCACCTTCCACGGCTTCCGGTACGTCGAGGTGAGCGGCTATCCGGGACGGCCGCAGAAGGACGCGGTCACGGGGCGGGTGCTGCATACGGCCGCACCGTTCACGATGGAGTTCTCCACGGACGTGCCGATGCTCAACCAGTTGCACAGCAACATCACCTGGGGTCAGCGCGGCAACTTCCTCTCCGTCCCGACCGACACCCCCGCACGCGACGAACGCCTCGGCTGGACGGGCGACATCAACGTCTTCGCCCCGACGGCCGCATACGTCATGGAGTCGGCCCGCTTCCTCACCAAATGGCTCCAGGACCTGCGCGACGGGCAGCCGGACGAGGGGAACGACGAGGGCGCGTTCCCGGACGTGGCTCCGTACATCGGACCCGTCGGCAAGGGCGTCGCCGGCTGGGGCGACGCCGGAGTGACCGTGCCCTGGAGCCTGCACAGGGCCTACGGGGACGAACGGGTACTGGAGGAGAACTGGGACGCCATGCGCGCCTGGATCGCCTATCTGGAGAAGCACAGCGACGGCCTGCTCCGCCCCGCCGAGGGCTACGGGGACTGGCTCAACATCGAGGACGAGACGCCCAAGGACGTCATCGGCACCGCGTATTTCGCGCACGCCACGGACCTGGTCGCGGACACCGCGCGGCTGATCGGCGAGAACGCCGCTCCCTACGAGGAGCTGCTGGAGCGCGTGAAGAAGGCGTTCCAGACGGCCTATGTCAGCGGCGACGGGCGGGTCAAGGGCGACACACAGACCGCGTACGTCCTGGCGCTCTCGATGGACCTGCTGCCCACTGCGGCGCTCCGCCGCGCCGCGGCCGACCGGCTGGTGGCGCTCGTCAAGGCGAAGGACTGGCACCTGTCGACGGGCTTCCTCGGCACGCCCCGGCTCCTTCCGGCACTCACGGCGGCGGGTCATACGGACGTGGCGTACCGGCTGCTGCGTCAGCGGACGTTCCCCTCCTGGGGCTATCAGATCGACAAGGGCGCGACCACGATGTGGGAGCGCTGGGACTCGATCAAGCCGGACGGGAGCTTCCAGGACGTCGGCATGAACTCGTTCAACCACTACGCCTACGGATCGGTCGGCTCCTGGATGTACGAGAACATCGCGGGCATCGCGCCCGGCGGTCCCGGCTTCCGCGAGACCGTCGTACGGCCGCGCCCCGGCGGCGGTGTGCGCCGCGCGAGCGGCCGCCACCGGACGCCCTACGGGACGGTCGCCACCGGATGGTCGCTGGAGGGCGGCAGCGGCGGCGAGCGCTTCACGCTGGACGTCACCGTCCCGGTGAACACCACGGCGGAGGTCTGGGTCCCGGCGGAGCGCGCCTCGGACGTGTCCCTGAAGGACGCGCCGGGGGCGGGCTTCCGGCGGATGGAGGACGGGTGCGCGGTGTTCTCCGTCGGGTCGGGAAGGCGCCGCTTCACGACCGGCGGGTGAGGGACCGGGTGCGGGACGGGTCGGGAAGGAGCGGGGAAGGGACCGGCCGCACGGAGTGGCTGGTTCCACCCGCCTCCCGGCCGCCCCAACTGCGCTCCCGAGGGCTCCTCTTGACGTGCGATCACGCCGCACGTAGCGTCGTCGGACAGCTCGTTGAATCGTTTCACCCTCTGCCATTGGTCGTACCACCCAGCAGGGAAAAAGCACAGAGGAGACGCATGTCGGAGCAGGCACTCGCGGCGGTGAAGTCCGCGCTCACGTCCCAGCGGATAGAGACCCCGTCCTGGGCGTACGCGAACTCGGGTACGCGCTTCAAGGTGTTCGCGCAGCCGGGGGTCCCGCGCGCCCCCTGGGAGAAGCTGGACGACGCCGCGCGGGTGCACGCGCACACGGGTGTGGCACCCGTCGTCGCCCTGCACATCCCCTGGGACCGGGTCGACGACTACGCCGCGCTGGCGGCGTACGCCGGGGAGCGCGGTCTGACCCTGGGCGCCGTGAACGCCAACGTCTTCCAGGAGGACGACTACAAGCTCGGCTCCGTCACCCACCCCGACCCCGCGGTGCGGCGCAAGGCGCTGGACCACCTCATGGAGTGCGTCGCCATCATGGGCGCCACGGGCTCGCGCGATCTGAAGCTCTGGTTCTCCGACGGCACCAACTACCCCGGGCAGGACGACATCCGGGCCCGCCAGGACCGTCTGGAGGAGGCCCTGTCGGCGGTGTACGAGCGGCTGGGCGACGACCAGCGGCTGATCCTGGAGTACAAGCTGTTCGAGCCCGCCTTCTACGCCACGGACGTGCCGGACTGGGGCACCTCGTACGCGCACTGTCTCAAGCTCGGCGAGCGGGCGAAGGTGTGCGTCGACACGGGGCACCACGCGCCGGGCACGAACATCGAGTTCATCGTGGCGTTCCTGCTGCGCGAGGGGAAGCTCGGCGCCTTCGACCTCAACTCGCGCTTCTACGCGGACGACGACCTGATGGCAGGCGCCGCCGACCCGTTCCAGCTCTTCCGGATCATGTACGAGGTCCGGGCGGGCGGCGGTCTGGAGCCGGACGCGGGCATCGCGTTCATGCTCGACCAGTGCCACAACATCGAGCCCAAGGTCCCGGCGGTGATCCGGTCGGTCATGAACGTCCAGGAGGCCACCGCCAAGGCGCTCCTCGTCGACCGCGAGGCCCTGGCGGCCGCGCAGCGCGCGGGCGACGTCCTGGGCGCCAACGGCATCCTCATGGACGCCTTCCAGACGGACGTACGGCCGCTCGTCGCGGACGTACGGGAGGAGCTGGGCGCCGACCGCGATCCGCTGGCGGCCTACGCGGCGTCCGGCTGGGCGGAGCGGATCGCCGCCGAGCGCGTCGGCGGCGAGCAGGCGGGCTGGGGGGCGTGACGATGGCGGCGGAACAGCGCTCCGGGGCCACGCCCGGGGAGACGGCGGCACGCCCCGAGGTCGAGGCGCTGCTGGCGCGCTCGCACCGGCTGGGGGCCGACCCGCGCAACACCAACTACGCCGGGGGCAACGCCTCGGCGAAGGGCACGGCCACCGATCCCGTCACGGCCGGCGACGTCGAGCTGATGTGGGTGAAGGGTTCGGGCGGTGATCTGGGCACGCTCACGGCGGGCGGACTCGCCGCCCTCCGCCTCGACCGGCTGCGCGCCCTCACGGGCGTCTATCCGGGCGTGGAGCGGGAGGACGAGATGGTCGCCGCGTTCGACTACTGCCTGCACGGCAAGGGCGGCGCGGCCCCGTCCATCGACACGGCCATGCACGGCCTGGTGGACGCCCCGCACGTGGACCATCTGCACCCGGACTCGGGCATCGCGCTGGCCTGCGCGGCGGACGGCGAGGACCTGACCCGCGAGTGCTTCGGCGGGACCGTGCTGTGGGTGCCCTGGCGGCGGCCCGGCTTCCAGCTCGGCCTGGACATCGCCGCGCTCCACGAGGCGCACCCCGAGGCCATCGGCTGCGTGCTGGGCGGCCACGGCATCACCGCGTGGGGCCGTACGAGCGAGGAGTGCGAAGAGAACTCGCTGCACATCATCCGCACCGCTGAGCGCTTCCTCGAAGAGCGCGGCAGAACGGAACCGTTCGGTACCGTCCTAGACGGGTACGAGGCGCTGCCGGAGGAGGAGCGCCGGGCTCGCGCCGCGGCGCTCGCCCCCGTCGTGCGGGGGCTCGCCTCCCGCGACAGGGCACAGGTGGGGCACTACGACGACGGCGAGGCGGTCCTCGACTTCCTCTCCCGCACGGAGCACCGCAGGCTGGCGGCGCTCGGCACGTCCTGCCCGGACCACTTCCTGCGCACCAAGGTGCGTCCCCTGGTGCTCGATCTGCCCGCGACGGCGTCCCTGGAGGAGATGACCGTCCGGCTGCGGGAACTGCACGAGGAGTACCGCGCGGAGTACCGGGCCTACTACGAGCGGCACGCCACCCCGGACTCGCCACCCCTGCGCGGTGCCGATCCGGCGATCGTGCTCGTCCCCGGTGTCGGCATGTTCAGCTTCGGCAAGGACAAGCAGACCGCGCGCGTGGCGGGCGAGTTCTACCGCAACGCGCTCAACGTGATGCGGGGCGCCGAGGCCGTCTCCTCGTACGCGCCCATCGAGGAGTCCGAGAAGTTCCGCATCGAATACTGGGCGCTGGAGGAGGCCAAGCTGCGGCGGATGCCCCCGCCCAGGCCGCTGGCCTCCCGGGTCGCGCTGGTGACCGGCGCGGGCTCCGGCATCGGACGGGCCATCGCGCACCGCCTGGCGGCGGAGGGCGCCTGCGTGGTGGTGGCCGACCGCGACGCGGACGGCGCGCGGAAGGTCGCCGACGAGCTGGGCGGCCCGGACACGGCCGTTCCGGTCACCGTGGACGTCACCGCTGAGGGCCAGATCGCCGCCGCCTTCGACGAGGCCGTACGGGCCTTCGGCGGCATCGACCTGGTCGTCAACAACGCGGGCATCTCGGTCTCCAAGCCCCTCGCGGAGACCACCGCGGAGGACTGGGACAGGCAGCACTCCATCATGGCCCGCGGCTCGTTCCTGGTCTCCCGGGAGGCGGCCCGGGTGATGACCGCGCAGGGCATGGGCGGCGACCTGGTCTACATCTCCTCCAAGAACGGCGTCTTCGCGGGCCCCAACAACATCGCCTACGGCGCCGCGAAGGCCGACCAGGCCCACCAGGTGCGTCTCCTGGCGGCCGAACTCGGCGAGCACGGCATCCGCGTCAACGGGGTCAACCCCGACGGCGTGGTGCGCGGTTCGGGCATCTTCGCGGGTGGCTGGGGCGCCCGGCGCGCCGCGGTGTACGGGGTGCCGGAAGAGAAACTCGGCGAGTTCTACGCGCAACGGACCCTTCTCAAGCGCGAGGTACTGCCGGAGCATGTGGCCAATGCGGTCTTCGCGCTGACCGGCGGCGACCTCAGCCATACGACGGGGCTGCACATCCCCGTGGACGCGGGCGTCGCGGCGGCCTTCCTCCGCTGAACCGGCACACCGCCGACGCACCGTCCCACCGTCTCCGGTGGCGGGCCGAGCCGTGGGGGCGCGCCCGCCACCGGTCCATCCGTACGTCCTGTCCGAGCGTGAGGTCCTCCGTGCCGTCTCCCCCGTCCTCCCCGTCGTCCCCTTCGTCCGCCCGCCCGTCCGGCCCTCCGTCCGTGTCCCGCTCCTCCTCCGTCTTCGCCGCCGTCGATCTGGGTGCGTCCAGTGGTCGGGTCATCGCGGGCCGTCCCGTCGACGGGCGGATCGTCCTGGAGGAGGCCCACCGTTTCGCCAACCGCCCCGTACGGACGCGCGGAACGCTGCACTGGGACATCCTCGGCCTCTACCGGGGCGTCCTGGACGGGCTGCGCGCGGCGGGCGCGAAGGCGGGGCCCCTCACCTCCGTGGGCATCGACTCCTGGGGCGTGGACTACGGTCTGCTCGACGCGGACGGCGTGCTGCTCGGCAACCCGGTGCACTACCGGGACTCCCGTACGGACGGGATGGACGCCGAGATCGAGAGGGCCCTCCCGGCACGGGAGCTGTACGGGCTGACCGGGCTCCAGAGGATCGCCATCAACACGCTCTACCAGTTGACCGCCGCCCGGGGGACGCACCAGTTGGAGACGGCCCGCAGGCTGCTGCTGACGCCCGACCTGATCTCGTACTGGCTGACCGGGGTGGAGGGAACCGAGCTGACGATCGCGTCCACCACCCAGCTCGTCGACCCGCGCGACGGCACCTGGTCGCGTCCCGTCGCGGAGGCGCTGGGAATCGACATGTCGCTCTTCGCGCCGATGCGGCGGCCCGGGGACCCGGCGGGCACCCTGCTGCCCGAGGTGCTGGAGGAGACCGGGCTGGACGGCCCCGTCCCCGTGACGGCCGTGGGCGCGCACGACACGGCCTCGGCGGTCGCGGGGGTCCCCGCCGGGCGCGAGGGCTTCGCGTACATCTGTACCGGCACCTGGTCGCTGGCGGGCGTGGAGCTGGACGCGCCCGTGCTGAGCGAGGAGAGCCGGCTGGCCAACTTCACCAACGAGCTGGGCGTGGACGGCACGGTGCGCTATCTGCGCAATCTCATGGGCCTGTGGCTGCTCCAGGAGTGCCTGCGGGCCTGGGAGGCCCAGGGCGACCCCCAGGAGCTCGGACCGCTCCTGGAGCGCGCGGGGAAGCTCCCGGGGCTGCGCTCGGTGGTGGACGCGGGCGCCCCGGAGTTCCTCGCGCCGGGCGGGATGCCGGACCGTATCGCCGCCGCCTGCCGCCGCACCGGGCAGCCCGAGCCGCGGGACCCGGCGGAGACCACCCGCTGCGTCCTGGACTCCCTGGCACTGGCCCACCGCTCGGTCCTCGCGGACGCGGCGCGGCTGTCGGGCCGGGAGGTGCACACCGTGCATGTCGTGGGCGGCGGGGCGCGCAACGCGCTGCTGTGCCGGCTCACGGCGGACGCCTGCGGGCTCCCGGTGGTCGCGGGGCCGGCGGAGGCCGCGGCGTACGGCAACGTGCTGGTGCAGGCCCGTACGGCGGGCGCCGTCTCCGGCGGGCTCCCCGAGCTGCGTGCCCTGCTGCGCGACAGTCTGGAGCTGCGGCACTATGAGCCGACGGGTGATCAAGCATCCTGGGCGCGGGCCGCCGCGCGCGTCCACGAGCACGGGAAGGAGGCGGCGTGCGCGTAGCGCTCTTCGTCACCTGCGTCAACGACTCGCTCTATCCCCGCACGGGCCGTGCCGTGGTGGCGCTGCTGGAGCGGCTGGGTGTGGAGGTGGACTTCCCGCAGGCCCAGACGTGCTGCGGGCAGCCCCAGTTCAACACCGGCTACCGGCACGCCACGGAGCCGCTGGTGCACCGCTACGCGGAGGCGTTCCGGGGCTACGACCACATCGTGGTCCCCTCCGGCTCGTGCGCCGCGATGGTGCGGGACAACTACCCCCGGATCGGCGCGCGTGCCGAGGCGGAGGGCAGGGGCGGCACGCTCGCCCGGGCGGCGGAGGAGACCGTGCCCCGTACGTACGAGCTGTCCGAGTTCCTCGTGGACGTCCTCGGCGTGACCGACGTCGGCGCCTACTACCCGCACACGGTGACCTACCACCCGACGTGCCACGGGCTGCGGATGCTCGGCCTGGGCGACCGTCCCCGGAAGCTGCTGGAGCACGTCAAAGGGCTGGAGCTGCGGGAGCTGGAGGGGGCCGAGGAGTGCTGCGGATTCGGCGGCACCTTCGCCCTCAAGAACGCGGCGGTCTCGGCCGCCATGGGCGCCGACAAGGCGCGGCACATCGAGGAGTCCGGCGCGGACGCGGTCTGCACGGTCGACAACTCCTGTCTGATGCACATCGGGGGCACGCTGTCCCGTCAGGGCTCCCGCGTGGAGCCGGTGCACCTGGCGGAGATCCTGGCGAGCACGGAGGAGGCGCCCCTGTGACCGGTGACGCTCGGGGCGGAGTGACCTATCTGGGGATGCCGCCCTTCCCGCAGGCGGCCGAGGTGTCCACCCAGGACGGCCAGTTGCGCCGGAACCTGCGGCACGCCACCCACACCATCCGGGACAAGCGCGCCGCCGCCGTCGCCGAACTGGGCGACTGGGCGGCACTGCGCGCGGCGGGCGCGCAGATCAAGGACCGTACTCTGCGCCATCTCGACCACTACCTGGAGCAGGTGGAGGAGGCCGTCACCGCGGCGGGCGGCACGGTGCACTGGGCGGCCGACGCGGCGGAGGCGAACCGTATCGTCACGGCCCTCGTGCGCGAGACCGGCGAGACGGAGGTCGTCAAGGTCAAGTCGATGGCGACGCAGGAGATCGGGCTCAACGAGGCGCTGGAGAGCGCCGGGATCTCCGCCTACGAGACCGATCTGGCCGAGCTGATCGTGCAGCTCGGGGACGACCATCCCTCGCACATCCTCGTTCCGGCCATCCACCGCAACAGGGAGCAGATCCGCGAGATCTTCCGCGAGCGGATGGGCCGCTGGGGGCGTCCGGCCCCTGACAATCTGTCGGACAGTCCGGCGGAGCTGGCGGAGGCGGCGCGGCTGCATCTGCGCGAGAAGTTCCTGCGTGCCAAGGTCGGCGTCTCCGGCGCGAACTTCATGGTCGCCGAGACGGGCACCCTGGTGGTGGTCGAGTCCGAGGGCAACGGCCGGATGTGCCTCACTCTTCCGGAGACGCTGATCTCGGTCGTCGGCATCGAGAAGGTCGTGCCCTCCTGGCAGGACCTGGAAGTCTTCCTCCAACTGCTGCCCCGTTCCTCCACGGCCGAGCGGATGAACCCGTACACCTCCACCTGGACGGGCACAACGGACGAGGACGGGCCGCGCCACTTCCACCTGGTGCTGCTCGACAACGGCCGTACGGACACGCTCGCCGACCAGGTCGGCCGCCAGGCACTGCGCTGCATCCGCTGCTCCGCCTGCCTGAACGTCTGTCCCGTCTACGAGCGCGCGGGCGGGCACGCCTACGGCTCGCCCTATCCGGGACCGATCGGTGCCATCCTCACGCCGCAGCTCGACGGGATGGCGAGCGAGCTGGACGCCTCACTGCCCTACGCGTCGTCCCTGTGCGGCGCCTGCTACGAGGTGTGCCCCGTGGCCATCGACATTCCGGAAATCCTGGTGCGCCTGCGCGAACGGGTCGTGGAGGGCGGGCCCGCGACCGTACGGGGCGAACGGGTCGTGCTGAGACCCGCACGGGGCCACGCGGCCGAACGCGCGGCCGTACGCGCCGCTTCCTGGACCTTCGGCCATCCCGCGGCGCTCCGTACGGGCGAGCGGCTGGCCTCACGCGCGCGCCGTCTCGTGCCCCGGCGGCTGCCCGGCCCCGGCAGCGCGTGGACGGAGACCAGGGACATCCCGGAGCTGCCGCCGGAGCCGTTCCGGGACTGGTGGCGCCGTACGCGTGGCGGAACCGAGGGCCGTGACGGCCGTGACGGCCTTGAGGGAGGCGGAAGATGAGCCAGCGGGACCTCGTCCTCGGGCGCGTCCGGCGCGCCCTGGCGGACGTACCGCGCGAGGAGCGTCCCGACGAGGTGCCGGTCGCGCGGGACTATCTGCGAGTACACGGTGCCCGTACGCCCGAGGAGACGGTACGGCTCCTTGCCGTCCATCTGGCGGACTACCGGGCCCGGGTGCACCACTGCGACGGTGACGGCGTGGCCGCGAAGGTCGCGGAGCTGCTGTCCGCGCGCGGAGCCCGGAGCGTGGTCGCGCCGCCCGGGCTGCCCGGCGGCTGGCTGCCGGAGGGGATCGACCGCATCGAGGACGACCCCGGTCTGACCGCGCGTGATCTGGACGCGGTGGACAGCGTGGTGACGGGGTGCGCGGTCGCCGTCGCGGAGACCGGCACCCTCGTCCTCGACGCGTCGCCGGACCAGGGACGGCGCCGTATCACGCTTGTGCCCGACCACCATGTGTGCGTGGTGCGGGTGCCCGACCAGGTGGTCGCGTCCGTCCCGGAGGCGCTCGAACGGCTCGACCCGGGCAGGCCCCAGACCTGGATCTCGGGCCCGTCCGCGACGAGCGACATCGAACTCGACCGCGTCGAGGGCGTGCACGGTCCGCGCGCCCTCGACGTCGTCCTCGCCGGGCCGGCCGTGGCGGCCGGACCCGGCGTGCCGTCCGACGACTGACGACGGCTGGACCGGCGGCTGACGACGGCTAGCGGGGGGCGAAACTCGCCGCCCGCGCGGGGGATGCCGTCCTGGTGATACGCCGCCCGGCGGCGGGCGCGAGCGTGCCCGTCGCGCCGTCCGGGCGTCCGCCGCTCCCCCGGCCGTCCCTGGCCGGGCCGTGCGGACGTTCGTCGCGCGACTCGGCATTCCGCCGCGCGAGCGCGTTCCACAGCATGCTGGCCGGGTGGCCGGGGTCCCGCGTCTCGGGCTCGCCACGGCGCCTGAAGGCCCCTACGAGGACGCGCTGCGGCGGCCCGAGGTCCTCCAGCAGCCGGAGCGTGCGAAGCCCTCTCGCCTCCGGCAGGAGCCCTTCGGCGACGGCTTCGCCGAGCCCCTGGGTCACCAGCATGCTCGCGCGGAGCACCCCGGAGGCCAGCAGCTCGAACCCGTAGTGCGCCGTGTCGATCTCGGCCGCGAGCCACATCCGCCGCCGGAAGTCGGGGCCGAACCAGCCCCGCAGCGCGTCCGGGATGATGCCGTCGGCCGAGACGACCAGCGGCATCGACGCCAGCGCGCGCACGCTGACCGGCATGTCGGGCAGCTCGCTCTCGGCGGCGTTGGTCACCAGGGCCAATCCACTGCGGCGCCACTCCATCACCTCGACGCCCTCGAAGCGCGCGTCCCCGGCAGCCCCCGCGACTGCCGAGGTGAGCACGCTTCCGCAGACCAGATCGAGTTCACGCGATCTGAGCTTGCTCAGCAGGCTTCTGGTGCGGACGTGTTCCATGCGGAGCTGCACGCTCTCCTGCGTTAAACGGTCCCTGACCTGTTCCACCGCGTCCAGCAGATAGCCCAGCGTGTAGCGCGTGGAGCCGACGGCGAGCGTACGGCCGCTGCGCAGCCGCGCGGCGTCCAGTTCGGCACGCCACTCGCCGAGCGTGTTCCGGGCGAGCCGGGCGAGCGCCTCGCCCGTGGCCGTGAACATCACGCGCTCGCCTCTCCCCCGCTTGTGCAGGAGCGGCTCGCCGCAGTGCTCTCCCAGATTACGGTTCATCGTGTCCAGTTGCTTCTGCACACTGGACTGTTCGCGTCCGAGAAGACGAGCGGCGGCGAGCGCCGTTCCCTCCTCGTGCACGGCGAGCAGTGTGCGCAACTGGTCCATGGTGGTGTCAAGCAGTCCCGCGGGGTATAGGGCACCTACGGGTTCCTGAATCGTGCGGGGCACGGGCATAGGCCCATCTCACTCTCTGTCTCCTTGGTGTGCCGGGGCCCCGCAGCCTAACTCCCGTACGCTGTCCGCGCGTTCACTGGGAATGTTCTACAGATTTCTTCCAGGAAACGGTAGTTCGCGCCGCAATACCCGTGGAAGGGTCATGCCCACCACACCTCCCCCTCGCTTTCCGCCCAGGAGACCCTGCACGTGAGCTACCCACAGGCTGCCCCCATGCAGGGCGCCCCGCACCCGGTCCCCCAGCCGGGCCGGGCGGCGTCCCGGATCAGAAAACCCGGGGTTCTGGCCGCCCTGCCGATCGTGACCGCACTGGCCGCTCTGTCGGGCGCGATCGGCTCCTTCCTGGTGTTCTCGGGCGGCAAGGACATCGCCGACGAGAACGTGCGCAACGCCGTCGACTCCAACCCCGAGGCCGTCGGCCTCCAGGCCGGTGTGACCTCGGCCGACATCAAGGAGCTCGCCGGCGGTCCCCTCTGGGACTCGGTCGTCACCGAGTGGCAGAGCACGATGGAGGCCCGCGCCCTCATCGCCATGGTGTTCGGCGTCGGGCTGCTGCTGTTCGCCCTGTTCGTACGCAAGGCCGCCGTCTGGGCCCGCGTGATGTCACCATCGTGGCGTTCCTGTCGGCCGCCTTCCCCCACCTGCTCGTCCTCAGCGACGCGCCCCCCACCAGCCTCAGGGTGACCAGTACGGCAGCCGTCCTCCTCGGGCTCGTCGCCCTGGTCATGTGCTGGCTGCCGCCGGTCAACCGGTACCGCAAGGAGAGCCGCGCCTCCGTCTGATCACGGGGGTCGGACGGCCCGCGCTCTCCTTCTCCACGAACGTGCCCCTGCGGTCCCCCTGGCAGGGGCACGTTCACGTTCCGGACACTCCAGCAGGACGGTGCACCATACAGCTAGCCTGACCGTCCAAGCGGCCCGCCGCGTCGGGACATCGCCCCGGGCGCCGGTGGCCGTGCCGCACCAGGACGCGCCGGGAGGCACCGCATGCAAGACCCTTCGCCCCGCTACGTGACCGCCCTGGAGGGCGTCGGCGTCCGCCGGACCACGACCGACCAGGTCATCCTCGACGACGTCGACTGGTCCGTACGCGCCGGTGAGCACTGGGCGCTCCTGGGGGCGAACGGCGCGGGCAAGACCACCCTCCTGCGCCTCATCGGCGCGACCATGCACCCCACGACCGGCACGGTCGAGGTGCTCGGCAAGCGGCTCGGCCGGGTCGATGTGCGCGAGCTGCGCGCCGTCCTGGGCCATGTCTCCACCTCCCAGCGGGTCCCGCAGGACGCCACGGCACACACGGTCGTCCTGACGGGCGCGACCGGAACGGTGCAGCCGCTCTGGAAGAAGTACGACGCCGCGACGCGCGAGCTGGCCCACGAGCTGCTGGCCGAACTCGACTGCAAGGAGCTGGCCGACCGCCCCTTCGGCGTCTGCTCGGGCGGCCAGCGGGCCCGGGTCCTCATCGCCCGCGCCCTGATGCCCTCCCCGTCGCTGCTCCTGCTCGACGAGCCGTTCAACGCCCTGGACCTGCCCTCGCGCGAGGACCTCATCGACGCGCTGCGCAGACTCGCGGTGGACCGTCCGGAACTGGCGACGGTCACGGTGACCCACCATCTGGAGGAGCTCCCGCCGAGCACCACCCACGCCCTGCTGCTGCGAGAGGGCAGGGTGCAGGCACACGGCCCGGTGCGCGAGGTGCTGACCGGAGAGCGCATGACCCAGTGCTTCGGCCGTCCCATCGAGGTGACGCACCAGGACGGCCGCTGGCTCGCCCGTTCCGGCCGCCGGGCCTGAACGGGCGGACAGACAGACCCGCGAGCCCGAACGGGCGGACGGACAGACCCGCGAGGGGTCGGTCCTAGGTCTCCTGGGCCGCGGGTCCTAGGCCACGAAGACCCGGCGCGCCTCGGGCCGTGGACCGTTCCGGCCGTCCTTCACCCGCGCCTAGCGTGCCGCCCATGGACACGACAGGGACACTCGACGAAGCGCTGGAACGACTGCACCGTACCGGCCCCGAGCGGGAGGGCTGGCTCACCAACCACGCCCCCATGGCCGTCGAGGCGCTGGTGCGGCACGGGCAGGCCGGGACCGTGCACCGCTGGCTCGACCGTTACCGGGACAAGCTGGAGGACATGCCCGCACCCACCGGCCCCGTCACCGAGGCCAACTGGCGGGAGCACCTGGGCGACCCCCGCAGACTGGCGGACTGGGCGCTGTTCTTCACGCGGCAGGTCGAGGAGCGGCCCTGGCGCGACGTGCTCGCCGAATGGTGGCCCCGTCTGCTGCCGGGCATCTCCGGCGCCGCCACCCACCCGGTCATCCGTACGGGTCACGCCGTGCGGACCCTCTTGAGCGAGGAGGAGGCACGGAGCGGGGCCACGACCCGGCCCCGCAGGGCCGAGCTGGGCCACGCGCTCGGCTACTGGGCCGCACGGCACCTCACGCTCTCCGGCGTCCGGGAACTCCCCGCCCCGCGCTCGGCGGCGGCCGGGCTGGACGCCGTCCCGCTGGTCGAGGACCAGAGCGGCGGCATCGTGGCGAGACTCGAACGGATCGCCGGGCTGCCCGCACGCCCCGGCCCGCAGGACCTCGACGCGGCCGCCGCCGAGGCCGAGATCGCCGGGGTCGTGCGCGCGGCGACGCTCCGGTACGCGACCCACGCGCACGGCTCCCCCGTCATGCTCGTCCACGCGGCCACCGCGCCGAACGCCGTGCTGCGCACGCTGCCCGCTCTGCCGCCCGGGCTGTGGGGGCCGAGCCTGGACGCAGCCTGGACCGTCAGCGCCGCCGTCACGGCCGTCTACGGCCCCTCTGAGCCCGCTCCGGCCCCGGACCCGGGGCGTGCCACGCCGGAGGATGTTTTCGCGCGCGCTGTCGCCCACGGCGACGAGCACGTCATCAAGCTGGCGGACACCGCGCTGGACGTCGCCGAGCGGAGCGGCCGGGACGGCGACGAGGAGAGCCGCGGCACGGCCCTGGCGGCGGCCCTGCGCGCGGTCGAGCTGACGGAGCCGATGTTCTGACGGCCCGGCGGGCCATGTCCGGCTGCGAGCGGCGGAGCGCTCAGAGCGCGGCGGCGAAGGCGTCGTAGGCGCGCTTGTCGAAGAGAACGAACCGCAGCTCCTCGAAGCCCTCGCCCTCCTCTCGCAGCGTGCCGACCGCGATCCGGGCGGCGTCCTCGACGGGCCAGCGGAAGACGCCCGTGGAGATGGCGGGGAACGCGACGGTACGGGCGCCCAGCTCCCGGGCCACGCGCAGGGACTCGCGGTGGCAGGAGGCGAGGAGCGCCGAGCGGTCCTCGTCGGGCTGCCAGACGGGGCCGACCGTGTGGATGACCCAGCGCGCGAGCAGTTTGCCGCCGGTCGTCGGCGCCGCGTGCCCCACCGGGAGTCCGCCGCCGTAGCGCGAGGCACGCAGGCTGCGGCACTCGGCCAGGATCTCCGAACCGCCCTTGCGGTGGATCGCGCCGTCCACTCCGCCGCCGCCCAGCAGGGAGGAATTGGCCGCGTTCACCACGGCGTCGACGTCCTGCTCGGTGATGTCGCCCTGGACCAGGGTGATGTTCGGATTCGGCATGCGGCCATCCTGTCAGCGGCGCGTGTCGGTGCGCATGCGCATTGGCTCGTGCACGCACCCTGGTCGCCACTGTCACCTTCGGGTTAGCTTGCCCAGCCCGCCCTCTTCCGGAAGGACGGTCCGTCATGGCCAGCGCTCCCTCCCGCCGTTCCCTCGTGGCAGGCGGCACCGCCGCCGCCCTCGCCGCCCCGCTGCTCACCGCCGGCGCCGCCGGTGCGGCACCGCCGGGAGGGGGCGGATCGGCGCACTCCGTCGTCCCCGGGGCCGATGTCGCGGCCGCGCGGGGGTGGAGCATGCTGCGGGGCCGCAAGGTCGGCGTCGTCAGCAATCCGACCGGCATCCTGCGCGACGCGAGCCATGTGGTCGACTCGATGGCCGCGCGGGACGAGCTGAACATCGTCGGGGTCTTCGGCCCGGAGCACGGCTTCCGGGGCAGCGCCCAGGCAGGCGAGTCGGAACCGAAGTTCGAGGACCCGCGCACGGGTCTGACCGTGTACGACGCGTACGGCGCCGACGCGAAGAAGATGGCCGCCCTGTTCCGCAAGGCGGGGGCCGACACCATCGTCTTCGACATCCAGGACGTGGGCGTGCGGTTCTACACGTACATCTGGACGATGTTCCACGCGATGGTCGCCGCGCGGGACACGGGTGCCCGGTTCCTCGTGCTGGACAGACCGAACCCCATCGGCCGCAGAGCGGACGGTCCTCTGCTGACGCCGGAGTTCTCCTCGGGCGTCGGGCTCAAGCCGATCATCCAGCAGCACGGCATGACCGTCGGCGAACTGGCGCGGTACTTCAACGGTGAACTTCTGCCGCGGGAAGGGGACGGCGGGAAGGCCGAGCTGGAGGTCGTCCGGGTGCGCGGCTGGGACCCGTCCACGACGGCGCAGCGCACCGGCCTGCCGTGGGTGCCGCCCTCGCCCAACATGCCAACGCCGGACACGGCCACCGCCTACGCGGGCACGGGCTACTTCGAAGGGACCAACCTGTCCGAGGGACGCGGCACCACCCAGCCGTTCCAGTTCATCGGCGCCCCCTATCTGGACTACCACTACAGCGACCGGCTCAACGCGCTGAAGCTGCCGGGCGTGCGCTTCCGGGAGGGCTACTTCGTCCCGACGTTCAGCAAGTACACGGGCAAGACCTGTGCGGGCGTACAGCTCCTGGTGACCGACCCGGCCCGGTACGAGGCGGTCCCTACGGCCGTCGCCATGCTGGTGGAGGCCCGCAAGTACGACGGGTTCGCCTGGCGCAAGGACCAGGATCCGCGGCCGTACTGGATCGACAAGCTCTCGGGCTCCCCCCGGCTGCGGGAGATGATCGACGACGGCAAGGACACGGCCGCCGTCACGGCCGCGTGGCGGTCCGAGGTGCGCGCGTTCACCCGGAAGCGACGCCCTTACCTGCTGTACGGCTGAGGTACGGCCGTGACGGCCCGCCCGGGCTAGGCTCCGGCTATGGCCGCACGATTCAAGGACCTCGTCATGGACGCCGTCGACCACCAGTCGCTGGCCGACTGGTGGTGCACCGCGCTGGGCTACGAACGGCGCCAGCCCCCGGCGGGCTACTCCGAACAGCCCCGGGAGTGGCCCGTGCCCATCTACGATCCCGCCGGGGCCGGGCCGCTCATCTGGTTCACCCCGGTGACCGAGCCGAAGACGGTCAAGAACCGCATGCACCTGGACGTCTTCGGCAACACCGACGAACTGCTCGCCCTGGGAGCGACGTTGGTGCGCAGACGGGACGGCCAGATCGGCTGGGACATCATGTCCGACCCGGAAGGGAACGAGTTCTGCGTCTTCGATCCGAAGCCGCGGAGCGTCCACCGCTAGGCGGCTCCTGACGGATAGGCGGCTCCTGACGGATCTCCTCCGGACCGGGCGCTCCCGCCTCTCACAGGCCGGTCCAGGTGCGCCGGTCGCGCGCCACGGCGTAGACCGCCTCGATCTCCGGCGGCTTCCAGACGGCCATGCCTTCGCCCAGCCGGGTCACCTCACGTTCCCGCATCACCTGGACGCTGCCCGCCTCGGGTCCGACGGTGATCCGGGAAGCGGCGGCGAGGACCAGCACCGGCTGTGCCTCCACCACGACGTCGCAGCCCCGGCTGAGGGCCAGCGACGCGGCCCGGGCCTCGCGCCGCGCGAGCCGTACGTACGGCTCGTAACGACGCCGTCCGACGCGTACCGAGTCGTGGCCCACCCGCACATGTGCGCGCCTGTGGTGCTCCGTGCGGAGGGTGAACACCCCGCCCGGTCCGATCAGGAGGTGGGAGATGACCGTGTGCGAGGGGAGCGGGATCGCGTGCAGGACCCGCCAGCCGCCCGCGGTCTTCGACTCCAGCGCGTCGCCCACCTCCTGGTGCCCGGCGAGCTGTCCGCGCCATACGGCGGCCTGATCGGTGCGGCCGGCCAGCCGCGCGGCCAGGGCTCGCGGGGCCGCCAGGGGCCCGCCGTGCGCCTCGTGGGACGCGAGCCGGGCGTGCAGGTGCTCGCCGGGACGGTTCGGCGCCAGATCGTCGTCCGGATGGAGCCACAACGGGCCTTCGCCGTGCGGCCATTCATGAGCACTGTCGTACTTGTCCATGACGCCACCCCCTGGAACCTCGTCCCTTCCTCCAGGATCCGTCAGAGCGGTGACGAGGTCGAGCCGAGGGCGCGGACTGGGACGGCGGGGGCTTCTGTGGTCTGCGCGTCCCTGCGGACGAGTGCGGCGTACCGCCCGTCGGCGGCGAGCAGTTCGTCATGGGTGCCGCGTTCGACGACGCGCCCCTTGTCGAGGACGACGATCTGGTCCGCGTCGCGGATGGTGGACAGGCGGTGCGCGATGGTCAGGGTGGTCCGTCCGGCCGAGAGCGCATCCACGGCCTGCTGCACGGCCCGTTCGGTGCGGGTGTCGAGCGCGCTGGTGGCCTCGTCGAGGATGAGCACCGGCGGGTCGCGCAGGATGGTGCGCGCGAGCGCGAGGCGCTGCTTCTCGCCGCCGGAGAAGCGGTAGCCGCGTTCGCCGACGAGGGTGTCGTAGCCGTCGGGCAGGGCCGCGATCTGGTCGTGGATCTGGGCGGCCCGCGCGGCCTCGCGCAGCTCCTCGTCGGTCGCGTCGGGCTTGGCGAAGCGCAGGTTGTCGGCGACGGTCGCGTGGAAGAGGTAGGTCTCCTGGGACACCACGCCGACCGCGCGGGCGAGTGACGCGAAATCCAGGTCCCGCACATCCACGCCGTCGAGGGTCACACGTCCTCCGGTGACGTCGTACAGCCGTGGCACCAGATAGCTGAGGGTGCTCTTGCCCGATCCGGTCGCGCCGACGACGGCCAGGCTGGTGCCCGCAGGGACGGTCAGGTCGATGTCGCGCAGGGTGGCGCGGGGGTCGTCGCCGTCGTAGGAGAAGTCCACCTTCTCGAAGCGGACCTCGCCCTTGGCTTTCGGGAGGGTGACGGGGTGCTCGGGTTCGGTGATGTCCACCGGCAGGTCGAGGTATTCGAAGATGCGCTGGAAGAGCGCGAGGGACGTCTGCATCTCCACGCCGGTGCTCAGCAGCGAGACGGTCGGACGCAGCAGCCCCTGCTGGAGGGTGACGAACGCGACCAGGGTGCCGATGGAGAAGGCGGGGCCGCCGAAATGGACGAGCATGCCCGCCGTCCAGTACAGGAGCGCCGGGATCGCGGCCATCACGATGCCGATGGTCGACATGCGCCAGCGCCCCGCCATGCTGGAGCGGATCTCCAGGTCGGCCAGGCGGTCCGACTCGTCGGCGAAGCTCCTGGTGAGCGAGTCGGCACGGCCCATGGTGCGGCCGAGCAGGATGCCGCTGACCGACAGCGACTCGGTGACGGTCGCCGACATGGAGGCCATCTGTTTCTGGCGCTCCGTGGTGATCCTCTTGCGCTCGCGCCCTACGCGGCGGCTCACCCACACGAAGAAGGGCAGCAGGAGCAGCGAGGCGATCGTGAGCCGCCAGTCGAGCGCGAGCATGGCGACGATGGTCGCGATCACGCTGGTGAGGTTGGAGACCAGGGAGGTCGCGGTGGAGGTGACGGTGGCCTGCATGCCCCCGATGTCGTTGGCGATCCGCGACTGGACCTCGCCGGTGCGCGTACGGGTGAAGAACGCGAGCGGCATCCGCTGGAGCTTCCCGTAGACGCCGGTGCGCAGGTCGTGCATGACGCGCTGGCCCACGGTCGTGCTGATGAGCGTCTGGAGGACGCCGAAGACGCTGGTCATGACCGCCGTCGCGATCATGCCGAGCGCGAGCAGGCCGAGGAGCCCGGTCCGCTGCCTCGGGATGGCGACGTCGAGGATCTCGCGCAGCAGGAACGGCGAGGCGACCGAGACGAGCGAGGACGCGGCGACCAGGAGGCCGACGGTGGCGAGCCGGCCACGGTACGGCCGGAAGAGGCGGAGGATACGGCGGATCGACACGGGCTGCTCGGGAGCCAGCGGGTCCTTGGGAGACGGCTTCCAGCCGGGCGATTCAGGGCGCAAGGGGCTCCTCGGGAGTTCGGGTGGGTTCACGGTATCGAGAGCATAGTTCATTGTTACCTATACTCACAATGAACTAGGTCCTGGTACCCTTCGGCCATGACGCACCGCCCCTCCGGCGAGTCGGCCGGAGACCTCGCTGACCAGCTCCTGCGGCTCACCAAGCGGCTCAACCACGCGCACCGGCAGAGCTTCGCCCCCGTCGGCGTCACGCCCGCGCAGGCCCGCCTGCTGCGCGTCACGGGACACAGCCCGGAGCCCCCGCGCATGGCGGACCTCGCCGAGCGGCTCGGCGTCGTGCCCCGGCAGGTGACGAGCCTGGTCGACGCACTGGAGGAGCGCTCCCTGGTGCGCCGCGTCCCGGACACGGCCAATCGCCGGGTGACCCGGATCGAGCTGACGGAGGGCGGCAGAAAGGCGCTCCAGGAGCTGCGACAGGCCCGCCGGTCCGCCGCCGAGGACCTGCTGGCGCCCCTCACCCACGACCAGCGGGGCGAGCTGAGCACCCTGCTGGCGCTCCTCGACTCCGGCGGGCACGGCGAGCGGCAGGGTTGCGGCACCGACGGGAAGCCCCGGACCTGAAGCACCCGGGCCTGAAGCGCCGGACCTGGAGCATCCGGGCCTGAAGTCCCGGACTTCAGGCCCCGGACCTGGCAGAGCGCCCCCTCACGTGCGGAACTAGCATGTGGCGCACATCAACTCCCGCCTCCCGCGCGCCCAGGAGATGCCATGCCCCTGCTCGAACCTCAGCCTGGCGCCCTGCGTCCCCATCCGTCGGCGGGCCACGCCCCCTCAGGAGACCGCGTCCCGGACTCCCGCGCCGACGGCACGCCGCAGCCCCTCCGCGGCGACCTGGAGCGGCTCCTCGGCCCCGGGAAGGTGCTCTGGAAGGTCTCCGACCTGGTGCGCTATGCGTCCGACG
Source organism: Streptomyces albiaxialis (assembly GCF_039530985.1). NCBI lineage: Bacteria > Bacillati > Actinomycetota > Actinomycetes > Kitasatosporales > Streptomycetaceae > Streptomyces > Streptomyces albiaxialis. The sequence continues at coordinate 347,554 of NZ_BAAAPE010000002.1, forward strand.
CCAGCCCCTACCGCTTCGTGCCCCAGGTCGTGGTCCTGGCCGAGGACCTCGACGACGTGTCGGCGGTGCTCTCCTACGCGCGCGGGAACGGACGCGATGTCGTCTTCCGCGCGGCGGGCACCTCGCTCAACGGGCAGGCCCAGGGCGAGGACATCCTCGTGGACGTCCGGCAGCACTGGGTGGGCACGGAGGTGCTGGACGACGAGGGCAAGCGGATGCGCATCCTGCCCGGGACCACCGTCTTCCGGGCCAACGCCGCGCTCGCCCCGTACGGACGGCTGCTCGGCCCCGACCCGGCCAGCGCCATCGCGTGCACCGTCGGCGGCGTGGTCGCGAACAACGCGTCCGGCATGACGGCGGGCACCACGCGCAACTCGTACCGTACGGTCGCCTCGCTCACCGCCGTCCTGCCGAGCGGCACCGTGGTGGACACGGCCGAACCGGACGCCGACGAGACACTGGCCCACGCGGAACCGGCGCTCTGCGAGGGCCTGATGGCGCTCAAGGAGGAGATCGAGTCCGACCCGGACCTGGTCGCCCGTATCCGTGCCAAGTACGAGCTGAAGAACACCAACGGCTACCGGCTGGACGCGTTCCTCGACGGCGACTCCCCGGTGAGCATCCTGCGGGGCCTCATGGTGGGCTCCGAGGGCACGCTGGGCTTCCTCTCCGAGGTCGTCTTCGACACCCTCCCGCTGAACCGCCTCACCTCCACGGGGCTGCTCTTCTTCCCCACCCTCTCGGCGGCGGCCGCGGCGGTGCCCCTGTTCAACGAGGCGGGCGCGCTCTCCGTCGAGCTGATGGACGGCAATACGCTGCGCGCCTCCGTCAGCGTGCAGGGGGTCCCGCAGGACTGGGCGGAGCTGCCCAAGGAGACGACGGCCCTCCTGGTCGAATTCCGCTCCCCCGACGAGAAGGCGCGTGAGGAGAGCGAACGCGCCGCCCGCGAGGTCGTCTCCGGGCTGGACCTGGTAGCGCCCGTTCCCTCCGTGACCAACGAGTTCACCCGGGACGCCGGGACCATCGCCTCGTACTGGAAGGCGCGCAAGGCGTTCGTGACAGCCGTGGGCGGCTCCCGTCCGTCGGGGACGACCCTCATCACGGAGGACTTCGCCGTGCCGCCCTCCCGGCTGGCAGAGGCCTGCGAGGCGCTGCTCGAACTCCAGGAGAGGCACGGCTTCGACGCGGCCGTGGCAGGCCACGCGGCACACGGCAACCTGCACTTCCTGTTGGCGTTCGACGCGGCCCTGCCCGAGGACGTCGAGCGGTACGCCGCCTTCATGGACGAGTTCTGCCGTCTGACCGTCGAGCGATTCGACGGCTCGCTCAAGGCGGAGCACGCCACGGGACGGAACATCGCGCCCTTCCTGGAACTGGAATGGGGCGAGCGGGCCACCGAACTGATGTGGCGGGTCAAGCGGCTGTTCGACCCGGAGGGGGTGCTCGCGCCCCGCGTGGTCCTCGACCGCGACCCCAAGGCGCACCTGCGCGGCCTCAAGTCCATCCCCCAGGTCGAGGCGGTAGCCGACCCGTGCATCGAGTGCGGCTTCTGCGAACCGACCTGCCCCAGCGAGGACCTGACCACCACGCCGCGCCAGCGCATCGTGCTGCGCCGCGAGATGATGCGCCAGGCTCCCACCTCCCCGGTCAACGACAGCCTGCTGGACTCGTACGGCTACGACGCGGTCGACACCTGCGCGGGCGACTCCACCTGCAAGATCGCCTGTCCCGTCGGCATCGACACGGGCGCGATGATGAAGGACTTCCGTCACGCCCGGCACTCGGGCCGCGAGGAGCGCGCGGCGGCGCGCGCGGCGAAGAACTTCGCCGCGGTCGAACGTTCCGCGCGTCTCGCCGTCGCCGCGGCCGACCAGGTGCGCAAGCGGCTGCGCGGCAGGAACGGCGACCTGGGCGACCGTCTGCTCGAGAAGGCCACCGCGGGCGTACGCAGGGCCGTGCGGCCGGACCTCGTGCCGGAGTGGCTGCCCGAGATCCCCGGGGCGGCCGCCAAACGGCTGCCCGCGACGGACAGGGCGAGCGCGGCGGCCGTCTACTACCCGGCTTGCGTCAACCGCATCTTCGGCGACCCGGACGGCCACGAGGGCCCCTCGCTCCCGGAGGCCATGGTCATCGTCTCCGCCCGCGCGGGCCGGCCCGTATGGATCCCGGAGGACGTCACAGGCACCTGCTGCGCGACCATCTGGCACTCCAAGGGCTACGACTCGGGCAACGCCTTGATGGCCAACAGGATCGTGGAGGCCGCCTGGCGCTGGACGGACGGCGGGGAGCTGCCCCTCGTCGTGGACGCCTCGTCCTGCACGCTCGGCATCGCCCACGAAGTGGTGCCCTATCTGACACCGGCCAACGCCAAACTGCACGACCGTCTGACGGTGGTCGACTCACTGGTCTGGGCGGCGGACGAGCTGCTGCCCCGTCTGACCGTCGAGCACCGGATCGACTCCGCGGTGCTCCACCCCACGTGCTCCATGCGGCACCTGGGCGACGAGGACCATCTGCGGCGGGTCGCGGAAGCCTGCGCCGAGGAGGTCGTGGTGCCGCTCGACGCCGGATGCTGCGCCTTCGCCGGTGACCGGGGGATGCTGCACAAGGAGCTGACCCTCTCGGCCACGGCCAGAGAGGCCGAGGAGGTGAACGCCCGCCCGTACGACGCGTATCTCTCGGCCAACCGCACCTGCGAGATCGGCATGGACTTCGCGACGGGCGGACCCGGATACCGTTCGGTCGTCCTGGAGCTGGAGCGGGCCACCCGGCCCCGCTAGCCGCCGGCCGCGCGTAGCGCACGCGGGGACGGGCGGCAGCGCGCGGACGCGCAAGCGCCCTGAGGCGGCTCAGGGACCCCCGGGGGCCCGGGGGTCCCTGAGCCCGCCCGTCAGGCCTTCGCGCCCACGTGGAGCGCCACAGCGCCCTTCCCGGGCACCTTCAGCTCGGCCGTGCCGTCCCCGGACACCTCGACCTTCTCCGCGCAGTCGCCGGACTCACCGGACGCGACGTTGCAGTACGAGCCCGCGGGGAGCGAGGTCTTGAAGGACTTCGCGAGTTCGCCCTCCCCGTTGTTGACGGCGACGAAGCCCTTGTCTCCCCTGCTGAACGCGACCGCCGCGCCCTCCGACCACCAGTCGCCCAGCTCGGCGTCGCCGACGGCGTTGCGGAAGCCGACCATGCCGGTGATCTGCGGCTTGGCGTGGGTGTTGGTCCAGCCCGTGTCACCACTCGGCGGCCCGGCGTCGTTGGAGCTGAACTCGTAGCCCGAGTACACGTTGGGCGATCCGTACGGGTGGGCCAGCAGGAAGACGTTGGCCAGGGTGTAGGTGGCGCCGTCCTTGTAGGTGAGCGTCGAACCGTTCCGCTCGGTGTCCCAGTTGTCGACGAACGCACGGGCCGAACCGCTGCCCAGCTTGCCGTCGCCGATGTTCTGGAGGCCGCCCAGGTCCCCGCCCTGGAACGCGCTCTTCACGTGGTGGCCGTAGCGGAACTCGTCGACGTCCCCGATGCCCGTGTACTCGTCGGGCTGGACGGCCTCGCCCGCGCCGTAGATCACCTCGCTGACCCAGAATCCGGGGTCCTGGGTCATCTTGGACTTGATGCCCTCGATGTCCTTGGCCGCCATGTGCTTGGCCGCGTCGATACGGAAGCCCGCGACGCCCATGGAGCGCAGGTCGTCGAGGTATTTGGCGATCTTCGACTGGACCGTCTCGCTGCCCGTGTCCAGGTCGGCGAGACCGACGAGTTCGCAGGTCTGGACGTTCTCACGGTTTCCGTAGTCCGAGATGTCCTTGCGGCAGCCGTGGAAGTCGCTGTCCTGGTAGGTGCCCGGGTAGTCGTACTTGGAGTACGCGGTTCCACCGGTTCCCGTGCCCGACCCGGAACTCATGTGGTTGATGACCGCGTCGGCGACGACCTTGACCCCGGCCTCGTCGCAGGTCTTGACCATGCTCTCGAAGTCGGCCCGGCTGCCCAGCCGGCCGTCGATCTTGTAGCTGACGGGCTGGTACGAGGTCCACCACTGGTCGCCCTGGATGTGCTCGGTGGCCGGGGAGACCTCGACGTAGCCGTAACCGGCGGGGCCGAGCGTATCGGTGCACTCCTTGGCCACCGAGGCGAACGGCCTCTCGAAGAGCGTGGCGGTGACGGACTTCTCGCCGGGCGGCGCGGCCTGGGACTGCCAGGGAGCGACGGCCGTCAGGGCTCCGGCCGCCAGCACTCCGGCGGTGCTCGCCGCGAGCAGGCGCTTTCTCATGGTGTGCGGCTCCTTCGTCTTACGGGCACAGGGAGATGCCCGGGGGAAGGCAGCCACGCGCCTGGGCCGCCGTGGGGGGATACGGCTGCGAGCCTGCCGCGCACGCGTGGACACGTCAAGAGATGAAGCAATGGTTTCCAGTGCCTTGCTGCAAGATTTTGCGGACGCAAGAGTCCAAGTCTCCCGACGAAGAGTCCAAGTCCGCCCTCTTGCGCACCACTGGCCTCAACCACGAGGGTCCTGCACGGAGTTGACGTATCTGGCGCGCAGACGAACGACTTCCGACATAAGACATGCAGGAATCTCACATCGAGCCGCGGGAGGCCCCATGAACGACCAAGGATTCAGCCGCCGTTCCGTCCTTCGAACTGCGGGCGCGGCAGGCGCGGGACTGGGCATCGGGGCCCTCGGCACGGGCACGGGTGCGGCGGCCGGACAGGACGCCGCCGCGGCCCTGGCGGCGGACGACAAGTCACCCGCCGCTCCCCCGCGTCAGGGCGAGACGATGATCGGCGTGCCCTTCGAGGGACGGAGCACCGTCCGGGTCGGCATCATCGGGCTGGGGCAGCGCGGCGGGAGCATGATCGACCTCTTCCTCGCCCTCAAGGGTGTGCGCGTGGTCGCGCTCTGCGACCCGGTGCGCGAGAAGGCGGAGAAGGCCGCGAAGAAGGTCACCGACGCGGGCCAGCCCGCCCCCACCCTCTACGCCAAGGGCGACCACGACTTCGAGAAGCTCTGCACCCGTGGCGACCTCGACTTCGTCTACGTCGCCACGCCATGGGACTGGCACTACGCCATGGCCAAGGCCGCGCTGAAGGGCGGCAAGCACGTCGGCGTCGAGTGCCCGCTCGCACTGGAGCTCAAGCAGCTCTGGGAACTGGTGGACCTGTCCGAGCGGCACCGCAAGCACTGCATGCAGTTGGAGAACTGCGCGTACGGACAGAACGAGATGCGCGTCCTGCGCATGGCCCACGAGGGCCTCTTCGGCGATCTGCTGCACAGCGCGGGGGCCTACATCCACGACCTGCGCGAGCTGATGTTCGACCCCGACTACTACGAGGGCCCGTGGCGCCGTAAGTGGCACACCCGCCTCAAGGGCGACCTCTACCCCAACCACGGCTTCGGGCCCGCCTCGAACTACATGGACGTCAACCGGGGCGACCGCGCCGTACGGATATCCACGTTCGGCTCTCCCGCACTCGGTCTCGCCGCCTACCGCAAGGAGCACATGCCGCCCGGCCACGAGAGCTGGAAGGAGACGTACATCGAGAGCGACATGTCGATAAGTCTCGTGCAGACCGCCAAGGGCCGCGTGATCCGGCTGGAGCACAACGTCTCCAACCCGCATCCGTACGACCGGCTCAACATCCTCGCGGGCACCAAGGGCGTCTTCGAGGACTACCCGCCGCGCATCTACCTGGAGCCGGAGATGTCCGGCCACGAGTGGGGCGACTTCGACAAGTACAAGGACTTCGACCACTGGCTCTGGAAGGAGCACGCCAACCCGCCCGGCGGGCACGGCGGCATGGACTACATCATGCTGTTCCGGCTGATGCAGTGCATGCGGCTGGGCCTCGTCCCGGACTTCGACGTCTACGACGCGGCGACCTGGACGGCGCCCGTACCGCTGAGCCACGCCTCGATCAAGGCGAACGGCATGCCACAGGAGATCCCGGACTTCACCCGCGGCCTGTGGAAGAAGGAGCGCGGCGGCGTGGACTCGGAGAAGCCGAAGGACTGACGCGAGACCGACGCGAGGGGGCCGCCGGAGCCCCGCAAGGCCTCACGTCCACCGGAAGCCGAGGGCGGAAGCCGGGGGCGGAGGAGAGCGGGGGCGGAGGGGAGGGGACAGGGCGGGACGGGGGCAGGGCGGGCGCTGAGGTCAGCCCTCCAGCGCCGCCCTGTCCCCCATCGCCACGACGGGGTGCTTCTTCGGGTCGAGGGTGCGCAGCAGCTTCTCCATCCCGGCCTTGGAGACGCTGACGCAGCCCGAGGTGCCGCTGCCGTGGTCCCTGTGCAGCCAGATGCTGCCGCCCTTGGACTTGCCCTGGGGCCGGGTGGGGTCGAGCGGCGAGGTGCCCTTGACGCGGTTGTAGTCGACCGCGATCACGTAGTCGAAGTCATGGCGCGTCTTTTTCGGCCAATACGTGGGCGGAGTGAAGGCCGCGCTGTGGGTGTACGGCAGCTTGGCCCCCGGGTCGGCCAGCACCCCTCCCGCGTCGGTCAGCATGAACACGCCCACGGGGCTGCGCTTGTCGCCCTCCCTGTGGTTCTTCGTCCACCCCTTCTTGCCGTTGTGCGCGCGCCAGCTCGCCGTCTGGGACCAGGTCTTGCCGTGCTTCTCGTAGAGCCGGACCGTCGCGTCCGCCGAGTTCACGCCCTCGCCCCGCACGGTCACGACCTGAGTGCTGTTCCCGGGGATCTTCGCCTGGAGGCGGTCCCCCACGCCGGGCACGCGCGTCGGATCCTGGGATGGGGACGTCCGCTTCTCCGACGGCTTGGCGCGCGCCTCGGCCCGCTGCCCGGCGGAGTCACCGTCACCGCCGCAGCCCGCCAGAAGTACGGCGAGCGCCGTCGCGCCCGCCGCCATGGCCGCCACCCCTGCCCTGCCCCGCGTCCGCTCAGTCCCAGGTATGCGCATGCCCTCCATGGTCGCATTGACCAGATGTCCCACGCCGCGCGGGAAACCGGTTGCTTTTTCGGTATCCCTGGCAGCAGCCTTTCACAGCGCCACTCCGCCCGAATACAGAACTGACCTGGGACGTCATGCAGATTCGCGATCTTCCGTATCCCGATCCGGGTGTCCCTGACACACGCTCGGGCCTCCGACTGCTCCTGTGGCTCGGCCGCAGCCAGCTCGGCGGCCAGGCAAAGTCCCTCGGCTGGGGATTGCTGCATCTGGTGTCCGCCGCGTCACTCCCCGTCGTCACCGGTCTCGCCGTCGACGCGGTGGTGGCCGAATCGGGCGGGAAGCTGGCGGCGGCGGGCGGCGTAATGGCACTGCTCGCGATCACCGTGACCGTCGGTGACACGATGCTGCACAGGGTGGCGGTCACCAACTGGATCACCGCCGCCGCGCGCGTCCAGCAGCTCCTCGCCCGCCGCGCTTCCGAACTGGGCGCCACCCTGACCCGCCGGGTCGCGGCCGGTGAGGTCGTCGCCGTCTCCACGGGCGACATCGAGAAGATCGGCTGGTGCGTCGAGTCGGCCTCCCGCTTCAGCGCGGGGCTGCTGACTACCCTGGCGGTCTGCGGCGGCCTGATGATCTACCAACCCGCCCTCGGTCTGCTGGTCGGACTCGGCATGGTGGTCCTGGCGCTGGCCGTGCTGCCGCTGCTGCCGAAGGCCACGGGGCGCGCGGACTTCCAGCGCGAGAAGGCGGGCCGCGCCACCGAGCTGGCCGCCGACACCGTCGCAGGCCTCCGCGTACTGCGCGGTATAGGTGGCGAGGAGCTGTTCCTCGGCCGCTACCGCCGCGTGTCCCAGGAAGTGCGCCACGCCGCCGTACGGACGGCCCGGATGTGGGCTCTGATCGAGGCCGTGCAGGTCGCGCTGCCGGGACTGCTCCTCCTCTGCGTGGTGTGGTTCGGCGCGAACATGGCTCTCGACGGCCGCATCGCCGTGGGTGAGCTGGTCACGGTCTACGGCGCGGTGATGTTCCTCCTCTTCCCGCTCCGCCTCTTCCAGGAGTTCGCCATGGCGTACTCCTTCTCCCGCCCCTCCGCCGCCCGCGCGGCCCGCGTCCTCGCCCTCCGCCGCGAGCACGCCGCCGGGGAAGCGGAGCCGCCGGAGTCGGTGGAGGCCCCGGAGAAGGTGAAGGCCCGGAAGACGGTGAAGGCCCAGGGGACCGTAGAGGCCCAGGGGACGGTAGAGGCCTCGAAGGCGGTGGGGACCTCGGAGACGGTGAAGGCCTCGGACACAGTGGGGACCCCGGAGAGCAGAAACGGGGCCGGAGGCGAGCGCGACGGTGCTCCGCACGGCGACGGCCTGCACGACCCCGTGACCGGCCTGCGCGCCCGCGAAGGCGAGCTGACCGCCGTGGTGTGCGGCGACCCCGACGCCGCCGGCCGCCTCGCCGCACGCCTGGGCGGGCACCCCGCCGCGCCCGACGGCTCCGGCTCCGTTCTTCTCAACGGGGTGGCCCTCGACGGTCTCCCCCTCGATGAAGCCCGCACCCTGGTTCTCGTCCAGGACAAGGACCCGGTCCTGCTGTCGGGCACCCTCGCCGAGCTCATGGACGTGCCCTCGTCCGGGAACGTCACCGTCGAGCGCGCTCTGGAGTCCGCGCAGTGCGCCGATGTGCTCACCGCCCTCGCGCAGGGCAGCCCCGACGCAGAGGGCGACCCGCTGTGCGCCCGCGTCACGGAACGAGGGCGCTCCCTCTCCGGCGGCCAGCGCCAGCGCCTCGCCCTGGCACGCTCGCTGGTCACCGACCCCGAGGTGCTGGTCCTGGACGAGCCGACCTCGGCCGTCGACTCCCACACCGAGGCCCGTATCGCCCGCGGCCTCAAACAGCTCCGCGAGACACGCACCACTGTCGTGTTCACCTCCAGCCCACTGCTCCTGGACCGCGCCGACCGCGTGGTCTTCGTCCATGACGGCAGCGCGGTGGCGACAGGCGCCCACCGCGACCTGATCCGCCACGACACGGCGTACCGAGCCGTCGTCACCCGGGAGCCCGAACCGGTGGCCCCGCCGCTGCGCGCCGCCCTCGCCGGGCAGACGGAAGGAGCTGAGTCAGCGTGAAGCAGAGACTTGGCGTAGCCCCTCCCGCGTACGACCCCTCCGCCCCGGAGAACGTCACCACCCTGCCGGTGGGCTCCCCGGCCACCGTCCGCTCCTACGTGCGCGAACTGCTGCGCAGGCACCGCAAGGCCTTCGCCGTCCTGATGGCGGTCAACGCCGTCGCGGTCATCGCCTCCATGGCCGGCCCCCAGATCCTCGGCACGCTCGTCAACGACCTGTCGGAAGGCGAACGCGACCTCCACCTGGGACGCGCCGTGGCCCTCTTCGCCGTGGCGCTGGCGATCCAGTCCGTCTTCGTCTGGCAGGTGCGGCTGCGCGGCTCGATGCTCGGCGAACGCATGCTCGCCGACCTCCGCGAAGACTTCCTCGTCCGCTCCGTCGGCCTGCCCCCGAGCGTGCTGGAGCGGGCCGGGACGGGCGACCTGCTCTCCCGGATCACCACCGACATCGACCGCTTGGCCGAGGCCATGCGCCAGGCGGTGCCACAGCTCTCGATCGGCGTCGTCTGGGCGGGCCTGCTCCTGAGCGCGATGGCCGTCACCGCGCCCCCGCTGGCGCTCTCCGTGCTCATCGCCCTGCCCGTGCTGCTCATCGGCTGCCGCTGGTACTTCCGCCGGGCGCCCCACGCCTACCGCGCGGAGGCCGCCGGATACGCGGCTGTCGCGGCCGCCCTCGCCGAGACCGTGGATGCGGGCGGGACCGTCGAGGCCCACCGGCTCGGGGACCGGCGCGTGGCGCTGTCGGAACGCCGTATCTCCGAGTGGACCGCCTGGGAGCGCTACACGCTCTGGTTGCGGACGATCATCTTCCCGACGATCAACATCACCAACCTCCTGGTCCTCGGCTCCGTCGTCCTGCTCGGCGGCGTCTTCGTCCTCCAGGGCTGGATCGGCGTGGGCGAGCTGACCACGGGCGCGCTCCTGGCCCAGATGCTGATCGACCCCATCGGCCTGATCCTGCGCTGGTACGACGAGCTGCAGGTCGCGCAGGTCTCCCTCGCCCGCCTGGTGGGCGTCCGCGAGATCGAGCCGGACGCCGGTGACGGCGAGCTGTCGCCCGACGGCCGTGACGTACGCGCCGCCCGGGTCCGCTTCGGCTACCACCCTGACGTCGACGTGCTCCACGGCGTCACGCTCCAGGTCCCGCCCGGCACCCGCGTGGCGCTGGTCGGCCCCTCGGGCGCGGGCAAGTCCACCCTCGGACGGCTCCTCGCCGGGATCTACGGCCCGCGCAAGGGCGAGGTCACCCTGGGAGGCACCGCCCTGGCCGCCATGCCCGCGGAGGAGGTCCGCCGCCACGTCGCGCTGGTCAACCAGGAGCACCACGTCTTCGTCGGCACCCTCCGCGACAACCTCCTCCTCGCCCGTACGGACGCCACGGACGCCGAGCTGTGGGCGGCGCTGGGCGGGGTCGACGCGGACACCTGGGCCCGCGAGCTGTCCACCGGGCTCGACAGCGAGATCGGCTCGGGCGGGCTCGTGGTCACCCCCGCGCAGGCCCAGCAGATCGCGCTGGCCCGGCTGGTGCTCGCCGACCCGCACACGCTGGTGCTGGACGAGGCGACCTCGCTGCTCGACCCGCGGGCGGCCCGGCACTTGGAACGCTCGCTCGCCCAGGTGCTGGAGGGGCGCACCGTCGTCGCCATCGCGCACCGCCTCCACACCGCGCACGACGCCGATGTCATAGCCGTCGTGGAGGACGGGCGGATCAGCGAACTCGGCAGCCACGACGCCCTCGTGGCCGCCGACGGCCCGTACGCGGCGCTCTGGCGCTCCTGGCACGGGTGACCGGAGCGGAGGCGGCGGGACACCCGGTGCCGGAACGGCCGACGTGGCAACTGTCGGCGTTCCAACGATCGACGCCGGTACGTCCGGCAGCGTCCCACCGACGGGTCGCGCCCTCGGCCCGGGTGCCGTGATCACAGCCGACGCGGGGCCGTCCCGGGCCGGGTGGCGTGCGCCGGGCATCAGCCTCCTATGAAGCCGAGCGCCACCAGGCTCCCCGCGCCGCCGAGCAGCATGAAGGCGGGCATCAGCACGTTGTTCTCCACCCAGGCTCCCGCCCGGAAGCGCATGAAGCGGGGGGTCCCCAGCGGGTACCACCGCTTGCCCGCGATGGGGATGGGCCATAGGACCGGGCAGCCGGAGACGGTGAGCGCGTCGCCGATGTTGTGCACCATCGCGCCGAGCACGATGGGCAGCCCCAGCCACATGTACTCCTGGCCGTCCCCGGTGAACAGCCAGTCCGAGCCGTTCCCCGGCTTGTCCAGGACTCCCGCGAGGATCCACGCGCTGGCCGCGCCGAGCAGCCAGACCAGCACGTCGCTGGAGACCCGGGCCATCCGCCACAGCAGGCCTTCGACAGCGAGCACCATGTGGATGAAGAGGATCACGAGCACCGCCCACCGGTCCCAGACGACCGCGGCGGTCGAGAATCCGACGCCGATGAAGATCGCCCAGGGCCAGGTGTGGGTGAGCGTGCGGTGACCGCCGGAGCGGCGTCGCTCGCCCCGGGACCTCGTGCCGTTGTAGACAGCGGTGGAGAGCTTGTCTATCACTCCGCACAGCGCGTGGGAGAGCGGCCCGAAGGCGCGGGAGATCGTCGCGGACTTCTGGTCCAGGTCGGGCGCGAGGGCGGCCCCGGCGCAGATCAGCGCGCCGACCACCACCACGGGCCAGGGCATCGGGTGGTCCAGCGCCGCGGCCGCGGCGCCCACCCCGAGCCATGCGGCGGCCCCCGACAGTGAGTGCGCCGGTCCCATCATGCGTATCCCCGCCCCGATCTCGTGGTGCTCGCTGCGCTCGCCGTGCGCGACTTGGCCGTGTCCCGCCCTTGCCGACTGACGCCCCGTCGGCGACACAGCGTAGCGTCAGATGATCACCACGGACCCACCGGTTCCCGTATCCGTCACGGCAGCAGGCAGTATGGGGGGCGTGACAGCCACCCTTATCGATCAGATGCCGAGCGACGCCGACCCGGATGCCCTCTTCGAGTCCTTCTCGACCTGGGCCGAAGAGCGGGGCATCTCGCTCTATCCCGCCCAGGAAGAGGCGCTGATCGAGGTGGTCTCCGGGGCGAACGTGATCCTGTCCACCCCCACCGGCTCCGGCAAGAGCCTCGTCGCCGCCGGCGCGCACTACACTGCGCTGGCGCAGGACAAGGTCACGTTCTACACGGCGCCGATCAAGGCGCTGGTCTCCGAGAAGTTCTTCGACCTGTGCAAGCTCTTCGGCACCGAGAACGTCGGCATGCTCACCGGCGACGCCTCCGTGAACGCGGACGCCCCCGTCATCTGCTGCACTGCCGAGGTCCTGGCCTCGATCGCGCTGCGGGACGGCGCCGACGCGGACATCGGCCAGGTCGTGATGGACGAGTTCCACTTCTACGCCGAGCCGGACCGGGGATGGGCCTGGCAGATCCCGCTGCTGGAACTCCCCCAGGCCCAGTTCATCCTGATGTCGGCGACCCTGGGCGACGTCACCCGCTTCGAGAAGGACCTGACGCGCCGGACTGGCAAGCCCACGGCCGTCGTCCGCTCCGCGACACGCCCGGTGCCGCTCTCCTACGAGTACCGCACCACCACCCTCACGGAGACGCTGACCGAGCTGCTGGACACCCACCAGGCCCCGGTCTACATCGTCCACTTCACCCAGGCACAGGCCGTCGAGCGCGCGCAGGCGCTGATGAGCATCAACATGTCGACCCGTGCCGAGAAGGACGAGATCGCCAAGGTCATCGGCAATTTCCGCTTCACCACCAAGTTCGGCAAGAACCTCTCCCGTTACGTACGGCACGGGATCGGGGTGCACCACGCCGGGATGCTTCCCAAGTACCGGCGGCTGGTGGAACGGCTCGCCCAGGCGGGTCTGTTGAAGGTCATCTGCGGCACGGACACTCTCGGCGTCGGCGTCAACGTGCCGATCCGCACGGTCCTGTTCACCGCCCTCACCAAGTACGACGGCTCGCGTGTGCGGACGCTGCGCGCGCGGGAGTTCCACCAGATCGCGGGCCGAGCCGGGCGTGCGGGATTCGACACCTCGGGCTTCGTTGTCGCCCAGGCTCCCGAGCACGTGGTCGAGAACGAGAAGGCGCTCGCCAAGGCTGGCGACGACCCCAAGAAGCGCCGCAAGGTCGTCCGCAAGAAGGCGCCGGAGGGCTTCGTCAACTGGAGCCAGCAGACCTTCGAGAAGCTGATCGCCTCCGATCCCGAGCCGCTCTCCTCCCGCTTCCGCGTCACCCACGCGATGCTGCTGTCGGTCATCGCCCGGCCCGGCGACGCCTTCGCGCAGATGCGGCATCTCCTGGAGGACAACCACGAGGACCGGCGCTCCCAGCTCCGGCACATCCGCCGCGCCATCGCGATCTACCGCTCCCTGCTGGACGGCGGCATCGTCGAGCGGATGGCCGAGCCGGACGCCGAGGGCCGCACGATCCGGCTGACCGTCGACCTCCAGCAGGACTTCGCCCTCAACCAGCCGCTCTCCACCTTCGCCCTCGCGGCCTTCGAGCTGCTGGATCCCGAATCCCCGTCGTACGCCCTGGACATGGTCTCGGTGGTCGAATCGACGCTGGACGACCCCCGGCAGATCCTGGCCGCCCAGATGAACAAGGCCAAGGGCGAGGCCGTGGCCCAGATGAAGGCCGACGGCATCGAGTACGAGGAGCGGATGGAGCGGCTGATGGACATCAGCTACCCGCAGCCCCTCGAAGAACTGCTCTTCCACGCCTACGGGCTCTACCGCAAGTCCCACCCCTGGGTCGGCGACCACCCGCTCTCCCCGAAGTCCGTCATCCGCGACATGTACGAGCGGGCGATGACCTTCAGCGAGTTCGTCTCGTTCTACGAGCTGGCCCGCACCGAGGGCATCGTGCTCCGGTACCTCGCGAGCGCGTTCAAGGCGCTGGAGCACACCGTCCCGGACGACCGGAAGTCGGAGGACTTCCAGGACATCATCGAGTGGCTCGGCGAGATGGTCCGTCAGGTCGACTCCAGCCTGCTCGACGAGTGGGAGCAGCTCGCCAACCCGGAGGACGAGACCGCCGAGGAGGCTCAGGAGCGCGCCGACCAGGTCAAGCCGGTCACCGCGAATCCCCGTGCCTTCCGGGTGCTCGTCCGCAACGCGATGTTCCGCCGGGTGGAGCTGGCCGCCCGGGACGATGTCGCGGAGCTGGGCGAGATGGACGGCGAGGCGGGCTGGGACGAGGACGCCTGGGCCGAGGCCATGGACGCGTACTGGGAGGAGTACGACGACCTGGGCACCGGTCCCGACGCCCGAGGGCCGCGGCTGCTGCGCATCGAGGAGGTCCCGGAGGACCGTCTCTGGCGCGTCCGCCAGACATTCGCCGATCCGAACGGGGATCATGACTGGGGCATCTCGGCCGAGGTCGATCTCGTCGCCTCCGACGAGGAAGGCCGCGCGGTGGTCAAGGTGACCGGTGTGGGGCCGCTCTGAGGGCTCCCGCCTCCCCCGCACAGAAGAACACGAGAGAGGAACCGACGACATGACCGGCCCCAGTCCCGCCGAACGTCTTGTCGACCTGCTGAACCTGGAAGAGATCGAGCTCAACATCTTCCGGGGCCGCAGTCCCCACGAGTCCCTCCAGCGTGTCTTCGGCGGGCAGGTCGCCGGGCAGGCTCTCGTCGCGGCCGGGCGCACCCTCGACGAGCACCGCCCGGTGCACTCCCTGCACGCGTACTTCCTGCGGCCGGGGATCCCCGGCGTGCCCATCGTGTACCAGGTCGAGCGGGTCAGGGACGGGCGGTCCTTCACCACCCGTCGCGTGGTCGCCGTCCAGCGGGGCCGGACCATCTTCAATCTCACCGCCTCCTTCCACCAGCCGGAGCCCGGGTTCGAGCACCAGGTCCCCATGCCCGACGTGCCGGCGCCGGAGAGCCTGCCGAAGCTCGCGGACGAGATCCGCGAGCACCTCGGCACGCTGCCCGAACCGTTGGAGCGGATGGCCCGCCGACAGGCCTTCGACATCCGCTATGTCCAGCGCCTGCGCTGGACGCCCGAGGAGCTGCGTGACGTGGAACCGCGCAGTGCCGTGTGGATGCGCGCGATCGGGTCACTCGGGGACGACCCGCTCGTGCATACCTGCGCCGTGACGTACGCGAGCGACATGACGCTCCTCGACGCCGTGCGCATCCCCGTCGAGCCGCTGTGGGGCCCGCGGGGGTTCGACACCGCCTCCCTGGACCACGCGATGTGGTTCCACCGGCCGTTCCGTGCCGATGAGTGGTTCCTCTACGAGCAGGAGTCACCCATCGCCACCGGCGCCCGTGGACTCGCCCGCGGCCAGATCTACGACCGCGAGGGCAAGTTGATCGTGTCCGTGATGCAGGAAGGCCTGTTCAGAAAGCTGGGCGGCTGACGAGCTTCCCCCGGCGCGGCCAGGGGCGCCAGCGCTTCTTCTCGCGGGCGGCCTCCTCCCGCGCCCGGGCGATGCTCTCCCGGGGGACGAGCTCCGGACTGCGCCCCTCGGTCCCGGGCGGGCCCGCGTCGTCCGCCGGACGCGCCGCGCCCGCCGGAGAGGAAGCCGCCCGTGTCGAGGAGGCGGCGGCCTGCTTCTCCTCGTGCGCCGCTGACTCGCGGGCCTCCTCCAACTCGGCGGAGAGCGTGACCCGGTGCCAGAGGATCTCCTCGTCGCCCTCCGCGAGGCAGAGCTCGGCCACCGTCTCCTGTGTGGCCGGTGTCCCGCTGGGCATCTCGGCCAGGCGGGGCCGGAGCGCGCGCAGCAGGGCTCGCTCCTCAAGGTCGGGGACGGCTTCGGCCAGCACATCGTCATCAAGGACGGCTGCCCGCGCTGCCGCGCGCTCCCAGGCGGTGCCCGCCTGCCGGGCGAGCTGGCCCACTCGCCGGTGCCGCCAGAGCCGGGCCCGCCGGTCGGTGCCCTCCGCGAGGATTGCCCGCACCGACGCGGGGAGCCTGCCGGTGAGCAACTCGGGGCTGCGATCCGCGAATCCGCGCAGCTCTTCCGCGAGATAGAGCCACACCACGGCGCGATAGCGATTCACATAGAACCGGACGGGGCGGAAGGATCCCGCCCTCGCGAGCCGGGCGAAGCGGGAGGGGTTGATGCCCAGCAGCCGGGCCCCCTCCTCCGCCCCCACCACACGCAGCCGCTCCCTCAGCCGCTCCGGGAACCCTTCGGCTCCCTTGACGCGCTTCAACTCCTCGTGCGCCACCCTGCGTGGGCCTCCCCTGGCCCCCGGAACGGTGCGCACCACGTCCAACTGAATGGCGAGATCGAGCTCCCTGGGCCTCAGCCCCAACTGCCTCGCCGCCACACGCACCGGCATCGGCGCGGTGCTCTCCTGTCCGGCCTTCGTGGTCCCGGGCTCGGAACCGTGGTCTCCACAAGCGGACTTCACTGGCATGACACTCATCCCCCGCAGTCGCTCAACTACCGTGCGTCAAAAACGGTAGCGCGCCCGCCAGCATCTCGCCCGGCCTGTGGACAACTCAGAAAACCGCAGGTCACTGCCCGTTTCGCACCGCGACTCCGAGATGTTCCCCCACCCGGTTCACCAGCAGGGTCATCTCGTAGGCGACTTGGCCGATGTCGGCTTCGGCTCCCGCCAGCACACACAGGCAACTGCCGTCGCCCGCCGCGGTCACGAAGAGCACCCCCTCGTCGAATTCGATCATCGTCTGCCGAACCCGCCCGGCCTTGAAGTGCTGCCCCGAGCCCTTCGCCAAGCTGTGCAGTCCGGAAGCGACAGCGGCGAGGTGCTCGGCGTCCTCCCTCGCGAGTTCCTGGCTGCTCCCCGTCACCAGTCCGTCGTTGGAGAGCACCAGCGCGTGCCGGACGGAGGAGATCCGCTTGGTCAGATCGTCCAGCAGCCAGTCGAGTCCCGTGTTCAGTGCCACTCCGCTGCCCCCTTTTATTCTCGGCATCTGCCGAGCCACCCTTACCCACGAGAGCACGGTCAGCAACCACTACGCACGCTTAGTCCCGTTCCAGCCCCTCCTCTGCCACAGATGTCACTTCTGTCCCCGGGAAATGCCCCGTGAGCTGCCGTCGGCCGGCGTGGTCGAGCAAACGGATCAGCACCTCCTTCGCCGAATCGCGGTCCCGCGCGTCGCACAGCATCACGGGCGTCCTCGCGTCCAGGTCGAGGGCGCGCGCGATCTCGTACGCGACGTACGGGCTCTCGCCGGGGAAGCAGTTGACGGCGACGACGAACGGCACCTGGTTGCGCTCGAAGTAGTTCACGGCAGGGAAGCAGTCCTCCAGCCGGTCGGCGTCCGCGAGGACGACGGCTCCCAAGGCGCCTCGCGTCAGCTCGTTCCACGTGGAGCGGTCGGCATCCGTCGCGGGCATTCCGAAGAGGCAGAGCGACAGCCCCGGGCGGACGGCTATCCGGCCGAACTCCACCGTGGTGGGCCCCACCGCCTCCCGGGCCTCCCCCTCCGGCGCACCGGACCGTGCCGCGGCCCCTTTCGATCGTTCCTGCGCACCGGACCGTTTCTTCCCGGTGCGCAGGGGGCTGATCTCGCTGACGGCGCCGATCAGCGTCGTCTTCCCCGCTCCCGGCCCTCCCGCGACGGGCACCTTCAGGGACTGCGAGCTGCGGTCCCTGCCGCCGGAACTCCGCGTCCCGCTCCCTCGCGCGTCCTGATCGGTCACAGGAGCTGCCAGGACCAGCTCAGAGCGCGCGGAGCGCATCGACCACCTCGCTCAGCGCACACGCTCCGTCCCGTCCCGTCGGTGGCCCTGGCGGGTCGACGGTGACGCAGCCCCGCCGGAGGAGGTCGCCTATCAGCGCGCGCACGGCTGTCACGGAGAGGCCGGTGATGACGGCGAGTTCCGCGAGGGGGAGCGGGGCGCCGCGGCACGCGTCCAGCAGGGTGGTGTGACGGGGGCCTACCCATGGCCCCGCCCCCGGCTCCAGGCCCTCGGTGCCGCTCATCACCGAGACCAGGGCGGCCAGGTCGAGGGCGCCGCCGGTCGCGTCAGCGGCGCGCGAGGGGGCGCCCTCGGTGCGGGAAGGTGCGTGAATCAGGTGTCGTCCCATGATTCCGGACGCTAATTCGGGCGGACATGCGCCTCGGGCATGTTCCGGAAGCCTCCCCTAGTTGACACCGGCGCGATCGACATCGACCGGAATGAGGCCGGAGGGGACCACATGCCGCGCGATGATGGGCACATGACCCACGACACCTCCTACGATCCGGCCGCCGTCCAGGAGTTCTTCGCCTCCAGGGCGACCACCTGGGAATCACGTTTCCCTGACGACGGCCCCGCCTACGACGCGGCAGTCGCCGAAATGGCGCTCCCCCGTGGCGGCGCGGTCCTCGACGCGGGCTGTGGCACCGGCCGTGCGCTGCCCGCTCTGCGCACCGCCGTCGGCCCGGCCGGAACCGTGCTCGGCGCCGATCTCACCCCAGCCATGCTGGAGGAGGCCGTCAGCAAGGGCCGCGACGCCTCCGCCGGGCTCGTCCTCGCCGACGTCATCCGTCTGCCGCTCAAGGACGCGTGTCTGGACGCGGTGTTCGGCGCCGGGCTGATCTCTCATCTCCCTGGGCCGGACACGGGCCTGCGCGAACTCGCCCGCGTCGTACGGCCGAAGGGCACGCTGGCCCTCTTCCACCCCGTCGGCAGGGCCGCGCTCGCCGCGCGTAAGGGCAAGCAGCTCACCGCTGACGATGTCCGCGCGGAGGCCAATCTCCGTCCCCTGCTCGCCTCGACGGGGTGGCGGCTGGTGTCGTACACGGACGCGGACGACCGCTATCTCGCGCTGGCGGTGCGCACGGCGCAGACGAGGCCCTAGGGGCGCTCCGGCCTCTCCGCGCGCGGTTCGGAAGGGGCCGCGTGCGGCACCGGGCAGGCGGAGAGGCCGCCGCGCCGGGCCGTCGAAGACGTGCCCTCCGAGCGGGACGCCCCGGGAAACGTTCCGAGGTCGGCGACGTGGTACCCGTCCGGGTAGCCGGGGTAGCTGCGGATCTCCCAGTTCTGCCGCCCGTAGTGCGGCTTGCGGCGCGGCGGCATCAGCCGCACGGCCCTGCCGCGCAGCCGTACGGCCCTTCGCACCAGGCTCCGCACAGCGGGGCGGGGCGCGTCGTAACGGAAGGCCCGCAGCAAGGAGTCGTCCAGCAGCGCGACGGTCGCATCGCGCACCAGAGGCGCGAGGGGACGCGGGTACCAGGAGGCGACCAGGTCGATCGTGGCGTCGGAGACCCGGCGGCCTCCCTCGTCCCAGTCGAAATGGGCGTCCTCGTACGCGTCGAGGCACCGTTCGAAGTCGGCGAACGTCTCCGGGATGTCCCGGATGCCCATGTGCCGGCCGAGCGTGCGGTAGTAGGCCGCGCTGGCGCGGAGTTCGTGTCCGGTCAGGGCGCGCCATCCGAACCGTTTGATCCAGCGCTCCGGCATCACGACGAACGTGCACAGCACGTAGCGCATGTCGTCGTTGGAGATGTCGTACGAACGGTGCATCTGGTTGATCCGGCGGATGGCGGTCAGCCCGGTCTCGTTCTCGAAGCCGTGCTCGGTGACCGCGTCCAGGAGCAGCGAGGTGTCGTCGTACCGCTTCTGCGTGCGGTCCGTCAGTTCCGCCGTCTCGGCGAGGAGCCGTCCGATGCTGGGGACGGCATAGGTGCGGTAGAGGGCGAACTCCAGGGCGCGGGTGAAGTCCCAGGGGAACTCGCAGTACGCCGTCAGCCGGTAGATCTCCAGCCAGTCTCGCTCCGGATCGAGGCTCAGGATCTCCTTGAGCCGGTCGTAACGCCGCACGTCGGGCCCCCTCTGTCGGTGTTCCCGCATCTGTTGTCCGTCCCACTCTAGGAGCTATGGTGCCCCGGAAATGGGGTCCGGACAGGAGGCGTGGTGGGTGCCGAGAAGGCTGCGGAGAGGCCGGACGAGGACGCGCTCTACGTGCTCACCGCCGTGCTGCTGACTCCCGCTCAGTTCCCGAGCGTGCTGGGCGACGACTACCCGGAGGCGTGCGCGGCGCTCGGCCTTGAGCCGTACGCCGAGGGCTACGGGCTCGTGCTCGGCCAGGACGGGCGCGGGGCCCGCTGGACCGTGGCGACGGAGGACGTGACGCTGGTCGCCTGCGCCGTCGCCGCTTGGGACTGCGGGATGGACTACGACCTCTCCCCCGACGACCGGACGGTGGCCGCGGTGCTGCCCGGGTGGCCGCTCGCCTTGGCGGTGGCGGCGCCGGGGGTGCCCGCACCGCACGATCCCGAACCCGACGCCGAGGACGGCGTCGGCGAGGTCGCCGCGGTCCTCGCTCCGCCCGACACCGGGAGCTGGGGTCCGGCCCAACGGCGGCTCGGCGCGGACGAGATCGCGCTCCAGTGGGCGGAGTGGCGGGAGCAGGTCGAGGCGGAGGTCGAGTTCACCGAGCCCGGCGAGGGCCCGCCGAGCGGGGTGCGCCGGGTGCTCGACGAGGTGCGCGGCTATGTGGAGAGTCCTCCGCCGCCCGGGCGGATCCGCTCCGCCTTCGCCTCCGGCGACGCACGGACGCTCCGCGCGGACGGCCCCGGGTGGAGCGTGGTGGCCCGCACGGACGACATCGCGTTCGTGCTGATGGACGAGGCGCCCGGCGAGGTTCTCCCGGTCGGGCGCGGCCCAGAGCTGCCGGGGCTGCTCCAGGCGCTCGACGCCCTCGCGCCCCGCCCCGCGGTGTAGACGGCGCCGGGCGGCACAGGCGCGGGCCGCGAGGGGTGGCTGCGAGCAGCGGTCACGGGCCCGCCCGAGATCCCGGCGGGACGCTCAGCGGCCCAGCTCCTTGCGGCTGACCCGGCGGAGCCTCTTCCGCTGCGAGGGATCCAGTGTCAGGTAGGCGACGGTGGGCACACCGACGATCACCAGCACCGCGATCCAGAACGAGGTCAGCCACCACAGGAGCAGCCCCACGGCCACTCCGCCGACAGCGATCTTTCCCCGGTTGGTCATCTCGATCCCTCCTCCCGCACAGCGGCACCTGCCGCTCATTCCATTGAACGCCTTTTCGGGCTGAAGGGTTCCATCCTCGCTACCGGTGACGCTCACACCTGGGGTACTCTCGGCCGCCCTGTTTCACTAGTCAAATTTGAGGAATACGTCAGTACCGTGGCAGAGACCGTGTCATCGCCCGACCCGACTTCCCAGCTCACGCACTGCGAGGCCGTGCTCCTCACGGCCGACCCTCCGCGCCGTTCCCAGCTCGCCTTCTGGCGACCGGACGGCAGTCCCCCCGTCGCCCCCGTCCCGTCGGAACCGGCCCCGCCCGGTGCCGCGGGAGAGCTGGCCGTCGCGCTCCCGGGTGAGGACGGCACGGTCGGAGCGGTCACCGTGCCCGCCCTCCTGCTGACCATGGACGAGGCCCTGCCCGTGCTGACCAGGGCGCGCGCGGCACGCACCGGTACGGCGGCGGAGTTCTGGGGCGCCGTCGCGCTGTTCGCCCTGCGGTTGACGGCCCAGGGAAGGCTGCTGCCGGGGCTCAGCCCCGAGGACCACGACGCCTGGCGCCTCGGCCCGCTCGACTCCGAGGACACGGAGACCCTCGCCGGACTCGCCGCCGCGATGCCCCCGTACGCACACGCCGTCCCGCTGCCCTCCCGTACGGACGGTGAGCCCCTGCGGCTGCCCACTCCGCAAGCGCGGCTCCGGGCGTTCCTGGACGCCGTCGCGGACACGCTGCCGCGTACTCCCGCCGCGCCCCTGGCGGTGGGCGGTGCGGCCTTCGCTGAACGGGAGACCCGTCCCGCGCCGGAGCTGCGCCGTTGGGCCGAGGGTGTCGCGGCGGGCCATGACGCGGGCGTACGGCTGTCGCTCCGGATCGAGGTCGAAGGGCTCACCGAGGGCGGCGGGGACGCCGCTCCCCGGTTCCGGGGAGTGCTCCAGGTGCACAGCCTCACCGACACCACCGTGGTCGCCGACGCGGCCGAGGTCTGGGCCGGCTCCTCCCCCGTCAGTGACCGCTTCGGTCCCCGTGTCCGTACGGACGCGCTGCTGACCCTGCGCCGCGCGGCCGGCGTCTGGGGGGCGCTCGGCCCGCTGCTGTCCGCCGCCGTGCCCGACGCGCTGGAGCTGGCCGATGAGGAGATCGCCGAGCTGCTGGGCTCCTCGGTCGCCTCCGCCCTCGCCGCCACGGGTGTCCAGGTGCTCTGGCCGCGCGAGCTGGCGAAGAGCCTCACCTCCCGGGCGGTGATCAGTCCCGAAGACGCAGATGGAGAGGCTCACGGCCCGTTCGGCGCGGGCGGGGACGGTTCCGGGCCGCCCTCGCTCCTCTCCCCCGAGGCGCTGCTCAGCTTCAACTGGCGCTTCGCCATCGGCGACCAGGAGGTCAGCCGTGCCGAGCTGGAGCAGATCGCCGAGGCCGGGCGTCCCGTCGTACGGCTGCGCGACCGATGGGTCCTGGTGGATCCGGACGCCGTCCGCAAGGCGCACAAGCGGCAGGACCAGAAGGTCGCCGTGCTCGACGCGCTCGGCTCCGTCCTCACCGGCGCGACCGAACAGGACGGCGAACAGGTCGAGGTCCAGGCGACCGGCTGGCTGGAGGAGCTGCGCGCACGGCTCGCCGACCCCGAGGGCCAGGACCGGGACCCGGTCTCCCCGCCGGCGGCGCTCCAGGCGACCCTGCGCGACTACCAGCTCCGCGGGCTGGACTGGCTGCACCGGATGACCTCGCTCGGCCTGGGTGCCTGTCTCGCCGACGACATGGGGCTGGGCAAGACCATCACCCTGATCTCCCTGCACCTCAAGCGGCAGGAACGGACCGGGACGGCAGGGCCGACTCTCGTCGTCTGCCCGACCTCCCTCATGGGCAACTGGCAGCGCGAGATCGAACGGTTCGCCCCGGGCACGCCCGTACGGCGCTACCACGGGGCCTCCCGCAGCCTGGAGGCGCTGGCGGACGGCGAGTTCGTCCTCACGACCTACGGAACGATGCGGCTGGACGCGGAACGGCTGAGGACGCCGTCTCCTGAGGCCCCCTGGGGCATGGTCGTGGCGGACGAGGCCCAGCACGTGAAGAACTCCCTCTCCGCGACCGCCAAGGCGCTGCGGACCATCCCCGCGCGGGCCCGGGTCGCCCTCACCGGTACCCCTGTGGAGAACAACCTCTCCGAGCTGTGGTCCATCCTCGACTGGACGACCCCCTCGCTCCTGGGGCGACTGGGCACGTTCCGCAGGCGCTATGCCGACGCGGCCGAGGGCGGGGCCGACCCGGCGGCCACGGAGCGCCTGGCACGGCTCGTACGTCCCTTCCTGCTGCGGAGGCACAAGACGGACCCGGGCATCGCTCCGGAACTGCCGCCCAAGACGGAGACGGACCGCGCGGTGTCCCTCACCGCCGAACAGGCCGGACTGTACGAGGCGGTGGTCCGTGAGTCCCTCGCGGAGCTGTCGGGGACGGAAGGTTTCACCCGGCGCGGCCTGGTCGTCCGGCTGCTCACCTCGCTCAAGCAGATCTGCAACCACCCGGCGCAGTACCTCAAGGAGGAGGACCGGCCCCGTCTGCCCGGCCGCTCGGGGAAGCTGGAGCTGCTGGACGAACTCCTGGACACGATCCTCGCCGAGGACGCGGGCGTCCTGGTGTTCACCCAGTACGTCCAGATGGCGCGCCTC
Source organism: Streptomyces albiaxialis (assembly GCF_039530985.1). Classification (NCBI taxonomy): domain Bacteria; kingdom Bacillati; phylum Actinomycetota; class Actinomycetes; order Kitasatosporales; family Streptomycetaceae; genus Streptomyces; species Streptomyces albiaxialis. Next base: position 371,123 of record NZ_BAAAPE010000002.1, read on the forward strand.
CTGGAGCGGCATCTCGCGACACGGGGCGTCCCGACGCAGTTCCTGCACGGAGGGACACCCGTGGCCGAACGCGAGGACATGGTGCGGCGCTTCCAGGAAGGGAGCGTCCCTGTGTTCCTCCTGTCGCTCAAGGCCGCCGGGACAGGACTCAATCTGACCAAGGCCGAACACGTCATCCATTTCGACCGCTGGTGGAACCCGGCCGTCGAGGCACAGGCCACCGACCGCGCGTACCGCATCGGGCAGACCCGGCCCGTGCAGGTGCACCGGCTCATCACGGAGGGGACGATCGAGGACCGTATCGCCGGAATGCTGCGGCGTAAGCAGGCCCTGGCCGACGCGGTGCTCGGATCGGGCGAGGGCGCACTGACCGAACTGTCCGACGCCGAGCTGGCCGAGCTCGTCGAGCTGCGGAGGGACGAGCGATGAGCGAGTACGACCACATGTCCGGGGACGCCGCTCCGGAGCTGGAGCGGATCTTCGAGGCGATGCCGCCCGCGCGGGGACGCGGCTTCGCCCGTACGTGGTGGGGCCAGACCTGGCTCAAGGCGCTGGAGGACACGGCGCTGGACGGTCGGCAGTTGAAGCAGGGCCGTAAGTACGCCCGCGAGGGAGCGGTGGGCGCGGTCTCCGTGCGTCCGGGCCGCATCACCGCGATGGTCCGCGGAAACGACCGCGTTCCGTACCGTGCGGACGTGCTCCTGCGCGAGCTGGACGAGGACGAGTGGGACCGGCTTCTGGAGATGATCGCGGACGAGGCGGGGCACATCGCGGCCCTCCTGGACCGTGACATGCCGCCCACCCTCGTGGAGGACGCGGCCGGTGCCGGAATCGAGCTCCTTCCGGGCATCGGCGACCTGGAGCCGGAGTGCGGGTGCGACGCCTGGGACCACTGCCACCACACGGCGGCGCTCAGCTATCAGGTGGCCCGTCTCCTCGACGAGGACCCGTTCGTCCTGCTCCTGATGCGCGGCCGGGGCGAGCGCGAGGTGCTGGACGACCTCCAGGCGCGCAGCACGGCGAAGGCGGCACAGGCGGCTGCGGGACAGGACCGGGCGGAGCGGGAAGGGAGCGACGAGCCGGAGGGCGTCCCGGCACAGGAGGCGTACGCCCTGGGGGCGGTTCTGCCGCCCCTGCCGGAGCCGTTGCCGCCCGTGACGGACGATGCCCGCGTCGCCGTCTACGACGGCGGCACGGAAGCTCCCGGCGTGGACGTGGGAGCCCTGGAGCTGCTCGCCGCGGACACCGCCGAGCGTGCCCGCCGCATGCTCGCGGAGGCACTGTCCCCCGACCACGCGCACCGTCCCGTCCCCGCGCCCCTGTCGCAGTGGCAGGACGCGGTACGGCTGGCCTCGTCCCGACCGGGCCGGAGCGTCACCGCGCGGCTCGCCGAAGGGTGCGACCGTCCGGAACGGGACCTCGGACCGGCCGTACGCGCCTGGGAGTTCGGAGGAGCGGCGGCACTGGAGGTCCTGGAGACGGACTGGTCGTCCGATTCGCCGGAGGAGGCGGTGCTCGCGCGAGCGCGGGCGCAGGTGGACTCCGCGTGGGCCGACGACGACGCACGCCCCCGTTTCCGGACTTCCGGCAGCCGGTGGACCGTCGTGGGTGCGGACGCGCAGCTACGGTGCGGCCGGGACGGACGGTGGTGGCCGTACCGGAAGGAGCGGGGCCGCTGGTGGCCCGCCGGGAACGCCGAGCACGGCCCCGCGTCGGCCCTCGCCGTCGTACTGGAGGGCCCCGAGTCGTCGGGCTGAGCGCGTCAGGGGGATGAACCGCTCAGGACGGCCGTAACAGCACCTGGCCGCCCCTGCGTTCGGCGCAGGGGCGGCCAGGCATACGGTCCGCATGGTCCATGCGGACCGTACGGCCGGTCACCTCGACCGCGCGGCCCTCGCCGGTGTGGATCGGGGCGGTGCGCAGGTGAGGTGGCGGTTCGAGCGTGGTACCGGCCAGGGGCGGTACCGGTCGAGCGCGGTACGGGTCAGGCGATGCCGTCCAGCACGGGCAGGTAGCCGCCGGACTGGCCCGCTGCCGTGGGGTGGTACGACTCGTCCACCGGGATGGTGACGCTGTGCAGCCACTCGTCGCCCGAGCAGATCTCGTGCCCGGCGAACGTCGAACGGACGTCGCCGAAGCTGAAGCCGTGATCCGCGGCGCGCTTGGCGGTGACGTCGTTGAGGTCGTCCGAGGCCGCGTTCACGGCCTCGCGGGACTTCTCGCTGATGCCGACGCTGCAGTCCCCCTGGAGCTTGTAGATGTGGGGGTAACCGAGCACGGCCACCTTCGCGTTGGGGGCCTTCGCACGAATGGCGTCGTACACCTCGTCGAGCTTGCCCGGCAGCGTGTTGGCGATGTAGTCGCGCGCTTCCTGTATCCGCGTCAGGCAGGCGCTCTCGCCCTGGAGCACGCAGGTCTGCATGGCGTCGGCGAAGCCCGCGTCGTTGCCGCCGATGCTGATGCTGACCAGGCCGGTCGCGTCGTTCAACGGGCCGAGCTGGTTCGCCAGCACGTCGGAGGTGCGGGCCCCCGAGCAGGCGGTGAAGTCGAAGGATGCGGGCGAGTTGGCGGCGCTCCAGAGCTTCGGGTACGCGTTGGCGCTCCGTTTGCAGTCACCGGATTCGTAGTCTCCGGCGCCCACGCCGGAGGAGTAGGAGTCGCCCAGAGCGACGTACGAGGGGGCGGCTTCCTCCGCGTTGGCGGGAGCGGCCCCGGTCAGGGACAGTCCGAGGAAGGCGATCACGGCTGTGGCCGTGGGCGCCCATCTGCGCAGCTTCATGGAACCTCTCACATGGGTGGGGCATGGAGGGAACATCTGTCACACCGGCCACGCCTATCTACCCGCGTTGAGCCGTGTCCATGCCAACCCCACGAGCGGACTCGGCGGACTCAACGTCCCCTATGGCAAAGGGGGATGGGGACAGACGTGCCCTAAAGGGTGCTTCCGCCACGGGAAGATCCCTACACGCCCTACACGCCCTCCCCTGACGTGCCCTGCCGTCCCGGGAGTCACCCCACCTGCCGTCCCTGGAGTCACCGCAGCGGCTTGTGCAGCTTCTTGCCCTTGCCCGCCGTCAGGCTGCAGGTCACACGGTCCAGCCCCGCGTTCACACCCTTGGCCTTGGGATAGGAGACGAGGGACCCGCCCACCGTTCCGCCGGGCTGCCGCCCGGCCTTGGTCCGCAGCACGGAACGGCAGAGGGCTTCGGCCTTCTCGGCCACCTCGGCGTCCTTGTCGAAGCTGCCCCTGATCCTCTTCCGCGCGACCACTTCGGCGTCGTGCGCGGTCGCGCAGTCGCGCGTCTCCACCTGCCCCTCGCCCTTGTCCGAACGGTCGTAGCAGTCGCCCGTCCTCAAGAGGAACGAAGGCAGCACGATGCCGCTCACTCCGTCGCCATCCGGTACGGGCGTGCCGGTGGGCGTCCCGTCCGGGGCAGGACTCTCCTTTGGCCCCGGCGCGGAACCGTCCGGTGCGGGAACGCCCGGTGCGGGACTGTCCGGTTCACGGCCGTCCGGTGCCGACTCCGCCGACGAACCTCCGACCGCGGGCCCTTCGTTGGCCGTGCGCCCCTCGCCGTCGCCCCCGGCGAGGAACAGGGCCCCCGCGGTCACCAGGGACAGCGCGAGCACCGCGAAGACCACGGCACCCGCCACGATCCGCCCCTTGCGCGGCCCGTCGCCGGACGCGGGCGGAGGCCAACCGCCCTGCCCGGGCGGGCCGAAGCTGCCCGAACCAGGCGGTCCGAACCCGCCGGGCGGAGGAGAGCCCGGCGGCCAGGTGCTCGACGGCGGCTGACCCGACGGCGGCATCGTCATCCCGTCACTGTGTCATGGCCCCCCTACAGAGGGCGATGTGGATCCGGCCGGTACGAGAGACGGGGAGGGAAACGGAAGAGGAAGGGGAAGTGTCCGGCGTCGAGGCACCGGTGACAGGGCGGTGGTGCGGAACCGATGATCCAGAGGTGACCGAGAACCACCGAGGAGACGTATGACCACCTCCCGCCCGTCCGGGCAGCGTCAGACCCCCTACTACGAGGATGTCTCTCCCGGCACCGGAAGCCTTCCCGCGCGCGCCTGGACAGCGCGTACGGACGCGCGAGACCTGAGCCTGAACGGGTCGGACTGGCGGTTCCGTCTGTCCCCGTCGGCCGACGGCCAGGACGACGCGTTCGCCCAGGACGGCTTCGACGACTCCGCGTGGGACGCACTGCCCGTACCGTCCCACTGGGTACTGCACGGCCACGGCTCGCCCGCTTACACCAACGTCCCGTATCCCTTCCCCGTCGACCCGCCGCGCGTTCCGGACGAGAACCCGACGGGCGACCACCGCCGCGTCTTCGACCTGCCCGACGGCTGGCCGGCCGGTCCGCGGGCCGAGGGAGAGACCCTGCTCCGTTTCGACGGGATCGAGTCCTGCGCACGCGTCTGGCTGAACGGGCAGGAACTGGGCACCTTCCAGGGCTCCCGGCTGCCCCACGAGTTCGCCGTCGGCCCGCTCCTGCGACCGCGCGGCAACGTCGTCGCCGTCCGCGTCCACCAGTGGTCGGCGGGCAGCTACCTGGAAGACCAGGACATGTGGTGGCTGCCCGGCATCTTCCGGGACGTCACCCTGCTGCACCGGCCGCCCGGCGCCGTCACGGACTTCCATGTGCATGCGGGCTACGACCACACCACCGGGCGCGGCACCCTCCGGGTCGACTGCGAGCCGGAGGGCCGGGTCAGCATCCCCGAGCTGGGACTCGACCTGGCGACGGGCGAGACGGCAGACGTCCCGGTCGAGCCCTGGACGGCCGAGACGCCCCGCCTGTACGAGGGAGAACTGACCACCGCGGGTGAGCGGGTGCCGCTGCGCGTCGGCTTCCGTACGGCGGTCGTCGAGGACGGCCTGTTCAAGGTGAACGGCAGGCGTGTCCTGCTCCGGGGCGTCAACCGGCACGAGTTCCATCCGGACACGGGCCGCGCCGTGGACGAGGCGACCATGCGGCACGACCTGGAACTGATGAAGCGGCACAACGTGAACGCCGTACGCACCAGCCACTACCCGCCGCATCCCGCCTTCCTCGACCTGTGCGACGAACTCGGTCTGTGGGTCGTCGACGAGTGCGACCTGGAGACGCACGGTTTCCTCGCGCTGAAGGGCGTGACGAATCCGGTCGACACCGACGAGTGGACACCGGCGCTGCTCGACCGTGCCGCCAGGATGGTCGAGCGGGACAAGAACCATCCGTCCGTCGTCATCTGGTCGCTGGGCAACGAGTCCGGCGGAGGCCGCGGCATCTCCGCGATGGCCCGCTGGATCCGCGAACGCGACCCCTCACGGCCGCTGCACTACGAGAACGACTACGTCTATCCGGACAGCGACTTCTACTCGCGCATGTACCTCCCCCACGAGGAGGTCGAGCTGATCGGCCGGCGCGAGGAGCCGCCGATGGGCAAGCCGGAGCAGGACGAGCGGCGGCGGGCCCTGCCGTTCATCCTGTGCGAGTACGCGCACGCCATGGGCAACGGGCCGGGCGGACTCGCGGACTACCAGCGGCTGTTCGAGACCTACGAACGCTGCCAGGGCGGGTTCGTCTGGGAGTGGATCGACCACGGTCTGCCCCGGCGCACGGCGGACGGGCAGCCGTATTTCGCGTACGGGGGTGACTTCGGGGAGGACCCGCACGACGGCAACTTCGTCTGCGACGGGATCCTCCTGCCCGACCGCACGCCCTCCCCCGGCCTGGTCGAGTTCAAGAAGGTCATCGAGCCCGTCAGGATCACACCGGGCACCGAACCCGGCACCGTGACGATCGCCAATGGGCACGACTTCGCAGACCTCTCCGGCCTCGCGTTCACCTGGTCCTGGCAGGTCGACGGCGAGGCCCTCGCGACCGGACGTCTGGAGCTTCCCGATCCGGCTCTCGCTCCCGGCGAGTCGGTCGACGTCGCCCTCCCCGCGCCTCCCGCGACCGACCGGGCCGGGGAGACGGGCTGGACGGTCCGCGCCGAGCTCGCCCAGGACACCTCCTGGGCCGAGCGGGGCCACACGGTGGCCTGGGGCCAGGTGTCCGGCCCCCGGGCCGGGAGCGGGGGCTCCACGGGGCCGCGAGGCGCCCTCATGGCGCCCCGGCGGGACGAGGGCGTGCTCCGGCTCGGTCCGGGCGTCTTCGCGCCGGACAGCGGCGTCCTGCGCCGTCTCGACGGCCTCCGGCTGACGGGCCCGCGGCTCGACGTCTGGCGCGCGACCACCGACAACGACGACGGGGCGCCCTGGCAGCCGGACACCCGCTACGGGCCGCTGTGGCGCTCGCACGGACTGCACCGGATGACGCACCGCACCGACGCCGTGGAGGCCGACGGGGACGCGCTCGTCGTCCGTACGCGGGTCGCCGCGGCTGCCAGCCCGCTGGCCCTGCGCGCCGTGTACCGGTGGACCGCCACCTCCGGAGTGCTGCGCCTGCGGGTGTCCGTGGAGCCGGAGGGCGACTGGGACTTCCCGCTGCCACGCCTCGGCGTGCGCCTGGGGCTGCCCGCCGCGTACGGGCACGCCAGGTGGTTCGGCGGCGGACCCGGCGAAGCGTATCCGGACACATGCGCCGCGTCGATGACCGGCCGCTGGCACAGCACGGTGGACGCCATGCAGACCGATTACGTGCGCCCCCAGGAGAACGGGGCCCGCATGGATGTCCGCTGGGCGGAGCTCACCGACCGGCCGGGTGGAGAGGGACTCCGCGTGGAGGCGGACCCGGCACCGTTCTGGTTCACCGCGCGCCGGTGGACGAGCGAGTACCTGGACGCCGCGCGGCACACCACCGACCTGGTCGCGGGTGACACCGTCTGGGTCAACCTGGACCACGGCATGCAGGGCATCGGCTCGCAGTCGTGCGGCCCGGGCGTGCTGCCGGAGTACCGGCTGGACGTCGTCCCGGCGGAGTTCTCCTTCGTCTTCTCGACGCTCGCCCCGGGAACGGCCGGGGCGTAAGGGAGCGGGAAAGCACTTCGGGCGGGCCGTCGGAACGGCCCGCCCGGAGTGCGCCGCGCAAGAGGGCGGCAGGGATGAATCGGGGCCTCACCCGACGAGGAAGTCCGCCTTGCCCGCCTTGGCGCCCAGGATGAAGGTCGTGATGTCGTTGCGGCTGCAGATCAGCGCGGGGCCGTCCGGGTCGGTGGACTGGCGCAGCGCGACGCGGCCGTCGGCCAGCATGAGCGCCTCGACGCAGCTCCCGCCGTTGCCGCCGCTCCATGGCTTGTGCCAGCCCTCGCTGCCCAGGTGTTTGGCGGGCATTCCGTTGTAGATACGACCCATGGTTCAGATCTCCTTGCGCAGTGCAGTGAGGGTCGCCCGGGTCCGCGACAGAGGCACGGCCTGGGCGCACATCCGGTCGAGCGCCTCACGGAACCCCGAGACGTCATCGAGCTGGTCGAAATAGACCGCACCCACCAGGCTCTCCACGCAGGCGACGTCGGGAAGTTCCTCCTGGGGGAACCGGAACAGATGGAAGGGCCCGTACATGGCGGGATGCGGTCCCGCGCTGTACGGCATGAGCTGGAGCTGGATGTGCGTCTGCTCGGACACCTCGATGAGGTGGTCGATCTGCTCGCGCATCACCTCGGCCCCGCCGATCGGGCGGCGCAGCACCGTCTCGTCCATGACCACCCACAGCATGGGCGGGTTCCCGCGGCTCAGGAGGGCCTGCCGTTCCAGGCGCAGGGCCACCTGCCGTTTGATCTCTCCCTCGGGAGCGTGCGGCATACCGGCGCGCAGGACCGCACGCGCGTAGTTCTCCGTCTGGACCAGCCCGGGGACGTAGTGCGGCTCATAGGCGCGTATCTCGTGGGACTCGGTCTCCAGGCTGACGAACACGCTGAACCACTCGGGCAGCACGTCCCGGTAGCGGTGCCACCAACCGGGCTGGTTCGCCTCCCGGGCCAGCGAGACGAACCCCTCGATCTCCGCGGGGTCGCTCACGCCGTACGTGCGCAGCAGCTTCTCGACGTACGGAACCTTCAGGCCGACCTCGGCCTTCTCCATCCTCCGCACGGTGGCATGGGTGACATCCAGGGCCCTCGCCGCCTGCTCGTAGGACAGACCCGCCTTGTCGCGCAGTTGCTGCAGCCTCTTGCCCAGCACGATGCGCAGCACGGTGGGTGCACCACCGCCGCCACCCGTCCGCGAGTCCGGCACTACCGCTCCCTTCCAACTGTCTTCTTACGGAGGCAGTTTGGCACGGCGACCAACTCCAAAGACACCCTGTGCGGAACCGTTCTGCAATTCACAGACTGATCCTTGCCATACGCGAGTGACGAACCGCATAGTAGAGCTGTGGCTGCCCCCCATGACGCCCTGCCTTTAGACCACCGGTCTGACGGTGCCCTCATCGCCCGTCCTCACCGGGATGCCTTCTATCTCCCTGCCCGTGACAGCTCCGTGTCCGAGGCCCGTTCCCGCGTGCTCGACCGGCTGCGCGAATGGCACGTGGACGAGGAGTCGTGTGCCGATGCCCAGTTGCTCATGTCCGAGCTGTTCACCAACGCCGTCCAGCACACGGACAGCAACAAGATAAGTTGCGAGCTGTGGGTCATAGGCGTGCGCCTGCGTCTGGAGGTGACGGACGAGGGTGGCGGCTGCGAGCACATATGCCCGGACTGCGCCGACGGCACCCCGGAGGGCGACGGTGACGGCGAGAGCGGACGCGGACTCCTCCTCGTCAGCGTCCTCGCCGACGACTGGGGGATACGCCCGGGTCATCCGGCCGGTCAGAACGGCCAAGGAGTGACAGGGCACGCGGTGTGGGCAGAGCTGGAGTGTGACAGGACGTTCGACTGACGGGCCGTTACCTCCTCGCAATGTACGCGGCGGATCCGCCCGCGCGGATCCGGTGGCAGGATGCACGGCACTTACCGGTCTGTTCGGACTCCCTGGTGGCACACCCACTCCTGGAGGCGCTGTGTCCGTACGATCCGCGCGTAAGCCCTGGAAGCCGCTCTCCGCGGCAGTCGCGTCCGCCGCCCTGGTGACCTCTCTCGCCGCCTGTTCCAGCACCGAGTCCTCGGGCGGAGGCGGCACCGACGTGGAGCTGGTCTCCTCCGGAAAGCTCAAGACCTGCACCCACCTCCCGTACGCGCCCTTCCAGTTCAAGAAGGGCAAGGAGATCGTCGGCTTCGACGTCGATCTGGTCGATCTCGTCGCCAAGGACCTCGACGTCTCGCAGGAGATCGTCGATACGCCCTTCGAGGGCATCCAGTCCGGCGAGGACCTCAACGCGAGCAAGTGCGACCTCGCCGCGGCGGGGATGACGATCACCCCCGTGCGCGACAAGAACCTGGACTTCTCGTACTTCGAGGCCACGCAGGCCCTGCTGGTCAAGAAGGGCAAGGGGTACGACACGCTGGGCGACCTCAAGGGCAAGAAGCTCGGCGTCCAGCAGTCGACGACGGGCGAGGTGTACGCCAAGAAGCACGCCAAGGGCGCCGAGACCGTCCAGTTCGAGGATCTCGGCCTGCTGCTCACGGCCGTGAAGACGGGCCAGGTAGACGCCGGCATCAACGACAACGGCGTGCTGTACGACTACGTCAAGAAGAACCCGGACACCGAGGTCACCGCCGAGTTCGACACCGGCGAGAAGTACGGAATCGGCGTCCGCACCGGCAACGACGCGCTGCGCAAGCAGATCAACAAGAGCCTCAAGAAGGCCAAGGCCGACGGCCGTTACGACAAGATCTACAAGAAGTGGTTCGGCAAGGAGCCGACGCGGTGAAGCGCCGCCGGCGCACCCGACTCATACGCACCGGCCAGTACTCGCTCCTCGCCCTCGTCGTGCTCGTCTTCGCGCTGGCCGCCGACTGGGGCGAGCTGCGGCGCGCGTTCTTCGACCTCGACGTCGCGAAGGCACAGTTCCCCGAGGTCGTCACCACGGCTCTGGTCAACACCGTCGTCTATACGGTGCTCGGTTTCAGCTTCGGGCTGGCGCTGGGGCTGCTGCTGGCCCTGATGCGCCTCTCGGAAGTGCCGCCGTACCGGTGGCTGGCGATCGGCTACATCGAGTTCTTCCGGGGCGTGCCCGCCCTGCTGGTCTTCATCTCCCTGGGCTTCGGTGTGCCCCTGGCGTTCCAGGTGTCCATCAACCAGTACGTGACGGTGATGCTCGCGCTCGGCCTGGTCGGCGCGGCCTATATGGCGGAGACCATCCGCGCGGGCATCCAGGCGGTGCCCAGGGGCCAGACGGAGGCCGCGCGGTCCCTGGGGATGTCGCAGTCCCGCGCGATGGTCTCCATCGTGATCCCGCAGGCCTTCCGCATCGTGCTGCCCCCGCTGGCCAACGAGCTGATCCTGCTCACCAAGGACTCCTCCCTGGTCTACCTGCTGGGCCTGTCGATGGGCCAGTACGAGCTCGCCAAGTACGGGCGCGACGCGCTCAACCAGCACCGTAGCCTGACGCCCATTCTGATCGCCGGACTCTTCTACCTGGCGATCACGCTGCCCCTCGGCCACCTGGTGCGGCGGCTCGAAGCCCGTACGGCGAAGGCGCGGTGACCGGTTTGGAGAAGTTCATGGGCACGCCGCCGGACACCACCGGGGCGGCGATCGAGGTGACCGGGCTGCACAAGTCCTTCGGCGATCTGGAGGTCCTCAAGGGCATCGACATCACGGTGCGGCGCGGCGAGGTGGTGTGCGTGATCGGCCCCTCGGGCTCGGGCAAGTCCACGTTGCTGCGCTGCGTGAACCTGCTGGAGGAGCCGACGTCCGGTGTCGTGAGGGTCGCGGGCGTCGAGGTGACCGACCCGGACGTGGACATCGACGGCGTCCGGCGGCGCATCGGCATGGTTTTCCAGGCCTTCAACCTGTTCCCCCATCTGACCGCTCTGGGCAACCTCACGATCGCCCAGCGTCGCGTACTGGGACGCGGCAAAGCGGAGGCGGAGGAGGTCGCGCGGCGCAACCTGCGACGCGTCGGCCTGACCGAGAAGGAGCACGTCTACCCGGCGCAGCTCTCGGGCGGCCAGCAGCAGAGGGTCGCCATCGCGCGTGCGCTGTCCATGGGACCTGAGCTGATGCTCTTCGACGAGCCGACCTCGGCCCTCGACCCCGAGCTGGTCGGCGACGTGCTGGCTGTCATGCGCAGGCTCGCGGACGAGGTGACGATGCTCGTCGTCACCCACGAGATGAGCTTCGCGCGGGAGGTCGCGGACCGCGTGATCTTCATGGACGCGGGGGCCGTCGTCGAGGAGGGCCCGCCGGAGCAGGTGGTGGGCGAGCCACGGCACGCGCGTACCCGCTCCTTCCTCGCGCGGGTCCTCGACCCGGCCGCTGCGGAGGTGCTGGAGGAGGGCTCCGAGTAGCGTGGTGACAAACGGGCGCCGTCCGTAAACCTCGCGCGCCGGGGCGCGACGGAGCGCAACCGCCGGGTCTCGTGGTGGAACCGCCCCCTCCGCCGCCGATGACAGAGCAGACTGGGCTGCGCCGATACGGGCGGATCAGGGCCCGCGACCGTCGGCGGGCCCTGTCGCGCCGCCCGCCCCGGTCCGCAGCGGACCGGCGTTGTCAGTCCCTTCTTCTATATTCCGAGCATCGAACAATCCGGGGCGGTCATCGCTCAGCGGCGAAGGACGAGAAGGACGAAAGGCAAGGACGATGGCAGAGACGCCACCCACCGATTCCGTCTCCCCAGGCGGCTCCACAGCCGACGACCTGCTGGAGCGGGCACGCCCTTACCGCAACGAGCTGCTGGCACACTGCTACCGCATGCTCGGGTCGGTCCACGACGCCGAGGACCTGGTACAGGACACGTATCTGCGTGCCTGGCGCGCCAGTGACCGCTTCGAGGGACGCTCCTCGCTCCGCACCTGGCTGTACCGCATCGCGACGAACGCGTGCCTGACCGCGATCGAGCAGCGCGGCCGCCGCCCCATGCCCTCGGGCATCGGCGCGCCCAGCGACCCCGAGCGTCCCGTCACGGAGTCGCCGGAGGTGCCCTGGCTGGAGCCGATACCGGACAGCATGTTCAGCGGCGACCAGCCCTCCGACCCGGCTTCCGTCGTCGTGTCGAAGTCGAGCATGCGCCTCGCGCTCGTGGCAGCGCTCCAGCATCTGCCGCCCCGGCAGCGGGCCGTGCTCCTGCTGCGCGACGTGCTGAAGTGGCGCGCCGCCGAGGTGGCCGAGCTGCTGGACTCGACAACGGCGAGCGTCAACAGCGCCCTCCAGCGCGCCCGCGCCCAGCTCGAACAGGCGTCGCCGGTGGAGGAGGAGCTCACGGAGCCCACCGACCCGGCGATGCGGGAGCTGCTGGACCGGTACGCGTCGGCGTTCGAGAAGTCCGACGTCACGGCCATCGTCGACCTGTTCAAGGAAGACGCCGTCTGGGAGATGCCCCCGTTCCCGCAGTGGTTCCGCGGACGCGAGGACATCGTGCGGCTCGTCAGCACCCAGTGCCCCATCGGTCCCGACCAGGGCCTCATGCTCCCCACGTCGGCCAACGGCCAGCCCGCCTTCGGGCTCTACAACCTCCAGGAGGACGGCAGCTACCACCCGTTCCACATCCAGGTGCTCACCCTGCAGAAGGGTCAGGTCGCACACGTCAGCGCGTTCTTCGGCGACGCCCTGTTCAGCGCCTTCGGCCTACCCGAGATCGTCCGTCCGGACGAGGTGCCGGAGCGTCTCGCAGAACGGCATTGACCGGTACCGAACGCGGGACGCCCCAGCGGCGTCCCGCACGGCTCCCGGTCGGTTCCGGGTCGGTTCCCGGTCTGTTCCGGGCGCGACGATTGCGGACGCGACAGCTCCGGGCGCGACAGTTTCGGTGGCGAGCGACACTGCACCGGATCTGCCGGGCGCCCCGGCTCGCATCGGTGAGCCGGGGCGGCTGAACCACGCGGGGAGGCCGGCACTCTGGTCACCGGAGAGCCGGGCTCCTCTTGTGCACCGTGCGCCCATTGGTCCATCCAATGGCGCCTTTGTGCCGCCCTTGGCAGCTCTGAGCAGGGATGTCACTATCGACGCGCGTCAACTTTGTCATGCACGTGCCCCCACCTCTCTCATTCCCCCCACGGGAGACACGATGGATCCAGCACGCCCCCACCACTCGCCGGAGCAGTCCCCGGCCTCCCTCCACCTCCCCCGCCCCACACGCCGCGCCATGCTGCGCGGCGGCGCCGGACTCGCCCTCGCCATGGGCGCGTCGGCCGCCTCCCTCCTCACCTCCGGCCCAACGGCACACGCCCAGCCCCGGGGCGGCAGGAGACCACGCGGCGTGGACTACCCGAAGGCCGAGTGGATCCCGGCCGACGCCTCCAACTACACCGCCGCCGACCGGCCCTCGGAGTACCCGGTCGAGTTCGTCGTCATCCACGTCACGCAGGAGACGTACAAGGACACGGTCGCGATCTTCCAGAACCCCGCCAAGGACGTCTCCTCGCACTACCTCGTCCGTTCCGCGGACGGTCACGTCGCCCAACTGGTGCGGGAGAAGGACGTCGCCTGGCACGCGGGCAACTGGGACTACAACACCCGCAGCATCGGCATCGAGCACGAGGGCTGGATCGACGAGCCCGACAAGTGGTTCACCGACGAGATGTACGCGGCGTCGGCGGCCCTGACGGCCAATATCTGCGACGACCACGCCATCCCCAAGGACCGCGAGCACATCATCGGGCACAACGAGGTGCCCGGAGCGGACCACACCGACCCCGGACCGCACTGGGACTGGGACCGCTACATCAAGCTGGTCAAGTCGAGCTGAGCGGCGCGGCCCGCCTCCCCCCGGGCCGCGCACCGGGACTTCAGCACATCGTGTGACTACCGACCGGAAGCCTTCTGCGGGCCACCCGCACGGACACATCCTCTGCCGTGTGAAGGGACGCTTCCGAAGGCATCCGCGAACAGCCGCGGTGGTGGCGTGCACAGCGCTCGCGCTGGGCTCCGCCGCCACCGCGCAGGCACTCGTCGACGAGCCCGCCCCGAACCCGTATCCGGCGGCAGTGGCCGCCAGGGTTCAACCGGGCCAGCCCAGTCGGCCCGACCAGCCCGGGCCGCCCGGTCAGTCCGGCCCGCTCAGTCAGCCCGTTCAGCCCGTTCGGCCCGGCCTTCCGGCGGAGGCGGACGCGGACGCGGCCGAGCGACGCTCCGTCCGCGCCGTGACCTGGCCTCCGAACGTCTCGGTGAGCACCCGGCCAGGCCCTCACGCCGGCGCCGGGGTCTCCATCCGTACGGGCAAGGTCCGCGTCGACGCGCAGGCCGATCAGGGCGGCTGCGGGGGGCCACGCGCCGAGGCGGCCATCCGGAGCGGTCAGGGGACCTCGGTGACGGCCCGGGCCGGGGGCGAACCGTGCGCCCCGCCCCCTCGTCCGCCCACCCCGGCCGGGGCTCCTCCCCCACCGCCCACGCCTCCCGCTTCCCCGGCTCCCCGGCGGACGCCCGTGCCGTCGCCACCGGCGTCCCGGACCGCCGCGCCGAGCCCCACGCCACCTCGCCCTTCGCCCACCCCGGCCAGGGCCGTGCGCGCGGCCCCCGCGCCCGCTCGTACGTCCGCGCCGCCCACCAGGCCCCCCGAGCCCGCCCGGAAGCCTCCGTCCCGGAAGCCCTCGCCGTCCCGCAGCGAGCCCGTCGTGCTGCCGCCGCGTGCCGCGACGAGCCGACAGCAGCCGGACGGCAGCATGTCGATGGTGACCCGCACCCTGCTGCTCATCTCGCCCGCGGTCCTCGCCGCGGCCGCGCTGCGGCCCCGCACGGGCGGTTCGGGACAGACGCGGGGCGGGGGCGGCGGGTCGAATGGCGGAGGGACCTCGAACGGCGGGTGAGGCACCGTTGAGGCCTCCCGCTCTCGCCCTGTGAACCGCACGGCCCGGTGCGCGAGGATGGGCCGATGGTTACGGACTCGCGCGCTCTGTCGTTCAACTCCGCCGCGGACCTCTATGCCGCGAACCGCCCCTCGTATCCGACGGTCCTCTTCGACGCCGTCGAGGAGCTGGCCGGAAGGCCGCTGTCCGGCGCTCGTGTCGCCGATGTGGGCGCCGGTACGGGCATCGCCACGGCCCTCCTGCGGGAGCGCGGGGCCGATGTCCTCGCCGTCGAGCCGGGGGACGGGATGGCCGCACGGTTGCGTCAGGCGTTGCCGGACGTCCCTGTGGTCCGGGGCGACGGGAACGCGCTGCCCTTGGCCGGCTCTTCCTGCGACCTGGTGACCTACGCGCAGTCCTGGCACTGGACCGACACGGAACGGTCGGTGCCCGAGGCACTGCGGGTACTGCGTCCCGGCGGCGCCCTCGCCCTGTGGTGGAACACGACTCCTCCCGACGTGCCGTGGATCACCGCCCAGCAGGAGCGCGTCGCGCGCCATTGCGGGAGCAGGCCGCACGGGGCCCGCCCGGACGACAGCCGCGCCATCGCCCTCGCGGGACTGTCCGGCCTGCGCGTCGAGCGTCGTCGGATGCGGTGGAGCCGCAGCGTCCCTCTGGACACGCATCTCGCGAACGTCACGAGCAGTTCGACGTTCCTCGTGCTCGACCGGTCCGTCACCCGGCGGTTCATCGACGAGGAGCGCCCCATTCTGCGCGGGCTCTTTCCGGACGGAATGGTGGAAGAGACCTATGTGGTCGACCTCCTGGTGACCACGAAACCCCGCGACGCGTGACGCGGTCGCGGGGAGCCCAGAGATCCAAATCGGCGACGGTACGTGGCGCTCTACCCAATTGAGCTACACCGGCCGAAGCCGATGGCGAGACTTGAACTCGCAACAACCCGATCCCGAATCGAAGTAACCGTTGCCTTCGCACCTGGGCTGTGCCCCACCGTAGGACGGGCAGATGGTGGGGCGCACGCCGTTTTTCAGTGGGCCGGTCCGGCCGCCGGAGAGTTCCCCGACGCGGACGGAGGCGGGGAAGAGGGCGTGGCGAGGACTTCACCGCAGTCGCGCCACGCGGCCGGCGTCAGCAGGGGGCGGAACCGGGTGAAGAGCGCGAGGAGTTCCGGGCCGTGGCGTTCGCGGAAGACGGGGTCCGCGCGGGCGAGGTCGAGCTCGTTGGCCACGGTCAGCTCCGCGAAGTCCCGCCGGTGCCGCGGCTGGGGCATCTGCCGCAGACCGGTGAAGCGGTCGTGGAAGGCGCTGCCCCTCTGGGTGAGGACGGGGTACGTGGCCTTCCTGTCGCAGCTCGCGTAGAGGTACACGATCGCCTCGGCCTCGGTACCGATGACCGCCGCCAGGTCGGTGCGCCGGTCGAGGGCGAGGAGGGCCGTGGAGAAGCCGTCCGTGCCGTAGAACGCGTGGCAGAGTCCGGCGAGTTGGAGTGCCGGGCGGGCGCCCCATACGGAGAGCTGTTCCCGTACGCGCTGGAGGTGGGCGAGGAGCGTTCCTCCCGGATGGGCGATGCTCTCGGCACCGGACCGGCGCAGGAACGCGAGGGCTTGTTCGGCAGCGGCAGGAGGAGCTGGCACGGGGCGTGTCCTTTCCGTCCTCGGAGGGTCGGCACCCGCCGCCGCCTCCGCCTGTGGTCCGGACACCGCGGAGTCGCCGGGCGGGTTGCCGCCTGGGCCCTGCTGCGATCCTCGTGCAGCCTGTGAACCCCAGTCAATCCTGGGGATTCCTCGCGGTCTCCTAGCTGTAGCTTGGGGTTGTGACTCTTGATGACCTGCGTGTGTTCGTCGCCGTGTGCCGGGCCGGAAGCCTCAGCGCGGTGGCGCGGGACCTGGGCTGTACACAGTCCGCGGTGAGCCAGCATGTGAAGCGGCTGGAACGGGAGACCGGGGTGAGCCTGCTGGAGCGGCAGCCTCGCGGCGTCGCCCCCACCGCCGCGGGGCACATCCTGCGGGCCGCCGCCGACCAGGGGATCTCGGGACTGGACCTCGCTCTGCGGCGGCTCGGCGACCTCGCGAACGGGGAGAGCGGCTCCGTACGGATCACGACGGGCGGGGTCACCCTGCGGCATTTCATGGCCGAGGCCGTGGTCACGTTCCGCCGCCGCTACCCCAAGGTGAACCTGGAGTTCCGTACCGGGAATTCCAGCAGCGGATGCTTCGACGCGCTCGTCGAGAGCGGTCTCGACCTCGCCTGGGTCACGATCGGCGGCCCTGTGGGCGGCATCGAGCAGCGGCCGGTGGTCGAGCTGCCGTGGGTGCTGGCCGTCCACGCCGACGATCCCCTCGCGGCGCGGACGCGCGTCGAGGTGGCCGAGCTCGCCGATGTGCCGCTCATCCGGCTGCCGCAGGACTCCACGTCCGGCACGCGGCTGGACGCCGCCTTCGCCGAGCTGGGCGTCCGCCCCGAGACGGCCACCAGCGTCGCGGACTGGGACACCGCGCTGCTCCTGGCCGAACTCGGCCTCGGCCACGCCGTCGTGCCCGCGCTGCCGGGATGGCCCGTGCCGGGCGACGACGGGCCTCTCCGGCTCGTTCCGGTCCCGGCCCTGCCCCCGCTGCCCGTCGGCTGGGCCGTGCGGCGCTGGGACGCCCTCTCGCCGTTGGCGCGGGTCTTCGCCGAGACCGTCGCCGACAGTTGCGCGGAAAAGGCGGAGAAAAGGGCGGGGAAAAAGGCGGAGCAGCGCACGCGGGGGCGCGCGTAAGCTGCGTTCATGCCCGGCATCCTCAACACTCACGTCGTCTGCCCGCCGTGCCGCTCCGCGTTCAAGCGGCCCAGCGGGACGGGCGCCCGGTGCGTGCGCTGCGGGGGCGACATGATCGACGCGGGCCCGCAGCTCGCGGTGCCGTCCCGGCGCGACACGGACGGGTGGCGGGCACTTGCCGCCGTGCTCTCCGCCGGTGTGCGCTTCCCCGCCGTGGGATGTGAGGCCGACGGCCCGGGATACCGGCCACGCACGATGCGCGAGGTCCGGGACCGGGTGGCCCTGGCCGAGCGGACCGGGCGGCCGCTGACGGAGCTTCTGACCAACCCCGACCCCTGGTCCTGACGGCCCGCAACCTCGCACACTTCGCGGACCCATATCCCTTACGGCGTGGGCGAGTTCACCTTTCAGATGGGTGACGCGTGCTGCCCACTCGGCAGTCGGCGACACCTTGGCGCCCAGGTTTTCACCCGTTCCGGCAGAGCATTGTCAGAGATCTCGCTCTTGGGCCGGAACTCCCAAGAATGTGCCCCAGATCTTCTCTTCCGCTGAATTCACCTGGGGTATCCCTATGTCCGAATGGCTCGTGCTGGCCCTCGGCATGCTCGCCGCCTGCGTGGTCGTCGTGGTGGTCGTCGTCCTGAGACAGCGCCGTGCGGGCGAGGACGACGATCCGTCCGAGACGCCGGACGTGATCGAGTACATGACGATGATGGTCGGGGTGGTCTACGCGATCGTCCTCGGTCTGGCCATCGCGGGGGTCTGGGAGGCCAGGAACGCGGCCGACGAGGCCGTCACCGATGAGGCCCAGGCGCTCCACGAGGTGAGTGAACGGGTGCAGGTGTACCCGGCTGAGGAACGGGAGCGGGTCCGGGACGACGTGACGGCGTACGTGCGCTACACGGTGCGGACCGAGTGGCCGCACATGAAGGAGACGGGGGAGCTCACGGACAAGGGCGCCAGGCTCCTCGGGGAGCTGCGCAAGGACGTGATGGCGTACGAGCCGCCCACCACGCAGCAGGCGCAGTCCTACCAGGCGGCGGTCGATCAGGTCGCGGAGGTGGACGCCGCGCGCAGCCAGCGCGCGTCCGGCGCCGAGCCGACGATGCCGGGGGTTGTGTGGTTCGGCCTGATCATCGGGGCCATGGTGGTGATCGGCATGCTGTTCGCGCTCCAGATCCAGCGCTCGGGGCGGGAGCTGGTGCTCGCCGGGCTGTTCAGCGCGCTGATCGCGTTCCTGCTGTTCCTCGTCTGGCACTTCGACTCGCCGTTCGCGCGCGGGCTCTCGGATGCGACCGGGGCGTTCACTTCCTTGTTCCCCAAGGCGGCAGGGTGATTCGAGGACCCGAACGAGCACCCTCTTAGATCCGAGGTATACGCACGTCCGACCCCCGGAAGTCTGACTTCCGGGGGTCGGCCTCGTATTGACGTCCGATGTTTGTGGTGCGCGAGGTCTTCCGCTCCGGCTGAGGCGGCTGCACTATGCGGGGTGGGTTCACGGACAGGAACCACCGGCGCGTACGTGACTGGAGGTCGCATGCCCAGCCATCCGCACAGAGCCCCGTCCCGAAGAACCGTGCTCGGCACGGCCGTTGCCACCGCGTCGGCGGCCGGCGTCACCGGCGCGGCAGGGGCCGCGGGACTCCTCCCCTCCCCCGCCCTCGCCGACGGCCGCCCGTCCGCGGCGGCCGCCCCCCGTCCCGGGCACGCGCTGTGGGAGCAGGTGCTGCGGGACGCCGATCCCGTCTGGCAGCGGATGCCCGCCGCCTGGTACGAGGGGCCGTTCCTCGGCAACGCGCGCCTGGGCGCCACGCTCTACGCCGAGCCGAAGGCCGAGAAGCGAGCCGTCCGCCTCACCGTTCAGCACAGCGAAGTGCAGGACCATCGGCCCGAGTTCGGCTCTCTCTTCGGACTCGCCCGGCTTCCCCTCGGCCATTTCACGCTGGAGCCGGAGGGGGAGATCACCGGGCTCGACTGGCGGCTCGGCCTGTACGACGCGGAGCTGACGGGAACGCTCACGACGACGCGCGGCAAGCTGACTCTGCGCGCCCTGGTGCACAACTCCCGCTCCGTACTCGTCGTGGACGTCCGTCCCAGCGCGGGCGAGCGGAACTTCTCCTGGGCGTTCCATCCCGCCGAGGCGGTCAGCCCTCGCGTCGCCTTCAAAGAGCCGCCGGAGGGTTACACCGCCAACCCCGCTCCGCGCACCGAGGATCACCCGGGGGGCATACACGCCACGGTGCAGCCCCTGCACGCGGGCGGGCAGCATGTGACCGCCTGGCGCGAGACGAAGCGCGGGGACAGCGCCCGTACGCTCTACGCGACCGTCGCGCACTCGCACCCTTCACGTACGGCCGTTGAGCGGTCGCTCAAAGCCCTGCGCTCCGCCTCCGCACGGCCCTATGCGGCACTTTCCGCCTCGCACCGCGACTGGTGGCACGGCTACTATCGCAAGAGCTTCCTGTCGTTCCCCGACGCCAAGCTCCAGCGCTTCTACTGGATCCAGCTCTACAAGGCCGCGTCGGCCGCACGCGCGGACGCGCCCGTCATGGCCACCTGCGGGCCATGGCTGGAGCCGACGCCCTGGCCCGCGACCTGGTGGAACCTCAACGTCCAGCTTGAGTACTGGCTCATCCAGGGCTCGAACCATCTCGAACTCGACGCCGTCACCCGCGCCCTGGGCGAGCACCGCGAGCAGCTCTCCGCCGCACTCCCCCCGCCGTACCGCAAGGACTCGGCAGGCATCCCCCGCACGACCGACACGCGGCTGCGGAACGGCGCGGACGCGCAGAACGGCGGCTACGGCGTCGGGATCCCCGGCCAGAAGGAGCCCACGCCCGAGGTGGGCAATCTGACCTGGGCGCTGCACAACGTCTGGCTGAGCTACCGGCACACCATGGACGAGCGGATCCTGCGCGACGTGCTCTTCCCCCTGCTGCGCAGGGCGGTCTCCTACTACCTGCACTTCCTGGAGGGCGGACCGGACGGCAAGCTGCACCTGCCGCTGACGTACTCGCCCGAGTACCCGGAGTCGGGCCCGGACTGCAACTACGACCTGATGCTGTTGCGCTGGGGCTGCCGGACGCTGCTCGACGCCGCCCGGACCCTGGACATCGACGACGAGCTGGCACCGCGCTGGCGCGAGGTGCTGGCGAAGCTGACGCCGTATCCGCGGGACAAGAACGGGTTCATGATCGCCGACGGGGTGCCGTTCGCCCAGTCCCACCGCCACTACTCGCATCTCCTGGCCGTCTATCCCCTGTACGAGGTCACCTGGGAGCAGCCCGAGCACCGCGAGGTCATCGAGACCTCCCTCGACCACTGGGTGGGCTTCGAAGGCGCGCTCCAGGGCTACACCTTCACCGGGGCGGCCTCGATGTCGGCCCAGATGGGACGGGGCGACAAGGCCCTCGAATATCTCGGCCAGCTCATGGAACGGTTCATCCAGCCGAACACCATGTACAAGGAGTCCGGCCCCGTCATCGAGACGCCCCTGTCGGCCGCACAGTCCCTGCACGACATGGTGTGCCAGAGCTGGGGCGACACCATCCGGGTCTTCCCCGCCGTTCCGGACGCATGGCGGGACGTGACCGTGCACGACTTCCGCACCCAGGGAGCGTTCCTGCTGAGCGCCACCCGGACGGACGGCCGTACGCGCTGGGTACGGCTGCGCAGCGAGGCGGGTGCCCCCTGCGTCGTGCGGCACTCCCTTCCCGGCCCGGTGGAGGTGCGGGACCGACACGGGCGCCCTCTGCCGCACCGGAATGAGGGCGAAGGCGCCGTCCGTATCGAGCTCAAGGCCGGAGGCGAGGCCGTGCTGACCGTACGGGGCGAACGGCCCGACATGACCGTACGGCCCGTCGAGCCGAACGACGAGGCGCCGAAATGGGGGCTGCCCGCATGACCGGCGACCGCACCGGCATACCGGCCGCCCCGCACGCCTCCCGACGGGCCGTCCTGGGAGCCGCCGCGGGAACGGGCACCCTGTTCGCCATGGGGGCCGCCTCCTCCACCAGCTCCGCGTACGCACGGGACACACAGGCGCGTGGAGAGCGGTCGGGACGGCGGCTGCCGTTCCTGCTCGACATGGTGCACGCGAACCCCGGTGAGCCCATGACGGACAGCCGCTACAACGACCCGCGTGTGCTGGCCTCCTACGACTACGACGGGCAGGTCATCAACGAGTTCCGCCCGCCCCATACGGCGCTCGCCTTCGAAACGGTCGACAAAAGGATCTTCCCGGCCGGTTCGGAGGGGCGCGCATGGGTCGAGGACAACGCACGGCGCGTCGACGCCCATATCACGAAGGCGCACGCGGCGGGAATCGCCTGCTACTTCTTCACGGACATCATCGTGCTGCCCAAACGGCTCGTGGAGCTGTACGGCGACGAGGTCCTGGACCCCAAGGGCGACATCACGCTGCACAAGCCCCGTACGCAGGAGATCCACCGGCTGATGCTGCGCGAGCTGTTCGCGCGCTTCCCCGGAATCGACGGCCTGGTCATCCGCACCGGTGAGACCTACCTCCAGAACGTCCCGTTCCACACGGGCAACAACCCCATCACCGAGGACAAGGCCAGTCACGAGCTGCTCATCGGGCTGCTGCGCGACGAGGTGTGCGTCAGGGCGGGCAAACAGCTCTTCTACCGCACCTGGAACACCGGTGGCGACGGCGGGCTGCGTGACAATCCGGCCTACTACCGCGAGGTGACGGGACGTATCGAGCCGCACCCGAAGCTGCTGTTCTCCATCAAGCACACCGCCTCCGACTTCTGGCGCACCATCCCGTTCAACCCGACGCTCGGTATCGGCAGCCACCGCCAGATCGTCGAGGTGCAGTGCCAGCGCGAGTACGAGGCGAAGGGCGCCTGCCCGGACTACGTCGCCGACGGCGTCATCAACGGCTTCGAGGAGTACGGCGACGCGGACGGCACGCCCCGGGGCCTCGCGGACCTCGCGGACAATCCCCTGTTCGCCGGAGTGTGGACCTGGTCGCGCGGCGGAGGCTGGCGGGGGCCGTACATCTCCAACGAGCTGTGGTGCGACCTGAACATGTGGGTGACCGCCCGCTGGGCCCGCGGCACGGGCCTCGGCGAGAAGGGCGCCTTCGCCGCGTACGCCCGCCGCGCGGGCCTGCGGGGCGAAGGTACGGCCCGCTTCCGCGAGCTGGCCCTGCTGTCCGCCGCAGGCACCCTGAGGGGGCACTACGGGGCCGCGCATCCCGTACGGGCGCTGACCTGGACGCGGGACCAGTTCCTCGGCGGCTCCGACAAGGACCTCGCCCGGGACTTCGCCGCGTTCGTCGACGACGGGGTGGTGGAGCCGGTGCTCGCCGAGAAGGCGAGGGCCGCCCGGATCTGGCGGCGGGTCGTGGAGCTGTCCGACGGGATCCGGCTGCGCGACCCTGACGACCGCGCCTACCTGCGCGTCTCCGCGCGCTACGGCCACTGCCTCTACTCGGTCATCGGCCACGGCTGGCAGGTCATGCTGCGCGGAGTCGCCGGTGACCGCTCCGGTTCGTACGAACGGGACACCATGTCCCGTCACGTCCGGGCCTACGACGCGGCCTGGCGCGCCTGGGCGCGGCTGGCCGAACGGCACGAGTCGTGCGCCACGCTCTACCAGCCATACAGCTTCGGCAAGAAGGACGCCGACGGCGTGTACGAGGCCGACCCGGACCACGGCATCGGCCCCTCCGTGGACCACTACCGGAAGCTGCTGGGGGTGCGGTCACGATGACGCGTCCCTTCACGCGCCGTACGGCGCTCGGAGCGGCGACGGCGACTGCGGTCACCGTGGGCGCCGGCGCCCTGTGGGAGGCGGGCTCCCGTACCGCCTGGGCGGGCCCGGCCGACGCGCCGTCCCGTGGGCCCCGGCGGGTGCACGAGGAGTACGTACGGGACGCGTCTCCGCGCTGGCGCCGGATGCCCCGGGGCTGGCAGGAGGCGCCGTTCCTGGGGAACGGTTCGCTCGGGTGCCAGGTGTACGCGGGCGAGCGGGCCGACACGCTGAAGGTGATGCTCAGCCACACGCGCGTCCAGGACCAGCGCGGCCAGTGGCGGGCCGGTATCGGCTATTCGCGGCTTCCCATCGGGTACTTCACGCTCACCCTGGCGGGCGAGGTGACGGGGCTCGACTGGACGCTCGACCTGTGGGACGCCGAACTGCGCGGCACCGTCACGACCACGCGCGGCAGCGTCGCGCTGCGGGCCCTGGTGCACAACGGCAGCGGCGCGCTCCTGGTGTCCACCGAGCCCAGCCGGGGCGAGGAGTCGGCCGCGTGGTCTTTCACCTGGCTGGAGGCAGGCACCACCCGGACCAGCGGCAAGCCCCCGGAGTACGTGCCCAACGACCCGCCCAGGACGGGCGACGCCGACGGCACCGGCTACTGCGAGCAGCCGCTGCTCGCGGGCGGCGGCTGGGCCACCGCCTGGCGCGAGTGCGGGGAGGGCACGCGAAGGCTGCTGGCCGCCCATCTCGTGTACCGCTGGCCCGGCGAGGTGGCGGAGGCCACGCGCGCGGCCGTTCGTGCCGTGGAGCGCACCCTGGCGGGTCCGCCCGACGCGCTGGTGAAGGACCACCGGGAGTGGTGGCACGCGTTCCACCTCAAGAGCTTCCTGTCGGTCCCGGACAAGCGGCTCCAGCGGTTCTATCTGATCCAGCTCTACAAGCTGGCGTCGGCCACCAGGGCCGAAGGGCCGACCATTTCGGAGTGGGGCGCGTGGTTCCCCGAGGTGGGCAACAACTGGCCCGCGCTGTGGTGGAACCTGAACGTGCAGATCGGCATGGCCCCGGTCCACGGCTCCGGCCACGCCGAACTGGACTCGGTCACGGAGGCGTTCCGCCGCTTCGAGAAGAACCTTCCGCTGTCCGTGCCGGAGGAGCACCGCGACGGGGCGAGCTATGCCCTCGGCCATCCCTCCGACTGGCAGTTGCGCGCGGGCGCCCATGACGTCGGCGTGCCCGGGAGCGACCGGATCACCGACAATTTCGGCAACCTTCTGTGGGCCATGCACCATGTGTGGCTGCGCTACCGGCACACCATGGAAAGCCGGGTGCTGCGGGACGTTCTGACGCCCGTACTGGCGAAGGCCGTGCATTTCTACGCCCTGTTCCTGCACGAGGGACGGGACGGCAAGCTGCATCTGCCCAGGACCCGGTCGCCCGAGTACGCGGACGCCGAGGACTGCACTTACGACCTGTCGCTCCTGCGCTGGGGCGCCACCACGCTGCTGGAATGCGCGCGCGTCCTCCGTCTTGAGGACCCGGAGGAGAAGCGCTGGCGCGACATCGCGCGCAGGCTGACCCCGTACGCGCACCACCCGGAGCAGGGCGTGATGGTCGGCAAGGACGTGCCCTTGGCCGGGTCCCACCGGCATCACTCCCATCTGCTCTGGCTGCATCCCCTGCGCGAGAGGGTGTGGGACCGCCCGTCCGACCGGGAGGTGATGCGGCGTTCCATGGCGCACTGGGTCAGCATGCGCGAGCGATGGCACGGCTACAGCTTCGCTGTCGGCTCCTCCATGTACTCCGTCATGGACGAACCGGAGAAGGCCCTCGACTTCCTGACGTTCTTCACCGACTTGAACGTGGTGGACGACTGCCAGATGACGGTCAACACCATGTACCGCGAGGGCAGGAATCTCGCCCTGGAGAGCCCGCTCGCGGGCGCGCAGTCGATGCTCGACATGGTGACGCAGAGCCACGGCGGGGTGGTGAAGGTCTTCCCGTCCGTCTCCCGCCGCTGGCCCGACGCGTCCGTCGCCTCGCTGCGCGCCCAGGGCGGCTTCCTCGTGGACGCGGACCGCGCGAACGGCCGTACGCGGTGGGTACGGGTCCGCAGCGAGGCCGGGGAGCCGCTCGTCCTGGAGCACGGTGTGCCCGGAGAGGTCGAGGTGCGCGACGCGTCGGGCCGGGCACTTCACTGGCGGCAGGCCGGCCGCGGCCGTATCGCCCTCGATCTGCCCCGCGGCGGCACCGTCGTCGTCACCCCGCGCGGCTCCCGTCCCGCCCACGGGCCGGACGCCGGGCCGCGGGACGTACCGGCCCTGGGCCCGTCCGCGCCCTGGGGCCTCCCCGGGTGACCACTGCCCGGACACCGCCCCGGGAGCCCCGCCCGGGGAGACCTCGAACGTTCCCTCGTCTTCCTTTCCTCCCTTCCTTTCCCGGACAAAGGAGTCTCCGATGCGTCATCCGGCACGACGTCCCGCTCGGACCCTGGGCGTGCTGCTGGGGGCCGGGCTGCTGGCCTCCGCCCTGCCGTCCGTCTCCGGCGCCGCCGAACCCGCCCAGCCGTCCCCGAAGGCCCCGAGGGTGACGGACGGGCCCGGCACGAACTACGCGGTGGACGATCCGTTCACCTCCGACCGCACCGAATGGTGGCGGCAGGACCGCTTCGGAATGTTCATCCATTTCGGCGCCTACTCCAACCTGGAGGGCGAGTACACGAGACAGGACGGAACGGTCTGCCAGGACGCCGAATGGATCATGCGGCAGTGCGACATCCCCAAGGACGCGTACGAGAAGCAGGCGGCCACGTTCGATCCGTCCGGGTTCGACGCAAAGAAGGTCGTGAAGGCCGCCAAGGACGCGGGACAGCGGTACATCGTCATCACGTCCAAGCACCACGACGGCTACGCGATGTGGCCCACGAAGGTCAACAAGTGGAATCTGCGTGACCACTCCTCGTTCGACAAGAGGCGCGACATCATGCGCGAGCTCAAGAAGGAGGCCGACAAGGCAGGCATCAAACTGGGCTTCTACTACTCCATCTGGGACTGGCACGACCCGGACTTCGCCGACCCGGCCACGTTCCCCAAGTACAAGAAGCGGATGTACGCACAGCTCAAGGAGCTGGTCGGCGAGTACGACCCCGCGCTCCTGTGGTTCGACGGCGAATGGGACGCGGAGAACCCGACCAACCGCTGGTCCCCCAAGGACGGCGCCGAGCTGGAGCGGTACGTCAAGGGGCTCAAGCCGAGCCTGCTGGTCAACAACCGGGTCGGCAAGCGGCGCGTGGCCGACGGCGACTTCGGCACTCCGGAGCAGGAGATCCCGGGGCAGCCCGTGGACGGCCAGCCCTGGGAGAGCTGTATGACGCTCAACGGGCACTGGGGCTTCGCCCGTTACGACCACGAGTGGAAGTCGGCGGCGGAGCTGACGCGCAATCTTCTGTCGACGGCCAGCAGAAGCGGCAACTATCTGCTGAACATCGGCCCGGACAAGAAGGGGCGCGTCCCGGACGAGTCGGTGCGGCGGCTGCGCGCGATGGGCGACTGGCTGCGCGCGAACGGCCAGGGCCGTGCGGTGTACGGCGCCGGGTACAGCGGGCTCGTCGAGAAGCCCTCCTGGGGCGAGGTCTCGCGCGAGGGCAGCAAGAAGCTGCACGCGGCCGTCACGGAGTGGCCCGGGAAGGGAAGGCCGCTCCATCTGAAGGCCAGGGTGCCGTTCGACATCACAGGAGCGCGCGTTCTGGGCAGCGGCCAGAAGGTCACGGTGAAGAAGTCGGGCGACGGCTTCGACATCACGCCCTCCGGAGACGCCGTCGCCGACACCGCCACGGTCATCGAACTGGCGGTGAAGTCGCCGGGCGGCGTACGCGGCAAGGGCGAGGGCCTGAAGGCGGAGATCTGGGACAACGACTCCTTCGAGGGCACGCCCAAGGTGACCCGTACCGACGGGGGCATCAACTACGCCTGGCGGTTCGACGGGTCTCCGGACGCGTCCGTACCGGCCGACAACTTCAGCACCCGCTGGTCCGGTTCGATCCAGCCGCGCTACACCGACACGTACACCTTCAGCACCGTCTCCGACGACACCGCGAAGGTCTGGATCGACGGCAAGCTCGTCATCGACGCGGGCGTGCCGCACGACCCCCGGGTCGACAAGGGCACGGTGAAGCTC
Source organism: Streptomyces albiaxialis (assembly GCF_039530985.1). Classification (NCBI taxonomy): domain Bacteria; kingdom Bacillati; phylum Actinomycetota; class Actinomycetes; order Kitasatosporales; family Streptomycetaceae; genus Streptomyces; species Streptomyces albiaxialis. The sequence goes on from NZ_BAAAPE010000002.1 coordinate 398,558, forward strand.
AAGGCGGGCGAGAAGTACGACATCAAGGTCGAGCACCGGGAGCAGGGCGGCGAGGCCCATATGAAGCTCCTGTGGTCGAGCCCGCAGCAACAGCAAGAGGTCGTACCCGGCTCGCAGCTCTACAAGGACTGACCGGCGGAGAGACCGTTCGCTGAAGGAACGGCACCCGGCCCAGGGTGTGCGCCCCACGCGCGTACCCCCTGGGCCGGATTCCTGGCGACCGTACGGTCGTCCGTCCGCTCAGCTCTTGATGCGCTCCCGGATCCAGACACCGGCTTCCTTGAGGACCCCTGTGCCCTCCCACTGGTCGCCGTCGCAGGTGCCCGGCTTGAACACCGCGCCCGAACGGTCGTCGTCGGAGTAGTTCCAGTTGGTCCAGGAGATGCCCTTCTCCTCCATCAGGTCGATGTACTTCTGGGACATGCCGAAGTCGTTGCCGCCCTCGCCCGCCGCGTTCTGGGTGCCGAACTCGGTGACGAACATGGGGAGCTTGTCCGCCGCCCTGGAGAGCGTCTGGAGGTACTCGTCGTCGTGGTCGGCGGCGTAGAAGTGGAAGGTGTACATGATGTTCTCGGCGTCGACCGGGTTGTCGATGACCTCCTTCTCGTCACCGCCCTCGGAGACGCCCAGGGAGGACCAGGCGCGGGTGCCGACCAGGGCGACACCGTCCGGATCGTGCTCCCGGATCACCGGGATGACCTCTTCGGCGTAGGACTTGATGTCCGCCCAGGAGACGCCACTGGGCTCGTTGGCGATCTCGTAGAAGACGTTCGGCTGGTCCGCGTACTTCTTCGCCATGTCGGTGAAGAACTTCTTGGCCAGGTCGGTGTTCTCGTTCGGGTCGCCGGGGTCGAGCTGGTGCCAGTCGATGACGGCGTACATGCCGCGCGCGATGGCCTGGTCGACCACGCGCTGGGCGAGCTTGGTGAACTTCTCCGGGTCGGAGGCGTAGCCGCCCTCCTGGACGTACGTGGAGACCCGCAGGACGTCCGCGCCCCAGTCGTCGGCGAGCGCGTCCAGGGAGCCGTCCGTGAGGCACTGCGCGTACCACTGGGTGCCGTGCGAACTCATGCCCTTGAGCTGGACGGCCTTGCCGTTCTTGTTGCACAGCTTCTCGCCGCACACCTTGAGCTGCCCGTTCCGCGCGACGGCGGATCCGGCGGGTGCGGAGGAAGCGGCCTTGGTTTCCGTACGGGAGGGGCCGCTCTGCTGCCCCTCCCCCGCGTTGGCGCTGAACTGCGGGGTGAGGACGAGCAGAAGCGCGCTCGCGAGCGCCACGGCGAGGGCGACCCAGGGGAGCCGCCTTCGCGTGAGGGAGTGCTGGGCCATGGAGGTGTGCCTCCTGTCTCAGTCTTTCCGGGTGGGGGGATGTGGGGGGCGGATCTGGTGGGGGGAAAGCTAAAGTGGGGGCCAAAGCGGGGGGGCGCGAAAGCAGCGTCAGGGAGCGACGTCTTCGTAGCTCGTGCCCACCTTGGCGCTGTTGAGGTACGCGGTGGCCGGGCCCTTCACTCCGTCGGAGCGGTACACGCCCCACTTGTCGGTGACCCAGTCGGCACGCAGGGTGGCGCCCTTGAAGACGTCCTCGCCCTTGAGTTGCTGCTTCTCGCCGTTGGCCCAGAACTCGACCTTGCCCTTGGCGGGGTCGTCCGAGACGGTCAGGCCGACCACGAAGTCGTACCACTGTCCGGTCTTGAGGTCGGCGTGCCACAGCTCGGTGGTCTTGAGGTCCGGGTCGCAGTATTCGAGGTCGACGGCGCCGTTGCCCCGGGCGCGCAGGGAGAGCGGGGGCGTCGCGGCTCCGCTGCCGTAGTCCTTGAGCTGCCAGAGGGCGACCCAGTTCTTCTCGGCCGTGGGCAGCGGGTCCCACAGGGAGCGCCAGCCGATGTAGACCTTGTCGCCCTCCTGGAAGCGCAGCCGTTCGCCGTCCGGTGTCCTGTGGCCGCGGGTCTCGACCCGTACGCGCTCGTCGGGGTCGGTCTTCTCCCCCGAGGTGTGGAGCCGGTACGTCTTGCCGTGCCGGCCCGTGGGGTCGTCGACGACACCTATCTCGCCGGGCTTCTTCTCTACGCCCTCGAAGACCTTGGTGCCCTGCGCGGGATCGGCCTCCCAGCGGACCGCGTCGGCGCCGGGCCCTCCGTTAGCGCGCGTGGCGTCCGTTCCGGGTGTCGCGGTGGCGTTCCAGGCACCGAGGAGCGCGAGGGCCGTGGCCGCCGCGGCGGCGCCGACCAGGGCGGGCCTGCCGCGACGGCGGCGCGCGCGGTGGGTGCTGCTCCGGGCCATTCGCATGGCGGATCTCCGTATTTGTGGGGGACATGACACCTCACGAAGAGGTGGGGGTGGCGGGAAAGTTAGGGTTGTTTCCTATTGCCGTCAAGGGCAACAGGAAAGTTTCCTTACCTTTATCCTCGGCGTCACTCGCCCACCGCCGCGTCCCACCGGCCCGCCCGGAGGCCGCCAGGTGAGATGCTGGCCGCCCCAGACGCGATCACGAAGGAGACCCCGGGTGTCCCTGCTCTTCCCCGCCCTCCAGGAGGCGTCCTCGCAGACCGCTCTGCGCTTCGGGGACCGCGCGCTCAGCTATCACGAGCTCGCCCGCGCGGCGAGCGGGCTCGCGGCGCGCCTCGATCACTCCGCGCGCGTGGCCGTCTGGGCAACGCCCACCCTGGAGACGGCCGTTGGTGTGATCGCCGGGCTGGTCGCGGGCGTGCCCGTCGTCCCCGTGAACCCGAAGAGCGGCGAGCGCGAGCTGACGCACATCATCGGAGACAGCACGCCGGCGCAGGTGCTGGCCGGACCGGACGCCGATCTCCCCGAACCGCTGTCGGGGCTGCCCCGTACGGGCGTCGATCTCGACGAGCTGCTCTCGGACGAGGCGACGGCCTCCTGGGGGCTGCCGCCCGAGCCGAGCCCGGGCTCCGCCGCGCTCATCGTGTACACCTCCGGAACGACCGGCCCCCCGAAGGGCGTCGTGCTCTCCCGTCGCGCCATCGCGAGCAATCTGGACGCACTGGAGGACGCCTGGGAGTGGACGGCCGACGACGTGCTGGTGCACGGCCTGCCGCTGTTCCATGTGCACGGGCTCATCCTGGGCGTCCTCGGCCCGCTGCGCAGGGGCGGCACCCTGCGGCATCTGGGCCATTTCACACCCGAGGGAGTGACACGGGAGCTGGCCGGCGGCGGCACGATGCTGTTCGGCGTGCCGACGATGTACCACCGGCTGGCCGCCGCCTGCGAGACCGCCCCGGAGCTGGCCGAAGCGCTCAGGGGGGCGCGCCTTCTCGTCTCCGGTTCCGCCGCGCTGCCGCTGCCCGATCACGAGCGCCTCACCAGAGCGACGGGCCAGCGCGTCATCGAGCGGTACGGCATGACGGAGACCCTGATGAACACCAGCGTCCGCGCGGACGGCGAGCCCCGCCCCGGCACCGTCGGAGTGCCCCTGCGGGACGTGGACGTACGGCTGGTGGACGAGAGCGGTGAACGGGTCCCCGAGGGGGACTCCGAGAGCGTGGGCGAACTCCAGGTGCGCGGCCCGAACCTGTTCACCGAATACCTCAACCGTCCGGACGCGACGACGGAGGCCTTCGACGGCGGCTGGTTCCGTACGGGCGACATGGCGACCCGGGACCCCGACGGCTACATCCGCCTCGTCGGACGCAAGGCCACCGACCTCATCAAGAGCGGCGGCTACAAGATCGGCGCCGGGGAGATCGAGAACGTCCTGCTGAGCCACTCCGGCGTCGCCGAGGCCGCCGTCACCGGCGAGCCCGACGAGGACCTCGGGGAGCGCGTCGTCGCCTGGATCGTCCCCGCCGATCCGCAGAGCCCGCCGGACGGGGACGCGCTGTCGGCGCTCGTGGCCGAGCAGCTCGCGCCGCACAAGCGGCCGCGCGTGGTCCGGTTCCTGGACGCGCTGCCGCGCAACGACATGGGCAAGGTGCTGAAGCGGGAGCTGTCCGGCGGGCAATGAACCTCGGGGCTAGCCGAGCCGGACTGGTCGAAGTGCCCGCCACCGGGCGGTAATTGGTCTGGACCTGAAGGGGTTCCTTCGGCATGCTGTGGGGGCGATACGTGCCACGCGCCTCATCCCCCACCTCTCCCGAAAGGTGCGTCCCCATGGCATCGCGTTCACCCGGTTCCCTGTCCGGATCCGGCGCAGGCCCCGCACGCCGGTCGTTCCTCGGCGTGCTGGGCGCGGGCGCCCTCGGCACCGCCGCCGCCGTCGCTTCCGTGCCCTCCGCACGGGCGGCCTCCGCGCCCCCCTCCCACCGACGGCCGCACGGCAAGGGCGCCGCGCTGCGCACCGCGTACCTCGGCACCTATGGCAGCGGTATCGTCTCCTGCTCCTACGACACGGCGACCGGCGCCCTCACCCGTACCGGCGCCTTCCCCGGCATCACGGACCCCTCCTTCCTCGCGCTCGCGCCCTCGGGCGAAGTGCTCTACGCCCTCGACAACGGCGCGCCGGAAGGGCGCGTACGGGCCTTCACCATCGGCGACGGCGGTGCGCTCACCCCGCTCGGCGAGACCCGTTCCACGGGAGGCGCCAACGTCACGCATCTGTCGGTCCACCCCTCGGGCCGGCACCTCCTGAGCGCCAACTACGGGGCGGGCAGCGTCGCCGTACACGCCCTCGGCGCGGACGGAAGCGTGGGCGAACGTACGGCCCTCGCGCAGCACACGGGCTCGGGGCCGGACCCGGACCGCCAGGAAGGACCGCACGCCCACCAGATCCTCACCGACCCGGACGGCGCGTTCGTCTTCGCCGTGGACCTGGGCACGGACCGGGTCTACACCTACGGGCTCGACGCGGACAGCGGGGCGCTCCGGGCGGTCTCCGAAGTGGCGTCCGTACCGGGCGCAGGCCCCCGGCACATGGTCTTCCACCCGACCGCCCCGTACGCCTACGTGGCGAACGAGCTGGACAGCACCATCACCGCCTGCGCCCTCGACCCGGCGACCGGCAGGCTCACCCGCGGCACGAGCTGGCCGACGCTGCCGGACGGCGAGGACCCCGGGACGCGCAACTACCCGTCGGAGGTGACGATCTCCGCCGACGGGCGCTTCGTCTACCTCTCCAACCGGGGCCACGAGAGCGTCGCCTGGTTCGCCGTCGAGGACGGCGGGGCCGCTCTGCGCCTGGTGGACACGGTGCCGAGCGGAGGCTCCTGGCCACGCCACATCAGCCTGTCGCCGTCGGGCTCGCTGCTGTTCGCCGGGAACCAGTACGGGAACACCGTCGGAGCCTTCACGGTGGACAAGGAGACCGGGGCGCTCACGCCCTCCGGGTCACCTGTCTCGACACCGTCCCTGGGCTGCGTTCTGCCGACCTGACGGAGCGCGAGTGGCCCGGGACCCCTTCCCGCCTCTCCGCGCCCGTCAGCGCGGCGCTGAGACGGCGGGAGGGTCGAAGGCCCGCGGAGCGGAGGAGTCCTCCGGGGCGGTGTCGCCGCCGGGAACGAGGCCGGTCGCGTGGGCCAGTCGCCGGTAGGAGTCCAGCCGGTCGGCCGGGTCGTGGGTGTTGAGGGTCAGCAACAGCTCGCCGGCGCCCGTACGGGCCGTCAGCGCGGCGAGCGCCGCCGCCATCTCGTCCTCGGTGCCGTGCAGTTGCGAGGCGCGAGCGGCGTCATAGGCGGCACGCTCGCGCGCGGTCATCGTCCGGGCGAGCACGTCCTCGGGCGCCGCCAGTGGCGTGAAGGCGCCCTGGGTGCGCGAGACGGCCGTGGACCATGCCTCGGGAACCTGGAGCCGCGCGGCCTCCTCCGCGCTGCCCGCCACGGCGACGTTGACCGCGACCATCACGTACGGGGCGGGCGCCTGGCCGCCGGGGCGGAACGTCGCGCGGTAGGTCTCGATGGCGTCCAGCATCCGCTGCTCGTCCCGTGCCGCTCCGATGACCAGCGGAAGGCCGTGCTCGGCGGCGATCTCCGCGCCGGAGCCGACCGCGAGGAGGAACGCGGGCACGCGCAGCCCGTCGGCCGGACGGGCATGCACGGGACCCGTGCCGTCGAAATAGGCGAGCAGCTCGGTGATCTGCTCGCTGAAGCCGTCGGCCGCGTCCTTGCCGACGCGCAGAGCCTTGCGTATGCCGTCCGTGAAGCCGACCGAACGGCCCAGGCCCATGTCGATCCGGCCGGGGAAGAGCGACTCCAGCACGCCGAACTGCTCGGCCACCACCAGGGGCTGATGGTTGGGCAGCATCACGCCGCCCGTGCCCACGCGGATGCGGCTCGTGGCCGAGGCGACCGCGGAGGCGAGAACGGTCGGTGCCGAACCGGCGATGCCGGGGACCCCGTGGTGCTCGGACACCCAGAAGCGGTGATAGCCGAGCGCCTCGGCCTGCCGCGCGAAGCTCACCGTGTCGCGCAGCGCGGCACCGGGATGCTCGCCCTCGCGCGCGAGGGAGCGGTCGAGGATGGACAGGCGCGCCGGGACGGCCGCCTCGGGTCCGGTCGATGCAGAAGTCACACCACTGTCAACACCGTGGGGCGCTCAGGATTCCCCGGCCGGCCCTCCGTGGTGCTCCCCCGCGTCCTCCAGCAGGCCCGCGTCATGGGCGAGCAGCGCGATCTGCACGCGGTTGTTCAGGTCCAGTTTGGTCAGCACCCTGGAGACGTGCGTCTTGACCGTGGGGATGCTCATGTAGAGGGAACGGGCGATCTCCGCGTTCGACATGCCCTTGCCGACCGCGACGGCCACCTCGCGCTCCCGCTCGCCCAGCCCGTCGAGCGCCTCGCGGGCGCGGGACCTGCGGCTGTCCTCACCAGCGGGCCGTACGTGATGGATGAGCTGGCGGGTCACGGCGGGCGAGAGGACGGGCTCGCCCGAGGCCACCTTCCGTACGGCCGCCAGGATCTCGGCGGGCGGGGTGTCCTTGAGGAGGAATCCCGCCGCTCCCGCGCGCAGCGCGCGCAGCACCTGGGCGTCCGCGTGGAAGGTGGTCAGCACGACGACCTCGGGTGCGTCGGGACGGGCCCGCAGCGCCTCCGTGGCGGTCAGGCCGTCCATGGCGGGCATCCGGATGTCCATGAGCACGACGTGCGGCCTGTGCTCGTCCACGAGCGGGAGAACGCGGTCGCCGTCGGCGGCCTCGCCGACGACGGCGACGTCCTCCAGCCCGTCCAGCATCAGCCGCAGCCCCGCACGGACCAGCGCGTCGTCATCGACAAGGAGCACCCGGATGGTCATGGGGTCCACCGTAGTCACCCGGTCCGGCGGTCGGGCTCCGCGGCCCGTACGGTCTCGTTCCAGTCGATGCGGTAATGGGTGAGCCATTCGACGCCCTCGGGGGTACGACGGGCCGGTTCGGCGTGCTCCTGGTCGGTGGAACCGTTCCGGACGGTCCGCTGGTTCATCCGTGCGCTCTGCTCGACGACGGTCTCCACCCGTTCCCGGCGCAGCCGTTCGTACGCGGCGAACGCGTCACCGGCGTCCGGAAGGTCACGCAGACAGCGGGCCAGGACGACGCCGTCCTCGATGGCCATGGACGCGCCCTGGGCGGCGTTCGGTGCGGCCGTGTGCGCGGCGTCGCCCAGGACGACCAGGGGGCCGCGCGACCAGTGGGGCGTGCGCGCGATGTCGTAGGCGTTGGTCGCGACGATCTCGCCGCCGGTGGCACGGACGATCGCGGCGGCCGGGGAGGCGTCGTCGGCGAAGAGCCCGGCGACGTGCTCCCGCCAGCGCTCCGCCCGGTCCGGCGTCGCGGTCGACAACCGCTCGCGGGGCAGCTCCTCGCCGGGGGTGTTGGCGAACCACCAGACCGTCCCGTCGGGTGCGAGGGTGCAGCCCAGGAAGGCGCGGGAGCCACGGATCATCCGGTATGTGCCCCGCGCGGGGGCCAGCTCGGAGGGCACGTCCCTGGCGTAGCCACAGACGGTGGTCTGTCCCGTGTGCCGGGGTTCGGGGGCGTCGGGGTCGATCAGGCGGCGCGTGAGCGAGTGCAGCCCGTCGGCCCCGATCAGTACGTCCCCGCGCGCGGTGGTGCCGTCCGCGAAACGGGCCGTCACCGTGCCGTCCCGCGCGGTCTCCGCCGCCACGAACCGTTTGCCGTACTCGACGGCGACGCCCCGGCGCACGGCTTCGTCGCGCAGCGCGCGCCACAGGGCCGCGCGCTTGAGCGTGCGCGTGCCCAGGGGCTCCCCGCCCTCCCCGCCCTCCCCGCCGTCCGCCGGAGCGCCCGTGGACGCGGGACGCGCCCCCATCCGCTCGCCCGAGGCCGACAGCATCTCGATGCGGGACGCGGGGAACGACGCGTCGAGCACGGGCCCATGGGCGTCGATGGTGCGCAGCGCCTCCAGTCCGTTGGGGAACAGCACGAGGAATGCGCCGACGTCCTCGGCCTCGGCGGGATACGCCTCGTACACGGTGGAGCCGATCCCCGCCTTGTGCAGCGCCATCGCCGTGACGGCCCCGGCGATGCCGCCTCCGATGATCAGAGCGTGGGTCATACGCGTCCTCCCCTGGCCATGCGGCCGCCCCCGGCCCCGGCTGCCGTCCCCGTCGTCCTGTTGTCCCCGTCGTCCCTGTCGTCCTGTCCGCACGGACCGGGGATCAGTCTTCTCCGCACGGACCGGGGATCAGTCTTCCAGGGCCGCGCGCAGGTACGGGGCCGTGGCGCCGGTCGCCGCGTACGCCACGTCGGCGGGGGTGCCCGAGGCGACGATCCGCCCGCCGCGCTCGCCTCCGCCGGGGCCGAGGTCGACGACCCAGTCGGCGCCCGCCACCACGGCCATGTCGTGCTCGACCACGACGACGCTGTGCCCGGCGTCGACCAGTCCGTGCAGCTCACGCATCAGGACGTCGGTGTCGGCGGGGTGCAGCCCTGTGGTGGGTTCGTCGAGGAGGTAGAGGGTGTGCCCGCGCCGGACGCGCTGCAGCTCGCTGGCGAGCTTGATGCGCTGGGCCTCGCCGCCGGACAGCTCGGTCGCCGGCTGGCCCAGCCTCAGATAGCCGAGTCCGACGCGCCGAAGGGCGCCCAGGCCGCGCGCGGCGGCGGGCACGTCGGCCAGGAACTCGGCGGCACCGTCGACGGTCATCTCCAGGACGTCCGCGATGGTGGCGCCCCGGTAGGTGATCTCCAGCGTCTCCGGGTTGTAGCGGGCTCCGTGGCAGTCGGTGCAAGGTGCGTAGGTGCCGGGCAGGAAGAGCAGCTCGACGGCGATGTATCCCTCTCCCTGGCACGTGGGGCAGCGACCGCTGGTGACGTTGAAGGAGAACCGCCCGGCGTTGTAGCCCCGGGCCCTGGCCTCGTCGGTGGCCGCGAACACCTTCCGCACGGCGTCGAACAGTCCCGTGTACGTCGCCAGATTGGACCGTGGCGTCCGCCCGATCGGCTTCTGGTCGACACGCACGAGGCGGTCGATCGCCTCCAGCCCCTTGGCGACGGCGACGCCCGCCTCGGGGTCGGTCCGCTCCGTCCGCTGCGCGTCGTCTTCCTCGGTCCCGTCCTCGCTCCCGACCGCGTCACCGGCCCCGCCCCCGGGCTGCTCGACCGCTCCGCCGGTACGGTCCGCGACGATCTCGGCGAGCACCTTGCTGACCAGCGTCGACTTACCGGATCCCGAGACCCCGGTGACGGCCGTGAAGACGCCGAGGGGAACGTCCACGTCCAGGCCTCGCAAGTTGTGCCGCGTCACGCCGGACAGGGAGAGCCAGCGCGCGGGCTCCCGGACGCCGCGCGCCGCCGCCCGCGTCGCCGAGCCATCCCCGGCCCCGCCCTCGTCGTCGCCGGCCCCGTCGTTCTCGGCCCCGTCGAACAGGTAGCGCCGCGTCGCGGAGGCCTCCGTTCCCGCCAGCCCCGGCACCGGGCCGCTGTAGAGGACCTCTCCCCCGTGCTCCCCGGCGCCGGGGCCGACGTCCACGATCCAGTCGGCCCGCCGGACCAGCGCCATGTCGTGCTCGACGACGAAGAGCGAGTTCCCGGCCGCCTTCAGCCGGTCGAGCACGGTCAGGAGCGCCTCGGTGTCCGCCGGGTGCAGCCCGGCGGAGGGCTCGTCCAGCACGTACACGACGCCGAAGAGCCCCGACCTGAGCTGGGTCGCCAGGCGCAGCCGCTGCAGCTCGCCCGCCGAGAGCGTGGGCGTGGGCCGGTCGGCGCTCAGATAGCCGAGTCCCAGCTCGGTGAGCACCTCGATACGGGAGACGAGGTCGCGGGCGAGCGTCGCGGCCACGTTCTCCTCGACGCTGCGCTCCCCGGCCGCGCCCGCGGACCCCGCGGAAGCGTCGGCGGCATCGGCGGCGTCCCCCGCCTCCGCGCTGGGCCGCAGTAGCTCGGCCAGCCGTTCGAGGGGCAGGGCCGCCAGCGCGGCGATGTCCTGCCCCTCGAACGTCACCGCCAGCGCCTCGGGGCGCAGCCTCCGCCCGCCGCACACCGGGCAGTCGGCACTCACCAGGTACCGCTGCACCCGCTGCCGCATGGTCGCGCTCTTGGTGTCCGCGAACGTGTGCAGGACGTAGCGCTTCGCGCTCTGGTACGTGCCCTGGTACGGCCGCTGGATGCGCCCGGCCTCCCGTACGGGGTGCACGGTGACCACGGGCTGCTCGTCCGTGAAGAGCAGCCAGTCCCTGGCGTCCTGGGGCAGCTCGCGCCACGGCCTGTCGATGTCGTAGCCGAGCGTGGCGGTGATGTCCCGGAGGTTCTTGCCCAGCCACGCGCCCGGCCAGGCCGCGATGGCGCCCTCCCTGATCGTGAGCGACGGGTCGGGGACGAGCGACTCCTCGGTCACCCGGTGCACGGTGCCCAGCCCGTGGCACTCGCGGCAGGCCCCGGCGGCCGTGTTCGGCGAGAACGCGTCCGAGTCGAGCCTCTCCGCTCCCTCCGGATAGCTCCCGGCGCGGGAGAAGAGCATCCGCAGGGAATTGGACAGCGTGGTGACCGTCCCCACCGAGGAACGTCCCGTGGGCGCCGAGCGGCGCTGCTCCAGGGCCACGGCGGGCGGCAGCCCGGTGACCTCCTCCACCCTCGGCGCGCCCACCTGGTGGATCAGGCGTCGCGCGTAGGGGGCCACCGACTCGAAGTAACGGCGCTGTGCCTCCGCGTACAGCGTCCCGAAGGCGAGCGAGGACTTCCCGGAACCCGAGACCCCCGTGAAGACGACGAGCGCGTCCCGTGGAATGTCCACATCGGCGCCCCGCAGATTGTGCTCGCGGGCGCCCCGCACCCGTACGTAACCCTCATCGCTCATCCGTCCATGATCGGCCACCCCCGGGCGGACCGCGCTGCGCCCCCCGGGGCGTGAGGGGCGCCCGAGGGTGGTACCCATGGCCGCGATGGACTGGTTCACGCCGTGGTTCTCGGCTCCCGGGCACGGGCTCAGCAGGCTGGTGCTCCAGCGCGCGCTGGCCTGCCTGTACCTGGTCGGCTTCGTGTCCGCGGCGCTCCAGTTCCGCGCGCTGCTGGGTGAGCGCGGGCTGCTTCCGGCCCGGGCCTTCGTCCGGCGCGTGCCGTTCAGGGCGGCGCCGAGCCTCTTCCAGTGGCGCTGCACGGACCGGCTCTTCGCGGGCTGCGCCTGGGCGGGTGCCGCACTGTCGGCAGCCGTCGCCGCCGGGGCGGCGGACGCGGTGCCGCTGGGTGTCTCGATGGCGATGTGGGCACTGCTGTGGCTCCTCTATCTGTCGATCGTGAACGTCGGCCAGGCGTGGTACTCCTTCGGCTGGGAGTCACTGCTCCTGGAGACGGGCTTCCTGGCCGTCTTCCTGGGCAACGGCGACATCGCGCCGCCCGTCCTGGTGCTGTTCCTGCTGCGCTGGCTGCTCTTCCGCGTGGAGTTCGGCGCGGGCCTGATCAAGTGGCGCGGGGACACCTGCTGGCGCGACCTGACGTGCCTCTACTACCACCACGAGACCCAGCCGATGCCCGGCCCGCTGAGCTGGTACTTCCATCACCTCCCGAAGCCCCTGCACCGTGTCGAGGTCGCGGCCAACCACGTGGCGCAACTCGTCGTTCCCTTCGGCCTGTTCCTCCCTCAGCCCTTCGCCACCGTCGCCGCGGGCCTCGTGATCGTCACCCAGCTCTGGCTGGTGCTGTCGGGCAACTTCTCCTGGCTGAACTGGCTCACGATCGTCATCGCCCTCTCGGCCGTGGACCCTTCGCCGCTGACCGGCACCCCCTCGTACGGCGGCACTCCGCTCTGGTTCGCCGTCCTGGTGTGCTGCGTGACGGCCCTGGTCGTCGTGCTCAGTTACTGGCCCGCGCGCAATCTGCTCAGCCGCCGCCAGCAGATGAACCGCTCTTTCAACCCCCTGCACCTGGTCAACACCTACGGCGCCTTCGGCAGCATCACGCGCGTCCGCCGCGAGATCGTCCTGGAGGGGACCGACGAGGAGCGCGTGACGCCCGACACCGTGTGGCGCGCGTACGAGTTCCGCGGCAAGCCCGGCGACGTGCGGCGGCTGCCGCGCCAGTTCGCCCCGTACCACCTCCGTCTCGACTGGCTGATGTGGTTCGCCGCGCTCTCCCCCGCGTACACGCGCGGCTGGTTCGAGCCCTTCGTCACGCGGCTCCTGGAGAACGACCCGCCGACCGTCCGGCTGCTGCGCACCAACCCCTTCCCCGAGGCGCCGCCCAGGCACGTACGCGCCCTGCTCTACCGCTACCGCTTCACCACCCCCGCCGAGCGCCGGGAGACCGGCGACTGGTGGCACCGCACGCTGATCCGCGAATTCCTCCCTCCCGTGCACGCGGCGGCTCCCGCGCCGCCCTCTTCCCGTGACACGCCCGGCGACGGCCAGGCACCATGAGCGGCATGAACACCTCTCCCTCCGGTCCTTCCTCGGCCTCCGGTTCCTCCTCGGCTTCCGGTCCTTCCTCGGCCTGGGTCACCGTCGTGGCCTACGAGAACCTGCCGGGCTCCCCGCGTCCCGCTGCCGCCGTCCACGCTTGACTGCGCGAGCGCGGCATCGACTGGATGCCCTTCGCCGGGGACGAGGTCCGCTACGACCTCGCCTGCGGCATCGGCGCCGACGGCCACTGGCACGGCTGGTGCGACATCCGGATCCACCCGGAGGCACTGCGGCGGCTCGGACTCCACCCCGACCAGCCCACCTCGGCGCCCTCCGCCCCTCCGCCCCCGGGCTCGGCGGCGGCGTCAGTCCTCCGTGCCAGGATGACCGCGCCGGGAACCCGTCCCGGCCCGAGGGGAGATGAGGACGACCATGGGTGCTGACGGCGAACGGCAGCACGAGCGGGCCATGGCCCCTGAGGACTTGAGCCGCTTCGTGCTGGACCGGCTCAACGCGGGGGACGTCGACGGGCTGGTCGCGCTGTACGAGCCTGATGCCGTGCTGGCGCTGCCCGACGGCCGGGTCGCCACCGGCAGCGCGGAGATCCGGCGGGCGTACGAGCAGATCGTGGCCGCCCGTCCCGCCTTCTCCCCCGGTGAACAGCAGCCCACCCTGCGCACCGACGAACTCGCGCTGACCTCCACCCGCCTGGCCGGCGGCGCCACCACCGTCGAGGTGGCCCGCCGTCAGCCGGACGGCACCTGGCTCTGGGTCCTCGACCACCCGAGCTTCTCGGTGGGCTAGACCGAGCTAGGCCGTGCTGGGCGTGCCCGCCACGGCCGCCGCCGTCGGCGCCCTCCCCTTCTCGTAGACGGTCAGTCCCCGCGACAGCCTCAGCGGGACGAGGACCAGCTCGACCAGCACGGCCTTCCACGCGTACCAGAGGTTGACGATCTTGGTGGGGTAGACGCAGGGCACGTTCCACAGCACCTTCCTCAGGGGCAGCCCTCGTCTGCGTGCCGCGTAGACCAGCGGGGGCAGGGTGAAGAGGGTCTCGGCGCCGAGCCACCACCCCACGGTGGGCAGCACCGGCCGGTCCAGGCCGAGCGTGAGGACCAGCGGGGCACCCCACCACAGCGGCGCGGTCAGGATCTCCAGCATCGCGACCACCACCCACAGGGCCAGCATCGGCTTCCGCCGGACCAGGGCGCCCGTGTGGATGCGGACGTTCTGGCAGAACCCGGCCATCCACCGCCACACCTGCTTGCGGAGATAGAGCAGGCTCTCCGGATCGGCCGCCCAGGCCACGGCCTCGCCGACATAGCGCGCCCGCAGCCCTTCGACCTGGCACGTCCAACTGAAGTCCATGTCCTCCACGATGGTCCTGGTCGGAAAGCCCTCCCCGCCCAGCGCCGACCGCCGGAACATCGAGCAGCATCCCGAGCAGACCATCGGGCTGTTCGCACGCGCCTGGATGGGGCGGTGCCAGTGGAAACCGAACAAATACTCCACCGACCGGCCCCGCTCCCAGACGGTCCGCGTGAACCTCGTCTGCACGTTCCCCGCCGCGACCACCACCTCCGGGTCGGCGAAGGCGGGAACGAGCCGCTCGATGTAGTCCGGCGCGAGGACGGTGTCCGCATCGACGGCCAGGACGAGATCGGTCGTGCAGTGCGGCAGCGCGTGGTTCTGGGCCTTCGCCTTGCTGCCCAGATTGGCGGGAGGGCGCATCACCTCCGCCCCGTGCCGCCGGGCCACCTCGCCCGTACGGTCGCCGGAGGCGTCGTCCACCACGATCACGCGGTCCGGCGGGAGCGTCTGGGCCCGCAGCGACTCCAGGGTGGCGGGCAGGCCCTCTTCCTCGTTGTGAGCGGGAATGATCACCGTCACTCCGCTCGCCGCGCTCCGCTCCGTCACCCCGCTCGCGGCGCGCAGCTCACCCGCTCCGTTCCCGGCGCTCAGCTCACCGTCGGCACGCATGCCCCACCACTCCCCCGTCGGCCCCGGCGCCTGTCGCGCCAGGTGCCCACTCCGTCCCTGACCAGCACCACCACGCCCACCGCTCCGTACACGAGCAGGCTGAACCCGATGACGGGCAGTCCCCCATGCATCCCGGTCCCCCTTCACCTTCCGTCCGGCCCCCGGCGCTCTCCGCCGCGGCGCTTCAGAAGGTAGCCGGGGCCCTCACTCCCCGTTCCGACCGCTCACGTTCTGTGGATGAAGCGGCGACTGTGGAAAAGTCCGTCACCCGCGCGAGCGACTCGCGCCTCCTGGGACACGTGACTCACGCACCCTCCGGCAGCCGGGCGACCTCCGGCGACGACGACTCCAGCGGCACCGACCACGACCGTACGAGCCCGAGTTGCACGGCCTGCCTGGGCAGCACCGCGTCCAGCATCCAGTCCGCGAGGACCCGGACGCGGTTCCCCGGCATCGCGGCCAGGTGGTAGCCGCGCGTGACCGCGTTGGCGAACGGCCCGGAGAGCGGCACGTGCAGCGGGTTCGCCGCACCCTGAAGGCCGCCGAGGTCGACCGTGAACCCCAGGTCATGGTGCTTGTACGGGCGCGCCGCGCCGTATCCGTAGGACGCCGCCAGGTTGTGTGCGGCGACCTTCCCCTGCCGCACCGCGTGCTGCGCCGTCATCGGGGTGAACTCGCCCTCCCGCGTCAGGTCGGGCACCGCCGCCGCGTCCCCGCACGCGAGCACGTCCGGCTGCCCGGGCACCCGCAGGTACTCGTCCACCACGAGCCGCCCGCGCTCCGTCGGCAGCCCCATCTGCTCGACGAGCGGATCCGGCCGTACGCCGACGCACCAGATCAGCGAGTGCGTACGGACGAACTCCCCGTCGTCCAGCAGCACCCCGTCCGCCGTCGCCTCCTTCACGGACGTTTCCGTACGGACGTCCACGCCGCGTCGCGCGAGCACCCGGTGGGCCGTCTTCGAGAGCCGCTGGTCCAGCTCGGGCAGCACGCGGGGCGCGATGTCGAGCAGCATCCACTTCGGGCGCCGGTCCCCCCGCAGCCCTCCGTCCTTCGCGCCGTCGCCGAGGGTGCCGCCCGGCCTGCTGTGCTGCTTGGCCAGCGCGTCCGTGAAGAGGGCGCCGTGCGCCGCGACCTCCGTGCCCGTGTAGCCCGCTCCGACCACGACGAACGTGCACCGTGCCGCGCTCTCGGCGGGGTCGTCCGTGGTGGCGGCCATCGCGATCTGCCGGGTGACGTGATCACGCAGATACAGCGCCTCCGGCATGCCCCGGAAGCCGTGTGCGTGCTCGGCGACGCCGGGGATGGGCAGCAGCTTGTTCACGCTCCCGACGGTGAGCAGCAGCCTGTCGTACCGCAGCTCCCCGTCGCGCCCCTCCGGGTCCCGGTAGCGGAGCTGCCGCCTCTCCAGGTCGACCTCGCTCACCTCCCCGAGCACCAGCCGTACGCGCGGCAGCGTCCCCGCGAGGGAGACGGACACCCGCCGGGGCTCCAGGACGCCCGCGGCGACCTCGGGGAGCAGGGGCAGATACAGGAAGTAGTCGTGGGGGTTCACCAGCACGATCTCCGCCGCCCCGCGGAAGCGGCGCGACAGCGTACGGGCCGCCTGGTACCCGGCGAACCCTGCTCCGACGATCACGATGCGGGACCGGCTCACGGTCGACTCCCCCTCTCGGAAGCCCGGGGGCGCGTCAGGAGCCCCGGGAGTCACCCCATACAGGACAGGACCACCCGAAGTTTCCCGATCCCGGTACGCCAAACCCCGCCCGCGTCCGTGATCACCCCGCGAGGGGGAAGGGGGGCGCGAGCACCCCCTGAAGTGCTGTATTGTTCTTTGTGCGCGAGCGGCGAGGGGAAAGCCCCGAAGCCGAACGGGCACCGGGACGTGGCGCAGTTTGGTAGCGCACTTGACTGGGGGTCAAGGGGTCGTGGGTTCAAATCCCGCCGTCCCGACGGTGCAAGAGCAGGTCAGAGGCGGAGTCCCGATAGGGGATTCCGCCTCTGCTGCGTGTGCGTGTCTAACTGTGTGACTATGCCTCTGGATTGGCCTTGAAGATGGCGTCCATCGCGACCGCTCCGGTCTGGACGACCGGCCGGATCTGCTTCCGGTAGACCTCCTCCGTGACGCTCGTGCTGGAGTGACCGACCAGCTTTGAGATCTCTTCTGTGCTCAGCCCTCGGTCCGAGAGCAGCGAGACGAAGCTGTGTCGCAGCTCCCTCGGGGTCCACTCGGCGGGCGTGATGCCGTCCACTCGGGCGAGTGCCTGGCGCAAGGCGCGCCGGACGTTGGCCGCGTCCAGTCCCGTGCCCACGGCCGACGTGAAGGCAGGACCTGAGCCCTGCCACCGGTCACCTGCGGCGAGCCGCTGCCAGCCCCTGGCGCTCCCACTGGATCCTGAGCACGTCGATCGCCCGGACGTTGATGGGCAGCCGGTGGGTACAGACGGTGGCCGCAGCCTCACCGGCTGGACGGGGCGTGAACTTGGCCTTGTCGAAGTGCGGGGAGCCCGTACCCAGGCCCGGGTAAATCCGTTTGCGTCCCCAGCCGGTTGACCTACCCTGTCGGAGGTCATGTGCGGCAAACTCCTGCCGCACCATTCGGCGCGCTCGGCGTCGATGCGTACCGCGTGCCCGGCCGGGAGGAGGTGGGAAACATGGACAGGACAACGAGTGTTGCGGCCATAGTTGCCCCCGGCCGTGTGCCCCCGTTCGGCGCGCGGTAGGACTCTCCGCCCCCCTTTGCGGCACCTCATGGTGGTGTCCGCTGCTCTCGCGATCCCTTGTGTCGCGTCCCGGGGTGTAGGACCGCGCGTCTGCTCCTACACCTCCGACACAGAAAATGATCGCCTTGACCAAGCAGTCCTCCCCCGGGGACACCGCGCCCACGCCGGTCCCCGACACCACCGCGAACGCGGCCGAGCTGCCCGATCCGAAGCGATGGTGGGCCCTCGCCGTCATCGCGGGCGCCCAGCTCATGGTGATTCTCGACGGCACGATCGTGAACATCGCCCTGCCCTCCGTCCAGGACGGACTGGGCATGTCGGATGCGAACCGGCAATGGGTGATCACCGCCTACTCCCTGGCCTTCGGCGGCCTGCTGCTCCTCGGCGGCCGGATCGCCGACCTGGTCGGCCGCAAACGCACCTTCATGATCGGCCTGGTCGGCTTCGCCGCCGCCTCCGCGCTCGGCGGCGCGGCCGACGGCCCCGGAACGCTGTTCGCGGCGCGGGCCCTGCAAGGGGCCTGCGCGGCCGTCCTGGCCCCCTCCGCGCTGTCGCTGCTGACGACGACGTTCACCGACCCCGCCGAGCGCGGCAGAGCGTTCGGTATCTACGGCGCGCTCGCCGGGGGCGGCAGCGCCATCGGGCTGCTGGTGGGCGGCCTGCTCACCGAGTACGCGACCTGGCGCTGGTGCCTGTACGTCAACGTTCCCATCGCGCTGGCCGCACTCGGCGGCGCGCTGGCCCTCCTCAAGGACAGCCCGCGCCAGCGAGGGGTGCGCCTCGACGTTCCCGGCGCGCTGCTCGCCTCCGGCGGGCTCGTGGCGGTCGTGTACGGCTCCAGCGACGCCGAATCCGCAGGCTGGGCCGACCCGTTGGTCCTGACCCTGTTCGCGGCCGGTGTGGTCCTGCTCGCCGTCTTCGTGTGGTGGCAGTCCCGCGCCGAGCATCCGATGCTGCCGCTGCACATCGTCAGGGACCGCACCCGTGCGGCGGCGTTCGCGACGATGGGCCTGGCCACCGTCGCCATGTTCGGCGCCTTCCTGTTCCTGACCTACTACCTCCAGGCCGTCCTCGACTACTCACCCGTACGGACCGGACTGGCGTTCCTGCCGATGTCCGTCACGATCGTCATCGGCGCGACGCAGATCGCCGCCCGGCTCCTGCCCCGCACCGCCCCCCGCAACCTGATGGCCCCCGGCATGCTCCTCGCGGCCGTCGGCATGCTGCTCCTGACCCGCCTGAGCGTGAACTCCGGCTACACCACCGGTGTGTTGCCCGCGCTGGTGCTGCTCGGCCTGGGCATGGGACTGACGTTCATGCCGGTGTACGCGACGGCGACCGCCGGGGTCGCCCCGAAGGACGCCGGGGTGACGTCCGCGACCGTCTCCACCTTCCAGCAGATCGGCGGCTCCCTGGGCACCGTCCTGTTGAACACGATCGCGTCGGCCGCCGCCACCCGCTATATCGACGCCCACCCCTCCCGGAGCCAGGGCCCGCTGGAGGGCATGGTGCACGGCTTCACCGTCGCGGCCTGGTGGTCGGCGGGCGTCCTGCTCCTTGCGGCATTGGTCGCGGCCATGGCCAAGACGCCCGAGAAACCCTAACGAAATGACCTCCGAGGTGGCTGGTTCGCTCCGGGACCGATGATCCGGAGGTGCGGCGCGTCGCGGCGCTCGCTCCCGCACCCACTCTTCAGGGTCCGGGGATGCACTGTTGGCTCACCTCGCAGCATCCCGGACTCGGGCAGGCTCATGCGCAGCAGGCCCCTCGTCGGGGTCCGCAGAAGATCCTTGGGACGCGGGGAAGCGCGCCGTCTCTGGGAGAATCCTGGGAGATGATCTTGTTTCACACACTCTCCCCCACTCACTCAGAACGATGCATACCGACGCTCTGACCAGTCAACATGGCATACCTGCTGACCAGTTGGCCACCAGGACGCAGGCTGGGGGGGCAAAGGGTCGTGGGTTCACATCTCGCCGTCCCGACCGGTGAAGCGGACGAGGGCCGGTCTTCCGATCAGGGAGACCGGCCCTCGCTGCTGTGCGGGCCCCGTGGGTGGCTCCTCAGGCGGTGGTGAAGATGTGTGTGCCGGAGCCCGCCGTGAAGACGGTGCAGTCGTCCTCCGTGCGGAGGAACTCCGAGGTGTCGTGGGTGACTTCTGTGTCCTTCCGTGCGGGGATCCAGATCTCCGCCGTGGTGTTGACCGGCAGGGAGACGGTGAGGCGGAAAGCGTCGCTCAGCGTCCAGTGGGTGGTGATCGGGCCGTACGGGGAGTCGAGGCGGGCCCTGGCCTCCTGGAGGCCGCCTCCCGGGCGGGGGCGGATGAGGATGCGGCGGTAGCCGGGTTCGGCCGGGGCGAGGCCGGCCACGTGGGCGTACATCCAGGCGCCGACCGAGCCGTAGGCGTAGTGGTTGAAGGAGTTCATTCCGGCGTCCTGGAAGCTGCCGTCCGGGCGGATGGAGTCCCAGCGTTCCCACATCGTGGTGGCGCCCTTGTCGATCTGGTAGCCCCAGGAGGGGAAGGTCCGCTGCCGCAGCAGGCGGTAGGCCACGTCCGTACGGCCCGCCGTCGTGAGTGCCGGGAGGAGCCGGGGCGTGCCGAGGAAGCCCGTGGACAGGTGCCAGTCGCGGGCGCGGAGGAGTTCGACGAGGCGGTCGGCGGCCGGGCCGCGCTCGTCCCGCGTCAACAGGTCCATGGACAGAGCCAGGACGTAGGCGGTCTGGGTGTCGCCCTTCACCCGGCCTCCGGCGGAGACATAGGCCGCGCGGAACGCCTCGCGGACGTCCTCGAAGAGGCTCCTGTACGGCTCCGGGTCCCTGCCGAGGGCTCGCGCGGTACGGGCGACGAGGTCGGCGCTGTGGGCGAAGCAGGCGGTGCCGATGACGTCCTTGGGCGTCTCCTCGTCGATGTTGAGCCAGTCCCCGTAGCCCTCGGCGGGGCGCAGGAGGCCGCTGCTGTGCTCGCGGAGGTACTCCAGCCACCGGACCATGGACGGCCAGCTCTCCTCCAGGATCCGGGTGTCGCCGTAGGCCTGGTAGAGGGCCCAGGGAACGGTGACTCCCGCGTCGCCCCATCCCGCCACGCCCTTGCCCAGCGGGCGTACGTGCGGGGCGACGTCGGGGAAGGCGCCGTCCTCGGTCTGGGCGTCGCGCAGGTCCTGGAGCCATTTGGTGAGGAAGCGGGCCGACTCCATGACGTACGCGGCCGTCGGCGCGAAGACGTTGATGTCGCCCGTCCAGCCGAGGCGTTCGTCGCGTGCCGGGGTGTCGGTCGGGACGGAGAGGAAATTGCCGCGCAGGCCCCAGGTGATGTTGCTGTGCAGCCGGTTGAGCATCGGGGCGTCGGTGCTGAACGCGAGCGTGAGGGGCGCGTCGGTGTGCAGAACGAGTCCGGTGAGGTTCTCCCGGTCCGGGACGCCGGGGTGGCCGGTGACCTCGACGTAGCGGAAGCCGTGGAAGGTGAAGCGCGGTTCGAAGGTCTCGGTGCCGACGCCCTTGAGGGTGTACGTGTCCGTGGCGCGCGCCGACCGGAGGTTCGCCGTGCAGGGCGTCCCGTCGGGGTTCAGGACCTCGGCGTAGCGCAGCCGTATCCGCGTACCGGCCGGTCCGGAGACGGTGAGACGGACGGTGCCGACCATGTTCTGGCCCAGGTCGAACACCCGGACGCCGGGGGCGGGCTCTGTCACCTCCCTCGGGGTCAGCTCCTGTGTCACCCGTACGGGGGCGTCGAGCTGGGCCACCGGTTCGGCGGTCACTCCCTCCAGGGCGGCCGCGCGGACCCAGCCCGTGTCGTCGAAGCCGGGCTCCGTCCATCCTCCGGTCTCCAGACGGGCGTCGTACTCCTCACCGGCCAGGAGGTCGGCGGTCGTACGGGGGCCGGGAGCCGCGCGCCAGTCGGGGCCGGACTCCACGCGGTCGGTCGTGCCGTCGGCGTAGGTGAGCTCCAACTGGGCGAGCAGAGCGGGGCGTTCGCCGTACTGGTGGGGGCCGGCCCAGCCGATGCTGCCCGCGTACCAGCCCGCGGCGAGGTCGGCCGCCAGCACGTTGTCGCCGTCGCGCAGGAGGGCGGTGACGTCGTGGGTCCGGTACTGGACGCGCCGGTGGTAGTCGGTCCAGCCGGGGGCCATCCGGTCGTCGCCGACGGGACGGCCGTTGAGGTGCGCCTCGTACAGCCCCAGGGCCGTCACATAGAGGCGCGCGCGTGCGACCGTCTTCCCGGGGGCCGGACGGAACGCGTGCCGCATCTGGGTCACGGGCGCGTACGCGGGAGGGGTCACCGGCCGCCCGTCCTGTCCGTACGGTGCCAGCACCTCGGCCGCGCTCCACGCCCCGTCGTCGTACTCGGGCGCGTGCCAGTCGCCGCGCGGCTCCAGCGCCGTGGACATCCAGCCGGGTCCGGTGGGCAGGCACACCTCGCCGTCGGCGGCGGTCAGTTCCAGGGCCGCCAGAAGGCCCGCGGGGCCGGTGCCGGGGGTGGCGGCGGTGACCCCGAGGACATTGCGGCCGGGCCGCAGGCGGTCGGTGACGTCGGTGACATACGGGGGCCTGCTCTCGACCACGGGGGCCGCGGGGTCGGTGTGATCGACCCCGGCGCCGTTGACGTACGCCGTGCAGCCGCCGCCCGTGGTCAGGACAAGACGGGCGCGGACCAGGCGCTGCGGCACCTCGACGACGGTGCGGAACCAGCGGGTCCCTCCGGGCGTGCCGTCCGGGGACCAGATCCAGTGCGCGTGGTCGAGCCGCGGCGCCGCGAGCAGCCCGGGAGGCGCGCCGATCCACCGGGCGGTCCAGCGCGAGGCGTCGAGGAGGCCCGTCTCCCACCAGGAGGGCTCGCCCCACGCGGAGGCACGGCCCACCTCGTCCCACACACGTACGGTCCAGTAGTAGCGGGTGCGGGGCAGGAGTCCGGGACCGGCGTAGGGCACCAGTACGGAGGTGTCCGAGGCGACGGTGCCGCTGTCCCAGACGTCGGGGGCCGTGAGGAGCGCGGGGCTGGTGGCGACGCGGATCCGGTAGGCGCTCTGGGCCTGTCCGTGCCTGCCGGGCTCCTGGGACTCCAGGCGCCAGCTCAGGCGGGGGCGGCGGACGTCGAGGCCGAGCGGGCGCTGGGCGTGCTCGACGCTCGGCCGGACCACGCGGAGCGGGGAGACGGCGGGGGTGGCGGGCATGGCGGGGTGTCCTCTTCTCTCGGGCCCTGTCATCGGCTTCAGGCGGCGGCCGGGTGGTGCCGTCCGTGCCGTACGTGCCGTCCGAGCCAGTCGAATTGGGCCTCCTGCTGGAACATGGCGCCGCCCTCGTGGCCGTTGAAGGGGTACACCTCGATCTGCCTGGGGCCGCCGTACGCGTTGTGGGCGGCGAAGACCGTGGACGGCGGGCAGACCTGGTCCATCAGGCCGACGGAGAACAGCGCGGGTGCCCGGCCGCGCGCGGCGAACGTCACCCCGTCGACGTAGGAGAGGGTGCGCAGCGCCTGCTCCTCCTTGCCCCGGTGCATGCGCAGATAGCCCGCGATCTCGCCGTACGGGCGTGCGTCGGTGAGGGTGACGGCGCGGGCGAAGTGGCAGAGGAACGGCACGTCCACACAGACGGCCGCGAGATCGGGGACGAGTCCGGCCACGGCGAGCGCGATGCCGCCGCCCTGGCTGGCGCCGAGCGCGACCGTGCGGGACGGGTCGGCCAGCGGGTGGGCCCGTGCGGCCTCGACGGCCCGGACCGCGTCGGCGAGGACGCGGCGGTAGTAGTACGTCTCCGGGGCCTCGATGCCTCGTGTCATGAACCCGGCGTGGGCAGGTCCGGAGCCGACCGGGTCCGGGGTGTCCCCGACGTTGCCGCCCGCGCCCTGGGTGCCGCCGCCCTGGCCGCGTATGTCCATCACAAAGTGCGCGTATCCGGCCAGCGGCCACAGGCACCAGCAGTGCGGCAGGCCCCGGCCGCCGTTGTAGCCCTGGAACTGCACCACCAGGGGCAGGGGGCCCTCGGCCCGCGCCGGGACGGTGAACCAGCCCTTGACCGGGTGGCCCCCGAACCCGGCGAACGTCACGTCCCATACGCGGGCGCCCGTCAGGCCGGTCTCCACCGGGTCGAACGTGGCGCCCAGTCCGTACGCCCGGGTCTCGGCGAGGGTCTTCTCCCAGAACACGTCGAAGTCGTCGGGCACGGATATCTCCGGCCGGTAGTCGCGCAGTTGGTCGAGCGGCAGGTCGAACTGGGGCATGAAGCCTCTCTCATCTCTCGGAAAGGGATCTCAGCGGCAGACGAACCGGCGGCCGATCTCGGCCGACAGCCGTACCGCGTGGATCTCGGCTGGGCCCTCGATCTCCTCCCGGCTGTCCAGGAGGATCCCCTCCGCGTCGGCGGTCCGCTCGGCCGTCGCCCGGGGCTCCACGCGGAGCTGGAGGCCTGCCCCGGCGAGGGCCTGCCGGAAGCGGCCGAGCTTCACCCGCCAGGGGACGCCGTGGTGGAAGTCGTCGCCGATCAGGGCGCCGGTGCCCGCGTCGAACAGCCGGCACAGGTCACCCGCGTAGTCGATGTCCGCCCACAGCCCGGCCAGCTCCTCCGGGTTCGCCTCCGGGGCGCGCAGCAGCCAGCGGGACGGCGAGAGCGTCTCCACCTCGATCACGTCAGGGCCGGGCGCGGGGCGCGGCGCCTCCGCCGTGTACCGGAACAGCGGGCCGTCCGGCTCCGCGCGCACGGCCTCGCCGTACGCGCGCACCCCGGCCGGTGCGGGGAGCACGGACCAGGTGAACGGCGCGGGGTCGGTGCCGAGGGGGACGCGGCGGGTGACGGTCACGGTGTCGCCGTCGAGGGTGAGGTCGTCGGGGCTGGTGACGAGCCGCCGCTCCCCCGCCACCTCGGCGACCTGGGCGTGCTCGGCCTGCTCGCGGCTCAGGGTCACGATGCCGAGCGTCTCGTTGACCGTGAAGGAGCCCTCCCGGGTGACGACGGTGACGCCGCCGGGCTCGCCGAGGACCGACTCGTCGCCGCTGACGCGGGTGTCCTCGACGCCCCGCAGCGTGTACTCGACGTCGCCCTCGTCCGGGCGGAAGAACACCGTGCTGCCGCGCAGCCGGGCCAGCGGCTGGGCGGTCGCCGAGACGAGGGTCATCCCGTCGCCCAGGCCCAGCTCGACGGGCAGGATCGCCGATCCTCCGGACGCGACGGACAGTTTCGTACGGCGCGGTATGCGGACGTCCCCGCTGTCGAGGGAGACGACGAGCGACACGTCGTCCCGCGCGGTGAGGGGCGTGCGGTTGCCGTAGTTGGCCAGCAGGACGAACGCGGAGGTGCCGTCCGAGCGTACGGCCGTGCGCAGCCGGTCCTCCTCGGGGTCGGTGACCGGCTCGGCGGCCTGCACGGCGCGCATCCGGGCGAGTTCGGGGCCGAACTCGGTGACGAAGCGGTTGAGGGGCGCCGTGCGGTAGAAGGGCGCGCGGCGCTCGCCGTACTCGCTGACCGGGGCGCCGAAGTCGTAGGAGAGCGGGGAGAACTCCGGCTCCTTGGTCATCCAGCCGAAATCGCCGCGGACCGGGTTGGTGCCGCCGTGCATCATGTAGTAGCCGAGCGTGATCGTCTCCACGGTGCCGAGCCGGGTCAGGGCGCCGACGAGGACGTCGTCCGGCGCGGTCACGGGCCGGTAGGCGGCGCGCGTCGGGGAGCCGCCGCCCAGCTCGCAGAAGGCCACCGGGAGATGGCCCCGGTACGGGTACGACTGGCTGCCGAAGACGGTCAGTCCGCTGTTGCGCGGCCTGGGGTGCAGATCCATGTACCCGCCGTAGCTCACCAGGAAGGCGTCGGCGGGCGGCTCCCCGCCGCCCGTGCCCCAGCCGGTCATCGAGAAGACCGGCGGGGCGATCCCGGCCTCCAGCGCGAGCCGCCGCAGGTGCTCCATGTGGGCGGTGAACTCCTCGCCCGTAGGGCCCCGGTGGTCGCTGGCCGTGTAGCCGAAGAGGGTGCGCCAGTCGTTGGGGGCGTGGGTCAGCTCGTTCTCCAGTTGGACGAGGAGGACAGGGCCGCCGTCCTGCCAGTACAGGCCGGACAGCTCCTGCCCGAGCCTGCCGTAGTAGCGCGCGACGAGCCGCAGATAGCGCGGGTCGTTGGAGCGCTCGGTGAGCGGCATGCCGTACAGCCAGGGCGGCAGCCCGCCGACGGAGAACTCCGCGTTGTTGTACGGGCCGATGCGCGGAGAGAAGAGCATGCCGTGCCGGTGGCACAGCTCGGCGAAGCGCCGCACGTCGTTGCCGCCGGAGAAGTCGAACTCCCCCGGACGCGGTTCGACCAGGTTCCAGAAGACGTACGAGGAGACCATGGTGCAGCCCGCGCTCTTCAGCGCGAGCACGCCCGCCTCCCACTCGTCGGCGGGGTAGCGCTGGAGCTGCAGCTCCCCCGCCACCAGGGGCAGCGGCTCTCCGTCGAGCTCGAAGTGGTAGTTGTTCGCGGTGAGCCGCCGCCCCCCGGGGTCCGTGCCGCCCCAGTGCGCGAGGTGCTCGCGGCGGAGGGTGAGCGCGGCGTCGCGCGCGTCGTGGACGATGTCGTGCGTCGTCATGCTGCGGTGGTGTCCTTCGGTCAGAGGTAGCCGACCACGGGGGCCCAGCTCGTGGTGTCGTGCGCGGTGTCCCCGGCGGCGCCCGGATCGACGATGAAGCGGAGGGTGTCGCCCGCCTTGACGGGCAGCGCGTCGACGGAGGTCCCGATCCCCACCCGGTTGCCACCGCTCAGGCCGTGCGGGGTGAGCACCTGGCGGTCGCCGTGCCGGATCTGGACGCGTACGCCGTCGCCGCCCAGGTCGGCCTTGGCGGCCTGGCCCCGGATCGCCACGGTGCCGTCGCGCGGCGCGGTCCAGGTCCGGGCCACCAGGCCCTTGCCGCCGACCGGGTGCCAGCGCCACTTGGAGAGCACGGGCAGCGCTCCGGCGGAGGGCCGCCAGGAGCCGTCGCCGTTCTGGTAGGTCAGGTCCTTCCAGGTGGCGCCGCCGTCGGGCGAGTGCTGGTAGCGCCACTGGTTGAGGCCCTGCCCGGTGGCGAAGTCGCGGGCCGCGTACCAGACCCGGCCCTCGCCGGTAGGACCCGCGTTGCCGGAGACGGCGATCTTGTCGAAGCTGCCGCCCGAGACCGTGTCGGTGAGGCTGTCACCCTTCCACAGGTTGCCGCGGATCACCCCGTCGGTCCGCGAGTCGTCGCCGAGCGAGGCGACCGGGGGCCGGCCGTTGTCGACGATCGCGTTGGACTCGACGGTGACCCTGGTGTTCGGCCCGTCGGCGTGGATGCCCTGCAGCCCGACGCCCCAGCGGACGTTGCCGGTGAGGAGACTGCCGCGGACGGCCACGTCGTCGGTCCAGCCCTCGTAGTTGACGCCGCTCTGATCGGGCGAGCCGGTCTGCTGGGTGAAGGCGACGATGTTGTTGGTGAGGTCGACGTCGGCGACATGGCCGAGGTAGATGCCGGTGGTGCCGGTCCGGACGGGGCAGCCTCCGGCGTGGCTGACGACCGAGTCCATCACGGTCACCCGGGTCATGGACTGCAGGGTGAGGGCGTTCGGGCACTCCTCGGGGAGGGGAGCGGGGGCGCCGTCGTCGTTGTTCAGGTCGAGGTCGGTGAGGACGGTGTCCTGGATGAAGTGCTTACGTCCCTTGCTGTCGCCGAAGGCGATCGACACCCCGTTGTGCTTGCCGGTGATGCCGCGCATCCGTACGCCCTTGACCGCCCACTGGTCCGTGGCCGGGACCGCGTCGCCGCCGACGCGGACGCCCATGTGGGTGTGGTGGACGTAGAGGTCGGAGAAGGTCAGGCCCTCATGGCCGATGCCCTCGGGGCCCTTGTAGGAGGCGACGACGCCGTAGGTCAGCTTCTTGGCGCCGCGCCCGTCGATCTCCAGGTTCCGTACCGCCCAGTGCGAGGGGTTGTAGAGGCTGACGCCGTAGTCGGACGCGCCCTTGAGGATGCGCGGTCTGGCCCCGCTGCCGTACGCGGAGACCTCGACGGGGGCCGCGGCGGTGCCGGAGCCACGCAGCTTCATGCCCTCCTTCCACGCCGCGCCGCGCGCGAGCAGGATCCGGTCTCCCGCGGCGTACGTACGGGCGTTGACGGGGGCGAAGGTGCACCACGGCCGCTGTGCGGAGCCGGGCCCGGAGTCGGTGCAGCCGGAGCCGGAGCGGTTGTCGACGTGGTACGTGGTGCTCGCCGCCCGGGCCGGTCCGGAGAGGACCAGGGCGGGCATCAGCGCGGCCAGGGCGGTGGCGAGCAGGAGGGGGGTGCGCGGGGAGCGGGTCATCATCGGCGACCTTCCTCGGTGCGGTGCTCGGTGGGCTCCTCGGTACGGCGCCCGGTACGGGCCTCGGTGCGGTCGACGCGGACGGAGTCGATTCCTCCGGTCCAGGTGCTGGTGGGCTTGCCCAAGTAGTAGTTCCAGCGGTTGAAGGGCTGCACCTTGAGCCGGCTGATGGTGCCCTTCCAGCCGGGGACGGTCGCCATGTCCAGGACGTACTCGGTGTGTTCGGCCCCGGGGACGAGGGAGAAGGCGATGCCCTTGAGCCCGGCCTCGTTGGTGGGCGGATAGCCGCCGTTGGGGATGTCGAACTCCGGTTCGTCCTCGGTGGTGAACAGCAGATAGCCGGTGAGCCGGTTGTCGGGGTTGCTCATACGGATACGGACGTAGCGGTGCTCGGCCGCGTCGAGGCCCAGGCCGCCCGGCGAGAGCGCCGCGGGCTCGTAGCCGCTCTTGCCGGTCAGCTCGCCGTCGGCCGTCGGCGCGGGCCCGTAACCGTCCGGGGGCGGCGGGGCGGTGGCGCCTTCGGCGAGGGCGAACGTGCGGAACCGCAGGCTGCGCTTGCCGCCTCCCTCGGGCCCGTGCCAGGAGCCGCCGGCGTCCACGGAGTAGTACTCACGCCCATCGGGGTGGAGCCCGGCGTCGTTGTAGCCGATGCCGTACGTCCCGCCGCCGGGGGCCTGGTACGGAGCGGAGATCTGCACCGCGTACGTCGCGTCCGGGTCCAGGTCCTCGAGGCCCGGATGGACGCTGACCATTCCGCCCTCGGTGGAGACCCGGTCCGGGGCCACGGACCCGGTGAAGAGCGTGTCGGCCGTGGCGGTGCCGCCCTTCCTGAGCCGGACGACGCGCAGGAACAGCGCCCCGGTCGGCTCGCCCTTGCGGTACGCCCACAGGTCGAGCCGGGCGAGGCTGCCCCTGGTGGCCCGGAAGGTCTGCATCCGGCTGTGCGTCCAGGCGACGTCGGCGTGGCGGGTGAAGGTGCCTCGGGAGTTGTCGGTGTCGGCGACCACGCCGGTCGCGGGGGTGCCCGCGGAGGGCTTGCTCACATCGGGATCGAAGGTCCATCCATCGGCGCCGCCGGTGAACTCCCAGGACTTCGCGGGCGGGTCGTCGAAGGCGACGCGGTCCACGGAGATCCGCCCGTCGGCCCCGGTGAAGCGCACGGACAGCCGCCGTACGGTGCCGTCCCACGCCTTGTGTCCGCCGAGCGGGACGAGGACGTCGCGATCGGCGGCGGCCAGGCCCTTGGGCTCCTCCGGGTTGAGGTGGAAGGGAACCGTGCCGGTGCGCCCGCGCGCGGTGGTGAAGGCGACCTCGCCGCTCTTCGCGCGGGTGTCGTTGTCGAGCCGCATACGGAGCGCGGAGCGGCCCTTCGGCGCGAGCTTGAGGTCGCCCCGCGTCCGCAGCTCGGTCTCCTCACCGCCGGCCCGCACTTCGAGCCTGCCGCGCCGCGCCGCGAGCGGCCTGTCGCCGGTCCACCCCTGCGTGTCGCCGTTCACGTCGAACGACCAGGTGCCGGGGGCGTCGTCGGCCCGGCTCTTCGCCGAGTAGCCGACGGCGGGGGCCCAGCTCACGGGCGTACTGCCGGGCGCGGTCTCGAAGCGGAGGACGTCCCCGGCACGTACCCGTACGTCGTCGGCGTTGGTGGCCCGGCCGTTGGTGCCGATGCCGCGCCAGGGGCCCGCGAGCGGGCGGCCGTTGCGGGTGACGGAGACGGCCGCCGTGCCCTCGGGGTCCGTGGGCAGGGCGAAGCCGCGGACGTTGACGGTGCCGCCGCGCGGCGCGGTCCAGGTGCGGGCCGTACCGGCGGAGGAGGTGAACCGGTCGACGGTTCCGGCGGGCGACGTGTACGCGCGCCGCTTCGCGTCCCACGGAAGCCGCTCCCACTTCCCGCCGCCGCCCGCCGCGTAGCTCCAGGGCCCTCGGTCGCCGGGCGGGCCGAAGTCCTCCGCCGCGTGGTCGAGGTCGCCGCGCCCGGCGACGGGGACGTTGTCGCGGCGCGTGAAACGGGAGACGTCGCCGCCGGACTTGGCGGTCAGGAAGCCGAAGGGCTCGTGATAGAGATTGCCGGTCAGTTCGGCCGCGACGGGGATGTCGTCGCCGAGCTGGGCGACGGCGCCGTCCGGCGGGTAGGGGATGTTCGACCGGACGCCGTTGTCGGCGAAGACGTTGTCCACGACCTTGTTGCCCTCGTGGAAGTCGTCCGCGCCATGGATGGCCAGGTATTCGATGCCGCCGCCGAAGTTGTCGGCGAAGTAGTTCCCCCGGATGGTGACCTCGCTGGTCCTGGACTCGTGGTCGATGGCGACCATGTCCGGGTTCGCGGTGTTGGGGGTGTCGGTGACGATGTTGTTGGCGATCAGGACGTTCCTGGCCGAGCCGAGGTAGACCGCCGCCGTGCCGAACGTCGTACGGCACCCGGCCTCCTCGCGGAGTACGGAGTTGGTGACGACGGCGTCCGTGACGTTGCCGAGGGCGAGGCCGTCCGGGCAGCCCGCGTCGATCTGGGAGGGCACCTTCGACGGGTCGCCGTTGTTGTTGTCGTCGCCGTGCAGGTGCACCCGGTCGACGACGACGTCGGTGAACGCGTTCTCCCCGCTCTTCCCGGGCACGCGTTCGGGCGGCAGGTCGGTGGCGCTCTTGTTGGTGCTGGTGACGATGCCGTGCGCGTTGCGGGTGCTCTCGACCCGGCTGATCCGCAGCCCCCGCAGCACGGGTTCGGTGAGGGTGTACGGGCCGTTGTTGACGAGGTGCAGGCCCGCGACGCGGGAGTCGTGGACCTTGACGCCCTCGAAGACCAGCCCCTTGTGGCCGGGCGAGGTGAAGTTGGCCCGGATGCCGTACCGCATGTCGCCCTTGCCGTCGGTGGAGGAGCCGACGTCCAGGTTGCGGACGGTCCAGTAGGACGGGTTGTGCAGGAACACCCCTGTGTCGCGGCTGTTCTTCACGAGGCGCGGGCGCGGGCCCTTCCCGTACGCGTCGACCGTGACCGGCGCTTCGGCGCTGCCTGCCCCCTTGACCGAGAGGCCCTCGTCGAAGACGGCGCCGCGGGCGAGGAGCAGCCGGTCGCCGGGGACGAACGTCCGTTCGTTGGCGGGGGTGAAGCCGCACCAGGGCGCTTCGGGGCTGGTGCCGGGGTGCTTGTCGTCGCAGCCGCTTCCCGGTGTGTTGTCCACGTAGTACGTGCGTCCCTCCGCCGCTCCGGCGGACTGGGGCTGCAGTACGGCCAGCGGCAGCAGCGTGCCGACGACGAGGGCGGTGGTCCTGCGTGCGCGGGGCCCGAGGGCGCGAGGCATTCCCATGACGGCGCCCCCTCAGCCCTTCGCCCAGGGCTCGTCGTCCCAGCCGTGGTCCCTGACCTGTTCCTGGGCGAGCTTCCGCCAGGCGGCCTGAAGGTCCTTGAGCGTCGTGTCCAGGGACTTCGAGCCCAGCAGATAGCCGTCGTAGAGACTCACCACGGTGACGCCCTTGGGGGCGTCCGGCTGGCCGCCGATGCGCATCTTCTCGCTCCACACGCCCTGGGACATCGATTTGGTGGCCTTGGGGGCCTCGGAGCCCTTGAGGACGGGCAGCGCGCCGGTGGCGTCCAGCCAGTCCTGGGTGTGCTCGGGCACGCTCATCCACTGGAGGAACTTCAGCGCGGCGTCGTACTTCGGGCCCTCGACCGGCGAAGGGATCATGTAGCTGGTGCCGCCCGCGTCGGCGCCGAACTGCGCGGGAGCGCCGGTGGACAGCGCGCTGGTGTCCTCGGTGACGGTCGGGAAGGGCATGCTGGAGACCTTGCCCTCGACCTCGGAGAGCGCCCCGTAGCCGAAGGGGGTGCCCCAGGCCATGGCGGCCTTGCCGGAGCTGAAGTCGCGGCCGTTCACGACGGAGGACGAGGACGGGGCGATGCCGGACCAGTTCTTGGTGGCGCACTTGTCGAACACCCGCTTGAGCAGCTTCACCGACTCGGCGACCTCGGGGGTCTTCGTGGCGTCGAGGTCACCGCTGAGGATCGCCCGGTAGCGTGCCTTGTCGCTGACGGTGGGGCTCTTGCCCTTGGAGCCGTCGGGCGCGAACACGTTGAGCTTGTCGTAGTACTTGTCGAGCAGCATGTTGGAGATCGTCTTGATCGTCCATCCCACGCCGCTCGGCGAGCTGTCCATGGCGAGCGGGGAGTATCCGGCCTTCTTGAGCTTTCCGCACGCGGTCATCAGGCCGGAGAACGTCTTCACCGGTGCCTCGACGTCGGCCTTGTCGAAGGCGGCCCGGTTGTAATAGATGCCGGTCGAGACGACGTTGAAGGGAAGGTACTCCTTCTTGCCCTCGGCGTTGGTGCCCTTCCCGGGGCCGTAGTACTTGGGGTCGAAGAGGTCCGCCCACTTCTTGTTGCCGGCGACGTAGGGGTTCGGCTTCTTCAGCTCGTCGTCCAGGGTGTGGACCATGTGCGGCTGGTGCGGGGCCGAATAGAAGACGAGCTCAGGGGCCGTACCGGCGGAGAGCTGGGTGCCGAGGGTCTTGGAGTAGTCGGCCAGCGGCAGCACGTTCGTCTTCACCTTGATCTTCGGCTCAGCCTTCTCGAACTCGGCGATGAGCTTTTCCCAGGGCTTGCCGAAGCTGCCGGACTGGTCGTTCCACTGATTGGGCCCGGCGATGGTGATCTCCACCTTGCCGTCGGGGCCCACGCCGTTGTCGGAGCTGGAACAGCCGGAGAGCGCGAGCACGGCGGTGAGCCCGAGCGCGAGGCACGAGGCCACGCCTTTCGTACGGCTCGTACGGCTCGTACGGCTCGTACGGCGGAGTCTTGAGCGCATGACGGTGCCTTCCGTGAACGTGACGGTGAAGGAGGTGAAGGAGGTGAAGGAGGAGGGGATCTGCGGGAGGAATCCGGTCACTTGCCGGTGCCGGGCAGCCCGCCCTGCACCCCGGCGAGGAAGTACTTGGAGAGGAACGTGAAGAGCAGCAGCAGCGGCAGGCTCGCCAGGGTGTAACCGGCGAACAGCGGTCCCCATTCGGTCGCGTTCTGTCCCTTGAAGAAGGCGAGGCCGACCGGAATGGTGCGTAGTTTGTCCTCGGTGATGACGAGCAGCGGCCAGAAGAAGTCGTTCCAGACGTTGATGACCGTGAGGAGCGAGACCGTACCGATCACGGGAAGGGACAGCGGCAGCACGAGGGAGCGGAACATCCGGGGGCCGCTCGCCCCGTCGATCCGCGCGGCGTCGAACAGCTCCTGGGGAATCTGCCCGACGAACGTCCTCATCAGGATCGTCGCCAGGACCACGCTGCTCGCGATGTGCGGGAGGATGAGGACGGTCATCGAGTTGAGCAGCCCCAGGTCGCGCATGAGCACGAACATCGGGATGAGGCTCGCCACCGGCGGCACCATCATCAGCATCACGACCATCCCGTACAGCACCCTGCGGCCCACGAACTCGTAGCGGGCGAAGAGGAATCCGGCGACCGAGGCGAGGGCCACGGTCCCGATGATCGAGGCGAACGCCACCAGGATCGACGTAATGAAGTACGGCTGGATCTGCTGCCACGCCGCGCTGTAGTTCTCCAGCCGCAGCGGCCAGGTCGGCATCCAGTAGCTCTCGTTGAACTGCTGGTTGGTCTTGAACGACGTCATGAACATGAACAGGTACGGGAACAGCGCCACCACGGCGATCGCGCCGAGCACCAGGATCACGGCGCCCTGCCCCGCCCTGCTCCCGCGGGACCGGGAACGGCGCCCGTCCCCGCCGCCGCGCGGGAGTTCGCCGCGCGGGGTGCGGGACTCCCGCGCCGACACCCGGGACGTCGTCGCCGTCGCCGTCGTCGTCAGCACGTCAGAGCGCTCGGACATCGGGGTTCTCCTTCCGGCGGATCAGCGTGAGAGCGCCGCTGAGCAGTGCGGTGATGGCGAAGAGGGTGGAGGAGAGGGTGGCGGCGTATCCCCAGTCGCTGCCCTCGAAAGCGATGCTGATCATGCGGAGGACCGGCACCTGGGTCGCGTTGTCGGGCCCTCCGCCGGTCACCAGATAGGCGGCGAACCCGAACTGCAGGACGGAGATGGTCGCGAGGAAGAACAGCAGCTTCATCTGGGCGGCCATCAGCGGGAGATCGATGCTCAGCACCCGGCGCAGCCGTCCGCAGCCGTCGAGGGAGGCCGCCTCGTAGACCTCCTTGGGGATGTTCTGCAGCGCGGTGAGGAAGACCAGGAACGGCAGGCTGGCCACCCACGGGAAGCCGATGACGAGCAGGGACGGGAGGGCCGTGGCGGGGTCGCCGACCCAGTTGTGCGCGAGCGCGTCGAGACCGATCCCGCGCAGGGCCTGATTGAGCATGCCGTCGTTGGGATCGAAGATGAACGACCACACCAGGACCGTGACCACGCCGGGGAAGGCGAGCGGGAAGATCAGCACGGTCCGGAACACGAACTGGAGCCGCTCGCTCTTCAGGCTGATCACCAGCTCGGCGGCGAGCAGCGGGAAGAACCACATCACCGTGACGCTGACGAGGAAGATGTATCCCAGGTTCTTGAACGAGTCCCACCACAGGTCGTCCGCGAACATCGTGCGGTAGTTGTCCAGACCCACGAACGGCGAGTCGAAGCCGGGCCGCCAGTCGAAGAACGAGTGGTAGACGCCGCTGGCCGCCGGATAATAGGCCAGCAGCCCCAGCAGTGCGAACAGGGGCAGCAGGCCGAGATAGACGAACCAGGGGAAGCGGCGCCTGCGCCGTGCCTCCCCCTTCGTCTGCGGCGTCGGGGCGGGTGCGTTCCGCTCCGCGACGGGACTCGCCATGGCTCGATTCCTTCCTTCACGGCGCGGCTCAGGGCCGCGAGGGCCGGCCGCACCATGAGGGTGAAAGGTTTCACTCAGGTTTCCCGGAAGCTAGCTCTCACATGAAGCCGCCGTCAACAAAAGAGGCCGAGAAATCTTCGGCCAACTCCTCTTTCCTCCCTACTTCTTGACGACCCTTCTCACCCGCTCTAGCGTCACATGGATGAATCGATTCACTCGCCGGACCGTCGTGGTCGCTGTCGAGGACGGTCTGCGCGACCGTCTGTTCGGCCGACGGAGCTGGGATCGGCTCCACAGGTGCGCCGACATACGCATCAATCCGGCCGGTGGCGCGCTCGCGGACCCACGCGCCGCGGCGATGCTGCGCGAGGCGGACGTCCTCGTCTCCGGCTGGGGCACCAGTACGCGGGGACGCGGGCTGCGCGCGCTCGCGCCCCGCCTCGGCGCGCTCGTGCACACGGCGGGCAGCGTCCGCACCCTGGTGGACGACGCGGTCCTCGCCTCCGGCGTCGCCGTCTCCTCGCAGGCCGACAACAACGCGCTGCCCGTGGCCGAGTACGCGCTGGCGATGATCCTGCTGAGCGGCAAGGCGGTCTTCGCCGCTCAGCACGCCTACCGCACGGCCCGCACCGCCAGCGCCGCCAGCGCCGCGCCGGAAGCGTCCGGACTGCCCGCCGCACGCGGCACGTACGGACTGCGCGTCGGCATCATCGGGGCCTCCCGGACCGGCCGCCGGGTGTGCGAACTGCTCCGCCCCTTCGACGTGGAGGTACTGCTCCACGACCCGTACACGAGCGCCCCGGAGGCGGCGCGGCTCGGCGCCCGTCCCGTCGCGCTGGACGAGCTGATGGCGAGCTGCCGGGTCGTGTCCCTGCACGCCCCGCTGCTCGACGCCACCCGAGGGATGATCACGGCCGCGCTGCTGCGCCTGCTGCCCGACGGGGCCACGTTCGTCAACACCGCCCGCGGCGCGCTCGTCGACCAGGACGCGCTCGTCGCGGAGTTGGCCACGGGCCGGATCCACGCCGTCCTCGACGTCACGGACCCGGAGGTCCCGGAACCCGGCTCACCGCTGTGGACGCTGCCGAACCTGGTGCTGACCCCGCACACCGCGGGCTCCGCCGGAAACGAGGTGCGCCGCCTCGGCGACAGTGCCGTCCGCGAGATCGAGCGCCTCGCGCACGGCGAACCGCTCGCCCACCCGGTCACCCGCGAGTACCTCGCCCGTACGGCATAGGGCCCGCACACCACCGACGTCCGACAGGAGGAGCAACACCGATGCACGAGGTCACGGTCACGGAGGCCCTGCGTGCCGGGCGGCGCGAG
The DNA here is from genome assembly GCF_039530985.1 of Streptomyces albiaxialis. Lineage (NCBI taxonomy): Bacteria > Bacillati > Actinomycetota > Actinomycetes > Kitasatosporales > Streptomycetaceae > Streptomyces > Streptomyces albiaxialis. The sequence continues at coordinate 434,334 of NZ_BAAAPE010000002.1, forward strand.
GACCTGATCGCCGGGTACCGCTCCCCCGCCCTCTGGCAGCGCGTACGGGCCTCGCCCCTCGGCGGCCCCGCGCTCGACGCGATCGCCGCACGGGCCGCGACCTGGGCGGGCACCGCCATCGAACCCTTGCCGTTCTCCCTCTACCGGCGCTACGCGGAGGACGGCGCGCGGGCCCCGTTCCAGGACGTCTACTTCCGCGCCCGGCGCAACAGGCTCACCGATCTCGCCCTCACCGCGCTCTGGCGGCCGGACGAGGACCTGGCGCCGCTCGAAGACCTCGTCTGGGCCGTCTGCGACGAGTACGCCTGGGCCCTCCCGGCCCATCTCGACGGCCTGACGGACCCGCACCCGCCGCGTCCGCACGCCGAACAGATCGACCTGTTCGCCGCCGAGACCGCCTTCACACTGGCCGAGCTGCGCCACCTCTTCGCGGACCGGCTGAGCCCCCTCGTCGCCGAGCGCGTCCGCGACGAGGTGCTCCGCCGGGTCCTGCGCCCCCTCCTGGAGCACCCCGCGCCCTGGTGGGAGAGCGCACGCACCAACTGGTCCGCTGTGTGCGGCTGTTCGGTGGGCATGGCCGCGCTCCATCTCCTGGACGGCGACGGCGACAGCGACGGCGGCGGCGACGGTCCGGACGCCGACGCGCTCGCGCAGGTCACCTCCCGGATGACCGAGGCCATGCGCTGCTTCCTCGCCGGGTACGGCGACGACGGCGCATGCCCCGAAGGGCTCGCCTACTGGAGCTACGGGTTCGGCTTCTTCACCGTCTACGCGGACGCGCTGCACCGCCGTACAGCCGGACGTATCGATCTCTTCGAAGACCTCGACGACCCCGCGGGCAAGCTGGAGCGCGTCGCCCGGTTCCCGGAACGGGTCTTCCTCTCCGGTACGGCCACCGCCGCCTTCTCCGATACTCCCCCGCACAGCACCCTCGACCCCGGACTGGCGGCCCGCCTGGGACGGCGCTTCCCCGGCATCGCCCCGCCCCCTCCGGAGCGTCTGGAGACGGAGCCCGTCAACTCCATGGGCTCATGGGCCACGGCCCTGCGCTCCCTGGTCTGGGCGCACGAGTCCGCCACTACGTCCACCACGTCACCGTCCCTCGACGGCCCCGGCGGATATCTGCCGGACGTGCAGTGGATGATCTCCCGTACCCGCTCCGGCGAGCGGCATGTGGCGTTCGCCGCGAAGGGCGGCCACAACGACGAGCTGCACAATCACAACGATGTCGGCAGCTTCGTCCTGGCCGTCGACGGCGAGCCCCTCCTGGCCGAGCTGGGCCGGGGCTTCTACTCGGGCCGGTACTTCGGCCCCGACCGCTACACCGTCCTGTGCACCGGCTCCCAGGGCCACAGCGTTCCCCTGATCGACGGCACGCCGCAACGGGCCTCGCGGGAGGCCGCCGCCGAGGTCCTCGCGGTCGAACACACACCGGCGAGCGCCCTGTTCCGGCTCGATCTCGCGCGCGCCTATGCCGTGCCCGCGCTGTCCTCCCTCGTCCGCGAGTTCGCCTTCTCCCGGGGACGGCTCGTCCTGCGCGACCGCGTCACCGCCCGCGCCCCCGTCGAGATCACCGAACGGTTCATGTCCTTCGAGCCCTTCGTCCTGGAGGCGCCGGGCCGCGTCCTGCTCCGGGGCCGCCGGTCCGCCCTGCGCCTGTCCTACGACGCGTACGCCTGGGAGGCCCGCGTCCTCCAGCACGCACACGTACGCCATGACGGCACGACCGCGACCGTCCACAGCCTGGATCTGCTCCGCACCTGCGCCGAGGGCGAGTTCGAGCTGCGCGCGGAGCCGGAACCGGAGCCGGGGGCGAGGCCGGGACCGGGACCGGATCCGGAGCCGGGGCCCGTACGCGGCGGGTGAGCCCTGCGTCAGCCGCGGCGGCGCAGCGAGCTGGCACGCACCACCAGCTCCGGCTGGATCACGATGGAGCGGACCGGCAGCCTGCCCTCCGCCTCGGCCTGGTCCCTGACCAGGTCCACCGCGGTCCGTCCGAACATGTCGCGCGGGCGCCGTACCGTCGTCAGCGGCACCAGGGTGGTCGCCGCGAACTCCATGTCGTCGTAGCCGACCAGCGCGATGTCGGAGGGGATGCGCAGGCCGGGCCGGTCCCCGAAGGACTGCACGAGGCCGACGGCCACCGAGTCGTTCGCCGCGACGATCCCGTCGGGCCGTTCGCGCGCCCGGCGGGCCACGATGACGTCGCCGGCGTGGTGTCCGGCCGCGACAGTCCGCTCCTCGGTCGGCAGCACCTCCAGCCGCACCCCGGGGTGGGCCTCGACCGCCTGCCTGGCCCCCTCGATCCGCTCGGCGATCTGCCGGACCGTGTCCGGGCCGCCCACGAACGCGATGGAGCGGCATCCCTGTTCGATCAGGTGCGTCACGGCACGCCGGGTGCCCACCACGTCGTCGACGGAGACGGACGAGAAGAGGTCCGACGCGCCGTACGCGTCGACGAGCACCGTGGGGATGTCGCGCGCGGCGAGCAGTTCGAGATCCGCGTCCCGTGTCGTCCCGGAGGCCAGGATGAGGCCGCGCACGCGCTGCTGCACGAACATGTCGATGTACTGGGACTCCCGCACCGGGTCGCCGTCGCTGCTCGCGAGCACCAGGAACAGCCCGCTCTCGGCCGCGCGCCGCTCCACCGCGTGTGCCACCTCGCCGAAGAACGGGTTTCTGAGTTCGAGCGCGACGAACGCCAGCGTGTTGCTCTGTCCCGCCCTGAGCTGCCGGGCCGCCTCGTTGCGCACGTACCCGAGGTCCTCGATCGCGCGGCGGATCCGCTCGGCGGTGTCCGGGGCGACCCGGTGCGGGGTGTTCAGGTGCTTCGAGACCGTGCCCACGGAAACCCCGGCCCGCTCGGCGACCTCCCTGATGCTGACCAACGCCGCGCGCCTCCTCGACGGATGTGCCTGCGCCCCCTGAGGACGCCCCCGCGGTCCCGGGCCGGCGGATGCGCCCGATGATACGTTTCATCGACGCGGGTCCGTCAACGCCGGGGGGCGTTCACGCGAAGGCGATCTCCTCGCACCGTCTGACGCCCCGCCGGACCGAGGCGCGGTCGATGCCGAGGAGGGCGGTGAGCCAGAGCCCGTTCTGGACGATGTCGATGTCGGTGGCCCGGCGGTCCGCCTCGCCCCTCGTGAGGTCCGGACGGGCCGCGCGGATGAGTGCGGCGAGGCCCTTCCGGTACCGCTTCTGGGCCGCCGTGTTGATCGCCTCGAAGTCCGGGTGGGCCTGCGCGAGGGCCCAGAGCTGGAGGCGGTGGGAGAGGTACTCCGTGGTGAGGAACTCGGAGTCGGCGATACGGCGCAGCGCCCTGTGGAGGTTGTCCCCGGGGCTCCTGTCCGGGTCCGGCGCGACGAGGGCGACGTCCTGCTCCTCGATGCGGCGCAGGGCCGCGCAGATGAGGCTGACCTTGTCGGCGTAGTAGTAGTTGACCAGGCCCAGGGCGACCCCGGCCTCCCGGGCGACGGCACGCATGCTGACGCCCGAGATGCCGTGCCGCGACAGGAGCGCGAGAACGGCGTCGAGGATCCGCTCCTGCTTGCCTGCCTTCTTCTCGGCCTCAGCCGTTTCCGCAACCGTCTCGCTCACATGGCCGATGCTAGTCAGCGCGCGGGTCGCTCCGCACGGCGCGGTCGTCCCGCACGGCGCGGGGTGCTCCCTGGCGAGGGCGATCACTCCGGTGAGCCCCAGGCGGAAGAGCTGGGTCGGTCCCATCGTCGCCCAGCGCAGTCCGGGCCCGGCGGAGACGGCGGTGTCCACGTCCTCGACGCTCGCCACTCCCTCGTTGACGAGGTGGAGGGCCTCGCGCCACAGCGCCGCCTGGAGGCGGTTGGCGACATGGCCCGGCACCTCGCGCCCGACCCCGATCGTCACCTTGCCGACCGGGGCGAGTTCGCCGGAGCCGAGACGACGGCGTCGGTCTCGGCGGCGATCCGCGGCTGGAACCGCTGGAAGATCTCCGGCCGGGGATCGGGCCCGGCCGTCCGTGGGTCGCGGGCGTGCAGATGGACGATGGCCGGCTCGGGCATGGGTGGCTCACCTCACCGGTCGTCAGGACAGGGACGTCGTACGTTCGTTCACCAGCGCGCGGTACGCGTCGAGGACCAGGCCGTGGAAGTGGTGGACGCCGTGCTCGGAGAGTCCGGGGGCCCGTTCGGGGTCATGGACGATCCGGCCCTGCGTGAAGGCGGGCGTGCCCATTCCTCGCTGGACGCTCTCGACCAGGTCGATGTCCTGCACCTGGAGCACCTCGTCGATGTAGCGCACCGACTCCTCCTCCGCCTGGTTCAGCTCCGTGCTCTCCAGGAAGAAGTCCCAGGTCTCCAGCGTGCGTTCGGGTCCGGCCGGGAGGATCTGGAGGACCATGAAATTGCCGCGTCCGGGATAGCGCAGCAGGCAGGTGTTGGGCCAGAGCCACCACACCGCGTGCTCGGTGACACTCGCGCCGGACACGTCGTAGGCCGTGTTCTCGGACGTGCCCGCGTCGGCGAAGTGGCTCGACCAGATGCCGTGCGTCTTCACGTCGTAGGTGTTCATGTCGACGAGCGAGACGAACTCCTTGTGCGCGACGTGGCAGTGGTAGCACTCCAGGAAGTTGTCGACGACGTTCTTCCAGTTGGTCCTGATGTCGTAGTGCAGCCTCTTGGCGTGCGTGAGCTTCCCGATGTCCGGTGCGTGGCGGCCGATCTCGGCGGCGAGGCCGGGGGCCTGCTCCGCGAGGGGCCGCGCCTGCGGGTCGAGGTTGACGTAGACAAAGCCGCAGAACTCCTCGGCCTGGATCCGGTCGAGGCACACCGCCGACTTGTCGAAGGTCTCCATCCGGTCCGTCTTGCGCGCGCCGATCAGCGCGCCGGTCAGGTCGTACGTCCACGCGTGGTACGGGCACACGATGCTGCGCGTCGTCCCCGAGCCGCGCAGCAGCTCGTGCGCCCGGTGCTTGCAGACGTTGTAGAACGCGCGGAGCCGTTCCGTCCGGTCACGGACGACGACCACCGGCATCCCGGCCACCGTCGTCGCGACGTAACTGCCCGGCCGCGCCAGCTTCTCGGTGTGGCAGACCCACTGCCAGGTGCGGGCGAAGATCGCCTGGAGGTCCGCGCCGTGCCACTTCTGCTCGGTGTACGCCTCGGCGTTCAGGGACAGGGAGCGTCCGGGATCCGGGTCGTACCCGGCGGCTACGGCCTCGATCTCGTCTGCCGTGACAGGAGTCATGGCGCCGACCATAGACCCGGTTTGGACGACCGTTCAATCCCTTGGTGAACGGTCGTCCAGACCGGGGCCCGTCACGCCGGGCCCCGGTGCAGGGGCAGCAGGAGCCGGAAGGTGCAGCCCTCGCCCGGGGCCGAGTCGAGGGTGATACGGCCGCCCTGCGCCGTGGTCAGGGAGTGGGCGATGGCGAGGCCGAGACCGGCGCCCGCGCCCTTCGTCCGGGTGCGTGAGGTGTCCGCCCGGTGGAAGCGGTCGAAGACACGTCCCTGCTCCTCGGGCGACAGGCCCGGGCCCTCGTCGGCGACTTCGAGGACGGCGTACCCGTCCTCGGCACCCACGCCGATACGGAGGGGGGTGCCGGGCGGGGTGTGGGTGACGGCGGTGCCGACGAGGATGGTGACGACCTGGCACAGGCGGGCCTCGTCCGCGAGCGCCGGGGCCGAGGCGGGCTTCCCGCCGCCCGGTCCGGTGAGGGTGGCGGGGCACGCCGGGTCGAGGGCGCGCACATGCTGCCGGGTGTCGTCCTGGCCGGGGGGCGAGACCCGCGCGGCGATCCGCCCCTTGAGGGCGAGCCGGTCGTCCACCCGGTCCAGCAGATAACCGTGCTGGTCGAGGCGACCGTCCCCGCGGCGAGGAGCCCGACGGCGACCAGGGCCATGGACAGACACAGCAGGCGCGTACGGAGGGGCGTGCGCCGCAGTACTCGCGGAGGCGCGGGCGCCTCACGGGCGGAACTCACGGGGTTCACGGGGCTCGCGGGGTTCACGGGGCTCGCGGGGTTCACGGGGCTCGCGGATGACGTACCCGAGGCCGCGCACGGTGTGGATGAGCTTGGGTTCCCGCCGGTCGGCCTTGCGGCGCAGATAGCTGATGCATGTGTCGACGATGCTCGGGTCGCCCCCGAAGTCGTACTCCCGCACGCTCTGCAGGATCTGCGCCTTGGACATGGTCCGTCCCGCGTTGGCCATCAGGAAGTGCAGCAGCCGGAACTCCGTGACGAGCGAGCCGAAGGTGATGACCCAGGACCACTGCCGCGACCGCGAGCCCGAGGGCCTCCGAGGAGTGCCCGCCGGTCGGCTTCGCGGCGACGGCGTTGCCCCCGGCCTCGACGGAGAGTCCGGCGGAACGGGCGTGGTCCACGGTCTCGCGCAGCGCGCCGCGCGAGGAGTCGGCCAGCTCGGCGGCGGGCGTCTCGAAGGAGACCTGGGAGTAGGCGGTGGTGCCGTCCTCGCTCACCGTGCGGGTGGCGAACGGGTCGGTGGCCCGCTCGGCCTGCGGCCCGCGGCCCAGCTCGCCGACGGTCTCCCCGATGGCCGCGCGCACGCCGGGGTCGTGCACCGTGCCGTGCTCGGCGCGGAAGACGACGCGGGCGGTGGCGCCGTCGGCGTTCAGGCCGGGGAAGCGGGCGTCGAGCACGTCGTAGCACGCTGCGCCTCGGTGCCGGGCATGGAGAAGTCGTCCGGCAGCGGCGCCGGAGCCCGGGCCGCGAACACGGCGGCCAGCGCCAGCAGTCCGGCCCACAGCACCAGGACGTGCCGACGCCACCGGAAGGAGAACCGGCCCAGCGAGCAGAGAAGAGTGGCCACGGAGAGGGCTCCAGGTCGATCGGATCAGGGTTCGGGGGAACGCCGAGACTGGCACCCGGACCTGATCGTTCCCGGAGAGTTCCTCGGAGGTTCCTGAGAGCGCGGCCGGGGATTTCCGCACGGCCGGGGCGGGTTCCGGCCGCGTCGCGGGGCGGTCGCGCGCGCGTTCACAGGGAACTCCCAGGAGCGGGAGTTCCCGCGAGGGCGTCCCTGCGGGGCCCGTACGCTGAGGCGCGCGGTCCCGACCAGTGGGCAGCGAGGCAGGGCTCCAGGTTCAGGAACAGGCCCAGGAAGCGAGGAGAGTTCCACGGTGGTCTCACCAGGAGGCCCGCGCCCGGCACGGCCGGCCGTGCGGTGGCTGGTCGGCGCGCTGTTCGCCGCCGTGGTCGCCGGCCTGTTCGCGGGCCCGTCGGCGCCGCCCGCCAAGGGCGAGGGCAAGGGACGCCTGAAGGTGACGGCCGTGTCCTCGCGGCCCGGCGTCGTCTCCGGGGACGACGCGCTCGTACGGGTGGACGTGCCGCCGTACGTCACGCCCGGGGACGTACGGGTCGAGCTGAACGGGCGCGAGGTGACCGCCCGTTTCCGCCCGTACGGCGACGGGGGCGATCTGCTGGGCCTCGTACGGAAGGTGAGGCGCGGGGCCAACACGCTGACCGCCTCGGCCCCGGACGCGCGCGGCGGGAGGCTCGCGCTGACCGGCCATCCCGCCACGGGCCCCGTCTTCTCGGGACCGCACCAGCGGCCGTTCGTCTGCGACACCGCCGCCTTCCGGACGGTGACCGGGGAACGGCTGGGCCGTCCGCTCGACAAGGACTGCTCGGTGCGGACCCGCGTCGACCACCTCTACCGCACGACCGGCGGAGAGTTCGTCCCGCTCCCCCGCGGCGACGCGCGGCCCGGCGACCTGGCGACGACCACCACGAGTACGGGCGAGAAGGTGCCGTACATCGTCCGCGTCGAGACCGGCACCCGCAATCGCGGCGTGTACGAGACGGCGGTGCTCCACGACCCTCGGTCCGGGGCGCCCGACCCCCGGCGGCGCGGGCCCGGCTGGAACGGGCGCCTCGTCTACGGGTTCGGCGGCGGCTGCGCGGAGGGCTGGTACGTCCAGGGGCGCCGCACGGACGGTGTCATGAAGGACGACCTGCTGCGGAAGGGCTACGCCGTCGCCTCGTCCTCGCTCAACGTGTTCGGCAACAACTGCGACGACCTGCTGGCCGCCGAGACCGTCAGCATGGTCAAAGAGCGTTTCGTCGAGACCTACGGGCCGCCCGCGTTCACCATCGGCAGCGGCTGCTCCGGAGGCTCGTACCAGACCCATCAGATCGCCGACAACTACCCGGGGCTGCTCGACGGCATCCTCTCCGGATGCAGCTTCCCCGACGTCGGCTTCGGGACGGTCGGCACGGTCAGCGACGCGCTCCTCCTCGACCGCTACTTCGGGAAACGCGCGCCCAAGAGGCTGCGGTTCAGCAGGGAGCAGCAGCGGGCCGTCGCCGGGTTCGGCGAGTGGCGGAGCATCGCGCGCCTCGCCGGGGAGGGCCGCCGTATCGACCCCACGGCCTTCTGCCCCGCACGGCTGCCCCGCGCCCAGCGCTACGCCCGGAAGGGCAATCCCGACGGCACCCGCTGCGACGTGTTCAGCCACGCCGTGAACGTCTACGGCCGCGACCCGGCGACCGGCACCGTCCGCAGGCCGCTGGACAACACCGGCGTCCAGTACGGTCTGCGGGCGCTCAACAAGGGCACCATCGACGTCGACCGCTTCCTCGACCTCAATGCGCGCGTCGGCGGGTTCGACGCCGACGCGCGGCACACGGCGCGCCGTACGGCCGCCGACCCGGAGGCGACCAGGCGGGCCTACCGGACGGGGCGGATGCTCAACGGGGGCGGTGGGCTCGCGGACGTACCGGTCATCGACTACCGGGAGTACACGGACGACGCGCCCCGCGGCGACCTCCACATGCGCTTCCACTCGTTCTCGACGCGGGCACGCCTGGACAAGGCGAACGGCACGCACGCCAACCAGGTCATGCTCGTCCGCGAACGAGGCAGGGGCTTCTCCCTCGCCCGGCTCGTCACCGGCATGGACCGGTGGCTGACCGGTATCAAGGGCGACGAGAGCGGCGACCCGCCGATCGAGAAGATCGTCCGCCACCGGCCGGAGAAGCTGACGGACGCGTGCTGGACGCGCGGCGAGAAGCCACGGAAGATCGCCGAGCCGCAGATCGCGGGCGTCGGCACGACGGCCTGCAACACCCTGTACCCGGTGTGGCCCTCGCCCCGCATGGTCGCGGGCGCGGGCGTGGCGAACGACGTCGTCGTCTGCCGCAAGCGCCCGGTGAACCGCGCCGACTACGCGGTGGAGTTCACGGACAGGCAGTTCGACAGGCTGCGCCGCGTCTTCCGCGACGGCGTCTGCGACTGGTCGAGGCCCGGCGCCGGACAGCGCGGCCTCGCCGGTACGTGGCAGTCGTTCGGCCCCCGCTGACTCACCTTCCAGGGGCCCGGACGACGCGGAAGCCGACGTTCCCCGAGGTGCTGTCCGGGGTGTTGGCTGTGCGTGCGGAGACGCGATAGCGGTCGCAGTACGAGGCGTGGCACAGGTACGAGCCCCCGCGCATCGCCCGGAGACCCGGCGTCTCGGGGCCCCAGGTGCCGGCGGTCCACTCCCAGACGTTGCCGGAGACGTTGAACAGGCCGAAGCCGTTGGGCGGATAGGCGTGCACCGGGGCGGTGCCGGCCCAGCCGTCCTCGGCGGTGTTCCTCGTCGGGAAGGAGCCCTGCCATATGTTGCAGCGGTGCTCGCCGCCCGGCGTCAGCTCGTCGCCCCACGGATAGCGGGCCTGGTCGAGGCCGCCGCGCGCCGCGTACTCCCACTCCTCCTCGGTCGGCAGCCGTCCGCCGTCCCAGTCGCAGAAGGCGCGGGCGTCCGTCCAGCCCACGTGGCAGACCGGGTGGTCCCAGCGGCCTTCCAGGCCGCTGCCGGGGCCCTCGGGGGCGTCCCAGCGCGCGCCTTCCACCCCGCACCACCAGGGGGTGGCGTCCGGGCGCGGGGAGATCTTGCGCAGCCTGCCGGGCAGGAAGCGCGCGAAGACGTAGCTCCAGCCGAAGCGTTCGGCTTCCGTGCGGTGGCCCGTGGCCTCGACGAAGGCGGCGAAGCGGGCGTTGGTCACGGCGTACGCGTCCACCGCGAACGCGGACACGGTCACCTCGCGCACCGGCCCCTCCCCGTCGCCGGGGTTCGCGTCCCGGTCCTCGCCGCCCATCCGGTAGGTCCCGCCGGGCAGTTGGACGCGTGTCCGGTACGCCGCGGCCGCGTCGTCCGGCGCTCCGCGCACGGCCGCCGTACGCGACGGGGCGGACGTGGACTCGGGCCCGGTCCCGGTCCCGGGGCGCGCGGGGGCGCAGCAGGCGCTGACGGCGGGCACGGACTCCTCGGGCATGCGCCGAGCGTAGGGGACGGGACAACTGCCCCGACTGCGGCGGGGTATTGACGTGGGAGGACGGCGGCGGTGGGGTGGCTTCCCCAGCCGGATGTCCCCCACGATCTTTCCCCGACGATCTCTCCCCCCAACTTCCCCCCACAGGAGGCCCGTTGTCCACGCAAGACAGCTCACGCCGTACCCGCCTGGTGGCCGCGCTCGCCGTCGTCGGCGGGCTCACCGCCGTCGTCGCGACCACGCCGTCGTTCGCCGCGCCCGAGGACGCCCCGCCCGCGCCGGAGCGGCGGAAGGCCGCGTACACCTCGCCGTTCACCGGGCTCCCCGCGAAGCAGAACCCCGTTCTCGCGGTGAAGATAGACAACCACAAGGACGCGCGCCCGCAGACCGCGCTGGAGGACGCGGACATCGTCGGCGTGGAGAAGGTCGAGGGCGGCCTCGGCAGGCTGTTCGCGGTCTACTCCAGCAAGTACCCCGACTCCCTGGGCCCGGTGCGCAGCGCCCGGGAGTACAACGTCGAGCAGATGCGCATGTTCCAGCGCCCCGCGCTCGCCTACTCGGGCGCGCGCGAGGCGGTCGTGGACAAGATAAACAAGTCGCCGCTGTACGGCGTCTCGCACGACGACCACCCGGGCGCGTACGAGCGCGGCGGCGACAACGAGCCCCCGCACAACCTCTACGGCCACCCCGACAAGCTCCTCGCCGAGGCGCCGGAGGCGAGCAAGGCCGACGACATCGGCTTCCGGTTCGGCGACGAGCCGGACGGCGGCAAGCCGACGGACGAACTGACCGTGGACTACGGCGCGTCCACGACGACCTTCACCTGGTCCGCCGAGGAGGGCCGCTGGCTGGCCTCCTTCGACGGCGAGCCCGCCAAGGGCACCTCGGGCGAGCGGCTCGGCGGCAAGACGGTGATCGTCCAGAAGACCGACATGCCGCCGGACTCCAGCGGCGAGACGCCGTACATCAAGACCGTCGGCAGCGGCGAGGCGACCGTACTGCGCGACGGCAAGGCCTTCACGACGACGTGGAAGCGCGGGAGCGCGACGGGCGACACCACCTTCACCCTCCCGGACGGCAAGCGGATGCCGTTCGACCGGGGCCAGGTCTGGCTGGCCTACGAGGAGAACTGAGGCCCGCCCGGCACGGTAGGGCGGGCCGAACGCCCCGAACGCTCTACCTCTGGTTGGAGAATGCGTTCATCCTTCGGCCCGAGGCCCCGTGCCGACCGGCGAGCCTATTCTCGATCACATCGCGGAACACGGAGAACTCCGGGGAATTCCCGGCGGAGTGTTCCACGCGGTGATTGAGAATTCGCGGACGCCGGTCCGCGTGGTTTCCGTTCCGAGGAGAATTCTTCATGAACAAGCGCATCGTCATCCGGTCGTTCATCACCGTCGCCGTCGGCGGGGTCGTCGCCGGAGGGGTAGCCCTCGGCAGCGCGTCGGCCTCCGGCCCCACCGAGCCGACGTTGGAGGAGAGCGAGGCCCGTTACGTCGCGCCCTCGTCCGGCACCGAGGGGTCGGTCACCTTCACCGCGAAGGTGCCCCACGACTCGGGGATCTCGGACCTCAAGGTCCTCGCCTGGCCGAAGAGTTCGGGCCTGAAGCCGAAGGCCGCGGAGATGGCGGACGCCGAGAGCGCCACCTGCGAGGCGTCCTCGGACACGACGTCCACGTGCACGTACACCCTGAAGGCCACCGCGGAGGAGGCCGCCGGCCTGGAGAAGGGCACCTGGCACGTCTCCGTCCTGGCGAAGGCCGAGGACGGCGGCACGCGCTTCGTGCCGGAGGCCGCCGACTTCGAGGTCACGCGCTGAACCGGCGGGGACACGGGCACGTCCCCGCGGCCCCGCGCCGGGCTCAGCTCCCGGTGAGGGAGACGGCCAGGTCGGTGATGTTCAGGGGGAACTTGCCGACGGCGGTGGGCGTGCCGGTGAGGAGATCGACGGTGTAGAGCGTCGGGGTGCTCGCGCCCGGCGGGGTCAGGGCGGCGAAGGCGGTGTTCGTGACCGTCTTCCCGCTCGACAGCTTGCTGAAGATGTCCAGGCCGGCGTTGGCCCCGGCGTCGAAGCCGAGGGAACCGGTCGCGGAGAGCGTGCCGTTGTTGGCCGGGGCCTGGATGACTGCCTGGTCGTTCTTGGTGTCGATGTCGAAGAGCGTGGTCGCCGTCGCCCCGTTGAGGTCGTTGTTGGTGTACGCGGCGGCGGTGACGCCCCGCGAGGGCCCGGTGGCGGGCGGGGTGGTCAGCACGGTGTCCTCGACCGTGGAGTGGTCGTTCAGGTTGTGCCGCAGGTTCTGGCCGTTGTCGCTGATCACGCGGAGCCGGTCCGCCGCCGGGTTGAAGTCGACGCCGAAGTTCGTTCCGTACAGCGCCACCTGGAGCTGGGAGACCTTGGTGACGACGACATCGGTGGTGACCGGCGGGGTCTTGATCGTGTAGATGCCGCCCTGGTCGCCGACGCCGTACATCAGGCCGTCCTGCGCCCGCTGGTCGATCCCGACGAGCTTCTGGTCGCCGTCGAGGCCGACGACCTCCCTGACCCAGTCGAGCACGGTCGGCCGGTCGGTGGTGAACGTGGCCATCAGTGTGCCGTCGCCGGTGATGCCGAACGCGCGCAGGGCGGGGGCGGCGGAGGACGCGGCGGACGGTGCGGCGCCGGGCGGCGCGGGGGCGGGCGCGGCCGATCCGGTGCCCGGCGCGCCCATCACGAGCGCGGCGGAGGCGGACATGGCCGCGAACACGGCCGCGGTTCTCTTTCTGGTGCGAGTTCTCATCGGGGTTTTCATCGGGGTTTTCCCTCCCGTTCGGACGAAGAGGCCGATTCCAGGGCCCCCATTAAGCCCTCGCCCCCGGGACCCGACAAGCGCGGCGGACGGGAAGAATGCCGGGCGCGTGGAATTGTGCGCACGGTGACAAAGAACGGCGATGACGCGGCTTCAGCGGTTCACGCGAAGTGATAAACATCGTCCGGTTTTCACCTGTCCAACCTTCCCCGGAATCAGCATGCTCGCCGCCATGGGAAGCCTCTTCGCCGAACTGGCCCGCCGGGTGGCGGACCACGCCCGCCGGGAGGTCGAGGCGTACGTCCGGGAGATCCCGGAGTTCGCGTTCCTCGACGGCGATCCCCGGGCCAGGGCCGAGGCGCTGGAGCACGCCGTGTGGCTCAGGCGCCGCACGCTCGTCCTCTCCCCGGGCAACAGCGCGCTCGGCGCGGACGATCTCGCGCACATCGCGTCGATGGGCGCGGCGCGCGCCGAGGCGGGCATGTCACCGGCCGCCCGGCAGCGGGTGCTGCGCCTGCACACCGCGCTCATGCTGCGCGAGATCAACGAGGCCACGGAGGCCCAGCGCGACGGCGGGGTGGACGAACTCATGCGGATGATGGGCTGGTTCGCCCCGCAGGGCGAGCGCGGCATCGGCGCCTACAGCCAGGGCTTCGCCACGGTCCTGTGCCGCAGGCTGCCCTACGCCGAGCGGGTCGCCCTGCTGGCCCGCTCGCTGCTCACCCACGACCCCCTCGCGGCGGAACTGGCTCCCGCGCTGGGCATGGAGCTGCCCGACCACGGCGCGGTGACCGTGATCCGCGTCCCCGGCCTGCCGCCGGCGCCGCCGGGGCCCGTGCTGGAGGGCCTCGTCGAGTCCCTGGCGCGGACGCACCGCGTCCCGGTTGTGTGGTGCCCCGACGAGACCGGCGGCGGAGGCGGCGAGCTGATCGCCGTCGGCCCCGGCACCGCCGAGGCCGTGCGGCTGCACGCCGTCCCCGACCCCGCTCCCGCGCTCGTACGGGACGCCGTGCAGGCCCTCGGCCGCCCCTGCGCCGCCGGGACGGCCACGGCGCCGCTGCCCGAGCTGGCCGACGCGCTCGCCCTGGCCCGGCGGATCAGCGCGGCGGCCCCGCCGCGGCCCGCCGCCTCCGGCCGCTCCGGGCACTCCCTGCGCCCCGGGAACTCCGGGCACCCCGGGCCGTACACGCTGGCGGACGTCTTCGTCGAACTCGCCGTCGCGGACGCCCCGTCGGTCGACGCCTGGCTGCGCACGGTGGCCGGGCTCCTCACCCGCGGCCCCGATCTGCTCCTCACCCTCGACGCGTACTACCGCCACGACATGAACCGCGTCGCGGCGGCGGACGCCCTCAACGTCCACCCGCGCACCCTCGACTACCGGCTCCGCCGCGTCCGGGACCTCACCGGCCTGCACCCGGGCTCGACGCACGGCGTACGGGTCCTGAGCACGGTCGTCGCCCGCGCCCTCGCGTGAGCCGTCCCGTCATCAGGGCAGGATCGAGTCCACGTAACCGCCGTCGACGCGCAGCGCGCCGCCCGTGGTCGCCGAGGCGAAGGGCGAGCTGAGGTAGACGACCATGTGGGCGATCTCCTCGGGCTCGATGAGGCGCTGGAGCAGCGACTGCGGCCGGTGCTCCCGCATGAACGCGCGCTGGGCCTGGTCCCAGGGCAGGTCCTTGTCGACCAGCTCGTAGACGAAGTCCTCGACGCCGCCGGTGTGCGTGGGGCCGGCGATCACGGAGTTGACGGTCACCCCGGTCCCCGCGGCCTCCTTCGCGAAGCCCCGTGTCACGGAGAGGAGGGCCGTCTTGGTCATCCCGTAGTGGATCATCTCGGCCGGGACGACCACCGCCGAGTCGCTGGCGATATTGAGCATCCGCCCCCAGCCCCTGCCCGTCATGCCCGGCAGATAGGCGCGGATGAGCTTGACTGCGGTGAGGACGTTGACCTCGAAGTAGCGGCGCCACTCCGCGTCGTCGATCTCCAGGGCCGGACGGGCGCCGAAGACGCCGAGGTTGTTGACGAGGATGTCGGTCTCCGGCAGCCGTTCGAGGACCTCGGCGCAGCCCTCGTCGGTGGCGAGATCGCCGGGGACAGCGAGGGCCCGCGCGTCCTCGACCTCGTCGCACAGCCGGTCCACGGCCGCCTGGGTCCGGCCCGGGTCGCGCCCGTTCACGGCGACGCGCGCCCCGGCCCTGGCGAGCCCGGCGGCGATGGCCGCGCCGATGCCCTGGGTCGAACCGGTGACCAGAGCCGTCTTGCCTTCGAGGGAGATCCGCATGCTGGGCCGTGCTCCTTACGTGGTCGCGACGTCGCCGGGAGGTCGCCGGGACGTGGCCGGGTGCGTTGCGTGCGCTGGGCGAGTGCGCTGGGCGGGCCCGGCGCGCCGAGGAGCGCGCCGGGGCCCAGGCCCAGTCTGCGACAGCGCCGGGCGGGCACGGTGGACCGGCGTGCCCGCAGCTCGCGGCGGCGTCGGACACCCCCTAGCGCTGCTGTCCGGGGGTGCCGGGACTGTCGCGGACATCGGGGATATCGGCGATGTCCGCGGTCCTCGCGCCCGGGACGGCCGCGAGGAGGTCCGCCGCCGCGATCTCGATCGTGCTGTCGCGGTGGCCGCTGCCGCAGAAGACCTGGGCGTGCCCGGCCGTGGCGATCGTTCCGTCGTAGACGACCGTGGCCGAGGAATCGGCGGAGACGGGGCAGACGCCGCCCGGCTCCATCCCGAGGGCCGCCAGCCGCCCGGCCCCCGCGGGCCTCAGCTCCGCGCGCCGCGCCCCGGCGGCCCGGGCCAGCGCCCCGTACCTCAGCCGCGCGTGCCCGGGCACGGCGGCGAGCAGCAGCCGGTCGTCGCCCGTCACGAACGCCAGGGTCTTCACGGTCCGCTCCACGCCGATCCCCAGCGCCGCGCATACCTCGCCCAGCTCCGTACGGTCCGGGTGCTCGTGCAGCTTGAAGACGGCTCCCCGGGCCTCAAGGACCTCCGCGGGGGCGGCCGTTGACGCGTCCTCTGTCATACGGGCGAGGCTACAGCGTGCGGCCGTCCGGCCGGTCCGCCAGGAGCACCCCGCGACCTGCGAAGAAGCGGTCCAGCTCGGGCCAGGGGACGGCGAACGCGCGCTGGGACTCGCCGGGGAAGCCGGACGGGTTGTGCACGTACAGGTGTTCCTCGTCGGCGGCGACGGCGAGCACGAGGTGGCCGCCCTTGTGCGGCGGTGCCGGGTCGAGCGTACGGAGGGAGGGGTGCACGGAGAGCATCGCGAGCCCTCCGGAGTCCAGGTGCGCGCGGACCTCGCGCGGGCTCAGCCCGGGGCGGGAGACGGCGCCGAGGCCCCAGCGGGCGCGGGCGTGGACGGCGAACGGCGCGTAGATCAGCCCGTCCAGACGCCCGTCCTCGTGCCGGACGTACGCCCCGGCCTCCTGGCACTCGCGGGCGAGGGAGACCGGCGGTGGGGCGGTGCCGCGCCAGTGGTCGAGGGCCATGCGCAGACAGGCCATGCCGCACAGCCGCCACGACCAGTACGCGTAGTCGTCGGGGGTCTCCGCGCCGGACTTCTGCCAGAGGGGGTCCTCCTGCGCCGGGAGCCGCCCGGACACGATCTCGCCCACCAGTTCGGGCGACTCCCATTGGGCGTAGTACGGGACGGACGTGACGTGCGGGGTCTCGGGCATGGCCCCAGTCTTCCGCACGCCCGCGCGGCACCGCCCGCTCGGGGCATGAACCCGCCGGTCAGGGGCGTCTTGTGCGAGCATGACGCCACCTGTCCCGGTATCCGGTTCGAGAAGGCGAGCGTGCGCACGATGAGCAACACGGAGGCACGGCCCCAGGAAGTGCGCTGCACCGGCGGCACCGCCCCGGACGACGCCCACGGCCATCCGCCCGTGCAGATCCTCGAACCCCGCGACGTCCCCCTCGGCGGCGTACGCGCCATGGCCGTGCGCCGCACCCTCCCCCAGCGCGCCCGCTCGCTGATCGGTGCGTGGTGCTTCGCCGACCACTACGGCCCGACGGACGTACGGGCTGGCGCGGGCATGGACGTACCGCCGCATCCGCACATCGGCCTCCAGACGGTGAGCTGGCTCTTCAGCGGCGAGATCGAGCACCGCGACAGCCTCGGCACCCACGCGTTCGTACGCCCGGGCGAGCTGAACCTCATGACCGGCGGCCACGGCATCTGCCACTCCGAGGTCTCCACCGAGCGGACGGCCCTGCTGCACGGCGTACAGCTCTGGGTCGCCCTCCCCGGCGACCACCGCGACGCGCCCCGCGCCTTCCAGCACCATGTTCCGGCCCCCGTCGAGCACGCGGGCGCGACGGTCCGCGTCCTCCTCGGCAGCCTCTGCGGACAGACCTCGCCGGTGGAGACCTTCACCCCGCTGCTCGGCGCCGAACTCCTCCTCCCCGCACGGGCCGAGCTGAGCCTCGACGTCGACCCGGCGTTCGAGCACGGCGTCCTCGTCGACAGCGGCACCCTCGGCCTGGAGGGCACGGCCCTCGCCCCCGCCGAACTCGGCTTCACACCCCCGGGCCGCGACCGCCTCCACCTCACCAACACGGACGACGCCCCGGCCCGCGTGATCCTCCTCGGCGGCGAACCGTTCGAGGAGGACATCATCATGTGGTGGAACTTCGTCGGCGGTTCGCACGAGGACATCGTGCAAGCGCGAGAAGACTGGATGGCCGGACGCAGATTCGGCGAGGTCACGGGCTACGACGGCGCCCCACTCCCCGCTCCCCCACTCCCGAACGCCACCCTGAAACCCCGGAGTCGGCCAAGCTGACCAGGCATTTCTTCGCCAGCAGAGCCTCGGTGGATCGGGGTACGAAGGAGTGGCCCCCCGAAAAGCTCGTCCAGGCCGCCGAGCTTGGCCATCTGGCGCTGTGGCTACGGTGGAGCCGCACCCTGTCACTCAGCCGATCCCACCCACGGTCCGGCTCATCCGAGCTCAAGTGCTCAGACGCACCACGCTCACGCGGGCCAAGGTCCGCTCGCTCCAGCCGGACAACTGCGGGGAGCAGGCTGGTTCGCGCCCGGCGGCGCCCTAGGTGCTGAGGCGGACCGACGGCCGACTTCTACCGGCCCCCAAAGAGGTCGTGACCGTCGATATCGACGGCGCCAAGCTGAAGAACATGTTCGAGTCGGACGTCTGCGCACTCGGGGGCGACAGCGGAGGACCGGCACTCCGCGGAACGACGGCCCTGGGTCTCCTCTCCGGCGGTAGCGACGAGACGAAGGGCACCTCCTCCTCCAGCGGCACGTACCGGAACTACTTCACGCCGGTGCAGAGGGTGTTGGAGCAACGCGGTCTCCGCGTCTACTGACAGACGCGTCTGCTCTGCCGCAACCGATGGAACACATCCTCGGCCGGCCCCGTCATAGCGACAGGGCGGTCGGCCACACCATTCTTCCGGGAGGTCACATGCGGGCAAGGGTCTCTCGCCCCCTCAGTCTGCTTGTCGTGGTTGCCTTATCCGCCGGCCTGGGAGCCCTCTCCGGTTGCGGCAGCCAGCAGGAACCCGGGGACGGTGCACGGGACGTCGGCACCGCCACCAACGCCGCCTCCACAAAGGCCCAGGCGCACCGTGCCCGGCAGGTCGCCGCCGCCTGGGACGGATCGGCGGCAGCCGCCGCGTGGCGCTCCGGCTACCACCCCATCGACGAGGTGGTCCAACTCCCGCGAGGAGGACTGCGGGACGCCGCCGACCGCCGGGCATTCAGGGACCACCGCTTCGCCCTGCGGGCGAAGTTGCCCAGCGCGGGTCCGGCCGAGGGCCGGGTGGCCTGGGAGCGGGGCGGCTCGCTCACCCGGCCCCTGGAGGGAGCCAAGAAGGCCTACAACTCCCTGGCCGACACCCGGAAGAAGGCCGAGCCCTCCCTGACGGTGACCGAGGTGAAGCTCGGCACGATGCGCGTGGCCACCAGCCGCGGAACCGCGACGATCCCGGCCTGGCTGTTCAGCCTCGACGGCTACGACTCCCCCTTGAAACGAGCCGCCGTCCGCCCCTCGCAACTCCCCCGGCCCCCCATCGGGCGCGACGGAGACGTCCCCGGACTCCCGCTCCACCGCCTCGTCCGCGTCTCCCCCGACGGACGCGCGGTGAGCGTGGTCGCTCTCCACGGCGCCTGCGACGACGGCGCCGCTGTGCACGTACGGGAGACCTCCGGCAGCGTGGTCCTCTCGCCCTCCGTCAAGGGTCAGAGGACGGGGCCCTGCACCAAGCAGGCGAAGTTGCAGAAGGTGACGGTGACGCTGGACCGGCCCGTGGGCGACCGCGTGCTCCTGGACGCCGTCACCGGCAAACCGGTCCCCTACAAGTCACCGCACAGGCCCTCGCCGAGCTGGAGCTGAACCGCGACACCGCCGCTACCGGTAGCAAGCCCACGCTTGGTCGTCAGGCGAAGTGAACCCGGCCCTCCAGCACCTCGGTGGCCGCCCTCGCCTCCGCGCGCTTCGCCGGGTCCACGCGGGCCCGGTGCCACAGGAAGCCCACCACCCCCTGTACTTTCGCGCCGCTCGCAGCCTCCGTCCGGGGCCCGGGCGAAGAAGGAGTCCGGGGCCTATGGGAGTTCGGGTGACCTCGGAGGTCGAGTCGAGTCCTCCGGAGTGGTTCCCGGCGATCTGGATCGCCGTCGAGACCTGTGCTCCGCACCGAGGACTACGCGCCCTCCGACTGGCCGACGCCGGACCGCCCCACGGCACCCAGCTCACACCGCAGGACCTGGGCGCCGACGGGTTCGCCCCGGCCCGTTGGGCTCGGCCTCGCCCTCCCCCGCACCGTCCACCGTCTCGGCCAGCCCCGCCCCGGCGCCCACGCCGGATGGTGGCACTCGCTGACCGACCGCGCGTACCGGACGCCGAGCGGGCCGAGAAGGCCGCGCGGACCACCCGCGAGATGCCCGAGAAGCGCACCGTCCAGCCCGCCGCGACGACCGCACAGGCCGCCGGCGAGGCACCGCAGGGGAGGGCGCCGGTGGAGCGGTGCTGCCCCGGGGCCAGGCCGGCCACGGCCTCGATCAGGACAAGACCGCCGCGTCCTGCGCCCTCGCCCCAGGCCAGGTCGCCGAGCACGCCGGGCTGCTCGTCGCCGCCTACTGGCTCGTCGAGGCCAGATCTCCCACGGGCTGCTCCGCGGGCGGCTCGCCAAGCGCGCCCTGCCGCTCGGCGGACTCCTGTCGGTACGGACTGTGCGTGAATTCCCACCCCGACCAATAGCTCCCAGACTACGAGGCCGGGTTCTCCCGGCTGGGAGAAAGACCCGACCTCGTTGCGCTTAGCCCAGGATTCCGGTCACGCTTTGCCGAACCGCCACGTAGAGTCGCAGCCACCCCACGACTTCGACGAGTACTGCCCTGTGCAGGCCAGGATGGCTACGGGCCGTCCTTCCGGAATGCTCGCATTCCACGTCTCCGAATCCCCGGATCCCCGGTGAGCCCATACCTTCCGGTCGTGGGAGTTGCCGTTCTCCCACGGGTAGATATCGACGAGCAGCACACCGGAATCGCCGTCGATACAGCGGTCGCGAGCAGTGAACTTCTCACCCACCGGCCAGAACCTGCCGTCCGCCGGATCAGCGCAATCGCTGTTGTCCGCAGCGGTACTATGCGCCCACTCGCCCGCATGAGCGGGTGTCATGGGAAATGTCAGCGCCGCTGCCAGGGCAGGGGCGAGGACCAGTAATCTTCGAGCGTTCCTCATACGCCACTCCTTCAGATGGCCGGGCGAACGCGAAGTGGCTCCCTGGCGGCGGGGCTTGGGACTCGCTCGTGTTCGAGGCCCCGCTGCGGCGCCGTGCGGCAGACGCCACGCCTTGGTCCACACCCCTCCGACGAGACAGCACGGCCGGATGTGACACCGCGAAGGCCGAGGGCGACGGCCAGGGATCGAGTGAGAGAACTTGATGCGCTTCTCGGACTAGCGCATGACTGGCTGGTGCCGCGTCAGGCGACGTTCGCGCTGGAGATCACGGCGCGCGTTGAGTGTTCTACGAAGCGCCGGACTGTGTGCCCGTACCCGTCAAGTCACGCGCCCAGTTGCGCACGAATGAGCGCGTCGAGTCGCTGCCATGCCGGCGACGAGGCGTTCACCGTGTCCTGGATAAGGGCGGGGATCGCGGACGCGGCGTCCACCAGCTCAGGCAGTTCGTTGGGTCCGTAGCGGTCCCGGACCGCCTTGGCGATCCGGCGGGCGAGGTTGTCGATGCGGGGATCGTCGGCGTTGAGGTCGTGCGCGTGGTCGTAGTCGAGACGACATCAGCCACGAGTGCCTGCGCATCCCGCTCCGAGAGGAAGGCGTCTCCTTTCAGCAACTGAGGGCCTGGAAGACGTCGCGCGATCCCGACTACGAGGCCGAACCTACAAGGACGGCCTCTCGGCCCCCACAGAGCGATCGGGGTGAGACTGGCCCTCCCTTACCAGGGAATTCCGGCAGGCCCAGGCGTCCCGATACTCCCCCGTCTTCCGGTGCTTGAGCGGGCCATACGCTCCCTCGGACCTCACGACCTGCTCGGAGAGGTCCCCGGCTCCCCCTCGTAGCAGCCGATGCCGCCCGGGAGTGAGCTCGCGCTGCCCCACCTGGACCAGCACGCCGAGGCCCGGCACGTCATGGCCTCGGCAGCCACCGACGTGGAGGCGACCGGACTGCGCCGCGCTGAAAGCCGGGAAGGGGCTGCGGGCGGAGCAGTTCCCTACGGCCGAGCGCGAGGCTCGCATGGGGACCGAGCACGGGCCCGGTGGGCCTGGAACCGCCCCGAGCAGACCGCCCACGCCCTGCTGGACACCTGCCGCGCCAGCCCCGGCGAGGTCCCGGGCTGCCCGTGATCCGCACGATCGTCACCGCGCTGGACGAGCGGCATCCGCACACCAGCGGCGTGAGCGCCTCGGGCACCACTACCAGAGCGCGTTTCGAAAGTACGTACGCCTGAGCCCTGGCCTGCTGTAGTTTGCCCGGATGACGGATGTGGCGGGCGTGGTCGAACGGATCTGGCGTTATCCGATCAAGTCGACTGGCGGCGAGCGGTTGTCGCGGGTGGATGTCGACGTCAGGGGGCTACTCGGCGATCGTCTCTTCGCGGTGCGTGATGGCGGGGGAAAGTTCGGCTCGGGGAAGAACACCCGCCGCTTCCGCAGAATGCCGGGCCTGTTGCAACTGCGCTCCCGATATGTGGACGGCGTCGGCGAACCGGAACTGCTGGATCCACACGGCGTGGCCGTCGTGGATCCGACTGCCTATGTCCGTCGTTATCTTGGCCGTGACGACGTCGAAGTGGCCCGTGAGAGCTCCGTCTCGCACTTCGACCAGCTTCCTCTGAGTGTTCTGACCACTGCCACCCTCGATTGGGTGCGCTCAGCGGTGCCGGGTGTTCCCGTCGATGAGCGGCGTTTTCGGCCGAACCTCTTGGTCCGCACCCCGCCCGGCACCCCTCCTTTCGTGGAGGACGAATGGTTCGGGAACAAGGCGCGGATCGGCAACGTGCTCTGCGTGGAGTTCGTGCGGTCGAGCGAGCGATGTGTGATGACCAATGAGGCTCAGCAGGATCTGCCTCACTCGTCGTCGGTGCTGCGAGTCATTGCCGATGCGCACGAGACCCGGCTGGACGCGCTGGCTACGGTCGCGTCTCCTGGGCCGGTGCAGGTGGGAGACGCTGTCGCGCTCGTCTAGCGGCGTTCTGAGAGGTCGTCATAGCCACTCGTCGATGGCTGCGACAGGGACGGCTGCTTCATAACGGACCGCGAGTTTGTCGTATCGAGTGGCGACGGCTCGGTGGCGTTCGAGGCGGTTGATCCCGCACTCGACCGCATGACGCTCGCGGCAATCGACCAGGTCGAAATGTGGAGGTCGGCCACCGCGGAGCCGAGCTTCTGGCGCCCCCGCGTCTGGAGGGGATATATCCACCGATTCGATCGCCTCATGCAGTCCGCCGCCGGTGTAGGCGCGGTCGATGCGCTGCGGCCCGCCCTGACCGGACTTGTGGTGACCGGCTGTCGCCGCGAGCGCGTTGGACTGGTCGAGAGCGTCGGCGGCGTGCTGAGCGCAGTCGGTCGTCACCACCCCGCCGACGGTGACCTTCAGCGGATCGCCGGGCAGCTTTGCCCGCCGCTCGCCCAGGACCTCAAATGCGACCGCGCGCACCTGTCACGGCCGGAGGAACCGCCGCTCCAGGTCTGCCCCGTCCACGTCCGGCCCGAGCTGCAACCGCGCCCACTTCTCCCGCTCCGGCGGCACCATCACCCACAACTCCTCCGGCAGCACCCTCCGCGGCGTACCGTCACCCGCGCTTGCGCCTTCCCGTAGTACGCCGTCCGGTACACGTTGTTCGCCGCCAGGTACGAGAACGCCTTACGGGAGGTGACCGCCAGCTCCAGCCGAGACCGGATCGCCTCGACATGCCGCTCGACATCGTCATACAGCAGCTCGATCGGACAGATAGAGGCGATGCGCGTGTCCGAGCACATCGCGGTCCCGAGGCCGCTCGACGTGAACGGGCGCGACCCTCGCGTCACGGCCCTCGACGCCGACGGCACCGACCATCGACCTGGTGACGGTCTCCCGGGAGTGGCCGGGAGAGATCCTCCAGGGCTACGGGCTCGACGCCGAGGAGCGCTGAGCTTCCGTCCGTGCTGCTCAGGACGCAGGGCCGAGTGGCCCGGATCGGATGCCGAAGTGCCCTGCGGTGTTGGCCCGTTCGGTCGCTGTCCGTACCGGCCCCCGGGACGCACGGTTCAGGGAGACGAGAGGAGGGGAAGCCATGCGTGCCACTGGATGGCGTTGGCGTTGGAACCGGGGGACGCTGTGCCGGCCCTGGGACGTCAGGGACGCCTGGTTGGGGTTGTTCTGCGGGCTCGCCCTGGTGCTGCTCGTTCCGGCGGCGGGACTGGCGGCCGGGGTCGCGGTCTACGGCGTGGAGTCGGCGGCCCGGCAGGAGCAGTTGGCCACGCGCCACCCGGTGCCCGCGACCCTCCTGGAGGACACCCTCGGCCCTCTGTCGCGGACCGCCGACGACTACGGCAACGTGCCCGCGCGGGCGCGCTGGCGCACGACGGACGGCCGGACGCACACCGGGACCGCTCGCGTGGCCTCGGACCGGTCGAAGGGGGACCGCGTGCGCATCTGGCTCACCCCGCAGGACCGGCCCGCTCCCCCGCCCAAGCCCTGGAGCGAGGTGTGGAGCGCAGCCCTCGTCACCGGCCTGGTCGGTTCGGCCCTCGCCGCCGCGCTCGTGGTGGGCGTCCGCTGGCGGCTCCGGTCCCGGCTGGACGAGGCCCGGCTGGCGGCGTGGGCGTACGAGTGGGAACTGATCGGTCCGCGATGGAGCAGCGGACGGCTCTGACGCCCGCGCCCGGCCGCACATCTCACGAAAGGCTTCAGCGATGACCACGACATTCGTCCGGCGAGGATTCCTCGGCTGTCTCGCCCCCGCCCACCGGGCGCTGCTCATGGAGTACGCCAAGGAGACCTCGTTCCCGGCCGACGCCACGCTCTTCGAGGAGAGCGCCCCGGCCGACCGCTTCTGGGTCGTCCGGACCGGCTCGGTCACGCTCGATGTCCAGGTACCCGGCCTCGGGCCGGGGGCCGTGGAGATCCTGGGGCCCGGCGAACTGCTCGGCTGGTCGTTCGTCCGCCGACACCGCTGGCTGCTGTGACGCGCGGGCGATACGGCGACGGCCCGGTCCCCGTACGTGCACGGGACCGGGCCGCCGCCGCTGCCCGAGTTCGACGGGATGACGAGATGACGCGTGGTACGGAGGTGACCTGACATGACACGGACGGTTGTTGTCGGTACGGACGGTTCCGCACCGAGCCTGGCGGCGGTGCGGTGGGCGGCCGGGGCGGCGTACGCCCACGGGCTCCCGTTACGGGTGACGCATGTGGCGCCCCCGTCGGCGAGCGGGTCGCGGGGTGGCGACGAGGGGGCGGGCCCGCCCCCGTGGCACGCCGCGCGCGAGCGGATGGTGCGGGAGGTCCGCGCCCGCCTGGACGCCGAGCACCCCGGACTGCACACGGCCGGGGACGTCATCAGGGACGACGACGTGGCCGGCGGTCTGGCGTCCGCCGCCGCCTGGGCGGAGCTGCTCGTGCTCGGCACGCGCGGCGAGGGCGGGTTCGACGGTCTGCTGCTGGGCTCCACCGCCCTTGGCGTGCTGCGCCGGGCACCGTGCCCCGTCGCGCTCGTCCCACAGGTGACGGCCGAGGAGCCGCCGCTGTCGTGCGGGCCCCTGGGACCGGAGGTCGCGCTGGGGCTCGACGCACGCGAACCGGACCACGAGGCGCTCGCGTACGCCTTCGGCGAGGCGGCCCTGCACGGACTGCCGCTGCACGTCGTCCACGTCTGGGACCTCGTCCCCCGGCACGACCCGTGGCAGCCCTAGGGACCCGCCGAGAGGGACCGCGGTTGCTGGGAGGCGGAGGAGATGGGCGCGTTGAGCGCGGTGCTGCGGCCGTGGCGGGAGAAGTTCCCCGGGGTGACGGTCGTTCCGGACGTCCGGCGGCTGAGCCCGGCGAGGGCGCTGGTGTGGGCGTCGCGGCGCGCCGACCTGCTGGTGGCCGGCTTCGGCAGGGAGGCGGCGTGGGGCCCGGTGGTCGACGCGCTCGCGCACCACGCCCGCTGCCCCGTCGTCTTCGTCCCGTCCGCGTCCGCCCATCGGCCGATCAGCGGGGCAGGGCGAGACGGGCCGTCTCCCCGGGCGCCACGGTGACCGTGCGGTCGTGGAGACCGACACGCAGCGGCGCGTTCGCCGTGGACGGCAACGACACGTCGAGCGCGCCGGCCGTGACCCGCACGCCGATGCCCCAGAACTCCCGGAAGCGCACGGAGAACCCGTACTCGCACAACTGCGGCAGTGGTGCCGGGTCCAGGTGCAGGGTGCCGTCCCTGAACTCCAGCCCGGTCAGGCCGCGCTGGACGAGGTCGAGAGTGCCCGCCATCGCCCCCAGGTGGATGCCCTCGGGTGTCGTGCCGCCCTGCACGTCGGCGACATCGCCGGTGAGGGCCTCCTCGACGTGCGTCCACGCCTCGGGGCGGCGCTCGCGGGCGAGCAGCCAGCCGTGGACCAGGCCGCTGAGGGTGGAGCCGTGGCTGGTGCGCGGCAGGTAGTGGTCGACGGTACGGCGCCACAGGCCGTCATCGAGCCGGTATCCCAACCGCGCGAAGAGGGCGGCGAGTTCGCGGGGCGGGAAGAGGAAACCGAGCATCAGGACGTCGGCCTGCTTGGACGCCTGGTAGCGGTTGACGGTGTCCCCCTCGGCCTCCAGGATCCGGTCGAGGCGGCGGATGTCGCCGTACCGGGCGCGGTAGCCCTCCCAGTCCAGCTCGGCCAGCGCTCCGTAGCCCTCGAACTGGCTGATGACGCCGTCGTGGAACGGCACCCGCAGGCGCCGGGAGACGTCCTCCCACCGCTCCAGCTCCGCCTCCTCCAGGGCCAGGTCCTCGAACAGATGCGCCTTGCGCGGGGCGGGGAGCGTGCGGCTCAGCTCCACGGCGCGGGCCAGCACCCAGGCGGCGGTGACGTTGGTGTACGCGTTGTCGTCGAGG
The DNA here is from genome assembly GCF_039530985.1 of Streptomyces albiaxialis. Lineage (NCBI taxonomy): Bacteria > Bacillati > Actinomycetota > Actinomycetes > Kitasatosporales > Streptomycetaceae > Streptomyces > Streptomyces albiaxialis. Next base: position 460,897 of record NZ_BAAAPE010000002.1, read on the forward strand.
CCCGGCGCCGCGGCGTCCGGGTACGCCTCGTGGTACTCGTCGGGGCCCACCACGCCCCGGATCCGGTACCGCTCCTCGCCCGGGTCGTACTCCGCGCTGTCCGCCCAGAAGCGGGCGATGTTCAGCAGCGTCTCCGCGCCCTTGGTGTGCAGGAAGCCCAGGTCGCCGGTGGCCTGCGCGTAGCGCCACACGTTGTAGGCGACGGCCGAGCCGACGTGCCGCTGGAGGCATGAGCTGTCGGGGAGCCAGCGCCCGGAGCGCGGGTTGAGGTGCAGGGTCTGGGTCTCCTCGCGCCCGTCGCTGCCGCTCTGCCAGGGGTACATGGCGCCCTTCCGCCCGGCCTCGCGCGCGGCACGGCATGCGGCGGGCAGGCGGCGGTGCCGGTAGGTCAGCAGGGCCCGCGAGATCTCCGGAAAGTGCAGGTTCAGATAGGGCAGGACGAACAGCTCGTCCCAGAAGACGTGACCCCGGTACGCCTCGCCGTGCAGCCCGCGGGCCGGGACGCCCGCGTCGAGCTCGGCAGTGTGCGGGGAGAGCGTCTGGAGGACGTGGAAGAGGTGCAGCCGCAGGATGCGGCCCGCCTTCCCCGGCACGTCGAGTTCGGCGCGGTCCCACAGGTGCCTCCAGGCCCGGCCGTGGGAGGCGAGGAGGTCCTCGAATCCGGCGGCCGTTCCCGCCCGCTGGCAGGCGGCACCGCACGGGTCGCCGATCGCCGGGTCGCGGGAGGTGAAGAGCGCCACGGTCTTCTCCACGGTGACCGGCACGCCGGGGCGTAGCGCGAAGGACAGGCGCCGCGCGGCCCGCCCACCGGACAGGTCGGTGCGCGCCGCCCCGCCGGGCGCGTCGGCGCGGGTGCGCGCCGCGAGCGCCACGCCGATGCCGGAGGCGGAGGTGCGGCAGGTCAGCCAGACGGTTCCGGGGTCGGCGGAGTCCTCGCCCGTACGGACGTCCGTCAGGTGGCGTCCTTCCAGATCCCGGTAGCGGGCGACTCCGGCATTGACGACCGTGCCGTCGAGGGCGGATTCGGCCTCCAGCCGCATCGGGCCGCTTTCGGCGGTGAACGTGGTGCGCAGCGCCGCCAGGTGCGGATCTCCCATGTGCACCAGGCGGCACTGCTCGACGGCCAGCGGTCCCTGCGGGGTGTCCAGCCGCAGCCGCCGCGTCAGGGTGCCGGCCCGGAGGTCCAGCACCTGGTGGTGTTCGAGGGGCGGGTGCGCGTCCGGCGTCCACCAGGGGCCGGGTGGTCCGTCGTCCGGCGGCAGCGCGCGGAAGCGCAGCGGCAGCCAGTCGGGCAGATTGACCATGTCCTCGTTCTCCACCTCGCGGCCCGCGACGGTGGAGACGAGCCGGTTGTAGCAACCCGCCGCGTAAGTGCCCGGGTAGTGGGGCGGTCCCGCGCCGGTCTCGGGGGCGGCGCCGCGGGTGGCGAAGTAGCCGTTGCCGAGGGTGCACAGTGCCTCGCGCAGGGGCTCCTCGGCGGGGTCGTAGCCCTCGTACTCCCAGGTCCAGTCGGTCACCGTTCACTCCTCTTCCTGCGCGTCGTCGAGTTCCCGCGCGTTGTCGAGCAGCTCGGCGAGATCGCGTACGACGAGGTCGGCGCCGTGGGAGCGCAGGTCGGCGCCGCTGGTGGGGCCGGCCGACCGGTCCACGCCGACGACCAGCCCGAAGCCGCCGCGCCGCCCGGCCGCCACGCCCGCCAGGGCGTCCTCGACCACGGCGGCCCGCTCCGGGGCCACGCCCAGCCGCGCCGCGCCCTCCAGGAACAGTGCGGGATCGGGCTTGCCGGGGAGCCGGAGCCGCGCCGCCTCCCCGCCGTCGACGACCGTGCGCAGCAGGTCCGTCAGCCCGCCGCGGTCGATCAGTTCGCGGGCGTGGCGGGAGGCGGAGACCGCCGCGCACGGCACTCCCGCCCCGGCCAGAGCGCGCAGCAGCCGCAGGGTGCCGGGCCACGTCGCGACGCCTTGGGTGTGCAGGCGCTCGACGAAGAGGGATTCCTTGCGCGCGGCGAGGGCCGCGACGGTCGTGTCGCCCGGCGGGTCGTCGGGCTTCCCGGGCGGCAGCGCGATCCTCCGGGACGCGAGGAAGGCCGCCGCGCCGTCGAGGCGCGACTTGCCGTCGACGTGGAGGCGGTAGTCCTCCGCGTCGAACGGCCTGAAGCGCCTCGCGGAATCGGCGTCGCCGGGCTGCCGGGCGGCCACGCGGAGGAAGGCGTCGAACGCCTCCTTCCACGCGGCGGCGTGCACCCGCGCCGAGTCCAGCAGGACGCCGTCGGTGTCGAACACCACGGCGCGCGCCTCGCTCAGCGGCCCCTTCACGGGGTCCAGGTCCAGTCGGCGACCTCGGGCAGGTCGGTGCCGTGCTCGCGGATCCATGCCTGGTGCCGGGTGCGGGTGTCCTCCATCGTCTGCCGTACGCCCGCGGCCCGTACGGCCAGGCCGGGGACACGGTCGATGACGTCCATGACGAGGCGGTAGCGGTCCAGGTCGTTGCGCACCACCATGTCGAAGGGCGTGGTGGTCGTGCCCGACTCCTTGTAGCCGCGCACGTGCAGGTGCGGGTGGGAGGTGCGGCGGTAGGCGAGGCGGTGGATGAGCCAAGGGTAGCCGTGATAGGCGAAGATCACCGGCTTGTCGCGGGTGAACAGCGCGTCGAATTCCGGCTCCGTCATCCCGTGCGGGTGCTCCTCGCGCGGTTGGAGGCGGGCGATGTCCACGACGTTGACGACGCGCACGCCGAGCCCCGGAAGGTGTTCGCGCAGCAGTTGGGCAGCGGCGAGTGTCTCCTGGGTGGGTACGTCGCCCGCGGCGGCCAGCACCACGTCGGGCTCGCGGCCCTCCTCGACGGTGCCCGCCCACTCCCAGATGCCCGCGCCGCGCGCGCAGTGGGCACGGGCCTCGTCCATCGTCAACCAGTCGAAGCACGGCTGCTTGCCCGCGACGATCACGTTGACGTAGTCGCGGCTGCGCAGGGCGTGGTCGGCCACCGAGAGGAGGGTGTTGGCGTCCGGCGGGAAGTAGACGCGGACGACGTCCGGGCTCTTGTTGAGGACGTGGTCGGGGAAGCCGGGGTCCTGATGGGAGAAGCCGTTGTGGTCCTGGCGCCACACGTGCGAGGTCAGCAGGTAGTTGAGCGAGGGGACGGGCCGTCGCCAGGAGAGGGACCGGGAGATCTTCAGCCACTTGATGTGCTGGTTGACCATCGAGTCGACGATGTGGATGAACGCCTCGTAGCAGGAGAACACCCCGTGGCGGCCGGTGAGCAGATATCCCTCCAGCCAGCCCTGGCATACGTGTTCGGAGAGAATCTCCATGACGCGGCCGTCGCGGGCGAGGTGTTCGTCCACGGGCAGCGTCCCGGCCTGCCACGCCTTGCCGGTGGCGCGGTAGAGATCCTGAAGGCGGTTGGAGGCCGTCTCGTCCGGGCCCACGACACGGAAGTCACGGCGCTCGGCCGTGTCCCGCATGACCTGTTCGAGCATCGCGCCGAGCACCCGCATGGGTTCGTGCATCGTGCCACCGGGCTTGTCCACGGTGACCGCGTACCGTTCCAGCGGTGGTACGGGCAGGGCTCGGGTGAGCAGCCCACCGTTGGCGTGCGGGCTCGCCCCGAGCCGCAGTTCGCCGCCGGGGACGCACGCGAGGACCTCGCCCCGGGGCGCGCCGTCCGTGTCGAACAGCTCCTCCGGGCGGTACGAGCGCAGCCACCTTTCCAGCTCGCGCAGGTGCCCGGGGTCCTCCCTGACCTGCCCGAGCGGCACCTGGTGCGCACGCCAGGTGCCCTCGACGGGCACCCCGCCCACCTCGGCCGGCCCCGTCCAGCCCTTGGGCGTACGCAGCACGATCACGGGCCACGCCGCACGCTCCGTGCGCCCCTCCTCGCGGGCCGCGCGCTGGATCGCGGCGATCCGGTCGAACGCCAGGTCCATCGTGCGGGCCATCGCCCGGTGCACCTCGCGCGGGTTGTCACCCGTGACATGCAGGGGCTCGTGACCGTATCCGCGCAACAGCGCGTCGAGCTCGGACTCCGGGAGGCGGGCGAGGACGGCCGGGTTGGCGATCTTGTAGCCGTTGAGATGGAGGATCGGCAGGACGGCCCCGTCGTGCACCGGGTCCAGGAACTTCGTGGAGTGCCAGGACGTCGCCAGCGGCCCCGTCTCCGCCTCACCGTCGCCGACGACGCAGGCCACCACCAGCTCCGGGTTGTCGAACGCCGCGCCGTAGGCGTGCGCCAGGGAATAGCCCAGTTCACCGCCCTCGTGGATCGAGCCGGGCGTCTCGGGCGCCACATGGCTGGGCACCCCGCCGGGGAAGGAGAACTGCCGGAAGAGCCGCTCCATCCCGGCCGCGTCCCGGCCCACGTCCGGGTACGTCTCGCTGTACGTCCCCTCCAGCCACGAGTTGGCCAGCACCGCCGGTCCGCCGTGCCCGGGGCCCCATACGCACAGAGCTTTCCGCGCGCGGGCGCGGACGACGCGGTTGAGGTGGGTGTGGACCAGGTTGAGACCGGGCGAGGTGCCCCAGTGGCCCAGCAGCCGGGGCTTGACGTGCTCGGGGCGCAGCGGCTCGGTCAGCAGCGGATTGGACAACAGGTAGATCTGGCCGACCGACAGGTAGTTGGCCGCGCGCCAGTGCGCGTCCAGCGCCCGCAGCTCGTCCTCGCTCACGTCGGCGGGCTCGGCGGCCACGAGAGCACCGCCTTGGCTCGTACCGGGCGTCTCCTGCACAGGGTTCCTCCACGAAAGGTCAGAGAAGAAGACTCAGATGTGTTCGGGCACGACGGCGACCGGGCACGCGGCGTGGTGGAGCAGGGTGTGGGCCACCATGCCGAGCTGGCGCCCGAAGTGGCCCTGGCGACGGTGCGCTCCGACAATCACGAGGTCGGAGTCCTCGGCGGCGTCGAGCAGCACCTTGCGTGCCGTTCCCTCGACCACGTCCTGCCGGACCGTGACGGCGGGGTGTTTGCCCGCCCATGCGCGCAGCGCGGTGTCCAGCACGCTCCATGCCTGGTCCCGGTGGGCGAGGGCGGGATGCGCGGCGACGAGCGGCACGTCTCCCAGCTCGTGCGTGGGACAGCGCCAGGCACGCAGGGCGCGTAACTCGCAGGCGCGTTCCTCGGCCTCGCGGAAGGCGAACCTCACGGCCCCCGCGTCCCGGTCCTCGCCGACGCCGAGCGTGACCCGGCGGAAGGTGCCCTGGCGGTGGGGCGCGTCGCCGCGCACCACGACCACCGGGCAGTCGGCGCGCGAGGCCAGCTCCAGGCTGACCGAGCCCAGCAGCAGCCCACGGATCTCGCCGCGCCCCCGGGAGCCGGTCACCACGGCGCAGGCGTTGCGGGCCTCGTCGAGCAGCGCCGCGACCGGTTCAGCGGCGACGGTGACGGTGTCCAGGCCGAGCGCGACGCGCCCCTGACGGGCGCGTTCGGCCGCCGAGGCGAGAACGGACTCCGCCTCTTCCCGGTCGGCGGTCTCCGCCGCGTGGACCACGCGCAGCGTGGTGCCCCGGCGCAGCGCCTCGTGCGCCGCCCAGTCCAGCGCCTGCAGACTCGGTTCGGCGCCGTCCACCCCCACGACCAGGGGAAGCCGGTTGGGTCCCTCCATCGCGCTCACCACCTCTCCACAGGCCGCGCTCCGCCGTTCATGCCTTCCTCCGGCACCGTCGCACCTCCGGGGAGGCGGGCTGGAGGGGCGATTCGGCCTCCCTTCGAGAGCCGGTCGGCCCCCCGCACGGCACCGTCCAGCCCTGGAGCGCGCACCCCCCGCGGACGGACGCTCGACATGGGAGAACCGCTCCCCGCCGTGTCGGCCCACGCCCGTGAGGTGAGTCCCGTGAAGCACCGCAGGATCGAGAACGTGATGACACACGAGGTCGTCCACGTGCAGAGGTGGGCCTCGTTCAAGCGCGTGGCGCGGCTGCTCGCCGAGTACCGCATCAGCGGCCTGCCGGTCACGGACGCGGCGGGGCACGTCCTCGGTGTGGTCTCCGAGGCCGACCTCCTCGCCCGGCAGGCCGACCAGGAAGACCGGCACCGGGCCGACATACGGCGCCACGGCGCCCCCGCGTGGCTGCGCCGACTGGCCCGGGGCCGTGCGGGACGCCGGGAGGCGGTCAAGGCCCGCGCGATGACCGCGGGCGAGCTGATGTCGGCGCCGGCGGTGACCGTACGGCCCGGCGACACGGTCACCGAGGCCGCGCGCACGATGGCACGGCACGGCGTGAAGCGGCTGCCGGTCGTCGGCGAGGACGGGCGGCTGACCGGGATCGTCACCCGGCACGACCTGCTGCGTGTCTTCCTCCGCCGGGACCCGGAGATCGCTGCCGAGGTCGCCAACGAGGTACTCGTCCGCACGTTGTGGCTGGCCCGGAACGCCCTCGACATCACCGTCGAGGACGGTGTGGTGACCCTCGAAGGGCAGCTCGAACGCCGCAGCGAGATCCCCATCGCCCTGCGCATGACCGAGCACGTGGACGGTGTGGTCTCGGTGATCGACAAACTCACGTACCACATCGACGACTCCGACCTGCCGCCCACCGGCCCCGGGCTACGGGACGTGGACGACACCTGGATGCGCAAGCTGTGAGACCGGAAGGGACCATGTCGTGATCACGAAGACCCGGCTGTTGGCCACGCTCCCCGACGGCCATGGCGAGGAGCTGCTGCGCCTGTCGCGGGAGGTCTCTTTCCCGCCCGGCACCCGGCTCTTCCAGGAGGGCGACACCGCCGACCGCTTCTGGGTGCTGCGCAGCGGCACCGTGGCGCTCGAAGCACACGTCCCGGGCCGCCGCGCTCAGGTTCTGGAGACCTTGAGCAACGGCGAACTGCTCGGCTGGTCCTGGATGTTCGCGCCCTACCAGTGGCACCTGGGCGCACGGGCCGTGACACGGGTGCACGCCTACGAGTTCGACGCAGCCGCCGTACGGGAACTGTGCGCGCGCGACCTCGTGCTCGGCAGCGCTGTCACCGCCTTCGTCGCACGGATCATCGCCCGCAGACTCCAGGCCGCCCGCACCCGGCTCCTGGACCCGCCGCTGTCCCACGAGAAGGCCGAGGACCGCGACGAACGAGCCGCCGCCGACCTCTAGACCACGCCAACCGCGCCACGCGCATCCCCACAGGAGAACAAGATGGACCACGCACCGCACACCGTGAGCGACGTGATGACTCATACGGTCGTCGCCGTCGGCCGTCACGCCGGATTCAAGGAGATCATCAAGATCATGGAGCAGTGGAAGGTCAGCGCCCTTCCCGTGCTGGAGGGCGAGGGCCGCGTCATCGGCGTGGTCTCCGAGGCCGACCTGCTGCCCAAGGAAGAGTTCCGCGACGCCGTACCCGCCCCCGCGGGCCGGGTACGCCGCGTCGCGGAGCTGGCCAAGGCCGGGGCCCGTACCGCCGAGGAGCTGATGAGCGCCCCTGCGGTCACCGTCCACGCCGACGCGTCCCTCGCCGAGGCCGCCCGCATCATGGCACGCAGGCACGTCAAGCGGCTGCCCGTGACCGGCCCGGACGGCATGCTGGAGGGCGTCGTGAGCCGCAGTGACCTGCTCAAGGTTTTTCTCCGCCCGGACGAGGAGCTGGCCGAGGAAGTACGCCGCAAGCTCGCCGAGCTCTTCCCCGTACCCCTCGAACCCCTGCACGTCACCGCGTCCGATGGCGTCGTCACGGTCACCGGCACGGTCCGTGACCCCGCGCTCGCGCCGCTGGCCACCCACCTCGTCCGGGGCGTGGAAGGCGTCGTCGGCGTCGACTGCCGACTCCTCGGCTGAGAGCCCGCTCCCTGACCTTTCAGCCGTTGCAGGGCGAGAGGGGGCGGTCTCGATGAGTTCGGGCGGCGGCGGGAGTCTGATGGAGGACACCCGATCTCTGGAGGCCGCCCCATGGCTGAACCACACGTGCCGGAAACCCGGAGAGCCCTGGAACAGGCGATCCATGCCGAACGGTTGGCAGCGAGGACATCCGCCGGCCATTGGGGCTTGAGCGGACACCTCCAGTGGCCACAACGACTGCCGTGGCCCGGTTCTTCGCCGGCCGCGATTTCACCGTCGCGAGCAAAACCGCGATCGCGGGCTTGCGGCAGGCCGCACAGTCGCCTGCGAGGACATGGAGGGGGACGGTGCGGCAGTCCTGCGCGCCCGACTGCGCTCAGGTTGAAGAACAATCTCAGACACGGCGAAGCGGGGTGTGGACCGTTCGACTCGTCGGGCTGAACACTGGTGCGACGGCGACTGGGAGGGGAGCCCTATGACCGACACACGGGAATTCTCACGGAACAATCCGATCCGCGTCTTCCTGCTCGACGACCACGAGGTGGTGCGGCGCGGGCTCGCCGACCTGCTGGGAGTCGAGGAGGACATCGAGGTCGTCGGCGAGGCGGCCAGGGCCGACCAGGCTCTCACCCGGGTCCCCGCGCTGCGCCCGCACGTCGCGGTGCTCGACGTACGGCTGCCCGAGAGCGACGGCATCACGGTCTGCCGCGAGCTGCGCGACCAACTCCCCCAGATCGCCTGTCTGATGCTGACCTCCTTCGATGAGGAGGACGCCCTGCTCGACTCGATCATGGCCGGGGCCTCGGGGTACGTCCTCAAGCAGATCGAGGGCGCCGACCTCGTCGACGCGGTCCGCACCGTCGCCTCCGGCAAGTCCATGCTCGACCCCTCGGCCGTCGGCGTCCTGATGCGCTCTCTGCGCGCCGACCCGGCCGAACCGCCGGAGCCCCGGCAGGATTCCCGAGTGGCCGGACTGACCCCTCGCGAGCAGGACATCCTCCGGCTGATCGGCGAGGGGCTCACCAACCGGGAGATCGGCAAGCGGCTCTACCTCTCGGAGAAGACCGTCAAGAACAACATCTCACGACTCCTCGGCAAGCTCGGTGTCCAGCGCCGGGTCCAGGCGGCGGTCCTCGCCAGCGGCCTCGAGCCTCCGACCGAGGACGACGACCCCACCGGCCCCCGGTCCTCGGGCAGCCGGAGGCCGTAAGCGGCTGGCGCTCAGGCCCCCGCGCCGGACGGGGCCGGGTGCCCCGGCAGCGGCACCCGCCAGCACAGCCGGGCACCGCCCCCGTCGGCCTGCCCCAGCTCCAGGGCGCCGCCGAGCCGTTCGGCGCGCTGGGCGAGGTTGCGCAGGCCGCTGCGGCGGGACTGTTCGGGCAGGCCGCGCCCGTTGTCGGTGACGGTCAGGGCCAGCCGTCCCTCCCCGGCGGTCAGATGGACGTCCACCGCGCTCGCTCCCGCGTGCCGGGCGACGTTGCTCAGCGCCTCCTTCAGCACGGCCACCACCTGATCGGCGAACGGCAGCGGCACGGACGTGTCCACCAGCCCCTCCACGCGCAGCGCCGGGGTGAAGCCCAGCATCCGCGCCGCGTCCTCCACGGTCTCGGCCGTCCGTGCGCGCAGCCCGGCCCGTTCCCGTTCGCCGTCCGTCTCCGGTGCCTGCAAGCCGAAGATGGTCGAGCGAATGATCTTGATGGTGCTGTCCAGATCCCGTACCGCCCGCGTCAGCCGCTCGCGCATCTCCGGCCGGTCGGCGAGCCGCTGCGCGCTCTGCAGCGTCATCCCCGTGGCGAACAGCCGTTGGATCGCGAGGTCGTGCAGGTCCTTGGCGATACGGTCACGCTCCTCCAGCAGCGCCACCGCCTCCGCGTCCCGGCGCCGCTCGGCCACCTCCATCGCCAACGCGACCTGGCTCGCGAACCCGAGTGCCGGGGCGATCTCGGCCTCGGCGAACGGCACTCCGCGCTCCGCGCGTGCCAGCACGAGCACGCCCCGCGCCTCCTCGCCCGCGCCCATCGGCACGGCCACGGCGGGGCCGAGCCCGGACCACGCGGCACCGGACTCCCCCACCCGCGGATCGCGCCGGACGTCCACACTCGCCACCGGCGCCTCGGCGCCGAACGCCTCCTCCACGAAGCCGTCGTGCCGCTGCACGGACGCCCCACGGAACGCCTCGGCGCCCAGCCCTTCCGCCAGTCCCGTGCGCAGCCCCTCGCTGCCCTCGACCGGCAGCACCACAGCAGCCAGGTCGGCGGCGACCACGTCCTTCGCGCGCCGCACGATCAGCTCCAGGACCTCCCCGCGGGGGGCACCGGACAGCAGCGTCCCGATGACCTCGGCCCCGGCCGCCGACCACTGCTCGCGGCGCCGCGCCTCCTCATACAGTTGCGCGTTCTCGATCGCCACGCCGGCGGCGGCCGCGAGCGTGGAGAGCACCGCCTCGTCCTCCGCGTCGAACTCCTTCGCCGAGCGCTTCTCGGTCAGGTAGAAGTTCCCGAACACCTCTTCCCGCACCCGTACCGGCACGCCCAGGAACGAGTGCATCGGCGGATGCCCGGGCGGGAACCCGTACGACGCCGGGTGCTGCGACAGCTCCTCCAGCCGCAGCGGCTCCGGATGCCGGATCAGCTCGCCCAGGATGCCGTGTCCGCTCGGCAACTCACCGATATCCGCCACCTGGTCGGGGCTCAGCCCAACCGTCAGGAACTGCGACAGCCCACGGTCCTCCCCGGCCTTCGCGACCACCCCGAGCGCGCCGTACTCCGCGTCGACGAGCACGACCGCCGCCTCCACGATCTGCTTGAGCACCTGCGCGACGTCCAGCCCCCGCCCGATCGACAGCACCGCTTCCAACAGCCCGTGCAGCCGGTCCTGCGTCCCCCGCACCTCGCCGATGCGCCGCTCCAGCTCCTCCAGCAGCTCATCGAGCCGCAGCCGCGGCACCCCTGCCCCGGCATCCGCAGAATCACCGTTCATCGTGCCGTCCCACCCCTGTCCAGGCAGCCGAATTCCCGAGTCCCCCGGATACACGCCATGCTGCCGAGGCATAGGCAGCTACGGAAGGGGACCGGGATGAACGATGGCACCACCGCGAGGCGCGGCCGACTGCGCAGAAAGGTCTACGAGAAGGAGCTCTTCCGCCTCCAGACGGAGCTGGTGAAGCTCCAGGAGTGGGTGCGCGTCGAGGGCGCCCGCCTCGTGGTCGTCTTCGAGGGCCGTGACGCAGCGGGCAAGGGAGGCGCCATCAAGCGGGTGACGGAGCACCTCAACCCCCGCTTCGCCCGTGTCGCCGCGCTCCCCGCGCCCAGCGAACGCGAACGCGGCCAGTGGTACTTCCAGCGCTACACCGCGCACCTCCCCACGGAGGGCGAGATCGTGCTGTTCGACCGGAGCTGGTACAACCGCGCCGGGGTCGAGCGGGTCATGGGCTTCTGCACGGACGAGGAGTACCGCCGCTTCCTGCGCCAGTGCCCCGTCTTCGAGCACCTCCTCATCGAGGACGGCATCCTGCTGCGCAAGTACTGGTTCTCCGTGAGCGACGCCGTCCAGCAACAGCGCTTCCGCAGCAGACTCGAAGACCCCACCCGCCGCTGGAAACTGTCGCCCATGGACCTGGAGGCGATCACGCGGTGGGAGTCCTACTCCCGCGCGAAGGACGAGATGTTCGCTCACACGGACGCCGACGAGTCACCCTGGTACGTCGTTGACAGCGACGACAAACGCCGGGCCCGCCTCAACATGATCGCCCACCTCCTCTCCACCGTCCCCTACCGCGCGGTCGAGCCCCCGGTGCTCAGCCTCCCACCGCGCCCAGCCGCTACCGGCTACGCCAGGCCCCCGTGGGACCGACAACGACACGTGCCCGACCATTCGTCACCGCTCGACAGCCAGTGACCCTCGGAACGGACCGAAGTGAATTGATCTCCGTCTCAGACCGCGGATAGAGGAACCGCAACGTGGGCGACGGAATTGACACCGATTGCCGAACCTGCAAGGACGGCCTCTCGGCCCCCACAGAGCGATCGGGAACGGCCGGGCGCCCACACGTACCGTTCAGGCAGCAAGCGCCACGTCCAGCATCTTCGCGGCCTTGCCGATCGAGCCCGGCATCAGATGCCGGTAGACCTTGAACACTGCCATGCCTCGTCCAAGGTCAGACGCGCAGCAGGGCGGTCGAGACTGTCCAGAGGCGCTCGGCGGTGGCGGGGTCGAGTGCCCATTCCTTGACGCCGTGCGGGTGCTGCGCGAGGTCGGCGTGGTTCGGCACGGTGTAGGCCTCTTGTGAATCGTCGAGGTAGTGGCCTCCGGAGCGCGCGAACTCCGGGGCGACGGCCGCGACGATGCCGGTAGCGGCGCCCTGTTCGACCGTCTTGTACGTGAACACTCCGGCGGCTTCGGCCGCGTCGAGCGACTCTTTCTGTCGCGCGGTGAAGTTCCGCTGCAGTCCCGTCGCGACACCTCCGGGGTTCACCGCGTTGGCAATGATGCCGTCGGATGCCCAGCGGCGGGTCGCCTCGACGGCGAAGAGGGAGTTCGCCGTCTTCGACTGGGCGTAGGCGATCTGCGGGTCGTAGCCGCGACGCTCGAAGTGGAGGTCGTCGAAGTCGATACCGGCACGCATGTGCGCCGTCGAACTGACCGAGACGATCCGTGCTCCGTCGCGGTCGGCCGCCCCCAGGGCCAGGGCGTCATGAAGGCCGGTGGCGAGGGCGAAGTGGCCGAGGTGGTTCGTCGCGAATTGCAACTCCCAGCCCTCATGTGTGCGTTCGAGGCCACCGGTGACCACGCCCGCGTTGTTGATCAGCAGGTGAAGCGGGCCGTCCCACGCGTCGACGCATCGCGTGACGGTGGCCTTGTCGGCAAGGTCGAGCCGGACGACTCGGGGCCGTATCCCGCCCGTCGTTTTCTCGATCGTCTCCGCGACGGCGTTCCCCGCCGTCGCGTTCCGGACAGCGAGCGTCACCTCCGCTCCGGCAGCGGTCAACGCGCGAGCCGTCTCGGCCCCGATCCCGGAGGAAGCGCCCGTCACCATCGCGCGGACGCCGGTGAGGTCGACGCCCCGCAGCACCTCGTCCGCGGTGCTGGAGGCGGTGAAGGGTGTGGAGATGGGTTCGCGAGCAGCCATGGCGGCGACTATACGCGCTAGCCTTGATTTGTATAGTAAGACCCCTGCTCGTATGCTCCGCCCATGAGCAGTCCCGATGCCGGCCACCCCCCGTCGAGAGTCGCCGACACCGACCGCCGGACCATGGTTCTGGACTCCGCCATGGTCACGTTCGCGCGCTTCGGTTACCGGAAGACCTCGATGGAGGAGGTGGCCCGGGCGGCCGACATCTCCCGGCCCGGGCTCTACTTCCTCTTCTCCTCGAAGGACAGCCTGTTCCGCGCCGCCGTCACCCAGGCGTTGGAGCGCGACATCACGGCGGTCGAGCACGTCCTGGCCGACACCGGCCGCCCCCTCGCGGAGCGCCTCCTCGACGCCTTCGACCAGTGGGCGGGCCGGTACATCGGCCCGCTGGCGCGCGATGTGGCGGTGGTCATCGAGGACAACCCCGGCCTCCTGGGGGAGATCGTCGAGACCACGCCGCAGCGTTTCGAGCAACTGATCACGGACGCGATCGCCGTCGAGACGGGACACGCGGCGGCCGTCCGAGTCGCCCAGACGATGATCAGCACGTCCATCGGTCTCAAGCACCAGGCCGCATCACGGGACTTCTACCTCGAACGACTGGAGGTCGCCATCGATCTCCTAGTGCGCTGAATACGCCTGCCGACGCCCCGGGAGGGGGCCCGGCGCCCGGCCGGGCAGCCGGGTCCGCCCGCCGCCGCCCGTGGGCGATCCGGGCCATGAGGGCCTGCCCCAAGGCCTGTTGCGCAAGTGGCGATCGATTTCGACTGCGCGGGGGGTGGGAGACCCGGCGTGCGACATGTTCCCGGCGTGGAATCTGCTCCCGGCCGACGCGAGGGAAGTCTTCCGCGAGGCGCTCGCCGTGGACGACGCGACCTGGATCCGCGGCCGGGGGCGGACACTCTCGCAAGCACTGATCGCGCTGCCGACCTACCGCAGGACGAACCCCGCGATGGCACACAACGCCCGGCATGTGATCCGGGCGGTGCTGGACGAAGACCGAGCCATGCCGCTGTGCGCCGGGGCCGTGCCGCTCGCGATGGTCGACGGGGGCGAAGCGCGGCGGCCCGCCGCCGCGACCACACCAGACGGGCGGCCGCCCCGCCTTCCCCCGCCTCCCGACGGCCCGAGGGTTCAGTGGAGCTGACGCCTGTTCAGCAGGCGCGGGATGGACTGAGGCCGCCCGGTTTCGCGGACTATCCCTGGGCGGTGGGGCGAACCACGATGTCGCCTACATCGACACCGTCCGGCTGCTCGATGGCGAAGGCGATGGCGCGGGCCACCGCGTCCGGCGTAAGGCCGGTCTCCATCATCTTGTCGATCCGGGGTTTCACCGCCGGGTCCATGCGCTCCGCGAAGTCCGTACGGACGGCGCCGGGCGAGACGACGGTCACGCGCAGGCTGTCACCGGCCTCCTGGCGCAGGCCCTCGGAGATGGTGCGCACAGCGTTCTTCGTGCCGGCGTACACCGCCTGGAGCGGCACGATGCGCAGTCCGGCGGTGGAGACGGTGTTGACGAAGTGCCCGAAGCCCTGCTCCCGGAAGACGGGAAGGGCCTCGGCGATCCCGTACAGGACCCCTTTGAGGTTGACGTCGATCATCTCCTCCCAGTCCTCGACGCGCAGGTCGTCCAGACGGGAGAGCAGACCGACCCCGGCGTTGCTGACGAGGACGTCGAGCTTGCCGTAACGCTCGCGTGCCAGCTCGACGAGGCCGGAGACGTCCTCGCGTCGCGTCACGTCCGTGCGGGCCCAGACGGCTTCACCGCCCGCCTCCTCGATGCGGGCGGCCAGAGCCTCAAGACGCTCCGGACGACGGGCCCCGAGGACGATCTTCGCGCCGCGCTCCGCGAGCAGGAGCGCGGTCGCCTCGCCGATGCCGCTGCCCGCGCCCGTGATCATCACGACTTTGCCTTCGATTCCCGACATGAGGGGCGGTCCTTCCAGCGGAGGAGTGGGGGGCGGCGGCCGTGCCCTACAGTGAAAGTGGGGGCGCCGCCACTTAACGCACACTAAGTGGCGGCGCCCCCACTTAGCAAACGGAGACGGGCGTGGACAGGCAGAGACAGGCGGAGACACGTGGGAACAAGGGAGAGCCACTGATGGCCCGGGACGCAGGACGCCCACTGAGGGCTGACGCACAGCGGAACCGGGAGAAGATCCTGGCCGCCGCGGTGCACGTGTTCACCGAGGAGGGACTGGATGCGCACTTCGAACGCATCGCCAAGGAAGCGGGCGTGGGGAGCGGCACCCTCTACCGCAACTTCCCGACCCGGGAGGCTCTGATCGAGGCGGCGTACCGGAACGAAGTGGCCCGGCTGTGCGACGCCGTCCCCGGCCTCCTCGCGTCGATGTCACCGCCTGAAGCGCTGCGGGCCTGGACCCGGCGCTTCATCGACTACGCCACCGCCAAACTCGGCATGGCCGACGCCCTGCGCGCCGTCGTCGCCTCGGGAACCAACCCGTACGCCGAAAGCCACGAGATGATTCAGGCCGCCCTCTCCTCCCTCATGGACGCCAATACCGCTGCCGGAACGATCCGTTCGGACATCAGCCCGACCGACATGTTCGCCGCCCTGGCCGGCATCGCCCTCACCTCGGCCGAGCCCGCGCAGCGAGGGCAGGCCGAACGCCTCCTCGACCTCACCCTGGACGGCCTGAAACCCGCGCCGCCGCGGCCCCCTGAACCCTGAGAACTGACGGCGGACGCCCCGACGCCCGGGCCCGCCACCCCAGTCGGGCGGTACGCCTCGGCCCGTCAGGCACCCGACCGGACTGAGGCGGAGGCCACCGCGCGTGCCCTGGGTGGGGCCGCCCCCGTTGAAGTCACCGACCGGACCATCCCGGTCGAGGACCTGGACGAACCACCGCGCACCTTCACGCGGTACACCTGCGGCTACCGGGCCCAACGGATCGCCGACGACGTACGCGAGCCGCTGGAGGGCGCCTGGATCGCCGCCCACAACGCGAGCGTCGAATACCGGGCCCTCACGCGGCACCTGCCCGGATGGCAGCCCGCCGGAGTCATCGACACCCTGCGCCTGGCCGAACACGCGGACCCCGGCCGACAGGGCTACGGCCTCGACCGGCTGCTCGACCGCACCGGTCCCGACCTGAGCCGCGTCGCCGGACAACGCCACCGAGCACCCTTCGACGCCCGCGCCACGGCCCTGCTCCTCCTCCACCTGGCGGAGCACTACCCGACCTGGGCCGCACTCACTGCCGCCGCCGTCCCACCGGGCATGCCCGGCCACCCCTCCATCGCACCACCGTCCACGACAGAGGACACGCTGTGGTGACCCGCCCAGCCGTCGCCGGAACGCGCTCGCCGTCCGGGCCGCCGAACTCGGCCTCCCGGAGATGACCCTGTGCCCCACCGCGTGCGCACTGGTCATGTTCGCGGCGGTGCTGCTGAGCTTCGGGTAGGCCGAAGTTCCGGTTCTTTCGGTTGGGTCAACGCTGACCCCTCCGCCTCATGTTGCCGGGAAGGCGACGGTTGAGGCGCCCGTCCATCGAGGCGCGCTCCGTACTGTTGCCGGGTTCCGGCAATCTGGGGCTGTGCCCAAGTTCGTGCTATGCACCTGCCAATGTTGCGTCAAGGGTGTGTAAGGTTCCTCGCGGTGTGCCGGGAAGTCTGGTCGGCGGTCAGGGCTGGTATGTCTGCCGATCGGGGGGATCCTTCATGGTGCTGGTGGCTGTTTTCGGGGCGGCGTTGCTGGTCGCGGTGCTGTTGTCCGGGGTCGCGGCCCGTACGGTGCTGTCGACGTCGCTGCTGTTCCTCGTGGGTGGGGCGCTGGTCAGTGACGGGTTCCTGGGGCTGATCCACATCACGCCGGACAGCGCGATCGTGGCCACGACGGCGGATCTGGCGCTGTTCGCGGTGCTGTTCACGGACGGGATGCACGTCTCCTTCCCCACGCTGCGCGCCAACTGGAAGAACCCCGCGCGGGCGCTGGGGCTCGGGATGCCGCTGGCGTTCGTCGGCATGGCCCTGATCACCCACTACCTGGTGGGCCTGGACTGGACGACCTCCTTCCTGGTGGGAGCCGTTCTCGCGCCCACGGACCCGGTCTTCGCCTCGGCGATCGTGGGCCGTAAGGAAGTTCCGGCGAAGCTGCGCCAGCTCCTCAACGTCGAAAGCGGAATCAACGACGGGCTCGCGCTGCCCATCGTGCTGATCTTCATCGCCGCGGCCGGGCCGACGGCCGGGCACGCCGAGTCCTCGCTCGCGATGATCGGGCTGGAGCTGGTGCTGGGCCTGGCGTTCGGCATCGCGCTGCCACTGCTGGTCATCGGCCTGGTGCGCTTCCGGCTGCTGGGCGCCGAGCCGAAGTTGCAGCCGCTGCTGCCGCTGGCGATCGGCGTCATCCTGTACGCCGTCTGCCACTTGACCCACGCCAACCCCTACCTCGCCGCGTTCTCGGCCGGGGCCGTGCTGACCGCGCGCTCGCCCGAGGCCGAGAAGGCCTTCCGGCCGCTGGGAGAGGCGCTGGCGGAGCTGGCGAAGTTCGCCGCGCTGCTGGTCTTCGGCGCGCTGCTGACCCCGGGCCTGTTCTCGGACCTGTCGGTGGGCGGGTACGTCGTGGTGGTCCTGGCCATCGTGCTGATCCGCCCGGCCTCGCTGCTGGTCTCGCTGCTGGGCACCCGCTTCCCGCGCAAGGAGAAGCTGGTCGCCGCCTGGTTCGGGCCCAAGGGCTTCGCCTCGGTCGTCTACGGGCTGCTGGTCCTCCAGGCCGGGATCCCGCACGGCGAGGAGGCGTTCACCCTCATCGCGGTGTGCATCGCCTTCTCCATCGTCGCGCACAGCAGCACCGACGTACCGATCGCACGGATCTTCCACATCGACGAGGCCACCGACGAGACCACCGACGACGACAACGGCAAGGACGGCGACGGGGACGAAGTGCCGCGCCAAGGTTCCTCGGAAGCCTTCGAGAACCGGTCGGGTGACCTCAACCGATGACCCGGGTCCTGGTCGTGGAGGAGGAACCGCAGCTCGTACGCGACCTCGTGCTCGCGCTGAGGAACCGGGAGTACGAAGTGGACGCCGCTCCCGACGGTGCGAGCGCCGTGCGGCTGGCGGCCGTGCGGCGCCCGGACGTCGTCCTGCTCGACTCAGGGCTGCCCGACATGGACGGCGTCGAGGTGATCAGGGCCCTGCGGGAGTGGACCGGAAGCATCCGGGTCGAGGTCCTGGTGATCTCCGCGCGCCGGGAATCGGAGGAGAAGGTCAGGGTCCTCGACGCGGGGGCCGACGACTACGTCACCAAGCCCTTCGGCATGGACGAGCTGCTCGCCCGGCTGCGCGCCGCGGCCCGCCGTGCCGCAGCCCGCCGCGCGGACGCCAGGCGGACGCCGGGAGCGGCCGCCTGGGAAGTCGCCGGCGCCTCGGCTCTCGTCGTCGCCGGCGACGTCACCATCGACCTGGTGGCCAAGAAGGCCCGGCGCGAAGGCCGTCCCGTCCGGCTCTCCCCCACCGAGTGGCGCCTGCTGGAGACCCTCATCCGCAGCTCCGGCCGGGCCGTGCCGTACGAGCGGCTCCTCCAGGAGGTGTGGGGGCCCGGCCACCGCACCCGGACCGACTGCCTGCGGGTCCACATCACGTATCTGCGGCGCAAGCTCGAACAGGATCCGCGGCACCCCCGTCATCTGCTCAACGAGCCCCGCAGGGGATACCGCTTCGAGCAGACGTGACGCGCGGCGCGCTGTCCGGCGGGGGAACGCACTGGAGGGGCGGAGAACAGATGTCCGGTTAAGGTGGCGTCGGATCTTCGACAGGGCGGCGTAAGGGAAGCGGCAGGCGGATGGCTGGACCTCTGGCGCGGTTCTCGCTGCTGCGCGCGCATCCCGCCCGGGTGACGGTGCTGGCCTTCGCGTTCGCCGCACTGGCCGGCGCGGCCCTGCTGACGCTGCCGGTGGCGCGGGCCGACGGGACGTCGACGGGCTTCGTGACCGCGCTGTTCACCGCCGTCTCGGCCGTCTGCGTGACGGGGCTGGTGACGGTGGACACCGGCACGTACTGGTCCGGGTTCGGCGAGGGCGTCATCCTCACCCTGATCCAGATCGGTGGCTTCGGGATCATGACGCTGGCCTCGCTGCTCGCGCTGCTGGTCTCGGGGCGGCTGCGGCTGCGGATGCAGCTCACGGCGCAGGCGGAGACCAAGACGCTGGACATAGGGCAGGTGCGCCGGGTGCTGCTCGGTGTGGCGGGCACCACACTGATCGTGGAGCTGTCCGTGGCCGCCGCGCTCGCGCTGCGCTTCCGCTACGGGTACGCGATGTCCTTCGGCGAAGCCGTCCACCACGCGGTGTTCCACGCCGTCTCCGCGTTCAACAACGCCGGTTTCGGTCTCCGTCCCGACAACCTGATGCGGTACGTGACCGATCCGTGGGTGCAGCTTCCGATCTCGGCGGCCGTGATCCTGGGCGGCCTGGGCTTCCCCGTGCTGCTGGAGCTGCTGCGCCACCGTTCGCGCTCGCGCGGCCCGCGCCGCTGGTCGCTGCACACCAAGCTCACGCTGATCACCACGGCGGGGCTGCTGGCCACGGGCACGCTGCTGACGTGCCTGCTGGAGTGGCGGAACCCGGCGACGCTGGGCGCCCTGGACACCGGGCACAAGCTCCTCAACGGCTTCTTCCACTCCACGATGAGCCGCACGGCCGGCTTCAACGCGCTGGACATCGGGAAGATGGAACCGGCGACCCTGCTGAGCACCTGCGTGCTGATGTTCATCGGCGGCGGCAGCGCGGGCACGGCGGGCGGCATCAAGGTGACGACGTTCGCGGTGCTGGCCGTGGCGATCCTGGCGGAGGTGCGCGGCGAGCCCACCTCCGGCGTGCTGGGCCGCAAGCTCGCCCCGCACGTGCTGCGGCAGGCGCTGACCGTGGTGCTGCTCGGGGTCGGGCTGGTGACGAGCGCGACCCTGGCGCTGCTGACCGTCGTCAAGGCACCGTTCGAGTACGTACTGTTCGAGGCGGTCTCGGCGTTCGGCACCGTGGGACTCTCCGCGGGCATCACCTCCGACCTGGGAACGGGCGGGGAGCTGATCGTGATCCTGCTGATGTTCGTGGGCAGGCTGGGACCCGTGACCCTGGTGTCCGCGCTCGCGCTGCGCGAGCGGACGCGCCGCTATCAGCTTCCCGAAGAACGACCGATCATTGGCTGACCACGACCATGGGTGACCGCATGAGCCATCAACGCCACTCCCTCAGCCGCCGACGGCGCAAGCAGCAGTCCCCGCCCGCGGGAGGGCGCGGGCGGCGCAAGGCGGCCGATCAGCGGATCGCCGTGATCGGGCTCGGCCGGTTCGGCAGCTCGGTGGCCGTGGAGCTGATGCGGCGCGGCTGGGACGTACTGGGCCTGGACGAGAGCCCCCAACTGGTGCAGAGACTGGCCGACGCCCTCACCCACACCGCCGTGGCGGACTGCACCGACATGGAAGCGCTGCGCCAGCTCGGCGTCCACGAGTTCTCCAGCGCCGTCGTCGGCATCGGCACCGACATCGAGGCGAGCATCCTGGTGACCTCCAATCTGCTGGACGCCGAGGTCCCCAACATCTGGGCCAAGGCCATCAGCCGCCAGCACGGCCAGATCCTCGAACGCCTCGGCGCCCACCACGTCGTACTGCCCGAACACGAGATGGGCGAGCGGGTCGCCCACCTGGTCACCGGGCGGATGCTGGACTTCATCCAGTTCGACGACGACTACGCCCTCGTCAAGACCGTCGCCCCCGAGGTCGCCACCGGCCTGCCCCTGGGCGAATCCCGGGTGCGGTCCGAGCACGGGGTGACCGTGGTCGGCATCAAGCGGCCCGGCCAGGGCTTCACCTACGCGACGGCCGACACCGTCGTGGAGAAAGGCGACGTGATCGTGGTGACCGGCCGCACAGGGGACGTGGAGGCCTTCGCCAATCTCGCGTGACAGCGACGGAGGTCAGCGCAGGGTGAGCGGGGTCGTGGCGGTGATGCGGGACAGCTTCTCGGGGTTGCGGACGTAGTAGAGACCGGTGACGCGGGCGTCCTCGACGCTGATCGCCATGACGCCGTCGATCTCGCCGTCGAGGCGGACGAGGAGTGCCGGATGGCCGTTGACCATGGTCGGTTCGGTGGTGAGGGTGCCCTGGACCTTGCCGAGGCCGCCGGTGAACATCCGCGCCACCCGTTCGGCGCCCGTGACCGGCCGCAGCGTGGCGTGCCGGATGCCGCCGCCGTCGCCCATCAGGACGACCTGGGGGGCGAGCACGTCGAGGAGGATCTGCGGGTCCCCGGTGTCCACGGCGCGCCGGAACGACTCCAGGACCGCCCGGCCCTCGTCCGAGGAGACCTCCCGGCGCGGGCGGCGGGCGTCGACGTGGCGGCGGGCGCGGTGGGCGATCTGGCGTACGGCCGCG
This sequence comes from Streptomyces albiaxialis, assembly GCF_039530985.1. Lineage (NCBI taxonomy): Bacteria > Bacillati > Actinomycetota > Actinomycetes > Kitasatosporales > Streptomycetaceae > Streptomyces > Streptomyces albiaxialis. The sequence goes on from NZ_BAAAPE010000002.1 coordinate 482,177, forward strand.
GGGCTCTTGCCGACGGCCTCGGCGATCTCGTCGTAGCCGACGTCGAAGGCCTCGCGCAGCACGAAGACGGCTCGTTCGGTCGGTGACAACGTCTCCAGGACGAGCATGAGCGCCATCGACACGCTCTCGGCGAGTTCGACGTCCTCGGCCACGTCGGGTGCGGTGAGCAGGGGCTCGGGCAGCCAGGGGCCGACGTAGGCCTCGCGGTGGCGCTTGAGGGCGCGCAGCCGGTTGAGGGCCTGGCGGGTGGTGATCCGGACGAGGAAGGCACGCTGGTCGCGCACCTGCCCCCGATCGGCCTTGACCCATTGCAGCCAGCTCTCCTGGAGGACGTCCTCGGCGTCGGCCGCCGAGCCGAGCACCTCGTAGGCGACGGTGAAGAGGAGGTTGCGGTGGGCGAGGAACGCCTCGGTGGTCGCCGGTTCGGTGGCGCCGTCGTTGCTCAACTCTCGTTCCTCGCTCACTTCTCGTCCCCTGCCCAACTCTCGTTCCTTCTCCTCTTCACCGCGCGCGGAGCCGGTGCCGGTGCCGGTGCCGGTGCCGGTGGCGCTCAGGCCGTCCGGTCGGCGGCGGCCGGGGCCTCGTCGCGGTGGGCGCGCAGTGACTGCCGCCGCTTCGCGATACCGCCCGGCGTCCGGTGCAGGCGGTACGAACCGGGCTTGCGTGCCTCTCCGGAGAGGTGCTTGGGGATGCCCTCGCACACCAGTTCCTTGATCCTGGCACCCAGGCCGTCTCCGATGTGCAGCCACACCGCGACGTCGGACCGGTTGGCGAACTGGTAGATACCCGCCCCGCGCCCCACGCTGACGCACTGGGCGTAGAGGCCCTGGTGGAGGTGGTCCGGCTCCTCACCGGCGAGCCGGCTGAGCACCGTGTCGGCGGCCCGCGCGCCCAGCGGGGTCGCGTTCAGGCAGCTCATCCGCAGCGGCACGCCGGACGGGGCCGCCGAGTCCCCGGCCGCGAGGACACGCGGGTCGTCCACGCTCGTCAGTGTCTCGTCCGTGAGCAGGCGGCCCGCGGCGTCGACGCTCAGTCCGCTGCGCGCGGCCAGGTCCGGGACGCCGAAACCGGCGGTCCAGACGGTCACCTCGCCCGGCACCTCGCGGCCGTCGGCGAGCCGCACGGCATCGCGGGACACCGCCGTCACCGTCGTGTCCGGGCCGTCGACGACCGTCACCCCGAGCCGGGCGAGCCACTTGGCGACCGAGCGCCTGCCCCGGGTGTGCAGATACGGGCCGAGGACGCCGCCGCAGACCAGGGTCACCCGGCGTCCCTCCTCCGCCAGTTCGGCGGCGGTCTCGATCCCGGCGGGGCCCGCGCCCACGACCGTCACCGCGGCCGTCGCGGGCACGGCGCCGAGGGCCGTACGCAGCCGCCGCGCCTCCTCCAGGGTGGCCGCCGGGTAGGCGAACTCGGCCGCCCCGGGCACGCTCGGTGCGGCGCTGACGCTGCCCGCCGCGTAGATCAGGTAGTCGTAGGCGAGCGTGCCGCCGGACGCGAGCGTCACGCCGCGCCCGGCCGCGTCGATCCGGGTGGCGGTGTCGACCACCAGCCGGACGCCTCCGGCCAGGACGTCCTGGAAGGCGACGACCGCGTCGTCGGTCCCGCCCACCAACTGGTGCAGGCGGACCCGGTGGACCAGTTCCGGACGCGGATTGACCAGCGTCACGGTCACGTCGTCGCGCCCCGTCAGCCGGTTCGCGGCCATCACGCCCGCGTATCCGCCACCGATCACAACCACCTGCGTGTTCCCCGCCATGGTGCCTCCTCCGATCACGGGTGTTCGGCCATACGTCACCGCGTCATCGGAGGCTGTGACAGGACGTGAGGCAGATCACTCAAGGCAGATCACTCAAGGCGGATCACTCAGGGCCCATCCCTCGGTCAGGTCGTGAGAGGGGCGCGTCCTTCGTCCGGGGGAACGGGTAGGGCATCGCGACTGGTCGACGAGGGGCGCGGACAACTTTCTGGCGGCCCGGAACGTCCGGGCCGGCGCCAGGAAGGACCGCCCATGCGCGCACGCCTCGCTCTCGCGACCGCCGCCCTGTCCCTGACCACGCTCCTCGGCGGAGCGGGGGTCGCCACCGCGGAGAGCAGCCCCGAACTGGTCCGGAAAGCCGACCGGATCATGGCGCTCCCGGCCGAGGAGTTCGCGACGACGGAGCACACGCCGCCCTTCGACTGGACCACGGACGGCTGCTCGGTGCCGGGCGGAATGGCCCCGTACATGAAGCTCTTCACCCCGGCGTGCGCGCTGCACGACTTCGGCTACCGGAACTACGGCAGCCACGCGCGCGGTCTGAGCCTCGACCCGACCCCCGGCCGCAAGAAGGCGATCGACACCAGGTTCCTGGAGGAGATGCAGCGTACGTGCGACAAGAAGAGGCCCGATCCGATCCGGCACACCGCCTGCTACGGGGCCGCCCAGACCTACTACGACGCTGTCCGCCTCGGCGGTGACAGCTCCTTCTACGCCTAGCCGAAGAACCGCCGGGGACCACGTCGTGGGGAACACGCCGGTGTCCGTGGTCCCCACGGCGAACTCCCGCTCCGGGCCGGTCAGTCGCGCTCGGCCGCCCGGGAGCGGTGGGCGAGGATCTCTCCGTGGTGGTCCGCGGCCCAGCCGATGAGCCGCATGGCGATCTCGTGCAGGCCGCGGCCGAGCGGGGCGAGGGCGTACTCCACGCGCGGAGGGACCTCGGCGTAGGCGGTGCGCGTGATCAAGCCGTCCTCGACGAGCTGGCGCAGCGTGTGCGTGAGCATGCGCTGGGAGATGCCGGGGATGCGGCGCTGGAGGTCGGTGTAGCGCAAGGGGCCGTTCTCCAGGACGGCGATGATCAGCATGCTCCACTTGTCGCCGACCCGGTCCAGCACCTGCCGGATGAAGGCCATGTGCTCGGCGGGGATGCTCGCGCACGGCCCGGCCGCGGCCGCCATCTCCGTATCGGTGCTGTCCTGCATGGCGCCCATTCCTCTCCGTCGCGCACATCCGTGTGCCTTTTGTACGGGCTTCCATACTGGCGCATCATGGCGCTACGAACAATTCGTAGGAATTGGAGGTCAGGCCCGGCCCCGACGGGTGTGCCGCTCCTGACCCCGCGCCCTCATCTCCCAGGAAGGCAACGCCATGTCGTACCTGCTGCACATCGACTCCTCCTCGCTCGGCGAGGACTCCGTATCCCGCCGGGTCGCCCAGTCCTTCCGCGGCCGGTGGCAGGGCCCGGTCGTCCACCGCGACCTGGCCGCCTCACCGGTGCCGCACCTGACGGCGGCGGGCATCACCGCCCGCGACACCGACCCGGACCGGCACACCCCCGAGCAGGCCAAGGCCCGGGCACTGCAGGACGAGCTGATCGAGGAGTTCCTCGGCGCGGGCGCGTACCTGTTCTCGGTACCGATGTACAACCTGTCCATGCCGTCGGTGTTCAAGGCGTGGCTGGACCAGATCGTCGTCAGGGACCGCACCTTCAGCCACGAAGGCGCCTCCCCCGCCGCGGGCCGCCCGGCCCTGCTGGTGTCCGCCCGGGGCGGCAGTTATGCCCCCGGCGCTCCGAGAGAGGGCCTGGACTACCTGGTGCCCACGCTGGAGACCGTCCTGGGCCACGAGGATCTCCTCGGCCTGGACGTCACCACCGTGACCCCCGAGCTGACCATGGCTCCCCACGCCCCGGCCCTCGCCTCGCTCCTCCCCCTGCACGAGGCATCCATGACGGCCGCCCATGACCACGCCCGCACTCTCGGCCCGGCCTTCGCCGCACGGGCTGCCGCCTGACGATCGCCGGACAACTGCCTGACGACCGACCGCCGGCCCGCTCCGTGGTCTACGGACAGGGAGGGGACGCCCCCTCAGAAGGCGGGTCGGCGGCCGTGGACGGGGCTGACCTTCTCCAGGCCCTCCGCGACGTCGAGGAGGAGGGCGTCGGCCCACCACCGGCTGACCAACTGGACCCCGAGCGGCAGGCCGTCGTCCGTGACGCCGAAGGGGAGCGCGACGGCGGGCAGGCCGGTCAGATTGAACGGTACGGTCGCCCGCATCACCGCGCGTGCCGGCAGGGAGACCCCGTCCACGTCGAGTCGGCCGCGGCCATGAGGCGGCGCGGGAAAGGGCGTTACGGGGCAGAGCAGGACGTCGTGATCGGCGAACCACGCGGCGAATCGCGCGCGGAGTCGCTCCACCTCGTGTTCGGCGGCGAGGTAATCGGCCGGCGGAACCTCGGCGGACTCCAGCGTGGCCGCGATGACGGGGTGCACCTCCGTCTCGCGGCCGGAGGCGACCGCGCGCAGGGCGGGCCGTACCTCCGGCGGGAACAGCGTCGCCGAGAGCAGGGTGCAGTCCCGCTCGGCGAGCCACGGCAGCTCGCTCTCCCGGACGTCGTGCCCCAACTCGGCCAGCGCCGTCGCCGCCGCGGCGACCGTGGCGGCGACCTGCCGGTCGACCGTGCCGAACGCCGCGGTGGTCCAGCCGATGCGCAGCCGGTCCCCGCCGCGGGTGCGGTCCGCGGAGGGCCGCGCCACGGCGTAGGGGTCGTGGCCGTCGGGCCCCTCCATGAGGGAGAGCGCCAGGCGCAGGTCGCGCACGCTGCGGGCCATGGGTCCCGCGTGCCACCAGCGGCGCGGCACGGCGGGAAAGTGGCCGGTCATCGGCACCCTGCCGTGGGTGGGCTTGATGGCGGCGATCCCGGTGTCGGCGGCGGGCCCGCGTACGGAGATGGCGACGTCGCTCCCGATGCCGAGCGGCGAGAGCCCGCTCGCGATGGCCGCGGACTCGCCGCCGCTGGAGCCTCCGGGAGTGCGCCGCGGGTCGTAGGGGTTCAGGGATCTGCCGGTGAGGCGGTTGTCCGTCTCGGTCCAGTAGGACATCTCCGGCAGGTTCGTCTTGGCCAGCAGGATGCCCCCGGCCTGCCGGAGACGGGCCACCGGGGTGGCGTCGGTGCCGGGCACCCGGTCGGCGAAGAGCCTCGATCCCCGGGTGGTGGGGACCCCCGCGGTGTCGAAAGAGTCCTTGACCGTGAAGGGGACTCCGCCGAGCGGGCCGTCGGCCGGTCGCGCCGCGGCGTGCAGAGCCTGCTCACCGAGCACGGTCACAAAGGCGTTCACCCGGTCCGCGACCGCCTCGATTCGGTCGAGATGGGCGGTCACCACCTCGACGGCGCTCACCGTGCCCGCCGAGATCAGCTTCGCGAGGCCGACGGCGTCCTGCCATACGAGATCGCTCGGCTCCTTCGGCTCCATCGGCTCCTTCGGCTCCGTCCGCTCCCTCGGCTCCATCGGCTCCCTCGGCTCCATCGGTTCCAGGGCCCCTTCCGGTCGTGGGTCGGCCGTCGGTGTGTCAGTCGCGTTCGGGTGCCGAACCGGGCGCGGGCGTTCCGGCGCCGGTGAGGGTCCACATGGCCAGGAGGTCGAGGGCCTGTCTGGACGACGAGCCGGGTTCCGCGGTGTAGATGAAGAGGGTGGTGTCGGCGTCTCCCGGCGGGATCAGCGTCTCGTACTCCACCGTCAGCTCACCGACCAAAGCATGGTGGAGCCGTTTGGAGCCGTGGGTGCGCTGGTGGACCCGGTGCTTTTCCCACCAGTTGTCGAATTCCGCGCTCTTTCCGCGCAGCTCCGCGATGAGATCGTTCGTCGCCTGGTCGTCCGGGTCCCGCCCCGCCTCCAGACGCAGGTTTTCCACCGCGGCCCGTGCCTGGTCCTCCCAGTCGACGAACAAGGACCGGGATTCCTCGCTGAGGAACATCCAGCGCGCGTAATTGCGGTGCCGGGCGGGCAACCGGTCGAAGTCGGTGAACAGCGCCTTGGCCAACCGGTTGGCCCCCAGGACGTCGCTGCGGCGGCCGAGGACCAGCACCGGTTCGCCGTCGAACGCGTCGATGAGCTGGCGGAGGCCTGGGCGGAGCCGTTGGACGCTCCGGCCGCGGCGCCGTGACGGCGTGTCCGTGACCCCGATGAGCGTGTGCAGGTAGGTGCGTCCCGCCTGGTCGAGGCCCAGGGCGCGGCAGAGTGCGTCCACGACACCGGGCGAAGGGGAGATCGGACGCCCCTGTTCGAGCCGGGTGTAGTAGTCGGTCGATACGCCGGCCAGGCGGGCGACCTCTTCCCGGCGCAGGCCCGGAACGCGCCGCGGACGGCTGTCCGGCGGAAGACCGGCCTGCTCGGGGTCCACTTGACCGCGGGCCTTCCGCAGGAAGTTTCCCAGCTCACGGTTGTTGTTGGCCATACCAACCAGTATCGCGGACGCGGCTGATTCCCGCGTGGCTCTCTCAGTCCTAGTCTTCCGGGTCCGCTGTCGCGCAGGGCCTGCTATGGGCGTCCGCGGCGACCTGCGGCGGGCCATGCTGAATGCAGGTCCTCATCGGGGCGAGGGACAGGGGACACATTCATTCCCTCTGCCGACTTCACGCTTTTCGCGATCACACCTTCACGCCTTTCCACGGAAAAGGAATTCTCATGAGCCAGGGCAAGGACACGAGCAAGGACAAGGACCAGGACAGGGTTCTCATCGTCATGTCGGCTGCCGACGTGTGGGAGCGCACCGACGGATCGAAGTACCCGACGGGTTACTGGGCGGAGGAGCTGGCCGCCCCGCACGCGGCGTTCGTGAAGGCCGGTTACACGGTCGACTTCGCTTCTCCGGGCGGGGTGCTCCAGCCGCTGGACGAGCACAGCGCCGACCCGGCGGTCGCGGGCGAGGAGTGCGCTCGCCACGTGGCACACGCCCAGCAGGCGCTCAAGGAGTTCGGCCCGCTGCTAAAGCTCGACGAGATCGACACGGACGACTACGTCGCGGTGGTGCTGCCCGGCGGCCACGGCCCGGTCGTCGACCTCTTCCAGGACGCCGACTTGGGTCGTCTGCTGGCGGAGGCGGACAAGGACGGCAAGCCCATCGGCGCGGTCTGCCACGGTCCGGCCGCGCTGCTGAGCGCCGAGGACGAGGACGGCAACTGGCTCTTCGCCGGGCGCAGGATGACGGCGTTCACCGACGAGGAGGAGCGGCTCTTCGGTACGGCCGAGGGCGCTCCGTGGCTGCTCGCCTCCCGGCTGCGGGAGCGGGGCGGGGTCCACGTCGAAGGGGCGGCGTACCAGCAGCACAACATCATCGACGGCAACCTCTTCACCGGCCAGAACCCCGCCTCCAGCGCCAGGCTGGCCGAGGACATGATCGCCGCGCTGCGCTGACGAACCACCCGGCGCACGAAGGGCGGACCCTCCCCCTCCGCCCTTCGTGCGCCACCGGTGGACCAGCCCGTACGGCACACCCCAGAGAGAAGGGTTCCATGGAAACGATCACGCCGGACGAGGTCATCGGCCGTGTGGAGAAGGGGCTGTTCATCGCCGGCCGGTGGCGGCCCGCGACGGCGGACGCCGCGTTCGCGGTGTACGACCCGGCCATGGGCCGGGCGCTGTGCGAGGTCGCCGACGCCGCGCCGGAGGACGGTGCGGCGGCCCTCGACGCCGCGTACGCGGCCCAGGCCGGCTGGGCCGCGGTTCCGCCCCGCCGCCGGGCCGGGATCCTGCGCCGCGCCCACGACCTGCTGCTGGAGCGCGTCGAGGAGTTCGCGCCACTGATCACCGCGGAGATGGGCAAGTCACTGGCCGAGTCCCGGGCCGAGGTCCGCTACGCCGCCGACTACCTGCGCTGGTTCGGTGAGGAAGCGGTGCGGATCGACGGCACCTGGAAGGTCAGCGAGGACGGCACCGCGCGCGTCCTGGTCACCCGTCAGCCGGTGGGCCCCTGTCTGCTGATCACCCCGTGGAACGCGCCGCTGGCGATGCCCGCCCGCAAGATAGGACCGGCCGTGGCCGCCGGGTGCACCATGGTCGTCAAGCCGGCGCCGCAGACACCGCTCACGACGGCGGCGCTCGCCGGGGTGCTCGCCGAGGCCGGGCTGCCCGACGGGGTGCTCAACGTCGTCCCCACCACCCGGGCCGCCGAGGTCACCGAGCCCCTCCTCCGGGACGGCAGGCTGCGCAAACTGTCCTTCACCGGATCCACGCCCGTCGGGCGTCTCCTCCTCGCCCGGGCCGCCGGGACCGTGCTGCGCACCTCGATGGAACTCGGCGGCAACGCGCCGTTCGTCGTGTGCGAGGACGCCGACCTCGATGCCGCCGTCGACGGCGCGATGACCGCCAAGCTGCGCAACATCGGAGAGGCGTGCGTCGCCGCCAACCGCTTCCACGTCCACGCCGGTGTCGCCGAGGAGTTCACCGAGCGACTGACCGCGCGCATGGAGGCGCTCACCCTCGGTCCCGGCACCGACCCGGCCACCGACCTCGGACCGCTGATCGACGAGCGCCAGCGTCGCCGCGTCGCCGACCTGGTCGACGAGACGGTCGCCGCGGGCGCCCGCGTACGGACGGGCGCGGTGCTGCCGGACGGCCCCGGCTACTTCTATCCCCCCACCGTCCTCACCGGGGTCCCCGCCGGTGCGCGGATCACCCGCGAGGAGATCTTCGGCCCGGTCGCGGCGATCCGGACCTTCACCACCGAGGACGAGGCGCTCCGCGCGGCCAACGACACCGAGTTCGGTCTCGTCAGCTACCTCTACACCCAGGACGTGCACCGCGCCCTGCGCATGGGCGAACGGCTGGAGACCGGCATGGTCGGCCTCAACCGTGGCTACGTGTCCGACCCCAGCGCGCCCTTCGGCGGCATGAAGCAGTCCGGCATCGGCCGGGAGGGCGGCAGCACCGGCATCGACGAGTACCTGGAGCAGAAGTACCTCGCCGTCGACATGACGCCCACCACGCCCGCCCCGCGCGGGACCGGCGTCGTCGCCGAGGTCCGCGCGGAACCGGAGCAGGGCCGATGAGCAGCACCGTCTTCGACTCCGCGCTGTTCCGCGACATGTTCGGAACGCCCGGGATGCGCACCGTCTTCAGCGACGACACGTACCTGGAGACGCTGACCCGCGTCGAGGTCGCCCTGGCGCGGGCACAGGCCCGTGTCGGCGTCATCCCCCGGAGCGCCGCGGACGGCATCGCCGCGGCGTGCGACCCGCGGCGGCTCGACCGTGAACGGCTGCGCCGCGAGACCGGCAACGTCGGCTACCCGGTCCTTCCCCTCGTCTCCCAGCTCTCCGAACAGTGCGGCGACGACGGTGGACACCTGCACTGGGGCGCCACCACCCAGGACATCATGGACACGGCGACCATGATGCAATGCGCCGACGGCCTGTCCCTGATCGGCGCCGCGCTCGACGAACTCCGCGCACGGCTGCGCCACCTGGCCGCCGCGCACATCGACACCGTCACCGCCGGGCGGACCCACCTCCAGCACGCCCTGCCCCTCACCTTCGGCTACCGGGCGGCGGTCTGGCTCTCCGCGCTGGACCGGCACGCGGAACGCCTCGCCGAGGTGCGACGGCGCGACCTCATGGTGCAGTTCGGCGGCGCCGCGGGCACCCTGGCCTCCCTCGGGCCCGGCCCCGAGGCGTTGCGCGTACGGGCGGAGCTCGCCGCGGAACTGGGCCTGCGGGACCCGGAGATCACCTGGCACGTCGCACGCGACGGCCTCACCTCGATCGTCGGGCTCCTGGCCGCCGTCGGCGCGTCCGTCGGCAAGATCGGCACGGACCTCGCCCTCATGTGCTCGACGGAGTTCGCGGAGGTGGCGGAGCCCTATGCCCCCGGGCGGGGTGCGAGCTCCACCATGCCGCAGAAACGCAATCCCATCTCCAGCGAGCTGATGATCGCCGCCGCCCGGCTGCTGCGGGACAAGTCCTCCGCCATGCTGGACGCGGCGCTTCAGGACTTCGAGCGCGCCACGGGCCCCTGGCACATCGAATGGGCCGTCGTCCCCGAGGCGTTCCTCCTCCTGTCCTCGTCTCTCGCTCAGGCCTCGCACGCCGTGTCCGGGCTGCGGATCGACACCGCGCGCATGCGCGCCAACGTCGATCTGACGGGAGGGCTCATCATGGCCGAGGCCGTCATGATGGCCCTCGCGCCCCACCTCGGCCGACAGCGCGCCCATCACCTCGTCTCCGCGCTATGCGCCCGGGCCGCGGAGGACTCGGCGCCCCTCGCCGATGCGCTGTCGGAGGACCTGGACATCGTCGCGGTCCTCGGTGAACAGCGGATACGGCAGCTCTGCGACCCCGCCGCCTACCTCGGCAGCGCGAGGGCCATGACGCGGTCCGTCATCGGCCCCTCCGACCGCCCCGGCCCGGCGGACACGGCGGAACCGGCGCCGTGAGCGGACTCGCTTGAGCGTTCGCGGACCTGGACGGCCGCGCCCTGTCGGCTCAACCGAGCAAGGGGGACATGGCGCCGAGCACCTTGCTGCCGTCCAGGTCGCAGTACGCGTCCAGGAACGGCTCCCGGACGACCCCTCCGTTGCTCGTGACGGTGACGACCCGCCCGGCGCCGGACGCGCGCATCGTCGGCAGCACGTGCCGCGTGAGCGCGGCGACGCCCAGGAAGTTGACGTCGAGCTGCTTCTGCAGGGCGGCGTCGCTCAGTTGCTCAAGCGTGCCGAAGGTGGCGCTGCCTGCGTTGTTGACCAGGACGTCGATCGGCCCGAACTCGGCCGTCACCTCGTCCAGGCAGACGCGGGCCCCGTCGAGGTCCGTGACGTCCAGGGCCCGCACCGTCAGGTCCACGCCCTGACGTGCGGCCTCGGCCCGCAGCGCGTCGGACCGGCCGGTGTCCCGCATCGTCGCCACGACGCGCAGTCCCTTGTGTGCCAGGCCGAGTGCGGTGTGCAGGCCGATCCCGCTCGACGTCCCCGTGACCACCGCGACTTCTCTGTCTGTCATGCCGATTCACCTCGATCGGAGAAATGGACGGTCCGGCCGAGCGCCGCGCACAGGCGTTCGGGGCCGGTGACGGGCGCCATATGTCCGGCGTCCTGGACTGTCAGGTGCCGGGCCCCGCGCCGCAGCGCTGTCTCCGCCGCGTCGGCGAAGAAGGGTGAGGCCTCGAACCGTATGTACGTCTCCGGCGGGTGAGGGCCTGGGCTCGCGGGGTCCGGCAGGGGCTCCTCATGGGTGGCGCGGTTCATGGGCCGTGCCCGGGAGGCCACCCACTCCAGGTCCGCGGCCGCGAGCCCCATCGTCTCGAAGCCGAAGGGTGGCATCAGCCATGCCTCCCGCTCCTCCCACGGAGCGGCGGCGGCAGCGGCGTCGCACGCGTCGCGCAGGACGGGCTGGAGGTCGAAGGCGGACCGGCCGGGGGTGGGAAAGAACGCGTCCAGATATACGAGTTGCCGGATGCGCCGTGGTCGCTCGTATCCGGCACCGGCGATGACCATGCCTCCGTAGCTGTGGCCCGCGAGGATCACGTCGGCGAGCCGGTGTCTGTCGATCAGCGCGACGACCGCGGCGATATGCGTGTGCAGTCCGACGCCGGGCCCGGCCAGGGCGAGTGAGGGGCACAGGACGGTGTGGCCGGACGCCCGCAGCCGGGGGGCGACCCGCTCCCACGCCCAGCCTCCGAGCCACGAACCGTGCACGAGAACGAAGGTGGCCATCACGCCTCCGACTCGGCCTTGGCCGCCCAGGAGGAGCGGATGTCCCGCAGGACCCACTTCAGACGGTCATCGGGGATCAGGAACCCGCCGACTCCGGACGAGAACAGCACGTCGTACACGCGCTGGGACACCTCGGTGAGGCGCTCACCGAAGTCCTCGTCGTCCTCCGGCTTCGCGGGGAGAAGGATGACGAGGGTGTCGTCCCGCTGTTCCGGTGCCTCGACGGCGAAGTCCTCGCTCGGGCTGTGGCCCGACTCCTCGCACAGCACCGCTTTCGGGTCGGCGACGAGCCGTTCCCGGTAGGCGCTGTCGTTGACGAGCCGGAGTGTGTGGACGGTGCCTGCGTCATGCCTCATGGTCGCTCCGCGTCGCGGTGGTGCCGGTCCGGGCCTCGTGGAAGCTCCGGCGCATGGCCAGCAGTTGGGTCTTGAGCCGTTCGGGCAGCATCCAGACGAAGTTGTCCCCGCTGCGCCACAGGTCCATCAGGTTCACGGGCTCACGCCGGTCGGGTTCGTCCGGCCGCTTCGCGGGCGGGACGACGTAGTACAGCGTGTCGCGTTTCTGCAGCCTGACCTGCACGTTGACCCCCGGGGCCAGGTGCACTCCCATCGACGCCAGGGCCTTCGCGGGCTCGCGCTCCAGTCGCTCGGCGAAGTCCGGGTCCTCCCAGGCGCGGCGGGTGAGCGCCGCTTCGAGATCCTGTTCCTCCCTCCAGGCGGGTGTCCCGCGTCCTTCCACGGGGAGCGCGGCGGTCACCTCGACCTCGAGGAGGTATTCCGGGGCGAAGAGCGAGGTCACGCCGACGAGCGTGCTGGCGGGCGCTTCCCTGACACCGGCCCGCAGCGGCCCGAAGATCGCGGGCAGCAGCTCCGGGGTGTAGCCGACGACGTAGACGGTCTCTTTGACGATGTCGTTCCGGGTGGCGCCGAGCGCGGCGAGTGAGGCGTCGAGGTTGCGGGCGATCCGTTCCGCCTGGGCCTCGTGGTCGCCGGGCCCCACGAGCCGTCCCTCCGCGTCCTGGGCGACCTGCCCGGAGAGATGCGCGAGACGTCTTCCGTCGACGGTGACGACCTGGGTGATCTGGTCGGAGGGATTGTGCACGGACGGTGGATTGACGCGGTTCACGGACATGGTCCGCTCCTTTCAGGAAGCCGTACCCGCCCAGGCGGTCAGCGCCCGGGCCCGGTCGTCGGTGCGCGTGCCGCCGTCGGTGGTACGCGTGGCCCACGCGACGTGGCCGTCGGGGCGTACGAGAACCTCGGTCACCCCGTCGAGGTCCGCGTGTTCGTCGTGCTTGGTGACGGTGACGCCCGTGACCCACGGGGCCCGGTGCGCGTCGACGGCGTCCCCGGCCAGGCCGAGGAGTACGAAGCGCCCCTGGTGGAGCAGTTCGTACACCCGCGTCGCCTCCGAGCCCGCGACGGTCAGCCCGACGTCGGGCATGCGCCGCCCCACCAGCGGATCGGCGTCCGGAGTCGTGGGCGGATAGGCCGTGCCGAGCGCGGAGACCTGACCGGCGAGGCGGCGGTTGACCTCGGGCATGCCCAGCAGTTCGTCGAGGAGCTTGCGCAGGGCGGCGGCCGGGCGCCGGTACTGCCCGACGAGCGTGAGTTCCGCCAGCAGGGTCTGGACCTCGGTGTTCTCGGTGACGGACCGGCCGACCGGACGGCGCTCCCCGTCGTAGCTGTCCAGCAGCCCGGGCGGGGCCCAGCCGTTGACCTCGGCGGCCAGCTTCCAGCCCAGGTTCATGGCGTCCTGGAGCCCGGTGTTGAGCCCCTGCCCGCCCGCGGGGAAGTGGATGTGCGCGGCGTCGCCCGCCAGCAGGACGCGTCCCGAACGGTAGCTCTCCGCGAGCCGGGTGGCGTTGCCGAAGCGCGACAGCCAGCGGGGCTCGGCGACCCCGAAGTCGGAGCCGCAGACGCGGATGAGCGACTCCCGGAACTCCTCCAGGGTCACCGGCTCGCGGGCCGGCACCCGCATCCGCTCCGGATCCATGAAGGCGAACCGGATGAGACCTCCTTCCAGCGGCGCGACGATCGTGCCGCCTGCCCGCGCCGCGTCGAGGGCGCCCGGCTCCGCGTCGACGACCGCGAAGTCCCCGAGCACGCCCGTCATGGTCTCGTCGGTGCCGGGGAAGTCGATCCCCGCGTCCCGGCGCACCACGCTGCGCCCGCCGTCGCAGCCGACCGCGTACCGGGCGCGCAGGGTCCCGGTGCCGCCGTCGGGGCCGCGCACCTCCACCCCGACCCCGTCGGCGTCCTGGCTCACGGCGAGGGTCTCGTGCCCCCGCATGATCGGCACGCCCAGTTCGTGCGCCCGCTCCGCGAGGATCGCCTCGGTGCGGGCCTGGGCCAGGAAGAGGGTGTAGCCGTGCCGCGAGTCGAGGCCGCTGAAGTCCAACTGCGTGGGCAGCCCCGCGAAGTGCCAGCCCGGCACGGGGCGGCCGAGCGGGAGGAACCGGTCGAGCAGCCCCCGCTGGTCCATGAGTTCCACGCTGCGCGGGTGCAGGCTCAGCGCCCGTGAGTCGCGCTGCGGTTCGGTGCGGCGCTCCAGAACCCGGGTCCGTACGCCCGCCAGTGCCAGCTCGCAGGCGAGCATCAGCCCGGTCGGGCCCGCCCCCACGACGATCACATCGGTGTCCATCGGAGTGGTCTCCCTTGATTAATGAACAGCGTTCACTAATTACTATACTCAGCCCCATGAACTCTCCGTCAAGCCCGGCCAGAGGCCGTCCCCCGCGGCTCGACCAGACCCGCACCCTCCAGACCGCGCTCGACCTGCTGAACGAGTCCGGTCTCGACGCGCTGACCATGCGCCGCCTCGCCGACGCGGTGGGCGCCCGGGCGAGCGCGCTGTACCGCTACTTCGCGACCAAACAGGACCTGCTCACCGCGATGGCCGAGCGCATGGTCGAAGGCGTCGGGACCGCCGCCGGGCCGACGGGGGACGGCGACTGGAGCGAGGGGGTGGCACGCCTGGCCCGCGCGCTGCGCACGGCCCTGCTCGCCCACCGCGACGGCGCCCGCGTCTTCGCCGGTACGCACGCGACCGGCCCGAACACCCTGGGCTTCTCCGAGAGCCTCGTCGGCGTACTGCGGGAGGCGGGCTTCAGCGACAGCGAAGCGGCGCGGGCGCTCTACGCGGTGGCCAACTTCACCGTCGGCCACACACTGGAGGAACAGGCCGCCCTCCAGCCGGAGAACGAATCGCCCGCCGACCCGGGGGGCCTGCACGAGGCGGTGACGGCCGGGGCCTACCCCCACCTCGCCGCCACCCTGCCGGTGCTCACCAGCACGGACTTCGCGGCGCACTTCGAATTCGGCCTACGCCTGCTCCTGGACGGGCTGCGCGCCACACGGCAGTGAGCACGAGCCCCGGACGGAGGGACGACCGCGGAGACGTCCGCGAAGACGGACAAGGGCGCAGCCGCCCCCGCGGGTCCGCGGGGCCGATGCCGGGCGCCGCTTCCAGCACATCCGCGACGAGCGGCCCGCCAGGACCGGACAGGCCCGATGCCGTGCCGCTCGGTCAGCAGCAGACGCGCAGGTACGCCTGGAGGTCGGCGAGCGCCGTCGTGACACCCTCCTTGTCGCTGCGGTAGAGGACAGTCTTGCCCTCGCGGCGGGACGTGAGGATGCCGCCCCGGCGGAGGAGGGCGAGCTGCTGGGACGCGGTGGGCTGGCCGATCCCCGCCTGCTCGGCGACCTCGCCGACGGAGAGTTCGGCGCCCCGGGCGAAGAGGAGCATCACCTTCTGGCGGGTCGGGTGGGCGAGCGCCTTGAGGAAGTCGTGGGTGGCCGGGCGCAGTTCCGGGGCCCGGTCGCCGGAGTCCGCCGGCACATCCCGTGTGGCCATCGCCCGCCTCCCGCTCCCCCATCGCCGTCTTCCCAGGTCAGAGCCTAGCCGCCGCCTCGTATTGCTATTTTGAGATACGTCAATACACTGAGGTCATGCCGTACACAACGCATCCTGTGATCGTCATCGGCGGTGGTCAGTCCGGCCTGGCGGCGGCACACGCGCTCCGCGCGGCCCGTCTGCCGTTCCGCGTACTGGAGGCCTCCGACGAGGCGGTCGGCTCCTGGCCGTACTACTACGACAGCCTGGCGCTGTTCTCACCGGCACGGTTCTCCACGCTGCCGGGCGCCCGGCTCCCCGGGGACGGGGAGCGGTATCCGCGGCGGGACGAGGTGGCGGGCTATCTGCGGGCGTACGCCCGGCGGTTCGAGGAAGAGATGCGCTACGGGCAGCGGGTGGAGGCCGTGAAGGCCGCGCCCGGCGGCGGCTTCACGATCCGCACGGCGGGCGGGACGGAGCGCGAGGCGTCCGCCGTGATCGCCGCCAGCGGGTACTTCGGCCGCCCGCACCTGCCCGAGCTGCCGGGGCTCGCGGAGTTCGCGGGTACGGTGCTCCACTCGTCCGAGTACCGCGCGCCGGACGCGTTCGAGAGGCAGCGCGTGGTGGTCGTCGGGGGCGGTAACTCCGCGATGCAGATCGCCGCCGACCTCGCGGGGGTCGCGCGGGTGAGCCTGGCCAGCCGGGCGCCGTTGCGGTGGCAGGCGCAGCGGATCGCGGGCAGGGACCTGCACTGGTGGCTGACGCGTACGGGGATCGACAGCGCGCCCATCGGACGGTGGCTGGGCGGGAAGTCGATGCCGATCATCGACGACGGGCGGTACCGCGCGGCACTCGCCTCGGGCAATCCGGACCACCGCCGGCTCTTCTCCCGGCTGCACGAGGACGGGGTCGAGTGGCCGGACGGGACGCGCGAGCGTATCGACGCACTCGTCCTGGCCACCGGCTACCGGCCCGACATGGCGTACCTGGAGGGGACCGGCGCGCTGGACGCGAGCGGCGTGCCGCTGCAGCGGGGCGGCGTCTCCACGACCGTGCCCGGTCTCGGCTTCGTCGGACTGGAGTACCAGCGCAACAACGCCTCGGCCTCGGTACGCGGGGTGGGGCGGGACGCGGCGTACGTGGTGAGGAAACTGCGGCGGTGACGCCGTCCGGGCCTCAGACGCCGGGCCCTGGGCCCCCGCGTATTCGTACGTCATTCCCGCAGGTCCACAAGGCGGGTGAACGCGGCGTGCGCGGACTCGGCGGCGGGTAAGGCTGGTTCGCCCGGTACGCCCCGTCCGGAGGCGGAGTACCGGGTGTGTCCGTGTCGTCGTCGGAGAGGAACCCCGGTCCATGAAGAAGCCCTCGCGCGTCTCTCTCGCGCTCGCCGCCGCCGCGACGCTCCTCGGTGGAGGTGCCGCCCTGACGGCGGGGCCCGCCGCGGCGGCACCGGCCGCGCCCGGTGGGGCGGCTGTCGCGTCGAAGGCGGCCGTCAAGGGCACCGCGCCCTCGTGCGTCCGCCGGGACGTCATCAAGCACGAGAAGAAGGTGACCGTCGGGAACGACTGCGGCCGGACCATGCACCTCAAGGTCGTCATCGACCACGGGCCCGACTCCCGGTGCCTGACCTACCAGCACGGGCAGGCGTGGAGCTGGCACTGGCGTCTGGGTTCCTACGGCAAGGTGGTCACCTGCTGAGCCCCGCCCCGGAGTAGTCGGGGACCTCAGGAGCCGCGTCGAGGGCCGGGACACGCGTCCCGGCCCTCGGCCGTGCCGCGTGCCGCGTCCCGTTCGCGGGAGGGCCGCTCAGCGCAGCGCGGCCAGGACCGCGTCCGTCGAGGAGCACCACATGCGGCGGACCTCGGCGAAGCCCGTGCCGGTGAGGGCGTCCAGGTGCCAGGCCGTGGTGACGGGGCGGCCCTCGCGGATTCCGGCGTCGCCGCCGGGCTTGGGCAGGCGGGGGTCGTCGAACAGCTCGAACCGGCGCCGGGCGGCCCCGGCGAGCACCGGGTCGTCGGCGACCCGGGTCCACCAGTCACGCCAGTCCTGGGCCCCGGCGGCGCGGTCGCGCTCCTTGCGGGCGGCGTGGAAGGACTCCATGGCGGCGTTGAGGCGGGGCGCCTCGTCGTCGCGCATGTGGTCGGCGTTGAGGAAGACGCCGCCGTCCCGCAGCACTCCCGCGATCTGGCCGTAGACGGTCCGCAGGGCGTCGGCCGAGAGCCAGTGCAGGGCCGTCGCCGTGACCACCGCGTCGTACGGGCGGCGCGGGAGGGCCGCGGGCCAGTCGGGGTCGGTGAGGTCGGCGGTGACGAACTCGACCCGCTCGTCGCCCTCGAACGTGCCGCGCGCGATGGACAGCAGCACCGGGTCCAGGTCGAGGGCCGTGCTGCGGGCGCCGGGCAGCCGTTCGCGCAGCCGCGCGGTGATGCTGCCGGTGCCGCAGGCGAGGTCGAGCACGACGGGCTCGGGTCCGGCCACGGCCTCGACGACGTCGAGCATCACCCGGAACCGTTCCTCGCGGTCGGGCATGTACCACTCCTGCTGGCGGTCCCAGCTCCGCTGCCACGCCTGCCAGTCGTGCTGCACGGGCGTCCCGGTCTCCGTCCCGGTGTCCGTCTCCGTCTCGGTCATGTCGTTCCTCTCCTCGCTGTGCCGGTGGTGGGGCGGTCGTCGCGGGGCGCTCGGAGCGGTTCGCCGCCCGGCCGTTCCGCTTCGAGCAGGCGCCGGGTCGCCTCCGCGTCCGGGCGTGCCAGCACCTCGGCGCACTCCCCCGTCTCGACGACCCGGCCCTCGTCGAGCACGAGGATCCGGTCCGCCGCCCGGCGCAGCAGCCGCAGGTCGTGGCCGATCCACAGGACGGCCGTGCCCTGTTCGCGGCGCATCCGCTCCACCCGCGCCAGGATGCGCTCGGCCACCTCCGCGTCGAGCGCGCTGGTGATCTCGTCGCACACCAGGACGTCGGGCCCGGCGAGCGCGGCACGCGCGAAGGCGGCGCGCTGCAGTTCGCCCCCGGACAGCCCGTCCGGCAGCCGCCCGGCGGTCGTCTCCTGCACCCCCAGCTCGCCGAGCAGGGCCGCCGCCCGTTCGCGCGCCGGTCCGGGCGCGAGGCCGCGCAGCCGTACGGCCGTACGGGCGACCTGGTCGAGGACGGGGCGGCGGGGGTCGAACGAGCCGTGGACCTCCTGCCACACGTACTGCACCCGCCGCTTGCCCGTGGCGTCGCGGCGGCGCAGCACCGGCAGCGGCTCGCCGTCGAGGAGGACGTCGCCGTGGCGGCGCTCGTGGAGCCCGGCGAGGCACCGGGCGAGGGTCGTCTTGCCGCTCCCCGAACGGCCCGCCACACCGAGGCACTCGCCGGGGCGCAGGTGGAGCGAGACGTCGTGCAGCACGTCGTCGTGACCGCGCCTGCGCAGCCAGGCGGTGAGGCCGCGCGCCTCGAACAGCGGCGTACGGGAGGGGCTCTCGCCCTCGGCGGGGTCCGGCCTCGCGGGTCGGCGGGGCGTGGGCAGGGGCGGCAGTACGGCGTCGGGCGTGCCCCGCGCGGTGACGCGTCCGCCCTCCAGGAGCACCGCCTCGTCGGCGAGCGCGCGGACCATCGCGTGGTCGTGGCTGAGCAGCAGGAGCGCGAGGCCCGTACCGGCGAGCCGGGCCAGTTCGCGGGTCAGCGCCGCCTTCGTCACGGTGTCCAGGCCCGTGCCCGGCTCGTCGAGGACCAGGGCGCGCGGCCCGCAGGCGAGCGCCTGGGCGAGCGCGACGCGCTGCTGCTGTCCTCCGGAGAACTGGTGCGGGAAGCGCCGCAGCGTCGCCCGGTCGCCGGGCAGTTGGGCCTGGAGCAGGGCCTCCCGCGCGCGCTCGCGGGCAGCGGCGCGGCGCCGCCGCCAGGACCGCGCGGGCGGTCCGGACGGTCCGGACTGCCCGGGCTGTCCGGACCGCCCGTCGGCCGACAGGGCGTGCAGCGCGGCGAGTTCGGCGAGGACGGAGCCGGTGCGGCGGGCGGGGTTGAGGGCGCTGCCGGGGGCCTGCGGCAGATAGGCGACGGTGCCACCGCGTACGCGGTGGGCGCCGGTGGTCGCGCCGTCGGCGCCCACGACCTCGGTGCCGTCCACGCGGACCCGGCCCGAGAGCCGTACGCCCTCCCCCGCCTCGCCCAGCAGCGCGAGGGCCGTCGTCGTCTTGCCGCTGCCCGAGGGGCCGACGAGCGCGGTGACGCGCCCGGGCAGCAGGGCGAGTCCGACCCCGTCCACGAGCACCGTGCCGTCGGCGGTACGGGCGGTGAGGCCCCGGGCCTCGATCAGCGGGCGGGCCGTCATGCCGGGGCCTCCTTCCGGGGGCGGCGGGTGCGGATGCGGGTGTCGCCGTACGTCAGGAAGCGGTCGGCGAGCAGGTTGAGTCCGACGGTGAACATCACGAGCATCGCGGCGGGCGCGCACACCGACCACGGCTGGACGAGCAGCGCCTCCCGGCTCGCGGCGATCGTGACGCCCCAGTCGGGCGAGGTCGGCTGGAGGCCCAGGCCGAGGAAGTTCGCGGCGGCGACGGTGAAGACGGCGCCGGTGACGCGGGTGCCGATGTCGGCGGCGACGACAGGCAGCACCGATCCGCCGACGTACCCGAGCTGGACGCGCGCCCGGGACTCGCCCTGGAGCCGCATCGCCTCCGCCACGGGGCTGCTCGCGGCGCGGAGCGCGGCGGCCCGTACGAGACGCGCGGCGGCGGGGACGTTCACGAGCGCGACGGCCGCGCCGATGGCCAGGGCCTGGCCCTGGTGGCCGACGCCGACGACGCTGATCACGAGCAGCGAGGGGACGGGGAGGAGCACCTCGACGGGCCGCATCAGCAGCTCGTCCAGCCAGCGGTGGCGGCTGACGGCGGCGGCGAGCCCGAGCGCGCCGCCGATGACGTACGCGACGGCGACCGCGCCGGCCGCCGAGCCGAGCGCGCTGGCGCCGCCCCGCAGCAGCAGGGCGAGCACGTCCCGGCCCAGGCCGTCGGTGCCGAGGGGGTGGCGGCCGTCCAGCGCGTAGGGCGCGCCGGGGCCCGACTCCTCGGCCCACGGTGCGAGGAGCGGCCCGCACACCGCGAGCGCCACGGGCACGGCGAAGAGCACGGCCGCGAGGACCGTGGTCACGGCGCCCCGTGCGCGCTTCCGCGCCGGGGTCCTGGCCGGTTCCGCCGTCATCTGAGCACCTCCGCCTTCGGGGACAGCCGGTGCGAGACGAGGTCGGCGGCGAGGTTCAGGAGGAGCGCGACGGCGGCGAGGAGCAGCGTCAGCGCCTGGACGGTGGGGATGTCGCGGCTCTGCACCGCGTCGATGAGGGCGGTCGCGGTGCCGGGGACGGCGAAGACGGCCTCGACGACGAGGACGCCGCCGAGCAGCGTGTCGCCGGTGCGGGCCAGTTGCTGGACGGCCGGGACGGCCGCGTTGGGCAGCACGTGGCGCAGCACGAGCCGGGTGCGGGGCACGCCCAGGCGCCGGGCCTGCACCGCGTATGCGGAGCGCAGCGCCCCCAGGGTCCCGGCCCGCACCTGCCGGGCGAGCTGGCAGACGGTGCGGGCGAGCAGCACCGCGACGGGCAGCACCAGCAGGCCGGGGCGCGCGACGAGGTCGCCGGTGGTGGCGCCGATCCAGGTGGAGGGCAGCCAGCCCAGCTTCAGCGCGAACACGGCGACGAGCGCGAGCGACAGCACGAAGTCGGGTACCGCGTCGAGCGCGAGGGTGACGGCGGTGACCGTACGGTCGAAGCGTCCGCCGGGGCGGCAGCCGGCCAGCAGCCCGAGGACGAGCGCCAGCGGTACGGCGATCAGGACGGTGGCCCCCGCGAGGACGGCGGTGGCGCCGACGGAGTCCGCGACGATCCGGGAGACGGGCCCGCCGCCGGTGAACGAGGTGCCGAGGTCGCCGGTGAGCAGGCCGCCGGCCCAGTCGAGGAACCGTTCCACCGGCGGTTCGTCGAGGCCCATCTCCGCGCGCAGCCGGGCGATCTGCGCGGTTCCCGCCTTCTCGTTGAACAGCACGTCCGCCGCGTCGCCCGGCAGCAGCGCCGTCAGCAGGAAGACCAGGACGGACAGCAGCGCGAGCTGGCACACGGCCAGTCCGGTCCTCCGCAGCGCGTGGCGTGCCATTCAGTCGATCCACACGGTGTCGAAGCGCGCCCAGTCCACGGTGTTGGGCGCTGCGGGCCTCACCCCGTGGACGGAGGTGGAGACGGCGTTGAGCCACTCGGGATGGCTCCACAGCACGAGCCCGCCCTCGTCCCGCACGGTCCGCTGGAGCGCGTCGTACGCGTGGGTGCGGCGCTCCTCGTCCTTGACGCCCTCGGCCCGTACGAACTCCTTGTCGAAGGCGGGGCGCCGCCAGGCGCTGGCGTTCTGCGGGGAGCCGTCGAGGAGCCGCTGGGAGACGTAGGTGGGTATGGGCATGGCCCCGCAGCGGTGGTTGCCGATGTCGCCGGTCCTGAGCTGGTCGGTGAAGTACGTCTCGGGCGGGCCGGAGACGACCTCGACGCCGATGCCCGCCTCGTCGGCCATGTCGGCGAAGAGCTGCGCCGCGTTGACGAAGCCGTCGGCGGCGGTGGACGTGTAGAAGGTGAGCCGCCGCCCGCGCAGTCCGCTGCGCCGGGCGAGCGCGCGGGCCTCGGCGACGTCGCGCTCGCGCTGGGGCAGGCCCTCGGGGTAGTACCGGTAGCCCTTGCCGTACAGGTCGTTGCCCACGCGTCCGCGGTTGCCGTCCACGACCTCGACGAGCCTGCGCCGGTCCACGAGCAGTTTGACGGCCATGGTGGCGTCGGGGTCGTCGAAGGGCGGCCGGTCGGTCTTGAGGGCGAAGCCGTTGACGCCGCTGAGCGGTGTGGCGACGAGCGTCACCCGGGAGTTGCCCTCGGCCAGGCGGGCGAAGGTGGGGCTCATCTCGTGCGCGTAGTCGATCTCCCCCGCCTGTACGGCGCTGCCGCGCGCCTCCGTCTCCGCCGAGAGGATGCGCAGCTCGTCCAGGTACGGGGCGCCGCCCCAGTGGTCGTCGAAGCGGTGCGCGGTGAAGGAACGCCCGGCGCGGAAGGAGCCGAAGCGGAAGGGGCCGGTGCCGACCGGCTTGTCCGCGTTCCGGTAGCCGCTTCGGACGATGACGACGCCGGTGCCCGCGAGGAGCGAGGGGAACTCGGCGCCGGGCCGCTTCAGCCGCAGCTCGACGGTGTTCCGGCCGAGTGCACGGGAGCGGTCGAGGTCGAGGGAGGAGAGCGAGTTGGCGCCGAGGTGGTCGGCGGCCCGGGGGTCGAGGATGCGGCGCAGGCTGTAGAGGACGTCCTCGGCCTCCAGGCGGTGCCCGTCGTGGAAGACGGCTTCGCGCAGCCGGAAGCGCCAGACCGTGGAGTCCGCGTCGGACTCCCAGCTCTCGGCGAGCCGGGGCACGGGGCGCAGCGTGGGTCCGAGTTCGACGAGCTTGTCGAAGACCGCCTTGTGGCGCGCGATGTCCACGAACTGCCGCTGCTTGTGCGGGTCGAGCGTCTCCTTGGCGCCCGCTCCCGGGAACGCCGCGCGCAGGACCCCGCCGCGCCGCGGCCGTCCCGTGCCCCGCCGCGCGTCCCCCTCGCACCCCGCGAGCAGCGTCGCCGCGCCGCCTCCGGCCGCCAGCCCGAGGACGTCCCGGCGCGTCCGGTCCGCAGCCACGGCTCCTCCCGCCCGCTCCCTTGTTGCACATCATGTGCAGGTGCCAAGCGAGATCATTCCACCCGTCCGCCGGACGGGGCAAGGTGTCCCCACTACCCTGCCGACTGGACATCCGGCGCCGGTTTGACCACCTCGCATACCCCTGTGAAAGGGTGCAAAGTGGCCGATAGAACCGAGCGAAAGGGGAGAGCCATGTCCTCCAAGCGCCGCCGCAAGAAGAAGGCTCGCCGCAAGAACAACGCGAACCACGGCAGCCGCCCCCAGTCCTGACGGCAGGGGCGGGACAAGCGGCCGGGGCCGGGATCGGCGGACTTCTCCGCCGGGCCCGGCCCCGCGCTCATGGAATCGCCTCCAGCCGCTCCATGTGGTCCTCGCCCCACTGACCGAGGGGCGCGAGAGCGGCGACGAGCGACCGGCCGAAATCGGTCAGCGAGTACTCCACCCTCGGCGGCACCTCCGGATGGGCCTCGCGGTGCACCAGACCGCCCGCCTCCAGCTCCCGCAGGTGCAGGATCAGCATCCGCTCGCTGATGCCCTCCACTGTCCGCCGCAACTCCCCGAAGCGCAGCGGCTTCTCGTCGAGCCAGAAGAGAATCAGCCCTTTCCATTTCCCGCCCATCACGTCGATGGCGGCGTCCAGTCCGCAGGTGTATTTCCGATTCCGCACCGGAATCCCCCTCACAGAAATGTCAGTACCGAACAGAATTGTAGGTACTTGTCGAATTGTCGGTGCCCGCCGCAGCATGGAGCCTCCTCCCCGCCGAGAGCAATCAGGAGACACGTATGACCAGGCAGCACCGCATTCCCGTGACCGTCGTCGGCCTGGGGTCGATGGGCAGCGCCCTGGCCGCCGCCTTCCTCACCGCGGGACACCGGACGACCGTATGGAACAGGACGGCGTCGAAGGCCGCACCGCTCGTGGCCCAGGGGGCCGTTCACGCGCCGACGGCCGAAGAGGCGGTCGGGGCGAGCCCGTTGACGGTCGCCTGCCTCACCACGTACGAGGACACGCTTGCGGCCCTCGCACCGGCTGCCGCCGCGCTGCGGGGGCGGGCCCTCGTGACGCTCAACAGCGGCGCGCCGTCCGGGGCGCGCGCGATGACCGCGTGGGCACGGGAGCACGGCGTGCGCCATCTGGACGGGGCGGTCAAGAACGTCCCGTCCGCCGTGGGCGCCGAGGACACCCTGCTGTACTACGGCGGCGACCGTGCCGTCTTCGACGAATTCGCCCCGGTACTGCGGGTGCTGGGCGGC
This sequence comes from Streptomyces albiaxialis, assembly GCF_039530985.1. Taxonomy (NCBI): domain Bacteria; kingdom Bacillati; phylum Actinomycetota; class Actinomycetes; order Kitasatosporales; family Streptomycetaceae; genus Streptomyces; species Streptomyces albiaxialis. Next base: position 506,391 of record NZ_BAAAPE010000002.1, read on the forward strand.
GACACCGTCCATCTCGGCGACGACCCCGATCTCGCGGCCCTCTACGAGATGGCGGTGGGCGGCACCCTGCTGCCCGCGCTCGTCGGCTTCTTCCAGGGCGCGGCGGCGGTACAGGCGCGCGGCCTCACGGCGGAGTCCCTGGTGCGGTACAGCGAGAAGTGGTTCGAGATGATCATCTCGCTGCTGCCGGTCTTCGCCCGCGAGATCGACCGGGGCGAGTACGGCGACCCCGCCTCGTCCGTGAACCTCTTCCTCGCCGGAGCCGCCCACGACGCCGAACTCGGCGAGGAGGCCGGTCTCGACATCGCCTGGCACAGGCCCCTCCACGAACTGCTGGAGCGCGCCGTCGCGGCCGGGTACGGCGAGCACAGCGTCTCCGCGCTGACGGAGGTGCTCAAGAAGCCGTCACCGGCGGCATAGCCGCAGGCTCAGGTACCCCAGCCGCCCCCGACGGCCCGGCTCGACAGGTACGAGTCGCGCAGCGCCTTGCGCAGGCCCGGGACCGCCGCGTCGAAGCGGGCGGCGAGGGCCTTGAGGGCCTCCTTGTGCCCGGCGCGCTCCTTGCCGGAGAACACGCTGGTCACCTCGGTCTCGGCCGCGAGGACGGCCATCGTCAGCGCGTCCATCGGGACCGCCGCCGGGTCCGCGCCGCCGAGCACGGCCTCGCGCACCGTCTCCTGCTCGGCGCGCACGCCCTCCGGGTCCATGACCGTCACCCGGTCGACGGCGAGCATCTTCATCCACTTGTCGTGCTGGACGGTGACCGCGCCGGTGGCGGCGAGCTGGAGGCGGACGGGCTTCTCGGACGCATGGGCCTTGCCGTGGACGAGGGAGAGCCAGCTCTTGGGTTTGTCGGCGGGCACCTCGTGCCACACCTCCGCGAGGAACGTGTCCTCCGGCGGCTCGGTGGCCGTACGGCGGCCCTTCCCGCCCTCGGCGCCGATCCGTCCGTCGAGGGCCAGTTCGGCGAGCGCGGCGGCGCGCAGCAACTGGCCGCGCCCCTGGAGATTGGTGAGTTCGAACTTCTCCTTCCGCACGGTGTAGCAGAGCAGGAAGAGGCGTTGGGGCAGTGTCGGGCGCATCTCTCTTCTTTCCTTCTCTTCTTTCTCGCTCTTGTTTCTCGCTTCTTCCTCGTCCGGTCAGGCCGGTCCGGCGGGGCGCGGTGCGCCCAGGTGGCGGGCGAGGAAGCGGTCGGCGGCCCGGTACACGTCGATGTTGTTCTCCGGGTTCACGAAGCCGTGGCCCTCGTTCTCCTTCACCAGGTATTCGACCTCGACGCCGCGGGCGCGCACCGCGTCGACGATCCGGTCGGACTCGGCCCGGACGACGCGGACGTCGTTGCCGCCCTGGACCACCATCAGCGGCGTGCGGATCGCGTCGACCCGGCTGATCGGCGAGCGGGCGCGCAGCTCCTCCGCCTGCTCGGGGTCGTCCGGATCGCCCGCGTACAGGTGCCAGTTGTTGGCCAGGTGGGGGCGGGCGAAATCGGGCACCGTGCGCAGGAAGCCGACGAGGTCCGAGACCCCGCAGAAGTCGACGGCGGCGGCGAACACGCCGGGCGTGAAGGCGACGCCGACCAGCGCGGCGTAGCCGCCGTACGAGCCGCCGAAGACCGCGACGCGGCCGCGGTCCGCGTACCCCTCCTTCACGGCCCAGTCGACGGCGTCCACGAGGTCGTCGTGCATCTTCCCGGCCAGCTCGCCGATCCCGGCCTTGAGGAAGGCCTTGCCGAAGCCGGCCGAGCCGCGGAAGTTGACCTGGAGCACCGCGTGGCCCCGGTTGGCGAGCATCTGGACGACGGGGTGATAGCCCCAACTGTCGCGGGACCAGGGGCCGCCGTGCACCAGCAGCACCAGTGGGAGCCCGCCGGGCTCGGCACCCGGCGTTCCGGCACCGAGCGGCAGGGTGAGGTACGAGGGCAGCTCCAGGCCGTCGCGCGCGGTGACCGTCACCGGCGTCATCGGGGCGAGCGCCTCGGGGTCCAGGTGCGGGTACGGGCGGAACAGCCGCCTGCCGCGCCCGGTGGCGTGGTCGTAGAACCAGGTGACGCCGGGATCGCGGGCGTGGGTGAAGCTGACGACCCAGCGCTGTCCGCTCTCGTCGGACGACACCGCGGCCAGGTCGCCGTCGGACAGTTTCTCCAGGTTCTCCAGGACGGCGGCGAAGTGCGGGTCCAGCGCGTGGATCACCTGTCGCTCGCCGAGGTAGCGGACACCGGTCAGCTCGCCGGTACGGCGGTCGCGGATCAGGGGCGAGGGCAGCGCGGGGAAGACCGACGACCGGGTGTCGAGGTCGAATTCCGGGTGGCTGTCGACCAGGGTCTCCTCGCCGTCGGCGAGATCGAGCCGGACGAGCCGGCTGCGGTCGGTGTCGCGGTAGGAGCCGATCCACACGCCGGTGCCGTCCGGCGTGAGCTGGAACGGATGGACGCCCAGCGGGTGGTCGGCGCCGTGGAACGTGGTGACCCGGCGCCGCGCGCCCGTCTTCGCGTCCCACTGCGCCAGTTCGATGTCCCCCGCGTCGGTGAGCGTCTGGACGTACAGGTCCCCGCCGGGGGTGCGCAGCCAGCCGCCGACCTCGCCGGGGTTCCGCGCGAGCACGGTCAGTCCGCCGGTGGCGATGTCGAGTTCGTAGAGGTCGAACTCAGCGGGATTCCTGCGGTTCAGTCGCACCAGCGCCGTGCCGGGTCCGGTGACGGCTGCCTCGAAGCCCTTGGCCGTGACGCCGGGGAACGGGGTGAGGTCGACAGCCCCGGCGTCCGGGTCGTCGAGGTCCACCCGGTACAGATGCCAGCCCTCGTCGCCGTCGCCGTCCTGCTCGTAGAGGAGCCAGCGCGGGTCGTCGGTCCAGTGGTACGTGTGCACGCTGCGGTTGCCGTCGGCGGTGACGCAGCGCGCGCCGCGCTCTCCCCGGTCCTCGACAGCCTCCACCCAGACGTTCAACCGGTCCCGCCACGGCGCCAGATACGCGATCCTGGCGCCGTCCGGCGAGATCGTCGCCTTGGTGCGTACGGGCGAGCCGAAGAAGTCCTCGACGGCGATCCGCGGAACCTCGGGCGGGGGGACGGGCATGCGGGCGCTCCTTCTGGGTCGTCGTCCCGGTACGTACGGGAAGCTCACGCGGCGGGTTCACCGGGCTCATCGGGTTCACCGGGCCCGCCCGGACCGACCGGCCCGACCGGACCGACCGGTTCGCCGACGATGCCGCGGGTGGCCGTGTGGATGGCATGGGCGAAGTGCCGGGAGAGGGACGGCACGTCCCGGTACCCGGTGAGGTCGGCGTCCGCGAGGACGGCCGCGCCGATGTGCTCGTCCAGCACCCGTACGACCGCGGCGGCGGCAGCGGCGTGCGTCCGTACCTCCAGGTCGCCGACCGGGCGGCCGAGGCGTTCGCCGATGATCACGCCCAGCTCCCGCTCCGTCTGGTCGCAGGCCATCAGCCAGGCCGTGCGCAGCGCCGGTTCGGTCCCGGCGAGCACGATCATCCGCATGCCGAGCAGCTCGTCGGCGAGCCCCGCGGGCGGCAACGTGCCGCGGACCGCCGAGAGTTCCGTGACCAGGTGCTCTTCGAGGGAGCTGTGCCGGGGCCAGCGGCGCAGCACCCGTACGAGGGCGAGGGCGCCCTGTGTGACGACCGGCTCCGCGCAGCTCTCCTTGCTGCGGAAGTGACGCCAGACGGTGCGCGTGGACACGCCCGCGGCCCCGGCGATCTGAGCGCCGCTCGTGGCGGCCACCCCCTGCGCCCAGAACAGCCGTGCCGCCTCACGGGAGATCTCCAGCCGCACCCGCGCACGCCGCTGCTCCGCCGTCCCTCCCCCACCGCGCCCGCCACTCGCCATGCCGCCTCGCCGCCCTTCTCCTTCGCGTCACCTTCGCGCGTCGCCAAGCGACAGTATGTCATTAAGTGACGCACGGCGCGAGAGGGGCCGGTCCCCCTTCCGCCGCCCCGGGGGAAGCGGCCTAGCGGCGGGGACCCGCGAGGGCGTACGTGCCCGTGCCGAGCAGCAGCAGGGCGAGGGCCGTCCAGGTGCCCTGGGGCGAGTCCGGGGGCAGGAGCATCCAGGTGGCGATCCGGGCCGGCGCGTTGTCCGGGGGCGGGGCGAAGAGCGCGCAGGAGAGCCAGGCGAGGGGCGGCGTCCAGGCGTACGGGGCGCCGCACAGGGCCGCGCCGAGCGCCGCGAGGCCCATCAGGCCCGCGCCGTCGCGGACGACGAAGGCGGTGGTGCCGAGGTCCTCGCCCATCGTCTGCGCCAGCAGCAGCGCCGCGCCCGCGGCGGCGCCCGCGAGGAGCACGTGCGCCGCCCTGCGGGGCGCCCAGCGGATCGCGGCCGTACGGTCGAGCGCGCGGTCCTGGCCGCCGAGACCGGCCGAGGCCGCCGAGACGCCCGCGGCGAGGGCGAGCGCGGCCAGTTGGGGATCGCCCGTGCCCCCGCCGCCCCGTCCGAGGGCCCACACCGCGACGGCGCAGACGAGCATCGCGGCGAGCGCCGCGGGCACCTGGCGCGAGCGCGCGTAGAGCGTCAGCCACCTCATCGGGGGGCACCGCCCGGCAGCGTGGCGAGGGGGTCGTCCTCGCAGGAGAGGGCGGCGGCGCGCAGGTCCTCGATCCGCGCACGCTGTTCGGCTCGGGGCAGCGCCCGGAACGCGCGCCAGACGGGACGGGCGGTCTCGTTCTGGTCGCCGACCCGGTGCGCGGTGCCCCGGAACGGCTTGAGGTCGCCGAGGACCCAGCCCGCCGCGACGCTCTGCGCGGCGAGGTCCCCGAGCGTGCCGCTCTCGCTCTGGCTGCGCGGCATGCAGGCCGGGGCAAGGCCCTGGGCGAGCAGCGCACGGGTCAGCTCCCCGCCCTTCGCGGCGGCGATCATCCCGTCGTCGAAGTCGACGAGCACGGTGTCGCGGGAGCGTTCCGGCGTGTCGCCGAGCCCCCGCAGGGCGGTGCTCTCGCGGATCCTCTCCGGTGCCTCGTCGCCGAGTGCGCCGCGCAGCAGGCGCAGCGCCTTCCGGCCCGGGCCCGCGAGGTCGTCGAGGCGCGTCTCGTGCGTCTTCGTCACGCACACCGGGCCGTCGCACACGAGGGCCGCGGCGGCCTTGTCCACGACGTACGTCCGGCGCGGCTCGGCGGGCAGGACGAGCAGGGCGAGGACCGCACCCGCCAGTACGGGCGCGAGGGCGAGGACCCGGCCGCGCGGGGTCGCGGCGGCCAGCAGCGCGAAGCCCGTCGCGGCCATGCCGAGCAGCCAGAGCGTCTGCCCGAGGTGCACGGAGGCGGAGAGGGTGAGCAGCACCTCGCGCACCTCGGGGGCCGCCGGGGACAGCAGCGAGAGCCGGTTGGGCACGGCGGCCGAGGGGACGGCCGACTCCGCCGACACCCGCAGGAGGGTGGTGAACACGAGGGCGCCCACCGTCAGCGCGGGCGGGGTCAGCGCCGAGGGCAGCGCCCGGGCCAGCCCCATGCCCAGGACGGCGCCCGCGACGAGGGAGAGCGCGCCCACCAGCGAGACCGGAACCCAGCCCAGGTGCGGGTACGCGGAACCGGCGAGGACCCGCACCCCGCCCGTGAGAACGAGCAGCGCGAAGGACGAGACGAGGGCGAGCGCCGTCGTGCCCGTGAGCGCGGCCGCGCGGTGCCAGGCGGGCCGGGGCGTGCTCGTCAGCAGCTCGCCCGTCCTCGCCCGGTGATCGCGCAGCCCCTGGAGCGCGCCGAGCCCCACGGCCAGCGGCCACAGATAGATGAGCAGGGTCCGGGTCCACAGGGCCACGGACGTCCACTGGGCCGTCCACCGCACGGTGCCCCTGCTCCACGGCCCGGGGATCAGATACAGGAACGCGAGCGCGCAGGCGAGGAGCAGGGCGCCTGCCCACGGGGCGACGGAACGCCGCAGTTCGATGCGCAGGACACGGCCGTTCACCAGGTGCCCCTCTCCCGGCCGCCGTCGGCGAGGAGCGCCGAGTAGCCGCGCTCCAGCGGGCTGTCGCCGACGTCCTCGGGGCCGCCCGCCGCCGCGAGTTCGTCCGGGGTGCCCTGGAAGACGAGGCGGCCCTCGGCGAAGAGCACCACGTCGGTGCAGGCCGCCGCGACATCCTCGACCAGGTGGGTCGAGACGACCACGCAGGTGTCCAGGCCCAGTTCCTGGAGCAGTTCGCGGAAGCGCAGCCGCTGCGCGGGGTCCAGGCCGACGGTCGGCTCGTCCAGGAGCAGGACGGCGGGGTCGTTGACGAGGGCCTGGGCGATGCCGACGCGCCGTACCATGCCGCCCGAGAGCGTCTTCATCCGCGCGTCGGCGCGGTCGGCGAGCCCGACGCGCTCCACGGCCCGCTGCACGGCGCCGGGCACCTCCGCCTTGGGCACCTCCTTGAGCCAGGCCATGTACTCGACGAACTCGCGCACCGTGAAGCGCTTGTAGTAGCCGAACTCCTGCGGCAGATAGCCGATCCGGCGCCGCAGCGCCCGCTGGTCGCCCGTACGGGCCGCGCCACCCGTACGGCCCGTGCCGCCCGTGCCGCCCACCGGCGTGCCCAGCAGTTCCAGGCCGCCCCCGGCCGGGCGCACCACGGTGGCCAGCGCGCGGATGAGGGTCGTCTTGCCCGCGCCGTTGGGCCCGAGGAGCCCGTGCACGCCCGTGCCCAGCGACAGATCGAGCCCGTCGACGGCCATCCGTCTCCTGCCTGCTCTGACCTTCAGCCCGGTGGCCCGGATCTGCCAGGCGTACGTCGTCGGGGCGAGGTCGGCCGCGGTCACCGCGGGCGTCATGTGGGGGTCCTTTCCGTGGGTCATCGATGGGCTCCCAGCACGGCGTACGCGCCCCCGCGGGCGAGGACGACGCCGGTGCCGAGCGCAAGAACCAGTCCCCAGACGGGCAGCCCTGCGGGGCTCAGGGCGAGGGCGGTGCGGCCCGCGGCCAGGGTCGGCGCGGCGATCAGCGCCGCCCACGCCGCGACCAGCGCGACGGCCGCGCGGGTGACCCCGATGACGCCGCCGAGTGCCAGCGTCGCCGAGGTGAACGCGAGGCAGGGCAGCAGCCATTGGGCCACCATCACGCCCGTCGCCCAGCCGCCCGCCAGCAGCGCGGGCACGACCACGGCGAGCACCGAAGCGGTACGCCGCAGCACCAGGTCGAGCCCGGCCCTGGGCGCCGCGGCCGTCAGCTCGTACGCCGGGTCCAGGCCGCGCGACCACGACGCCGCGACGCCGAACACGGGCAGGACCGGCGCGACGAGCAGCACCGTCGACGCCTCGCCGAGTCCGGCACCGGTCAGGTCGAGCAGGAGCGCGGCCACGGTCACGCTCACGACCATGGCGAGCCACGGCACCATCGCGGGGGTCAGCCATCCCGAAAGCCGCCCCGAAAGCCGCCCCGGGAGTCGCCCCGAGAGCCGCCCGGGCAGCCGCGCGGCGGCGCGCGTCCGCGACCGGCTCCCGGCCGCCGCGGCGGCCTCGGCCGCCACCCGGGGCTCCAGCTCCGACCACACGGTGCCGACGAGCGCGGCCGTGCCGGGCGCGTGTGCCATGACGGCGGCGGACAGCCGCTCCCTGCACTCCGCGCACGCCTCCAGATGGGACTCCAGCGCCCACACCTCGTCGGCCGCGAGGCCCGCGCCGCCCGGCCCGGCACCACTACCGCCACGCGCGGCACCGTCACCGCCGCGCGCGTAGGCGTCGATGAGCCGCGCCGACGCGTGGTCCCCGCCCGTACTGCTCCTCGTGCCGCTCATGCCAGCGCCTTCCGCATCGCGATCCGCGCCCGGCGGGCGCGCGTCTTGACCGTGCCCTCGGGCAGCCCGAGCAGGACCGCGGTCTCCCGGACGGACAGTCCGTCGAGGACCAGGGCCTGCAGTACGTGCCTGAGTTCCGGGGCGAGGTCCCGCAGGGCGTCCCCGACGTCGCCGCCGACGGTCCCCGCGAGCGCCTCCTCCTCGGCGGCGGGGGCCGCGTCCGGGGGCGCGGCGGCGGCCGGCGGCTCGGCGTGGTGGGCCCGGCGCCTGAAGGCGTCGACGAGGCGGCGCGCCGCGATCGTCCACAGCCAGCCGACGGCGGTCCCGCCCACCGACGATCCCGCGAAGGCGCCCGCCGCGCGCCACACCGCCAGATACGTCTCCTGCATCACCTCGGCGACGATCTGCTCGTCCGCGCAGCGGCGGCGCAGCCGCACGGCCATCCACGGGGCGGTGCGGCGGTACAGCTCCTCGAACGCGGCGCGGTCGCCCCTGGCGACCAGGCGGACGAGGCGTTCCTCGTCCACCGTGCCCACCTCGCCCGATCCCTTCCTGACTGATCTCACACCTGCCAGACGCCCGCACCGGGCGGCAGGTTTTCCCCTCGGGGTGACTCCCGTCACACCCGCCGCACGGTCACCCCTCGGCGTCCTGCGGGTACCAGCGCAGCTCCACCGTGTTGCCGTCCGGGTCCCGGACGTAGAGCGAGGTGGCCGTGCCGCGGGCGCCGAAGCGGTCCACGGGCCCCTCGACGACGTCGAACGTCCCCGACTCGATGACCTCTTCCCAGTCCACCGGGTCCACGGTCAGGCAGAGATGGTCGACGTTGGACTCGCCCCGGTCACGGCTGAACAGGTCGATGATGGTCTCCGGGGTGACCCGCACGGACGGGAAGGGCACCTTGCCCGCGCGCCACTCCTCGACCCGCACGGGCTCCAGGCCGAGGGTCCCGGCGTAGAACTCCAGCGAACGTTCGACGTCCCCGACGTTGAGGACGAGGTGGTCGAACGCCTTCACGCGCACAGTGGTCATGTCGTCTCCTGAGTGGTCACGGCGGCTCCCGCACGGGAGCGACTCCTACGATCGGCCGCGGCGCGTGCCTCATCAAGGCAGAATCGCGGGACGACCGTTGAGCAGGACTCAACGATCGCCCGTGAGGAACGCCGACACTGGAGCCGCCGTGCTGGACCGGTTGGAGACCGAGACCTTCCTGACGCTCGCCGAAGAACTGCACTTCGGGCGGACGGCCGAACGGCTGAGGGTCACGACGGGCCGGGTCAGCCAGCTCGTCAAGAAGCTGGAACGCCGGGTGGGCGGGCAGCTCTTCGAGCGCACCAGCCGCACCGTCCGCCTGACCCCCGTCGGGCGGCAGCTCGCCGACGACCTGACGCCTCTCGTCGCCGCGATGGACGCGGCGCTGCGCAGGGCGTCGGACGCCAGCCGCGGGGTCACGGGCGAGCTGCGAGTCGCGTTCCTCGGCGTCTGGACGGCGCCGGTGCTGCTCCGGGCGGTCAGCCTGTTCAGCGAGCGGCACCCCGACTGCCGGGTCCAGGTGCGCGAGGTCCAGCTCGCCGACTCCCGGGCGAGCCTGCTGGACGGCTCGGTGGACCTGCTGCTCGCCTCCTTCCCGTTCGACGGCATGGCCTGCGGGCCCGCGCTGCTGACGGAGCGTCGCGTGCTCGCCGTACCGGCCGGGCACCCGCTGGCCGACGAGGACTCGGTGTCCCTCGAAGTGCTCGCGGAGCACCCTGTGGTGCAGTACCCGCGCGTGACCTCGGCGGCGTTCAAACGGGACCGTACGCCCGACCGCACACCCTCGGGCAGGCCGGTGCCGAAGGGGCCCGCCGGCGGGTCGTATTCGGAGATGCTCACGCTCGTCGCGATGGGCGAGGGCGTCCTCCCCGTCGGCGAGCAGTCCCGGCACTACTTCCCCCGGCCGGACATCGTCTACGTGCCGCTGCACGACGCGCCGCCGATCGAACGGGGCCTGATCTGGCCCGAGGGCAACACGACGGAACGGATACGCGCGTTCGTACGGGCCGCGGACGACGCGGCGGCCTCCCTCCCGAACGCCACCGCTGCCGACGCCGCTGCCGCTGCCGCTGCCGACGCTCAGCCGCCCCCTCGGCGTTCGCCCGCGCGCTCGCGCAGCCAGCGGACCGCCGCGTCGGGGTAGCCGGGGGCGAACCGCGTCCCGCCGTCCACCTGGACGCGGTGGTCGCCGTCGGGGAACAGCTCCACGGTCAGCGTCGCGCGCGGATCGCGACCGGCCTCGCCGTGCGCGGCGGCGAGCAGGCGGACGCTCTCGGCGACGGGGACCAGCGGGTCGGCGGCGCCGAAGACGGCCAGATACGGACAGCGCAGCGCGCGCACCCCGGGCAGCGGGTCGTGGTCCTGCTTGCGGGCGAGGAACGCCCAGAGGCCCGCGTCCGGTTCACCCCACAGCCCCGCCACCCACGGCGGGCTCCCGGCCTCGGCGACGAGCCTTCGGACCTCGCCGAAGTCCGCGCCGCGCCGCCCCGCCTCGATCAGGCTGTCGTAGAGGCGGAGGGCCGGGGAGGAGGATTCGGCGCGCGCCGTCCCGGAGTCCCGTACGAGGTTCGACAGCTCGTACCGCCCCTGCTCCGCGGGGGTCACCGCCGGGCAGCCGCTGGTGACGGTCCAGGGGACGTCGTCCCGGCCGGTTGCCGCCAGCAGGGCCGCCCAGCCGCCCTCGCTGTGGCCGAAGAAGCCGACCCGTGCCGCGTCCACCCCGGGCGTGCTGCACAGGTGTTCACGCGCGGCGGACGCGTCGGCGGCCAGGTCCTCCAGAGTGCCCGCGCGCCAGTCACCCGAGGAGGCGCCCACGCCTCTCTTGTCGTACGAGAGCACGGCGAAGCCCGCCTCCGCCAGCCTCGCGCGCAGCAGCGGGAAGTACGTGCCGTTGTCCCGGTCCGAGTCCCCGGACCCGCCGATCAGGACCACGCCGGGCACGTCCCCGCTCTCCCTGCGGGGCAGCGCCAAGGTGCCCGCGAGGCGCCCGGCGCCACCGGCGAAGGCGGCCTCGCTCCCTGTCCACGACATCGGATGCCCCTTCTGTGAGTCCGCCGGGCGGGGCAACGCCCCGTCAGACGATCTCCATCCGGGCGATCAGCCCCTCGCGCAGCTCGTAGACGTGCCGCACCTGGCCGTCCCACAGCACCTCGCCCGCCGGGCCGGTGGCCCGCTGATGCACCTCGACGGTCACGCGCCCGTCGGCCTCCGTCGTGACCTCCAGCGGCTCGACCCGCGAGTCCGCCTCGGCCCACTGCCGCCGCCAGTACGTCCGCACCGCGTCCCGCCCCTGCACCCGGCCGCCCTCCCAGCCGTTGGGCCAGTCCACGTCGGGCGTCATCTCGGCCAGGAGCGCGTCGGTGTCACGGGAGTTGAAGGCGTCGTAGAGCGCCCGGAACCGCTGTTCGTCTGCCATGACCCCATGCTGACGCCTCCCGTGCCGCACGGCACGGAACATCGCCACCGGCGAACACCGGCTCCCCTCGGCGGAAGCGCGAGGGAAGGGATTCCGGTGCGGCCGAGGGACGGGCGGCGGGGTTCTAGCGGATCGGGACACCCGAGATCGTGCGGGCGATGACGAGGCGCTGGATCTCGCTCGTGCCCTCGAAGATGGAGTAGATCGCGGCGTCGCGGTGCATGCGCTCGACCGGGTATTCGCGGGTGAAGCCGTTGCCCCCGAGGATCTGCATGGCCTGGGCGGTGACCGTCTTCGCGGTCTCGCCCGCGAAGAGCTTCGACATCGAACCCTCGGCCGCCTCGAACTTGCGGCCCGCGGCGGCCATCCAGGAGGCGCGCCAGACCAGGAGGCGGGCGGCGTCGATGCGGGTGCGCATGTCGGCCAACTGGAAGGCGATGCCCTGGTTGTCGATGATGGGGCGGCCGAACTGGACGCGGGTCTTGGCGTAGTCGAGCGCGACCTCGTACGCGGCGCGGGCGATGCCGACGGCCTGCGCGCCGACGGCGGGGCGGGAGGCCTCGAACGTGGCCATCGCCGCGTTCTTCACCCGCTCGCCGCCCTTCTTGGCCCGCTCCCGCGCCCGCGCGAGGCGCTCGTCCAGCTTCTCCTTGCCGCCGAGCAGGCAGTGCCCGGGCACCTTGACGTCCTCCAGGACGACCTCGGCGGTGTGCGAGGCGCGGATGCCGTGCTTCTTGAACTTCTGGCCCTGCGAGAGGCCCGGGGTGTCCGGCGGGATGATGAAGGAGGCGTGGCCCTTGGAGCCCAGCTCGGGGTCGACCACGGCGACGACGACGTGGACGTTGGCGATGCCGCCGTTCGTCGCCCAGGTCTTGGTGCCGTTGAGGGTCCACTCGTCCTTGGCCTCGTCGTAGACGGCGCGGGTGCGCATGGCCGAGACGTCGGAGCCCGCGTCGGGTTCCGAGGAGCAGAAGGCGGCGACCTTCACGTCGCTGGCGTCGCCGTACATCTGGGGTATCCAGGTGCCGATCTGCTCCTCGGTGCCGTTGGCGACGACGCCGATCGCCGCCAGGCCGGTGCCGACGATGGAGAGGGCGATCCCCGCGTCGCCCCAGAACAGTTCCTCCATGGCCATGGGGATGCCGAGCCCGGTCGGGTCGAAGAACTGCTGGGCGTAGAAGTCGAGGGAGTACAGGCCGATCTTGGCGGCCTCCTGGATGATCGGCCAGGGCGTCTCCTCGCGCTCGTCCCACTCGGCGGCGGCGGGGCGGATCACGTCGGCGGCGAACCCGTGGAGCCAGTCGCGGACTTCCTTCTGGTCGTCGTTCAGGTCAAGCGCAAACTGGGAATCGGCCATCGCCGTCACCCTCCGCCGTTCTCGTCCGGTAGTTACCATGAGTAATAGGAGTGGCGGTCAGTCTGTTACCCGCCAGTAAGGCATGTCAACTCCCCGGCCCGGCCGCGGTCCCGGAAGGGGCCCGGAGGGGCCCCGGAGGAAATGCAGTACGTTGCGCGGGGGAGCAAGCGACCGGAGGGGCGGGGAGGCACGCATGGGGACCACGCGGCAGGACGAGCAGGCGAGCGCCGCCGAGCGGCGGCGGCAGGAACTGCTGGAGGCCGCCGACAAGGTGGTGCTCAGGGACGGCCCCGGCGCCTCGATGAACGCGATCGCCGCCGAGGCGGGCATCACCAAGCCCATCCTCTACCGGCACTTCGGCGACAAGGGCGGGCTCTACCGCGCCCTCGCCGTCCGGCACACCGACGCGCTGCTGGACGCGCTGCGCGCCGCGCTCGACGCGCCCCGCGACCGCCGCGAACGGGTGGAGGCCACGCTCGACACCTACCTCGCCGCGATCGAGGCGCGCCCGCAGGTCTACCGCTTCCTGATGCACCCGGCGGAGGACTCCCCCGCCAGCGAGCGGGGCTTCGACGTCGGCCAGCACTCGGCCCCGCTGCTGCGCCGGCTCGGCGAGGAGCTGGCCAAGGTCATCGCCGAACGGGTCGATCTGGGCCCGGAGAGCGAGGAGCTGGCCCGCGTCTGGGGCCACGGCATCGTCGGCATGATGCACGCGGCGGGCGACTGGTGGCTCCGCGACCGCCCCTGCGACCGCGCGACACTGGTCCGCCACCTAGCGGACCTCCTCTGGGGCCGCCTGGCGGCAGCGGGCGACAGGGTGGGCGGCCCGGGCTTCTGAGCGCCCCCGAAGGGGCGCGGGGAACTGCGCGACCAGCCACAGCACACCCGCAGTCGGCGAAGCACGCCCAGGGGCACACCCCCGGATCCGCCCGCCCGGAATCGCTCAGTCGAGGAATTGACGAGCCGCCCGCAGCGCACGAGCGCGACGCAGCCCGGCGAGACGGTCGACGAACAGCCCCCCGTCCAGGTGGTCGTACTCATGCTGAAGGCACCGCGCGAAAAAGCCCGTGCCCTCGATACGCACAGGACGCCCCTCCAGATCCTCACCCTCGACGACGGCCTCATCGGCACGCGGCGTCCCGTACTCCAGCCCCGGCAGGGAGAGGCACCCCTCCGGCCCCCGCACCGTGACGCCGCCGGTCGACACGAGCCGGGGGTTCAGGACGTGACCCCGGTGGCGTCGGTCCTCGTCGTCGGGGCAGTCGTAGACGAAGATCCGCAGCGGCAATCCGACCTGGCACGCGGCAAGACCCACGCCCCGCGCCGCGTACATCGTGGCGTACATGTCCTCGATCAACCGGGCCAGGGGCCGGTCCTCGACGGTCACCGCGCGTGCCGCGCTACGCAGCACGGGGTCGCCGTACGTCCGCAGGGGGCGTACGGTGCCGGAGCCGCCGGGGATGCTGCCACGTCGCATGGGTGCCAGCGTACGCGGAACGCCACCGAGTTGATCTTCGAAGGGGTGGCGCGGTCAGGGGGTCCACCGGATCTCGGTAGGCTTCTCTTCTACGCGAGGGGCAAGGAGGTTCAGACACGATGGCAGGCAACACGGAGCCGCTGTCGGCGCGGTCGCGGCTGGCCGTGACGGCGGGCAGGGCCGCGGCGGCGGTGTCGCGGGCTGCGGGCCGCGGCAGCGGATCGGTGATCGGCGGGAAGGTCGCGCTCAGGCTCGATCCCGACCTCCTCCAGCGGCTCGCCACGCACCTGGACGTGGTCCTGGTGTCCGCGACGAACGGGAAGACGACGACGACGCGACTGATCGCCGAGGCCCTGCGCGCCAACGGCGAGGTGGTGTCGAACGCGCTGGGCGCCAACATGCCTGCCGGGATCACCTCGGCCCTCGCGGGCGGGTCGAACGCGCGGTACGGCGTGATCGAGGTCGACGAGAAGTATCTCGCGGGTGTCGCGCGCGACGTGACGCCCAAGGCCATCGCGCTGCTGAACCTGTCGCGCGACCAGCTCGACCGCGCCGCGGAGACGCGGATGCTGGCCGAGCGCTGGCGCGAGGGTCTCTCGGGCCAGAAGGCCGTGATCATCGCGAACGCGGACGACCCGCTCGTGGTCTGGGCGGCCTCCTCCTCGCCGAACGTGGTGTGGGTGGCCGCGGGCCAGGAGTGGAAGGACGACGCCTGGTCGTGCCCGGCGTGCGGCGGCGTGATGCAGCGCCCCGGCGACGACTGGTTCTGCGCGGAGTGCGGCTTCCGCCGCCCCACGCCGAGCTGGGCCCTCTCGGGCGACCACGTCCTCGACCCGCACGGCTCGGCCTGGCCGATCCACCTCCAGCTCCCGGGCCGCGCGAACAAGGCGAACGCGACCACGTCCGCCGCCGTCGCCGCCGCCTTCGGCGTGCCGCCGCAGACGGCACTGGAGCGGATGTACACGGTGCAGGCCGTCGCGGGCCGTTACGACGTGGTGCAGTACGAGGGCCGGGACATCCGGCTGCTGCTCGCGAAGAACCCGGCCGGGTGGCTGGAGACGTTCTCGCTGATCGACGGGCCGCCGGCGCCGGTGATCCTGTCGGTGAACGCGCGCGGCGCGGACGGCACGGACACCTCCTGGCTGTGGGACGTGGACTACGGCCGCCTGGCGGGCCACCCGATCTGTGTGATCGGTGACCGTAAGCTGGACCTGGCGGTGCGGCTGGAGGTGGCGGGCGTCGACTTCCAGGTGTGCGAGAGCGCGCAGGACGCGGTGCACCGGTGCCCTCCGGGCCGTATCGAGGCCATCGCGAACTACACCGCGTTCCAGGACCTGCGCCGTGTCGTCGGCAACTGACGGCGTGGCCCTCCCGGACCTCTTCGAACCCTTCGAACCGCTGAAGGAGCTGGCGGCATGAGTAACGCGAGTCTGCGGCTGGTGTGGGTCTACCCGGACCTGCTGAGCACGTACGGCGACCAGGGGAACGCGCTGGTGGTGGAGCGGCGCGCGCGGCAGCGCGGGCTCGACGTGCAGCGGCTGGACGTGCGCTCGGACCAGCCGATCCCGACGTCCGGGGACATCTATCTGATCGGCGGCGGCGAGGACCGGCCGCAGCGGCTGGCGGCCGAGCGGCTGCTGCGCGACGGCGGGCTGAACCGCGCCGCGGAGAACGGCGCGATCATCTTCTCCGTCTGCGCGGGCTACCAGATCATGGGCCACGAGTTCGTCAACGACCTGGGCGAGCGTTCGCCCGGTCTGGGGCTTCTCGACGTGACGAGCACGCGCGGCGAGGCCGAGCGGTGCGTGGGCGACGTCCTCGGCGACATCGACGAGCACCTGCGGCTGCCGCAGCTCACCGGCTTCGAGAACCACCAGGGCATCACGCACCTGGGCCCGGGCGCGCGCCCGCTGGCGCGGGTGCGGCTCGGGAAGGGGAACGGGACGGGGGACGGCACCGAGGGCGCGTGGAACGACACGGTCTTCGGGACGTACATGCACGGCCCGGTCCTCGCGCGCAATCCGCAGATCGCGGACCTGCTGATCAAGCTGTCCCTCGATGTGAACGCGCTGCCGCCGGTCGACGACCGCTGGTACGAGGCGCTGCGCGACGAGCGGATCGCGGCGGCGACACAGCCCGCCTGACCGGACCGCCCGACCGGACCGCCGGCCCCCGCCCGGAACCGCCCGTCCGGCCCGACCCCGCCGGGGACGGGCCGGACGGGCGGTTCTAGTCTGGTGCGGACGGGGCGAAACTGGAGAAAGCAGGAGAGGGATGGATCACGGCGGCCACGGCATGATGATGGACCTGCCGCCCTTCACGCTCGCGCGGGGGCTGGAGTTCACCGGCGAGCCGTTCTTCCTGGTGGGGTGCCTGCTGGCGCTGGCCCTGTACGGGTGGGGCGTGGCGCGGCTGCGGCGACGCGGAGACGCGTGGCCGGTGGGGCGCACGGTCGCCTTCGTCGTCGGCGTGCTGACGGTGGCGCTGGTGATGTGCACGGCGCTGAACGAGTACGGGATGGTGCTCTTCAGCGTGCACATGGTGCAGCACATGGTGATCAGCATGCTCTCGCCGATCCTGCTGCTCCTGGGCGCCCCGGTGACGCTGACGCTGCGCGCGCTGCCCTCGGCGAACCGCAGCCAGGGGGCCCGCAGGGGGCCGCGCGAGCTGCTGGTGGCGCTGCTGCACAGCCGCTACATGCGGGTGATCACGCACCCGGTCTTCACGATCCCGCTGTTCATCGCGAGCCTCTACGCGCTCTACTTCACCCCGCTCTTCGACTTCCTCATGGAGTCCAAGGCCGGGCACATCGCGATGATGGTGCACTTCCTCGCCGTGGGCCTCGTCTTCTTCTGGCCGATCATGGGCGTGGACCCGGGGCCGCACCGGCCCGGTTACGTGATGCGGATGCTGGAGCTGTTCGCGGGGATGCCGTTCCACGCGTTCTTCGGCATCGCGCTGATGATGGCCACGGAGCCGATGATCGGCACGTACGCGCACCCTCCGGAGTCGCTCGGCGTCAGCGCGCTCTCGGACCAGCAGGCGGCGGGCGGCATCGCCTGGGCGTTCAGCGAGATCCCGTCGGTGATCGTGCTCATCGCGCTGGTCTTCCAGTGGTACGTCTCCGAGCAGCGCCAGGCCCGTCGCCGCGACCGCCGGGCCGACCGGGACGGGGACAAGGAGCTGGCGGCGTACAACGCGTACCTCGCCTCGCTCCAGGGGCGGTAGACGTGAGGCGGTAGACAGACGCGCCAGTAGCGCGCGGGGCCGCGACCGGGTGACGATGGAACCTGGCCGCGGCCCTTGTGCGTGCGCGACCCGTGCTCCCCGGGGCCGCCGGGAGGAGGTGCGGTGATGCCTGGGATGACAGGGATGCCCGGCTCGGTGAAGACGATGACGGTGTTCACCGTCGTGGGGCTCGTGGTGGTGACCGCGTACACGGTGGCGCTGGGCAGCAGCGGCTGGCTCTGGTTCCTGTGGGTGGTGCTGGGCCTGATCACGCTGGGCGTGGTGACCGCGCGTAACTAGCGGTACGGGGGTTCGCGAGGGACCGTGGGAGGTGAGGGGGGTCGGGGGGCTGGCAGCACTCGCGCCAGGAGGAGGCATGGACGACAGGCCACGGGAGCCCGTTCCCCGGTCGCGGTCGGGGGTCTACGGGCGCCGTCATGAACGGACAGGGACCGAACCCACCACGGCGCGCAGCTCCCTCCGCCTGAGGCTCCTGCTCTCGGCGGGCTTCGCGCCGGTCTTCCTGGCCGCCGCCGTGGGCTTCGGCCTCTGGGCGGACGCCTCGGACCCCGGCACCTCCCCGGGCAGCGGCCCGCTGTGGGGGATCGCCGCGGCATGCGCGCTGCTGGGGCTGCTGGCCCTGGTGGACGTCTGCGTGGTCAGGGCCCGGCAGCGCAGGGAGCGGGGCGGCTGACGCGGGACCGTAGGCATACTTCGTTCTCGATATACGCTCGGGAGCGTGGAACCCTGGGTGCCATGGCTTCGATTCGCCTTACCCGTCCGACACTTGAGGTTCTCAAGGTGCTCCTGGCGGCGACCGAGGACGATCCCGCCTGGGGACTGAAGATCTGCGAGGAGGCGGACCTCGGCTCCGGGACCGTGTATCCGATCCTCGACCGGCTCGCCGAGCACGGCTGGGTCACCAGCCGGAGAGAGACCGAGCCCCACCCCGGGCGACCGGCGCGGCGCTACTACGAGCTGACGGCCCTGGGACTGCGCGCCACGCGGGAGGCCCGGACCCGCAAGCCCCGGTTCTTCGGCCTGCGGACCACGTCCGAGGGAGGCGCGGCATGACGGCCACCGGACCGGACCGGCGGGAGGCCGACGGCCCGGACGCCGCGGCCGTCGTGGCCGTTCTCGCACCGGTCCTCGCCGGTGTCGCCGCCGTCATCTTCCTCGTCACGGGATTCGCCCTCCGGCTGATTCCCCAGGAGCCGCGGATGGCGGACCACCTGGTCGCCGCGGGCTGGTTCTTCTCGGCCACCACCGTGGCGGCCGTCGCGATGGCGTTCGGTTTCCTGTTCGTCACCGCCTACCGGGCATCCCGGGCGCACCGGGCCCCGGAGCCGGGCAGGCACTCGCTGGGCCTGGCCTCCCTCATCGCCGGGCGGGGCAGGCCCCACCTGCGCGAGGAGTGGGCCGCCGTCCTGGCGGGCGAGGACGGCGAGACCCCCTCGGCCCTCGGCCTCTGCCCTCTCAGGCGAATTCGGCCCGCTCGATCTCGCGCAGCCGGGCGAAGCGGTCGCGGAGTTCGGTGCGGCGGGCCGGGTCGTGGGCGAGGTTGATCCGCTCGTGCGGGTCCTCGCGGAGGTCGTACAGCTCGTGGTCGTTGTCGTCGAAGGCGGCGTCGGGGCCGAAGAGCATGGGGGTGGCCGGGGGGACAGTGGGCTGGTCGGCGACGAGGCCGCCGCCCACGCCGTAGTAGCGGGCGTACTTGTGGCGGCCGTCGAAGACCCCGCGGATCGCGTACCGGTTCTGCTGGACGCGGCGGGTGTGGACGGCCTCCTGCGCGAACAGG
Source organism: Streptomyces albiaxialis (assembly GCF_039530985.1). Lineage (NCBI taxonomy): Bacteria > Bacillati > Actinomycetota > Actinomycetes > Kitasatosporales > Streptomycetaceae > Streptomyces > Streptomyces albiaxialis. The sequence goes on from NZ_BAAAPE010000002.1 coordinate 525,411, forward strand.
ACGTGCTCGCGCACGGACGCGGACGGGTCGGCGAACACCGGGGTGAGGTCCGTGCCGCGGAACGCGGGGTCGGGGGTGACGCCCGCGAGGGCGCAGACCGTGGTCGCCAGGTCGACGTGGGAGGAGAGCGCGCTCGTGACGGTGCCGGGGCGGGTGAGTCCGGGGACCTTCGCGTAGAAGGGCACCTTCATGATCTCGTTGTAGACGAACGGCCCCTTGGAGCGCAGGCCGTGCGAGCCGCACATGTCGCCGTGGTCGGAGGTGAAGAGGACGACGGTGTCGTCCCAGCGCCCGGCGGCCTCCAGGGCGGTCAGGACGGTGCCGAGGCTCTCGTCGGCGAGCTGGTGGAGCCGGGCGTAGTAGTCGAGGTGGCGCAGCCAGGCCTTGGTGTCGCCCGGGTCGATGTGGCCCCAGAGGCTGTGCTGCTGGTCGTACCGCCACTGGCGCTGGACGGCGGGCTTGGAGTGCAGGTCGTCGTCGAAGTTGGCGGGGAGCCGGTCGAACAGTTCGTCGTAGGGCTCGTCGTACGCGGGCACGGCCTCGCCCCTGCCCCACTCCCCCGTGCCGAGGAACCGGCGGACCATGGCGAGCTGTTCGGGGTGGGCGCGCTGGTAGTCCGGCTGGTCGAGGGGATACCACATGACGTCGTGCGGGTTGACGAGCGCGACCGTCAGGAACCAGGGCTCCGGCCCGCTCTCGGCGTTCCGCGTGATCCAGCGCGCGGCGGACTCGGCGATGACGGGGTCGAAGTGGACGCCGGTCCCGGCCATGCCCATCCAGTGGTGGTCGTTGCCGTCCCAGTCGGCGTACCCGTAGGCGGCCATGTCGGGATGGGCGCCGGTGGAGAGGTGCCATTTGCCGAGGTACGCGCTCCGGTACCCGGCGTCGCGCAGGACGGAGCCGATCGTGGGGACGGCGGCGGGGAGTTCGGGCTGCCAGGGAAAGATGATGTTCTCGGCGACGTGGTGCTGCGGGACGTACTGGCCCGTCATCATCGTGGCGCGGGACGGGGAGCACGGGGAGGAGTGCGTCCAGTGGTCGGTGAACTCCAGCCCCTCCGCGAGGAGCCGTTCGCGCCAGGGCAGCCGTAACCCCTCGGGCAGCCAGTCGCGCTGGCGCTCCTGGTCGGAGACGAGGAGCAGGATGTCGGGGCGGGTGCGCCCGGGGCTCGGGTTCATGGGATGTCCCTTCCGCTCGGCGGTGTGCGGACGCGGGACAGTGCAGCACCGGTCGCCGCAACCTGCCAGGGCCGTGGCGGCCGGGCGGAGCGGAGCGAACCCTTCCGGTGTCTGTCACGTAGCGGAGGAGGCAAGCCGCAGTTCCAACGATACGGAGCACCGCTTCCTCATGAACGCCAGAATTGTCAGGAAACTCACGCTGCGCAACGGCGTCATCGCCTTCGCCGGCGGCGCCGTGCTGCTCACCGCCACCCCCTTGGTCGGCTGGGCCGTCGCCTCGCACGAGGACCCGCCGCCCGAGGTCGCCGCCAAGGGCGCCGTGCTGCTGGACGCCGAGAGCGGCGACGAGCTGTTCGACAAGGGCGCCGACACCGCTCGCCCGATGGCCAGCACCGCGAAGATCATGACCGCGACCGTGGTCCTGGACACCCCGCATCTCGACATGAACCGGCAGGTCCCGGTCCGCCAGGCGTACCGCGACTACGTCACCAAGAACCACTCCAGCACCGCCGACCTCCAGACCGGCGACAAGATGACGGTCCGCCAGCTCCTGTACGCGACGCTGCTGCCGTCCGGCGCGGACGCCGCGTACGCCCTCGCCGACACCTTCGGCCACGGGGAGAGCCGCGCGGAGCGGGTCAGGTCGTTCATCGGGAAGATGAACGGCAAGGCCCGCGAACTCGGCCTCGAGAAGACGAGGTTCGGCACCTTCGACGGCAGCAGGAAGGCGGTCAGCACCCCGGCCGAGCTGGCCCGGCTGGCCCGGCACGCCATGAAGAACGAGACCTTCGGTGCGATCGTGAAGCGCAAGAAGGTCAAGGAGGAGGCACCGGCGGCCAACGGCCGTACCCGCTACTACACCTGGAACAGCACCAACCTGCTGCTCGGCGAGTACGACGGGGTCGTGGGTATCAAGACCGGCACGAACAGCAAGGCGGGCGAGTGCCTGGTCTTCGCCGCCGAGCGCGACGGCAAGACCCTCGTCGGCACCGTCCTGAACAGCAAGGACCGTTTCATGGACGCGGCCAAGCTGCTGGACCACGGATTCGGGGCCGACGACGCGAAGGACGTGAAGCTCCCCGAGCCCGCCTCGGAGGAACGGCAGGACTGAGGACCCGCCACGAGCCCGGGGCCCCGGGGCGCGCGATCCCGGGGCCTCGGGCCCCGGAACGGGACGTCTCCGGCGTCCGGTGACGTTCGACGTAGTTCGACGTAGTGACCGGACCGGCGCGGCGGGCGATAGTGCGGTATGTGCTCTTGCCCCGCGAGCGGCGCGGATACGATCGGGCGCCACGGCCCGCGTCCCGCGCCGCTCATGGTGACGGTGGACGGCGGGCCCGAGGTGCTGTCAGCCGGCTCAGGAAGAGCCCCGGTGAGCCGAAGCGGCGGAGAGGGAGACGTCCCGTGTTCTACTACGTGCTGAAGTATGTGGTACTGGGGCCGATACTGCGGCTGGTGTTCCGGCCGCGGATCGAGGGTCTGGAGCATGTGCCCGACGAGGGCGCGGCGATCGTGGCGGGCAACCATCTGTCGTTCTCCGACCATTTCCTGATGCCCGCGATCCTGCGGCGCCGCATCACGTTCCTGGCGAAGGCCGAGTACTTCACGGGTCCGGGCCTCAAGGGACGGCTGACGGCGGCGTTCTTCCGCAGCGCGGGGCAGATCCCGGTGGACCGCTCGGGCAAGGGCGCCGGGCAGGCGGCGATCGACGAGGGCCTCGGGGTGCTGCGCAAGGGCGAGTTGCTCGGCATCTACCCGGAGGGGACGCGCTCGCACGACGGCCGGCTCTACAAGGGGCGGGTCGGGGTGGCCGCGATGGCGCTCGGCGCGGGCGTGAAGGTGATCCCCTGCGCGATGGTCGGGACGTTCGAACTCCAGCCCCCGGGACGGAAGCTGCCGAAGATCGGGCGCGTGACGATCCGCTTCGGGGAGCCGCTGGACTTCTCCCGGTTCGCGGGGATGGAGAACGAGCGGGTGGCGCTGCGGGCCATCACCGACGAGATCATCCAGGGCATCATGCAGCTCTCCGGCCAGGAGTACGTGGACATGTACGCGCCCGACGCGAAGGCCGCGCTGGCCGCCGAGCGCGAGAAGGCGAAGGCGGCGCGAGGCCGTTCGCTGCGCGGAAGGGGCCGGGGCGCGGCCTGACCCCCCCGGTTGGTTCGCGGCACCAACTTTTTCCGCGCTCGGCGAACTCCCCGCAAGGGCCCCTCCGTACAGACCTAGCCTGCGGACATGACTCAGGGATCACGGGCCTTCGTGCTCGGCGCGACGGGGCAGATAGGACGGGCGGCCGTACGGGCGCTCGTCGCCGACGGCTGGGAGGTGACCGCCGCCGCGCGCGGAGCGGAGCGGGACGGTTCGTGGCCGGACGGGGTGCGCCCGGTCGCCCTCGACCGGGACGAGGAGGGGGCGCTGGCGGCGGCCGTCGGCGAGGACCACGCGCTGCTGGTGGACACCTGGACGATGGCGCCCGCGCACACCCGTCAGTTGACGGAGCTGGCGGGCCGGGTGGGCTCCGCCGTGGTGATCTCCACGGGCGCCGTGTACGCGGACGAGCGGGGCCGCAGCTTCATGACGCAGGACGAGCCGGACGGCTTCCCGCACTATCCGGTCCCGATCCCCGAGACGCAGCCCACCGTGCCGCCCGGCGACCAGGACTACGGCTCGTACAAGGCGCTGATGGAGCAGGAGCTGCTCGCGCTCGGCGAGCGGATGCCGGTGACGCTGCTGCGCGCGGGCGCGGTGCACGGGACGCACAGCCGGATGCCGCGCGAGCTGTGGTTCGTCAAGCGGTGGCTGGACGGCAGGCGGGTGCGGATCCTCGCGTACGGGGGCCGCAGCCGCTTCCACCCCTCCCACGTGGACAACGTCGCCGAGCTGGTGCGCCTGGCGGCCCGCCGTCCGGGCCCGCGGGTGCTCAACGCGGCGGACCCGGACGCCCCGTCGGTCGCGCGGATCGCCGAGCTGATGGACGCCGTCCTCGGTACCGAGGTCGAGACGGTGCTGCTGCAGGGCGCCCCGCCCGAGGACGCGCCGACGGTGGGCGCGACGCCCTGGTCGCTCCCGGAGCCGGTCGTGTTCGACATGACGGCGGCGGAACGGGAGCTGGGCTACCGCGCGGTGACCACGTACGAGGCGGCGCTGCCGGAGACGGTGGAGTGGCTGACGGCGCGGATGCGGGAGGGCGACTGGCGCGAGGCCTTCCCGCACCTGGCGGCGGGGAGCGAGATGTTCGACTACGAGGCCGAGGACCGCTGGCTCGCGGAGCACCGCCGCTGAGCCGAGGAGCCGACGAGCCGACGAGCGGCGGACGCGCCGGGGCAGCGGACCTGGCCCGGGATGCGGACATGCCGAGGGGCGGCCGGTGGTGATCCGGCCGCCCCTCGCCCGTACGCCCGCTGTTACTTCACGGCCGGGACCGCGACGGAAGCGGCCTTGGCCGCCGCCTTCTTCGCGGACTGCTCCGGCTGGGGCGTGGCGTGCGGGCCGCACGTCACGTCCTTGGCGTCGACGGTGCCCTTGAGCAGGTAGGCGTCGACGCGCTTGTTGATGCACTCGTTCTTCAGGTTGGTGATGCCGTGCGAGCCCGCGTCCTTCTCGGTGATCAGGCGGGAGCCCTTGAGCCGCTTGTGCAGCTCGACGCCGCCCGGGTACGGGGTGGCCGCGTCACGGGTGGCCTGGATCATCAGGACCGGGTGCGAGGTCTTGGCCTTGATGTCCAGCGCCTTGTGCTGCTTGAGCGGCCAGACCGCGCAGGGGTAGTTCATCCACGCGTTGGACCAGGTGAGGAAGGGGTACTTCTCGTGGAGCCGGGTGTTGTCCCGGTCCCAGGTCTTCCAGTCGCGCGGCCACTGCGCGTCGTTGCACTCGACGGCGGTGTAGACGGCGTTGCCGTTCTCGCTGGCCTTGTTGCCCGCGACGTCCGACATGTCGGGGCCCGCGGCCTCGATCAGCGGCTTCTCGTCACCCTTGACGTACGCCGACCAGGTCGAGGCGACCTCGGCCCAGGCGGAGTCGTAGTAGGGCGCGCTCTGGAAGAAGCCGGTCAGCTCCTCGGTGCCCACGACGCCGCCGATGGGGTCCTTCTTGGCGGTGGCGCGCAGGTCGTTCCAGCGCTTCTCGATCTTCTCGGGAGTGGCGCCCAGCCCGTAGACGTCGTTGTGCTCGGCCGCCCACTCCTTCCAGTCCTCCCAGCGCGTCTGGAACGCGACGTCCTGGTCCAGGTTGACGTCGTACCAGATCTTCTTCGGCGACGGGTTCACGATGCTGTCCGTGACCATGCGCCGGATGTGGTTCGGGAAGAGCTCGGCGTAGACGGCGCCCATGTAGGTGCCGTAGGAGACGCCGAGGAAGTTGAGCTTCTTGTCGCCGAGCGCCGCGCGGAGGACGTCGAGGTCACGGGCCGCGTTGGGCGTGGTGAGCGAGGCGACGAGGTCCTTGTCGTTGCGCTCCGCGCAGCCGTCCGCGTACTCCTTGGCGGTCTTGCGGTGGGCCCGCTTGTCCGCCTCGTCCTGCGGGATGGCGTCCGGCTTGGGGGCCTTGACCCACTCCTGCGGGTCCGCGCAGGAGATCGGCGCCGAGTGGCCGACGCCGCGCGGGTCGAAGCCCACGAAGTCGTAGGCGGTGGCGGCCTTGGCCCACAGCGGGTTCTTGTCCGGGATACGGGCCGGGAAGCGCAGGCCCGAGCCGCCGGGACCGCCGGGGTTGTAGACGAGCGAACCCTGGCGCTCCTTCTTGCTGCCGGTGCTCACGGCACGGTCGACGGCGATCTTGATCTTCTTGCCGTTCGGCTTGGCGTAGTCGACGGGAACCGTGACCCACCCGCACTGGATGGGGGCCTTCAGCCCCCAGTCCTTCGGGCAGTCCTTCCAGTCGATGCCGGTCTTGGCGGCGCGCGCGGCGGCCAGCTTCACGCCCCTGGCCTCGGCCTGGGACTGCTGCCCTGCCTGCTGGGCCTTCTGGGCCCGGTCCGCGGTGCCGTCCGCGAAGGCGGACGGAACGGATATGAGCCCCGCGGTCAGCGCTCCCGCGGCGAGGGTTCCCGCTGCGGCTATCGCCGCCTTGCGTCTCTTCACGTGTCTGCCTCCCCCTGGTGGGTGGTGTGTCAGGAGGATCTTTCTCCCTCACCGGCGGTAAGTGACAGGCCGCACCTGTGATCTTTACCAAGACGTGAATATGTGCGACCGGTCGAGCAGCCGTCGGAGCTGGAGCGCGTCCGGCGCGACGGCTGTCACCAGGATCGCCGGTCCGGCGGCGAGCGGAGTGACCACGGCGGTCTCCCCCAGGACCCGCGGACCGGGCGGTTCCGCCCCGAAGTCCGGGTCCACGACGAGGAGTTGGCCCACGGCCCGGTGCTCCCGGCCGATCACCGCGCCGCTCGCCCATCCGGGTGCTCCGGGGCCGAGATCGAGCCGCTGGTCCAGCAGCGGACGTCCCCCGCGGCGCACGGTGAGCCGGGTGCCGAGCCGCCCCGGCCCCTCCCCCGTACGGCCCAGCACCTGCTCGTCGCGGAGCACGAGCCGCGCGGAAGGGGCCAGGTCCACGCGGAGGTGCTGGCGCAGATCGCTGCCCGCCGCCGAGATGAGGGGCTCCGGGAGCCAGTGCGCGGTGGCGCCGTCGGCGACATCGAGGCGTACGTCGTAGCGGGCGGGCTCCTGCGCCTCCCCCGTACGGCCCGGGAGGCCCGGCAGCGCGATGGTGGCCGCGCTGCCGTCCACACGCAGCGCCGCGCCCTCCCCCACCTCGGCCTCGACGGCGAGCCGGTCGCCGGTCAGCGGCGCGCTCATCGCCCCGACGAGCGTGACCCGGGCCCGCGCCGGGTCGGCCGACCGCGTACGCCGCAGCGCGAAGGGGCCCTCGCCGCTGAGCACGGGCAGCGCGGTACGGCCCCGGGCGTCCACGACGGCGGCGATACGGGCGGTCGCGCGGACGCCCGAGGGCGGGAGGGCGGTCGTCATGCGGCCGAGGAGACGGGAGAGGCCGCGCGCCAGGCGTCGAGCTGAGCGCGGACCCAGTCGGCGACGGGCCCGACGCCGCTCTCGCCCCGCAGCGACTGGAAGATGACGGGAAGCTCGCCGCGCTGGGCCTTGGCGTCGCGCGCCATGCCCTCCAGGTCGGAGCCGACGTAGGGCGCGAGGTCGGTCTTGTTGACGACGAGCAGGTCGGCGGTGGTGACGCCGGGCCCGCCCTTGCGGGGGATGTCGTCGCCGCCCGCGACGTCGATCACGAAGATCTGCGCGTCGATGAGGCCCTTGGAGAAGGTCGCGGTGAGGTTGTCGCCGCCGGACTCGACGAGGATCAGGTCGAGCGGCCCGACCCCCTCGGAAGAAAATGCTGTCTCCAGGTCCTCCACCGCCTCCAGGTTGGCGGAGATGTCGTCGCGGATCGCGGTGTGCGGGCAGGCGCCGGTCTCCACGGCGGTGATCCGCTCGGGCGGCAGCACGGCCTCGCGCAGCAGGAAGGCGGCGTCCTCGCAGGTGTAGATGTCGTTGGTGACGACGGCGAGGGAGAGCGTGTCGCGCAGGGCGCGGCAGAGTGCGGCGACGGTGGCGGTCTTGCCGGAGCCCACGGGCCCGCCGAGCCCGACGCGCAGCGCGCGGCGCGTGCCGTCGGCGCGGGTGGGGTGGGCGGCGCCGTGGGTGTGGCGCTCGGGGAACATCTCGTCGAGTTCGTGATCGAGGTGCATGGGTGAACGTTCCTTTCGAGGGGGGCTCAGGACGCGAACAGCCGTACGGGCCAGGTCGCGTGGGCCTCGGCGGTGATGTCCAGCAGCGGTCCCGAGGCGGCGGGCAGCGCGCCGGGGTCGCCGGTCGCGGCGGCGTCGGCGGCCTCCCGCGCCACCGCGTCGATCTCGGGCGCGAGCCGCGCGAGCACGGCCGTCGCGTCGAAGGGGTCGAGGCTGAGCAGGCGTACGGCGGCGGTGGCCGGGCCGCCGGCGTTCTCGTACGCGGCGGCGTACGCGGCGTCCAGCGGGCCGAGCCCCGCCGAGCGCGCCGCGAGCCCGAGCACGACGGGCTGGTGCGCGCCCTTGGGCCGGGCCGCGGCGAGCGCGTCCAGCTCGGGGCCCGGCCAGGCGGCGCGGGCCGCGCGCATCATCTGCCGGCCCAGCTTGCGGGCGGTGCGGCGCAGCGCGGGCGAGGGCGTACGGGCGTCGGCCTCCTCGTCCAGGACGAGGGGGTCGAACGCGCCGCTCGCCGCGGCGGCCGCCAGGCCGGCGGCCGTCAGCCCGGCGGTGTGCAGCCGCCCGCGGCAGAACGCCGCGAGCGACGGCACGTCCGTGAGGCGGCCCGCCTTCACGGCTGCTTCCGCGCCGCCCGAGTGGGCGTGGCCGCCCGCCGGGAAGCGGCCGTCGGCCAGGACGAGGAGTGCGGCTCGGGACATCAGAAGAGGAAGTAGCGTTGGGCCATGGGCAGTTCGGGCGCCGGGTCGGGCGTGACCGGGGTGCCGTCGATGGTGACGGTGAAGGTGTCGGGGCTGACCTTGACGTCCGGGCGGGCGTCGTTCTCACGCATGTCGGCCTTGGTGACGGGGCGGGTGTCGCTGATGGCGACGAACCGCTTCCCGAGTTCGAGGCGTTCGGCGAGCCCGTCGTCGAGGGCCGTCTCCGTCACGAAGTTGACGGAGTTGGAGCCGGGCGCCCGGCCCGTGGCGCCGAACATCCGGCGGGGCAGCACCGGTTGCGGGGTCGGGATGGACGCGTTGGCGTCGCCGACCTGCGCGTAGGCGATCTGCCCGCCCTTGATCACGGTCTGCGGCTTGACCCCGAAGAACGCCGGGTCCCACAGCACCAGATCGGCGAGCTTGCCGGGCTCGACGGAGCCGATCTCGGCGTCCATGCCCTGCGCGACGGCGGGGTTGATCGTGTACTTGGCGACGTAGCGCCGGGCCCTGCGGTTGTCGGCCTCGCCGTCCCCGGGGAGGGCCCCGTACCGCTTCTTCATCACGTGCGCGGTCTGCCAGGTGCGCAGCACGACCTCGCCGATACGGCCCATGGCCTGGGAGTCGGAGGAGATGATCGAGATGGCGCCGAGGTCGTGCAGGGTGTCCTCGGCGGCGATCGTGCTGGGCCGGATGCGGGACTCGGCGAAGGCGAGGTCCTCGGGCACGGCGGGGTTGAGGTGGTGGCAGACCATCAGCATGTCGAGGTGCTCCTCGACGGTGTTGACGGTGTGCGGCCGGGTCGGATTGGTCGAGGACGGCAGCACGTTGGGCTCGCCGACGACGGTGATGATGTCCGGCGCGTGCCCACCGCCCGCGCCCTCGGTGTGGTACGCGTGGATGCCGCGTCCGGCGATGGCGGCGAGGGTGTCGCCGACGAACCCGGCCTCGTTGAGGGTGTCCGTGTGGATGGCGAGCTGGGCCCCGGTATCGCCGCAGACGCTCAGGCAGGCGTCGATGGTCGCGGGGGTCGCGCCCCAGTCCTCGTGGATCTTGAACCCGACGGCGCCGCCGCGCAGTTGAGCGAGCATCGCGTCGCGGGAGACGGTGTTGCCCTTGCCGAGCAGGCCGACGTTGACGGGCAGCCCGTCCATGCCCTCCAGGGTGCGGGCGAGGTGCCAGGCGCCGGGGGTGATGGTGGTGGCCTTGGAGCCCTCGGCGGGCCCGGTGCCGCCGCCGACGAGCGTGGTGATGCCGGAGGCGAGGGCCTCGTCGATCAGTTGGGGGCAGATGAAGTGGACGTGCGCGTCGATGGCCCCGGCGGTGAGGATCTTGCCGTTGCCCGCGATGATCTCGGTCTCGGGGCCGATGACGAGGTCGGGGTGGACCCCGTCCATCGTATCGGGGTTCCCGGCCTTGCCCAGCGCGACGATACGGCCGTCGCGAATCCCGATGTCGGCCTTGACGACGCCCCAGTGGTCGAGGACGAGCGCGCCGGTGATCACGGTGTCGGGGGCGCCCTCGGCGCGGGTGGTACGGGCCTGGCCCATCGACTCGCGGATGACCTTCCCGCCCCCGAACACGGCCTCGTCGCCGGAGCGTCCTGGACCGCCGGAGCGGTCCTCCTCGATCTCGACGACCAGCCCGGTGTCGGCCAGCCGTATCCGGTCGCCGGTGGTCGGGCCGAAGAGATCGGCGTAGGCGGGACGGGAGAGCTCAGGCATCGAGGGGGCCTCCGATGGTGCCGCGGAGACCGGCGACGACGCGCTTGCCGCGGAGAGGGACGAGGGTGATGTCGACGGGGATGCCGGGCTCGAAACGGACGGCCGTGCCGGCGGCGACGTTCAGCCGCTTGCCGCGTGCCGCCTCCCGGTCGAAGTCGAGCCCGGGATTCGCCTCGGCGAAGTGGTAGTGGGAGCCGACCTGGACGGGCCGGTCGGCGGTGTTGAGCACGGTCAGCCGCGTCTCCTCGGCGCCCTCGTTGACGGTCACGGGCGTCGCGGCGTAGAGGATCTCTCCGGGAATCATGAACAGGTCCCTTCCCGTCAGGCGATGGGCTCGTGAACGGTGACGAGCTTGGTCCCGTCGGGGAAGGTCGCCTCGACCTGCACGTCGTGGATCATCTCGGGAACGCCGTCCATCACGTCGTCCCGCCCGAGCACGGAACGACCGGAGTCCATCAGCTCGGAGACCGTACGTCCGTCGCGGGCGCCCTCCAGCACGTGCGAGGTGATCAGCGCGACGGCCTCGGGATGATTGAGCCTCAACCCACGGGCCTTGCGCCGCTCGGCGACGTCGGCCGCCACGTGGATGAGCAGCCGTTCCTGCTCGTGCGGGGTCAGTTGCATGGTCTCCACCTCACAGTCGTCGCGCCGGGGCCTGGAGCGACCCGGTCACTTGGGGCGACGCACTCAAAGGTAGATGTATCACACAAGCGAAACGGGGGTCCGGGCTGGACCCGGGACATTACCCAGGCATTACTCCGGGATTACTTCCCTTGTGTTTCGCGGCAGTTAACGCCGCGACGGGGGGCGGACCGGGCCTACGGTGGGGCGCATGAGAGTGCTGATCGTCGGAGGCAGCGGCTACCTCGGTACGGAACTCGTGCGCCGGGCGAGGGCCGGGGGCTGAGAGACGTCCGCGACGTACCGCTCCCGCCGGGGCGGAGCCCCGGGGACCCCGTGGCACCGGCTCGACCTCCGCTCCCCCGCCCGTATCGACCAGGTGCTCACCGCGACCGCGCCCGACGCCGTCATCAACGCGACGAGCGGCATGGCCGATTGGTCCGTCACCGCCGACGGCGCGATCCGCCTCGCGCTCGCCGCGACGCGCCGGGGGTGCCGCCTGGTGCACGTCTCCAGCGACGCCGTGTTCTCGGGGGCGCGGATTCACTACGACGAGCGATGCCTCCCGGACCCCGTCACCCCCTACGGCGCGGCGAAGGCCGCCGCCGAGACCGCCGTGCGCCACCTGTCCCCGGCGGCGGCGGTCGCCCGTACATCGCTGATCGTCGGCAACGGCGACTCCGTGCACGAACGCCGGGCCCACGCGGCGGACGTCCACTTCACGGACGACATCCGCTGCCCGGTCCACGTCGGGGACCTGGCCTCCGCCCTGCTCGAACTCGCGGCGTCCGACCACGCGGGCGTGTTCCACCTCGCGGGAACGGACGCGGTCAGCCGTCACGAACTCGGCACCCTCGTCGCCCACCGCGACGACCTGGACCCCACCCGCCTCCCCACGGCCCACCGGGCCGACGCCCGAATCCCCGGCGCCCTCGACGTCCGCCTCGACGCCGGGGCAACCCAACCCCTCCTGCGCACCCGCCTGCGCGGAGCACGGGAATTCCTCCGGTGACGGGGGCTACGGGCTACGGCCAGCAGCGGCAGCCGTCCGTATCCCTAGTCGGCCTCCACGCTCCGCCGTCCCCGCCCCGGCAGGGTGAGACAGAACCTCTCCAGGGACTCCACTCCCCCACCCTCGAAGCGGTTGACGACCCTCCCCAGGGGACTCCACACCCGCCCGTCGGGCATCCGCATGCCGATGCCCTGACCGAAGTACGCCCGCTGGTCGGCGTGGAAGTCGATCCACACAGCACCGGCACGCCGCACCAGCACCTCACCGACGTAGGTACCGAACCCGAACAGCGTCGGCTCGACGTCCGCACGAGAACGGCCGCTCTTACGCAGTCCCTCTACGACGAAGTCGACGATGGGCAGGCTCTTGACCGAGTAGTCGAGCGGTAATCGATTGCGGGAGGTCACTTTGACGATGAAGCCAGTGACGTACTGCCCATACGTGCGCGCATGACGCGTGTAGGCGTCGTTCGCCGTAACGATGACGGTGTCGCCGTCGGGTGCGGAGGGTCATGCCGGGCTTGAGAGAGCGGGCCTCGACCCGCTCGTCCTCCGAGTGGGACCAGAAGGGGTGTTCATGGGTGGCCCTGAGTTCCTCGATGCCGTCTTCGGTGGCTGCCTACCGGCAACTCGTTGAAGCGCTTGTCATTTTCCGTGACGGCGCACCGCGTCACCTTGCGGGCCATCGTCACGCCCGCCCGCAAGACCGGCCTCCGCCGCACCCGCTGCCCGACCTACACCATTCGACTGCCACCCTGCTCCTGGAACAGCGCGTCGAACTCGTCGTCATCAAGGAACTCCGCGGCCACGCCCACATCGGCGTCACCGCCACCGCCCATGCCCGCGTACGGTTCCGCCTCCAACGTCAAGCCATCGACACCCTGGGCGGCGCCCTCAATTCACCTCCACGGGACGCAACACAAACCGCAAGCGGTCAATCGCATTCTGAGCTTCAGACCTCTCCTCGGCATCCACCCAACTTCGCCAGAACCAGCCGTCTGAGGGCAATGCCACTTCCAGCGCTTGGACAGCAGATGAAGCCAAGGCAGGCGCGATTGGTTTCGCCAGCCATTCCGTGATTCCCGGGTATTCCTCGTTCCAAGTCAGAGAATGCCCAGCAGGAACATGTGCCGCAACCACAGCAGCAGCAGCAGTCATCACCTCCTCTGGCAGCACCGAGGAGGACGAACTCCCGTGCCCCTCAACAGCGGAACGGAACGTCCGCTCCACAATCGCTAGCCGCTGATGAGCGGACTGTTCTTCCAGTGCGTCGAGGAAGTCCTCAGCCGTGTCGCTGTCGAACGGCCCTGAACCCCATGTTCCCATCACAAACTCCAGACAGAGGCTTACGGCAGGTATCCGCCGCTTGGAGAGTTCCACACCTCACCTCAGGAGGCCCTGCCCTGGGGTCTCCCGGGCAGGGCCTCGAACCGGACCTCTCGGGTCAATTAATTGCCCCGCATCTTGGATTCTTCGATGTCAATCCTCTGCTCCAACTTCGCAACGCCCACCCGCTTCCTCGATCTCGCGAATCACGGTCGCGCTTTCACTCGGGTCGAATACGATGACGCGAACCCTTGCATGCCCCTTGTCACGGACCACTCCATTGAAGATGATCCTGCCCTCTTCGAGGGAGACTCCGATCTCGTCCCCCAGGCTCACTCCGACCGCGTAGAACGGAATGCTGCCCAAGCGACAGAGCCCTGCGTGCCCCGCTCGTGGATGCCCTGGCTGGGCGTTCCGAAGACCGCGGCGGCTATCGGTCTCCTGGCCGGATTCTGGGTACCGGCGCTCGCGGTGGCCGCGGCGGTCGGGCTCGTTCTGTTCTTCACCGCCGCCGTCGTGACCCACGTGCGCGTACGCGACTTCACGTTCGGCCCGCAGTACCCGTTCCTGCTGCTGGCGGTCAGCACATTGATACTGCGGGCTCTCGAATAAACGGGACCGGTGCCGCGCTCAGTCGCAGCGCACATCACCCGCCGGCCGCTTTCCCGTCGTCAGGAAGCGGGTGACCGTGCGGTCGCCGCAGGCGTTGCCGTTGGCGAGGTAGGACTCGTGGCCGGTCGCGTCCACGGTGACCATGCGGGCGCGGTCGCCGAGGGCCGCGCGGAGTCTACGGGCCCCGGCCAAGGGGGAGGCGGGGTCGCGTTCGTTCTGGATGAGGAGGATGTTCGAGGGGCCGCGGCCGGTGACGCGTACGGGGGCCTCGCGGGGCTCGTACGGCCAGGCGGCGCACGGCATCGCATTGCGCGGCATGCCCGCGGTCAGCGGGAACGCGGCGCGGCTGGCGGCGACTTCCTTGCGGTAGGTGTCGGCCGAGCGGGGCCAGGCGACATCGTTGCAGAGGGTGGCCGTGCCGACGGCGACGGAGTTCTGGAGGGCCTTCTCGGGCGGGGCCCAAGGCGCGGGCGGGAGCGGCGCGCCCTCGCGGGCGGCGCGGATCAGGCGGGCGAGGGCGGGGTATCCGTCGGGCTCGTAGAGCGTGGTGAGGAGGGTGTGGCGGAGCACGTTGCCGTTCAGCTCCGCGGGGTCGGCGCCCGGCCAGGGCACCGGCTCGCGGTCGAGGCGGGCGGCGAGGCGCAGAAAGAGCGGGCGGACCTCGTCCGCGGTCCTCGCGAGCCGGTCCGGATTGCCGGGCCGCGAGGCCCACTCGGCGAAGTCGGGGAAGGCGTCCTCGACGCCCCGTTCGTGCGCGGCGATCCAGTTGCGGCCGACGCGCGCGGGGTCCGGGTCGTCGTTGCTGTCCAGCACGACGCGGTCGGTGCGGGAGGGGAAGAGCTGGGCGTACACGGCGCCGACGTAGGTGCCGTACGAGGTGGCCCATGCGGAGACCCTCGGTTCGCCGAGGGCGGCGCGGACGCGGTCGAGGTCGCGGGCGATGTTGGCGGTGGTGAGGTGCCGCAGCAGCGGGCCGCCGTTGCGGGCGCAGGCGTCCGACATCCGCCGCGCCGCGGCGAGGTTGCCGGTGACGGAGCCGTCGGTTCCCGGCCAGGGGCGCAGCGCGGAGGGGGCGATATCGCGGCGCTCGAAGCCGCAGTCCACCGGAGTCGAACGGCCCATGCCCCGGGGGTCGAGGCCGATGAGGTCGTAGGCGTCGCGGACCTTCTGGGGCAGTTTCTGCCCCTTGCCGGAGGGGTTGTCGATCCCGGGCTCGCCGGGCCCGCCCGGTATGAGCAGCAGGGCACCCCTGCGTACCGAGGGCTTCTCGCTCGGGATACGGGAGACGGCGAGGGAGAGGGTGGGGCCGTCGGGGTCGGCGTGGTCGCGGGGCACCTCGACGGTCGCGCACTGCTGACGGGGGTCGACGTCCTCGCCCTCGCACGCGGTCCAGCGGAGGGTTCCCCGAGGAGCGACCGGGGCCTGCGCGGCGGTCCACGCGGAGGCCAGCGCAGGCGTCCGCGCGGAGGCCTGGGCTGCGGCCGGTGCGGGAGTGAGACCGGTCAGGCCGGTGAAGACGGCCGCCGTGGTGGAGGCGACGCACAACGCGGCGTGGCGCTTGATCTTCGTCATGGGGTGAGCCTCGCCGGTGCGCGAGGGGCGCCACATCCACCAACTGGTCACTGTTCGCGGGGGCTTACCTCCACCCCTTCGCGCGGGAGCGCCATGGAGACCAGGCCCCGCAGACCCTCCCGGAAGTCGTCCTTGGTCATGCCCCCGAACAGGGCCTGCTGCACGAAATAGCCCTGCACGGCGCCGATCAGGGTGCGGGCCACGTGCTCGGTGTCGACCTCGGGATCGACCCAGCCGTGCGCCTTGTACGAGTCGACGAGGCTGCACCACTGGGCCTTCAGGTGCCCGTACGCCTGGGCGACGACCTCGGCCAGCTCGGGATTGCGCAGGGCCTCGGCCCACACCTGGACCAGCATCCGGGGCAGCTCCCTGGGGTCCTCCCCCGCGCCGATGGCCTTCTCCAGCCGCCCGAAGACCTCCGCGAACAGCTCGTCGGGGGCGAGCGGCGCGTCGGCGGCGCCGACGAAGTCGAAGGAGGTGAGGGCGGTCTGGAGGGCCTCGCTCGCGACGGCGGCGACGATCTCCTCCTTGCTGCCGAAGTACCGGTAGACCGCCCCGGCGGACAGGCCCGTCTCCTTGAGCACGTCCTGCATGGAGGAGGCATGGAAGCCGTTCCGGAGGAAGGCGCGGCGGGCGCCGTCGAGGATCTGCCGACGCCGTGCGTCGAGGTGTGCCTGGGATACGCGAGCCATGCCGTCAACGTAAAACGAACATTCCTTCTTGACAAGCGGGCCGCACGGCGGGACGGTGGGCACATCCTCAAAAACGAACGATCCTTCTTTTTAGATTTCGTCCCTTCCCAGGAGGCCCGCCGTGTCCCCCGCCGTAAGCCGTGACAGCCGCTCGCTGCTCGCGCCCCTTGTCCTCGTGCCCCTCATCGTCGCCTTCGCGCTCTGGGCGTTCGCCTGGCCCGCCGCGCGTACGGAGCCCCGCGATCTGCCGCTCGGCGTCGCGGGTCCGCCCGCCGCGACCGAGCAGGTGCGCGAGGGGCTGCAGCAGCGCGAGGGCGCCTTCGAGCTGCATGAATACACGAACGAGGCACAGGCCCGCGACGCGATCGAGGACCGCGAGATCTACGGGGCGGTCGCCGTGACGCCCTCGGGCCCGAAGCTGCTGACCGCGAGCGCGGCCGGGCCCGTGGTCGCGCAGACCCTGGAGCAGGCCGCCGCGCACATGGCGCCCGGCGGCGGTGCCGTCCGTACGGACGACGTGGTGGCCGCGCCGCCGGAGGACCCGCGCGGCGCCGTGCTGAGCGCGAGCGTGCTGCCGATGGCCATCGCCGGGGTCGCGGGCGGCGCGCTCGTGGCGCTGATGCGGCTGCGCGGGACGCGCGGGGTCGGCGTGCTGCTCGGCACTGCGGCGCTCGTGGGCGCCGTGGGCGCGGGCATCGCCCACTCCTGGCTCGGGGTGCTCACCGGCAACTGGTGGGCGGAGGCCGCCGCGATCGGCCTGACCGCGCTCGCCGTCAGCGCGACGGTCGCGGGCCTGGAGGCGCTGCTGGGCACCGCGGGGATCGGGCTCGGCGCCCTGATCGCCGTCCTCCTCGGCAACCCGACCTCGGGCATGACCTCGGCACCGGAGATGCTGCCCGAACCGCTGGGCACGCTCGGCCAGTTGCTCCCGCCGGGGGCTGGCGGCTCGCTGCTCCGCTCGGTCTCCTTCTTCGACGGCAGGGCCGCCGACACCCCCGTCCTCGTCCTCACCGTCTGGGCGGTCCTGGGCCTGGTCGCGGTGACGGTCGGCGGCATCCGCAGGGAGCGCGCGAACCCGGCGGAGGAGACTCCCGAGCCCCGGCGGGTCCCGGCGACGCCCGTGAGCGCCGCGGGCTGAGCCGCCCCATGGGCCACGGTGGGGCCCGGGGGCGTTCCGGGGCCCCCTGGGGGCGACCGGGGAACGCACCGGGAGGGGCGACCGGGGAGCGGTGGGGGATGTCCGGTATGCGCTCTTGACGGGTTTCCGCAACAGCAGGACTCTCAAGCCGCGCCGGCCACCCCTCACGCGTGCATCCCCGTCGCGTGTCCCGCGCGACGCGTGCGACTCCCCACTCCCGAGCATCGGAGCCCCACCGTGATACCCAGAAACCTCCGCGGACACAGACCCGCCCACGGCCGCAGATCCTTACGCCGGGCCGTCGTCGCGGCCCTGGCCAGCACGGCGCTCGCCGTGACGCTGCTGGGCACGGCGGGCGCCCAGGCCAGCGACGCCACGGCCGAACGGGCCCGCCTCGCGGCGCCCGACATCCCCGTGGCCAACGTGCAGCAGCACCTCAAGGAGCTCCAGGCCGCGGCGAACGCGAACGGCGGCAACCGGGCCTTCGGCCGCACCGGCTACCGCGCCTCGCTCAACTACATCAAGGGGCGGCTCGACCAGGCCGGATTCCAGACACGGATCCATCAGTTCAGCTACGGCGGCCGGACCGGCTACAACCTGATCGCCGACTGGCCCAAGGGCGGCTCCTCCGGCCAGACCCTGATGGCGGGCTCGCACCTCGACTCCGTCAGCCGCGGCCCCGGCATCAACGACAACGGCTCGGGCTCCGCCGGGATACTGGAGGTGGCCCTCGCCGTCGCGAAGGCCGATCTCCAGCCCGCCGACCATCTGCGGTTCGGCTGGTGGGACGCGGAGGAGCTGGGCCTCATCGGCTCGCAGCGCTATGTCGCGAGCCTCCCGCAGTCCGAGCTGAGCAGGATCAGCGCGTACGTCAACTTCGACATGATCGGCTCGCCCAACCCGGGCTACTTCGTCTACCAGGACGACCCGTCGATCTCCCGCGTCTTCGTCGACTGGTACCGCTCGAAGGGCATCGAGACCGAGTACACCTCCGTCGGCGGGCGCAGCGACCACGCCTCGTTCGCCAACCGGGGCGTCACGGTGGGCGGCACGTTCTCCGGCGCCGAGGGGATCAAGTCCTCGGCGCAGGCCCGCAAGTGGGGCGGCACGGCGGGCCAGGCGTTCGACCGCTGCTACCACGCGTCCTGCGACACCACCGCGAACATCAACGAGCGGGCGCTGGACCTCAACACCGACGCCATCGCGCACGCCCTGTGGACCCTCAGCGCCTGATCAGGAACTGAGAGGTCTCACCTGCTCTCGCCCGGCCGCCGGTGTTCGGCGGCCGGGCTCCTGTGTTCGGCGGCGGCCCCCGGGCCGCGGTGCTCGGCGGCGATGCCGAAACGCCGTCCCTCGCGTTCGCCCGCAGCGGAGCCGAACTGCCGCACGGCGGAGACGGTGCTGATGACCTCCTCCTGCTCCGCGGCGCTCTCTTCCTCAAGTCGTTCCAGGTCAGCGGCCGATACGAGCCCCACGAGGGGCTTTCCGTGCCGCGTGACCACGACGCGCTCCCCGCCGTACACGACGCGATTGATGAGGTCGGCGAGCTCTGCGCGGGCTTGCGTCACCGGAATCTCGTAAGCCATGCTCCCCAGCATACGTTCTGTACGTCCTGTACATTTTTTACGGACGCGAGAGCGCATTCGAGAACATGACGAGAGGTGTGGAGCGATGACGCCGACGCGACCCGAAGCACGCTACGTACTGCCGGAGTTCACCGAGCGCACGAGCAACGGGTACCGCCATCTGGATCCGTATTCGAAGCTGCTCGACGAGCGGATCATCTTCCTCGGCACCCAGATCGACGACATCTCGGCGAACGATGTGATGGCGCAGCTCATGCACCTGGAGCACGCCGACCCCGACCAGGACATCCAGCTCTACATCAACTCGCCCGGCGGCTCGTTCACCGCGATGACGGCCATCTACGACACGATGCAGTTCGTCACCTGCGACCTCATGACCGTCTGCCTCGGCCAGGCCGCCTCCGCCGCGTCCGTGCTGCTGGCGGCCGGTGCGCCGGGCAAGCGGATGGCGCTGCCGGGCGCGCGGATCCTCATCCACCAGCCCCGCGTCGAGGAGCCGATGCAGGGGCAGACGACGGACCTGGAGATCCACGCCAGGGAGATGCAGCGCACCCGCGAGATGCTGGAGGAGCTGTACGTGAAGCACACGGGCCAGCCCCCGGAGCGGGTCAGCGCGGACATCGAGCGCGACAAGGTCTTCGGCGCGGAGGAGGCCATCGCGTACGGGCTGATCGACCGGGTCACGGCCAGCCGCAAGCAGTCGGCGGCGCAGCGCGCCGGGAGGTGAGCGGGGTGCTCCCGCCCGAGCTGCCGCCGCTGCCCGCGCTGACGCGCGCGGAGTGCGAGCTGGTCGACACGTATCTGGAGGTCCTCGACCTGCTCGGCCGGATCAACCCGGCGCGCGGCGGGGACACCTACCGGGGCCTGCGCGCCGCGCAGAGCCTGGTGGGGCGGGCCACCGCACTGCGGGACGCGCTCACCCTGATGCACGACCGGGGCGAGAGCGAGGTCCACGCCGTCACGCTGACCCGCGCGATGCGCGTCCTCGACGGCGACCGCAGGTCCCGCCTGGTGGGCCTCCCGCCGGAGGAACCGGGCGGGCCCTGAGGGGCCCTTGAGGGGCGGAACGGCGGGGTGCGGCGCAGCCGTAGGGTGCGGGGATGGACGATCTCGCCAAGTTGCTCGATGCCGCCGCACACGGTGAATTCCCGGCCGCCGACGGCTCGTTGACCGTGCTGCCGCAGCCGTCGCCGCGGGCCGCCGGGGTGCTCGCGTTCACCGCGCACGCGGTGGTCTTCGCCGACGCGGACCCCGAGTGGATACGGGGCCTGCTCCCGCCCGGAGACCTCGGCGCCCCGCTGGGCCCGCCGTTCCTCTCCGCGCTGTGCGCCCGTACGGGCAGGAGGGCGGGCAGCCAGGACGCGCTGCTCGCCCTGCGGCCGGGCCGGGCACCCCGCGTGGCGCCCGCCACCGGGCTGACGGAGACGACCGACCGTGCGCATCCGCGGGTCGCGCGGGCGCTGCTGTACCGCGACGACGTACGGGTATGGACCGTGCCCGGCGGGACCGTGCTGGTGGGGCGGGGCGTCGCCGGGCGGTGGGAGACGGCGGTGGAGGTCGACGGGGAGGCGCGCGGCGCGGGCCTCGGACGGGCGCTCGCGGCGGCGGCGCGGGGGCTGGTCCCGGCGGACGAGACGCTGTGGGCGCAGGTGGCGCCGGGCAACGCGGCGAGCCTGCGGGCCTTCCTCGCCGCCGGGTTCGTCCCCGTCGCCGCCGAGGTGCTGCTCAGCCACGAACGGGACTGAGCGGCGCCGTTCGGGAAACCCGGCACCGTATGGCCGCGTCACTGCCCGCCGAGGCGCCCCTCAGGAACGAGACTCCGCTGGAGCGCGACGACCGCAACTTCGCCGAGCTGCTCCAGGAACTGCGCGTGCTCCAGACCGGAGTTCAGATCCTCTTCGCGTTCCTGCTGACGCTGGCCTTCACGCCCCGCTTCCCCTCGCTGGACGCCGCGCAGCGGGGGATCTACGTGGTGACGCTGCTGCTCGCCGTGTCGGCGGCCATGCTGTTCACGGCCCCGGCGGCGCTGCACCGGGTGCTCTTCCGGCGCGGGGTGAAGCGGACGATCGTCGACGTCTCGTCGCGGCTGGCCGGGATCGGCATGGCGGTCCTCGCGCTGGCGCTCACCGGGTCCGTGCTGCTGATCTCCGACGTGGTGCTCGGCCGTACGGCCGGGATCGCGACCGGCGTCGGCGTGCTCGCGGGGTGCGCGGGGCTGTGGGCGGCGATGCCGTGGTGGCTGCGGCGGGTGCTGTGCGGGGGAAGGCAGGGCCCCGGCCGGACGCCCACGGGAACGACGGGACCGGCGGGGACGACGGAGACGCCCGGGACGACGGGGAGGGGCTGAGCCCCGGACGGGGACGGCGGGCAGCGGACGCGGAGTGCGGGAAGCGCGCGTCAGGGCGCGGGGACGGGGAGCCACGGCAGGGTGACCCACACCGTCTTGCCGCCGTCCGGCGTGGGGGTGATGGTCAGATCGCCGCCCGACTCGGCCGTGAGCGTACGGATGATGACCAGACCCCTGCCGTTGTCCTGCTGGACGGCCGCCGGGAGCCGCTTGGGCCTGCGGGGATGACTGTCGGTGACGCCGACGCGGAGCCGCTCGGCCTCTTCGAGGCGGACCTCGACGGTGAAGGTCGGGGACTGGCCCCGGGTGTGCTGGACGGCGTTGGTGGCCAGCTCGGAGACGATGAGGCGGATCGCGTCGACCGCGTCGCCCTGCGGCATGCCCCACTCGGCGAGGACCGTGGTGACGTATCTGCGGGCCGCGGTGACCGAGGCAGGGGCGCTCGGCAGGGTGATGGTCGATTCCTGGAGGTCTGCCATGGCGAGGCCGTCCCTTTCCCGCCGGGTCCGTGCGCGGTGACGCGAGGGGGCCGCCGCGGATGGAGACGGAGCGGCCCTTGGACAACTGCTTCGCGCCAGAGTGCCATCACGGGGCCCCGCGATGCGGCTGATCCCCCAGGATGTGCATATATCTGTCGCTCGAAGCGGTGAACTCTGCGACGGCAGAACGTATTTGGACCACGGCCCGGCGTATCGGTTCCGGAGCGGGGTGCCCGGGTGGTAACGATTCCGGGGCAGGCAGAGGGGCGGAGGGAGCGGACCATGCGACACGCGCCTGCCGTACGGCGCCGGAAGCTGGGTGCCGAACTGCGGCGGCTGCGGGACAAGGCGGGGGTGACGAGCCGCGACGCGGCGCTGCTGGTGGGCTGGCACCAGTCGAAGGTGAGCCGGATCGAGACCGGGCGCAGCGGGATCAAGCCCGCCGATCTGACGCGGCTGCTGGACGCGTACCGGGTGGAGGACCCGGATCTGCGGGCGCTGCTCGCCGCGCTGGCCGGGGCCGACGGGTTCGACGGGCCGGAGACGGCTCCCCCGGGCGGCGCGCCGCCGGGAGCAGCGGCGGGCGGCGGCCGGGTCCCCGCGCCGCACGGCAGGCCGGGCACGTCCGGCGGGTCGCGGGGCGGCGCGCGGCGCGGCTGGTGGCACTCGTACCGGGACCTGCTGCCGCCCGCCTACCGGGACTTCATCTCGCTGGAGTCGGAGGCCGTGCGGGAGCGGACGCTGGAGACGACGGTGGTGCCGGGGCTGCTCCAGACCGAGGCGTACGCGCGGGAGGTGACGCGCGCGGCGCTGGGTCCGGACGCGCCGCAGAGCCGTATCGAGTCACTGGTCGAGGTCCGCGCCGCGCGGCAGGCCGTGCTGCGGCGCGGGCCGCCGCTGCGGCTGGACGCGGTGCTGGACGAGGCGGTGCTGCGGCGGGAGATCGGCGGGCGCGGAGTGATGCGCGAGCAGCTCCGGACCCTGGCGCAGGCCGCCCGGCTTCCGCATGTTCGCCTCCAAGTGTTGCCTTTTGCCAGCGGAGTGCACATTGGGATCACAGGTCCTTTCGTTATTTTCTCTTTTTCGAACATTGCTGATCTGGACGTGGTTGTTCTCGACCATTTGACGAGTAGCCTCTATCTGGAGGAGCACAGCGAACTACGGGCGTACACCGCGGCGTTCGACACGCTGCGGGCGCACGCCCTGTCCTACGAGGATTCCCTGGCGTTCATCGCCGGGGCAGCAGAGGGCACTTGAGGGGATTTCGCCATGTGTGACCACCTCCGCTGGAGGCGCAGCAGCTACAGCACGGGGGCGAACAACTGCGTGGAGACCGCTCGGAGCGACGACGGGCGGCTCGCCGTGCGGGACAGCAAGAGGACGAGGGACGGCGACGGCCACGTGCTGCTCTTCGCGGGCGACGCGTGGACGTCCTTCGTCTCGGCACTACGCGAGACGACGGGCACGGGCAACGGGGGCCGGGAGGTGTCCGGCGTGACCTGAGCGGAACGGGCCTGAACGGACGGACCTGAGCGGAACGGGTCCGGTCAGGGCCTGGCGGCCGGTGCGGTGGCGATCACCGTGCCGGCCGCCTTCGTGAGCTGGTCCTCCGTCAGGTCGGCCCGCGCGGTCAGCCGCAGCCGCGAGATCCCGTCCGGGACCGACGGCGGACGGAAGCACCCGGCGACGACGCCGGACGCGCGGCAGTCGGCGGCCCACCCCACCGCCGCCTCGGGGGACGGCGCGCGGACGGAGACGACGGCGGCGTCCGGCCGGGCCGCCTCCAGGCCCGCCGCCGTGAGCCGTTCGTACAGCCCCGTGGCGACCGCGCGCACGCGCGCCGGGCGCTCCGGCTCGCGGCGCAGCAGCCGCAGCGCGGCGAGCGCGCCGCCCACGGCGGCCGGGGCGAGGCCGGTGTCGAAGATGAACGTCCGCGCGGTGTTGAGCAGATGGGCGATCACCGGCGCCGGGCCGAGGACCGCGCCGCCCTGGGAGCCCAGCGCCTTGGAGAGGGTGACGGTCACGACCGTGCCCCGGTCCCCGGCGAGCCCGGCCGCGTGCGGGGCGCCCCGGCCGCCGTCGCCGAGGACGCCGAGGCCGTGCGCGTCGTCGATCAGCAGGCCCGCGCCCGTCGCGCGGCAGGCGGCGGCCAGTGCGGCGAGCGGCGCGGCGTCGCCGTCGACCGAGAAGACGGAGTCCGTCACGGCGAGCGCGGGCCCCTCCCCCGTACGCGCCGCCAGCTCCTTGCGCACGGCCTCCGGATCGGCGTGCGCGGCGACGGCCGTACGGGCGCGGGACAGGCGGCAGCCGTCGATGAGGGAGGCGTGGTTGCCCGCGTCGGAGACGATCAGCCCGTCGTGCCCGGAGAGCGCGGTGACGGCGGCGAGGTTGGCGGCGTAGCCGGAGGAGAAGACCAGGGCCGCCTCGAAGCCGCAGAACGCGGCGAGTTCGGCCTCCAGTTCGGCGTGCAGCTCCGTCGAGCCGGTCACCAGGCGCGAGCCCCCGGAGCCCGCGCCCCAGCGCCGGGCCGCCTCGGCGGCGGCGCCGGTGACCTCGGGGTGGCGGGAGAGGCCGAGGTAGTCGTTGCCCGCGAGGTCGAGCAGCGGGGAGTCGGCCGGGCGCGGGCGCAGGGTGCGCAGCAGCCCGGCGTCGCGCCGGTCCTCCAGCGCGGCGCCGGTCCACGCGAACGGGTCCTGGGGGTACGGGGACATGCGCGGTCTCCTCGTCGGGGCACTGGCGTCGCCGTTGGCGGACACTGACGGCTACTCGTGGGTACTGCCCGGGGGTGCTTTGTAGACAGTGCATAGAACGTATCCCGCCGGGCTCCTGGTCAGAATGTCGTTCTGCCCACAGTGGAGTCGAGCGGTCTTGTAGGGGTTCTCCATTTCCCCCGGGGGCGATATCGAGCAGGATCTGTGCCATGGATCTGCTGACGACACTCGTGGACAAGGGCCTGCGGCGCGAGCTGCCGACGCGCGACGAGGCCCTGGCCGTACTGAGGACCTCCGACGACGAACTGCTCGACGTGGTGGCCGCGGCCGGGAAGGTGCGGCGCCAGTGGTTCGGCCGCCGCGTGAAACTCAACTACCTGGTGAACCTCAAGTCCGGCCTGTGCCCCGAGGACTGCACGTACTGCTCGCAGCGGCTCGGCTCCAGCGCCGAGATCCTCAAGTACACCTGGCTCAAGCCCGACGAGGCCGCGCAGGCCGCCGGGGCCGGGGTCAAGGGCGGCGCCAAGCGCGTCTGCCTGGTCGCGAGCGGGCGCGGGCCCACCGACCGCGACGTGGACCGGGTGTCCGAGACGATCGCGGCCATCAAGGAGCAGAACGAGGACGTCGAGATCTGCGCCTGCCTCGGCCTGCTGAAGGACGGGCAGGCCGCGCGGCTGCGCGAGGCGGGGGCCGACGCCTACAACCACAACCTCAACACGTCCGAGGCGACGTACGGCGACATCTGCAGCACCCATGACTTCTCCGACCGGGTGGAGACCGTACGGCACGCGCAGTCGGCGGGCCTGTCCGCGTGCTCGGGGCTCATCGCGGGCATGGGCGAGACGGACGAGGACCTGGTGGACGTCGTGTTCGCGCTGCGCGAGCTGGACCCGGACTCGGTGCCGGTCAACTTCCTCATCCCGATGGAGGGGACGCCGCTGGCCGGCGAGTGGAACCTCAACCCGCAGCGGGCCCTGCGGATCCTCGCGATGACGCGCTTCGTCTGCCCCGACTCCGAGGTGCGGCTCGCGGGCGGGCGCGAGGTCCATCTGCGCTCGATGCAGCCGCTCGCGCTGCACCTGGTCAACTCGATCTTCCTCGGCGACTACCTCACGAGCGAGGGGCAGGCGGGCCAGGCCGACCTCGACATGATCGCGGACGCGGGCTTCGAGGTGGAGGGCACGGACACCACCACCCTGCCGGGGCACCGGCGCGAGCAGGAGCGCGGACAGGTCGGCGTGCGCCGCCGCGGCGCGGGGACGGAGCTGCCGCCCAATGCCTGAGCACAAGCCCCTCCGGCCGGACGAACTGCTGGCCCTGGACCGGCAGCACGTCTGGCACCCGTACGGCCCGATGCCCGGCACCGTGGCACCGCTCGCCGTCGAGTCGGCCTCGGGCGTACGGCTGCGGCTGGCCGAACCGGCGTACGGGCAGCGGGAGCTGGTCGACGGCATGGCCTCGTGGTGGTCCGCCGTCCACGGCTACAACCACCCCGTGCTCAACGCGGCGGCGACCGACCAGCTCGGCCGGATGAGCCACGTCATGTTCGGCGGCCTCACGCACGAGCCCGCCGTACGGCTGGCGAGGCGACTTGTCGACATCACGCCCGAGGGCCTGGAGCACGTCTTCCTCGCCGACTCGGGCTCGGTGTCCGTCGAGGTCGCGGCCAAGATGTGCCTGCAGTACTGGCGTTCGCTCGGCAGGCCCGAGAAGCGGCGGCTCATGACATGGCGCGGCGGCTACCACGGCGACACCTGGCATCCCATGTCGGTGTGCGACCCCGAGGGCGGCATGCACCAGCTCTGGTCGGGCGTCCTCCCCCGCCAGGTCTTCGCGGAGACGCCGCCGCCCGGCTTCGGCGCGGAGCCGGACGAGGCCTATCTCGCCTCGCTGCGCGAGCTGGTCGCGCGCCACGCGGACGAGCTGGCGGCCGTCGTGGTCGAGCCGGTGGTGCAGGGCGCGGGCGGCATGCGGTTCCACTCCCCCGCGTACGTGCGGGAGCTGCGCGCACTGTGCGACGAGTACGACGTGCTGCTCGTCCTCGACGAGATCGCCACCGGATTCGGGCGCACGGGCGCGCTCTTCGCGGCGGACCACGCGGGGATCACCCCCGATGTGCTGTGCCTGGGCAAGGCGCTGACCGGCGGCTATCTGACGATGGCCGCGACGCTGTGCACCCCGCGCGTGGCCGACGGGATCTCGCGCGGCGAGGTGCCGGTGCTGGCGCACGGCCCGACGTTCATGGGCAATCCGCTGGCGGCCGCGGTCGCGTGCGCCTCGCTCGACCTGCTCCTCGGACAGGACTGGGCGGGCGAGGTCCGCCGCGTCGAGTCGGCGCTGCGCACGGGGCTGGCCCCGGCGGCGGCACTGCCCGGGGTGCGGGACGTACGCGTCCTGGGCGCGATCGGCGTGCTCCAGCTCGACCACGACGTGGACATGGCGGCGGCGACCCGTACGGCCGTGAGCGCGGGCGTCTGGCTCCGGCCGTTCCGCGACATGGTGTACGCGATGCCGCCGTACGTCACGGACGACGAGGACCTCGCGCGGATCTGCGCCGCGATGCGCGCCGTGGCGGAGGCGGCATGAGCGGGACGGAAGGCGTGCTCGTGGTCTCGGGCACCGGGACGGAGATCGGCAAGACGGTGGCCACCGCGGCGCTCGCCGCGTGTGCGGTGCGGGACGGACGCTCCGTGGCGGTGCTCAAGGCCGTCCAGACGGGCGTCGCACAGGGCGAGCCCGGCGACGCCGCGGAGGTCGCCCGGCTGGCCGGTCCCCGGGTGACGGTGGCCGAGATCGCCCGCTATCCCGAGCCGCTGGCCCCCGCGACTGCGGCCCGGCGGGCGGGACTGCCGTACGTGGGGCCTGCGGACATCGCGGAGGCGGCGGAGAAGCTGGCCGCGGCGCACGACCTCGTCCTCGTCGAGGGCGCGGGCGGGCTCCTGGTCCGCTTCGACGCGGCGGGCGGCACCGTGGCGGACGCCGCGCGGGCGCTCGCGGCCCCCGTCGTGGTCGTCGCGGCGCCGGGCCTGGGCACCCTCAACGCCACGGCGCTCACCGCCGAGGCGCTCGGCGCGCGCGGGCTGACGTGCGCGGGCGCGGTCGTCGGCAGCCTCCCCGCGACGCCGGACCTCGCCACCCGCTGCAACCTCGCGGAATGGCAGGAGGCCACCGGCCTGCCCCTCGCCGGAGCGCTCCCCGAACGCGCGGCCGCCCTTCCCCCCGCCCGCTTCCGGGCGTCGGCCCCGGAGTGGCTGGCCCCGGAGCTGGGCGGCGTGTGGCGGCTGGCGGATCCCGGAGGGTAGGCCCCCGCGGCGCGGCGGCGGCGAAAGGCGGGCGCCTCATCGCGTCCCGTCGCGCCTCATCTCCGGACACCCCGGCACAGGCGTGGCACGCTGGCGTTACCACGACGGGGAGGAGCCGCGATGCCCGCGAGAAGCAACAAGCCGCCGCGCGACGCCGTACGGCATCCGCTCTTCGCACGCTTCTACGCACGCATGAGCGTGACCGCCGACGACCGCCTCGGCATCGGCGCGCACCGGGAGACGCTGGTGGCGGGGCTCTCGGGCCGGGTGATCGAGGTCGGCGCCGGGAACGGCCTGAACTTCGCGCGCTATCCGGACACCGTCTCCGAGGTCGTCGCGATCGAGCCCGAGCGCCGTCTGCGGCAGCTCGCCGCGGAGTCGGCGCTGCGCGCGGACGTGCCGGTGGACGTGGTGCCGGGGACGGCGGAGGCGCTGCCGGTCAAGAGCGAGTCGTTCGACGCGGCGGTGGTCTCCCTGGTGCTGTGCTCGCTGCGGCACGTGCCCCGCGCCCTGGCGGAGATCCACCGCGTCCTGCGCCCCGAGGGCGAACTCCGCTTCTACGAGCACGGGATCGCCGAGGGCCGCCCCGGCATGACGGGCGTCCAGCGCGCCCTGGACCACACGGTGTGGCCCCTGCTCTTCGGCGGCTGCCACACCGCCCGCAACCCGGTCGCCGCGATCGGGGCGGCGGGCTTCACCGACCTGACGTACGAACGCCTCCGCGTCCCCCCGGACGGCCCCGCGATGCCCCACTCCTTCCACGTCCTGGGCAGCGCCCGGCGCCCGTGAGCCGGGCGTGGCGCGGGGCGCGGGACCTGGGACCCAGGACTCGGGACCCGTTCACAGCGTCCAGGTGCGGAGTTCGTCGGCGATCGTGCGGAGGTCGGCGGTGCCGCTCTTGATGAGGCGGGCGAGGTCGCGGATCTGTTCGGGGGACGTGGTGACCTTGAGGCCGCTGGCGACGAGATAGCCGTAGGCCACGGCGGAGGCGAAGAGGGCGTTCGAGCGCTCCAGGGCCGGGACGTGGAGGAGGAGCTGGAGGAGGGCCGCGGCGCGGTCGTGCGGCTCGGCGTAGACGGGACGGCCGAATATGGCCGCCTCGTGTCGGCTGACGGCGGCGACGAGCGCGCCGTAGTCGGTGACGCGGGGATCGCCGGGGGTCTTCTCCTCGGCGAGGATGAGCAGCCAGGCGAGGTCGACGCGGACGCTCACGCCTGGGGCCCGCCGGTGGTCCTCCCGGCGTCGGCGCCGCCGAGTTCCTCGGCGAAGACCGTCTCGTAGCTCTTCATGAAGTCGGCCGCCGCGTCCACGAAGGAGCGGCCGACCTCGGCGGCGTCCCGCTGGACCAGCTCTTCGATGTAACGGTTCACGCTCACCCCCTGCGCGAGGGCCCGCTCCCGGGCCGCCCGTGCGGTTTCCTCGTCCACGCGTACGTTCATCTGGGTCTTGGCCACACCGTCAAGCTAGCACTATTGCGCTAGCAGCGGCCAGGGCGGGAAGCCGCCACAGCGAGGTCCGCCGCGCACAGCGCGCTGTGGGCGGCGATCTCGCCGCGCATGCCGGGCGCCGCGACCATGTCCCCGGCGAGGAGGACGCCGTCGCCCCGGTCGACCGCGGGCCGGTCGCGCCAGGTGCGGCCCGGCAGGTCGAGGGCGCCGGTGCGGCCCTTGGCGGTACCCGCGCGGCGCCAGGTGACGCGTTCGCGCCAGCCGGGGACGGTGAGCCCGGCCAGCGCCTCCAGGCGCTCGCGCGCCCGCGCGGGGGTCTCGTCCGCGCGGACCGGCATCGTGAGCTGGTACAGCGACTCGCCGGGCGGGGCCACGGTCGGGTCCTGGGCCGAGTACGACTCGTGGAAGCCCCCGGCGTCGAGGTCGAAGGCGAGGAAGCGGTCGCCGGGGGCGCGGCGTACGGCGAGGTCGAGCAGCGCGGCGTGGCCGCTGGTGCCGCGCAGCGTGGCGTCGCCCAGCAGGGCGCGCGCGGAGGCGAGTTCGGTGGCGACGATCACGGGTCCGCCGCCGGGCGGCGCGGTGAGCCGGGCGTTCAGCTCGATCCGTACGCCCAGGCGGCGGGCGCGGGCCTCCAGCCGGCCGATGACGGCCTGCCAGCCGCCGCGCACCCAGCGCACGGCGGGCCGCCGGAAGGTGAAGATCCGGCGGAACAGCTCCCAGCAGAAGGCGGCGGAGAGCCGCCCGGTGTCCGCGTCGTAGGTGACGACGCCCAGGGCACGGGCGGCATGGCGCGCAGCCGCCACGCCGTAGCGCCGCGTGGCCCAGGTGCGGAAGTCCTGGTCGACGGGGGCCGTACGGGGACGGTCCGGCAGCATCATGCGGACCAGGCCAGGCGGGGGCGCGAGGCGCAGCCGCCCGTCGCGGACGAAGCCGGGGCGGGACTCGGCCAGCGGCGGGCGGCACAGCGGCGGGACCAGACCCCGTGCCGTCAGCCAGGGCCAGTAGGGCATCCCGGCGTAGAAGACGTGCGCACCCTCGTGCGCGACGTACGGCGGCGGTGCGGCGCGGCCCCGTCCGCCGAGCGTGCCGTGCGCCTCGTACAGCCGGACGGGCAGTCCGCGCTCGGCGACGGCGTTCGCCGCCACGAGGCCCGCGAGGCCTCCGCCGATCACGGTCACCTCCGCGGCCGTGGGGCTGTCCATGGGTCTCTCCCTTCCTCGGTCCCCTCCCCGAACCGGTGCCTGCGGGCCCCCAGTGACACGACGGACGGGAGGGGCTCCTGTGTGACACGCGCCGGGGCGGGCTCCTCCCCAGGTACGAGCCCGCGGGCCGAGGCCGGTCCGCGCGACGGATGGCCACGGGGCTCCCGTGCCCGTACTCTCGGGCCCTCCAAGGGAGTTGGGACCCGGGGGAGGCACGGTGTCCACACCATCGCCAGCCGCACGACAGGACCGGACCGACGGAATGCCGCTCGCCGCGCGCGCCGAGCAGCTCACCAAGACCTACGGCACGGGGCCGACGGCCGTCGTGGCGCTGGACGCGGTCGACGTGGACATCGCACGGGGGCGGTTCACGGCGGTGATGGGCCCCTCGGGGTCCGGGAAGTCGACGCTGATGCACTGCCTCGCCGGGCTCGACACGGTCTCCGGCGGCCGGGTCTGGCTGGGCGACACGGAGATCACGGGGCTCGGCGACAAGCAGCTCACCCAGCTCCGCCGGGACCGGGTCGGCTTCATGTTCCAGTCCTTCAACCTGCTGCCCACGCTCTCGGCCGCCGAGAACATCACGCTGCCCATGGACATCGCGGGCCGCGCCCCGGACCGCGCGTGGGTGGACACCGTGATCGAGACGCTCGGCCTGCGCGACCGGCTGCGGCACCGCCCCGCGCAGCTCTCCGGCGGGCAGCAGCAGCGCGTGGCGTGCGCGCGGGCGCTGGCCTCCCGGCCCGAGCTGATCTTCGCCGACGAGCCGACGGGCAACCTCGACTCGCGCTCCGGCACCGAGGTGCTCGACTTCCTGCGCGAGGCCGTCGACCAGCTCGGCCAGACGGTCGTCATGGTCACGCACGACCCGGGCGCCGCGGCCCACTCGGACCTCGTGCTCTTCCTCGGTGACGGCAAGATCGTGGACCGGATGGAGAACCCCACGGCCGAGACGGTCCTGGAGCGCATGAAGCAGTTCGATGTGATCAGGCACGGCTGAGGCCGGGGGACGCCGCCGTGCTGCGCGCGACGCTGCGGAGCTTCCTCGCCCACAAGGGCCGGATGCTGCTCTCCTGTCTGGCCGTGCTGCTGTCCGTGGCCTTCGTCTCCGGCAGCCTGATCTTCTCCGGCACCGTGAGCCGTACGTTCGACGAGCTGTTCAAGTCGACGGCGGCAGACGTGACGGTCACGCCGAAGTCCGAGTTCGACGAGGAGAGCCAGTTCCCCTCGGGCCGGATCGAGACGCTGCCCGAGTCCACCCGCGAGAAGGTCGCACGGGTCGAGGGCGTCGCCAGGAGCCGGATCGACGTGTCGGCCGAGAACCTCACGGTCGTCGACCGGAAGAACGAGGCGATCGGCTCGACCACCGGCGCGCCCACCCTCGCCGTCAACTGGTACGTGTCCGACCGCAGTCCGGTGAAGCTCACCAGCGGCCACGCGCCCCGCGGCGCCGGAGAGGCCCTGCTCGACGCCGACACGGCCGACCGCAGGGACCTGGAGATCGGCGACCGGCTCACGGTCATGGCGGCCCCCGGCAGCTTCACGGTGCGGATCGTGGGCATCGCGACCTTCACCACCACCAATCCGGGCGCGACGCTGGTGTTCCTGGAGACCGGCACGGCGCAGCGCGAGCTGCTGGGGAAGCCCGGCGTGGCCACGGGCGTCTCGGCCGAGGCGGAGCCCGGCGTGTCGGACGACCGGCTCAAGCGGCGGATCGCGGCGGCGCTGGACGACCCGGGCGCGTTCGAGCTGGAGACCGCCGGTGAGCAGGCCGAGTCGCAGGCGGCGGACATCGGCGAGTTCCTCGACATCCTCACCTATGTGATGGTCGGCTTCGCCGGGGTGGCGGTGCTGGTCGGGATCTTCCTGATCGTCAACACCTTCTCGATGCTGATCGCGCAGCGCACCCGCGAACTGGGCCTGCTGCGCGCCCTGGGCGCCGACCGGCGGCAGGTGCGGCGCTCGGTGCTGACCGAGGCGTTGCTGCTGGGCCTGGTCGGCTCGACGCTGGGGCTGGGCGCCGGGATCGGCCTCGCGCTCGGCCTGATCGGGCTGATGAGCGCGTTCGGGATGAACCTGGACGCGGCGCAGATCGCCTTCACCTGGCCGACCCCGGTGGCGGCGTACGCGGTGGGCCTCGGAGTGACCTTCGTGGCCGCCTATCTGCCCGCGCGCCGCGCGGCGCGGGTCTCCCCCATGGCGGCGCTCGCCGACGTGGAGGTCGCGGGCGTCGGACGGCCGCTGCGCGTACGGGCCGTGGTGGGCCTGGTGGTGGCGGCACTGGGCGCGGCGGCGCTCGCGGGCTGCGCGCGCAGCACGGACACCGGCGACGCGGCCGGGCTGCTGGCCGTCGGCATCGTGTGCACGCTGATCGCGACGGTCGTCGCCGGGCCCCTGCTCGTACGCCCGGTGATCCGGGTGCTGGGCGGGGCCTTCCCCCGGTTCTTCGGGGCGGTCGGCCGGATGAGCCAGCGCAACGCGCTGCGCAACCCGCGCCGTACGGGCGCGACGGCCTCGGCGCTGATGGTGGGCCTCGCGCTGGTCGTGGGGATGTCGGTGGCGGCGGCCTCGATCACCAAGTCCTTCGACGAGCAGATCGACAAGTCGCTCGGCGCGGACTTCGTGGTGCAGAACGACAGCTTCCTGCCGTTCCCCCAGGAGATCACCGAGAAGGTCCGCTCGGCGCGGGGCGTAGGAACGCTCGTACGGCAGCGGTTCGTGCAGATGCGGCTCACGCTGCCCGGCGGGGACACGGCCGAGAAGGTCGCGGTGGCCGCCGACAGGGGGCTGGAGAAGGTGACGTCGTCCGACTACGTGGCGGGCGGCATCGAGGCCTCGCTGCGCCCCGGACGGGCCAGCGTGGCGCGGAAGTTCGCCGCGCGGCACGAGCTGGAGGTCGGCGACCGGATGCGGGCCCGCTTCTCCAACGGCGCCCGCGAGACCCTCACCGTCGCGGGCATCACCGCGGAGGACACCGGCGGGGGCGGCGGCGTCGGCGACATCGTCATCGGCATGCCGACCCTGAACAGGGCCCAGCCCGGCGGACAGGACGCGGCACTGCTGGTCGCGGCGGGCCCCGGCAAGGACACCGGCGAGCTGCGCCGGGAGCTGGAGCGCGTCCTGGATCCGTACCCGCAGGTCAAGGTGCGGGACCGGGCCGACTACAAGGACCTGGTACGGGAGCAGATCGCGGTGCTGCTCTATCTGCTGTTCGCGCTGGTGGGCCTCGCGATCGTGATCGCGGTGCTCGGCGTGGTCAACACCCTGGCCCTGTCCGTCATCGAACGCACCCGCGAGATCGGCCTGCTGCGCGCGATCGGCCTGGCGAGACGGCAGCTCCGCCGGATGATCCGCCTGGAGTCGGTCGTCATCGCGGTCTTCGGCGCGGTCCTCGGCCTCGGCCTGGGCCTGGTGTGGGGCCTGGCCGCGCGGGAGGTGCTGGCGCTGGAGGGCATGAAGGCGCTCGGCATCCCGTGGTGGACGGTCGTCGCCGTCGTGGTGGGCTCGGCGGTGGTAGGCCTGATCGCCGCCCTCCTCCCGGCCCTGCGCGCCTCACGCATGAACGTCCTGGCGGCCATCGCCCACGAGTGAACGCCACCTGCCACGGCCGAACACCCGCTCCCACCCACCGCGAACGACCACCGCCGGTACGTCGCCCACCGGATCCACGCGCCGGAGGGGGCGCGCCTGCCCGACCCGGCCAGCCGCCGCCTCCGGCGGCCGGGGCATCCCGTACGCGAGGCATACGCTCCCGCTCCCCGGTCACTCGTAGCCGGTGTCTCCCCGGCGCGAAGCCCCGCCACGGGCCTGGCCGGTGCCGCGGGCCGCCGCCCGCTCGGCGCGGGGTCCGGCCACGGGCCGGGGCTCGCGGGCGTACGTCTCCGGCGCGGGGCAGCGCACCCGTAGGATGCGCAGCGGTCAACTCACCGGCGAGAGTGAGGAGTTCGGCATGGGCGTGCGGCCGTTCCGGTTCGGGGTCAATATGATCACCTTCGACACCGGCGAGGCGTTCCGGGAGCGCTGCCGTCGGGCGGAGGAGCTGGCGTACGACGTCGTCCAGGTGCCCGACCACCTGGGGATGTGCGCGCCGTTCAGCGCGCTGGCGACCGCGGCGGCGGTCACCGAGCGGCCGCGGCTCGGCACCTTCGTGCTCAACGCCGGACTGTGGAACCCGGCGCTGCTGGCCCGCGAGGTGGCCACCTGCGACCAGCTCACGGACGGGCGGCTGGAGCTGGGCCTCGGCGCCGGGTACGTCAAGGCCGAGCACGACCGCGCGGGGCTGCCGTGGGGCTCGCCCGGCCGACGGGTCGGGCACCTGGAGCACACCGTCGCCGAGCTGGCGCGGCTGCTGGCGGACCCCGAGCACGTGCCGCAGCCCCGCCAGGAGACGGTGCCGCTGCTCATCGGGGGCAACGGCGACCGGGTGCTGCGGCTGGCGGCGCGCAAGGCGTCGGTCGTGGCGTTCACCGGCGCGCGGCAGGTGCGCGGCGAGCCGCTGGGCACGCTGCGGCTGGCCCCGCCGGACGAGCTGGAGGACCGGGTCGCCGCGTTCCGCGGCTTCGCGGCGGCCCGCACCGAGCCGTACGAGCTGAACTACCTGGTCCAGTACGTCGCCCTCACCTCCGACCGGCGCGCGGAACTCCGCGGGCTGCCGCCGTACGGGCCCGAGATGACCGAGGAACAGATGCTCGGCCACCCCGCGCTGCTGCTGGGCTCCGTCAAGGAGATCGCGGAGCAGCTCAGGGCGCACCGGGACCGCTTCGGCTTCTCGTACTGGACGGTCCTCGACCCGTACATGGAGGCGTTCGCGCCGGTGATCGAGGAGCTCAGGGGGTGAAATCCGCTGGCCCGCGCGCCGGGCCCGGTGCTGGGATGCCGTCATGGACGAGCTTCGGATACGGGCCGCGGACGCGGCCGACATCGACGGCGTGCTGGCCTTCTGGGCGGAGGCCGCCGAGGGCACCAGCGTGAGCGACGACCGGGACGGGGTGGCGCGGCTCCTCGACCGCGACCCCGAGGCGCTGATCCTCGCGGAAGCGGGCGGGCGCCTGGTCGGCACCGTCATCGCCGGATGGGACGGCTGGCGCTGCTCGCTCTACCGGCTCGCCGTCCACCCCTCCGCGCGCCGCCGCGGCGTCTCGCGGGCGCTGCTGGCCGCCGCCGAGGAGCGCTTCGCGGCGCTCGGCGGGCGGCGCGGTGACGCGATGGTGCTGGACGACAACGAGCGCGCGCACCACGCGTGGACCGCCGCCGGTTACGCTCCGCAGCCTCAGTGGAGCCGCTGGGTGAAGCCCCTGAGCGGCGGCCCGGCACCCGCCGCAAGCCGCTGACGTGCTCCGGGAACCCGGTGCGGGACCGCTCCGTTTACGATGAACAGCTCCCGCGCCGGTCCGTACGGGTACGGACCGCGCCTCATCGCGATCGAAAGGTGTGAGCGTCCGCCCATGGGCGACCCTCCCAGTAGTAGTCACAGACCCCGTTCAGGAGAAGGACACCGAGCGCCCCGGCGCGCCCTGCCCGACCATGGGAGGGAGGTGACGGCTCGATGACCGAGGTGCTTCTGCTGCTGGTGGCACTGCTGCTGGCCCTCGCGTGCGGCGCCTTCGTCGCGGCGGAGTTCTCGCTCACGACCGTCGAGCGCAGCGAGCTGGAGCGCGCCGAGCAGCGCGGGGACCGCGGCGCGCGCAGCGCGCTGGAGGCCGTGCGCTCGCTGACCTTCCAGCTCTCCGGCGCCCAGCTCGGCATCACCGTCACGAACCTCGTCGTCGGCATGCTCGCCGAGCCGTCCATCGCCGCGCTGATCTCGGGCCCGCTCGAATCGCTGGGCATCCCCCGCTCGGCCTCCTCGTCCGTGGCGCTGGTGCTGGGCACCGCGCTGTCCACGGTCGTGCTGATGGTGATCGGCGAGCTGGTGCCCAAGAACTGGGCGATCTCCAAGCCGCTGCCGGTGGCCCGGCGCGTGGCGACCCCGCAGCGGGTCTTCTCCGCCGCGTTCCGGCCGCTGATCCGGCATCTGAACAACACCGCCAACCGCATCCTGCTGCGCATGGGCCTGGAGCCCACGGAGGAGCTGGCCTCGGCCCGTTCGCCGCAGGAACTGGTGGCGCTGGCGCGGCACTCCGCGAAGGAGGGCGCGCTGGAGGAGGACACGGCGGACCTGTTCGTACGGACGCTGCACCTGGCGGAGCTGACCGCGGAGAACGTGATGACGCCGCGCGTGCAGGTCACGTCCCTGGAGGTGCAGGCCACCGCCGAGGACGTCGCCAACGCGACGCGCGCCACCGGCCTGTCCCGCTTCCCCGTCTACCGGGGCGGCCTCGACACGGTCGTCGGCATCGTGCGGATCAAGGACGTGCTGGCGGTCCCGGCCGACGAGCGGCGGCTGCGCCCCGTGACGGACCTGATGCGCGAGCCGCTGCTCGTACCCGAGTCGCTGACCGTGGACCGGCTTCTGGACCAGCTCTCGGGCGGGGACCGCTCGATCGCGGTCGTCATCGACGAGTACGGCGGCACGGCCGGCGTCGTGACGCTGGAGGACATCATCGAGGAGGTCGTGGGCGAGGTCCGCGACGAGCACGACCCGCTGGAGACGCCCGACCTGGCCCCGGCCGGTGAGGACGAGGAGGGCCGCCGCCTGTTCGACGCGGACGGCGCCGCGCGCACCGACCAACTGGAGGCGATCGGGCTGCGCGCCCCGGAGGGCCCGTACGAGACGCTGGCCGGACTGGTAGCGACCGAGCTGGGCCGCATCCCCGAGCGGGGCGACACGGTCGAGGTCGCGGGCTGGCGCCTGGAGGTCGCCGACGCGGCGGGCCGCCGCGCGGCGCGCGTACGGCTCACCGGGCCGACCCCCGCCGAGCTGGCGGCCGACGAGGACGAGGAGGTACGGCGATGACGGCGGTGCAGCTCTTCATCGGACTGCTGACGCTGGTGGTCAACGCCTTCTTCGTCGGCGCCGAGTTCGCGCTGATCTCGGTGCGCCGCGCGCAGATCGAGCCGCACGCGGAGAACGGCGACAAGCGGGCGCGGAAGGTCCTGTGGGGCCTGGAGCACGTCTCTCAGCTCCTGGCGGCGGCGCAGCTCGGGATCACCCTGTGCACCCTGGTGCTGGGCGTCGTCGCCGAGCCCGCCATCGCGCACCTGCTGGAGCCGGTCTTCCACGTGGTGGGCGTGCCGGACGGGGTCGCGCATGTGATCTCGTTCGTGATCGCGCTGACACTGGCGACGTACCTGCACATGCTGCTGGGCGAGATGGTCCCGAAGAACATCGCGCTGGCCGAGCCCGAGCGGGCCGCGCTGGCGCTGGGCCCGCCGCTGGTGGCGCTGGCGCGGGCGCTGCGCCCGGTGATCTTCACGGTGAACGCGTTCGCGAACTCGCTGCTGAAGCTCCTGCGGGTGGAGCCGAAGGACGAGGTCGAGTCGGCGTTCTCCGACGACGACCTCGCGCAGATGGTCGCCGACTCCAGTGAGGCGGGCCTGCTCGACGACCGTTCGACGGAGCGGCTGCGGGACGCGCTGGAGCTGGGCCGCCGCCCGGTCGGCGACGTCGCCCGCACGCTGTCCCGGATGGTCACGGCCCGCTGGGGCATCAGCCCGGAGGGCCTGGAGGCGCTGTCGGCCGAGTCCGGGTACTCGCGCTTCCCCGTCGTCGACGAGGACGGCCGGGTGCTGGGCTATCTGCACGTCAAGGACGCGCTGGACGCCTCCCCGCGCGAGGAGCCGTTCCCCGTGACGGCGATGCGGCCGATCGCGCGCGTGCGCTCCTCGATGCCGCTGGACGACGTGCTCGGCGCGATGCGCTCCAGCGGCACCCACCTGGCCGCCGTCACCGGCGAGGACGGGCGCGCGGTGGGCGTGGTGACCATGGAGGACGTGCTCCGGGAGCTGGTCGGCACGCCCGACTGAGCCCCCGGTCCGTACGGGCCGGGCCCCGGTCCGTACGGGCGGAGCCCCTGATCGGTGCAGTGGGCACGGGGATATCATCGGTGCTCGTGACTCGTGACGACTCTCCCTCCCCGACCGGCTCACCGGCTGGCTCCCCGACCGGCTCGCCGACCGCCTCACCGACCGGCGGAATCGGCAGCTTCGTGGCCCTCGGCGACTCGTTCACCGAGGGCATGTCGGATCTCCTGCCGGACGGCACGTACCGGGGCTGGGCGGACCTGCTGGCCGCCCGCCTCGCCGCCCGGCAGGACGGCTTCCGTTACGCGAACCTCGCCGTCCGCGGCAAGCTCATCGGGCAGATCGCGGCCGAGCAGATCGACCGGGCCGTGGCCATGGAGGCCGACCTGGTCAGCCTCGTCGGCGGCCCGAACGACATCCTGCGCCCCCGCTGCGACATCGACCGCGTCTGCGCCACCTTCGAGGACGCGGTGGCGCGGCTGGCGCCGAGCTGCGGCACGCTGCTGCTCTTCCGCAGCCCGGCCCGCCGCGGCCCCACGCTGGACCGGTACCGCCCGCGCGTCGAGCGCTTCTTCGACTTCATCGACGAGGTCGCCGCGCGGCACGGCGCCACGGTCGTCGACGTGTACTCCTCGGAGGCCGTCGGCGACCCCCGGATGTGGGCCGAGGACCGGCTGCACCTCAACGACGAGGGACACGGCCGGGTCGCCGAGGCCGTGTGGCAGCGGCTCGGATTCCCCGCCGAGTCGGACTGGAACGCGCCGCTGCCGCCGCCCGCGCCGGTGCCGTGGGCGGCACGCCGCCGCGCGGACGCGCACTTCACCCGCGTCCACCTGCTGCCGTGGGTGGGCCGCCGCCTGACGGGCCGCTCCTCGGGCGACGGCAGACCGCCCAAGCGCCCCGAGCTGGCGCCCGTGGCCTGCGCCGACGGGCACTGACGGGACCGCGTAGACCTGCCCGTAGACTGCGTAGACGTGACTGACAAGCCGCGCATCCCGAACGTCCTCGCGTCCCGCTACGCCTCCCCCGAGCTGGTCCGCCTCTGGTCCCCCGAAGCCAAGATCGTCCTGGAGCGGCGGCTGTGGCTCGCCGTGCTGAAGGCGCAGCGGGACCTGGGCATCGCGGTGCCCGAGGAGGCCGTCGCGGACTACGAGCGGGTGCTGGAGGACGTCGACCTCGCCTCGATCGCCGCGCGCGAGAAGGTGACGCGGCACGATGTGAAGGCCCGCATCGAGGAGTTCAACGCGCTGGCGGGCCACGAGCAGATCCACAAGGGCATGACCTCGCGGGATCTGACGGAGAACGTCGAGCAGCTCCAGATCCGCCTCTCCCTGGAGCTGGTCCGGGACCGTACGGTGGCGCTGCTGGCGCGGCTCGGGAAGCTCGCGGGCGAGCACGCGGCGCTGGTGATGGCGGGCCGTTCGCACAACGTCGCGGCGCAGGCCACCACGCTCGGCAAGCGGTTCGCGACGGGCGCCGACGAGCTGCTGGCCGCGTTCGGGCGGCTGGAGGACCTGCTGGGCCGCTATCCGCTGCGCGGCGTGAAGGGCCCCGTCGGCACCGCGCAGGACATGCTCGACCTGCTCGGC
Organism: Streptomyces albiaxialis; assembly: GCF_039530985.1. Taxonomy (NCBI): domain Bacteria; kingdom Bacillati; phylum Actinomycetota; class Actinomycetes; order Kitasatosporales; family Streptomycetaceae; genus Streptomyces; species Streptomyces albiaxialis. The sequence goes on from NZ_BAAAPE010000002.1 coordinate 565,231, forward strand.
GGCGACCAGGAGAAGCTCGCCGACCTGGAGCGCCGGGTCGCCGAGCACCTGGGCTTCAAGCAGGCCCTCACCTCGGTCGGCCAGGTCTACCCGCGTTCGCTCGACTACGAAGTGGTCTCCGCGCTCGTCCAGTTGGGCGGCGCCCCCTCCTCGCTCGCCAAGACGATCCGGCTGATGGCGGGCCAGGAGCTGGTGACCGAGGGCTTCAAGGAGGGCCAGGTCGGCTCCTCCGCGATGCCGCACAAGATGAACACCCGCTCCTGCGAGCGCGTCAACGGCCTCATGGTCATCCTGCGCGGCTACGCCTCGATGGCCGGCGAGCTGGCGGGCGACCAGTGGAACGAGGGCGACGTCTCCTGCTCCGTGGTGCGCCGCGTGGCGCTGCCGGACGCGTTCTTCGCGTTCGACGGGATGCTGGAGACGTTCCTGACGGTGCTGGACGAGTTCGGCGTCTTCCCCGCCGTGGTCTCCCGCGAACTGGACCGCTACCTGCCGTTCCTGGCCACCACGAAGGTGCTGATGGCGGCCGTACGGGAGGGCGTGGGCCGCGAGGCCGCGCACGAGGCCATCAAGGAACACGCGGTCGCCTCGGCGCTCGCGATGCGCGAGGGCGCGGAGCGCAACGAGCTGCTGGACCGGCTCGCCGCCGACTCCCGCATCCCCCTCACCCGCGAGCGGCTCGACGCCCTGATGGCCGACCGCCTCTCCTTCACCGGCGCGGCGGAGGGCCAGGTCGCCGAGGTCGTGGCCCGCGTCGAGGAGGTCACCAAGCTCCACCCGGAGGCCGCCGCGTACGCGCCGGGGGCGATCCTCTGACGACCGGCTGGTCCCCTCGGCTGTCCCGGGAGGAGCTGGAGGCCGCGCGCGGCCTGCTCGTGCCGGACGTGGTGGCCGAGGGGCTTCACGTGCTGTTCTGCGGGATCAACCCGGGCCTGATGTCGGCGGCGACGGGCCACCACTTCGCGCGCCCCGGCAACCGCTTCTGGCCCGCGCTGCACGCCTCGGGCTTCACGCCCCGGCAGCTCCGCCCGGACGAGGAGAGCGAGCTGCCGTCGTACGGCCTGGGCATCACGAACGTCGTGGAGCGTGCCACGGCCCGCGCCGACGAGCTGGACGACGAGGAGTACCGCCTGGGCGGCGAGGCCCTGCGCGCCAAGGTCGGGCGGTTGCGTCCGGCCTGGCTCGCGGTCCTCGGCATCGGCGCCTACCGCACCGCGTTCGACGACCGTGCCGCGCGGGTGGGCCCGCAGGAGTCCATGCTGGGCCCCACCCGTATCTGGGTCCTCCCGAGCCCGAGCGGGCTCAACGCCCACTGGACGCCGAAGTCGCTCGCGGCCGAGTTCGCCCGCCTCCGCGAGGCGGCGTGGCGACCGGACGCCGGCTAGGTCCGACGTGCCCGGCGGCCCCTGTGCCGTCGGCAGCGGGCGCCGCACCCCCTGAAGCGGCTCCGAAGGAGCGCTTCAGGGGGTGCGGGGAACTGCGCACCCGGCCACGACGCGGGCGCGGCCCGCGAAGCACGGCACGGAGCAGCCCGAACCCGGCCCTCGTACGCGCGCACCCGGCGCAGGGGGCTGCGCTTGCCGGCCCTGCTCCCCCAAGCTCTTCGAGCAGGGAGTGCCCCCATGTGCAGACCTCCCAAGCGCAGTGGGGGGGGGAGAAACGAGCGACACCCTTTACACGGTCTTGCCGGCGTTCACGCCGCCCAGTGGCAAGGTCGGCCATGCCGTCTCGTCCACCGTGAGGAACGACGCGCGGGCGACGCCCGTCGGCGTCACTCCGGTGAACGCGACGACGTCGCGGTGCAGATGGGACTGGTCGGTGTAGCCGCCCTCAGCGGCGACGCGGGCCGTGTCGTGGCCCGCCGCCAGGCGGTGCGCCGCGTGGTCGAAGCGGACGAGCTTCGCGGCGCGCTTGGGGCCCATGCCGACCTGGGCGCGGAACCGGGACCAGAGCCGCTTGCGGCTCCAGCCGACCTCGTCCGCCAGCCGCTCGACCCGGGCACGGCCGCGGCTGGCGACGAGCCGGTCCCAGGCCCGGTTCACCTCCGGGTCCACCGCGTTCGCCGGGGTGGCCGCCGCGCAACGCCGGGCGAGCAGCGCGTCCGTGAGCGCGAAGCGCTCCTCCCAGGAGGCGGCCTCGCCGAGCCGTTCGCCGATCCGCGCCGCGTCCCGGCCCCACAGCGCGTCCAGGGGCACCACCGCGCCCTCCAGTTCGTCCGGCCGTACGCCCAGCGCCGCGCCCGCGGTCACCGGGGAGAGCCGTACCTGGACACACGCGAGGTCGTCGCCCCGGGCCCAGAGCGCGCCGCCGAGGCCGAGCCCGGCGACGAGGCTCCCCCGGTGCCGCCGCCCGTCGGCGGCGTCCACGACGGGCGGGGCGGGACCGAAGTCGAGGACGAGCGTCACGGCCGGGTGCGGGATGAGCCGCTGGCCCTCGGGGAGGCGGCCCCGGTCGCTGAAGCCCGCCATGGCGACGCCGGGCACGCTGCTGGGCCGCGTCGGGCACGCGACGTTCCAGACGAGCGTGTCGTCGCCCTCTCGTTCCGGGGCGGGGGAGCGCATGTCCCCATGCTACGAGCGCCCCCGGCCGGGAACATTTGTGCAATCCCCCGCCGCGGACCGGCACCGACAGTGGCCCCATGACTGTTTCCGACGAAGCGAGGGACGGGACCGACGACGGCGCCGTCCATGTGTGCCAGGACGGCCCCCGCGACGCCCCCGCACTCCTGCTCATCCACGGCTCCGCCGCCTCGGCCCGTACGTGGGACCCGCTGGTCCCGTTCCTGGCCCGGGCCCATCACGTCGTCCGTCTCGATCTGCTCGGGCACGGCCGCTCGGCCAAGCCGGACGGGCCGGGCTACGAGATCCCCGACCAGGCACGCAGGGCGGGCGCGGTGCTCGACCGGCTGGGCGTCCGGCGCGCCCTCGTGGTCGGCCACTCCACCGGAGGCTCGGTCGCGACCTCCCTCGCCGAGCAGCGGCCCGGCCTGGTGACCGCGCTCGCGCTCCTCAACTCCGGGCCGCGCCTGGACGCGTTCATCCGCGGCGACGTGGTCCCCCTCACGCCCGAGCAGTGGCCGGACCTGACCGACGAACAGATCCTGGGAGCCATGGCCGCCGCGTTCAGCCGGCCGGGCTTCCGGATCCCGCAGGGCCTCGTGGACGACGTACGCGGGATGACGTACCACTCCTTCGTCTCGACCCTGCGGGCGTCGAGCGCCTACCTGGAGCGGCGGCCCCTCCCCGACCGGCTCGCGGAGCTCGGACTGCCCCTGCTGGTGCTCTTCGGCGCGGACGACCGGCGGTGGTCCTCCGCCTCCGCCGAGGACTACCGCGCGGTGCCGGGCGCGCGCGTGGAGCTGCTGCCCGGTCTCGGGCACTCCCCGATGATGGAGGACCCCGCGCGTACGGCCGAGCCGCTGCTGGCCTTCAGCGCCCGTCACGCGCCCCGCCAGGAGCGTCGGGAGGACTGAGCGGAGGCGGGCCCTCCGCCCCCAGGACCGCGACGAGGCGGGCCGGGAACATGTCCCCGTACGGCACCACGCCGAGGCCGAACCAGCGCCCGCCGACCGGCCAGACGGCCAGCTCCGCGACATGGCCGCACAGGCCGGTGAGCGGCTCCGGCACCGGCTCCCCGCTCACCGTGCGCTCCAGGAACGGCGCGAGGTCGAGGATCCCCGGCTCGCCCCACGCGCGGGCGAGCGCGGCGACCAGCGCCTCGCACTCCGCGTACATCTCCTCCTCGTCCGCGCGCGCGTCGGCCGCGTCCGGGTCCTCCGGCGGCGGGCTCGCCGTCCGTAAGTCCTCGACGCGCGCGCCCGGGCGCGCCAACAGCCGCTCGACGGCGGCGGGAAGGGATACGGAAGACATGGGACCAGTCAACCGTCCCCCACTGACAGCGGCTCAGGGCGGCCCAGCGCTCGACGAGGAGCGGAGCCCGCCGTACCGCCACTCGCCGTGATCGCCGTGACCCGTTACGATCCGCCTCACGCGCACAGCCAGCAGGGAGGCGGACGTTGGGGAGGCTCACCGGGCGGGATCCGTCATTGCTGCGACGGATCAACTCGACGGTCGTGCTGCGGGCGCTGCGCGGCCCGGACGGTCCGCACGCCCTCACCCTGACCGAGCTGGTCCACGCCACCGGCCTGTCGCGGCCCACCGTCGAGGGCGTCGTCGAGGGGCTGACCGAGGCGGGGCTCGTGCAGGAGGCCGCCGAGGACCCGGGCGAGGGGCGCGGTTCCGCGCGCCGGGGCCGCCCGGCCCGCCGCTTCCGGTTCCGCGCCGAGGCGGGCCATCTGCTGGGCCTGGAGATCGGCCCGCACCGGGTCGCGGCCGTGGTCTCCGACCTGACGGGACACATCGCGGGCACCCTGGCGCGCGAGGTCACGGAGACCGCGCCGGCCGACGAACGGCTGGAGCGCGCCCGCAGCACCGTCGCCGAACTGCTGCGCAGGACCGACATCTCGCGGGGCACGCTGCGCGCGGTGGGCGTCGGCTCGCCGGGCATCGTGGAGGCCGACGGCACGGTACGGCTCGGCACGGCGCTGCCGGGCTGGACGGGACTGCCGCTGGGCGAGCGGCTGCGGCGTTCGTTCCGCTGCCCGGTGCTGGTGGAGAACGACGCCAACCTCGGCGTCCTCGCGGAGCACTGGAAGGGCGCGGCGCGCGGCTGCGACGACGTGGTCATGATGCTGGCCGGGCTCAGCCCCGGCGCGGGCTCGCTCATCGGCGGGCGGCTGCACCGGGGGTACGGGGGCGCGGCGGGCGAGATCGGCGCGCTGCACCTGCTGGGCCGCGAGGTGCTGCCGGAACGGCTGCTGTCCACGACGGACGAGCCGCTGCATCCGCTCGACGAGTCCGCCGTCGCCCAGGTGTTCGCGCTCGCGCGCAGCGGGGACGAGCGCGCCGGGCGCGCGATGGACCGCTTCATCCAGCGGCTCGTGCACGACGCGGCGGCGCTGGTGCTCGCGCTCGACCCCGAACTGCTGGTGGTCGGCGGCTGGGCCTCGGGGCTCGACGGCGTCCTCGACCCGCTCCGCGCCGAACTGGAGCGCTACTGTCTGCGGCCGCCGCGCGTCGCCCTCTCCCGCCTGGGCGAGGCCGCGGTCGCCACGGGCGCCCTGCGTTTGGCCTTGGACCATGTGGAGGGCGAACTCTTCACGGTAGAGGGCGCCGGTTCGGCCTGACCGCCCCATCGGACCTGACCCCTTAGGGGCGCGGGGAACTGCGCGCCCAGCCACGACGCGGCCGCGGCCCGCGATGCGCGGACAGGGGCAGCCCCTGTCCGCCGCAGACCACCCGCGCGCACACTGTGGCCGCTCGCGCAGTTCCCCGCGCCCCTGGCGGGGCGAATCGGGCAAGCGGCAAGGGAGGAGGCGTCAGCCCGCGAGTACCGGGTCGGCTCCTGTGTCGGCGAAGTTCAGCCGGCAGGTGTCGGCGCGGAACGTGGCGACACCGACCGCCGCCGTCCGCCGGTCCACCACGTAACGCGTCGTGACGACGAGGACCGGCGCTCCGGGCAGCCGGTCGAGGCGGCGGGCGTCGTCCGCGCGGGCGGAGCCCAGCTCGACGCTGCGGTCCTGCCCGTCGAGTGCGAGCCGGTGCAGCTCGCGCAGGACGGCGCGGGCGCGGGCGACGCCGGACGTCTCCGTGTCCTCGCCGGAGTCCGCGGGGAGGCCGGGCACGGAGGCCCCCGGCACGTACAGCACCTCCGTGGCGACGGGCTGCCCCCCGCTCGTACGGCTGCGGCGCACCGCGTGCACGGGGGTGTCCTCGGCGGTCTCCAGGAGGCGGGCCACGGCGGCGGGCGGCGCGGTGTCCTCGTGGCCCTCGGTGTGCCAGACGTCGGCGGCGCTGCCGGGCCAGCCCTGGGCTCCGCCCTGCGCGGGGCCGACGTCCACGCCGACGCGGGGCGGCGCGACGGTGGTGCCGACGCCCCTGCGGCGCTGGAGCCTGCCCTCCAGTTCGAGCTGTTCGAGGGCCTGGCGCAGCGTGGCGCGGGCCACGCCGAAGCGGGCGGCCAGCTCGCGCTCGTTCGGCAGGATCTCCCCCACCGCGAACTCCGAGTCCAGTGCGTCCGACAGCACGGTCTTGAGGTGCCAGTACTTCGGCTCCGGCACCGTCTCCAGCGTCGTGGTCCCCACCCTTGCCTCCGCAATCCCCGTAATTCCAGCGGTGTTTATGTGTGCTTGTTTTTTAAAGGTCCTTGCGTATGCCCGAACCATAAGGCTGCCTTAACCCTTGGTCAAGACCAATCAGGCGACCTGTCGCAAGGGGTTGTCGGGGATTCATCCGCTTGTAATGATCGATCATCGATCAGAATCTCAGGAGGCTTCATGTCCCGTCCGCGCACCACCGACCAGCAGCACGTCACCGTCGTCACCGGCGGCAGCCGCGGCATCGGGGCCGCGACGGCGGTGCGGCTGGCCCGCGCCGGGCACCGCGTCGGCATCGGGTACGCGCGGGACGAGGAGGCCGCCGCCCGCACCGTCGAGGCCGTGCGGGAGGCGGGCTCCGAGGCGGTGGCCGTCCGGATGGACACCAGCGTGGACGCGGAGGTCGACGCGCTCTTCGACACCGTGCGCGACCGGCTCGGACCGGTCACGGGGCTGGTGAACAACGCGGCGGTGAGCGGCCCGCTGGGCCGGTTCACGGAGACCTCGACCGAGGTGATGCGCCGCGTGGTGGACGTCAACGTGACGGGCGCGCTGCTGTGCGCCCGGCGGGCCCTGCGCGAGATGTCCACGGCGTACGGCGGCAGGGGCGGCGCGATCGTGAACATCTCCTCGTGCGCCGCGACCCTCGGTTCCCCCGGCGAGTACGTGCACTACGCGGCGTCGAAGGCGGCCGTGGACGCGATGACCGTCGGCCTGGCCAAGGAGTTCGGGCCCGAGGGCGTGCGGATCAACTCCGTGCAGCCCGGCTCCGTGCTCACCGACATGCACGCGGCGATGGGCGACCCGGACCGGGCCTGGAAGAAGGCGGAGATCACGCCCGCGCGGCGGCCCGGCGAGCCCGAGGAGATCGCGGACGCGGTGGCCTGGCTGCTCTCCGACGAGGCCTCGTACGCCTCCGGGGCCGTGCTGCGGATCTCAGGAGGACTGTGAGGCGGCGAGCGTGGCGAGCTTGTCGGGGTTGTTGATGAGGTAGAGGGTCCGGATCAGGCCGTCCGCGATATCGGCCGCGAACGCGGCGAAGGGGCGCCCGTCGACCATGGCCAGCAGGCCCAGGCCGCCGTTGACCTCCAGGAACGTGAAGCTCATGCTGCGCTCCCCGGCCTCCGGGCCGACCGCGGCGAGGAAGCGGCCGACCTTGTCCGCGCTCGTGACGACGCGCAGGGGCGCCTTCGCCTTGCCGCCGCTGTCGGAGACGAGCCGCACGTCGGGCGCGAGGACCTTCAGCAGCCCGCCGAGGTCGCCGCCGACGGCCGCCTCCAGGAAGCGCTCGGTCAGGACGCGCTGCTGCCGGGGATCGACCTCGAAGCGGGGCTTGCGCTCCTCGACGTGCCGCCGGGCGCGCCCGGCGAGCTGGCGCACGGCGGCCTCGCCGCGGTCGAGGGCCGTGGCGATCTCGGCGTACGGGAAGCCGAAGGCCTCGCGCAGCACGAACACCGCGCGCTCCAGCGGCGAGAGCGACTCCAGCACCACCAGCACGGCCAGCGAGACGGACTCGGCGAGCATCGCGCGGTCGGCGCCCTCCGGCGCGGGCTCGGACCGCACGTCGGTGGCCAGCGGCTCGGGCAGCCACGGGCCGACGTACGCCTCGCGGCGGGCCTGGACCTGGCGCAGCCGGTCGATGGCGAGGCGGGTCGTGACGCGCACCAGGAAGGCGCGGGGCTCGCGGACCTCGTCCCGGTCGGCGGCGGACCAGCGCAGCCACGCCTCCTGGACCACGTCCTCCGCGTCGGCCACCCGGCCGAGCATCCGGTAGGCCACCCCGTCCAGGATCGGCCTGTGCTGCTCGAACACCTCGGTCACGTCTGCTCCCACGCCGTTCATGATGCCATCCCCCGGTGAGCGCTTCCGTGCAGGTCCGCCGTCCTCGCACTTCCCCGCGGGGCCTCTTGCTGACAGGCTGTCAACCACTGCCCGAGCCGCCGCAGGAGGGGATCATGCGCACCGTCTACACCCCGCACACGCCCGTCCGCACCTCCAGCCGTGTCGTGCGGGTCTCCCCCGCCGGGAAGCCGCCGTTCGACGTGGCGTACGAGCGGCGCGGGAGCGGCGAGCCGGTGGTGCTGCTGCACGGGATCGGGCACCACTGGCAGGCGTGGGAGCCGGTGCTGACCGCGCTGTCGGCCTCGTACGACGTGATCGCCCTGGATCTGCCGGGCTTCGGCGCCTCGCCGCCGCTGCCCGTCGGCGTTCCGTACGGGCTGGAGACGATGGTGCCGCTGCTCGCGGACGTGTGCGCGGCGCTGGGCGTGGAACGGCCGCACGTCGTGGGCAACTCGCTGGGCGGCCTGCTGGCGCTGGAGATGGGGCGGTACGGGTACGCGCGTTCGGTCACGGCGCTCTCCCCCGGCGGGTTCTGGAACGGGCCCGAGCGGCTGTGGGCCGTCTCCCTGCTGCGCGGGATGCGCGCGGGCGCCCGGGGCCTGCCGGACGGCGCGCTGCGGCGGGTGGCGCGGTCGGCCGCCGGGCGGTGGATGCTGACCAGCACGATCTACACCCGGCCCGGACGCCGCTCACCCGAGGCGGTGATCGCCGAGACGCGCGCGCTGCGCGAGGCCGCCGCCTTCGAGCGGGTGCTCGCCGAGGAGCAGCACCTGGAGTCCGCGGGCTCCCGCGCGCTCGCCGGGATCCCGGTCACGGTGGCCTGGGGCGACCGGGACATGATCCTGCTGCGCCGTCAGGGCGTCCGCGCCAAGCGCGCGATCCCCTCGGCCCGCCTGGTCCGCCTGCGCGGCTGCGGCCACGTCCCCATGAACGACGACCCGGCGACGGTCACCCGGGTCGTCGTGGACACGGTCCGTACGACGGTGGGGTGACGCGCCACCGTACGCGAGGTCAGCGGGCGAGGCGCTGCTCCAGGTCCGCCGCCGCCTTGAGGCGTTCGGCGACGGTGCCGTCCGGGTCGGTGGTGCCGTCCGGGTAGGCGTCGCGGACCCGCGCGAGCCAGGAGCGGGCCGCATCGTGGTGGGCGAGGTCCAGTTCCAGGGCGGCCGCGCGCAGATGGTCGGCGGTCGCCAGGTGGAGGCCGGGTTCGCCGCAGTCGAGGTACGAGGTAGCGGCGAGGGCGGTGTGCCGGAGTGCGCGGGCGTAGCCGCCGGTGTTGAGCGCGTACTGCTCGGGGTCGTCGTACTCCTCGTCCGGCGGGCCGTCGGTGGGCGCCAGGGCCAGCTCGGCGATCTGGCGGTGGGTGTGGCCGGTCTCCAGCAGGAGGCGGGTGCGCTCCTCCGGGTCGTCGCCGGTCTCGCCCAGGCCCTCCTCGATCTCGCGCAGCGCGGCCTGCATGAACTCCACGCACGCGTCGGTGTCCGCGCCCTCGGCGCTGGCCAGCCAGGCGCGGGAGCGGAGGGTGCGCAGGGTGCCGTGGCGGTCGCCGAGGGAGCGCCACAGCTCCTCCGCGCGGGCGTAGGCCCGGCGGGACTGCTCGTACGTTCCCGCGTTCTTCAGCGCGTCGGCGGCGAGGTGGGCGAGCAGCGCGTGATCGTACTGGTTCTCCCACTCCTGGGCCGTCGAGGCGGCCTCCAGGAACTGCTCGGCAGCGGCGCGGTGCTCGTCCAGGCGGGAGTAGACCTGGCCGAGCCAGGAGCGGGCCTGGACGACGTCGGACTCGTCGTGTCCCTCGCGCAGGTCGGGCAGTACGGACTCCAGCACGGTCGCCGCCTCGTCCCAGCGGCCCAGGGCGAGGAGGCTCCCGCCGAGGCGGAGACGGGCGAAGGCGCCGATACCGTCGCCCTCGCCCGCCTGGTCGGCCCAGTGCGCGGCGTGCAGCAGCGCGGCCGACTCGTCCTCGGCGCGGCCCTCGGCGGCGCGGGCGTCGGCCAGCGCGAGGTGCAGCCGGGCCTGGTCGGCGGCGGCGACGACGGGGGCGCGCTCCGGGTCCTCCAGCGCGGCGGTGAGCACGGCGGCGGCGCGGGCGGGGTCGCCGGTGCCGGTCAGGACGCGGGCCAGGGCCAGTTCGGCGCCGGTGGCGTCCCAGGGTCTGCCCGCCGCGTGGCACAGGGCGGCCGCCTCGGTGAGCAGTTCGACGGCCCGCTCCCCGTCGCCGCGCTGCGCGGCGAGCCGTCCCCGGGACTCGGTGGCCTCGGCGATACGGGCGCACACGGCGGGCACGTCGCGGTCGGGCGCGGCGAAGGCGACGAGGGCGGCCAGCTCGGCGTCGAGCGTGTCGGCGGTCCGGGCGGCCTCCTCGCCGGTGGCGGCCTCGGCGAGGAGCCCGGCGCGTATCCGGGCGCGGGTGAGCAGCACGGCGGTGGCGTGCCGCGTGCTGGCGGCGCCCTCGGCGTGCAGCGCGGAGGCACGGGCGCACAGCGGCTCGATGGCCTCCAGCGCCTCGGCGTGCGGGCGGCCCGCGAAGGCGGACGCGAGCACGGCGCGCGCCCGGCAGGCGGCCTCCTCGCCGGGCCGCCCTGCTCCGGCGTACAGCTCGGCGGCGGCCGTGAACCGCTCGGCCCCCGCCGCGGGGTCGGTGCGGGCCAGCTCCATGGCGCAGTGGTCGAGGAGTTCGGCGCGCTCGTCGTCGGCGAGGCGGGCGCCGGTCCGCTCGACGGCCTCGCCGAGCCGGGCCCAGGCGGCGAGCGCCGTGGGGTGGCCGTGGGCGCTGAGGCGCCGGGCCTCGTCGAGCAGTTCGCGGGGCGGGGCGTCCGCGCGGGGGGCCGCTGCCCCGTCCTCCCCACCGGGCCGGGGCGCGGGCGTACGCGCGGGGGCCGCCGGTGCTCCGGGGGCGCCCGGGCCCCGGGCGGGGACGCGCAGGCCCAGGGGGAGCCGGTCCAGGAGGGGTTCGCGGGCCATGCGCTCGCGGGCCCGGTCGCCGACGGCTCCGGTGCCGTTGCGCGCGTCGAAGCGGCCCGCGGTGGCGTGGGCCTCGGCGGTGGCGTGCGCGGACAGCTCCCTGGCCGTCCACTCGCGCCCCGGCGGGCCCGGCACGGGCTGGTCGCCGTGGCCCAGCTCGGTCAGCCGGCGCAGCAGCACGGCGGCGCACGCGGTCCAGCTCAGATAGGTGTCGGGGTCGCCGCCCGGCTCCCAGTGGCGGGTCTGCTCGGCGAGGAGCTCCAGGCCCCGGGCCTCGTTCCCCGTCAGGGCGCAGAACTCGATGTGGGCGGCGACGGCGTGCCGCATGCTCTCCATGTCCCGCGCCATGCGGTACCCCCGCAGGTGGGAGCGGCGCGCCTCGTCCGTACGCCCGAGGCGGACCAGCGGGAGGAGCGACTCGGCGAGGACGCCGTGCGGCTGCTGGAGGCAGGTGTGGACGCCTTCGAGGACGGGCCGCCACAGGCGCAGCGCCTCCGCGTCGTCCCCGAGGCGCACCTGCCAGGCGCCCTCCTGGCGCAGCTCGCAGGCGCGGCAGTCGGTCATGTCGTCGCGGTCGGCGGCAAGCCAGGCGTCGTGGGCGCGGACGGCGCGCTCCAGGTCGCCGAGGTGCGAGGCGATGCTGAACTCGCCGGAGCGCACGGCCCTCGGGGAGTACCCGGCGAGGCGGTAGCGGTGCTCCATCTCGGCCTGCCACTTCTCGATGGAGGCGAGCGGGATGTGCGGCTGGTCGAGCATGCCGCTGGAGACCCACTTGAACATCCAGTGGAAGCGGTGGGTGGCGTACGCGTCGAAGTCCTCGGCCCGCTCGTCCCACATCCGCAGCAGCCGCGCGAAGGGCACGAACGCCTTGTCGCGCTCGACGCTGAACGTGTACGCGGACACGAGGTTGAACAGCGCCTGGATCAGCAGCGGCGCGTCGCCCGTCTCCTCGGCCTCGGCGACGAGGCTCTCGGCGCGGGCGTTGCGGGCGCGGCTCTCCAGCTCCTCGTCGTTCTCCCACAGGGCCCGGCGGATCTCCTCGGGGGTGCGGCTCATCGGCCCTCCTCGGTCTGCTGGTCGGCCTGCCGTCCGGGCTGCCCGTCGGCGGCGGACGGGGGATGGACGGCCCAGTCGAGGAGGCCGAGGAACGTGCGGTTGAGCAGCGCGGAGTCGGCGGGGCGCAGGGGCCGCTGGGCCATCAGCAGCGCCTGCCCGTAGAGGGCCTCGACGGCGGTGGCGGCGAGCTTCTGGTCGGCGACCCCGGCCATCCTGCGGATCAGCGGGTTGAGGTGGTTGAGCACCAGGCGGGCGCGGGGCGCGGTGCCGCGCAGCGAGCCGAGGATGCCGGACCACAGGTCGCTCGCGGCGTCCTCCTCCTCGGCGCGGGCCCGCTCGTGCCGGGTGCCGCGGTCGTCGAGGTGGAGCGCGGGGACGGTCACCGGGTGGTACGCGCGCAGGACGGCGTCGCAGCCGAGGGGTTCGAGGGTGGCGCGTGCCGTGGCGAGGAACGGCGCGAGCGCCAGCTCCTCGTCGGGCTCGACGGGGTCGAGGTGCGCGGTGACGGTGTCGGTGTCCAGCTCGGCGACGGTGGTGCCGGGGCGGGCGAGGGGCAGCAGCTCGATCAGCTCGCTGTCGTACGTGTAGCCCCCGTTGACGACGCCGATGCCCTGGGCCGCGGCGATGGCGGCGACCTGGCGGTACTCCTCGACGCCGCGCGTGAAGTGCACGACGGGGTGGCGGCGCGCGAACTCCTCCAGGGAGAGCTGCCCCTCGGTGGTCTCGAACGGCAGCCAGGGCAGCATCAGCTTCAGCATCTCCCTGTCGTGCCGGGCGAGGGACTTGACGCCCAGGTGGTGCACGGCGAGGAACTGGCCGAGCCGCTCCCTGTCGCCCGCCGCCAGCTCGGCGAGCCAGCCCCTGATCGCGTCGCCGAGCGCCTCGCGCACGGCCGCGAGGGTCTCGTCCGCGTACAGGTTCTCGCGGGAGGCGGTGGGGCGGAGGCTGTCGGTGTCGAGGACGCAGCGGACGAAGAACGCCCAGTCGGGCAGGAGTTCATCGGCGCGCTCGGTGAGCAGCATGCCCTTGAGGTGGACGCGGTGCGCGCCGCGCTGGGCCGGGCTGACGGCCGTCGGCAGCACGTACGCCACGCCGCGCAGGCCCGCCAGCGGCACGTCCAGCTCGATCGAGTCCAGCGGCGCGAAGCCGAAGGTCTCCTGGCAGTGCGCGGCGAGCGCGACCGCGCGGGCCCCGGGGCCCGGGTGGGTCCGCTCCCAGACCGGGGGCCGCTCGGTGACGGACTCGCCGTCCACCGTGACGTCGTAGGGCAGCAGGAAGCCGAAGTGCCGGGCCAGTTCGGTGACGCGCGCGGGCTCCAGCCACTCGCGGGCGCCGGGCCGGGCGGTGAGGTGCACGGTGGTGCCGGGCTCCTCCCGGGCGTCGCGGGGCAGCGTCCGTACGGTGTACGAGCCGTCGTCGCGGGCGAGCCATTCGACGGGCGGGGCCTCCGGGTCCCGCGCGGAGCGGCTCACGACGCGCAGCTCCTCGGCGACGACGAAGCAGGCGAGGAGCCCGATGCCGAACTGCCCGAGGTACTCGGCGCGGGCCGCCTCCAGGCTGTCGCGCTTGGAGCTGCGCCCGATGGTGGCGAGCAGCGCGTGCACCTCCGGCTCGGTGAGCCCGATGCCGCTGTCCTCGACGCGCAGCGTGCTGTCCCCGGTCAGCAGCCGCACGGTGGCGGTCGCTCCGGGCTCGGCGGCCGCACGGGCCGTGACGGCGTCCACGCCGTTCTGGAGCAGCTCGCGCAGGAAAACCTTCGGGCTGGAGTAGAGGTGGTGGGAGAGGAGGTCCACGAGGCCGCGGAGGTCGACCTGGAAGGTGTGCGGTATGCGTTCGGCAGTCATCGCGCGGAATCCTAGGGGCGGGGTACGACAGCGCACCACGCGGTTGTCGCGGAACCCTTCTGTCCGATGTGGCGTCGGTGTTCACTGTGGGTTCGTGTGCACGGCACGCCGGCGGGATACAGCTTCTCCCGCACGTCCCTGAACGCTTTCGAGGAGGCACCTCCATGGCAGACAGCTCCCGGCAGAACGGCCCGTCCCCCGCCCGGCGCGCGGTGCTGCGCGGCTCGCTGGCCGCGTCGGCCGCGCTCTCCGTGCCGCTGCTCGGCGCGGGCTCCGCGCCGGCGCAGGCGCTGCGCGGACGGCCGTCCGCCAAGTGGGGAGTCCAGGCGGGCGACGTGACGTCGTCCTCGGGGCTGGTGTGGGTGCGCTCGGACCGCAGGGCCCGGATGCTCGTGGAGACCTCGGCCACGGAGTCGTTCCGGAACGCGAGACGCTGGCACGGCCCGGTGGTCGGCCCGGACACGGACTTCACCGGCCGGACGCCGCTGCGCGGCCTGCCCCCGGGCGAGACGGTGCACTACCGTGTGACGCTGGCCGACCCGGACGACCCGCGCCGCACGGGCGAGGCCGTGCACGGCTCGTTCCGCACGGCGCCCGCGCGGCGCCGGGAGAGCGTGCGCTTCCTGTGGTCGGGCGACCTGGCGGGGCAGGGCTGGGGCATCAACCCGGACCGGGGCGGCTATCCGATCTTCGAGGAGATGCGGCGGCTGCACCCGGACTTCTTCCTGTGCAGCGGCGACACGATCTACGCGGACAATCCCATCACCGAGAAGGTCGAGCTGCCGGACGGCAAGGTCTGGCGGAACGTCACGACGGAGGAGAAGTCGAAGGTCGCCGAGACCCTCGGCGAGTTCCGCGGCAATTTCCGCTACAACCTGCTGGACGAGAAGCTCCGCCGGTTCAACGCGCAGGTGCCGTGGATCGTCCAGTGGGACGACCACGAGGTGCTCAACAACTGGTACCCGGGCGAGATCCTGGACGACGACCGGTACACGGTGAAGGACGTGAACACCCTCGCCGCCCGCTCGCTGCGCGCCTTCAGCGAGTACTTCCCGGTGAGCACCCTGCCCCCGAAGGACGAGGACGGGCGCGTCTACCGCGTCGTCCACCACGGGCCGCTGCTCGACGTGTTCGTGCTGGACATGCGCTCGTTCCGGAACAAGAACTCGCCCGGCAAGCAGCCCGACGACGAGCAGGGCATCCTCGGCGAGCGCCAGCTCAGGTGGCTCAAGCGGGAGCTGTCCCGCTCGCGCGCCGTGTGGAAGGTGATCGCCTCGGACATGCCGCTGGGCCTCGTCGTCCCGGACGGCAAGACGGACTTCGAGGCCGTCGCGCAGGGCGACCCGGGCGCGCCGCTGGGGCGCGAGCTGCAGATCGCCGAGCTGCTGCGGCACATCAAGCGGGACAAGGTCACGGGCACGGTGTGGTTCACGACCGACGTGCACTACACGAGCGCGCAGCGGTACGTCCCGGAGCGCGCGGCGTTCAAGGACTTCGCGCCGTTCTGGGAGTTCGTCTCGGGGCCGCTCAACGCGGGCGGCTTCGGCGCCCTCAAGCTCGACGGCACCTTCGGCCCCGAGCAGCCGTTCGTGAAGGCGCCGACGAAGGCGAACACGCCGCCGACCGAGGGCGGCCAGTACTTCGGCCAGGTCGACATCGACGGCGAGAGCGGCGAACTGACGGTGCGGCTGCGCGAGGAGGGCGGCGAGGTCCACTTCACGAAGACCCTGCAGCCGGGCCGTGTCGGGCAGTGAGCCCCCGTCGGCGTCGCCGCCCCTGACGTACGGCCCGGTCGGCGCGACCGCGCGCGGCGAGGTACCGCCCGGGTTCAACGGGCTGTGCGTGCGCACCCGGCTGGGCTCCGGCGACGCCGCCTTCCGGACGGCGTCGCGGGCCCTGATGACGTGGCGGCTGCACCACCGGATGGGCGGCGTACGGCTCGCGCCGGTCGCGCCGCGTGCCGCCGAGGGCGTACGGGTCGGGGTCGCGCTCGGCGTGGGGCCGCTGCGGGTCGGCGGCCCCTGCCGGGTGGTGTGGACGGCGGAGGGGCCGGACGAGGCGGGCTGGGCGTACGGCACGCTGCCGGGGCATCCGGTGCGCGGCGAGGAGGCGTTCCTCGTGGGCCGGGACCCGGGCGGGGACGTGTGGCTGACGGTGCGCGCGTACAGCGTTCCGGCGGCGTGGTGGACGCGCGCCGCGGGCCCGCTCGTGCCGGTGTTCCAGCGGGCGTACGCGCGCCGCTGCGGCCGGGTGCTGCGACGCCTCGTCAGCGAGGCGGGCCAAAACGGTCAGTAGTGCTCAGTAGCGGTCAGATGCGCTCTTAACTCACCGGACACACATCGTTCGTGATCACGCAACGCCTGTCCGCGAGGCTGGTTCCATGACTGAGCACTCCGTACGGAATTCCTCACCCGCCAAGCACCACTGGCGCCGCGATCTCGTCGAGCTGGCGGCGCTCTTCACCGCCGTCACCGTGGCCGACACGGTCGCCAAGACGGTCGTGAACGCCCCGGACGGGCCCGTCACGCTCGGCGTGTGCGCCGTGGCCCTCGCGGCCACGGCCGGATTCCACACCTGGTGGGCACGGCGCCACACGCACGCCCCGCCCGCTCCCCCGCCGGATACGGGCGCCACGACCGGGACCGCGGACGGCGGCGAGAGCCGGACCTCGGACGGCGGCGAGACCTCGCTGTGGCGGATGCGCACGACCGTACGCGAGGAGCCCGGGTCCCTCGCGCGGGTGTGCGCGGCGCTGGCCCGGGCCCGGGTGGACATCCTCACCCTCCAGACCCACCCGCTGGGCGACGCGACGGTGGACGAGTTCCTGCTGCGCGCGCCCGCCGCGCTGGACGCCCGCGAGCTGGCCCGAACGGTCGACGGGGCGGGCGGCCGTGACACCTGGACCGAGCGCGCCGACGCGCACGACCTGGTGGACACGCCCGCGCGCGTCCTCGGCCTCGCCACCCGTACGGCCCTGGACACGGCGGAACTGCCGCTCGCGCTGCGCCAGTTGCTGGGCCGCTGCACCATCCGCTCGGTACCCGGTGACGCACCGTCGGACGGCATCATGGAGGATCACGTACTACGGCTGCCCGACCCGGCGGGAGGTGAGATCGTGGTGGAGCGGCCCCAGCTCCCGTTCACACCCACCGAGTTCGCGCGCGCCCGCGCCCTCGTCGAGCTGGACGCGCGGCTCGGCCGGCAGCGGATGCCGCGCGGCCGGGACGAGCTGCGGCTGCCCGGCGGCGACCGGAAGCTGACCGTGCGGCGCGCCGACGCCGGGGACCTGGAGGCGGCGCGGGCCATGCACGCGCGCTGCTCGCGGCGCACCCTCTCGCTGCGCTACCACGGCCCCGTCCGGGACGCCGACCGCTATCTCGACCACCTCCTGTCGCCCCGCTTCGGCCGTACGCTCGCCGTCGAGAGCGACGCGGGCGAGCTGGTCGCGCTGGGCCACCTGCTGTGGGACGGCGACGAGTCCGAGGCCGCGCTGCTGGTCGAGGACGCGTGGCAGCGCCGCGGCATCGGCTCGGAACTGCTGCGCCGCCTGACCGCGATGGCCCGCGAGGCCCGGTGCGAGAACGTGTACGCGGTCACCCAGGCCTCCAACACCGGCATGGTCGCCGCGATGCGCGGCCTCGGGCTGCCGCTGGACTACCAGGTCGAGGAGGGCACCCTCGTGGTCACCGCCACGCTGGCGCCCGTGCCCGAGGACGCGCCCTCGGCAGCGCACGCGGAGGCGACGCCGCGCCGGAGCTGACGGCGGCACCGCTGACGGCACCGCTGACGGTGCTGCGTCAATGCTGATGACGACGGCGCCCATCCGTACCAGGATGGGCGCATGTCCGATGCAATGAACGCGGCACCGTTGCCGCGCCAGATCGCCGATGGCTATGTCGACGCACTCGTGGAGCTCGACCCGATCACCGGCACGTACCTCGGGGTGCCCGAAAGCCACGGCAAGCTGCCCGACTTCTCCCCCGCCGGGCAGGAGGCGTTCGCGGTGCTGCAGCGCACCACGCTCAAGGCCCTCGACGAGGCCGAGACCCGGCCCGGGGGCGACAGCGACGAGGAGCGCCGCTGTGCCCGGCTGCTGCGGGAGCGGCTGACCGCCGAGCTCGCCGTGCACGAGGCCGACGAGGGCCTGCGTGCCGTCAGCAACATGCACACCCCCGTCCACGCGGCCCACCAGATCTTCACCCTCACGCCGACCGAGACCGAGGAGGACTGGGCGGCGGTCGCGCGGCGGCTGCGGGCGATGCCCGTGGCCCTGGAGGGCTACCGCGCCTCGCTCGCGGAGGGCCTGGCGAAGAACCTGCTGGGCGGGCCGCGCCAGGTGTCCACGATGCTCGGACAGCTCACCGAGTGGATCGGCGAGGAGGGGCCCGACACCGGGCGGAGCTGGTACGCCGGGTTCGTGGACCCCGGGCCCGAGCCCATGCGCGCGGAGCTGACGGCCGCGGCGGCCGAGGCCACGCGCGCCGTCGCCGAGCTGCGCGACTGGCTGCGCGACGTGTACGCGCCGGCCGTCGCGGGCGCCCCCGAGATCGTGGGCCGCGAGCGGTACGCGCTCTGGTCCCGCTACTGGAACGGCACCGACCTGGACCTGGAGGAGGCCTACGCGTACGGCTGGTCGGAGTACCACCGGCTGCTGGCCGAGATGCGCGTCGAGGCGGAGAAGATCCTGCCCGGCGCGAAGACCCCCTGGGAGGCGCTGGCCCACCTCGACACGCACGGCGAGGCCGTCGAGGGCGTCGACGAGGTCCGCGCCTGGCTCCAGAGCCTGATGGACCAGGCCATCGACGAGCTGGACGGCACCCACTTCGAGCTGGCCGAGGAGGTGCGGCGCGTCGAGTCCCGCATCGCCCCGCCGGGCAGCGCCGCCGCGCCGTACTACACCCAGCCCTCGCTGGACTTCTCCCGCCCGGGCCGCACCTGGCTGCCGACGATGGGCGAGACACGGTTCCCCGTGTACGACCTGGTCAGCACCTGGTACCACGAGGGCGTGCCGGGCCATCACCTCCAGCTCGCGCAGTGGACGTACGTCGCGGACCAGCTCTCGAAGTACCAGACGACGATCGGCATGGTCAGCGCCAACGCGGAGGGCTGGGCCCTCTACGCGGAGCGGCTCATGGACGAGCTGGGCTATCTGACGACCGCCGAGCGGCGGCTGGGCTATCTCGACGCGCAGATGATGCGCTCCACCCGGATCATCGTCGACATCGGCATGCACCTGGAGCTGACGATCCCGGACGACTCGCCCTTCCACCCCGGCGAGCGCTGGACGCCGGAGCTGGCGCAGGAGTTCTTCGGCCTGCACAGCGGCCGTCCGGCGGACTTCGTGGAGAGCGAACTGGTCCGCTACCTGGGCATGCCGGGCCAGGCGATCGGCTACAAGCTGGGCGAGCGGGCGTGGCTGCGCGGGCGCGACGCGGCCCGCCGTGCGCACGGTGACGCGTTCGACGCGAAGAAGTGGCACATGGCCGCGCTTTCGCAGGGCTCCCTGGGCCTCGACGACCTGGAAGCGGAGCTCTCGGCCCTGTGACCAGGGGCTGGCCCTTCCCCGCCCCGGCTCCTCCGCAAAGCTCGGGCAGCCTGCGCCGAGTGCGCTCGTTCAAGAGCCGGGTTCGGGGTGCCCCGTGCCGTGCTTCGCGGGGTGCGGGAGCGCTGTGGCTTGGCGCGCAGTTCCCCGCGCCCCTGGCGGGGCACGTCTGCTCCTCCCTGCTGCGCTTGGGAGGTCTGCGCGAAGGCGCAGGGCTGGCAAGCGCAGCCCTCTTCGCCGGGTGCGCGCGAACAGGAGCCGGGGGCGGGGTGCCCCGCACCCCGATTCGCGGAGTGCGGGAGCGCTGTGGCTTGGCGCGCAGTTCCCCGCGCCCCTGGCGGGGCGCTAGGTGGTCGGGGGGTCGGACGTGTGGGCCGGGTGGGGCCAGCGGGCGAAGCCGCCTTCGGAGTTGATGACCTCGCCGGTGATCCAGCCCGCCTCGTCCGTGGTGAGCCACGTGATGAGGCGGGCAGGATCGTCGGGCTCCGCCCACCGTCCGCCGTCGAACATCGCGGCGACCGCGCCATGGTCCTCCCCGGTGAGGTATCCCGTGTCCACCGGCCCCGGATTGACCGCGTTCACGGTGATCCGGCGCGGGCCGAGCGCCGTCGCGAGGGTGCGGGTGGCCGACGCGAGGGCGCCCTTCGCCAGCGCGTAGGCGACCTCGTCCGGCATGCCTCCCCGTACGTCCTGGCCCGACCCGACGGGCGGCCGGGTCAGCTCGCCGGGAGGGCCGAACGCAGCCGCACCGTCGAGCCCGTACGGGACTTGGCGACCTCCAACTGGGCCGGGATGCGCTGCCGCAGGTCCGCGACGTGACTGACGATGCCGACGCAGCGGTCCCGTTCCCGCAGCCCGTCCAGGACGTCGAGGACCTCGTCGAGCGTCTGCTCGTCCAGGCTGCCGAAGCCCTCGTCGATGAAGAGGGTCTCCAGGCGGGTGCCGCCCGCCTCCTCCGTCACCACGTCGGCGAGGCCCAGCGCGAGCGCGAGCGAGGCGAAGAAGGTCTCGCCGCCCGAGAGCGTCGCCGTGTCGCGTTCGGCGCCCGTCCACGCGTCCACCACGTGCAGGCCGAGCCCGGAACGGCCGCGTCCGCCCGCCCGTTCGTCGGAGTGGACGAGCGTGTAGCGGCCGCCGGACATCCGCGCGAGGCGCGCGCTCGCGGCGTCGGCGACCTGTTCGAGCCGGGCGGCGAGGACGTAGGACTCCAGGCGCATGCGGCGCTCGTTCTCCGCCGAGGTGCCCGCGGCGAGCCCGGCGAGGCGCGCGACGCGCTCGTACCCGCCGCGCAGCGGGGCGAGGCGGCGGGCCTCCTCGGCGGCGCTCCGGCCGAGCGAGGCGAGGTCCGCGCAGCGGGTACGGGCCGCGTCGAGCGCGGAGGAGGCGGCGCGCAGCCGCCGCGCGGCCTCCGCCGCGCGCGCCTCGCACGCCTCGACGGGCGCGGGCGGCAGCGCGGCGGCCTCGGTCAGTCCGGGGTCGTCCAACTCGGCGGCGAGGGCGCTCTCCTCCGCCTGCCGGTGCTCCAGCCACGCGGACAGCTCCCGCTGCTCGGGCCCGGCGAGAACCGCGTCGGCGCCCTCCTCGGGGGTGCCGAACCCGGCACGGCGGGCGGCGTCGGCGAGGCGTTCCCCGGCGTCCTCCAGGCGCCGCGCGGCCGAGTGCGCGGTGCGGGCGTCCTCGGCGGCGGCCGCGAGGAGGGCGACGCGGCGCTCCAGGAGCGCGGCGCGCGCGGCGACGCTGTCGGCCTCGCCGCGCGCCTGGTCGAGCTGCTCGGTGAGCGCGGCACGTTCACGCTGGAGGGTCTCGCGGGTCGAGGTGCGCGCGGCCGCGCGG
Organism: Streptomyces albiaxialis; assembly: GCF_039530985.1. Classification (NCBI taxonomy): domain Bacteria; kingdom Bacillati; phylum Actinomycetota; class Actinomycetes; order Kitasatosporales; family Streptomycetaceae; genus Streptomyces; species Streptomyces albiaxialis. Next base: position 586,463 of record NZ_BAAAPE010000002.1, read on the forward strand.
CGCTCGGCCTCCTGCCGCTGGGCCAGGCGCTCGCCGTGCTCGCGCTCGGCGGCGGCCAGTGCCTCGCGGGCCTCGTGCGCGCGGGCGGCCTCGGCGTGCGCCGTACGGTGCTCGTCCTCCAGCGCGGCGAGGGCGGGGGCGAGCCGGTCGGCGGGCTCGCCCCCGGCGTCGGTCTCGGCGGCGGTGTGGCTGTCGCGCAGCGCGGCGAGGTCCCGTTCGGCGGTCTCGCGGGCCGTGCCCGCCTCCTGGGAGGCGGCGAAGGCCGCGTCCTCGGTGGCCCGGTCGATGTGTCCGGCGTCCGGGCGCGCGGGGTCGGGGTGGGCGGTGGAGCCGCAGACGGCGCAGGGCTCGCCGTCGGTGAGGTGCGTGGCGAGTTCGGCGGCGATGCCGCGCAGCCGGGCCTCCTTGAGGGCGAGCCACTTCTCGTGGGCCTCGGTGGCGGCCTCGCGCGCGTCCAGCAGCCGCCGCTCGGCCTCGCCGAGCTGCCCGGCGAGCCGGTCGCGTCGGCGGGCGGCCTCCAGCCGGTCGCGGGCGGGCGGGAGCTGTCCGGCGAGGCGCTCGGCGCGGGTGGCGGCGTCCTGTGCGGCGTCGACGCGGGCGCGGTGCGCGGCGTGCCGGGCCTCCCAGCCGTCGAGCCAATCGGCGGCCTCGCGCAGCAGTGCCTCGTCCTCGCGGGACTCGCCGTCGAGGGCGGCGAGTTCGGTGTCGAGCGCGGCGCGGCGCCGCTCGGCCTCGCGTGCGGCGGCGAGGGAGCCCAGCTCCTGGCGCATCGCGCCCTCGACCTCGGCGAGGCGCGCGGGCGGGGCGTCGGCCAGCTCCGGGGGCAGCTCCGCGCGGCTGCGCTGCTCGGCGCCGGCGGCGTCCCGGTGCTCGGTGCGGGCCGCGTCGCGCAGGGAGAGGGCGGGGGTGACGGCGTCGGCGGCGCGGGCCCGTTCGAGCCGCCGACCGGCGGCCTCGCGTTCGGGCGCCCGCTCGGCGAGCGCGTCGGCACGCTGCCGCGCCTCGGCGTACCGGTGCTGGCGACGGGCGAGTTCACGGGCCTCGTCGAGGGCGTGCGCGGCAGCGGCGTTGCCGCGCTCGGCCTCCTCCGCGGCGAGCGCGGCGATGTCGAGCCGCTCCCGGGCGGACGTACGGGCGAGGGCCGCCCACTCCAGCACGGCATCGGCGAGCCCGGGGTCACCGGGAACGAGGGCGCCCTCGCCGGACCGCTGCCGGGCCCCGGTGCCGCGCTGTCCGGCACCGGAACCGCGCTGTCCGCCCCCGGTGCCGGTGCCACGGGGCGCGGGCACGGAATCGCGGGACCCGGGCGCGGAGCCACGTGAGCCGGGCGCGGTGTCGCGGGCTCCCGACACGGAGTCGCGAGACTCGGACGCGGCGCCGAGCGCGGGCCCGGAGCCACGTGAGCCGGGCGCGGTGTCGCGGGCTCCCGACACGGAGTCGCGAGGCCCGGACGCGGCGCCGAGCGCGGACCCGGGGCCACGGGAGCCGAGCGCGGTGTCGCGGGCTCCCGACACGGAGTCGCGAGACTCGGACGCGGGGCCGGGCGCGGACCCGGGGCCGGGCGCGGGCAAGTCGCGGGCACCCGACGCCGAGTCACGGGAGCCGGACACGGGCACGGAATCGCGGGACCCGGACACAGCGCCGGGCGCGGACGCGGAGCCCCGCGCACCCGGCACGGAATCGCGCGCGCCCGACGCGGAGCCCCGGGCGCCCGGCCCGGAGTCGCGGGAGCCGGGTGCGCGTGCGGAACCGTGGGGGCCGGGCGCGGACACGGGCGCCGTCCCGGGGCCCTCGCCGAGTTCCGGGTCGGCGCCCGCGGCCTGACGCATCCGGTGGGCGAGGGCGAGCAGCTTCTCGTCGCCTGCGGCGACGTCGCGCTGGGCCTCCTTGCGCATCCGGGTCAGCTCGTCCTCGACGGCCGCGAAGCGGCCCGTGTCGAAGAGGCGGCCCAGGAGCCGGGCGCGGTCCTCGGCCCCGGAGCGCAGGAACCGCGCGAAGTCGCCCTGGGGCAGCAGGACGACCTGGCAGAACTGGTCGCGGCTCATGCCGAGGAGCTGCCCGATCTCCTCGCCGATCTCCTGGTGGGAGCGGCTGAGCCCCTTCCACTCCCCCGTGCCCGGGTCGTACTCGCGCAGCTCGGAGTGGGCGCGCTCGCGGGTCAGGCCCGTGCCGCGGGCCTTGGGGCGCATCTGTTCGGGGCTGCGGCTGATCTCCAGCCTGCGGCCCGCGACGGTGAGTTCGAGGGTGACGCCGGTGAGGACGCGGGGCTCGGCGTGGTCGCTGCGCAGGGTGCCGCCGGGCTGCTGGCGGGCGCCGGGGACGCCGCCGTACAGCGCGTAGCAGACGGCGTCGAGGACGGACGTCTTGCCCGCGCCCGTCGCGCCGTGCAGCAGGAACAGCCCGGCGGAGGAGAGCGTGTCGAAGTCGACCTCGTGGGTGCCGCCGAAGGGGCCGAACGCGGTGAGCGTGAGCCGGTGGAGCCTCACCCGGTCACCGTCCCCTCGGCCGTGGCCTCCTCGCCCTCGCTCTGTCCGGAGGCGCGGACCGCGTCGAGGGCGCGGCCGAGCATGGCGCGCTCCTCCGCGTCGGCCCCGCGCCCCGGGCGTACGTGCCCGACGAAGTCCTCGGCGATCTCCCGGTCCGTACGGTCGCGCAGCCTGCGGGCGTACGAGACGGCGCCGTCCTCCTCCTCGCGGCGCGGGTCGAAGACGAGGCTGACGGTGTGCGGGAAGCGCTTCTCCAGCCGCGCCATCGGCTCGGCGGGGCGGGCCGGGTCGGTGAGGGTGGCCTCGACCCAGGAGCCGGTGTGGCGCTCGTACCGCTCGTCCTCCAGCAGTTCGTCGAGGGTGCCGCGCAGCCGCGCGAGGGGGCGGGGCACGGGGCAGTCGATCCGCTCGCCGTGGACGGCGCCGTCGGCGCCGAGGTCGATGAGCCACATGGACTTGCGGTGGTCGGCCTCGGAGAAGGAGTAGGCCAGCGGCGAGCCCGAGTAGCGGACGCGGTCGGTGAGGCGCTGGGAGCCGTGGAGGTGGCCGAGCGCCGCGTAGTCCACACCGTCGAAGACGGAGGCGGGCACCGAGGCGACGCCGCCGACGGTGATGTCCCGCTCGCTGTCGGAGGGCTCGCCGCCGGTGACGAACGCGTGCGCGAGGACGACGGACCGGGTTCCCTCGGGGCGTTCGGCGAGGTCGGCGCGGACGCGGTCCATGGCGGCGCGCAGCACGGCGGTGTGCCCGCCGCCCTCGGCGCCGAGCGTGTGCCGGGTGAGTGTGGGCTCCAGGTACGGCAGCCCGTAGCAGGCGACGGGGCCGTGCTCGTCCTTGAGTACGACGGGCGTGCCGCACGTGGCGGGGTCGGTGCGCAGATGGATCCCGGCGCTCTCCATGAGGCCCGAGCCGACGCCGAGACGGCGGGCCGAGTCATGGTTGCCGGAGATCATCACGGTGGGCACGGACAGCTCGGCGAGCCGGTGCAGCGCGTCGTCGAACAGCTCGACGGCGGACAGCGGCGGCACGGCACGGTCGTAGATGTCACCGGCGACGAGCACCGCGTCGGCCTGGCGGTCGCGGACGGTGGCGACGAGGTGGTCGAGGAACGCGCGCTGCGCGTCGAGCAGGCTGACCCGGTGGAAGCCGCGGCCCAGGTGCCAGTCCGAGGTGTGCAGGAATCTCACTGCCCGGCCCCCACCCGCACCTCCCGGTGCTCTGTCGTCGCTCGCTGGTCCCCCGTTCGCTGGGGACACTGTAACCGCAGGCGGCGGGCGTTTCTGACAGGGCGCCGGACGGGTGAGAATGCCCCGATGGCCCCGATGCGAACGTTCACGATCTCCACGCCCGAGGCGGAGCTGGCCGACCTCCGGGACCGGCTGTCACGCACCCGCTTCCGCGAGGAGCGGCCCGGCGAGGACGGCGCGGACGGCGACGACTGGTCGCTGGGCACGCCGCAGCCCTGGCTGCGGCGGCTCGTCGCGCACTGGCTGCACCGCTACGACTGGCGCCGCACCGAGGCCGAACTCAACGCCCTGCCGCAGGTCGTCGGCGAGTTCGCGGGGCTGCGCACGCACGCCTTCGTGGTCCGCTCCCGGCACGAGGACGCCGTCCCGCTGCTGCTGTGCCACGGCTGGCCCGGCTCGGTGGTCGAGTTCCTCGACTGCCTGCCCGCGCTGACCGACCCGGTGGCCCATGGGGGACGCGCCGAGGACGCCTTCCATGTGGTGCTGCCCTCGATGCCGGGCTTCGGGCTGTCGGGACCGGCCCCGGTGCGGGGCGCCGGGGTGCCCGCCGTCGGCGAGGCCTTCGCCGCGCTCATGACGGAGCTGGGCCACCCGCGCTTCCTGGCCCAGGGCGGCGACTGGGGCGCCTTCGTCGTCCGGCATCTGGGCCTGGAGCACCCCGGGCGGCTGCTGGGCGCGCACCTCAACTTCCCCTGGGCGGTGGCCCCGCCCGGCCTCGCCGACCCGCTGTCCGAGGCGACGCCGGAGGAGCGCGAGACGCTGGAGCGCAACGAGCGGGTCTACGGCGCCGACAACGGCTACTACCTCCAGCAGGCCACCCGCCCGTACAGCCTCGGCCCCGCCCTGGAGGACTCCCCGGCGGGGCTGGCGGCCTGGCTGCTGGAGAAGTTCCACACGTGGTCCGACACCCGCGACGGCCTGCCGTTCACGCTCGACCGGCTGCTGGACAACACGATGCTCTACTGGCTCACCGGCACCGCCACCTCCGCCGCGCGGCTGTACGCGGAGTCCGGGGCGTACGGCTCCGATCCGGGCGTGTGGGGCCGCAGGGTCGAGGTGCCCACGGGCATCGCGCTCTACCCCCGGGAGAAGACGCGGGCCCCGCGCCGGTGGAGCGAGCGGCAGTGGAACCTGACGCACTGGGCGGAGCAGCCGCGCGGCGGTCACTTCGCCGCGTTCGAGCAGCCGGCCCTCTTCACCGCCGACCTGCGGGACTTCGCGCGCACGCTGCGGTGAGGGCGGTTACGTCGGTTACATCGGTTACGTCGGTGCGGCGCCCTCAGACCGTGCCGAACGCCTCGCCGCCCAGTTCGAGGCGCGCGGTTCCCGCCGTCGCGTCGGCGAGCCAGCCGCGGAAGGCGTCCAGCTCGGCCTCGGGCAGGCCGAGTTCGAGGGCGACCTCGGCGCCGTAGCGGACGTCACGGACGTCACGGCCCGTGGCGCGCAGGTCGTTCTCCAGCCTGCCCGCGCGCTCGTGCCCGACGGTGACGGTGACGAGCCGGAACGGGCGGCGCCGTACGGTCCCGAGGGCGTCGAGGGCCTCGCCGACGGCGCCCCCGTAGGCGCGGATGAGGCCGCCCGCGCCGAGCTTGGTGCCGCCGAAGTACCGGGTGACGACGGCGACGGCGTAGCGGATGTCGCGGCGCAGCAGCATCTGGAGCATGGGCACTCCGGCGGTGCCGCCGGGCTCCCCGTCGTCGTTGGCCTTCTGCACGCCCGCGTCGGCGCCGATGACGTACGCGGTGCAGTTGTGCGTGGCGGTCGGGTGCTCGGCGCGGATCCGCGCGATGAACGCCTGCGCCTCGGCCTCGGTCGCGGCGGGCGCGAGGTGGCACAGGAAGCGGGAGCGGTTGATCTCGGTCTCGTGCGTGCCCTCCGCCGCGACCGTGACGTACTCACCGGCGGTGCGCCGTTCCTGTTCCTCTGCCATTCCGCCAGCGTATGCGGTGGTACTGGTGAGGGGGTGCCCCGCCTGTGCCTCGCAGCCCGCGGCTCTCGCGGTGGCTCGCCGCGCAGTTCCCCGCGCCCCTGAAGCAGCCCCTTCGGGGCGCTTCACGGGGCGCTTCGGAGAGCGCCCCGCCGGGGGCGCGGGGAACTGCGCGAGCGAGCACAGCGGACCGGCGCCCGGCAACGGCGGCACAGGGGCAGGACGTGCCCGTCAGGGGCGCGGGGAACTGCGCGAGCGGCCACGGCCGACCCGCGGGCTGCCACGCGACAGCAAGGGGCAGCCCGGACGCAGGGGGCGCCCCTCTAGACTCGCCGCATGAGTGAAATGGCTGCAGACGCCGAGGTCCGGCGCATCCTGACCGGGCTCGGGGACACCTGGGCCGTGGTCGGGCTGTCCGGCAACCGGGGGCGGGCGGCGTACGGCGTCGCCGAGGTGCTCCAGCGCTTCGGGAAGCGGATCGTGCCCGTCCATCCCAAGGCCGAGGCGGTGCACGGCGAGCGCGGGTACGCGAGCCTGTCGGAGATCCCCTTCCCGGTGGACGTCGTGGACGTCTTCGTGAACTCCTCGCTGGCCGGTGACGTCGCCGACGAGGCGGTGCGGATCGGCGCGAAGGCCGTCTGGTTCCAGCTCGGGGTGGTCGACGAGGACGCGTTCGCGCGCACGCGCGCGGCGGGGCTCGCGATGGTGATGGACCGCTGTCCGGCGATCGAAATCCCGCGCCTGGGGTGAGCGTCCCGCGCTAGCGTCCGTGGTCATGAGCGGGATACGGCGGGCGGTGCCCGGGGACGCGGCGGAGATCGTACGGCTGAGGCGGATCATGTTCGCCGCCATGCGGGGCGGGGACGCGTCCGGGCCCTGGGAGCGGGACGCGGTGCGGCAGGCCGAGGCGCAGCTCGCCGACCCGGGCTCGGGGCTGGGCGCCTTCGTGGTGGACGGCGACGGGGGCGGCGGCGCGGACGGCACCGAGGAAGGGGCAGGGGCAGGGCACCTGGCGGCCTGCGCGGTGGGCCGGGTGGAGGAGCGGCTCGCGGCGCCGGTCGCCCCGGCGGGGCGGTTCGGCTTCGTCTTCAACGTCTGCACCGACGCCCGCTACCGGGGCCGGGGCCTCGCGCGGGCGACGACCGAGGCGCTGCTCGACTGGTTCGCGGCCGAGGGCGTCACCCGCGTCGATCTGCACGCGACGGAGGAGGCCGAGCACCTGTACCGGTCGCTCGGCTTCCGCGAGCACTCGATCGCGCTGTCGCTGGACGTGTCCGAGCGCGCCTGACCTCAGCCCAGCGGGACGCCCAGGCCCTCCAGGACCGCGGCGCCCGGCAGTCCGGCGAGGGCCTTGCCGGGGACGATGAGCTTGCCGCGGCGCGCGCCGCTGCCGATCAGCACCCAGGGGCGCGCCGCGACGGCGGCGTCCACCAGGACGGGCCAGGACGCCGGGAGGCCGAGCGGGGTGATGCCGCCGTACTCCATGCCCGTCTCGCTGACGGCGGTGTCCATCGGCGCGAAGGAGACCTTGCGGGCGCCGAGATGGCGGCGGACGACGCCGTTGACGTCGGCCCGCGTGGTGGGCAGGACGAGGCAGGCGGCGAGGCGCCGTTCGCCGCCCTGCTTGGCGGCGACCACGACGCAGTTGGCCGAGGCGTCGCGCAGGTCGTCGCCGTACGTCTCGACGAAGACGGCGGTGTCGGCCTTCTCCGGGTCGGTCTCGACGTAGAGGAGTTGGTCGGCGGGGACCGGCCCGGCCCAGTCGCGTACGGCCTCGGCGACGGGTCCGACGAGCCGGTCGAGCACCTCGGGTGCGGGGGTGGCGGAGTCGAAGTTCCCTACAGGAGCGCGCATATGAGGCACTTTACGGCGCCCGCGGCCGCACTCAGCGCGGCGGGGGAACCGAGACCGCCATCGTCATCTCGACGGGCTCCGCGCCGTCGTTGCGGTACCCGTGCGGGACGTGGGACTCGAAGGAGGCGGACGCCCCGGCCGGTACGGCGTGGTCGGTGCCGTCGAGGGTGAGGGTCAGCTCGCCCGCGGTGACGTGGACGAGTTCGGTGGTGCCCTGGGGGTGCGGGTCGGACTCGCTGCCGTCGCCGGGCATCAGCGTCCATTTCCACAGCTCCAGCGGGCCCGGCGCCTCGGTTCCGGCGAGGAGCGTGCTGTGGCTGCCGCGCTCGGTGGACCACAGCCGCACGGCCTGCTCGGCGGGGACGACGCGGACCTGGGGCGCCCGGTCGAAGTCGAGCAGCGTGGTGACGCTGACGCCGAGGGCGTCCCCGATCTTGACGACGGTGCCGACGCTGGGGTTGGTGCGGGCCTGCTCGATCTGGATGAGCATCCCCCTGCTGACCCCGGCCCGCGCGGCGAGCGCGTCCAGCGTGAAGCCCCGTTCCGCGCGCCAGTGCCTGAGGTTGCGCGCGAGGGCCTGCGTGAGGTGATCGAGGTCCGTCACTGGCGTTCCCGAGCCTTCCGAGCCGTCGAATATATTGGATGACATCGTGCAGCACGGTGAACTACGGTGTGCTGCACCCGACCGTTCACCACACTGTACTGCGAGGTGTCTTCCTCATGACCGCAGCCTTCGCCCTGCTCACCAGCCTCATGTGGGGGCTGGCCGACTTCGGCGGCGGGCTGCTCAGCAAACGTATGCGCGAGCTGACCGTCGTGGTCGTCTCGCAGAGCGCGGCGGCGCTCGTGCTCGGGGTGATCGTGGTGGCCTCCGGCGCCTGGGACGCGTTCGACGCGCGGCTGTTCTGGTGCGCCGCGGCGGCGGGCGCCATCGGCCCGGTCGCCATGCTGGCGTTCTACCGCGCGCTGGCCGCGGGCCCCATGGGCGTCGTCTCCCCCATCGCCACCCTGGGCACCGTCGCCGTGCCGATCGGCGTCGGCATGGTGCTGCACGGGGAGCGGCCCGGCGTCGTGCAGGGCGTCGGCACCCTCGTCGCCGTCACGGGCGTGGTGCTCGCGGGCGGGATCCAGGGCAAGGGCGGGCCGGTGCGGCGGCAGACGATCCTGCTCACGGTCGTCGCCGCCGTCGGCTTCGGCGCGACGATCAGCCTGGTCGCCGAGGCGTCGACGACGGTGACGGGGCTCTTCCTGACCCTCTTCGTGCAGCGCGTGGTCAACGTCGTGGTCGGCGGCGGCGCCCTGTGGGTCTCCGTGCGGCGCGGCACCCCCGCGCTGCCCGAGGGCGGGATGCGCGCGGTGTGGGCGGCGCTGCCCGCGCTCGCGTTCATCGGCCTCGCGGACGTCGCGGCGAACGGGACGTACGCGGTCGCCGCGCAGAACGGCCCGGTCACCGTCGCCGCCGTGCTCGCCTCGCTCTACCCCGTCGTCACCGCGCTCGCCGCGCGCGGCCTCCTCCAGGAGCGGCTGCGCGCCCTCCAGACGGCGGGCGCGGGCCTGGCGCTGCTGGGCACGGTGCTGTTGGCCTCCGGCTAGCCACCGCTTCTGCTGCTGGACAGAAGCAGCCCCTGCCCGTGCGTCGCGGGCTGCGGCTTTCGCCGTGGCCGCACGCGCGGTTCCCCGCGCCCCTGGAGGGGCGGCCCCTGGTCAGCAGCGGAACCCGGCCCATTACATCTGCCGCCACCAGTACAGCAGCAGGGCGAGGCCCTGGATGGCGACGGCGAGCGCGAGAAGAATGCGCAGGGTGCGGTTGCTCACGGCGGCGCACCTCCGTCCGTCGGTCAGCGGTCGGCCGCTGGGTCCAGTGTGCCCGGCCCCGAGCCGTCGTGCGGATGCGGCAGTTCGGCCAGCGCCAGCAGTTGCTCGGGGGTGACGCCCTCCGGGACCGGCACGGGCGGCGGGGTGCGCAGCGGGGGCTGCCAGCCCTCCTCCGGGTCGAGGCGGCGTACGACGCGCGCGGGCGCCCCGGCCACCACCGCGTGGTCCGGCACCTCTCCCCGGACGACCGCGCCGGCGGCGACCACGACATTGCGGCCCAGCCGGGCGCCGGGCAGCACGACGGCGCCCGCGCCGAGCCAGCTCCCGCGCCCTATCGAGACGGGCGCGGTGCGCGGCCACTGCTTGCCGACGGGAAGCTCGGGGTCGTCGTAGGAGTGGTTGGTCGAGGTGATGTAGACGTACGGGCCGCAGAACACGTCGTCGCCCACGCGCACATCGGTGTCGGCGATCACATGGCTGCCCCGGCCGAGGACGACCCCGTTCCCGAGCGTGAGCACCGGGTCGGGCCCGAGGTCGAGGTCGGGCATCATCCCGGCGGTCAGCGTGACGTCCTGGCCGATGACGCAGTGGTCGCCCAGCTCGATCCAGGGGGCGCCGAAGATCGTGCCCTGCGGGAAGGCGAGCCGGGTGCCGGTGCCGATACGGCGGAAGGCGTGCGGCCCGGGGTGCTCGGCCGTCAGCGCGCCCGCGCGCTGCGCCGCGCGCCAGGCGCGGTGCACGGCGCGGGACGCCAGAGACGAGAACGTGTTCCTGAGGGAGCGCACGCGCTCACCGTACCGCCCGGTGCCGCTCGGCCAGGTCGGCGTAGGCGGCGGCGTTGAGCTTGATGCCCTCGCGCTCCTCGTCCGTCAGCTCGCGCTTGACCTTGCCGGGCACGCCCGCGACGAGCGAGCCGGGCGGCACCTCCATGCCCTGCGGGACGAGCGTCTGCGCGGCGATCAGCGAACCGGAGCCGATCCGCGCGCCGTTGAGGACGGTGGCGCCCATGCCGATCAGGACGTCGTCCTCGACGGTGCAGCCGTGGAGCACCGCGTTGTGGCCGACGGAGACGCCGGTGCCGACGGTGACGGGGAAGCCGACGTCGGTGTGGACGGTGCAGTTGTCCTGGATGTTGCTGCCCGCGCCGAGCGCGATGGGCCCGCCGTCGCCGCGCAGCACGGCGCCGTACCAGAGGCTCGCGCCGTCGGCCAGGCTGACCTCGCCGACCACCACCGCGGTGGGCGCGACGAAGGCGCCGGGGGCCACCCGGGGCTCGTGTCCGGCCACGGCCGCGATCAACGCACGTTGTTCCATCGGTCCTCTGCTCCTCGGCACTCGCTCGGTACTCGGTCTCTCAGTCCGCGGCGGCCGCGGAAGCCCTCTCCCGCACCGGTGCGGGGCCCCGCCCGGCGGCCGCCTCCTCCGCCTCGTACTCCGCCTCGGCCTTCGCGGCGCGGCGCCGGACGATCAGCATCGAGGTGAGTCCCAGCAGCACCGCGAGGACCAGGCCCAGCCAGGAGAAGCGCTTGAGCCACGCCTCGGCGACGATGCCCAGGTAGTAGATGACGGCGGTGGTGCCGCCCGCCCAGACGATCCCGCCGAGCACGTTCGCCGTGAGGAACTTCCAGTACGGCATCTTCAGTACGCCCGCGAGCGGCCCGGCGAAGATCCGCAGCAGGGCGATGAACCGGCCGAAGAAGACGGCCCACATGCCCCACTTCTGGAACGAGCGCTCGGCGGTCGCCACATGGCGCGGGCCGAAGTGTTTCGGGAACTTCCCGCCGAGCCAGGTCAGCAGCGGCTGGCCGCCCCTGCGCCCGATCGCGTAGCCGATCGAGTCGCCGACGACCGCGCCCACCGTGGCGCACGTGCCGAGGATCACAGGGTCGATCTCGTGGTGCTGGGAGGCGAGCAGCGCGGAGCTGACGAGGACGATCTCGCCGGGCAGCGGGATGCCCAGGCTCTCCAGCCCGATGACCGCCCCCACCAGGAGGTAGACGCTCACGGCGGGCACGCTTTCGAGCCACTCCTGGATGTGCAACGCCCGGTTCCCCTCACCAGTCCCGTACGGTCCGGGCGCCCCGCGCGCCCGGACGCGCGCCTCTGCCGCGAGCACGCGTCCGGGCAGCCTACTCGATCACTCCGGCCGCGCTCGGGGGCCTCTCAGCCGTTGGGGCGCAGGGTCCACACGATGGTCATCTCGCCGGTCACGGCGCCGTCTTCGCGGCTGATCGCGACGTGCACGGGGAACTCGGGGCGCTCCCCCGCGTCCAGTTCGGCGACGACATCGGCGACCGGGCGGCCCAGCTCGGCGGTGGCGGTGACGGGGCCCATCGCGAGCTTCTTGTAGCCGATCTCGGCGCGCACCGCGAGCGGCACCGCGCGCGAGAGCTGATCGCCGAAGGCGGTCATGACGATCGCGCCGCTGGCGGACTCGGCGAGCGTGAACATCGCCCCCGCGTGCGGACCGCCGACGTGGTTGTGGAACGCGCCCTGGTCGGGCATCACGACGACGGCGCGCTCGGCGGTGGCCTCGGTGAATTCGAGGTTGAGGGTGCGGACCATCGGGACGCTGGCCGTCATCATGTCGCCGATGGTCGGCGTCGACTGTGCTGACATGCCCGCACGTTACCACCGAGTAACCCGGCCGGGGCATCCCTGTCATGTACCGGCTCGATACCGAACGGTGGGCGGGCGTGGTCCTCGGGCGCCGCGCACCATAGGCTTACCCGCCATGTGGCCAGGACAGCAGCAGCCCGGGGGCGAGCAGAACCCGCAGCAGCCCAATCCGTACCAGCAGCCGGGTTACCAGCAGCCGAACCCGTACCAGCAGCCCGCCCAGGGCCAGCAGCAGCCCGGCTACGGGCAGCCCGGTTTCGGCCAGCCCGGACAGGCTCCGCAGCAGGGGTACCAGCAGCCGGGGCAGTCGGGGCAGTGGGGCCCCGCCAGCGTGCCCGGCGGCCCGCAGGCACCCCAGTCACCGAAGGGCGGAGGAGGCGGCAACAACAAGACCGTCGCCATCTCGATCGTCGCCGCGGTCGCGGTCATCGGCGCGGCGGTGGCCGGTTTCCTCGTGCTCGGGGGCGGTGACGACGACAAGAAGGACGAGGCGAAGGACAAGAAGTCGCCGACCGCCGAGCCCACCTCCGGCAAGAAGGAGAAGAAGGAGACCGACCCGGGCGGCGGGGGCGGCGGGGGCGGCGACGCCAAGGACCCGTCGAAGCCGCAGATCCCCGGCTGGCAGACGGTCGTGAACCCGAAGTGGTACTCGGCCTTCGACGTGCCGCAGACCAAGGACTGGTCGGTCGAGAGCTCCAGCGTGATCACCGGCTTCGAGGACGACAAGGGCAAGGTCCTCGTCGCCATGTCGGCGCCCGCGTACTACAAGGACGACTGGTGCAAGGACAGCTCGCGCGCGGCCGTCGGCACCAAGGGCGCGCAGGGCTCGAAGAACACCAAGGAGGCCGTCAAGATCGCGGCGTCCAACTTCGTCCTCGCCGGGTACGACCAGAAGCAGAAGGGCACCCTCAAGGAGACTGCCCCCAAGCCGTTCAAGAACAAGAACGGCATCAAGGGGCACATCGCCTCCGCGAAGGTCACCAACGCCCCCAAGGAAGACAAGTGCGCCACGTCCAGCGGCAAGGCGACGGCGGTCTCCTGGATCAACACCAACGGCGACCTGGCGATCTGGGTCCTCTACAGCGACGCGGACGTCAAGGACGAGGTCCCGGCCTCGCAGATCAAGAAGATGGTCGGCAGCCTGCGCAACTACGAGGCGCCGAACGGCGGTGACGAGCCCCGCGGTTAACGCGTCCGACCACGCGTCCTAGGGTCACCGCATGTGGCCAGAACAGCAGCAGCCCGCGAACGGGCAGTGGGGGTCCGCCGGAGCACCCGGCGGGCCCTCTGACGCGTACGGTCCGCCGCACGGAGCCCCGACCCTCCCCTCCGGCCCGCCCGGTCCCCCGGGCCCGCCCGGTCCGCCCCGCAGGCGCCGCGTGCCCGTCGCCGTGGCCGTCGGGATGGCCGTGGTGGCGGTCGCTGCCGCCTCGGTCGCCGGGTACCTCGTCCTCGGGGACGACGGGAAGGACAGCGCGAAGGACGGGGACCGCGAGACGAAGGCCGACGCCTCCGCCGGCCCCTCCCCCGGCGCGTCACGCGAGAAGCGGGACCCCCGGCCCGCGAAGGACCCCGCCAAGCCGGTCGTCCGCGGCTGGCGGACCGTGGTGAGCCCCAAGCAGTACGCCGCGTTCGACGTGCCGAAGAGCAAGGACTGGAAGCCCCAGGAGCGGAGCTGGATCGACTTCGTCGAGGACTCCGACGGCAACCCCGTCGTCGGTCTCAACGCCCCCGCCCACTACAAGGAGGAGTACTGCAAGGACAACTGGCTCGGGAGCGCCGGGACCAGCGGGGCGAAGGACGCCTCCGGCACCGAGCAGGCCGCCCGCCAGAAGACGGCGAAGTGGGCGAAGTACAACTACGATCCCGAGGGCAAGGGCACCACCGAGGCGACCCGCGCCAAGCCCTTCCGTAGCGCCCACGGCGTCCGCGGCCACATCGCCCGCGCGACCGTCACCGGCGTGCCCGAGGACAAGGGCGCCACGTGCCCCTCGACCGGCGGCAAGGTCGTCACCGTCGCCTGGATCAACGGCCAGGGCGACATCGCGACCTGGACCGCCGTCTCCGACACGGGGGCGAAGGAGCCCGCGATCCCCGACAAGGTGATCCGGAAGATGGCCTCCAGCCTGCGCCCGTACGAGGCTCCGCAGGGCGAGGAAGAGCCGCGCGGCTGAGCGGCACTCCGCCGGGGCGCGGTCAGCCCACGCTGAACGCGCCGTCCGGCGGCTCCGGGGACGGCACCGCTTCGCCGTCCCCGACCGGGACCGCTCCCGCGCTGAACCGCTCCAGCTCGGGCCCGTAGCTGACCCGGGCCGGGAAGGGGTCGGCGGCGCAGCGGCGGGCCAGCTCCGGCAGCGGGCCCGGGACGTGCGAGGCGAGCAGCACGATGTTCCCGAAGCGCCTGCCGCGCAGCACGGCGGGCTCGGCCAGCAGCGCCAGGTGGTCGAAGACCGCGCCGAAGGTCGCGAGCTGCGAGCCGAGGAAGCGGAACGGCGCAGCGTCCGCGAGGTTCGCCACATAGATCCCGCCGGGGCGCAGCACGCGGGACGCCTCACGCGCGTAGGGCAGCGTGGTCAGGTGCGCGGGGACGCGCGAGCCGCCGTAGACGTCGGCGAGCAGCGCGTCGTACGCGCCGGGCGGGGCGGCCTCCAGGGCCGCGCGCCCGTCGGCCGCCTCGACAGTGACCCCCTCGGCCCCGCGGAGCAGCGGCAGGAACTCCTCGACGAGGGCGAGCAGCGCCCCGTCGGCGTCCGCCACGTGCTGGCGGGAGCCGGGGCGGGTGGCGGCGACGTAGCGGGGCAGGGTGAGCGCGCCGCCGCCGAGGTGCAGCACGTCCAGCGGGCGCCGGGGCTCGGCCAGCGTGTCCAGGACGTGGCCGACGCGGCGGGCGTACTCGAACTCCAGGTGCGTGGGGTCGTCGAGATCGACGTAGGACTGCGGCGCCCCGTCCACGGTCAGCAGCCAGGCCCGCTCCCGGTCGATGTCGGGCAGCAGCCTGGCCGTGCCGCCGCCCACGTCCCGGATCACGGGTATCGGCTCGTCGTCGGCGTTCCGCTCGTCTCCCTGATGCACCGTCCCATTGTGCGGGTGGCCCGGCCGTACGCGTAGGGGCGCGTACGGCCGGGCCTCCGGGGCCGTGTTCTCAGGCGGCGGCGAGCAGGGTGACCCTGCCCGCCGCGACCGTCCTGCCGCCCTCCCGGACCGCGAAGCCGAGCCCGGTCTCCAGCGGCACGGCGGCGTCGAGCGCGACGGCCGCGGTGACCGTGTCGCCGGGGAAGGCCACGCCGCCGCCGGGGAGCGTGATCTCGCCCGCGACGTCCGCGGTGCGGATGTAGAACTGCGGGCGGTAGCCGCTGTGCACCGGCGTGCGGCGGCCGCCCTCGCCGGTGGGCAGCAGATGGACGTCCGCGGTGAACCGGTGACTGGGCGTGAGGCTGCCCGGAGCGGCCACGATGTGTCCGCGGCGCACGGCGTCGCGGGGGACGCCGCGCAGCAGCAGCGCGACGTTGTCGCCCGCCTGCGCCTCCTCCATCGGCTTCCCGAACGTCTCGACGCCCGTGACGACCGTCTCGGTGCCCCCGCCCGGCGCGTGCACCCGGACCCGGTCGCCGACGCGGACGGTGCCGCGCTCGACGGCGCCGGTGACGACGGTGCCGCGCCCCGTGATGGTGAGCACGCTCTCCACCGGGAGCAGGAACGGCGCGTCGACGTACCGCTCGGGCAGCGGGACGTAGGTGTCGACGGCGTCCAGCAAGGCCTCGACGGCACCGGTCCAGCGTGGGTCGCCCGCCAGCGCCCCGGGTCCGGAGACGCGGACGACGGGGACGGTGTCGCCCGCGTACCCGTGCCGGGTCAGCAGCTCGCGGACCTCCAGCTCCACGAGTTCGGTCAGCTCCTCCTCGCTCGCGTCGGCCTTGGTGAGCGCGACGACGATGTGCTCGACGCCCACCTGCCGGGCGAGCAGCACGTGTTCGGCGGTCTGCGGCATCACGCCGTCGAGCGCGGAGACGACGAGGATCGCGCCGTCGAGCTGGGCCGCGCCGGTGACCATGTTCTTGATGAAGTCGGCGTGCCCGGGCATGTCCACGTGCGCGTAGTGCCGGGTGTCCGTCTCGTACTCGACGTGCGCGAGGCTGATGGTGATGCCGCGCGCCGCCTCCTCCGGCGCCTTGTCGATGCGGTCGAAAGGCACGTACGTGCCGGAGCCGCGGTCGGCGAGGACCTTGGTGATGGCGGCGGTGAGGGTGGTCTTGCCGTGGTCGACGTGGCCCATGGTGCCGATGTTGAGGTGCGGCTTGGTGCGCACGTATGCCTGCTTGGCCATGATCTGTGCCTGTTCCTTCCCGGAACGGATGGGTGGCTCGAAGTGAGCGGGACCCCAAGGCCTGACCGACCCTCCCCCTGCGGGGTCCTCCGGCCTGTCCGGGAAGGGTCAGCTTCGCGTGGTGTGAACGCCGCTGGGCATGCCGCCGGGGCCATCGGCCCCGCAGCAGCACGGAACATCGGCAGCCTTCAGCACGACCGCGACGGCGGTCGGCGTGAGAAGGAAGGTCTGCCGGAACATGCTGCGATGATCTCGCGTTCAACTGCCCCGCGTCGAACGGTTTTCGCCACCCGCCCGGGCGTACGCCCAGCGCACAGCGGCCCCATCGGTCCCACGCGCCGCGCGCGGGCGGCGCGACCGGGCGGCGAACGCACGGCTACGGGCCGGTGTCCGGGGCACGTACGGAGGGCGAGCGCAGCCCACTTCGTCCGGCCCGGCACGGCGGAAGGACACATTCGTCGGTTACGCTCCCCCACGTGCCCGTCCCCGCCACGCAGCCAGACGGACTCCCCGGCCGTCTCGCGCAGACGCTCCTTTCGCCCTGGTCCCGTTTCGCCCTGCTGCTCGTCCTGTTGAGCGGTGCGGCCACCGCGATGCTGCTCTACGAGCCGCAGCGGCTGCTCGCGCACGGCTGGCCGCCCCAGGTCTCCGGCGGCGCCGCCGTCGTCCTGTTCGCCGTGGCGTACGGGGCGTGCACGGCGGCCTTCGTGCCCCGGCCGGTCCTCAACCTCGCGGCGGGCGCCCTCTTCGGCGCCACGGCGGGCACGGTCTCGGCGACGGCCGGCACGGTGATCGGGGCCGGTATCGCCTTCGGGCTGGGCCGCGTGCTCGGGCAGGACGCGCTGCGTCCGCTGCTGCGGGCCCGCGTGCTGACGGCCGCGGACAAGATGCTGAGCAGGCACGGCTTCCGCTCGATGCTGGTGATCCGGCTGATGCCGGGCATCCCCTTCGCGGCCTCGAACTACGGTGCGGCCGTCTCCCGGATGGGCTGGCTCGCCTTCCTGGCGGCGACGGCGCTGGGCTCGGTGCCCAACACGGCGGCGTACGTGATCGCGGGCAGCACCGCGGCCTCCCCCACCTCGCCGGTCTTCCTCGCCTCCTCCGGCTTCATCGCGGTCTCGGCCGTCGCGGGCGGGGTCGTCGCCTGGTGCAAGCGCCGCCATCTGCGGGGCGCGCCGCCCGCCGAGGACCAGGCCACCGCGGACCGGGCGCGGGGCGGCCGGCAGCCCGCCGTGGAGGACCCCCCTCTCGTCGGGGCCGGCGACCGTCGGCTCTAGCATCTGACGCACCGCAGCACCCGATCGACCGACCGGTCCGTCACACCGGGCCCCGACTCCATCACAGGGACGAGCGCAGCCGCACATGTCTTGGTTTGAATCCTTCGTTCTCGGGCTCGTCCAGGGACTGACCGAGTTCCTTCCGATCTCCTCCAGCGCCCACCTGCGGCTGACCGCGGCCTTCGCGGGCTGGGAGGACCCGGGTGCCGCCTTCACGGCCGTCACCCAGATCGGCACCGAGGCGGCCGTGCTGATCTACTTCCGCAAGGACATCGGGCGCATCCTGGCGGCCTGGTGGCGGTCGCTCTTCGACAAGGAGGCCCGCCGGGACCACGACGCGCAGATGGGCTGGCTGGTCATCGTCGGCTCGATCCCGATCGGCGTGCTGGGCCTGGCGTTCAAGGACCAGATCGAGGGCCCGTTCCGCGATCTGCGGCTCATCGCCACGACCCTCATCGCCCTCGGCATCGTCCTCGGCATCGCCGACCGCCTCGCCGCCCGCGACGACAAGGGCGGCCGTCACCGCGCCCGCCGCGAGCGCAAGTCCCTGGAGCAGCTCAACGTCAGGGACGGCCTGCTCTTCGGCTGCGCCCAGGCCCTCGCGCTCATCCCCGGCGTCTCCCGCTCGGGCGCCACGATCAGCGGCGGGCTCTTCATGGGCTACCGCCGCGAGGCCGCGGCACGCTACTCGTTCCTGCTGGCCATCCCCGCCGTCCTGGCCTCGGGCCTCTTCGAGCTGAAGGACATCGGCGAGGGCCATGTCTCCTGGGGGCCGACCGCCTTCGCGACGGTCCTCGCGTTCGTCGTCGCGTACGCGATCATCTCGTGGTTCATGAAGTGGATCTCCACCCGCAGCTTCATGCCCTTCGTGATCTACCGCATCGCGCTCGGCATCCTGCTCTTCGTCCTCGTCGCCACCGGCGCCCTCAGCCCGCACGCGGGCGAAGCGGCGGGCTGACGGACCCGGCGCTTCGGCTTCCGGCGCCCGGCTTCCGGCTTCCGGCTTCCGGCTTCCGGCTTCGGCGGAACGCTTCTCACCTGCGGAGGCGTCCTCCCGGGCAGTACCGCCTGCCCGCTTCCGACGTATGGAAGGCTGACGATCATGAAGCTCATCCTCAACCTGCTCTGGCTGGTCCTGAGCGGCCTCTGGCTCGCCCTGGCCTACGTCCTGGCCGGCCTCATCTGCTGCGTCCTGATCGTCACCATTCCGTTCGGCATCGCCTCGTTCAGGATCGCGGGCTACGCCCTGTGGCCCTTCGGACGTACGACCGTCGAGCGGCGCGACGCCGGGGCCGGGTCGGCCATCGGCAACGTCGTCTGGATCATCTTCGCCGGCTGGTGGCTCGCCCTCGGGCACATCTTCACCGGCCTCGCGCTGTGCGTGACCATCATCGGCATCCCGTTCGGCATCGCGAACTTCAAGATGATCCCCATCTCCCTGATGCCGCTGGGCCGCGAGATCGTGCCCACCGACCAGCCCTTCGCCGCTCGCTGAGCCGTCCGTACGCGCACACACTGGGCCTATGGATCACTTCTACCGAGGTCCGGCGACGCTGCTGACCGGCGGGGCCGAGATCCCCGTCGACGTCGCGCTCTTCACCGAGCCCACCGGGGCCGGGCGCCCCTGGTCGGGGACGATGCGGCCGGAGGGCCCCGAGCCCCTGTGGGCGGAGCTGGAGGGCGACACCGCGCACCTGCGGCTCTCCGACGGGCGGGAGGGGCGGATCACGGTCCTCGGCAGCGGCTTCGGGCCCGTCGAGGTCTCCGGCGAGGGGCCCGCGCCGTCCTGACCCCGAGCCGCCCGGGCGGCCCGAGCGCGGCCCGAGTGCGGTGCCCTTTCGTACTTCCGTGACGGTGACGCATCACCTCCCAGGTGTACGGAGCACGCCCGCGTACTCCGGGCGCGGTACGGCAAGACGGCCCCGCCAGTGGACGACAGCGCGGGGGTCGCGGGCGCATCGTGGACACATGAACGGGAAGCCCTGCCCGCACCGGACGAACGGGACGGACGGATCATGAGTCCCCTGTCCCTCTCGGTCCTGCTCTCGCTGGTGTCGGCGCTCTGCTACGCCTCCGCGGCCATCGTCCAGGAGCGCATCGCCGCCACGACGGCGCCGAGCAAGCTGGGGCTGCTCCGGTCCGGCCGCTGGTGGCTCGCGGTCGTCCTCCAGGGCGCGGGCGCGCTGCTGCACGTCGTCGCGCTCGGCCTCGGCCCTCTCACCGTCGTCCAGCCCCTGGGCGTACTGACGCTGGTCCTCGCGGCGCCGATGGCCGCGCTGCTCGTCAAGCGGCCCGTCTCCGCCGCGAGCTGGCGCGGCATCGCGCTCGTCTCGGCCGGGCTGGCCGGGATCCTGCTGCTCACGGGCTCCGACGGCTCCGGCTCGCTGGACAGCGAGCAGCAGTTCGCGCTCGGCGCGACCGTGCTGGCCGTCGTCGGCGTGCTCGCCGTCGCCGGACGCGCGGTCCTCGGCATGCGGCGCGGCGGCGGGCGGGGCCCGGCGCTGCGGAGCGTCTCGCTGGCGCTGGCCGCCGGTATCGCGTACGGCGCGGCCTCGGTCTTCGTGAAGACGGCCGCCGAGGAGTGGGACGCGTCCACACTGCTCGCCGCCGTTCCGCTGCTCGCGCTGATCGGCGTGCTGGCGGCCGCCGGGCTCGCGACCTCGCAGGCCTCCTACCGGGGCGGCGGCCTCGCCGCCCCGCTGGCGACGACGACCGTGGCGAACCCGGTCGTTGCCGCCGCCGCGGGGATCGCGCTGCTGGGAGAGGGCTTCCGGTACGGGACGACGGGCGCGCTGGCCGCGCTCGGCGCGGGGGCGCTGGCCGCCTGGGGGCTGGTGCTGCTGGCCACGGACAGCGCGCGGCAGCGGCGTGCGCCGTCCGCGCCTCCGGCCACGCCCGCGCCTGTCCCCGCGCCCGCGACCGCGGTTCCGACCCCGGGCCCGGGCCCGGCCACGGCCACGGCCACAGCCGTACGGTCTGCCGTGGGGCCGGACAGCGGGGCCGGGGCGTCCTCGCCCGTGGTGATTCCGGCGCCTCCGTCGGCGCCGTTCTCCACGGGGAGCCCCAAGTCGACCGCCGCGCCCGCGCCGCCCGCCCCCGCTCCCGCCGGGTCCTCTTCCCGGCACGCGAAGGCGCTGCTCGCGGCGCTCGCGCCGCCGGAAGCGCGGCATCGGGGCTGCCCCCGCTAGTGAGTTCCGGGTGCCCCGCGCCGGGCGCCGGGCGGCGAGGTGCCCCCGACGGCGCGCAATCGGCGGAGCCCCGGGCACTCGCGTGCGGGACGTGGTCTCGCCTGGGGCGGAGGGCTGACGCACACTGATGATCCGGGAACGCGTACGGACGTCAGGAGGCGCGGCATGCGGAAGGCCCTGGCATCCCGGTGGGGGCGGAGGGGGCTCGCGGTCCTGGCGGGCTCGGTTCCCGCACTGGCGTTCCCCGCGCCCTCGCTCTGGTGGCTGGCGTACGGGGCGCTCGTGCCGTGGATGCTGCTGGCCCGTTCGGCCCGGTCGGGCCGTGAGGCGGCGGTCATGGGCTGGCTGGGCGGCACGGGATTCATGCTGGCGCTGCACCACTGGCTGGTGCCGAGCCTGCATGTGTTCATCCTGCTGATCGCCGCGCTGATCGGACTGCTGTGGGCCCCGTGGGGCTGGCTCGTACGCCGGATGCTGCGCGGGACTCCCGGCCCGGGGCGGATCGCCGGGGCCGTGGCCGTGGTGCCGTCGGGCTGGCTCCTGGTCGAACTGATCCGCTCCTGGGAGTACCTGGGCGGACCCTGGGGGCTGTACGGCGCCACGCAGTGGCAGGTGGGCCCGGCCCTGCGGCTCGCCTCGGTGGGCGGGGTGTGGCTGGTCAGCTTCCTGCTCGTCGCGGTGAACACCGCGCTCGTCGTCGCCGTGGCCGGCGGGCTGGGGGCCGCGGGCGCGGCCCGTGCGCCGCGCGCCCGCGCCGCCGCCTGCGCGGCGGCCGCCGTGGTGCTCGGCGCGACGACCGTGGGCACGGCGGCGGTCTCCGCCTGGGCGCCGCGCCCGGAGCGTACGGGCGGGACGCGGGTCGCCCTCGTGCAGATCGGGCTGACGGACTCGCCGAGCGAGCGGTTCGACCGGGGCGAGAGGCTGACGCGGGAACTGGCCGGGCAGGACCCGGACCTCGTGGTGTGGGGCGAGAGCAGCGTCGGCTACGACCTGGGGGCCCGGCCCGACCTGGTGAAGAGGCTCAGCGCGCTCGCCTCCCGTACGGGCGCCTCGATACTGGTCAACGTCGACTCGCGGCGCGCGGACGCGCCCGGGATCTACAAGAGTTCGGTGCTCGTGGGGCCGCACGGACCCGTCGGGCAGCGTTACGACAAGATGCGGCTGGTCCCCTTCGGCGAGTACATCCCGGCGCGTTCGATGCTCGGCTGGGCCACCTCGGTGGGGCGCGCGGCGGGCGAGGACCGGCGGCGCGGGACGGAGCCGGTGATGATGCGGGCCGACGGCGTCCGGTTCGGGCCGCTGATCTGCTTCGAGACGGCGTTCCCGGACATGAGCAGGCATCTGGCGTCCGAGGGGGCGCGGCTGCTGGTGGCGCAGTCGGCGACGTCGAGCTTCCAGGAGAGCTGGGCGCCCCAGCAGCACGCCTCGCTGGCGGCGCTGCGGGCGGCCGAGTCGGGCCGTCCGATGGTGCACGCGACGCTCACCGGGGTGAGCGCGGTGCACGACGCGGAGGGCGAGCCCGTGGGCAAGCGGCTCGGGACGGACGCGAGCGCGGCCACCGTCGCGGACGTGCCCCTGGCCTCCGGGACGACTCTCTATGTGCGGTTCGGCGACTGGCCCGTACGCACGGCGCTCACGGTCCTGGTGGCGTTCGGCGCGCTGGAGGGGGCGCGGGCGCTGCGGGCCCGGCGGGCGCGCGAGGCGGTCACGCTGCCTGCTCCCGCGCGCAGGTGACGACCCGTTCGCACAGCTCGTGGGTGAGCAGCGCGTCGCGTGCGGAGACGACCCTGCCCTCGCGGACGGCGTCGAGGAAGGTGAGCACGGCCTGCTCGATGCCGCGCTGACGGGCGACGGGGACCCAGTCGCCGCGGCGGCGGAGGCTGGGCTGGCCCTTGTGGTCGACGATCTCGGCGAGATTGCGGACCTCGCGCTTGGAGTCCTGGCCCGAGACCTCCAGGACCTCCTCGGCGGAGCCCGAGAGCCGGTTCATGGCGCCGAGCGCGGTGAACCCGTCGCCGGAGAGCTGGAGGACGACGTGGTGCAGCAGCCCGTCGCGGACGCGTGCCCGGACGTCGATGTGGTCGACGGTGCCGGGCACGAGGAACCGCAGCGTGTCCACGACGTGGATGAAGTCGTCGAAGACCATCGTGCGCGGCTCCTCGGGCAGGCCCACCCGGTGCTTCTGCATCACGATCAGGTCGCGCGGGTGCTCCAGGCACTGGGCGTACCCCGGCGCGTGACGGCGGTTGAAGCCCACGGCGAGCGCGGTGCCGCGCTCCTCCGCCAGCTCGACGAGGCGCCGGGACTCCGCGAGGTCGTAGGCCAGCGGCTTGTCGACGTACGTGGGGACCCCGGCCGCCAGGAGCCGTCCGACGATCTCGGGGTGCGCGGCGGTGGGCGCGTGCACGAAGGCGGCGTCGGGGCGGGCGGCGAGGAGCGCGTCGAGATCGGCGTGCCGGTGGGCCTCGGGGACGCGGTGGGCCGCGCCGAACCGCTCCAGGGTCGCCGGGGTCCGGGTGACCAGGTGCGGCTCCACGCCGGGCTGCGCGGTGAGCACCGGCAGATACGCCTTGTGCGCGATGTCGCCGAGCCCGATCACGCCGATCTTCACGGGGGTCTCCCTACTCTGTGCGGTCCACGTGCGGCTCCTGCTCCGGCCGGCGCCGGGCGCCCCGGGTGCCGCGGGAGTCGGAAGCATACGTCGCCACCGGCGGCTTCCAGTCGGCCACCCCGTCCAGCGCGCGCAGCGCGAGCAGGGAGGAGACCTTGGGCACGAGGGCGCTCAGCGCGCCGAACGCGCAGTCGCGCAGGGCGCAGGCGGGGGCGCTGGTGAGGGTGGTCGCGCGGGTCATCCGCGCGGCGCGGCGGCCGACGGCGGTGGCACGGGGCAGCCGCTCGCGGGTGTACGCGGCGAGGGCGACGTCCATCCTCGCGGCCGGGTCGGCGTGGTGGGCGAGGACGATCGCGTCCTCGATGGCCTGGTTGCCGCCCTGGCCGAGGCGGGGCGACATGGCGTGGGCGGCGTCGCCGAGGACGGCGACCCTGCCGTGGTGGTAGGCGGGGAGGGGGTCCGCCATCTCGTACACATCGTTGCGCAGCACGCGGTCGGGGGTGGTGGCCTCCAGGACGCGCGGGATCGGGTCGTGCCAGGCGCCGAAGCGGCGGACCAGCTCGGCCAGTTCGTCGTCGGGCGCGCGGAGACCGGCGGGGAGGGTCGCCGCCGCGTACGCGTAGACCCGGCCGTCGGGGAGCGGCTGGGTGCCCCAGAAGGTGCCCCGGCCCCAGGTCTCGTGCGCGGCGAAGGGCGCGTCCAGGCCGTCGACCACCGTGCGCCAGGTGGTGAAGCGGGCGTAACGCGGGCCGGCGTGGGACGGGAAGAGGGCGCGGCGGACGGCCGAGTGGATGCCGTCGGCGGCGACGACTAGCTCCGCCTCGTGCCGCCGCTCCGCACCGCCCGCGGTGCGCTCCCGGACGACGGCGGGGGTCTCGGTGCCGCCGGGGTCGACGAGCGCCGCGGTGGTGCCCGTCCGCACCCGGCCGGGCTCGGCGAGGGCGCCGCGCAGCAGCTCGACGAGGGTGGCGCGGTGCAGCAGGACGAGGGGGCCGCCGAAGCGCTCGGCCGCGACATCGTTGGTGGTGCGGACGAGCCAGCGGCCCGAGGGAGTGCGCAGCCCGCCGACCTCGTCCCAGGCGCGGAGGTCGCGGACGGCGTCGCCGAGGCCTATGACATCGAGCGCGCGCTGCGCGTTGGGGGACACGGAGATGCCCGCGCCCACCGGTTCGAGGGTGGCGGCCCGCTCCAGCACGGTCACGTCCCAGCCGCGGCGCTCCAGCGCGACGGCCGCGGTGAGCCCGCCGATTCCGGCGCCGATGACGAGGGCTCGGGGTGTACGCATGGCAGTCCTCCAGGACGTGTCGTCTTTCCGACTCCCCTCACCTTACTACACCTGTAGTGCGAGAGGATTGCGGTCATGACCACTCGCGACGCCGCCGCTCCCCCGCCCTCCTCCGACGACGCGCCCGCGTCCGGCGACGCGCCCTCCGGCGAGGGGCCCGCGTCCCGGCACGAGCGCGTCGCGGACGCGGCGATCGGCCTGCTCGCCGAGCGGGGGATGCGCGGTCTCACCCACCGCGCCGTGGACGAGGCAGCGGGGCTCCCGCAGGGCTCGACGTCGAACTACGCGCGCACCCGTGCGGCCCTGCTGGAGGCGGCGATCCGGCGGCTGGCCGTCCGCGAGGGGCGGGTGCTCACCCCGGCGGAGATGCCCGACGGCAGCGAGCCCGGCGGGCTGGCGGAGGCCGTCGCGCGCGCGATGCACCGCCATCTGACGGACCACAGGGCGCTGCTGGTGGCCCGCTACGAGCTGGCGCTGGAGGCGACCCGGCGCCCGGAGCTGCGGGAGTGCTACGACAGGACCGGGCTCAACGCGTTCGCGGAGCCCCTCCGGGCGATGCTGACGGCGGCCGGTTCGCCGGATCCGGAGCGGCACGCGCGCTCGATGATGTCCTGGTGCGACGGCGTGATGTTCACGTACACGGCGGGGACGCACCAGGGGACGACGCCGGACGAGGGCGAACTGCGCGCGGGCGTGGAGGAGTTGCTCGCGGGGATGCTCGGCGGGCCCGCGCGGGGGAACCGGCCCGCACAGAGGAGCCGTTGACGCACGTCACCCGTGCGGGGGCTTCCCGGGGCGGGCTCCGGTGAGCAGGGTTTGCGGAATGTCATACAGGACACGCGGACTGGCGGCGCTCGGCGTCGCGCTCTCGGCGGCGTCGGCCCTGACCGGGTGCGACACCGGGCAGCTCACCGCCGGGGACGGCCGGGGCGCCGCGCCCTCGCCGAACCGTCCTCCCGCGCCCGCCTCGCTCGCGTCCCCCTCGGTGCCTCCGCACGCCGGCGCGCCCGCGCCGCCGCACGCCGCCCCGTCCCTGGGCACGCCGGGGCACGCGGATCCGGAGGCTCCCGCGGATCCGGGGGCTCCGGCGCCCGTGGTGCTGGAGGCGCCCCGGCCCGCGGACGAGGACGCGGCTCCGCGCCGCGTCGAGTCGCCCGCGCGGGAGGCGCTCAGGCGGGCCGCCCGTCCTGGAGACGCTCCTCCAGACGTGCGACCGCCGCTCTGATCCTGCCGCTGTACGCGTCGTCCCCCAGCTCGCCGAGGAGGCCGCGGGCCCGGCCCAGCTCGTGCCGGGCCGCGGTCCTGTCGCCGAGCCTGGCGTGGTCGGACGCGAGGCTCAGATAGAGCGAGGGATAGAGGGAGCGCACCGCGCGGGCGTGCTCCCCCCAACGCGTCCATTCCTCCGTCAGCGCGTCGGCCGCGGCGAGCGCGCGCAGGTCCCACTCCAGGCCGTCGACCGGATCGTCCTGGGCCTCCGCCATGTAGTGCGCGATGGCGCAGCGGTGGAAGAGGTGCCCGGTCTGCTCGGTCTCCTTCCACAGCAGCCCGAACCGGTTCCGGGCTTCCTCCCGGTCACCGCCCCGGTGCAGCATGATCGCCTGGCCGATCCTGACCATCGTCCCGTCCCCGGCTCCCCGGGGCGCTTCCTGCTGAGGTTCCGCCACGGCCGGCTCCTCCCGTTCGTCGTGTGCCGACACGGTTCCGACGCTAGCGGGAGGCACTGACATCCGCGCCTCAGCCGAGGTCGGGGATCCGCCAGTCGATCGGGGTGTGGCCCTGCGCGCGCACCGCCTCGTCGATCTGCGAGAACGGGCGCGAGCCGAAGAACTTCTTCGCGGAGAGCGGCGAGGGGTGCGCGCCCTCGACCACGGCGTGCCGCCCGGTGTCGATCAGGGGGAGCTTCTTCTTCGCGTAATTCCCCCACAGGACGAAGACGGCCGGGTCCGGGCGGTCCGCGACCGCGCGGATCACCGCGTCGGTGAACTTCTCCCAGCCCTTGCCCTTGTGCGAGTTCGCCTCGCCCGCGCGGACCGTCAGCACCGCGTTGAGCAACAGGACGCCCTGCTCGGCCCAGGGCATCAGATACCCGTTGTCCGGGACGGGGTGGCCCAGGTCCTCGCGCATCTCCTTGTAGATGTTCCGCAGCGACGGGGGCGTCTTGACGCCCGGCCGCACCGAGAAGCACAGTCCGTGGCCCTGCCCCTCTCCGTGGTACGGGTCCTGGCCGAGGACGAGCACCTTCACCCGCTCGTACGGCGTCGCGTCCAGGGCGGCGAAGACCTCCTCGCGCGGCGGGTACACGGGCCCGCGCTCCCGCTCCTCCTCCACGAAGCTCGTCAGCTCCTTGAAGTAGGGCTTCTCGGCCTCCTCGCCGAGGACGCCCTGCCAGGATTCGGGCAGCATCTCTTTCACGCGCTTTACCTCCGGTGCGTTCGTGCGTTCCCCCGAACGTACCGTCCCGCACCGACAACGGGTCCCCGGGTCCGGCCGATCCGTCCGGCCGGTCCGTCCGCGCCGGGGCCGCCCAACGCCCCCGCTACCAGCTCGACTTCTTGTGCAGCTCCCACACTCGCATGATCACCGACGGGTCCAGCGCCCATTCGACCCCGGCGATCTCCTTGTGGGAGGCGATGTAGACCCGGCCCTGCCACAGGGGCAGCAGCCGTACGTCGTCGGCGATGATCCGCTGCGCGCTGGCGAACGAGCGGCCCGCCACGGCCCGGTCGCTCTGCTTGCGCGAGCGCGGCAGCAGCCGCTCGGTCAGCGTGGGGTTCACATAGGGCGTGCCGACCGCGTTGTTCCGGCCGACGAACGGCGCGATGTAGTTGTCCGCGTCGGGGAAGTCGGCGGACCAGCCGCGCCCGAAGACCGGGTAGTCGCCGTCGAGATAGCCCTCCTGGAACGTGCCCCAGCTCCGCCCCTTGACGGTGATGTCGAAGAGTCCGGACGCGTTGAGCTGCCGCTTGATCTCCGCGAACTCCCGCGCGGTGGCCTCCCCGTAGCGGTCGGTGGTGTACCAGAGGGTGAGCTTCACCTTCTCCCTGATGCCCGCGCGGGCGAGGACGGCGCGGGCCTTGCGCTTGTCGGGCTCGCCGTACATGTTGAAGAAGGCGTTGGTGTGGCCCGCGATCCCGGTCGGCACCATCGAGTAGAGGGGGTCGGCCGTACGGTCGTACACCGCGCGGACCAGCGCCTTGCGGTCGATGAGCCGCGCGATCGCCTCGCGCACGGCGGGGTTGCGCGCCTGCGGGTCCCGGGGGTTGAAGACGAGGTAGTGGATCTCGCTGCCCGCCATCTCGCTCAGCTCGATGTCGTTCTCGGCCTCCGTCTCGGCGTCCTGGAACGACGTGATCTGCTTGGGCGTCAGCCCGCGGTACGTGATGTCCACGCGGCCCGCCTTCAACTCCCCGACCATCTTCGAGGACCGCTCGAAGTAGCGGATGGTGACGGAGTCGTTCTTGAGTTCGGCGGCGCCCCTGTAGTCCTCGTTCTTGTTGAGGACGGCGCGCTCCCCCTCGTCGTAGCTCTCCAGGACGTACGGGCCGGAGCCGACGACGCTCCCCTCGGTCCGCAGCCGCGCGGCCGGGTACGCCTCGGGATCGACCAGCGAGGCGGCGGGGGTGGAGAGGACGAACGGGAAGGTGGCGTCGGACTTCCGCAGATGGAAGACGACCGTCCTCTTGCCCCGCGTCTCGACCTTGTCGAGGGAGGAGAGCAGCGACGAGGGGCCGGACTTGGCGTTGAGCGTGCGGGTGCGGTCGAACGCGTGCTTGACGGCCTCGGCGTCCAGCTCGTTGCCGCTGGAGAACTTCAGCCCCTCCCGGAGCGTGCAGCGGTAGACCTGGCTCCTGGTGTCGGTGAAGGCACACTTCCTGGCCGCGTCGGGCTGGGGCATGCTGCCGGTCTTCGGGATGGTCAGGAGCGTCTGGAACACGTTCCGGTACAGCTCCCAGGAGCCGTCCCAGGCCGCGGCGGGGTCCAGTGACGTGGGCGCGCTGGTGGTGCCGACCACGAGGGAGCGCTCGTCCTCCTCGTCGTCGCCCGACAGCGAGCTGCACGCGGCGACGAGCGCCAGCGGGAGGACCGCGGCCGCGATCCGCAGGGGGCCGTTCCGATCGGACACGTACGCGCTCCTCAGTCGGCGGTGCCCGTCGGTGCGGGGTGCGGGAGAGGAGAGAGCGACGGGCTTCGGGCTTCGGCTTAGGGCTTCGCTTTGGGCTTGGGCTTGGGGCTTCGGCTTCGGCTTCGGATCTCGGAAGGGGTATCGCGGACCGGATCCGCGTACGCACGCTCCCGCCGGCCCCCGCACACCAGTGCCGCACGCGGAACTCTGCCCGCGCGGCGGGCCCGACACTACCCCAGCAAGCGCGTGCAGAACATGGACAGATCAACTCCCTTGACGCTCAACTGCCCCACCCGTCACAGGCGTTCGCGCAGCGTACATGGCTGGCTACGGTCCAGTGAACGAACCCCCGACGGACCCCGCAAGCGGAAGCTGCCCCTCTCACAGAACGGGCGGCGGCCCCGAGGAGGGACCGCCGCCCGCGCGGAGAGATGCGTGAGAGCCGTCAGACGCCCGCGTTGAGGAAGAGGCCGCCGTCCACCACGAGAGTCTGGCCCGTGATCCAGCGCGCCTCGTCGGAGGTGAGGAACGCGGCGGCGCCGCCGATGTCCTCCGGAGCGCCGAGCCGCCCCATCGGGTAGCGCGCGGTGGCCTCCTCCTCGCGCCCCTCGTACAGCGCGGCGGCGAACTTGGTCTTCACCACGGCCGGTGCCAGCGCGTTGACCCGCACCCCGGGGGCGAACTCGTGCGCGAGCTGCTGGGTGAGGTTGATCATCGCGGCCTTGCTCATCCCGTAGGCCCCGACGAACGGTGAGGCCGAGACGCCCGCGATCGAGGCGATGTTGAGGATGCTGCCGCCGTTCTCCTTCTGCCAGGCGGCCCAGGTGCGCTGCGCGAAGCCCAGCGCCGAGATCACGTTCGTCTCGTAGATCTTCCGGACGACCCCGAGGTCGAGGTCGGCCATCGGGCCGAACACCGGGT
Source organism: Streptomyces albiaxialis (assembly GCF_039530985.1). Lineage (NCBI taxonomy): Bacteria > Bacillati > Actinomycetota > Actinomycetes > Kitasatosporales > Streptomycetaceae > Streptomyces > Streptomyces albiaxialis. The sequence goes on from NZ_BAAAPE010000002.1 coordinate 616,140, forward strand.
TCGTCCCGGCGTTGTTGACCAGGTGGTCGATCCGGCCGTACGCCTCCATGACGCGCTCGACGACCACCGCCTGATGCTCCAGGTCGTGGGCCTTGCCCGCGACGCCCATGGCACGGTCGGCGCCGAGCTTGTCGACGGCCTCCTTGAGCGCGTCCTCGTTGCGCCCCGTGACGCACACCCGGTCGCCGCGCGCCACGAGGGCCTCCGCGACGCCGTAGCCGATGCCCCGGCTGCCGCCCGTGATCAGCGCGACATGGCCGGTGTCCCCGCGCCCCGTCTCCTTGTCCGTCATCCCGACATCTCCTCTCTCGCCCCGTCGCAGGTCAGTTGAGCGGTCCGCCGGCGACGTACAGCACCTGGCCCGAGACGAAGCCGGAGCGCTCGCCCGCGAAGAAGGCGACGGCGTTGGCGATGTCGTCCGGCTCACCCACCCGCTGGACCGGGATCTGGGTCGCGGCGGCGGCCTTGAAGTCCTCGAAGCCCATGCCGACGCGCTCCGCGGTGGCGGCCGTCATGTCGGTGGCGATGAAGCCCGGTGCCACGGAGTTCGCAGTGATGCCGAACTTGCCCAGTTCCTTGGCGAGGGTCTTGGTGAAGCCCTGCATCCCGGCCTTGGCGGCGGCGTAGTTGACCTGGCCGCGGTTGCCGAGCGCGGAGGACGAGGAGAGGTTCACGATACGGCCGTAGCCCGCGTCGACCATGTGCTTCTGGCAGGCGCGGGACATCAGGAAGGCGCCGCGCAGATGCACGTTCATCACCGTGTCCCAGTCCGCGTCGCTCATCTTGAAGAGCAGGTTGTCGCGGAGCACCCCGGCGTTGTTCACGAGGACGACGGGAGCGCCCAGCTCCTCGGCGACGCGGGCCACGGCGCGCTCGACCTGGCCGGAGTCGGAGACGTCGGCGCCCACGGCGAGCGCGGTGCCGCCCTTGGCCGTGATCTTCTCGACGGTCTCGGCGCAGGCCGCCTCGTCGAGGTCCAGGACGGCGACGGCGTGGCCCTCCTCCGCCAGGCGGACGGCGGTGGCGGCGCCGATGCCGCGGGCCGCTCCCGTCACGATCGCGACACGCTGCTCGGTGGTGGACATGCTGGTCTCTCCTCGGCCCGGGGATAGGTGAGCAACCGCTTAGTACCTTCGGCAGTCGTGACGCTATGAGGTGGGCAACTCCCTGTCAACGTACGAATCGTCACCCGCCCGTCACCCCGCGCGTCGCCCCGCCCGTCACCGCACGAGCAGGTCCAGCAGCCGCTCCGTCTCCGCCGCGGGGTCGGCGGTCAGCCCCGTGTGCACCGGGCCCGGCTGGACGACGGTGCTGCGCGGCGCGACCAGCCAGCGGAACCTGCGCCCCGCCTCGTCGCCCGCCGCCTGCCCGGCCCGCGAGCCCCCGGTGCACACGCCCTCGATGGCGGTGAGCGCCGCCCGTACGCCCGTCACGTCGGCCGTCGGGTCGAGCGCGAAGAGCCGGTTCTCGTCCAGGTGCGTGCGGGCGGCGAGGAAGGAACGGGCGCGGCAGTAGACGATCACGCCCGCGTTCATCAGTTCGCCCCGCTCGACGTGCGGGACGACGCGCAGCAGCGCGTACTCGAAGACGTCCAGGGCGTCGTGCGTGGTCCGGCGCGTCATATGACTCCGCTTCACTGGGCATCCCCGTCCTTCCCCGTGAGCCAGCCCGGTGCCTGCGAGGGCCGGTCGGCGCTGGGCGTGCCGATGGTGATCAGCTCGTGGACCGTACGGGCCCGGGCCGCGAGCACCTCCGTGTACGCGGCGCGCACCTCGTCCGGGCCCTCGAAGCCCGGCTCGCCCTCCAGCCACTCGTCGGGGACGTCGGCCACGCAGTCGGCGACCAGCTTCTCGGTGACCTGCGGCGCCAGCTCGGCCGCGGCCGTGGCCAGGTCGGGGCCGAAGGGGGCCAGGGCGTGGTCGGAGGCGTCGTACGGCTTCTCGGCCGCGGCGGCGGCCGAACGCCAGTTGTGGTGCCAGATGAGGGTGGCGCCGTGGTCGATGAGCCACAGGTCGCCGTGCCAGACCAGCATGTTCGGGTTGCGCCACGAGCGGTCGACGTTGCTCACGAGCGCGTCGAACCACACCACGCGCCCGGCCTCCGCCGCGTCCACCCGGTACGCGAGCGGATCGAAGCCGAGGGAGCCCGGCAGATAGTCCATGCCGAGGTTCAGCCCGCCGCTGGCCTTGAGCAGCTCCTGGACCTCCTCGTCCGGCTCGCCCCGGCCGATCACCGGGTCGAGCCACATCCGGACCAGCTCCGGCACACGCAGCCCGAGCCGCCGCGCGAGCTGGCCGCAGACGACCTCCGCGACGAGCGTCTTACGGCCCTGCCCGGCGCCGGTGAACTTCATGACGTACGTCCCCAGATCGTCGGCCTCGACGATCCCGGGGAGCGATCCGCCCTCGCGCAAGGGCGTGACATAGCGGGTCGCGATCACTTCGGGGAGCATTCCCCCAGGTTATCCGGCGCCTCCACCCCTGTGATCCACGGCATCGACCCCACCTTCTACACCGGGGCCAGCACCGACCGCGCCGAGACGTGGGGCGACGCCGAGCGGGACCTGTGGGACTCGGGGTGGAAGAAGAAGGACGTCATCGGCGGAACCGACTGGACCGCCATGGGCTCGGGATCCGACGGCCTCGTCAGCCGCAACAGCGCCACCACCGGCTTCCACCTCAAAAACCGCCTCCGCTACACCTGGTGGTCACAGACCGGCCACTCCGACTGCCCCAGCGCGGAGAAGGCGGCGAGGTCTACGTGGGCCGCGACCACTCCAACTTCCCTCTGGACCCGTGCTGACGTGAGTCGTCGCGGCTGCGGCCCGTCGCCCGGCTCAGCGGGCGGCGAGGAGTTCCAGGGTGTCGAGCACGCGGTTCGAGAAGCCCCACTCGTTGTCGTACCACGCGACCACCTTGATGTGGCGGCCCTCGACGCGGGTGAGGGCCGAGTCGAAGATCGCGGAGGCGGGGTTGCCGGTGATGTCGGAGGACACGAGCGGGTCCTCCGAGTACTCCAGGATCCCGGCGAGCGGGCCCTCCGCCGCCGCGCGGTACGCCGCCAGCACGTCGTCGCGGGTCACGTCGCGCGCGACGGTCGTGTTGAGTTCGACGAGCGAGCCCACGGGCACCGGTACGCGGATCGAGTCGCCCGACAGCCTGCCGTCGAGGGCGGGCAGGACCAGGCCGATGGCCTTGGCGGCGCCGGTCGTGGTCGGCACGATGTTGACGCCCGCGGCACGGGCGCGCCGGGCGTCACGGTGCGGGCCGTCCTGGAGGTTCTGCTCCTGTGTGTAGGCGTGCACCGTCGTCATGAATCCGTGCTCGACACCGGCGAGTTCGTCGAGGACGGCGGCCAGCGGCGCGAGCGCGTTGGTGGTGCAGGAGGCGTTCGAGACGATCGTGTGCGCGGCCGGGTCGTAGGCGTCGGTGTTGACCCCGTACGCGAGCGTGACGTCGGCGCCGTCCGAGGGCGCGCTGACGAGCACGCGCCTCGCGCCCGCGTCGAGGTGGGCACGCGCCGCCGCGGCCGAGGTGAAGCGGCCGGTGGCCTCCAGCACGATGTCGACGCCGAGTTCGGCCCACGGCAGTCGCGCCGGTTCGCGCTCGGCCAGCACCGTGATCCGGCGGCCGTCGACCACGAGCGCGTCCCCGTCGACGGTCACCGGGCGCCCGAGCCGTCCGGCGGTGCTGTCGTAGGCGAGCAGCCGGGCGAGCGCGGCGGGCTCCGTGAGGTCGTTGACGGCGACGACGTCCAGGGCGCTGTCGCGCTCCAGCAGTGCGCGCAGCGCGTTCCGTCCGATACGGCCGAATCCGTTGATGGCGATGCGGGTCATGAGTGATCTCCCTTCCTCTCGCCACCAGGCTCGCCCGCCGCCCGCGCCGCTGACAGTGGCGTGATCGCCATGCTTCAAAAGCATCGCGCCAGAGCACGCCAGAGCACGCCAGAGGCAGGAGCCGACGGGATGCCGTGCGCGTCATTCGCCCCGGGTGAATGTGCGCCGGTACTCCCCCGGCGTCGTGCCGAGGATGCGTTGGAAGTGCAGGCGCAGGTTCGCGCCGGTGCCGAGCCCGACGTCGGCGGCGATCTGCTCGACGCCGCGCTGCGAACGTTCGAGCAGCTCGCGGGCGAGGTCGACGCGGGCACGCATCACCCACTGCATCGGCGTGCAGCCGGTCTCCTCGACGAAGCGCCGGGAGAACGTGCGCGGCGAGACCTCGGCGTGCCTCGCCAGGGTGTCCAGGGTGAGGGGTTCGTCGAGCCGGTGCAGCGCCCACTCGCGGGTGGCGGCGAACCGTTCGCCGAGCGGCTCGGGGACGCTGCGCGGCACATACTGGGCCTGGCCGCCGCTGCGGTAGGGGGCGGCGACCAGCCGCCGGGCCGCGTGGTTGGACGCGGCCACGCCGAGGTCGCCGCGCAGGATGTGCAGGCACAGGTCGATGCCGGAGGCGGCGCCGGCCGAGGTGAGCACGCTGCCCTCGTCGACGAAGAGCACGTTCTCGTCGACCTGGACGCGCGGATGGCGGGCGGCGAGTGCCCGCGTGTAGTGCCAGTGCGTCGTCGCGCGCCTGCCGTCGAGCAGCCCCGTGGCGGCCAGCGCGAAGGCGCCCGTCGAGATGGCGGCGAGCCGCGCGCCCCGGTCGTGAGCGGCGGTCAGCGCGTCGACGACGGCGCGGGGCGGATCGTCGCGGTCGGGGAACCGGTAGCCGGGGACGAAGACGATGTCCGCCCACGCGAGCGCGTCGAGGCCGTGCGTGACGGCGTACGCGAGACCGTCGCCGCCGGCCACGAGTCCGGGCGCCGCCCCGCACACCCGCACCTCGTACGGCATGCTCGCGCGGGTCGTGAACACCTGCGCGGGGATTCCGACGTCGAGCGGCTTCGCGCCGTCGAGCACGAGGACGGCGGCGCGATGCAGGCGGGAGGCTGGCACGGGAAGAGATTACGGCCTGCCCGAAGCCCGAGGACGACGGCACCGGCGCTGTTAGGCTCGCCGCATGGGACTGATCGAAGTGGACAGGGCATAGCCACCGAACTGCCGGTGGCGTTCACTCGTGCGGGCTCTCCCCGCACCGGTGGACGACGATCTCTTCCTGACTGAACCGCACGCGAAGGTCCGCCCGTCCTGGGCGTGGACAGCGCCGCGTGCGTCTCTCCGGCACGTTCGCCGCACGAGCGCCCCCTGTTCGGCAGCTCCCGTCACTCCCGTCACGACGGCACGGAGCTGATCCCGTCAGACCCGCAGACCGGAGAGATCACCCTGATGTCGACGAATCGACCCCACTTCCCCCTGACTCCGTCCCCGTTCCTGTCCCTGCTCGGCAACGGCTTCGTCGCCGATACGCTCGCCCGCCTGTGCGCGGTGCTCGTGGCTCGTATGCGGGTCACCCCGCTGTTCCCCGAGATCCCGGGGCGTGTCGGCGAGATCACCCTGCCGACCCGGCACGGCGACATGCGAGCCCTCCACCACCGGCCCGCCGACGACGCGGGTACCGGTGTCTATATCGACATCCACGGCGGCGGCTACGCCACGGGCACGCCGGAGATGGACGACGCGCTGTGCCGTTTCCTCGCCCACGAGGCGGGGGTGCACGTGGTGAGCATCGACTACCGGCGCGCCCCTCACGCGCGGTTCCCCGTCGCCGCCCACCAGGCCTACGACGCGCTGGTCTGGGCCTCGTCGCCGGAGCGCCCCTGGTCGGGCGGCGCGGTGTGCGTCGGCGGGCAGAGCGCCGGGGGCGGGCTCGCGGCCGCCGCGTGCCGCCGGGCCCTGGACGCGGGCGGCCCAGCGGTCGCCCTGCAGGTGCTGCAGTATCCGCCGCTCGACCTGGTCACTCCCGGGTACAGGAAGGAGGCGCCCACCGGCCGCACCCCCATGCTCCGGCCATGGATGTCCGCCGTGTTCGACAAGGCCTACGTCCCCGACCCGGCCCAGCGCGGCAATCCCCTGGTCTCCCCGGCGTGGGGGACCAACGGCGACGGCCTCACCGGCATCGCACCGGCACTCGTGATCACGGCGGAGTACGACCGGCTCCGCGCGGAAGGGGTGGCCTACGCGGACAGGCTCGCCGAGGCCGGTGCGCTGGCCGGTCACCTCGATCTGCGGGGCGCCGACCACGGCTACGACCTGCACGGCAAAGACCCGGACCTGACCCGGAGGGTGTACGGCAGCATCGCCGCCCACGTCCGCCGGGCGACCGCCTGAACAGCGCCAGTTCGGCGGAGTGTACGAGGAGGGCGCGGACGGCGTTGACCAGCAGGCCGACCGTCGTCTCGTGCCCGGCGACGAGCATCAGCAGCAGCGTGTCCACGAGTTCGGAGTCGGCGAGCCCGTCCTCGTCGCGGTACCGCACCAGGGTGCTGGTGAGATCGTCGCGCGGCTCGGCCCGTCCGCTCTCGGTCAGTTCGGCGAGCGCGTCCCGCAGTGCGGCATGCGTGGCCGCCGCCTCCCCGGCGTCCGTAGTACGCCGGGTCCTTGACGAAGCGTTCGTCGGAGAGGACCAGGCAGCACAACCGGGGTCAGAGCGCGAGCCATTCGCTGGAGGTCGTCACCGCGTCGAGGACGTCCGGGAGAGGAGTGACGCCGAGGCCGGGCGCGGAGGGGACGGCGAGGTGGCCGTCGGCCAGGGTGAAGGGGTCCGTGAGGTCGGTGGCGAAGTAGCGGTCGGAGCCGGAGGTGTCGCCGGGGAGGGTGAATCCCGGCAGGGCGGCGAGGGCGACGTTGGCGGCGCGGCCGACGCCGGTCTCCAGCATGCCGCCGCACCAGACGGGGACGCCGTGGGCGCGGGCGAGGTCGTGGATACGGCGGGCTTCGAGGTAGCCGCCGACCCGGCCGGGCTTGATGTTGATGACGGAGCAGGCGCCGAGGGAGAGGGCCGCGGCGGCGTCGGCGGCGGACTCGATGGACTCGTCCAGGCAGACGGGGGTGCGCAGCCGCCCGGCGAGCGCGGCGTGCTGGACCATGTCGTCGTTGGCCAGGGGCTGTTCGATCATCAGCAGGCCGAAGTGGTCCAGTTCGGCGAGGTGCTGGGCGTCCGCCAGGGTGTAGGCGGCGTTCGCGTCGACCTGGAGGAGCAGCTCGTCGCCGAAGCGTTCCCGTACGGCGCGTACGGGCGCGACATCCCAGCCGGGCTCGATCTTCAGCTTGATACGGACGTACCCCTGGGCGAGATAGCCGTCCACGGCGTCGAGCAGTTCGGGCACGGAGTCCATGATCCCGACCGAGACGCCGCAGGGCACCCGGTCGCGGGCCGCGCCCAGGTACGAGCCGAACGACTCGCCGGCGGCCCGCAGCCGGGCGTCCAGCACCGCAGTCTCCAGCGCGGACTTCGCCATGCGGTGGCCGGTGAAGGGCCGCAGGATCCGGGCCACGTCCTGCGCGTCCACGCCGTCCTTCGGCAGGGCGGGGACGAGGAAGCGGCGCAGCACGTCCTGGGCGCCGTCCGCGTACTCCGAGCAGTAGCGCGGCTCCGCCATGGCCCCGCACTCGGCCCACCCCTCGTGACCGTCGGCGACGACGCGGACCAGCAGCACGTCGCGGCTGGTCTCCACGCCGAACGAGGTGCGGAACGGGGCGACGAGCGGCATCGCGATCCGGCGCAGCTCGACGCCGGAGATCTTCGTCTTCATGGCCGGGGGCTCCTTCTGGGAAGGGACGGGTCGGTGGCGCGCCGGACGACGTAGCGGCGGCGTTCGTGGAAGCCGACGACGCGGGCGCCCTCGGCGAGCAGCCCGCCGAGGGTCTCCCGTACGGCCAGCCGCCAGGCCCGGGCGGCGCCGGGGTCCGTGCGGCGCAGGGCCTCGATGTCGTCCGGGAGGTCGATGAGCACGGTGTCCGCGTCGGTGGCGGCGGACTGCGGGCGGCCTTCACGGTCACGCAGGACGTACGCGGCGTCGGCGGGCACGTCCACGGCCGGGGCCGGGACGGGCGCGGCGAGGTCCCAGACGGCGAGGACGCGGTCGGACTCGTCGCCGCCGTTGACGGCGTCGTCCATGGCGCCGTAGAAGCGGGTCAGATACGCCTCGGGACGGGCGCCCAGTTTCGCCAGGTTGAAGTGGGCGTTGCGGCGGATGAGCGGGTCGTACGTCCAGGTGATGCGGGTGAGGCGGCGGTCGAGCGCCCAGCGCCGCTGGTGGGTCTTGAGGGCGAGGCCGACGCCCCGTCCCATGACGGCGCCGGTGATGTGCGAGTGGAGGCTGGTGCCCACGGGTTCGGCGAAGAACGCGACGGAGGCGCCGACCAGCCGCTCGTCCTCGTACGCACCTGCCACGTAGTTCCCGGAGTGGGCCAGGGCCCTCATCACCTCGGCGGTGAGGGGCGAACTGCCGGGCGCGGAGCCCCAGATGCGGGCGTGGAGGCGTTCGACGGCGTCGAGGTCGGTCATGCGGCGCAGCTCGCGGACGGTGGTGCCGAGCGTCGTCCGGCTCATCGCGGCGCTCCCGGTACGCGGGGCGCCCGTGGCCCGCGCAGGGTCTCGGCCAGGCGGGCCAGGAGCCGGGCGCGGCCGGGCATGGCGGCGGTGACGACGTGTTCGTGGTCGGCGTGCGCGCCGTCGCCGACCGCGCCGAGGCCGTCGAGGGTGGGACATCCGGTCCCGGCGGCGTAGTTGCCGTCGGACGCGCCGCCGACGGCCGCGCCGCGCGGCGGGGCGAGGCCGAGCCGTGCGGCCTCGGCGGCGGCCAGGCCGAACAGTTCGCGGGAGGCTGCGGGGTCGAGGGGCGGCCGGTCGGGGCCGCCGTCGATCTCCAGCCGGGCGCCGGGGACCCTCGGTTCCAGGGCTCTGACGAGGCGGTCCGTCTCCTCCTGCGCGGCGGCGTCCGGCACGCGCACGTCCACGCGCAGCGTGGCGCGCGCGGGAACGGTGTTGCCCGTCGTCCCGGCCCGTACGACCGTGGGCGTCACGGTCGTTCCGGGCCCGGCGGAGGCGGTGACGGCGTCGGCGACGCCGCGCAGGGCGAGGATCTGGTGGGCGATCTCGGTGGCCGCGTCGATGCCCTTCTCGGGGTCCAGGCCGGAGTGGGCGGCGCGGCCGTGTGCGGTGATGTCGTAGCGGGAGACGCCCTTGCGGCCGGTCTTCAGCGCTCCCCCGGGTGCCGACGGCTCCAGCACGAGGGTGGCCGTACAGCGGCGCGCGAGGTCCTCGACGAGCGCGCGCGAGGTGGCCGAGCCGGTCTCCTCGTCGCCGGTGACGAGGACGCAGAGGCCGTCGAGGGACGGCAGCGTGGCGAGGGCGTGGAACATCTGGACCAGTCCGGCCTTCATGTCGAAGACGCCGGGGCCCCGGGCGATGCCGTCCTCGACCGACCAGGGGTGCGTGGCGAGCGAGCCGGTGGGCCAGACGGTGTCGTGGTGGCCGAGCAGCAGGACGCGCGGCGTGCCGAACGTCCAGCGCAGATGCGTGACGCCCGCGACGACGAGCGTCTGTGGCGGGGCGCCGAGCAGGCGGCGGCCCCGGTCGGCGACCACCTGCGCGCAGCGGGCCACGGCGGCGTGGTCGTCGCTGAAGGACTCGCACGTCACGAGCGCTTCGAGGTCCGCGAGCATGGCGTCCAGGGACAGAGTACGGTGCGTTTCGTCGTCGTACGGCACGAGGGGGCCTCCGGGGAAAAGGGATTGACGGGGCGTCAGCCCAGGTGCGCGGTCATGAGGCGGCGTACGTTGCCGCCGAGGATCTTGTGGACGTCCTCCTCGGGCAGGCCCCGGCGGCGCAGCGCCTCGACTACCCGGGGCATGTCGGCCGGGCCCTCCAGGCCGGGGAAGGCGAAGCCCGGGTCCTCGGCGTCGTTCTCGCAGCAGGGCGGGGTCACGTCCGCCACGACCTCGCGGAGGAAGTCGGCGCCGATGCCGACGTGATCGGTCCCGGCGACGGCGGCGACGTGCTCGATGTGGTCGACGACGCGGTCGACGCCGACCTTCGTCTCGTCGTCCGTGAGGAAGTCCGGGACGAAGTTCACGCAGACCACGCCGCCGGTGGCCGCGACGCCGCGGATCTGCTCGTCGGTGAGGTTGCGGTGGTGGTCGCGCAGGGCACGGGCGCAGGAGTGGGTGGCGATCAGGGGGCGGGTGGCGAGTTCCAGGACGTGGGCGACGCCGCTCGCGCCCAGGTGGGAGATGTCGAAGAGCATGCGCAGGCGTTCCATCTCGCGCAGCGCCCGCACGCCGGAGGTGGTCAGCCTGCTGCCGGTGGCGTCCTCCCGGCTGCCGTCGGCGAGCGGGGTGCGGCCCCAGTGGGCGATCGAGGCGATACGGACGCCGAGCCGGAACAGGGTGGAGAACAGCTCGACGGACGCGTCGACGCCCGGCGCGCTCTCCAGCGCGAGGACGAGCGCGATCCGGTCGGCGGCGAGGGCCCGTTCGATGTCCGTGCCGTCCGTGCACAGGGCGACATGGTCCTCGTTGGCCTCGGCGAGAACGTGGGCGCACTCGATCATGCGCAGGGTCTGCCGGAGCGCGCCCTCGGGCCGGTACTGGTCGTCGATGAAGACCGGCAGGACCTGGATGCCGATGCCGCCGTCGCGCAGTTGCGGCAGCCACCGTTCCCGGAAGAACGCGCCCCAGCGCTCCGGCGGGCGGGCGGCGACGGCCATGAGCAGGTCGTTGTGGGCGTCGGCGACGACGGCGCGGCCGTGCGGGGCCGAGGAACGGGCGGCTGAGGGACGGGCGGCTGGGGGACGGGCGGCTGGGGGACGGGCGGCTGGGGACATGGCCTCAACGTAGGCACCGCGCTCCCCCGGCCCGTTGGCCATACGGACAAAACGTCCGGGAGATCTCTGGCCGGGCGTCCCATGCGCGCGCCGCGTCGCGGACCCGAGGCTGGCGAGGACCTCGCCTCACAGGACCCGCGGAAAAGGAGAGAGCATGCGACGGAGGACGACTGTGCTCGGAGGGCTGGCGTTCACGGCTTCCCTGGTGACCGCGCCCGCCGCGGCGGCGGCACCGGCGACGGCACCGGGGGCGGCGCCGGCGGCGGCCCCCCGGCACGACACCGGCCCCTTCGAGAAGGCGCTCAGGGAGCTGGCCGACGCCGGTGCCTCGGGGATCAGCGCGGCGGTGAAGAGCCCGCGTCGCGGCCTGCGCACCGGCGGGGTCGGCCTCGCCGACATCCGTACGGGCCGTCCGGCGGTGGGCGACGAACACAGCCGCCTCGCCAGCAACACCAAGACCTGGACGGCCACGGTCGTCCTCCAGCTCGTCGGCGAGGGACGGCTCGGGCTCGACGACACCGTCGAGGACCACCTGCCGGGCCTCATCCGCACCCGGCACTACGACGGCCGTGAGATCACGGTCCGTCAGCTCCTCCAGCACACCAGCGGCCTGCCCGACTATCTGGAGGCGCCCTACTGGGAGGACCTGGAGGCCCGCCGCTGGGACCACTTCGAGCCGCTGCGGACGGTCGAGCAGGCCCTCACCCTGCCCCCGCCCGAGCGGGCGCCGTCCGGCTTCTCCTACTCCAACACCAACTACAACCTCGCCGGACTGATCGTCTCCGAGGTCACCGGCCGCGCCATCGGCACCGAGATCGAACGGCGGATCATCCGGCCCCTCGGGCTGCGCCACACGTCCTGGCCCGGCGACCGCGTCGCGCTCCCCCGGCCCGACCTGCGCGGTTACGTGGAGCGGAAGGGGAAGCTGGTGGACAAGACGGAGTGGAACACCTCCGCCGCCGACGCCTCGGGCGCCCTGGTCTCGACCGCCGCCGACACGACCGCCTTCTGGACCGCGCTGTGGAGCGGGAGGCTGCTGGCCCCGGCGCAGCTCGCCGAGATGCGGAGGACCGTCGGCGACGGCGAGGGCGGGCGCTACGGCCTGGGCGTCGAGCGCTACGAGACCGCGCCCGGCTTCGTCACCTGGGGGCACAGCGGCTACATGGAGACCGGCCACAAGGTCAGGAACGCCGTCACCGAGGACGGACGGCGGGCCGTCACCCTGCTCATCGGCTCGGAGTCGTTCGACGAGGACAAGGTGGACGCCGTCGTCGGCACGCTCGTCCGCGAGCTGCGCTGAGGCGTCACCCACCGCGCGGAGGCTGCTCCGGCAACGTCCGCAACTGGAGCCAGAGGACGAGGCGTTCGTCCGGGTCGTCGAGGTCGATGCCGAGCTGGCGGCCCGCCTGCCGCAGCCGGTAGCGGCACGTGTTGGGGTGCACGGACAGCGTCTTCGCGGCCCGTCCCACGTCGCAGCCCGCGTCGAACCAGGCGACCAGGGTGCGGGCGTAGGCGGTGCCGTGCTCGGCGTCCGCCGCCAGCACCCGGCGCCAGGCCCCGGCGCGCAACGGCCGCCGCTCCCGCATCAGTTCGGAGAGCAGCAGCAGCGTCACCCGGGGGCGCACGTCGTCGACCGTGGCCACGGGCCGTTCGCCGTCCAGCAGGCGCAGCACCAGGTCCGCGTCCGCGCGGGAGTCCGCCACCCCGCCGAGGTACGGGACGATCTCGCCGAGCGCCGCCCGTACGGGGGCGCGCAGCGACTGGCCGGCGCGGCGCACGATGTCTTCCGCGAGCCGCCGGTGCCGCTCGTCGGCCTTGGCCCTGTCGGGTTCCGCGGCCCGCTCCCGGCCGGGCCCGCGCGGCGCGCCATTCGCGCCGGGCACGCTCTGGCCGGGCACGCTCTGGCCGGGCGCGGGCAGCAGCGCGTACACCACCCCGTCCAGCAGCACGCACGCGTGCCGTCCGTAGCGCGCCTCGCACTGGAGGCGCACGACATCCAGCAGCCGCAGCGAGGTCCGTTCGGCGTCGGGCACGCTCGCCGCCGCGTCCAGGACGAACGCGGCGACGCGAACCGCGTTCCAGCCCAGTCGGTGCGCCGCGGTGGAGGCGTCGGCTGAGCCGTCGAGCAACCGGCGTACGAGGTCGGTGTTCTGATGGCGGGCCAGTTCCTGCGCCGCGCGGGCGCGCAGCAGGAGCAGCGCGGCCGTGGACGCGCCCTGGGCCAGCGTCTCCTCGGCGTCCGGGGCGAGCGTGCCGCTGTCGACGACCCAGACCGCGCCGAGCGTCTCGCCGCCCGCCCGCACCGCGACGGCCAGACGCGGCAGGACGCCCTCGCCGAGCGCGGGCAGGCGCACGGGCCCGTCGGCGGCGAAGACCCGCCGGACCTGCTCCGAGTTCTCCACGCTGCCCGGCACCTGGAGGCCGAGGATGCCCTGCCGCCGGTCCTCGTCGACCGGCTGGCCGGGCACGGTGGAGTAGGCCAGGATCCGCTGGCGCGGGTCCTCCACGGCCGTGGCGCCGCCGGTCGCCGCCGCGACCGCGTCGGCCAGCGCGAACAGGTCCCCCAGCCCGCCGCCGTGTTCGGGCCTGGCGCCGATCGCCGAGGCCAGCATGAGGTGCACATGGTGCCAGGCCGTGTCCTCGTCGACCGCCAGCAGCGCCACGCCGCAGGCCTCGGCCTCGCCGACCGGCCCGTCCGTGCCCCGCACCACGACGCCGGTCATCCCGGCCCCCGCCGCCGCCCGTACGAGCGGCCCGGCAGCCGCCGCCCGTACGCCGACGGCGAGCAGCAGGGCGCCGGGTGCGTACGGCAGGGGGACGTCCGCGTCGTACAGCAGCGCCTCGGTGACCGGAACGCCCGGTCCGGCGGGCGCGGTGTGCAGGCGCAGGGCCGTGCCGCCGATGACGTCCATCAGATCGCCGAGCGTCCAGGCGTCCACGGGCACTCCTCACCACGTCGGGCCCCGGTTCCGGCCGGGCCGGGACGCCCCGGCGCCGCCCCGCGCCCAGGCTGCACCCCACGGGCCCCGGGGTGCTTGGCCGATCCCCTCAGGAACGTACGTCCCGCTTGTCCCGCTCCACAACGATCGTGGCGCGTGTGGTCCAGAACACTGGCGGAAGCGCCCGGCGTCTGTTGAGATACCGCGCAACGCCTCGCTCGGAGTCACGGGCGGCGCGCGAACGGTGCTGGGCGGATCAGGCGCAGGGTGACGCTTCCGCGCCCGCGGGTACGTCCTTCGCTCACCCGGTGGAGAGAGCTCATGGCTGTTCCGAAACAGCGTTCCTGGCAGCATTCCTCGCGACATCCCTGGCGGCGCCCCTCGCGGCGCTCCTCGCTCGGCGCCCTGCTGTGCTGCGCGGCCCTCGTCCCCGCCCTGACCGGGTGCGGGCTCTTCGGCGAGGAGGAGAAGGAGGACGCGGAGCCGGTGAAGGTGGCCTCCGACACCGACTTCCCCCAGGGCAGCACGATGGAGAAGCTGCACGACGCGGGCACGATCCGGATCGGCGTGAAGTACGACCAGCCCGGCATCGGCTACCGCGAGTCCGGGGCCGACGCCCCGGAGGGCTTCGACATCGAGATGGCCCGGATCATCGCGGGCCAGCTCGGCATCAGGCCCGAGAAGATCAAGTGGGTGGAGACCCAGTCCCAGAACCGCGAGAAGTACCTGCGCGACAAGACCGTGGACCTCGTCCTCGCCTCGTACTCGATCACGTCCGAACGCCGCGAGCTCGTCGGCATGGCGGGCCCGTACTACGAGACGGGCCAGCAGCTCCTCGTGCGCAAGGGCGACAAGAACGTGAAGACCCCGAAGGACATCGCGGGCAAGCAGGTGTGCTCGGCCAAGGGCGCGACCTCGATCCCGCGGATCCGCAAGGAGTACCGGGCGCAGCCGGTGGCCCGCGACACATACGCCCAGTGCGTCCGGCAGCTCCTGGGCGGCTCCGTCGACGCCGTGACCACCGACGGCGCGATGCTCCTGGGCTACGCGGCGCAGCGGCCGGACGAGCTGAAGGTGATCGGCGAGCAGATCAGCAGCGAGCGGTACGCCGTGGGCTACCGCAAGGGCGACTCGGAGATGTGCGACTTCATCAACCAGTCGCTCACCCGCTCGTTCCGCGACGGCACGTGGACCGCCGCGCTGAACAAGACGCTCTGGAAGACCTCGGGGGCCGTCGGTTACCCGACCCTCGACCCCTGCACCTGACGGGGCCGGTAGTGGGCGTGGATCAGACCACTGGCGAAGGCCCGCTGCCCGACGAGTTCGAGATCGAGGCGCACGCCGTCGGGGAAGAACCGCTTGCCGCCGCCGACCACGCTCGTGGTGATGAACAGGTGGTACTCGTCCACCAGACCGGCCGCGATGGCCTGGGCCGCGAGGTTCGGACCGTCGACGGTGAGGTCGTGGTCCGAGGCGGCCTTGAGCGCGCGTACGGCCTCCGGGTCGAAGGTCCGCTCGATCCTGGTCCTCGTGCTGGAGACCGACTCCAGCGTCGTCGAGTACACGATCTTCTCGGCGGCCTGCCAGTCGCGGGCGTACTCCAGGATGTGCGGCGGCAGGCCGGGCTCGGTGTGCGCGGTCTCCCAGTAGACCATCGTCTCGTACATCCTCCGGCCGTAGAGGTACGTGCCGACGGGGCGGAAGAGGTCGCCGATGTACGTGTGCACCTCCTGGTCCTCGGCGCCGGTGCCGAGGTCGCCCTCGGCGGCCTCGGCGTAGCCGTCGAGCGAGGTGATCATCGAGTAGATGAGCTTTCCCACGGGTCTCCTCCGGGTGCGGCCTGCGTCCTCGCGTATATGACCTCGGTGCCCCCCGGAACTCATCGCTCACCAGGCCACGGGCCCCGCCTCGTCGAAGAAGGCGCCGCGGGGGCCGTCGTCGGGGAGGGTGGCGAGGCGGAGGACGACGGCGGCGCCCTCCCCGGGGGTGCGGGGGCCGTCGAAGCCGGTGAAGTCGGTGGCGACGTAGCCGGGGCACGCGGCGTTCACGATGACGGGCGTATCGGCGAGGCGGCGGGCGTACTGGGTCGTGAGGCTGTTGAGCAGCGTCTTCGACGGGGCGTAGGCGGCCATGATGGGCCCGGTCCGCAGGGTCAGCGAGCCCATGTTGCTGGACATGTTGACGATGCGCGGCGAGTCGGCACGGTGGAGCAGCGGCAGCATCGCGTTCGTCACCCGGACGACCCCGAGGACGTTGGTGTCCAGGACGGTGCGGAAGACGTCGAGGTCGAGCGTCGTGGGGTCCTGGGCGCCGCCGTCGGTCCGGCCGGAGATGCCCGCGTTGTTGACGAGGACGTCGAGGCGGCCCGTCCGCCGCTCGACGGCCGCCGCGGCGTCCTCGGCGCTCCGCTCGGACGTGACGTCGAGGGCGACGCCGAACGCGTCGAGGCCCGCGTCGCGGAGTTCCCGTACGGCCTTCTCGCGCCTCACCCCGTCGCGCGCTCCCACCGCGACGGTGAAGCCGAGCGCTCCGAGGCCCCGTGCGACGGCGAGGCCGATTCCCTTGTTGGCGCCGGTGACCAGCGCGGTCCTTGTCCCGTTCACGCGTCCCATGCTCGGCGGGCCGGGTGCGCGATGTCCAAGATCGGCTCGGTACGTTGTGATACCCGCCGGGTATCAGGACGGCGGGGCCGCGGAGCCCGTGAGCGTAGGCTCCGTGCGTGCACGAGCTTGAGACCCGCGAACTCCGGTACTTCGTCGCCGTCGCCGAGGAGCTGCACTTCGGACGCGCCGCCGAACGGCTCGGGATCGCGCAGCCGCCCCTCTCCCGCGCCGTCCGGCAGTTGGAGCGGCGGCTCGGGGTCCGGCTCCTCGACCGGGACCGGCGCGGGGTCGCGCTCACCGAAGCGGGCGGGGTGCTGCTCCGGGAGGCGCGTGCCGCGCTCGACGCGGTAGCGGCCGCCGCACGCCGCACGCGGCGGGCCGGGGACCCGAAGCGGCCGCTGGTGCTCGTGACGAAGGCCGGGGCCTCGCACGAGCTGCTGCGGGGGCTGCTCGGCGCGCTCGCGGAAGAGCCCGGCGCGGCGCCGGTCGAGGTCCTGCTGTGCGAGGTCGGCGAGCAGGCCGGGCTGCTGCGCGACGGGCGCGCCGACGTGGCGCTCATGCACCGCCCCTACGACGACCTCGCCGGGTTCGACACCGAGGACCTGTACGTCGAGGGCCAGATCGCGCTGCTCCCGGCGGGGCATCCCCTCGCGTCCCGCGAGCGGCTCACGCTCGCGGAGGTCAGCGACGTGCCGGACCTGCCGATCGCCCGGTGGCCGCGGCTCGACGGCACCTACCCGGACGGGCCCGGCCCCGAGGTGCACACGCAGTCACAGCTCGCCCAGCTCGTGGCGCTCGGCAGGACACTGCTGGTCATCCCCGCCTCCAGCCGGGCCTGGCAGTGGCCCGGCCATGTCGCGGTCCCCGTCGTGGACGCGCCGGACGTCACCACGGTCCTCGCCTGGCCGCCGAAGAGCCACTCCCCCGCGCTCGCCTCACTCGTCCGCGCGGCCTCCTGCCTGCGGCCTCCGGTCACCGGCCGGCACGACTGATAATCCACGGTGATCGCATCCATGCGGGAACAGGCGTTGATCCCGCCGTTCCGCCTCGGAAGCATGCTGTGCGGCGGGACGCCCTCCGGATCCCCGGACCACGGCGCCCCGCAGTCACATACACCGCTCGACGCGAGGAATCCCCATGGCCACTGGCAAGCTGATCCACTTCGTCGCCCAGACCGTCGACGGCTACATCGAGGGCCCTGAGGGGGAGTTCGACTGGCCGGTGATGGAGTCCGAGCTGTCCGACCACGGGCAGGAGCTCAACAAGTTCGCGGACGCCTTCCTCTACGGGCGCAAGGTGTGGGACATGATGTCCGGCTTCTGGCCCCGGGCCGAGGAGCTGTCGGACGACCCGCACGACCTGCGGTTCGCCCCCTTCTGGCGGGAGATCCCCAAGTACGTCGTCTCCCGCACGCTGGAGAAGGCCGACTGGAACACCCGGATCATCAAGGACGACGTCGCGGGCCAGATCACCCGGCTCAAGGAGTCGGGCACCAACCTCGTGCTCTTCGGCGGCTCCACGCTGGCCGCCCACCTCACCGAGCACGGGCTCATCGACGAGTACCAGATCTCCGTCCACCCCGTCGTCCTCGGCGGCGGACGCCCCACGTTCCTCGACCCCGCGCGCTTCGACCTCGACCTCGTCGAGGCCAAGACGTACGACGGCAAGGTCGTCCTGCTCCGCTACACCCGGGCCTGACCTCGCCCGGTCCCGGTCGGCCACGCCCTCTCAACGCGCTTGAATATCCTGGATTCCATAATATCCTGGCGTCATGGCATCGAGGAGCATGACGCGGACCGCCTTCTTCGTGCTGACCGCCCTGGCGGACCAGCCACGGCACGGGTACGGGATCCTGCGCGAGGTCGAGGAGATGTCCGGCGAGGAGGTGCAGCTCCGGGTCGGGACGCTCTACGGGGTGCTCGACCGGCTCACCGCGGACGGGCTGATCACGCTCGACCGCGAGGAGGTGCAGCAGGGCAGACTCCGGCGCTATTACCGCCTCACCGACGAAGGCGTCGAGGCGCTGGACGCCGAGGCCCGGCGGATGGCGGCCGGGGCCAGCGCGGCGCAGCGGCGCATAGCGGCGGGACGCGGGGACGAGCGGGGCGAACCCGACAAGGGCACCCCGGAAACTCCCCCCGGCCCCCGGCCGGGGCCCGGGCTCGCGGGAGGTCTCGCATGACGACGCTGCTGGAAGCGCGTTACCGCGCGGTGCTGCGGCTGCTCCCCGCCTCCTACCGCCGGGTCCGCGAGGAGGAGATGGTCGACACCTACCTGGGCGAGCTGGACACCGGCGCGCAGGAGCAGGCCCGGCCCACGGTCGGCGAGGTCGCCAGCATCGCGGCGCTCGCGGTGCGCGTGCGGCTGGGCGCGCCCGACGCGGAGCGGCCGTACGCGGTGCTCGGGCGCGCCGCCCGGCACTTCGCGCTCTTCGCCCTGCTGCTCCTGGCCGCCTCCTCGCTCGCCGACCGGGTGCTCTCGGTGACCTGGGCCACCGGCGGCGGGCACGCGGAGCGCCAGATGTTCCTCACCGGCTTCACCGGCCAGGGTCCGGTCCGCACGGCCGCCGCCGTCGCCGAGTGGGTGCTGCCGCTGCTGTGGACCGCGGGGTACGCCGCGCTCGTACGGGACCGCAGGCGGCTCGCCCGTACGTGCGTGCTGCTCGCCGCGCTGCCGACGCTCTGGCCGCTGCTCGCCCCGCTCGGGGACGCGTGGGCGCCGGACGCCTCGGCGTACACGTGGACCACGGCACTCTTCGCCTGGCTCACGGCGCTCGCGCTCTGCGCCGCCTACCACCACGACGCGCCGTCGGCGACGCTCCCCTCGGCGCTCCCGGCCGGCCGTCCCGGACTGGTGTTCGCGGCGTGCTGCGTGGCGATGGGCGCGGCGGTGACGACGCTGCCGGAGGCGGCCGACGGGGTCTGGGCACCGGCCTCGGTCTTCGTCCTCGGATCGCTCGGCTGGCTGCTCCTGCGCGCCCGCCGCCCCGACCGGCACGCGGAGGAGGACGGGGGAACCGCCCTCGCACTGGCCGCGCTCGGCCTGGTGCTGCTGGCTCTGCGGCTGTCCATGCTGGACTTCTGGCTCGCCGTGCCGCTGCCCTCCCTCACCCTCGGCAGCGTCCTCGCCCAAGCCGTGGCCCTGGCCCTGATGACCGCCGCCCTGACCGCGGTCGGCTTCCGCGGGGCGGCCGGGCGGCGCCGCCTGGCCGGGCGGTGAGAGGAGGTTCCGGGAATTCCTCCGCGTTCCCTTGAACGGGGCACGGCCGCGCTCCGTACTGCACGGCGGAAAGCACCGCCGGACGCACGGACAGGAACGCCACCATGAACCACCAGCTCACCTCCCGCCGGTCCGTTCTCGCCGCCGCGGGCATGGCCGGTCTCGCCGCCACGCTCGTCTCCTGCGGGGACTCCGGCGACGGCTCCGACGACGGTGACGGCGAAGGCGGGGGATACGGAGACGGGGGCGGCGCGGACGACGAGAAGGAGTCGGATGGGGAAGCGGACGACGAGGAGGGCGGGGACCCCGGGAACGGCGGGGACGGGGACGGCGGGGGCGCGCTCGGCCGGGTCGCGGAGATCCCGGAGGGCGGCGGCAAGGTCTTCGAGGACCGGAAGGTGGTCGTCACACAGCCGAGCGCGGGCGAGTTCAAGGCGTTCTCGGCGACCTGCCAGCACAAGGGCTGCCTGGTGAACGAGGTGTCGGGGGGCACCATCAACTGCCCGTGCCACGGCAGCAAGTACGACATCTCCGACGGCAGCGTGAAGGCGGGCCCCGCCCGCCGCTCACTGCCCGGGAAGCGTGTCTCGGTGAAGGACGGCACCGTCCGGCTCGCCTGACGGCGACGACGGTGTCCTCCAGCAGCCGATGACGGCATCCGCCGTGGTGACGGTCGCGACCAGCGCCAGGGTGTGCCGGACTATCGCGGGGGTGTAGTCCGCGGGCACCCCGGCGATGGCGTCGGCCGGCACCACGGCGGTGTACCCCAGGTTCACCGCGTCGAACACAGCGTTCGGTATCGCCACGTTCGCCGAGACGCCGGTGACGATCAGCGTCCGTACGCCCATGTTGCGCAGCAGCGGATCGACGTCCGTGCCCGCGAGCGGCGAGAGGCCGTGCAGGCGGCGGACGACGAGATCCGCGTCGGCGACCGCGATGGGGTCGGCGACGCGGACGGCGTCGGACCCGGTGAGCTGCTGGACGGGCAGCCGTTCGGCAGCCCGGAAGAGGCGCGCGTTGCGGTTGGCGCCCCGCCCGTCGGGGCGCCGCTCGGCGACGGCGTGCACCACCTGCACGCCCGCCGCATGGGCCGCCGCCGTCAGCCGCGCGACCCGTTCGAGTGCCCCGGACGCGCGTGCCGCGTCCGCGAGTTCGGGCAGCGCGCTGTCGTCCCCGACGACGCCGCGCTGGCACTCGACGGTGAGCAGCGCGGTGGTGGCGGGGTCCAGCAGGGCGGTGAGCCGGCGATCGTTGCCATACGCTTCGTCCGTAGCCATGCCGCGGCACGATAGGAGGCATTGCGCGAGCCCGGAAGACAGCGGATGATGTCGGGGCCGAAAAATCTGACGCGACGTCAGCAGGGAGGCGCGGAACGCATGACCGTCACCGAGCAGCGGCGGGGCCGCCGGATCATGATGACGCCGGAGGAGCGGGACGCCTTCCTCGTGGAGCAACGCACCTGTCGCGTCGCCACGGTGGGCGCCGACGGCACCCCGCATGTGGGAGCCCTGTGGTTCTGCTGGCACGAGGAATCCCTGTGGCTGTATTCCGTGACGCGCAGCAGGCGCTGGGCCCAGCTCCGGCACGACCCCCGCCTCGCGGTGGTCGTCGACGACGGCCACGAGTACGCGGAGCTGCGCGGCGTGGAGCTGTCCGGCCGCGCCGTCTTCGTCGGCGAATCCCCCCGCACGGGCGAGCCCTGCTCCGAACTGGAAGCGCCGGAACGGATCTTCGCGGCCAAGTACTTCGGCTTGGACGAGATGCCCCACGACGGCCGCCACGCCTGGCTCCGCCTCACCCCGGACCGCATCGTCTCCTGGGACTTCCACAAGATCTGACCCCCGGACTCGCGCAAGGGCCCCGCCCGTCACGACCGTTGCGGGGCCCGGTCACGACCGCTGCGGGGATGACCCGTTCGACCTCGGCGATGTCCGCCGGGTCCGCGGGCGGCGCCAGCGCGGCGTGCGTCGCCGGGGCGTGCTCGGTCAGCCACGTCTCCATGCGCGTCCACGACTCACTGATCGGTGCGGTCATGGCACGGCATCCTTCCATCCGGCACCGAGGGCACCGGCCCTCACCCGTACCGCCGGCCCTCACCCGTACCGGCGGGCCTCACCCGGGCTGATCGCCGAGGCCAGGTCCGCGGCGAGGAGGGGGATCTCGCGCGGCGCGAGGCGGGAGACCGTGAGGCGGAGGCCCGGCGGGGAGGCGAGGCGGAAGCGGGCACCGGGGGCGGCGGCCCAGCCCGCGTGGAGGAGGCGGGCGACGGCCCCGGTCTCGTCGGGGGCGTGCAGCCATACGTTCATGCCCGTGCGCCCGTACGCGGTGATGTCGCGGTCGGCGAGCGCGGCGATCAGCGCGTCGCGCCGCCCGGCGTACGAGCGGGCCACGTGCGCGGGGTCGACGGAGCCCGAGGCCCACAGGTGCGCGACAGCGTGCTGCAGCACATGGCTGACCCAGCCGGGGCCGAGGCGCTGGCGGCCCCGGACGCGGTCGACGGTGAGGGCGTCACCGGCGAGGACGGCGAGGCGGAGATCCGGTCCGTACGCCTTCGCGGTCGAGCGGGCCAGGGCCCAGTGCTCGGTGGTGCCCGCGAGGGTGTGCGGGGGGAGGTCGACGATGCCGTGGCCGTGGTCGTCCTCGATGAGCAGCGTCCCGGGGCGGGCCGCGAGCACGGCGCGCAGCTCGCGGGCGCGCGCGGCGGAGACGGCGGCGCCCGTCGGGTTCTGCGCGCGGCAGGTGACGACGACGGCCCGCGCCCCCTCCCCCAGCGCGCGCTCCAGCGCGTCCGCCAGCGGGCCCTCGTCGTCGACGGCGACCGGGACGGCGCGCAGCCCGAGTCCGGGGACGAGGTCGAGGAGGCTGCCCCAGCCCGGGTCCTCGACGGCGACGGCGTCGCCGGGGCGGAGGTGGGCGGCGAGCACCCGCTCGATCGCGTCGAGGGACCCGGAGGTCACGGCGAGGTGGTCCGCCGGGATGCCGTCGGCCGCCAGCTCGGCGCGGGCGTGGGAGGCCAGTTCGGGGTCGACGGCCGGGCCCCCGTAGAGCACCGGGGCGTGGGACGCGCGGTCGGCGGCGACGGCGAGCGCCTCGGTGAGGGAGGGGAGCAGGGCCGGGTCCGGATTGCCGTCCGAGATGTCGACGGCGCCCTCGGGGGCCTCGACGCCGAGGGACTCGCGGGGCGTGCTCGCCGGGCGCGAGCGCACGCGGGTGCCGCGCCGCCCGGCGGTCTCGACGACGCCGCGCTCGCGGAGCGTGCGGTACGCCGCCGCCACCGTGTTCGGATTCACGCCCAGCTCCGTCGCCAACTCGCGCAGGGGCGGCAGGACTTGGCCCGGCCTGAGGTCCCCTGCACCCACGCCGCGCTCCACGCTGGCGGCGATCTCCGCTGCGCGGCGCCCCTCGATCCTGTATTCTCCTAGCACAAAGACAATTGTGCACTAGTACAAATGACGACGCAAGGGGAGTGCCTCGTGTCCACCGATACCGCCGCCACCGCAACCGACACCCCCGCCCCTTCGGCCTACGCGAGAACCGACCGCACCACCCCCACCCGCTCCCGCGAACGCGCCTCGTACGACAAGGAGTTCGTGCACGGGATACTCGACGAGGGGTACCTCTGCCATCTCGGCTTCGTCCGCGACGGCGCCCCCGTCGTCCTGCCCACGCTCTACGCGCGCGTGGACGAGCGGCTGTACGTGCACGGCTCGACGGGCGCCTGGGCGCTGCGCGAGGCGAGCGAGACCGACCCCGGCATGCCGGTCTGCCTGACGGTCACCCATGTCGACGGGATCGTCCTCGCCCGCTCCGGCTTCCACCACTCGATCAACTACCGCTCGGTGGTCGTCCACGGCCTCGCCCGCCAGGTGACCGATCCCGGCGAGCGGCTCACCGCCCTCGACGCGCTGACCGACTCGGTGGTCCCCGGCCGCGCCGACGACTCGCGCCGGGGCAACGCGAAGGAGCTGGCGGCCACCGCCGTGCTCCGCCTCGACCTGGAGGAGGTCTCGGCCAAGTCCCGCACGGGCGGGCCCAACGACGAGCCCGAGGACCTCGGCCTCCCCTACTGGAGCGGCGTCCTCCCGGTCGCGCCCGCGTACGGCACGCCGGTCCCGTCCGAGGACCTCGCCCCCGGCATCCCGGTCCCGGACTACCTCACCGCGCGCTGACGCCGGACGGGCGGTCGCCGTCGCCGTGCGGCTCGCCCGAGGCCACGGCGACCGCCCGCCCCTCCTCGTCCCGCGCGGGCGGCGCCTTGGGCGTCGAGCGCTGGGCGATGAACGCGCCGAGCAGCACGATCGCGCCGCCCGCGAGCTGTACGGCGCTGAGGTGCTCACCGAGCAGCACCCACGCCAGTACGGTCGCGATGACGGCCTCCAGGCAGGCCACCACGCCCGCGACCTGCGGCGACAGCATCCGCACGGAGATCACGCCCGTGAGGTACGCGGTCACCGTCGCGACCAGGACGATCCAGCCGAGCAGCACGAGCGCGCGTACGGGCGTGCCGTCCATCTCGGCCGTACCGCCGAGCACATCCCAGTCCATGCCCCAGGGGCGGGCGACGACGGTGAGCACGACGGCGCCGATCAGCAGCCCGTAGGCGATGACGCCGAGCGGATCGGCGGCGGGGCGGCCGTCGGTCTCCTCGCTGCCGTGGTCGGACAGGACGAAGTACCCGACCTGGCAGCAGGCCGCGCCGAGCGCCAGCAGCAGTCCGAGCGCGTCGAAGCGCAGCCCGGACCAGACCTCGACCACGCAGCCGAGCCCGCCCACCGCGAGCACCACGCCCACGGCGGCGGCGCGGGTCACGGGCCGCCGCTGCACGAACCGCACCCAGACCAGGACGAGCGCGGGCGCCAGATACTCGATGAGCAGCGCGACACCGACGGGGATACGGGAGAGCGCCGCGAAGTAGAACGCCTGCACGCCCGCGACCGCGAGCAGGCCGAAGCCGAGGAGCAGCCCGGGGCGTTCGCGCAGCAGGTTCCGGTGGCGCCAGGCCAGCGGCAGCAGCACGAGCGCGGCACCCGCGACGCGCAGCCAGGTCACATGGAGCGGTTCGAGCCCCGCCTCGATGAGCGGTTTGGCCGCGACGCCCGAGCCGCCGAAGGCGAAGGCCGAGAGCAGGGCCAGGGCGAGGGCGGACGTACGGGCCCGCGGGGCACCCGGTACGGGAGAGGTGTCGCGCATCGGAGAATCATCGCAGCGCGCGACAGGAGTGTCACCCCCGTTGGCCCTGTCACCGCTGCTGGGCCGGGCAGTGCCGCCGGGCCCGTGCCGGGCCGTTGGGCGGTCGTCAGCTTGGGTGGCCGTCAGCCCCGGGGGCCGCGGCCCGTCGTCCCCAGGCGTGCGGCCAGCTTGTCGGTGTCCACGCCGGCCCGCCGCAGCACCTCGACGCCGCGGCACTCCTCGTCGGCGACGACGCCCGCGAAGAGATCGACCCCCTCCGCGTACTCCGCGCCGCGCTCGCGCGCCCTCTCGCGCGCCAGTTCCAGGGCCGCCGCGGCGCTCGGCGACCAGCCGGGCACGCCGCCGGGCTGGTCGGAGACCGCGGGCACGGCGCCCGAGTCCTCGACGCTGCCCTGCCACCGCAGCCCGTAGCCGATGCTGCGCTGCACGAGATAGCCGAGGAGCTTGCCGACCTGGGGCCCGGGCTCGTCCCCGTCGAGCAGTTCCCAGACCTCGCGGTCGGACTCCAGGAGGCTGTGCAGCAGGTGCGCGGTGTCGATCTGCCGGTCCCCGTCCCGCGCCGCGCGCCGCCGCGCGGTCACCACCATCGCCGCCAGCGCAGCACTGACCTGCTCCTCGACTCCTGTGTCGGCTGGTTCGCTGGACGGTGTAGGGCTCTGCACACGAACACCACATCACACGCACCCGGAGCGGACATCGGCACCCCGTGGCATATGCACATCCCCCAGAGGTTGGGCACAGACGTCCGACGTCTCCTCCCTGGGGAGGATATGGTGCCGCACACCACCCCGACCCGTCCCCCACCCGCGACCCTGGCACCTACGCCGTCACACCGCACCTCACCTCATGTTCCCGCCCGTCACCCCCACCCGGCCCAGGAGCCCTATGGCCGCACTCGCCGAGCCCGTACCGGGCTGCTGGATGGTGGCGCTGCCGGGAACGGACGGAAAACAGTACGTGTACCGGGTGTACGCCCCGCGCGACGCGCTGCCCGGCGATCTGTTCTGGTCCGCGTTCCATTGCCATGAGGACGACGCCCGTCTCCCGCGCGCGTACGACTCCTTCGACGCCGCGGAGATCTGGCGGCTCAACACTCCCGCCCGGCCGGACGGTTCGCGAGGGATGAGCGCGCGGTAACGGGGAACCTGCACAGCGAGAGGTCAGTCCAAGCCCGCGACACCCGCTCCGGCAGCAACGGGAGAGACCATGGCCCCACACCATGCTCCGTACGCACGTCCGGCACTCGCCGCCCTCGCCGCGACCACCGCGCTGATCGCCGCGGGCTGCACGGCACACTCCTCCTCCCCCGCCTCCTCGTCGGAGGCCCCGAAGTCCTCGCAGTCCGCGAAGCCGTCGAAATCCGCGAATTCCCCGCAGTCCGCGCAGTCCTCGGCGCCCGCCGCCGTGAAAGAGGCCGAGGGCGCGGCGCGTACGGAGGACACCGCGGCCAAGAAGCAGGCGGCGTCACCCCGGGGCACTCCCTGGTGCGGTACGGAGCGGCTGAAGGTCTCCCTCCGCTCGCTGGAGTCCGGCGCGGGCCAGCGCTACGCCGCGCTCGTGCTGACGAACTCCTCGGACGCGCCCTGCCGTACGCGCGGCTGGCCCGGTCTCCAGCTCGCGAAGGACGACGGCGTGAAGATCCCGACGACCACCGAACGGGACCGGTCGAACGCCTCGGAGCAGTTCACGATGCGGCCCGGCGACCGCGCCTGGAGCAGGCTGCACTGGACCGTCGTCCCCGGCACCGGCGACCCGGCGGACGGCACCTGCCCGGAGCCGCGCACGCTGCGCGTCATCCCGCCCGACCAGCGCCGCGCACTGCAGACGGAGTGGAAGCTGGGCACCGTCTGCGGCGAGGGCGAACTCGACGCCACCGCCCTGCGCCTGGGCTCGGGCCCGGCGCACTGAGACCGAAAGGACGCGGCCGGGCCCCGAGGGGACCCGGCCGCGTCACACGCTCACACGCTCGCTCGTGATCGTGACGGCGCACGGGCGCCGTCACGCCCTCACTTCTCCTCGGCCGTTTCCTCGGCCGTGTCCTCGGCCTCGGCGAGGATGAGATAGAGCTTCTTCTTCGCGTCGTTGACCACGGTCAGCGCCTTGTCGCGCTGCTCGGGCGTGCCGGTGGTCCACACCTGGTGGAACGCCCCGGCCAGGCCGCCCGCCGCGTTGCGCATCTCGCGGGCGGCCTCCCAGTCGACGCCGCGCCCGGCCTCCTCCCAGGGGGCCTCGGCGCCCGCCTCGGCCTCGGTCCTGCCCGACTCGGTGAGCGCGAAGAGCTTCTTGCCGCCCTCGCTCTCGCTGGTGATCAGGCCCTCGTCCTCCAGGAGCTGGAGGGTGGGATAGACCGATCCGGGGCTCGGCTTCCAGGCGCCGCCACTGCGCTCGGCGATCTCCTGGATCATCTCGTACCCGTGCATCGGGCGGTCCTTGAGCAGCGCCAGGATCGAGGCGCGTACGTCACCGCGCCGGGCCCTGCCGCCGCGCGGCCCGGGACCGCCGCCCCTTCCGCGGCCCCTGCCGCCGAAGGCCGGGCCGTCGCCGAACGGGGGGCCGAAGGGCCCGAAGGCGGAGCGCCCGCGCTCACCGCGGCCCCAGCCCCGCCCGGGACCGCCGGGACCACGCCCGCGTCCGCGGCCTTCGCCGTGTCCGTGTTCCGCACCGTGGATGTGTTCGTAGGGGTGCATGGTTCTCTCCTTGTCGTCGATGACTGATCCATCTTTGATCAGTCGCGATGCCTCAACGATATATCGAGACTGTTCGGATGGCAAGCACCCGCGAGCCATGTGGTGTGAGCGAGCCGGTGACGTCGGGGTCCGCCTGGTAGGCCCAAGGCCAGTTGTCCGCGATTGGACCGGTAGTCGGAGCGGTGGGCTCCATACAGTCGTGGCCACACGACGAAGGAGACATCCCGTGCACCCGCGACTTGCCGCCGACCGCGACGGACTGCCGCTCCTGTTGGAGACCGTTCGTCAACACGCTGTCGGCCTGCTCAAGGAAATCCCCGAACGAGAGGTCGTCCCCTCAGCGCCGCTGCCGGATCCGGACCCTCTGCCCGCACAGGGGGCAGGGCTCCAGGCAGCGGTGGACGATTTCGCCGCCCGATGGGAGCCGGCCCTCTCGGCGAGCGCCGGACCGCGCTATCTGGGATTCGTCACCGGGGGCGCGACGCCCGCCGCGCTGGCCGGCGACTGGCTGACCGCGACCTGGGACCAGAACGCGATGTCTTCCCTGGACGGGGCCGGACAGCACCTGGAG
Source organism: Streptomyces albiaxialis (assembly GCF_039530985.1). NCBI lineage: Bacteria > Bacillati > Actinomycetota > Actinomycetes > Kitasatosporales > Streptomycetaceae > Streptomyces > Streptomyces albiaxialis. The sequence continues at coordinate 644,053 of NZ_BAAAPE010000002.1, forward strand.
CGGGAGACGATCGGCTGGCTGCGGACCCTGTTCGGCCTCTCCGAAGAGCACCACGGGACCTTTGTCAGCGGCGCCACCATGTCCAACACCGTCGGCCTCGCCGTCGCCCGCGAATGGCTCGGGGAACAGCGGGGCATCTCACCGGCTGAGCATGGTGCGGGCGCGCTCGGTTCCGTACGGGTGCTGTCAGGGGCCGCGCACTCCAGCGTGCCCAAGGGGTTGTCGATGCTCGGTCTGGGACGGAAGTCCCTCGTGCGCGTGCCCACCCTCCCCGGGCGGGAAGCGGTCGACCTGGCGGAACTGGAGCACGCGCTCGCCGAAGGGGAGAGCGACGGACGGTGCGTCGTGGTGGCCAACGCAGGTACGGTCAACACCGTCGACTTCGACGATCTGCGTGCCATCGCCGCGCTGCGCGAGCGTTACTCGTTCTGGCTGCACGTGGACGCGGCCTTCGGCGCCTTCGCCGCCCTGTCCCCCGAGCACGCCCACTTGGTGGACGGCCTCGACCTCGCCGACTCGATCTGCGTCGACCTGCACAAGTGGCTGAACGTTCCCTATGACAGCGCCGTGCAGTTCACTCGCCGCCCCGACCTGCAGACGCGCGTCTTCCAGAACGCGGCGGCCTACCTCGGTCCGCTCGGGGACACCCCCGACATGGCCCACCTCACCCCGGAGAATTCCCGCCGCCTGCGCGCTCTCGCGGCATGGTTCACCCTGCGGGCCTACGGCCGGGACGGCCATCGCGAGATCACCGAAAGGTGCGTCGACTGCGCCCGTGCGTTGGGCGACGCCGTCGAGAACGCACCCGGCCTGCGGCTCCTGGCACCGGTCCGCCTCAACGTCGTTTGCTTCACCCTTGCCGAGAACCCCACCACCGAACGGCTCGCCGCACTCGCCGGGCAGTTGGCCGCCGAAGCCTTCCTCACCCCCACCGTCCTCGACGGCGTGCCCGCGCTGCGGGCGGCCTTCAGCAACTGGCGAACCACCGAGGCCGACGCCCGGCGGGTGGCTGCGGCATTGCACACCGCACTGCGCGCACTGCCCACGTTGTGAGCCGGCCCCGCGCCCCGCACCCCGGGACCGACGCCCACCGCCACACGCCGGTCCGGGGTGCACGGCGCGGCCACGGCGTCGGCCGGCCTCCGGGCAGATCCGTTGCGACGGATCAAGCCACTTCCGTGGGATTGGCCGTATCCAGCGACGATATGGCTCTCTACGCTCCGCGAGCATGAGGATCCGTACCGTCGACGCCTTCGCCGACCGCCCCTACACCGGCAACCCCGCCGCCGTCGTGCTCTTCGACAGCGGCCCGTTCCCCGAGGACGGCCGCCTCCAGACGCTGGCCGCCGAGATGAACCTCGCCGAGACCGCGTACGCGCACCCGCTCCCGGACGACCCCGAGGCCGACTGGGCGCTGCGCTGGTTCACGCCCGTCGCCGAGGTCGATATGTGCGGCCACGCGACCGTGGCCACCGCGCACCTGCTCGCCGAGGACGGCCACGCCAAGCCCGGCGAGACCGTCCGGTTCCGCACCCGCAGCGGCGTGCTCGGCGCCACGGCGCGCGCCTGCGGCGACATCGCGCTCGACTTCCCCACCAGCACACCCGCGCCCGTCGGGATCCCCGAGGGCGTCGCGGCGGCGCTCGGCGCCGAGGTGACCGCCGCGTACGACACCGCGCCGCTGGACTATCTGCTGGTGGACGTCGCGGACGAGGCGACCGTGCGCGCGCTGCGCCCGGACTTGGCCGCCGTGGCCGCGCTCGACTGGCCCGCGGTCATCGTGACGGCACCCGCGGCGGGCGCCCGTACCGCGGACGGAGGCGCGTACGACTTCGTGTCGCGGATGTTCGCCCCGCGCCACGGCATCCCGGAGGACCCGGTCACGGGCAGCGCGCACACCGCCCTCGCCCCGCTGTGGTCGGCGCGGCTGGGCAGCGACAGCCTGACGGGGCTCCAGGCGTCGGCCCGTTCGGGGTATGTGCGCACCGAGCTGCGCGGCGAACGGACGCTGCTGACCGGCACGGCGTTCACCGTCCTCGACGCGGAGCTGCGCACGGAACTGTGAGGCCCCGGGTACGCGCGGGCGTCAGTCGGGCGTGGGCAGCCAGCCCACCTTGCCCGCGAGCAGCGCGTATCCGGCGAAGGCCACGATGTCGATCAGCGCGTGGGCCGCGACCAGCGGTCCGACGCGCCCCCACCGCCGGTAGAGCAGCACGAAGACGGCGCCCATCGCCATGTTGCCGAGGAAGCCGCCGATGCCCTGGTAGAGGTGGTACGAGCCGCGCAGCACCGAGCTGCCGGCGAGCACGGCCATCGGCCCCCAGCCCAACTGGTCCAGCCTGCGCACCAGATAGCCGAGGACGATGACCTCCTCCAGCACCGAGTTCTGCACGGCGGAGAGGACCAGCACCGGGTACTTCCACCAGACCGGCGGCAGGGACTCGGGCTCCACGGTGAGGTTGAAGCCGCTCGCCTGGGCGACGAGGTAGAAGGCGATGCCGCAGCCGCCGATGCCCGCGGCGACGGCCGCGCCTCGGCTCAGGTCGAACGCGGGCCTGAGCCGGTCGAAGCCCAGCGCCCGCAGCCCGCCCGCGCCCTCGCGCACCAGGAAGTGCGCGACCAGCGCGACGGGCACCAGCGCCGTCGCGATACCGAAGAGCTGCCAGGCCAGGTCGAGCCACGGACGCCCGGGCGCCTGCGAGGTGTTGAGCTGCGCGGACTGGTCGGCCAGGCCGCCCGGCCGGGTCAGCGCCCCGATGAACCGGATCAGCGAGGAGACCCCGCTCGCCCCGAGCGAGAGGGCGAGCACGAGCAGCAGCTCCGTACGGAGCGTCCGCCGGTCAGGGCCGTCCTCGGGGAGCGCCACCACCGGCGACGGCTCATCAGGAACCCGCGACCGCACACAAACCTCCCGTTCCGAAGGGCGCTCATTCCGCCCGTTCTCTCCCGTCACGTCCCGCCCGTCCGCCTCGTCCGCCGCTGCCGGTACCAGTTCGGCATTCGAGCCTCATCCCCACCGTGGCCACGCTAGGGTCTCGAATGCAGGTACGAAGATCGCGCGCGACCGCCCGGGGACGGACTCCGTCACGGTGTGCCGCTCCTCTCCCCGGTCGCCGCCCGAGCGGCTTTCAGGAGAGGCGCCTACGTCATGCCACGTCACAGCTTGCCCGACAACTCCGGTTCCCGCGGCGGGAGGGGTGCCCGTGCCGCCCTCGAACCGCCCCGGAGAGCGGGCAAGCGCCGCCGCACCGTGATGCTCGCGACGGCCGTCGTCGTCGCCATCGCCGCCGGCGGGGCCGTGGCCGCGCAGACGGGCGTGCTCCCCTTCGGCGGCTCGTGCGAGGGCGACGCGGTGGAACTCCGCATCGCCGCCTCCCCCGACATCGCCCCCGCCCTCCGCACCGTCGCGGACGAGGCGAAGAAGAACGAGGCCAAGTCCGACGGCCGCTGCCTGGACGTCCGGGTCAGCGAGCGTACGGGCACCGAGGTGGCCGACACCCTGACGCGCGGCGGCGACGACCTGGACAGCGACGTGTGGGTGCCCGACTCCAAGGTCTGGGTGGACCGCGCCTCGTCGGCGGCGGGCGCGCCCTCGCTGGAGACGCTCGGCAATGTCGCCAGCACCCCGCTCACGCTCGCGGCCGTGCCGTCGGCCGCCAAGAAGCTGGGCTGGCCGGAGAAGAAGCTCTCCTGGGCGAAGATGGCGTCCTCGGTGACCGCCGACGACGAGATGCGCCTCGGCACGGCCGACCCGGCCCGCAGCGCCACCGGCCTGCTCGCGCTCACGCAGATGCAGGCGTCGGCGGTCAAGGAGGAGGGGAAGAAGGCCGAGACGAAGACCGCGGCCGCCGCCAAGCAGCTCGCCGAGCACACCGCCCCCGGCGACTCCCAGGTGCTGGCCACCCTCCCGCACGACGCCTCGGACGCCGAGCTGGGCAATCCGCAGCGCAATCACGCGCTCATCCTCTCCGAGCAGGCCGCCTACGCCCACAACAAGCGCGAGGGCGACGCCACCGACCTGCGCCTCTTCTATCCCGAGGACGAGGCCACGGTGCTCGACTACCCGTACACCCTCGTCGACGACCAGAAGATCAGCACCGAGAAGGGCCGGGCAGCGCTCCGCTTCCAGACCCTGCTCGGGGACGCGCGGGGCCGCCAGGTGCTCGCCCGCGCGGGCTTCCGGCCCGTCAACGGCAAGGCCGACGCGGCCGTCGCGCGCGCGGCGGGCGGGCGCGAGCCGCAGCCCTTCGACGGGATACCCGGCGACCCGCCGGAGGCCAAGAACGTCAGCGCCGCCCTGGGCATGTGGACGATCACCGTGCAGAGCGCCCGCTTCATGATCGTCGTGGACGCGTCGGCGTCGATGGCGCAGGAGGTGCCCGGGCGCGGCCAGTCCCGGATGGACGTCACCAAGGCCTCGCTGATCCAGGGCCTCTCCCAGTTCACGCCCGACGACGAGGTCGGGCTCTGGGAGTTCTCCACCCGGCTCGACGGCAAGCGCGACTACCGCGAGCTGGTGCCCACCAAGCGCCTCGGCAGCCGTACGAGCGGCAACGAGACGCAGCGCGACCGGCTCACCGGCGCCTTCGGCAAGATGGCCCCGATCCCGGAGGGCGCCACGGGCCTCTACGACACCACGCTCGCGGCGTACAAGAAGGCCCGCGACGGCTACGCGCAGGGCAAGTTCAACGCCCTGGTCCTCCTCACCGACGGCGCCAACGAGGACGAGGGCAGCATCAACCGCAACGAACTCACCGCCGAGCTGGACGAGCTGGCCGAGGGCAAGCCCCTGCTGCCGGTCATCGCCGTGGCCGTCGGGCCCGACGCGGACGAGAAGGCCGCCAAGGAGATCGCCAAGGCGACCCACGGCTCCTCGCACCAGGTCGACGACCCGGCGCAGATCCACTCGGTCATCCTCAAGGCCATCATGGCGGCGGGCAGCAGGGGCTGAGCGCCACAGCGGTCGCGGCCGTCACGGGCCGTGCGGCCAGGTGTGCACCGGCTCGCCCGTCGCGACGAGTTCGCAGTAGCGGCGGGTGACGGCGGCCAGCGCCTTCTCCCGGTCCAGCCCCGAGTCCACGGCGCGCCGGTACGCCGTCGCCTGCCACGACGCGCCGTTGACCCGCCAGCGGCACCGCTCCTCGATGACCGACAGATACCGGTCGCGGTCGGCCGCCTCCACTCCCCACGCGTCGAGCCCCGCCGCGGCGAGCGGCAGGAGCTGGTCCTGCACGAGCCGCGTCGCCGGTACGCGCGCGAGCCCGGGCGTACGCCCGCCCCGGGGCCACCACAGCTCGGCGTCGATCCCGTACCGGCAGGCCGCGTCGAAGTTCCGTGCCGCGTCGGCGAACGGGATCCGCGTCCACGCGGGGCGCTGCTCGTCGGCGAGGGCGCGCACCAGGCCGTAGTAGAACGCGGTGTTGGCCAGCACGTCGGTCACGGTGGGCCCGGCGGGCAGCACCCGGTTCTCGACGCGCAGATGCGGCACGCCGTCGACGACGCCGTAGACGGGGCGGTTCCAGCGGTAGATGGTCCCGTTGTGCAGCACCAGTTCGGGCAGCGCCGGGGTTCCCCCGGCGTCGAGCACGCGCTGAGGGTCCTCGTCGTCGCAGATGGGCAGCAGGGAGGGGAAGTAGCGCAGGTTCTCCTCGAACAGTTCGTATGCCGAGGCGATCCACCGCTCCCCGAACCAGGTGCGGGGCCGTACGCCCTGGGCGCTCAGCTCCGGCGGCCGGGTGTCGGTGGCCTGGAGGAAGAGCGGGGCGCGGGACTCGCGCCACAGCTCGTGCCCGAAGAGAAAGGGCGAGTTGGCGCCCATCGCGATCTGCGGGCCGCAGGCGAGCTGCGCCGCGTTCCACACGTCCGCGAAGCGCGCCGGGGTCACCTGGAGGTGGAGCTGCACGGAGGTGCAGGCCGCCTCCGGGGCTATGGAGGCCGAGGTGCGGGTCAGATGCTCGACGCCGTCGATGTCGAGGACGACCTCCTCGCCGCGCGAGGCCATGATCTGGTCGTTGAGCAGCGTGTAGCGGTCCACGGCCGTCAGATTGGCGAGCGTGAGATCGCCCGCCGAGAGCGTCGGCAGAATTCCGATCATGACAATGCGCCCGGCGACTTCCTGGGCCTGTCTGTCCGCGTACGCGAGGCCCGTGCGAAGTTCCTCGTCGAGCTGGTCGAATACCCGCCCTTCCAGCGCGTGCGGCACTATATTCACTTCCAGATTGAACTGTCCCAGCTCCGTCTGGAAATCACGGCTCGCAATGTGCTCAAGAACCTCCGCATTCATCATCAAGGGCTGCCCGGCAGCATCGGCGAGATTCAGCTCGATCTCCAGCCCCATCAGATTCCGGGGCCGGTCGAACCTCTTCTCCTCCAGCAACTGCGCGAGCCCCTGGAGGCACTTGCGCAGCTTCTGCCGGTACCGTTGCCGATCGGACAGGTCGAACCTGTCGGCCACGACCTTCTCTCCCATCGGAGGCTCCCTCGCCTTCTTCTCGTCCGCCCGAGCGTGCACCGATGATGCCCGGGAGCACGACGGATAACGCCTACGGGGGCTGACCGCGCGGAGAACAGCGGCTAGGCTGACGCCCGTTGGACGGCACATTCCTTCGGCATACGGCACCTTCGGGCCTCGACGCACGTGTTCCGCACCACACGAGCGGATCCGGCCGACCGCGCATCCAGCGGAATCCGAGGTCATGCGCATGATTTTCCGCGCAACGCAGCTCAATGGGCTGCGCATTTGACCAGAATTCCCCTGTCCGGAAACACCGGCGCCGGTTAGTGGAAACGCCGGTCGAACGCATCTCGTATAAACTCCGCGAACGAGGCAGAGACTTGGCGCCCCCCGGCCCCCGCGTCGACGCCCCGCCGCCCCCGCGGCCAGTTCCCCCGCGCCGACACAGCCGTCCGCGCCCCCGCCGAGCCCAGACGCGCTCATGTCTCCGAAGAGAGGCGACCCACCATGCCGCTGCACGTTCCCCCGGCCCCCGCCCCAGCCCTGCGCAGTGTCCTGACCGCGCTCGGTTCGCCCACCGCGGTCCGTGGCACCCGCACGCCCGCCGCCCTGCGCGCCGCGCAGGGCCCGGTGCGCCCCGAACTCCCCCTCCCCGTCCACGAGATGGACGGCTTCGCCCACGCCTCCGCCGCGTCCCGCGCCGTGCCGCGCACCCGGCTCACGGGCTGGCGCTTCCTGCTCGACGACAGGGGCGCCAAGGGTGCCCGCGGCGTCCAGGGCAGGGGCATCGAGGGCGGCGCGTACTCGGGCGTCGCCGAGGCCGTGCTGACCGCCGACGGCTGGACCTTCGGGCAGTTCTGCGAGGGGCCCTACGTCCTCTCCACCGTGCGGGCCCTCCGTCAGGCCCAGCTCCTGCCCACGCCGTACCAGCCCCGGCTGCTCTCCGTCCCCGAGCTGTACATGCTCACGCTCTGGCTGCACGGCGACCTCTCGGCCGACGCGGGCTCCGGCTCCCCCGAGCCGTCCGACCTGCTGATCCCCCTGGCCCCCGCCCCGCCCGGCATCCCCGCGCACCAGCCGCACCGGGTGGACGCGCTGCTGCCGATGCTGACCCGCCGCCTGGTGACGGCGCCGCTGATGCGTACGCCTGTCTGACCGTGGTGCGCACGTCCGGGCCCGTGGCGCCCGGCCCGCCTGTCACCCTCCGTATGGACTAGTCCTTTACGGACGCCGAACCACCCAAAGGGACCGTCTGGTTGGACGCAACCGCCCAACAGGGTGACGCGTCTGACCAGTTGGAGATGTGCTGACGCGAAATCCCTGCGGATTCGGGCCAGCGGCGGAACACTGGGGATGGACCGGAAAACATACGGGGGAACGGCCATGGACACCACGAGCCGCAGGACAGAAGCCACACCACGACGGAAGACGACACCGACAATGTGCAAGCATCAGCCACCGTGCCCGACAGCAGACTCCGCCGACCGGGAGGCCGCCCAACCCGTGGCCCACTTCCCGGAACAGGGCTGGAGCCTGCTGTGCAATGGAGTTCTGCTCTTCGAGGACACCGGTGAGCTGCTGCCGGACGGCCAGATCATCGCTCCGCACAAGCCGCTCGGCACGCACCACATCGCCACCGCCGCCTGACGCGGCGGCCTGACAACACAGCAAGAGCCAGGGCCGGCCCGGCGCTCCCGCCGAACCGGCCCTGACGTGTGCGCGGCCTTCCGCCGCGTCAGCCCTCGTACGCCCGCGTCAGCCCTCGTACTCCGCCACCGGCGGGCAGGAGCACACGAGGTTGCGGTCGCCGTAGGCGCCGTCGATCCGGCGCACCGGCGGCCAGTACTTGTCGGCGGCCTCGACACCGGCCGGGAAGACGGCCTCCTCGCGGCTGTACGCGTGGTCCCAGTCGCGGCCGAGCAGGGCGGCGGTGTGCGGCGCGTTGCGCAGCGGGTTGTCCTCCGCGCCCCACTCCCCCGAGCCGACCCGGTCGACCTCCGCGCGGATCGCGATCATCGCCTCGCAGAACCGGTCGAGCTCCGCCAGGTCCTCGCTCTCGGTGGGCTCCGTCATCAGCGTGCCCGCCACGGGGAAGGACATGGTCGGGGCGTGGAACCCGTAGTCGATCAGGCGCTTGGCGACGTCGTCGATGGTCACGCCCGTGGCCTTGGTCAGCGGGCGCACGTCGATGATGCACTCGTGCGCCACCAGCCCGTTCGGCCCGGTGTAGAGCACGGGGTAGTGCGGCTCCAGGCGCTTGGCGATGTAGTTCGCGCTGAGCACCGCGACCTGCGTGGCCCGGCGCAGCCCTTCCGCGCCCATCAGCCGGACGTACGCCCACGAGATCGGCAGGATTCCGGCCGAGCCCCAGGGCGCGCCGGAGACCGGGCCGATGCCCGTCTCGGGCCCGGCGGCGGGCTGGAGCGGGTGGTTGGGCAGGTACGGCGCCAGGTGCGCGCGGACGCCGATCGGGCCGACGCCCGGACCGCCGCCGCCGTGCGGGATGCAGAAGGTCTTGTGCAGGTTCAGGTGCGAGACGTCGGCGCCGAACTTGCCGGGGCGGGCGAGCCCCAGCAGCGCGTTGAGGTTCGCCCCGTCCACGTAGACCTGGCCGCCCGCGTCGTGCACGGCGCCGCAGATGTCGGTGATGTGCTCCTCGAACACCCCGTGCGTGGAGGGGTAGGTGACCATGAGGACCGAGAGCTTGTCGCCGTGCTTCTCGATCTTGGCGCGCAGGTCCTCGACGTCCACGTCGCCGTTCTCGCTGGTCTTGACGACGACGACCTTCATCCCGGCCATCACCGCACTCGCCGCGTTCGTCCCGTGCGCGGAGGAGGGGATGAGGCAGATGTCGCGCTGCGTGTCCCCGTTCGCCCGGTGGTACGCGCGAACGGCCAGCAGACCGGCCAGCTCGCCCTGCGAGCCCGCGTTGGGCTGGAGGGACACCTTGTCGTAGCCGGTGACCTCGGCGAGGCGGTCCTCCAGCTCGCGGATCAGCGTCAGATAGCCCTCGGCCTGATCGGCGGGCGCGAAGGGGTGCATGCCGCCGAACTCGGGCCAGGTCACGGCCTCCATCTCGGTGGTCGCGTTGAGCTTCATCGTGCAGGAGCCGAGCGGGATCATGCCGCGGTCCAGCGCGTAGTCCCGGTCGGAGAGACGGCGCAGGTAGCGCAGCATGGCCGTCTCGGAGCGGTGCTCGTGGAAGACCGGGTGCGTCAGATACTCGTCCGTACGCAGCAGGTCCTCGGGCAGCGCGTCCTCGGTCTCCGCGTCGAGCGCGTCGACGTCGAGGTCGGCGGCCCCGCCGACGCCGAAGGCGGCCCAGACGGTGGCCAGGTGCGCGCGGCTCGTCGTCTCGTCGCAGGCGATGCCCACGTGGTCGGCGTCCACCGATCGCAGGTTGACCCCGGCCTCGCGGGCGCGCTCGACGGCCTCCGCGGCCCTGCCGGGGACACGGACGGTGACCGTGTCGAAGAACGCCTCGTGGACGACCTCCACGCCGCCCGCGCGCAGCCCGGCGGCGAGCAGCGCCGCGTACCGGTGCGTACGGCGGGCGATGGCGGCGAGGCCGTCCGGGCCGTGGTACGCCGCGTACATCCCCGCCATCACGGCGAGCAGCACCTGCGCGGTGCAGATGTTGCTGGTGGCCTTCTCGCGGCGGATGTGCTGCTCACGGGTCTGGAGCGCGAGGCGGTACGCCTGGTCGCCGTCGGCGTCCACGGACACGCCGACGAGCCGCCCGGGCAGGCTGCGCGCGAACGTCTCGCGCACCGCCATGTAGCCCGCGTGGGGCCCGCCGAATCCCATCGGGACGCCGAAGCGCTGGCTGGAGCCGACGGCGATGTCGGCGCCCAGCTCGCCGGGCGAGGTCAGCAGGGTCAGCGCGAGCAGGTCGGCGGCGACGGTGACGACGGCACCCAGCTCGTGCGCCCGCTCGATGACGGCGCGGTGGTCGCGCACGGCGCCGGACGCGCCCGGGTACTGGAGGAGGACGCCGAAGACGCCGCGCTCGGCGATCTCCTCGGGGATGCCCGCGCCCAGGTCGGCGACGACGATCTCGACGCCGGTCGGCTCCGCGCGCGTACGCAGCACGGCGACGGTCTGCGGCAGGCAGTCGGCGTCGACGAGGAAGACGCCGTCCTTGACCTTGCCCACGCGCCGCGACAGCGCCATGGCCTCGGCGGCGGCGGTGGACTCGTCCAGCAGCGAGGCACCGGAGGTCGGCAGTCCGGTCAGGTCGGCGACGACCGTCTGGAAGTTGAGCAGCGCCTCCAGGCGGCCCTGTGAGATCTCCGGCTGGTATGGGGTGTACGCGGTGTACCAGGCGGGGTTCTCCATCACGTTCCGCAGGATCACGGGCGGCGTGAACGTGCCGTAGTAGCCCAGGCCGATCATGGACTGCAGCACCTGGTTACGGGCGGCCAGGCCGCGCAGCTCGGCCAGCACCTCGGCCTCGCTCCGCGCGTCGGGCAGCGCGAGCGCCTCGGTGCTCTTGATCACGTCCGGCACGGCCGCCTCGGTCAGCTCGTCCAGCGAGCCGTACCCGACCTGGGCGAGCATCTTGGCCTGGGCGGCGCTGTCGGGGCCGATATGGCGGTTCTCGAAGGGAGCCGCGCTCTCCAGAGCGGTGAGCGGAATGCGGTGGGAAGTCATCTGCGGGGGCCTCCTGGTCTCTGGGACCTTCGAGGGCACCTGGCACGGGTGCCCGGACGGCCTCCCCCTCTGTCATCGCAACCTGAGAGTTTCACCGGGCGGCCCCGCACTGCGGCAGTCCGGCTTTCACCGTCGGTGAGGAGGGGCTTCGGTGCTGGTCCGGGGCCCGCCCTGCTTTCCAGAGTGACCTCGTCCGCGCGGTACGTGAGCCTGAGAGATTCCGGGGAGGAGTTGCTCCTTCGGCGCCTCCGGCAACCTCACCGGAGGACTCTCCCGCACGGGGTCGACAGCCACTTGCGAGCCTATCAGCGCACCCTCTCCGGGGGACCAGGCCCGCACTCAAGTGGCCAACCGCCGAAAAGTACCGTTTCGTTGTAGGTGTAGACATACGTGTACGTGGAATTCCGGTGAACCAGGCTCGACCTGAGGGAGGGACCCTGTGCAGACCGATATCGATCCCCGGAACCTGATCGGCCGCAAGGCGTTCGACCGCGACGGAACCAAGATCGGCACCGTGGACGAGGTGTACCTCGACGACGCCACGGGCGAGCCCGAGTGGGCCGCCGTGCGCACCGGCCTGTTCAGCAGGGACGCCTTCGTGCCGCTGGAGCCCAGCAGGCTCTCCGACGACGGGCTGAACGTGCCCTTCGCCCGCGCGCTGATCAAGGAGGCCCCCGACTTCGGCGTCGGGCGCCACCTCTCCCCCGAACAGGAGCTCCAGCTCTACCACCACTACGGGCTGGACCTCCCCGCCGCCGAGGGCGGCCCCGCTCCGGCCCCCGACCGCGACTTCGGCCGGATAGCCGGCTCCGAGGGCTGAGGGGCTCCGCTCCCCGCCAGCACCTCGGCGACGGCCGCGTCCAGCATCCGCGGCTCCACGGCCTCCAGCTCCGGATCGTCCACGGAAAACGTCCGCACCCGCCCCGGCGGCGTGTCCGGCTCCTCGAAGCGGACCGTGACCTTCCCGACCCCGCTGCCCTGCACCCACCCGCGCCCGTGCACGGCGTGCCGCACGTCCTTTCCCGGCGTCCAGCGTCTGTCCTCGGGCAGCTCCGCGCTCTCCGGCGCGACGGGCGGCGCGGGCCTGACCTGCGCGCCTCCCCCGGCCCCGGTCCCGGCCCGGGCGCCGGCCCCGTCACCGTCCCCCAGCCGGTCTGCCCTCTCCGCGTCATCCGCCCCCGCTGTCTCCTCCGCCTCCTCCTGCGCGGCACGGGCCTGCGCGAAGAGGTCCTCCTGGGTGAAGTCGGCCAGGCCGCTCACGCCCACCCCCAGCAGCCGCACACCGGCCGTGGTGTCCACGAGGTCGATGAGCCGCGCTGCGGCCTCCTTGACCACCGCCGGGTCGTCCGTGGGACCGCGCAGGGTCTCCGAACGGGTCAGCGTCGAGAAGTCGTAACTCCTCACCTTGATCACCACGGTCCGGCCCGAGCGCCCGGCGCCGCGCAGCCGCTCCACGCAGCGCTCCGCGAGCCGCGCGACCTCCATCTGGACGCGCGTACGGTCCGTGAGGTCCACGTCGTAGGTGTCCTCGACCGAGACCGACTTCGCGTCGCGCTCGGCGACCACGGGCCGCTCGTCGATCCCGTGCGCCATCGCGTACAGCGACGTGCCGTGCGCCTTGCCCAGCAGGCGGAGCAGCTCGGCCTCCCCCGCCTCGGCCGTCTCCCCCACCGTGGTGATCCCGGCCCTGCGCAGCGTCTCCGCCGTCGCGGGCCCTACGCCCGGCAGCGTCCGCACGGACATCGGGGCGAGCATCTCCTGCTCGGTGCCCGGCTCGATCAGCACCAGCCCGTCCGGCTTGGCCTGCTCCGAGGCGATCTTCGCCAGCATCTTGGACCCGGCGAGCCCCACCGAGCCGCTCAGCCCCGTCTCCGCCCGGATCGCGCGCCGCAGCCGCTCCCCCACCTCGCGCCCGCTCCCGGCCTCCGAGAGCGCCTCACCGGCCTCCAGGTCGACGAACGCCTCGTCCAGGCTCAGCGGCTCCACCAGCGGCGACAGCTCCCCCAGCAGGCCCATCACGACCTCGCTCACCTGCCGGTAGAGCCCGAAGCGGGGGCCCAGATACGCCGCGTTCGGACACAGGCGGCGGGCCTGGGCCATGGGCATCGCCGAGTGCACGCCGAACCGCCGCGCCTCGTACGACGCGGTGGAGACCACGCCGCGCGGGCCGAGGCCGCCCACGATCACCGGCTTCCCGCGCAGGCTGGGCTTGGACGCCTGCTCCACCGCGGCGAAGAAGGCATCCATGTCCAGATGCAGGATGGTCGGCGCGCCTCTCACAGCACCGATGCTGCCGCATGCCACTGACAATCGGCGCCCGACAGGCGCGGCACGGGAACGGGGACGCTCAGCCCGCGCGGTTGCGGCGGCGCGCCAGCTCGTCCCCGGGGTGGTTCCCGACGAGGGTCTCCCCGGTGTCCACCCGCTCGCCGTGGAGCTGCGAGAGGGCGCCTTCGACGTCCTTCCAGACCACGCCCACGGCGATCCCGAAGACGCCCTGGCCGCCCTGGAGCAGATCGACGACCTCGTCGGGCGACGAGCACTCGTAGACCGTCGCGCCGTCGCTCATCAGCGTCATGCGCGCCAGGTCGGTCATCCCGCGCGAGCGGAGGTGCTTCACGGCGGCGCGGATGTTCTGCAGCGAGACGCCCGTGTCCAGGAGCCGCTTCACGATCTTGAGGACGACGATGTCGCGGAAGCTGTAGAGCCGCTGCGTCCCCGAGCCGTACGCGGGCCGGATGCTGGGCTCCACGAGGCCCGTACGCGCCCAGTAGTCGAGCTGCCTGTAGGTGATCCCGGCAGCCGAGCAGGCCGTGGGGCCGCGATAGCCGACCTCTTCCGGAGGCTGGTCCGAGCCCTCCTCGGCCGGGCGGCCCGGTGGGGAGGCGGGCCGCATCAGGGGCCCGCCGGGTAGGGAGGAGTCGCCCGCCGCCGTACCGTCGCCGCCGGTGCTTGTCACGCCGACCTCCGTCCTTCACATCCCGGGTTACCCCCGGAACCTGCCCACATGAAGGTAGGCAGTCACTCCGGGTGCGTCAACGATCGCCACACTCGGCACGGCGAGTGATATTCACCCATGGAGTGGTTTCACGTGCCCGCAGGCCGGGAATGGGTGGCCGATTGGTCTTCGCTTCCGGCCACCGGACCGCATGGATCGCGCTCCCTCCGCGCCGTTCACTGGCTGCTGGTGCCGAAATCCTCGGGCGAGATCTGGTCGAGGAACTCGCGGAACTTCTCCACCTCGTCCTCCTGCTCGTCCGGGATCGCGATTCCCGCGTCGTCCAGCACGCCGTCACTCCCGTAGATCGGAGTTCCCGTCCGGAGCGCGAGGGCTATGGCGTCGGACGGGCGCGCGCTCACTTCGACCCCGCTGGCGAACACCAGCTCGGCGTAGAACACGCCCTCCCGCAAGTCCATGATGCGGACGGCGGTGAGCTCCTGTCCCACTGCTTCCAGGACGTCCTTGAAGAGGTCATGGGTCAGTGGGCGTGCAGGAGTCATGCCCTGCTGCGCGAAGGCGATCGCGGTCGCCTCCCCAGGGCCGATCCAGATGGGGAGGTAACGGTCGCCTCCCACTTCACGCAGGAGCACGATCGGTTGGTTGGTGGGCATTTCCACCCGGACACCCACGACGTCGAGCTCATTCACACAGCAACCCTAGGCCGTGCCGCGCCCGTTTGGGTAGTCGGGCAGCCTCGCGGCGAGGGCATCCGTGTCGCTTTCAGTCACCGTGCGGGCGCAGCGCGGACTGCACGAGCGCCGCGTGCAGCCGCACGGAGAGGCCCGCCAGCTCCTGCGCGGTGGCCTCGGCACGGGCCCGGGTCCGGGCGTCCCTGTGCCGCCGCAGCGGGGCCACGAGCTGCTCCACGAGATCCGCCTGGCGGTCAGCGGCGGCCTTCATGGCCCGCAGATGACGGGGCTCGATCCCGAACCTCCCCAGGTCGGCCACGATGCGTGCGACGGTGACCTCGGTCAGTTCGTACGCCCCGTCGGAGGCGGCGGCGATCAGCCCGTACGACTCCCACTCCGCCAGCTTCTCCTCGTCCACCTCCGCGACCGCGAGCAGCTCGCCGCGCCCTATACGGACGGTGGGCGCCGGGGGCGTCACATCGGGCTCCAGGGGCTCCCTGGACGGTGCCTGCACGGACGGCGGCAGCTCGCCGCGGCCCAGCGCGTCCAGGTGCTCCCTGATCACCCTCAGCGGGAGGTAGTGGTCCCGCTGCATCCGGAGGACGTAGCTGAGCCGCTCGACGTCCTCACCGCTGAACTTGCGGTACCCCGAGGGGGACCGCTCGGGCTCCACCAGGCCCTCCGCCTCCAGGAAACGGATCTTGGAGACGGTGACCTCGGGGAACTCCTCCCGGAGCGTCTGGAGCACGGCTCCGATGCTCATGGGACCGCTGTCCCCGGCGGCGGTGCCGGAGGCGGCACCGCCCGACGGTGTTTCCAGCATGGAGCCTTCCCTGCGAGGGGTCAGACGGTGCGCTGGCTCGTGAAGAAGACCAGCCGGTACTTGCCGATCTGCACCTCGTCCCCGTTCCCGAGCGGGACGCCGGACTCGATGCGCTCACGGTTGACGTACGTGCCGTTCAGGCTGCCGACGTCGGAGACGGTGAAGACCCCGTCCGGGCCGCGACGGAACTCCACGTGACGACGCGAGACCGTCACGTCGTCGAGGAAGATGTCGCTCTCCGGGTGACGGCCGGCCGTGGTCAGCTCGCCGTCCAGCAGGAAGCGGCTGCCGGAGTTCGGGCCGCGGCGCACGATCAGCAGCGCCGAGCCCAGGGGCAGCGCGTCCACGGCGGCCTGGGCCTCGGGCGGCAGCACCGGCGAGGCGTGCTGGCCGGTCACCTCCGCCTCGTAGGCCTCCAGGCCGGAGATGGAGATGGTGGAGGTCGTCTCGGACGACCCTTCGGCGGGCATGCCACCGCGCAGCGGAGCGCCGCAGTTGGAGCAGAACCGGCTCGCTTCAGCGGCCTGGGTCCCACACCTGTTACACACCGGCAAGGCAGAACCTCCACCCGTAGTTGAGGTTGGCGGTGCTTCGGAACCTATGCGTCCCTGTGCGCCAGGGTCAACAGAAACCGCGCCGTGACCACCCGAATTGTCTCCGCTACGGCCGGCCACCTCATCGCGGAACAGGGGACGCTCGCCGCTGTCCTCCGCTCCGGTCCCGGGCGCATCGGTGTGCCGGGGGGCGCGGTGCCGCGCGGCCGCGCCGCCGCCGTTCTGGCGGCTCTTGCCGAACAACTTCGCAAAAAAACTCACGGGCGATTCCCCTCGCACGAAACAGACCCGCCCGTGGGGCAGGACAGACCCTCGATGCTCTCATCAGTCACGCCGGTCACCCGGTTAACGTCCGTGACCTGTAGACAGTTTCCACCACGCAGTGCTGAACAGGCCCGCCGACCCCCCGGAAGCCCTTTGGCCGTCAAACTCGCCCTCTCACTGCGATGACGACCGAGCGTAGTCAGGCCGCTTCGCCGATCGCAAGGCGTCAACGGTGATCTTCTCCGAGCGGGACACCGACACCGTGGCCTGTTCCTTCTTCAGGGTCTGGACGACCCCGCCCGGGATGTTCAACGCGGGCTCCAGGTCCTGCGGCTTGCCGATGACCTCGAAGCGGTAAGGCTGCCCGATCTTACGCCCGTCCACGCGCACGCCGTCCCCGCTGTCGGAGAAGTAGGTGCTCGCGACGACCCGCACGCCGTTGACCTGGATCGCCTCCGCGCCGGCGGCGCGCAGCTCCTGCACGGCGTCGAGCAGGGCGTCCGAATCGGTCGAGCCCGCGCGGTCGTTGACGGTCATCCGGATCCCGGGCCCCTCGGCCTTCACGGTGCCCGCCAGCACGCCGAGCTGGGCCTCCTTCTCCTTCGTCTGCTTCCGGGCCTCCTCCGCCTGGTCCGAGCTGCTCTCCAGCTCGGTGCGGTGGCCCTCCAGCTCTCGCTTCTCGTCCTCCAGCCGCTTGGTGCGGTCGTCCAGCTCGTCGAGGATCCGTACGAGGTCCTCGTGGCGAGCGCCGCGCAGCGCGCTGTTCTCGCTCGTGGAGCGGACCTGGATGGCGAGTCCGAGGCCCAGGACGAACAGCAGCAGCGCGACGACGAGTTGGGCGCGCGTCACGCGGGGCGGCCAGACGGCCTTGACGAGCCGCTGCCGCCCGGTCAGCCCGGGAGGCCGCTCGTCCGGGCCCTCAGGTCCGGGGGTCTCCTCATCGGGGCGTTCCCGCCGCGCCTCCTGCGGTTCCGGCAGCGGCTGCCGTCCCGGCTTCGGCGTCTCTTCGCTCATCGGCCTCACGCCCGGAAGACGTGCCGCCGGATGGCGGCCGCGTTGGAGAAGATGCGGATGCCGAGGACGACGACCACGCCCGTCGAGAGCTGCGCGCCCACGCCCAGCTTGTCGCCCAGGAACACGATCAGCGCGGCGACGACGACGTTGGAGAGGAACGAGACGACAAAGACCTTGTCGACGAAGATCCCGTCCAGCATGGCGCGCAGCCCGCCGAAGACCGCGTCCAGCGCCGCCACGACGGCGATCGGCAGATACGGCTCGACCACCGTCGGCACCACGGGCCGGACGACGAGTCCGGCCACGACTCCGACGACGAGGCCCAGTACGGCGATCACGATGTGCTGCCCTCTCCTGTCCGCACAGGCTTAGCTGTTCGTACGATCAGGCTCGGCGCGGCCGGGAGCCGCACCTCGTCCTGAGCCGAGATGCTGGTCCGCACCCCGTAGTCCTTGTGCAGGACGTACAGATACTGTCCGTCCGCGCTGTCCTGGAATTTCTTGCTGAGTTTCTGGCCCGGGCCCACCGCGAGGAGCGTATAGGGCGGTGCCAGGGGCTTGTTGTCGACGAGTATGGCGTCGCCGGCCGCGCGGATGGCCGAGCGCGAGGTGAGGCGCTGGCCGTTGATGGAGACGGCCTCGGCTCCGGACTCCCACAGTCCGTTGACCACGCGCTGCATGTCGCGGTCGCGGACCCGGCCCGTGTCGGAGAAGCCGCTGCTCTCGCGCGGTCCGCCCGAGCCGCTGGACTCGGTGTCCTTCGCGTCGTCGACCACCAGCTTGACGCCGGGGCCCTTGACGGGGGTCGCGCCGGAGAGCAGCGCCACGCGTCTGGCGCCCTTGTCGCCGTGCTTCTCCAGGGCCTCGCGCTGCTTCTCCTCGACGGAGGCGCGCAGGTCGTCCACGTTCTCCTGGAGGTTGTCGGCGTTCTTGCTGCCGTCCTCGATGCGCTCGATCAGCTCTTCCTTCTCCTTGGCGATGGTCGGCGCGGCGATACGTGCCTGCGCCGCACCGACGGTCACCACGAGGGCCGCGAGCACGAGTCCCGCGGCGAGGCCGAGTTTGGCGCGCAGGGTACGCGGCAGGCCCGCACGGCCCTCGACGCCCCGGCGGGCCGCCGCTTCCGCGTATCCGTCGTCGAGGCTGTGGTCCATCACGTTCGTCAGCAGCGACATGGAGGCGTCGGGCCGCGCAGGCCGCGAAGTCGTGCTCCGTGCGGGGTGCTGCTGCGACATGCCGCACATCGTCGCACGTCGCACCCCGTGCCGCCGAATGGACCCACCCGGCGCGCGGACGGGCGCGCGAAGTGCTCCCCAATGGTGCACAAAGCGCGCGTACGGCGGGACTTGCCGCGCCGGAACAGCACGTTCCGCCGTACGCGCCAGAGGCCGTGCCCCTGTCCCGCCTCAGCGCCCGGCGCTGTCGACCACGGCCGCCCACTCGTCGAGCAGGGCCAGCGCCGAGGTGTCGTCCGGCCCCTCCGCCCACAGATGGGTGACGGCCTCGGCCGGGTCGGGCAGCACCATCACCCAGCGGCCGTCCGGCTCGACGACCCGCACC
Organism: Streptomyces albiaxialis; assembly: GCF_039530985.1. Lineage (NCBI taxonomy): Bacteria > Bacillati > Actinomycetota > Actinomycetes > Kitasatosporales > Streptomycetaceae > Streptomyces > Streptomyces albiaxialis. The sequence goes on from NZ_BAAAPE010000002.1 coordinate 663,004, forward strand.
CCGTCGGTCGTGTCGACGGAACGCTCGCCCGCCGCCTCGACCACGGTGCGCATCACGAGGCCCTTGACGGCCCACGGCGTCGCCAGGTCGCGGCGCTGCACATGGGCACGCGGGATCCGCGCGTCGATCTGGCTCAGCGTCAACTGCGTACGCGCGACGAGACCGATCAGGCAGACGAAAGCGGCCGCGCCGTCGAAGACCGAGCTGAACTCCGGGACGATGAAGCCGCCGCGGCCGTCGCCGCCGAAGATCGTCGTATCGTCGCGGCTCACGCGCGTCAGGTCACCGGGCGACGTCGTCGTCCACTCCACCTGCGTACCGTGGTAGGCCGCGACCTGCTCCGCGATCCGCGTGGTGGTCACGGGGAGCGCCACGCGCCCGCTGCGCCGCTCGGCGGCGACCAGGTCGAGCATGACGAGCAGCGCGCGGTCGTCCTCGATGATCCGGCCGCGCTCGTCGACGAGTGAGAGCCGTTCGCCGACGGGGTCGAACCGCACGCCGAAGTCCGCGCGCGCCGAGGCCACGATCTCGCCGAGGCGCACCAGCCCCGCGCGGCGCCGCTCGACGGTCTCGGTGGGCCGGGACTCGTCCAGCCCCGGGTTGATCGTCAGCGAGTCGACGCCCAGGCGCCCGAGGAGGCTGGGCAGAACGAGCCCCGCGCTGCCGTTCGAGGCGTCGACGACGACCTTGAGCCCGGACTCGGAGACGCCCGTCGTGTCGACGGTGCGCAGCAGGGACCCGGTGTAGGAGTCGAAGACGCTGGACGGGATGCGCAGGTCGCCGATCTCCCCGGGGAACGCGCGCCGGTACTCCTGGCGGGCGTAGACCCGGTCCAGCTTGCGCTGGCTGGCCTGCGAGAGGTCGGCGCCCCGCTCGTCGAAGAACATGATGTCGACGGAGTCCGGCGTCCCCGGCGTCGTCCGGATCATGATGCCGCCCGCGCTGCCCCGCGCGGTCTGCTGCCGGGCCACGGGCAGCGGCACGTTCTCCAGGTCCCGTACGTCTATGGCGCTGGCCTGCAGCGCGGAGATCATCCCGCGCTTGAGCGCCCGCGCGCCGCGGGAGTGGTCGCGGGCGGTGGTGACCGTCGAGCCCTTCTTGAGCGTGGTGGCGTACGCCCCGGCGAGCCGTACGGCCAGCTCCGGGGTGATCTCGACGTTGAGGATCCCGGAGACGCCCCGCGCACCGAACAGGTGTGCCTGCCCCCGGGACTCCCAGATGACGGAGGTGTTGACGAACGCGCCGGCCTCGATCGTCTTGAACGGATACACCCGCACATTGCCCTGGACGATCGACTCCTCGCCGATCAGGCACTCGTCACCGACGACCGCGCCGTCCTCGATCCGCGCGGCCCGCATGACGTCGGTGTTCTTGCCGATGACGCAGCCGCGGAGATTGGACTGCTGGCCGATGTAGACGTTGTCGTGCACCACGGCGCGGTGCAGGAAGGCCCCGCTCTTGACGACGACGTTCGAGCCGATGACGGAGTGCTCGCGGATCTCGGTGTCGGCCTCGACCTTCGCGTAGTCCCCGATGTAGAGCGGGCCGCGGAGGACCGCGTCGGGGTGCACCTCGGCGCCCTCGGCGACCCAGACTCCGGGCGAGATCTCGAAGCCGTCCATCTCGGCGTCGACCTTGCCCTCCAGGACGTCGGCCTGCGCCTTCACATAGCTCTCGTGGGTGCCGACGTCCTCCCAGTAGCCCTCGGCGACATAGCCGTAGATCGGCTTGCCCTCCTTCATGAGCTGCGGGAAGACATCGCCGGACCAGTCGACGGAGGTGTCGGCCTCCACGTAGTCGAAAACCTCGGGCTCCATGACATAGATGCCCGTGTTGACGGTGTCGGAGAACACCTGGCCCCAGGTGGGCTTCTCCAGGAATCGCTCGACGCGCCCGTCCTCGTCGACGATGGTGATGCCGAACTCCAGCGGATTCGGCACACGCGTCAGACAGACGGTGACGAGAGCGCCGCGCTCCTTGTGGAAGTTGATGAGTTCGGTGAGGTCGAAGTCGGTGAGGGCGTCTCCCGAGATGACGAGAAACGAGTCGTCCTTCAGCGCTTCCTCGGCGTTCTTGACGCTGCCCGCGGTACCCAGCGGCTTCTCTTCGTTCGCATACGTGAGCTCCATGCCGAGCTCCTCGCCGTCCCCGAAGTAATTCCGGACCAGGGAGGCGAGGAACTGCACGGTCACGACGGTCTCGGTGAGCCCGTGCCGCTTGAGCAGCCTCAGCACATGCTCCATGATCGGCCGGTTCACCACCGGCAGGAGCGGCTTGGGCATGCTCGCGGTCATCGGGCGAAGGCGAGTGCCTTCGCCACCAGCCATGACAACGGCCTTCATGTCGGAAGCGTCCTCCTCGCAGAGACGACGGTCATACCGACTTCCACCCATCCAGGATGGCCCACAAGCGCGGATAACGGGCGCTCAGCCTTCACGGCGCTGGAAAGGCAGGCTCAGTCGGCTGTGGCGTCCGCCTTGATCAGCCGGCGGACCTGGACCACGTAGAGGACCCCTGCCCACCAGTACAGAGCCGTACCCCAGCCTGCGAACGCCCATCCGAAAATAGCAGCGAGTGACGCCAACCATCCACTTCCGTCACTCAACAGGAGGAGGGGGAAGGCGTACATCAAGTTGAATGTGGCAGCTTTCCCGAGAAAGTTGACCTGGGGCGGCGCATAGCCGTGCCGGTCCAGCACCCACACCATGACCAGCAGCAACAGCTCCCTCGCGAGGAGCACGACGGTGAGCCAGAGCGGAAGGATCTCCCGCCAGGTGAGTCCGACCAGCGTCGAGAGAATGTAGAGCCGGTCGGCCGCGGGATCGAGAATGCGGCCCAGGCTGCTGACCTGGTTCCAGCGGCGCGCGAGCTTCCCGTCGAGGTAGTCGCTCACCCCGCTGAACGCGAGTACGAGCAGCGCCCAGCCGTCGCAGTTGGGTCCCTCGAAGACGGGCCACAGAATCAGCCACAGGAACACGGGCACGCCGACGAGCCGGGCCATGCTGAGGATGTTCGGGATGGTGAGGACCCGGTCCGTCTGGACCGCCGTCTCCTGGACCTCCACCCGGGGGCCTCCTGTGTTCAACCGTGCCGACGATGCCCCCTGACCCTACCCGCAGCGTCTCGGGCGCCGAGAGCGGGGTGCCCCGTGAACGCGAAGAAGCCCCGTCGGTATCGAATACCAACGGGGCTTCTTCTATGTTTAGTTCGGCGGTGTCCTACTCTCCCACACGCTCCCGCATGCAGTACCATC
>NZ_BAAAPE010000003.1:0-4325 GCF_039530985.1 Streptomyces albiaxialis
CCGACCCCGTCCTGGCCACCACCGCCCAGCACACCCTGGACGGAGACCTGCTCGCCCTCTCCGCCCTCAACGCCAAGCAGCCCGAAACCCACGCCTTCGCCCGGGCCCTGGCCCAGCTCCACACCCACGGCACCGACATCGACTGGACACCCTGGTTCCCCCAAGGCCCCACCACCGACCTGCCCACCTATGCCTTCCAACGCCAGCACTACTGGCTCGACGGAACGGGGAGCGGTACCGGCGATGCCGTCGGACTCGGTCTTTCGCCTTCCGGGCACCCGTTGCTGGGGGCCGCGATGGAGGTCGCGGACGAGAGCGGGCTCCTGCTGACCGGGCGGATCTCGGTGGCGGGGGAGCAGCGGTGGTTGGGGGATCACCGGGTGCTGGGCTCGGTGCTGGTGCCCGGTGCGGCGTTGGCGGAGTGGGCGTTGCGGGCGGCGGACGAGGCCGGGTGCGGCGGTGTCGAGGAACTCGTGCTGCGAGCGCCGCTCGTCCTCCCGGAGAACGGTGCCGTCAACATCCAGGTGGTCGTCCGACCCGCCGAGACCGACGACGGGCGGCGTGCAATCGAGGTGTACTCCCGCCCCGACCGTGGCGACGAAGACGCCGACACCAACGGATGGGTGTGCCACGCCGAAGGCACCCTCGGTCCGGCGACGGCCGAGGCGCCTGCCCTGGAGACGCGTTGGCCTCCGGAGGGTGCGCGTCGCGTCGAGATGGACGGCTTCTACGAGCGCGTCGCATCGGCCGGATACGAGTACGGTCCGGCCTTCCAGGGCGTCCGGGCCGTGTGGCGGGACGGGGACGACCTCGTGGCCGAGGTCGAACTGCCCGAGGAGGCGGGCGCGACCGAGGGGTTCGGGATCCATCCCGCGCTGTTGGACGCCGCCCTGCACCCCGGGATCCTGCTGGCGGAACCGGAGGCGGGGACGGACGGCCGGGCATGGTTGCCGTTCGCCTGGAACGGTCTCGCGCTCCGGGCGTCCGACGCCACGGCCGTGAGGGTGCGGATCTCGGCGGGCGGGGGAGGGACGCAGGGCGAACGTGCGCTGCGCGTGACCGTGGCGGACCCGGCCGGTGCGCCGGTGCTGAGTGTCGAGAAGCTGGTCATGTACCCAGCAGACGTCGGCCAACTGCGCGCCGCCGAAAGGGAGGAACGCCGGGCGCTCTTCGCCCTCGACTGGGTTCCGCTCACCAACGTCCCTGCCGGTACGCAGGGCGTCTCCGCCGGGGAAGGCTGGGCGCTGCTGGGCCCGCAGTCGCTCCCCGACTCCGGCTTCGTCGCCTACGCCGGGCTCGACGCGCTCGTGGCGGCGTTGGACGAAGGGGACGCCGTACCGCCGGTCGTCCTCGCCGGCGTCGAGCCGGGGGAGGACCAAGGGCTGGAGGCCGCCCGGCGCACGCTCGCGCTCGTACAGGGGTGGCTGGCGGAGGAGCGGCTGGCCGAGTCGCGGCTGGTGCTGGTCACGAGGGGCGCGGTCGGCCTGGCCGGGGAGGAGGCCGACCCGGCATGCGCCGCCGTCTGGGGGCTCGTACGGAGCGCCCAGGTGGAGGAGCCCGGCCGGTTCACGCTGCTCGACCTGGCTCCTGACGCCGACACGGCGACGGTGTGCCGCGCGGTGGAGGCCGACAGGCCGCAGGTCGCGGTGCGGGACGGACGGGTGTGGATCCCCCGGCTCACGGGCGCGGACACGACGGCGGGCGACCCGGCCGACGCGGGCGCCTCCGTCTCCGTCTCCGCCTCCGTCTCCGTCTCCGTCTCCGTCTCCGTCTCCGGCCCCGGCCCCGGCCCCGGCCCCGGCCCCGGCCCCGGCCCAGCATCCGCATCCGACTCCGGTCGGCCGTCACCGGAGTTGGACCCGGACGGAACGGTGCTCATCACGGGTGGCACGGGCACGGTCGGCGGACTGGTCGCCGAGCATCTCGTCCGTACGCGGGGCGTCGGCCACCTGGTGCTGGCCGGTCGGCGAGGACCGGAGGCACCCGGTGCCGGGGAGCTGGCCGACCGGCTGTCCGCGTTGGGCGCCGACGTACGGCTGGCGGCCGTGGACGTCGCGGACGCCGATGCCGTCGAGGAGCTGATCGCGGGGATCGACCCCGCGCACCCCCTCACGGGTGTCGTGCACGCGGCAGGCGTACTGGACGACGCCGTGCTGAGCGCCCAGACACCGGAACGCCTCGCCCGCGTGTGGGGGCCCAAGGCGGCGGGGGCGCTCAATCTGCACCGGGCGACGGCGGGGCTGCCGCTGAGGATGTTCGTGCTGTTCTCCTCGGCCGCCGCCTGGCTGGGCAACGGCGGCCAGGCCAACTACACCGCCGCGAACGCCTACTGCGACGCGCTCGCCGCAAGGCGCCGCGCGTCCGGCCTGGCGGGAGTGTCGATCGGCTGGGGTCTCTGGGACGAGGCGAGCGGCATGACCGGCCACCTGACCGAGGCCGACCGGGCCCGGCTCGGCCGCTCGGGCAGCGCGCCCCTGGCCACGGAGCAGGCACTCGACCTCCTGGACCTGGCCAGTCGGCAGCCCGCCCCCGCACTGCTCGCCGCCAACCTGACGCGACGCGCCCGCGCCGCGTTCGGCGGAGGCGAGGAACCGGGACGGCGACGCCGTGTCGCCGCCGCACGCGGCACCCACGGCGCGGGCCAGCCGGACGGCTCGGCCCTGGCCGACCGGCTCGCCGAACTGGACGAGGACGCCCAACTGGCGCTCGTACTCGACGTCGTCGGCGAGTCCGCGGCGGGCGCGCTCGGCCATCGGTCGGCGGACGAGCTGCGCGCGGAGGCCTCGTTCAAGGACCTGGGATTCGACTCGCTGACCGCCGTCGAACTCCGCAACCGCCTCTCCGCCGCCACCGGCATACGACTCCCCGCCACCCTGGTCTTCGACTACCCGACACCGCGGGCCCTGGCCGGCCGACTACTGACCCGGCTGAGCGGTGGCACACGGGACGGCGGCCGGAAGTCCCTCATCCGTGCCCGGCGCTCGGCCTCCGGCGCGGGGCGGGAACGGGATGACGAACCGATCGCGATCGTCTCCACGGCGGGCCGCTACCCGGGCGGCGTCGGCTCACCCGAGGAACTGTGGGAGCTGGTGGCCTCGGGCCGGGACGCCATCGGGCCGTTCCCGGACGACCGCGGCTGGGACCTGGCGGACCTCTTCCACCCGGACCCCGACCACCCGGGCACGAGCTACGCGAGCGAGGGCGGCTTCGTCCACGACGCCGCCGGATTCGACGCCGCGTTCTTCGGCGTGAACCCGCGCGAGGCGCTGGCCATGGATCCGCAGCAGCGGCTGCTGCTGGAGACCGCGTGGCAGACGCTGGAACGCGCCGGTCTCGACCCGGCGGCGCTGCGCGGCAGCCGTACGGGCGTCTACGCGGGCGTCATGTACCACGACTACGCGGTGGGTGCCGCGGGCGGCGACGCCCAGCTCGAAGGCTATGCGATGCTCGCGGGCTCCGGCAGCGTGGTCTCCGGCCGGGTGGCCTACACCCTCGGCCTCGAAGGTCCCACGATGACGGTGGACACAGCCTGCTCGTCGTCTCTGGTCGCGATGCATCTCGCCGCGCAAGCCCTGCGCCGGGGCGAGTGCGAACTGGCGCTGGCGGGCGGCGTGACGGTGCTCGCCACACCCGAGGTCTTCACGTCGTTCTCGCGTCAGCGTGGCCTCGCGCGGGACGGCCGCTGCAAGGCGTTCTCGGCGTCGGCGGACGGGGTCGGCTGGTCGGAGGGCGTGGGTCTGGTGCTGCTGGAGCGGCTCTCGGACGCGCGGCGCAACGGCCACCGGGTGCTCGCGCTGCTGCGCGGGTCGGCGGTGAACCAGGACGGGGCGAGCAATGGCCTGACGGCACCGAACGGCCCGTCCCAGGAACGCGTGATCGACCAGGCCCTCGCCGACGCGGGCCTCTCCCCGGCTGATGTGGATGCGGTGGAGGGGCACGGTACGGGGACGACGCTGGGGGACCCGATCGAGGCGGGGGCGCTGCTGGCGACGTACGGCCAGGAGCGTGCCGGCGGGCGGCCGTTGTGGCTGGGGTCGATCAAGTCGAACATCGGTCATACGCAGGCGGCCGCGGGTGTGGCCGGTGTGATCAAGATGGTGCAGGCGATGCGGCACGGGGTGCTGCCTGCGTCGCTGCACGTCGATGAGCCCTCGCCGCACGTCGAGTGGGACACGGGTGCGGTGCGGTTGCTGACCGAGCCGGTGGAGTGGCCGGTTGGCGAACGTCCGCGCCGTGTCGGAGTCTCCTCCTTCGGCGTGTCGGGCACGAACGCCCATGTGATCTTGGAGGAGCCGCCGGTCGGTGAGGAGCCGGAGCCGGTGGAG
>NZ_BAAAPE010000004.1:0-16948 GCF_039530985.1 Streptomyces albiaxialis
CGTGCGTTGCGTCGGTTGGCCGGGGGTGGGGCGATGGCCTCGCTCGGTATCGGCCGGGAGCGGGCCGAGGAGTTGCTTGCCTCGCACCCGGAGGTGGGGGTGGCGGGCGTCAACGGGCCGTCGTCCACGGTGGTGTCGGGTCCGCCGGAGGCGGTGGCTGCTGTCGTGGAGGTGGTGAAGGGAGCGGGTGGGCGGGCTCGGTTGGTGGAGGTGGATTATGCCTCGCACGGTCCTCAGGTGGATGAGATCACCGGGGAGCTGGGCGAGGTGCTGGCCGGTGTCGAGCCGGTTCGGGCGCCCGTTGCGTTCTATTCGACGGTGACCGGTGCCCGTATCGAGACCACCGGTCTGGACACCGGTTACTGGATCACGAACCTGCGCCGCCCCGTTCGCTTCGCCGATACCGTCCACGCTCTGCTGGATGCGGGGCATCGGGTCTTCATCGAGGCGAGCCCGCACCCGGTGCTGACCTTGGGTATGCAGGAGACTTTCGAGCAGGCGGGCGTCGAGGTGGCCGTCACCGTCCCGACCCTTCGTCGTGATGAGGGCGGTAGTGACCAGGTGGCCTATGCCCTGGCGCAGGCGTATGTGGCCGGGGTTCCTGTCGACTGGACGACGTGGTTGGACGAGCAGCCAGTGGTCGAGCTGCCGACCTACCCCTTCCAGCACAAGCGCTACTGGCTCGAAGCGGGTGCGGGGGCCGGCGGGGCCGGGGCGGCGGGGCTCGGGCGTACGGCGCACGCGCTGTTGCCCGCCTCCGTGCGGCTCTCCGACGGGGGGCTCGTGCTGGCCGGGAGGATCCGGGCCGGAACCGGCGGGTGGCTCACGGGGCACACGGTGGCGGGGATGCCCGTCGTTCCGGGCGGGGCGCTGGCCGAGTGGGTGCTGCGTGCCGGGGACGAGGTGGGCTGCGGCGAGGTGCGGGAACTGACGCTGCGCGAACCGCTGATTCCGCCGGAGGCGGGCGGCGGCCTGCTGCTACAGGTGTCCGTCGAACCGCCGGACAGCGACGGCCTCCGCGGGGTGAGAGTGTCGTCCTGCGCCGAACGGGACGGTGACGGAGGGGGCGCGCAGAGCTGGACCCTCCATGCGGCGGGCCTGCTCGCCCCGCACGACGGCGCGCCCCAGGGGCAGGAGCCGGACGGCGACGGTACGCGGCCTCCGGCGGGTGCGCGCCCCGTCGCCCTGGACGGGTTCTACGAGCGGGCCGAGGCCGCCGGGTGCGCGTACGGGCCGGAGTTCCGGGGGCTGCGCGCGCTGTGGCGGAACGGGCACGACCTCTACGCGGAGGTCCAGCGCCCCGAAGGCCGGGGCGGGGACGAGGGCTTCGGCATCCATCCCGCGCTGCTGGAGGCGGCGTTGCAACCCGCTGTGCTCGGTGACCAGGGCGGTACGCGGCTGTGGACGCCGTTCGCCTGGTCAGGCGTATCGCTGTGGGCGAGGGGCGCCACGACCGCACGCGTGCGGCTCACGCCCCTGGCGCCGGAGTCGGCGGCGGACGACCGGCGTGAGGTGCGGGTGGAGATCGCCGACGCCGTGGGCGCGCCGGTGATGACGGTGGAGTCGGTCGTGCTGCGTCCGCTGGACGCCGACGCGTTGCGCGCCGCCGGACGGCGCGCCCGGGGCGCCGGGCTCCGCGCGGCGGCGTGGACGCCGCTCGCGCTCGCGGGGACCGACGGAACAGCCGACGGACAGTGGCCCGTGATCGACGGCCGCGCGTACGCCGAGGGGCGCGCCCCGGTGACGGACGCGCTGGAGGGCGGGCCCTCCGTGGTCCTCGCCGACGTGCACAGCGGCAGCGCCTCCGGGCTCGTGGATGCGGAGTCCGCGTTCGCCCTCGTACGGGAGTGGCTGGCCGAACCGCGCGCCGTGGACGCGACCTTGGTGCTGCTGACCAGGGGAGCCGTGGACGTGGGCGTGCCCGGTGACGGCACCGCGCTCGACCCCGTGCGGGCGGGGTTCTGGGGGCGGCTGAGGCATGTCCAGGAACAGCACCCGGGCCGCTTCCTGCTGCTGGACCTGGATCCGGCCCAGGAATCGGGCACGACGGACCCCGCGCTGCGTGCCGCGGTGTCCGCCGCCGTGGAACGGGGCGAACCCCAACTCGCCCTGCGCGCGGGCCGGGTGCTCGCTCCCCGCTGGACGCGGGACGAGGGCGGGCGCCCGGAGGTCCCGGACGCGGCGGCGCCGGGCACCGTGCTGGTCAGTGGCGGTACGGGCGCTTGGGGCGGCCGCGTCGCCGAGTACCTGTCCCGTACGGGGCGGGCCGCGAGGCTGCTGCTCGTCAGCCGCCGGGGCCCCGAGGCGCCGGGGGCGGCCGCGCTCGCGGCCCGTATCGAGGAGCGGGGGGTACCGGTGCGCGTCGTCGCGGCCGATCTGTCCGAGCCGGGCCAGGCCGCCGCGCTCGTCGCGAGCGTGGATCCGGCGTACCCGCTGACCGGGGTCGTACATGCTGCGGGCACGCGCGAGGGCACGTCCGAGCAGGTGTGGCGGACGAAGGCCACTGTCGCGGCCGAGCTGCACGCGGCGACGGAAGGGGTGCCGTCGGTACGGTGGTTCGCGCTCTTCTCCGAACCGGATGCGGCTGCGGTGAACGAGGCCGGGGACGGGGTCGGGGACGAGGACGGGGGCGCGCTCGACCACGCCGCCGCCCGTGCGTACTGCGACGCGCTCGCCGCCCACCGCCACGCGCTCGGCCTGCCCGCGACGTCCGTGCTCTGGACGGATCCGGAGGGCGCGGACGGCACGGTGGGTGCGGACGGCACGGAGGAGCGGACCCTCGACGCCGTACTGCCGCACCCCGCGTCCCATCTGCTGGTCGGCGGGGCCGCCGGGACCCGTGCCGTGACCGTACCGGCCGCGTCCCCGCACTCCCTCGTCGTGACGCGGCCGGAAACGGTACGGCGGCGCGGCGCCGCCGCGGACGCGGGCGATGGCCGTCCGGAGGACTGGGCCGCGCGGCTCGCGGGGCTCGGGCAGGACGAGCGGCGCCGCGCGCTGCTCGACCTGGTGCGGCGGCACGCGGCGGCCGTGCTGGGGCACACCGACCCCGTCGCCGTCCCGGCCGGGGAGGCGTTCAAGGATCTCGGCTTCACCTCGCTGACCTCCGTCGAGCTGCGGGACCGTATCGCCGCAGCGACCGGGCTGCGGCTGCCCGCCGCGTACGTCTTCCGGCACCCCACGGCCGAGGGCATCGCGGGCGACCTGCTGCACCGTCTCGCACCGGCCGACGGCGCGCACGGAAGCGGGAACGGAGCCTCGGCGGCATCCTCGTCGGGCCGGGTGCGCCCGGCGGGCGATCCCGGCAACGCGCTGCTGAACGAGCTGGCCCGGCTGGAGGCCACGCTCGCGGACGCGGCGCTGGAGGACGGCGAGTTCGGCTCCGTCACCGCCCGCCTGGAGGACCTGCTCGCGAAGTGGAAGGGCTCCCGCGCCGCGAACGGCGCCGCCGGGACCGGAGCCGGGGCCGGATCCGGGACCGGGAGCGGCACGAGCGACGAGCACGAGGCCGACGAGGCGGCGGACAGGCTGCGGTCCGCCTCCGCCGACCAGGTGTTCGACTTCATCGACAACGAGCTGGGAGTGTCCTGAATGGTGGCCCGCCATGGCGAATGAAGAGAAGCTGGTCGACTACCTCAAGCGCGTCACCGCCGATCTGCACACCACCAGGAAGCGGCTGCGCGAGGTCGAGGAGCGGTACCAGGAGCCGGTGGCGATCGTCGGCATGGCCTGCCGCTTCCCCGGCGACGCCGGGTCGCCCGAGGATCTGTGGCGGATCGTCGCCGAGGGACAGGACGTCATCGGCCCGTTCCCGAGGGACCGCGGCTGGGACCTGGAGAAGCTGTACGACCCGGACCCCGCCACGCCCTGGACCAGCTATGTGCGCGAGGGCGGATTCGTCACCGACGCGGACAAGTTCGACGCGGAGTTCTTCGGGATCAGTCCGCGTGAGGCGCTGGCGATGGATCCGCAGCAGCGGTTGCTGCTGGAGGTGTCGTGGGAGCTGCTGGAGCGGGCCGGGATCGATCCGGGCACGTTGCGGGGCACCCGGACGGGCGTCTACGCCGGGGTCTCCAGCGAGGACTACCTCTCCCAGCTCCCGCGCATCCCCGAGGGCTACGAGGGACACGCCACCACCGGCAGCCTCACCAGCGTCCTGTCCGGCCGGGTGGCATACACCTACGGGTTCGAGGGCCCGGCCGTGACCGTGGACACCGCGTGCTCCTCTTCGCTGGTCGCGATGCATCTGGCGGCGCAGGGGCTGCGCCAGGGCGACTGCACGCTGGCGCTCGCGGGCGGCGCGCTGGTGCTGTCCTCGCCGCTGATGTTCCGCGAGTTCTCGCGGCAGCGCGGCCTCTCGCCGGACGGACGGTGCAAGGCGTTCGACGCCTCAGCCGACGGTACGGGCTTCTCCGAGGGCGTGGGTCTCGTCCTGCTGGAACGGCTCTCGGACGCCCGCCGCAACGGCCACCGCGTGCTGGCGGTCGTACGGGGGTCGGCGGTCAACCAGGACGGCGCGTCCAACGGCCTGACCGCCCCCAACGACGCCGCGCAGGAACGCGTCATCCGCCAGGCCCTGTCCGACGCCCGCCTCGCCACCTCCGACGTCGACGTGGTCGAGGCCCACGGGACCGGCACCATGCTCGGCGACCCGATCGAGGCGGGAGCGCTCCTCGCCACGTACGGCCAGGACCGGTCCGCCGACCGGCCGCTGTGGCTGGGCTCCGTCAAGTCCAACATCGGGCACACCCATGCCACCGCGGGCGTCGCCGGTGTGATCAAGATGGTGATGGCGCTGCGGAACGAACGCCTCCCCGCCTCCCTGCACATCAAGGATCCGACACCGCACGTGGACTGGGAGTCCGGCGCGGTGCGGCTGCTGCGCGAGGAGAGGGAGTGGCGGCGCGGCGAGCGTCCCCGCCGGGCCGGGATCTCCTCGTTCGGCATCTCCGGGACGAACGCCCACCTGATCGTCGAGGAGGCCCCCGTGCCGGAGGAAGCGGCCCCCTCCGACGCGGGGCGCGGACTCGTGCCGTGGGTGCTGTCGGCGCGGAGCCCGGAGGCGCTGCGGGAGATGGCGGGACGGCTCGCGGAGACGCCGGGCCCGTCGGGTTCGCCGGCCGAGGTCGGCTGGTCGCTGACGGCGTCGCGGGCGCTCCTGGAACACCGGGCGGTGGCCCTGGGCGAGACCCGTGACGAGCTGGCGGCGGCCCTGACGGCCCTGGCGTCGGACGAGCCGCACCCCTCGCTGGTGCACGCGGCTGCTGTCGGGGACGAGTCGTCGGGTCCGGTGCTGGTCTTTCCGGGTCAGGGGTCGCAGTGGGTGGGGATGGGGGCTGAGCTGCTGGATATCTCGGGGGTGTTCGCGGGGCGGGTCGCGGAGTGCGAGCGGGCGTTGAAGCCGCATGTGGACTGGTCGCTGGTGGAGGTGTTGCGCGGGGAGGGGGCCGGGCTGGAGCGGGTGGATGTCATCCAGCCGGTGTTGTGGGCGGTGATGGTCTCGCTGGCGGCGGTGTGGGCCGAGCACGGGGTCACTCCGGCCGCGGTCGTGGGGCACAGTCAGGGCGAGATCGCGGCCGCGTGCGTGGCCGGGGCGCTCTCCCTCGAAGACGGGGCCCGGATCGTCGCGTTGCGCAGCCGGGCCCTGCGGCAGCTCTCCGGAGGCGGCGCCATGGCCTCCCTCGGTGCCGGACGGGAGTGGGCCGAGGAGTTCCTGCCCCGGGACGCCGACGTGGTGGTCGCGGCCGTCAACGGACCGTCCTCCACCGTCATCTCGGGCCCGCCCCGCCAGGTCGAGCTGCTGCTGGAGAAGGCCGAGGAGGAGGGGACGCGCGGCCGGCTGATCGACGTGGACTACGCCTCGCACGGTCCGCAGGTCGACCAGATCGCCGACGAGCTGCTGTCCCTGCTGTCCGGGATCGAGCCGGTCGCCGCCGGGACCGCCTTCTACTCGACGGTGGCGGGCGCCCGTATCGACACCACCGAGCTGGACACCGAGTACTGGGTCAGCAACCTGCGCGAGCCCGTCCGCTTCGCCGACACGATCACCGCCCTCGTACGGGACGGACACCGCGTCTTCATCGAGGCCAGCCCGCATCCCGTCCTCACCCTCGGCATGCAGGAGTGCTTCGAGGAGACCGGCGTCACCGCGGTGACCGTGCCCACCCTCCGCCGCGACCAGGGCGGCAGGGAACAGGTGGGGCACGCGCTGGCCGAGGCGTTCACCGCCGGGGCGCCGGTCGACTGGTCGACCTGGTTCCCCGCCGACCCGCCGCCCCGCGTGGTGGACCTGCCGACGTACGCCTTCCAGCGGCAGCGCTACTGGCTCACGGGCGAGCCCGTCGGCGCGGACGCGGGCGACCTGGGCCTGGAGACGACGGGACACCCGCTGCTCGGCGCCGCGCTGGAGGCGGCCGACAGCGGGGGCTGGCTGCTGACGGGACGGCTGACGCGCCAGGGCTCGCCCTGGCTGGCCGAACACCGGGTGCGGGACACGGACTTGGTGCCCGGGGCCGCACTCGTCGAGTGGGCGCTGCGCGCCGGGGACGCGGCGGGCTGCCCGGCACTGACCGAACTCACCCTCCAGGAGCCGGTCGTCCTCCCCGCGACGGGCGGCCTCCGCGTCCAGGTGGCGGTGGACCCGGCCGAGGACGACAGCAGCCGTGGCGTCCGCGTCCACACCTGCCCCGACGAGGACACGGGCGCAGAGGACTCCCCGGCCCCGTACGGCCACGGCTGGACATGCCACGCGACGGGCGTCCTGAGCCCCGGACCGGAAACCGGGGGCGAGCCGTCGCCGGGGGTCTGGCCTCCCGAGGACGCCGAACCCCTGCCGGTCGAGGGGTTCTACGAGCGGGCCGACGCCGACGGATACGCGTACGGCCCGTCGTTCCAGGGGCTGCGGGCGGCATGGCGCCTCGGCGCGGAGCTGTTCGCCGAGGTGGACCTGCCGGAGAGCGCGGGCGCCGGGGACGGATACGGCATGCATCCGGCGCTGCTCGACGCCGCGATGCAGCCCCTGTTACTGGCCGCCGGTTCCGAGGACGCGACCGGGGCCGGGCAGGTGTGGCTGCCGTTCGTGTGGAGCGGCGTCACCCTCCACGCCGAGGGCGCGACCGCACTGCGCGTCACGCTGACACCGCTCGGGCCCCGCCTGGAGGACGGCGTACGCGTGCGCCTCGCCGACCCGGCGGGCGAGCCGGTGCTGAGCGCCGAGTCCGTCGTCCTGCGCCCCTCGACGGGCACGGCGCTCCGCACCGCGCGCGCGGGCGGCGACCTGTTCACGATGGACTGGTACCCCCTCCCCGAACCCGACGCCGAGCCCGTGGGCGAGGCGACATGGACGGACCTGGCATCCGCGCTCGACACGGGCGCGGATGGGGACGCGGGCGCGGACGTACCCGACGTGGTGGTCGCCGAGTTGGGAACGGACGACGACGAGGCACTGGCCGTCGTCACGCGGGCGACCGAGCTGTTGCGGGCGTGGCTGGCGGAGGAACGGTGGGGCGACACCCGGCTGTTGCTGGTCACGCGGGGCGCCGCCGTCGTCGCTCCCGCCGGACAGACACCCGGGGAGGCACCCGCGGAGGCCCCGGATCCGGCCGGGGCCGCGCTGTGGGGTCTCGTACGCAGCGCGCAGGCCGAGAACCCCGGCCGTTTCGTCCTCCTCGACGCCGCGCACGGGGACGGTCCCCTGACCGACCCGACGACCGTGCACCGCGTGCTGGCGGCGGACGAACCGCAACTCGCGCTGCGGGAAGGACAGCTCTACGTGCCGGGGCTGGCCCGGGCGGGCGGCGATCGGGCCGCGCTCGTGCCCGGGCCCGTGGCCGGTGAGGCCTGGCGGCTGGGCAGCGTGGGCGGCGCCGCCACGTTGGAGAACCTCGCCCTCCTGCCGTGCCCGCAGGCGGAACGACCGCTGGAGGACGGACAGGTACGCGTCGAGGTACGGGCCGCCGGGATCAACTTCCGGGACGTGCTGCTGGCCCTCGGGATGTACCCGGACGAGGCCGAATTCGGCGGCAGCGAGGGCGCGGGTGTCGTGACCGAGACCGGCCCCGGCGTCACGGGCCTGGCGCCGGGGGACCGGGTGACGGGGCTGATCGAGGGTGCCTTCGGCCCCCGGGCGGTGGCCGACGCGCGGACCCTCGTGCCGGTGCCCGACGGCTGGGACCTGCGGCAGGCGGCGACCGCGCCCGTGGCCTATCTGACCGCCTGGTACGCGCTCGTCGATCTCGCGCGGCTGCGCCCCGGCGAGAAGGTGCTGGTGCACGCGGCGACCGGCGGCGTCGGCATGGCCGCCGTACGGCTCGCCCGTCATCTGGGCGCCGAGATCTACGCGACGGCCGGACCCGCCAAGCATCATGTGCTGGAGGAGATGGGCGTCGACGAGGCGCACCGGGCGTCCTCCCGTGACCTGGACTTCGCGTCCGCGTTCCCCCGCGTCGACGTCGTCCTCAACAGCCTGACCGGGGAGGCCGTGGACGCCTCGCTGGGGCTGCTGCGTGAGGGCGGCCGGTTCGTCGAGATGGGCAAGACCGACGTCCGGGGCGGAGAGTTGCCTCCCGGCGTCGCCTATCACCCGTTCGACCTGCTCGCCGACGCCGGGCCCGACCGGCTGGGGGAGATGCTGCGCGGACTCGCGGAGCTGTTCGCCTCGGGCGCGCTGGACCCGCTGCCCGTGCGGGCGTGGCCCCTGGAACGGGCACGGGAGGCGCTACGGCACATGAGCCGGGCCCGGCACACCGGCAAGCTGGCCCTCGATATCCCCGCACCCCTCGACCCCGACGGCACGGTGCTCGTCACCGGCGGCACCGGCGTCCTCGGCGGCGCCGTCGCCGAACACCTCGTCCGCACGGGAAGCACCCGGCGCCTGCTGCTGCTCGGCCGCCGGGGACCGGAGGCGCCCGGCGCCGCCGAACTCGCCGACCGGCTGCGCGCGTCCGGCGCGGCGGACGTCACCGTCGTCGCGGCCGACGTCACCGACCGTGCCGCGCTGGACGCGGTCCTCACGGGCATCGACCCCGCCCACCCGCTGACCGGCGTCGTCCACGCGGCGGGCACGCTCGACAACGCGCTCGTGCCCGCGCTCACCCCGGAACGGCTCGCCCGCACCTGGCACGCCAAGGCCACGGGCGCGGCCCACCTGCACGCCGCCACGGCCGGGCAGCGGCTCGGCCTGTTCGTCCTCTTCTCCTCCTTCGCCTCGGCCCTGGGCACCCCGGGCCAGGCCAACTACGCGGCGGCCAACGCCTACTGCGACGCGCTCGCCGCACGCCGCCGCGCCGAGGGACTGCCGGGCCAGTCCGTGGCCTGGGGCCTCTGGGCCGAGTCCAGCGGGCTCACCGGAAGCCTCAGCGACGCCGACCTGGCCCGCATCGACCGGTACGGGATCAAGGCCAACACCTCGGACGAGGGCCTGGCCATGCTGGACGCCGCCCGCGAGCACGGCGGCCCCGCCCTGCTCGCGCTGCGCCTCGACGCCCGTACGCTCGCCGCCCAGCCGCCCGGCACGGTTCCGGCGCCGCTGCGGGCCCTCGCCGCCGAGTACGCCGCGACGGCGCGCCGGGCCGCCGGCAGGCGGCGCACGGCGCACGGCGCAGCAGGGGACGACGCCCTGCAGCCCGCCGGCCTGGCGGCGCGGCTCGCCGCGCAGTCCCCCGACGAACGGCGCCGCATCGTCCTCAACCTGGTGCGCGGCCACGCCGCGACGGTGCTCGGGCACTCCGGCCCCGGCGCCGTGTCCGCCGACGCCTCGTTCAAGGAGCTGGGCTTCGATTCGCTGACCGCCGTCGAACTGCGCAACCGGCTCGCCGCCGCCACCGGGCTCCGGCTGCACGCCGCGCTGGTCTTCGACTTCCCCGAGGCGGGCCTGCTCGCCGGGCACCTCCTGGAACGTCTCGCCCCCCGGGCGGACGGTGCCCCCGAAGGAGGAGGCCGGGGAAACGGGACGCACGGCGGAAACGGCGCGCACGGAGGGAACGGAGCGGACCCGGCGAACGGCACCGCTCCGCTGCTCCAGGAGGTCACCCGGCTGGAGAGCGCCCTCGCCGCCGCGGCGGCCGCCGACGGCGCCGCCCTGGACGCCGACGCGGACGCCGTCACCGCCCGGCTGGAGACGCTGCTCGCGAGGTGGAAGACCGGACTGGCGGCCCGTACGGCGGCCAAGGGCCCGGACGACGCCGAAGGCAGTGCGGCCGAACGGCTGGAGAGCGCCGACGCGGGCCAGATCCTCGACTTCATCGACAACGAACTGGGTGTGTGAAAGGCGGTGCTCTCCAACCGTGGATGAGGAGAAGCTGGTCGACTACCTCCGGCGTGTCTCCGCCGAGCTCCACGACACGCGCCGGCGTCTGCGCGTGGCCGAGGAGCGGCACCAGGAACCCGTGGCCGTGGTGGGCATGGCCTGCCGGTACCCGGGCGGCGTGCGCTCGCCGGAGGAGCTGTGGGACCTGGTCGCCGCGGGCCGCGAAGCGCTGGGCCCGTTCCCCGAGGACCGGGGCTGGGACCTGGACAGGCTCTTCCACCCCGACCCCGACCACCCGGGCACCAGCTACGCGCGCCGTGGCGGATTCCTCCACGACGCCGCCGACTTCGACCCGGAGTTCTTCGGCGTCAGCCACCGCGAGGCCCTGGCCGTCGACCCGCAGCAGCGGCTGCTGCTGGAGGTCGCGTGGGAGGTGCTGGAGCGCGCCGGGATGGACCCGCACTCCCTGAAGGGCAGCCGTACCGGCGTCTACGCCGGGGCCGCGCTCCCCGGCTTCGGCACCCCGCACTCCGACAGCGCGGCCGAGGGCTACCTGGTGACGGGCAACGCGCCCAGCGTGCTGTCCGGGCGGCTCGCCTACACCCTCGGCCTGGAGGGGCCCGCCGTCACCCTCGACACCGCCTGCTCCTCCTCGCTGGTCGCCATCCACCTGGCGTGCCACGCGCTGCGCCAGGGCGAGTGCACGCTCGCGATGGCCGGTGGCGTGACCGTGATGCCGCTGCCCAATGTGTTCACCGAGTTCTCCCGGCAGCGCGGCCTCGCCGCCGACGGCCGCTGCAAGCCGTTCGGCGCGGGCGCCGACGGCACCGCCTTCTCCGAGGGCGTCGGCCTCGTCCTGCTCGAACGGCTGTCGGACGCCCGCCGCAACGGCCACCGCGTCCTCGCGGTCGTACGGGGCTCCGCCGTCAACCAGGACGGCGCGTCGAACGGCCTCACCGCGCCCAACGGCCCCTCCCAGCAGCGCGTCATCCGCCAGGCCCTGTCCACCGCGCACCTCGCCCCGTCCGACGTGGACGCCGTCGAGGCGCACGGCACCGGAACGCGCCTCGGCGACCCCATCGAGGCCGCCTCGCTCCTCGCGACGTACGGCCGGGGCCGGCACGCCGACCGGCCGCTGTGGCTGGGCTCGGTCAAGTCCAACATCGGCCACACCCAGGGAGCCGCGGGCGTCGCCGGAGTCATCAAGACCGTCATGGCCCTGCGGCACGAGACGCTGCCCCTCACCCTCCACGCCGACGAGCCCACCCCGCACGTCGACTGGGAGGCCGGTGCCGTACGCCTCCTCGACCGGGCCGTCCCCTGGCCGCGCGGCGAACGCGTACGGCGGGCAGGGGTCTCGTCGTTCGGCATCTCGGGCACCAACGCGCACCTGATCCTGGAACAGCCGCCGGAGCCTTGGCCTGCGGAGCCGGAGCCGGAGCCTGCGGATCCGGAGCGGGGTTCCGGGCATGCGGGACCCGTTCTCGACGCCCCCGTTCTCGACGTCCCTGTCCTCGGCTGGACGCTGTCGGGGCGTACCGGTCCGGCGCTCCGCGCCCAGGCGGAGGCGCTCGCCGACCATCTCGCCGCGCGCCCCTCCGTACCGGTCGCCGACGTGGCCTGGTCGCTGGCGAGGACCCGTTCCGTCTTCGAGTACCGGGCCGTGCTGCTCGGGTCCGGCGACGACCGGGACGGACTCCTCGCCGCGCTCGCCGCGCTGGCCGCGGGCGAGGACCACCCGGCGCTCACCGCCGCGTCCGGCCCGGCGAGGCCGGGCGAGACCGCGTTCCTCTTCACCGGCCAGGGCAGCCAACGGGCGGGCATGGGACGGCAGTTGTACGGGACGTACGACGCGTACACCCGCTCCTTCGACGAGACGTGCGCGCTGCTGGACCCGCAGCTCGGGCTCGACCGGCCGCTGCGGGAACTCGTGCACGACGAGGAGGCCGGGGCGGAGCTGGACCGTACCGGGGTCACGCAACCGGCGCTGTTCGCGCTGGAGGTGGCCCTCTTCCGCCTCGTCGAGTCGTTCGGGCTCGTGCCCGGCTGCCTGGTCGGCCACTCCGTGGGGGAGATCGCCGCCGCGCACGTCGCGGGGGTCCTCGACCTGCCCGACGCGTGCGCGCTCGTCGCCGCGCGCGGCCGCCTCATGCAGGACCTTCCCCGAGGCGGCGCCATGGCCGCCGTCGAGGCCGCCGAGGACCAGGTCCTCCCGCTGCTCGACCGCGCCGACGGACGCGCCGCGCTCGCCGCCGTCAACGGCCCGTCCTCCGTCGTCGTCTCCGGCGACGAGGACGCCGTGGACGCGGTCGTGGCGCCCCTGCGCGAACGGGGCCACCGTACGAAGCGGCTCCGGGTCAGCCACGCCTTCCACTCGCCGCGCATGGACCCGATGCTGGACGCGTTCCGCCGCGTCGCCGAGGGCCTCGCCTACGCGCCGCCGCGCATCCCCCTCGTCTCCGACGTCACGGGCACGTTCGCCACGCCGGAACAGCTCGCCGACCCCGCGTACTGGGTGCGGCACGTGCGGCAGCCCGTACGGTTCCACGACGGCATCCGTGCTCTGCGCGCCGAGGGCGCGACGCGCTTCGTGGAACTCGGCCCCGACCCCGTGCTCACCGCCATGACGGAGTCCTGCCTGGCGGCAGAAGGGGACGACGGCGACACCGAGGGCGACACCGGCGGCGACGGGGCGCTGCCGCTGTGCGTACCCGCGCTGCGTTCCGGGCGGGACGAGGCGCACACCCTGCACGCCGCGCTCGCGGCGGCCCATGTGCACGGCGGCACCGTCGACTTCGCCGCCGCGCTGCCGACCGGGGCGGGGCCCGTGGCCCTGCCCACCTACCGCTTCCAGCGGCGCCGGTACTGGCGGCCCGTACCCGACGCGGGCATCGGCGCGGCCTCAGGACTGGACGCGACCGGGCACCCGCTGCTGCCGACCGCCGTCGACGCGGCGGACGGCGGGCTGCTGCTCACCGGCCGCGTCTCCCCGCGCACCCACGGCTGGCTCGCCGACCACGCCATCGCCGACAGCGTCCCGCTGCCCGGCACGGCCTTCCTCGAACTCGCGCTCACCGCCGCGGCGCACACCGGCCACACCCTGGTCGAGGACCTCACGCTGGAGAGCCCGCTGCTGCTTCCCGCGACCGGGGCCGTGGACCTCCAGGTCGCGGTCGCGCCGCCCGACGGCTCCGGGGACGGGCGCCGCCAGATCACGGTCTACTCACGCCCCGCGGACGGCGGCGACGTGAGTGAGGACGACGACGGTGATCCGGACGGCGATCCGGACGGTGACGACCCGTCGCGCGCCTGGCGCCGCCACGCCGCCGGGACCCTCGCGGAGCCCGGCCCCGCGGACGCGGGGACGACGGGTGCCGAGGTGCGGCCGCCGGAGGAGGCGGTGGCCGTCGACGCCGAGGACCTGTACGACGAACTCGCCGAGCAGGGCTACCGGTACGGGCCCGCCTTCCGCGGCGTCCACGCCGCCTGGCGGCACGGGGAGACGGTGTTCGCGGACGTACGCCTGGCCGTCGAACAGCACGACGAGGCGAACGGCTGTGCCCTCCACCCGGCCCTGCTCGACAGCGCCCTGCACGCCGTCGACGAGCTGTACCGGGACGACCCGGAGGCCCGGGACACCGTGCGGCTCCCGTTCTCCTTCAACCGCGTGCGCCTGCACACCGGCGGGCCGCACACCCGCCTCCACGTCCGTCTCGACCGGCGCGCGCGCGACGAGATCGCGCTGACACTCTCCGACGACGCCGGCACGCCCGTGGCCACCATCGGCTCCCTCGGCCTGCGGAGGGTCCCCGCCGACCGGTGGGGCCCCGCCCCCGCCCGCCGGAGCGGCGACGACGCGCCGGCCCGCTCCCTGCACCGCCTCGACTGGCGGCCCCTGGAGATGAGCGAGGGGGCGCACCTGCCCGAAGAGCCCGTGTACGTCGGCCTCGACGCGTGGCGGGCGTCGGCCTGGGCAGGGGCGGATGTGCCGGGGACGGTCGTCGTGCACTGCTCCGCCGAGGGCGAGGGCGAGGGCGAGGGCGAGGGCGAGGGCCGACAGGTGGGCTCCGTGGCTGCGCCCGACCGGGCGCGCGAGGGCGCGCACCGGCTGCTGGCGCTCCTCCAGGACTTCCTCTCCGACGAGCGGCTGCACGAGACGCGGCTGGTCGTCGCCACCCGTCACGCGATCGGCCTCGATCCCCTCGACAGCGGCGCCGAGGCGGGCCTGGTGGCCGCGCCCCTGTGGGGCATGGTCCGCGCGGCCCAGGTCGAGTACCCGGGCCGGATCCTGCTCCTCGACCTCGACGACGAGGAGGCGTCCCGCCGCGCCCTCCACCCCGTGCTCGCGGCGGTCGAGGCCGCCGGGGAGACGGAGTGTGCCGTACGGGCAGGAGAGCCGCTGGTCCCCAGGCTGACCTCGGTCACGGCCGAGCCCGAGCCCGAGCCCGAGCCCGATGCCGATTCCGAAGCCGATGTCGATGCCGATGCCGACGCCGGTTCCGGGCGGCCGTCCGGTCCCGACCCGGACGGCACGTTCCTCGTCACGGGCGGCAGCGGCGAACTCGCCCGCCTCGTCGCCCGTCACCTCGTGACCACGCACGGGGCCCGGCACCTGCTCCTCGCGAGCCGACGCGGCGGGGACGCGCCGGGCAGCGCGGAACTGGAGGCGGAACTCTCCGCGGCGGGTGCCGACGTCCGCCACGCCCGCTGCGACGTGACCGACCCGGGCGACCTCGCCGCGCTGCTCGACTCCGTACCGGACGCGCACCCCGTGACCGCGGTCCTCCACGCGGCCGGAATCGTCGAGGACGGAGTCCTCAGCTCCCTCACCCCCGAACGGCTCGACGCCGTTCTCGCGCCGAAGCTCGACGCCGCCTGGCAGTTGCACACTCAGCTCCAGGAGCGCGGCGCGGAACCGGCCGCCTTCGTGCTGTTCTCGTCCGCGGCCTCCGTCCTCGGCAGCGGCGGACAGGCCAACTACGCCGCCGCCAACGCCTTCCTCAACGCCCTCGCCGAACACCGCCGCTCCCTCGGGCTCCCCGCCACCTCGCTGGCCTGGGGCCTGTGGGAGACGCCCGGCGGCATGACCAGCGAGCTGACGGAGACGGACCTGGCCCGCATCGCCCGTACGGGCATCGCCCCACTGCCCGGCGAAGAGGCCCTGGCCCTGTTGGACGCCTCGCTGGCGGCCCCGTCCTCCTCCCCGCCCGTCCTGCTGCCGATACGTTTCGACCGGACGGCGCTACGGGCCCAGGCCGAGAACGGCACGCTGCTGCCGGTCCTGCGGAGCAAGGTCCGTGCCTCGCGACGGCCGTCAGCCGGTGCGCCGGGAGGCGCCGGCGCCGGTGCCGGGGCGTCCTGGAGGCAGCGGCTCGCGGAGCAGACCGAGGACGAACAGGAGCGCAGCCTGTCCGCCCTCGTCCGCGCCCAGCTCGCGGCCGTCCTCTCCCACCCGGCCCCGGAGTCCCTCGACCTGAACCGCGCGTTCCAGGACCTCGGCTTCGACTCCCTGACCGCGCTCGAACTCCGTAACCGGCTCAAGGCCGAGACCGGCATCGACCTGCCCACCACCGTCGTCTTCGACCACCCGACGCCCGGGGCACTGATCCGCCTGCTGCGCGAGAAGACGGTCGGACAGCGGCGGACGTC
The DNA here is from genome assembly GCF_039530985.1 of Streptomyces albiaxialis. NCBI lineage: Bacteria > Bacillati > Actinomycetota > Actinomycetes > Kitasatosporales > Streptomycetaceae > Streptomyces > Streptomyces albiaxialis. The sequence continues at coordinate 15,896 of NZ_BAAAPE010000004.1, forward strand.
CCCCGCACCGTCCTCCCCGCCGCCGGTGGCGCCGTCCTTGGACGAGCCGCTCGCCCTCGTCGGCATGGCCTGCCGTTACCCGGGAGGGGTGCGGTCGCCGGAAGACCTGTGGCGGCTCGTCACCGAGGGAGACGACGCGATCGGCCCGTTCCCGACCGGCCGTGGCTGGAATCTCGCGGGCCTCTTCGACCCGGACCCGGACCGCGCCGGACACAGCTACACGAGCGAGGGCGGCTTCCTGCACGACGCCGGTCTCTTCGACGCCGACTTCTTCGGCATCGCCCCGCGCGAGGCGCTGGCCATGGACCCGCAGCAACGTCTGCTGCTGGAGACGGCCTGGCAGACCTTCGAGTCCGCCGGTCTCGACCCCTACGCGCTGCGCGGCAGCCGTACGGGCGTCTACGCGGGCGTCATGTACGACGACTACGGCGCCCGCTTCCTCGGCCGTACACCCCACGGCGTGGAGGGCCGCCTGATGCCCGGCAGCGCCCCCAGCATCGCCTCGGGCCGCGTCTCGTACGCCTTCGGGCTCGAAGGGCCCGCGATGACGGTGGACACGGCGTGTTCGTCGTCGCTGGTCGCGATGCATCTCGCGGCCCAGGCGCTGCGTCAGGGCGAGTGCGAACTGGCGCTGGCGGGCGGCGTCACGGTGATGGCGACCCCGAACACCTTCGTGGAGTTCTCGCGTCAGCGTGGCCTCGCGCGGGACGGCCGCTGCAAGGCGTTCTCGGCGTCGGCGGACGGGGTCGGCTGGTCGGAGGGCGTGGGTCTGGTGCTGCTGGAGCGGCTCTCGGACGCGCGGCGTAACGGGCATCGGGTGTTGGCGGTGTTGCGTGGGTCGGCGGTGAATCAGGACGGGGCGTCGAATGGTCTGACGGCGCCGAATGGTCCGTCGCAGGAGCGGGTGATCCGTGCGGCGTTGGCGAGTGCGCGGCTGACGGCGGCCGATGTGGATGCGGTGGAGGGGCACGGTACGGGGACGACGCTGGGGGATCCGATCGAGGCGGGGGCGTTGCTGGCGACGTACGGCCAGGAGCGTTCCGGCGGGCGGCC
>NZ_BAAAPE010000005.1:0-99340 GCF_039530985.1 Streptomyces albiaxialis
GTCAGGGAAAAAGAGGGGCGGGCTGGGAGGGTGGGGTTCGGATTGGCTTTTGTGTGCTGGTTGTTGGGGGTTCGGGAGGAGGTGTTGCTGGGTGGGTGGACCGCTGTGCGGCCATGTACCGGTTCAGGGGGCAAGGTCGGCCCCTCCGGGGCCCGGGGCGTCCAGAATGCACCCACAGTTACTGCGACGCAACCCTCGACACCAGATGATGAGGCGTCAGAAACAGACTCTAGTTCACATTCGCAACCTTCGGAGACAGGTCTACACCATTCTAGCGGAAACGATCATCGAAAACTGACGGTGCATCAGAAAATACGGGCCCCGGCCACTCCCACCAACAACGATCCACAGCCCAGCGACAACGCTCCGCACTACGGCGACAGGCACCCCGCAGCCCCACTCGCGCAAACCGCAATACCCCAACCCGACGACACCTCCCACAACAACCCTTGCGGAAAGCGCACTTGCGGAAAGCGCACGCCTGACCCATGTGTTACGGACGGGCGCCCGCGTCCCACAGCGGTCAGGACCATTCCGGTCAAGACGCATAATAGGGAGCGGTTTTCAGCGGCCACATCGTCTTCATGGCCCGAGCGCCTCGAAGGTGCCGGGGACGAGGCGGTTGAGGTGGACGGAGTTTGCACTCCTCAGCGAAATCGGTGACGCGCGTGCGGGTACCGGTCCCCGAGTCGATGAGGAGCGGGACGCTGCTGCTGGTGGTGAGCATTCGTAGGTAGGCGGCAGCCTGCAGCAGTGGACGGGGGGCGGGGCGGGCCCGGAAGGTGATGTGGTGTGTCATCATCCCCGACAGCGTCAGCCTCTCAGGGGTGCGGCGAATTCGGTACCCCAAGCACCACACCCCGAGCAGGACACGCACGGCAGAACCGAGAGCGTCCGTACAGCAGTTGGCGTGTGTGGTGCTGCTAGATTGCCGTTTCCCTGATGCGTCAGGGAAACGGCAAGCCACGGAGGTGGGGACGTGCGAAGGACGGTCCGGGGCGCTGCGGAGGTGGGGGCGGCGGTCATGATCTCGCTCATACTGGCCGGATGCGGTGACGACAAGCGGCCGTCGGGTGGCGCGGAGGACGCGCGTTCCCCGAACGGAGACCCGGCCTACGACCAGGACCTGCCCGGCGTTTGGGCGAGCGACGGGAACGGGGAATTCTTCACGCTGGTCATCGTCGGCGACAGGACACTGATGCGCTGGAAGGACGGGCCCGACGGGCTGTGCAACGGCGACGTCATGCGCACCGAGAGCTCCACGGACCTGATGTTCCAGTGCTCCAACACCCCCCAGGAGCACGAAAAGGGAACCGTCGAGTACCTGGAGGACGGCAAGCTCCGCGTGAACTGGCAGGAAGCCGAAGGCTCACGGGGCGACAGCAACTTCGCCAGGATCGCCGACGCCCCCGCGAAACTTCCCAAGACACCCGAGGACCTGCCCGGCATCTGAACAGAGCCGTTGCGAGACAGGAATGGCTCTCCCCACGGCGCAACATGGTCGAACGCTGCCTCCACAGGTCACACCACGCACGAGGCAGCCCGGTCAAGGTCTTTCCCCGCTAAGCCAATGATCGTTCCCCAGCGTCGTGCAACCATCGGACGGCCTATGGGTTGGGAGCAGGAGATGCATTACGCCGAGCACGAGGCCGCCCGCCGAAGAGCGGGCGCCCCGGACCGCAGGGCCCCCCGCGCACCCGCTGCGGGCGGCGCCCCGGACGAGACCGTCTGGGGCCTGTTCGAGGCACGGGCGGCGGGACATGGGAGCCGGGTCGCCATCGTGGACGGGGCGGTCGACATCGACTACGCGCGATTGCGGGCCCGGGCGGAGGCGATCGCCGGGGAACTGGCGGCCCGGGGTGTGGCGCCCGGGGCTCTGGTCGGTGTGTGCCTCGGCCGGACTTGGGAGCTGGTCGCAACGCTGCTGGGAGTGCTGCGGGCAGGCTGCGCGTATGTGCCCATGGACCCCGCCTACCCGGCCGAACGGCTGCGTTACATGATCGAGCATTCCCGGGCGGCGTCCGTGGTCGTCGATGCCGGTACGGCGGCGCTGTGCTCTGCGGCCCCCGACCACGTGCGTCTCGATACGGTGCCGGACCGCCCGGCGGCGTCGCGGGCGGCCTGTTCGGCCGGTGATCTCGCGTACGTCATCTACACCTCGGGGTCGACCGGGAAGCCCAAGGGGGTGGCGATCGAACACCAGAGCGTGGTGGCGATGACCGCCTCGATGCGCCGGCTGCTGGGGGACGAGGACCTGGCGGGTGTCCTGGCCGCGGCCTCGGTCTGCTTCGACCCCTCGGTGATGGAGATTCTGGGGACGCTCGCCCTCGGCGGCACGGTCGTCCTGTCGCAGAACGTGCTCGCCCTGCGCGAGCTGCCCGCGGCGCACCGCGTGCGCACGGCCATCATGGTGCCGTCCGCGATGAACGCGCTGCTCGCGGCCGGACCGCTGCCCGGTGGGGTGCGGTGTGTGGTGCTGGGTGGTGAGGTCTTGTCCCGCTCTCTGGCGGAGCGGTTACACGCTGATCCTTGTGCGCCGCGGGTCGTGAACGTCTACGGCCCGACCGAGGCCACTGTGTTCGTCACCGCCGTCGAAGCGGGAAGCGGGCCGATCACCATCGGCAGCCCGGTCCCGGAGGCACGGGCGTACGTGCTGGACGAGTCCCTGAATCCGGTGCCGACCGGCATGGCGGGAGAGCTGGCTCTCGCAGGCGACCAGTTGGCCAGGGGGTACCTCCATGACGACGAGCGTACCCGGCAGAGCTTCCCGACCCTCGCGCCGGACGGCCCGGTTCCGGAGCAGCGGATCTACCGGACCGGCGACCTGTCCCGGTGGACGGAAGCAGGAGAGCTCGAATTCCTCGGCCGTGCCGACCGGCAGGTCAAGATCCGGGGCCACCGGATCGAACTCGATGAGGTCGAGGCCGCGCTGGCCTCGCTGCCCGGAGTGGACGAAGCCGCAGTCGTTGCCACCACGGGCGAAGGAAAGAGCCTCCTGTCGGCGTACGTGGTGAGTCGGCGGGAGTCGTCGGTGACCGCGTCGACCGTGCGCTCCCTGCTGGCCGACCGCCTGCCGAAGTACATGATCCCGCACCACGTCATCTTATCGGCCGAGCTGCCGAAACTGCCCAACGGCAAGGTCGACCGGCTTCGGCTCCCCGCCCCCGCGCGCCACGGCGACGAGGCGGCTCCCGAAGGGCAGGCGGGCCACAACGGCCCGACCGCCTCGATCGCCTCGGTCGCCTCGGTCGCGCCGGTCGCCTCGGTCGCGCCGGTCGCCTCGGCCACCTCGGCCGCCTCGCGTACCGGCCCCGGTGCGCTGCCCTCACCGCACGAGCAGCGGCGCTCGGTACTGCTCGCCATGGTGCTGGAGGAGGCGGCGCTGCTCCTCGGCACCCCCGGTCCCGACGCGGTCCCGCCGGACGAGCCGCTGGTCGCACTAGGGGTCGACTCGCTGGACATCGAGGAGCTCACCGTGCGCCTGTCGCGGGTGCTGGCCACTGACCTGCCTTCCTCCACCCTGGTGGAGCAGATGACTCCCATGGAGGCCGTCGAGGGGTTGATGGCGGTGCTGGACCGTGCTCCCGGCGGCGGCGAGGGGCGCGGGCGCCCGCGGGGCGTCGGGGCCGCGGATCGGCTTGAGGTGTTCCAGGACCAGGTCCGGTCCGGGCACCCGCCGGCCTTCGCCGCGAAGGCGCCGGCCTGGTCTGCGACCGACCGGGGCGCGCTCGTACAGCGCTTCCGGGGTCTCCTGGCGCGCTCGGGACTGGATCCGTACGGAAAGGTCGTCCGCACCGGAAGCGCTGCCCGGGGTGTCGTCGCCGACCCGGGTACGGGCGAGGAGCATCGGGCGCTCATCTGGACCACCAACCTCTACCTCGGGCTCAACCGCGACGCGGAGGTCATCGAGGAGGCACGGAGTGCGCTGGGCCGGTTCGGTACCGGGATGGGGATATCAGCGGCGGGCTCGGGGCAGACCGGCCTGCACACCGACTTCGAGCAGGAGTTCGCCGCCATGGTGGGCAAGCCGGCCGCCTGCCTGTTTCCCACCGGGTTCACCGCGAGCCTCGGAGCCGTCGCCGGAATCGTGGGTGATCAGGACGTCGTGGTCATGGACCAGCTCTGCCACGCCTCCCTGGTGGACGGGGCCCGCCTGAGCGGCGCGAGGGTGCGGACCTTCCGGCACAACGACGCGGCCGACCTGCGGGCAGTCCTCGCAGCGGAGTCTTCGCCCTACCGTACGACGCTGGTGGTGCTCGAGAGCGTGTACAGCATGGGCGAGGGGGCGGCGCCGCTGCGGGAGATCGTGTCGGCGGCGAGGGAATCGGGCGCGCTCGTCCTTGTGGACGAGGCCCATTCGTTCGGGCTGTACGGGGAGCGGGGCGCCGGGCTGTGCGCCGCGGAAGGTGTCACCGAGCACGTCGACTTCATCCTCACGACCCTGAGCAAGGCCCTCGGGAGCATCGGCGGTGTGGTCGCCGCCCGGGAGGAACACATCGCGTTGCTGAGGGCGTCGGCGAGGTCGTATGTCTTCCAGGCGAACATCTCACCCGCCGACGTGGCGGCGGCTCTAGCCGCCCTGCGCAGGGTCGCTGCGGGCGACGCGCTGCGGGCCAGGCTGTGGGACACCGCGCGCTACATGCGGAAGCGTTTCTCGGATGCCGGCTACGAACTCGGCACCGGGGACGGGCTCATCATCACCCCCTTCTTCTCCGACGGCGAGACGCTGGCTGCGCTGGCCCGGGGGCTCTTGCGGCGGGGCGTCCATGTCGCTGCCGTGACGTACCCGATCGTCGAGCGCGGGCGGGGCCGTCTGAGGTTCATCTGCTCGGCGTCCCATACCCGGGCGGATGTCGACGAGACGCTGCAGGCTCTGATCGACGCCGAGGCGGGAGCCGCGACAGTTCCCACGTCGCGCGCTGACATGGTCCGGCGAGCGGGAGGGGACGCGGAATCCACCCGTTTCGACGTGGCGAACTGGGCTGACGCGTTCACGGCCTATCTGGAATCCGTCTTGGCCGGGCTTCCCGCACCGGCGCCACATCTCACGGTCACGATCGTCCTCCCCGGGGACGAGGGGGATCTCGTAGTCCGGGTCCGGATCGACGAACACGGGGTCGCCCGAGACCCCGGCAGCACCAGCGCGACGCCTGTCTGTTCGCTTCGCCTGGTCGACGAGGAGGCGGCAGCCGCACTGTGCTCACGGAACGTGGAGAGCCTGCTGGAGAGTGTCCTCGCGGGCACCTGTGTGCTCACCGGCCATACACAGGCGTTCGTCTGGCTCATCGGACGGCTCAGTGACTGGCAGAACTCAACACGTGGTGTGTAAGGCCTGCTCAGATCGTGGCGGTGTCGATGACGAAGCGGTAGCGGACGTCGGAGTTCAGGACGCGCTCGTAGGCCTCGTTGATCTGGCTCGCCTCGATCAGTTCGATCTCGGCGCCGATGCCGTGCTCGGCGCAGAAGTCGAGCATCTCCTGGGTCTCGGCGATGCCGCCGATCATGGAGCCGGCCAGCACCTTGCTGCCGCCCAGGAGTGAGAAGAGGTTGAGGGCGATCGGCTCCTCGGGGGCACCCACGTTCACCAGGGCGCCGCCCGTCTTCAGCAGGCCGAGGTACGCCCCGAAGTCCAGCGGTGCGGAGACGGTGGAGAGGATCACGTCGAAGGTGCCGGCCAGCTCCTGGAAGGTGGCCGGGTCGCTCGTGGCGTAGTAGTGGTCGGCGCCGAGCTTCAGGCCGTCGTCCTTCTTGCGCAGCGTCTGCGAGAGAACGGTGACCTCCGCGCCGAGCGCGTGGGCGATCTTGACGCCCATGTGGCCGAGGCCGCCCAGGCCGACGATCGCGACCTTCTTGCCGGGGCCGGTGCCCCAGTGCTTGAGCGGGGAGTAGGTGGTGATGCCGGCGCAGAGCAGCGGCGCGGCCACGTCGAGGGAGAGGGCGTCGGGGATGCGGACGGCGAAGCCCTCGGTGACGACGACCTTCTGTGAGTAGCCGCCGTAGGTGGGTTCGCCGTCCTTGCCGATGCCGTTGTACGTCTGGACGTTGCCCTCGACGCAGTGCTGCTCCTGGCCTGCCTTGCAGGGTTCGCAGGCGCCGCAGGAGTCGACCATGCAGCCGACGCCCGCCCGGTCGCCGACCTTGAACCGGGTGACGGCGGAGCCGACCTCGGTGACGATTCCGGCGATCTCGTGGCCGGGCACCATCGGGAAGATCGCCTCGCCCCAGCCCTCGCGGGCCTGGTGGATGTCGGAGTGGCAGATTCCGGCGAACTGGATGTCGATGAGTACGTCGTGTTCGCCGACGGCGCGGCGTTCGATGACGGTGCGTTCCAGCGGGGCCTTGGAGCTGGGCGCGGCGTATGCGGCAACGGTGGTGGTCATGGGTTCCAGGCTGCTCCCGCCGCACCCTCATCACCAAAGAATCCGCAGGTCACCGCTTTGCGTACGCTCAGTGGTCCTACTACTGGCGGGGTCAGGCTCCCGGTCGTACGACCGGGCATACTGGACGGTATGGACGAGGACAGGACACCCGCGACGGACGGCCTGGACCGGCGGGCCGAGCTCAGCGAGTTCCTGCGCACCCGGCGGGCCCGGCTCAAGCCCGAGGACGTGGGGCTCGCCTCGCAGGGGCGGCACCGGCGGGTGCCGGGCCTGCGGCGCGAGGAGCTGGCGCAGCTCGCGGGGGTCTCGGTCGCGTACTACACGCGTCTGGAGCAGGGCAATGGGCGCAATGTGTCGGCAGAGGTCCTCGACGCGATCGCGGGCGCTCTGCGGCTCAGCGACACCGAGCACGCCCACCTCGTCCACCTGGCCCGGCCGACGCGGCAGCGGCGCAGGCCGCCGTCGCCGAAGCGGCGGGAGCGGGTGCGGCCCGCGCTGCGGCATCTGCTCGACGCGATGGAGGGTGTGCCCGCGTACGTGGTCGGGGCGCGCTCCGACATTCTCGCGTGGAACCGGATGGCGGCGGCTCTGTTCGGTGACTGGGGGCGGCTGCCGGTCGCCGAGCGGAACTGGGCGCGGCTCACGTTCCTCGAACCGGACTACCGGGAGCTGTTCCTCGACTGGGAGTCGAAGGCGGCCGACATGGTCAGCTATCTGCGGCTGTACGCGGGGCGGAATCCGGAGGATCCGGAACTGTCGGCGCTGGTGGGCGAGTTGTCGGTCAAGAGCCGGGAGTTCAGGGGACTGTGGGCCACGCATGATGTGAAGGAGAAGGGGCACGGCGTGAAGCGGATGCGGCATCCCGTGGTGGGCGAGCTGTCACTCGCGTACGAGACGCTGCATCTGCCGGATGATGACGGGCAGTCCGTGTCCGTGTATCACGCCGAGCCGGGGTCTTCTTCCGCTGAGGCGCTGCGGCTGCTGGCCAGTTGGGGTGTGGGTGACTTGTCGGGGGCGAAGGTCTAGTCCGGGGCGGGGCCGGTGGTGATCGCCGCGGCCGCCCGTCGGGGGCCCGGGGGTCCCGGGGGTCCCGGGGGTCTCCGGGGTCTCGGGGGTCGGGCGCCAGGCCTCAGTCCATCGGGTCCAGGGTCAAGGTGAGTTCGGTGGGGGCGTTGTCCTCGATGTAGGAGGCGTGGCCTGCCACGTCGTCGAAGGCGAAGCCGTAGGCCTTGCCGTCCTCGGTGATCTCGTGCATGGCCTTGACGTATTTGTGGACCGTGTTGCCCTGGTAGAAGCGGGCCGGGTCCATCACGGGCTGGCGGTCCTCGGCGGCGAGGGTCGTGCGGTTCAGGGCGGCGCCGATCACGGCCGCCACCGGGCCGCCGAGCTGGTCGTTGGGGGCGGCCAGCGCGCCGTCGCAGAAGAGGACGTCGCGGGTGGTCGGCTTCTCGATGGTGACCGTGCCGGGGCCCGTGAGGGTGAGCGCGGTGCCGTTCACGCGGCCCTTGAACTCGCCCTGGCCGGTGGTGACGGTGAGGTCCTTGCCGGTGTAGACGTTCCAGACCTCGTCGATGTACGCGTCGAGGTAGTTACCGGGGAACTTGCCCGCGTCCAGGCCGTGGCCCGGGGCGATGATGCGGCGGTCCTCGACGATCAGGCCGTTGAACGGGCCGTCCGCGAGGGCCTCGAACGCCTTGCGGCGGCCTCCCGGCTTGAGCCTGCCCGTGGTCTGCTGCTTCTGGCCCTTGAGGGAGATCGAGAGCGGGACGCTGAACATGTCCACCGCCGTGGTGTTGCAGAAGAACCCGGCCTCGGTGAACGTGAATTCGGCGCAGTCGTGCAGCACCGGGTAGTTCGGGTCACCCTCCACCCAGCCCGCGGGGTAGGCGAGTGAGGCCTTGCCGTTGCCGTCCTGGACCGCCTTGAACTTCAGCTTGCCGCCGAGCGACACGTAGATGCGGCCGCCCGCCATGTGCGGCAGCCGCAGGTTCCCCGCCTCCGACAGGGGAATCGCGTAGTCCGTGAAGCCCTCCGCGATGTTGTCGCCGAGTCCGACGGTCTTCGCCTCGCCCCCAGCGGTCACCCAGGTGCGCTGGCCCCCGACCTCGCCGAGGACGTAGAGGAAGACGGACTCGTTCCGGAACTCGCCCGAGTTGTTCACCACCTTCAGCGGCATCGTGGCCGCGGCGGCGCCCGAGGGGGCGAAGCCGTCCATCGAGCGGCTGCCGACCACCCCCGCCCCTGTCACCGCCGCCGCTGCCGTGGCTCCGCCGAGGAGTTTCCTTCGCGAGATCACTTGTCCGTGCCCTCCTTACTGTCCGCGCTGTCCGCGCTGTCCGCGCCATGTCAGGAGCCACTACGTGTGCGGCTCGGCGACGGTTCACCGCGGGGCATCGCGCCGGTGTCAGCCGCGCCACAATACCCGCGCTTGCAATTATCCCTCGTGTGCAACTATTGTCGGCGCACGTAAGGCGCTCACGCTTTGCTTACGTGCCGCTTGCGCACCCTTCCCCTCCCCCGTCTCTCAGAGGACCCTCGTCATGCCGCTCGCACTGCTGGCCCTGGCCATAGGGGCTTTCGGAATCGGCACCACGGAATTCGTGATCATGGGGCTGCTGCCCCAGGTCGGCGCGGACCTCGGTGTGTCCGTTCCGACGGCCGGGTTCCTGGTCACCGGCTACGCCCTCGGCGTCGTGGTCGGCGCGCCGATCATGACCGTTGTCTCCACCAAGGTCTCCCGCAAGAACATGCTCATGCTGCTCATGGGGCTGTTCATCCTCGGCAATCTCATCTCCGCCGTCGCCCCGGTCTTCGCCGTCATGCTCCTCGGCCGCGTGGTGGCCTCGCTGGCCCACGGCGTCTTCTTCGGCATCGGCTCCCTCGTCGCCGCCGAGCTGGTGGCGCCGGAGAAGAAGGCCGGCGCGATCTCGATGATGTTCACCGGTCTGACCGTGGCGAACGTCGTCGGCGTGCCCCTGGGTACGTTCGTCGGCCAGAGCGCGGGCTGGCGGGCGACCTTCCTGATCGTCGCCGCGCTCGGCGTGCTCGGCCTGGCGGGCGTCGCCAAGCTCGTCCCCGATGTGCCGAAGCCGGAGGGCGTACGGCTGCGGCACGAGGCCGCCGCCTTCAGGAGGCCTCAGGTTCTCCTGGCCATGGCGATGACCGTTCTCGGCTTCGGGGGCGTCTTCGCGGCGATCACCTACATCGCGCCGATGATGACCGAGGTCGGCGGCTTCGCCGAGTCGTCCGTCACCTGGATCATGGTCGTCTTCGGGCTGGGCATGGTCACGGGCAACCTCGTCGGCGGCCGCTTCGCGGACCGCAGGCTCATGCCCCTGCTCTACACAGCGCTGACCGGTCTGGCGCTGGTCCTGCTGCTCTTCACCTTCGTGGCCTCCGTCAAGGCGGCGGCCGTCGTGGCCTTCTTCCTCATCGGCGCCCTCGGCTTCGCCACCGTCCCGCCGCTGCAGAAGCGCGTTCTGGACCACGCCCACGGGGCCCCGACGCTGGCCTCGGCCGCCAACATCGGCGCCTTCAACCTCGGTAACGCCCTCTCCGCCTGGCTCGGCGGCCTGGTCATCTCCGCCCAGCTCGGGTACACGGCGCCCAACGCCGTCGGAGCCGTACTGGCCGCCGCCGCGCTGGTGCTCGCCTTCGTCTCGCACCGGCTCGAACTGCGGCCCGCCCGTCCCGGCACCACGGGCACGGCGAGCGTCCCCGTCACCGCTTCCGCCTCCACTCCCTCCCCCTCCGCCCCCTCCGCCCCCTCCTCCCCCGCTCCGCAGGAAGCCGTCCGCTCCTGACGTATCGGGCGATCACCCCGGCAGAACCGCACGAAAGGCCCCCACATGACCCCCATGCCTCCCATGGCCCCCATGGCCCCCATGGCTCCCGTACCGAACGTCGCCCTCGCCAACGGTGTGAGCATGCCGCAGCTCGGCTTCGGCGTCTTCCAGGTCCCGGACGAGGAGACCGCCGCCGCCGTCTCCAGCGCCCTGGAGGCCGGGTACCGCAGCATCGACACCGCCGCCGTCTACGGCAACGAGCGCGGCGTCGGGCGCGCGCTGGCCGGCTCCGGGATCGCCCGCGAGGAGTTGTTCGTCACCACGAAGCTGTGGAACGCGGACCAGGGCCGCGATACGACGCTCGCGGCCTTCGACGCCTCGCTCGACAAACTCGGCCTCGACCACGTCGACCTCTACCTCATCCACTGGCCCACCCCGGCCCACGACCTGTACGTGGAGACCTTCAAGGCGCTGGAGGAGATCCTCGCGGACGGGCGGGCACGCGCCATCGGCGTCTCCAACTTCCAGGTCCCGCACCTCCGGCGTCTCATGGACGAGACCGGCACCACCCCCGCGGTCAACCAGGTCGAGCTGCACCCGGCCCTCCAGCAGCGGGAGTTGCGGGCCTTCCACGCCGAGCACGGCATCGCCACCGAGGCGTGGAGCCCCCTCGCGCAGGGCGCGGTGCTCAAGGACGAGGCGCTCGTCCGGGTCGCCGGGGCCCACGGGGTGAGCCCCGCGCAGGCCGTACTGCGCTGGCATCTCCAGCTCGGGAACATCGTGATCCCCAAGTCCGTCACCCCCGAGCGCATCCGGCAGAACCTCGACGTCTTCGGCTTCGAGCTGAGCGACGCCGACATGGCCGCGCTCGGCGGACTGGACCGGGGACTGCGCACCGGCCCGGATCCCGACACCCTCAACTGAGGCGCTCCACGAGCCTTGAGCCGCGAGCCCCTCGCGCCGGCCCCCCGGCCTACGGCGTGAAGAGCTCGCTCGCTCAGCTCTCCGGAGTGGGCGCGGGCCCGTTGAGCACGGTACGGTCATCCCCCCCGCCTCCTGTCCCGCGTCGATTCGGGCAGCAGCGGGACGGACGAACTCCCGCCCCGCATCCGACAGTTCATGACGACGTATCACCCGTGCCGCGGTGTTCGGGCTCCATGTCTAGGCGCCGCGGAGCAGGGAAGGATGACGAGTCATGAGACGTGGGGGGCCTGGCCGGGTGCCGGGGCGTGCGGGTGTGTATCCGCTGTTGTTCGCGCTGGGGGCGGCCGGCGCGTTGGCTGTGGCCTGGTCCTTCGACCTGAGCGTGGCCGAAACCGCGGTGACGGTGCTGCTGGGCCTGGCGCCGGGCTTCTTGGCCTGGGAGGCATTCCGGGTCTCGGTGCCTCCCGTGGATCTGGATGTGGTGGCGAAGAAGCTGGCTGTGGCGGTCAAGTCCCAGTGGGAGGACGAGGCGAAGGTCCGCGGGGTCAACGATCCCTATCCACTGCCGGTCGCCTGGCGGCCCGCGGACGATGACTTAGCCGAGTCCTGGCCGCTGTTGACGGACTTGGCGCGCGCCTGGCCCGGCGGGCCGCCCGGCGATCCCGGCAGGTGGCCTCAGGGTTCGGTCGGACTGGCCGGCCAGGATGGTCGGATCGGAGAGGTGTTCACTGACCGCGTGCCTACCCGGCGCCTGGTGATTCTGGGTGAGCCCGGCGCGGGCAAGAGCGTGCTGCTGATCCGGCTCCTGCAGGACCTCATCGAACGCCGCACCGACGGTGACCCGGTGCCTGTGCTGTTCTCACTGGCGTCCTGGAACCCCAGCAGGCCGTTGAAAGCATGGCTGGCTGACCAACTGCGCCGTATCTACCCCGGACTGCGCGTCCCGGCACCGCCCCCGATCGCCACCACGGCCACGAACAGTCCCGGTGATCTGGCCCAGGCGATGTTGGACGCAGGCCGCATCCTGCCCTTGCTCGACGGGTTCGATGAACTGCCGCCCGCCTTGCACCTGGAGGCGCTCGACGCCCTCAACCGCGCGCTGCCGGCCAGACAGCCCCTGGTCCTGGCCAGCCGCACCGCGCCCTACCGGGCGGCTCTGACCCGGCCTGAGGCCACGGTGCGCCTCAACGGGGCTGCCGCCATCCAACTGCTCCCCCTGGCTCCTGATGCCGCGGCCGCCTACCTGCGCCGGGACGCCGGCGGGCCGCACACCCCCGCCGCACGCCGCTGGGATTCCGTGATTGCCCGCCTGGGCACGGACACCCCGGTCGGCCAGGCGCTGGCCACACCGCTGGGGCTGTTCCTGGCCCGCAGTATCTACACTCCTCGGCCCCAGGCCGTGCCCGAATCTGCCGCAGCCCCGCATCCGGACCATCTGTGTGACACCTCGGCCTTCCCCGACCGCACCGCCGTGGACACCCACCTGTTCGACGCCTACGTCCCCGCCGCCTACGCCCCCGACCACCCCCGCCCGCTGCGCTGGAAGGCCGAACGAACCCATCGCGCCCTGGTCTTCCTCGCGCGCTTCCTGCAGACCCACCGGGACGGCAGCCCTGACCTGGTCTGGTGGGAACTCCACCGCGCCCTCCCCGCGTACACCTACAACGTCGGCGCCGGTCTCGCACTCGGGCTCGCGTGCGTGCTGACCGGCGGGTTCACGGCCGTGAGTGGGCTCATGGGCACGCTCGGGCTCGCAGCCGGGCTCATACTGGCTGGGCCAGGACGCCCGCCGAGTACACGACTGCGCTGGTCACCCCGCAAGTTCGCGGCCGGGTTCACGTTCGGGCTCGCGGGCGTCGCGGGCGGGCTCGTGCGCGTGCTCGAACGCGGGGACGGGCTCAACCCCGCGGTCCTGGTCACGCTCGGACTCGCGGTCGGGCTCATGAGCGGGCTCGCGTTCGGCCTCAAGACAGAACAGCCCGATCTGGCCACCACCACCGCACCGGACACGCTGCTCTCCTCAGATCGCCGTACCTTCACGCTCGGACTCGCGGTCGTGCTCGCAGCCCTGCTCGCAGTCGCACTCGCCATCGAGCTGACGCCCGGGCTCCGGTTGTCCCCGGGCCCGTTCGGGATCGAGCACGGGGCCGCACTCGCAGGCGGGCTCGGGATCGGACTCAGCTACACAGCCTGGGGGCACTTCGTGATGGCCAGGGCATACCTGGCCGCACGCGGCAAAGTCCCATGGGCTCTGATGGCTTTTCTCCACGACGCGCACGAGCGCGGCGTGCTTCGACAGGTCGGGGCGGTATACCAGTTCCGGCACATCGACCTGCAACGCCACCTCGCCCGGCAACGACCATGAACGGACTACCCGAACCCCATGCGCCCTGCGCGGACAACCACCAGCGTGGTGACGAGTCCGCCGGCCAGGAAGAGGTCGTGCCCTCCCACAGCAGGGCGCGGCAGCCCCAGACGTGCAGAGTGGAGTTTCGCCCACACCCTTGCCTCGGTCCACTCGGTGAACCGGCGGAACGCGGTCACCCCGAGGGGCCCAAGCCCGGAGGCAGTTGGTTCCACGTGCAGCCCGTGGTGGCCACGAAGATGATCGCGGCCAGCACCTCCCGGCCGCGCCGCCGCCGACCGCCGACCGCCGACCGCCGACCGCCGCCCTGCGGACGCTCCGGCGCCGGCGGCACCATCCGCTCGAACAACTCCCACAGCTCATCCGACGCCATCCCGCTCAACAAGCGAAGAAGTCACCGTCCCAGACTCCCGCAAGATCACACCAGACGAAATGGCCTCTTAGCGGAGATATGAGGGGAGGTTGTCTCCTACAGACTGTGGAAGCTGCGCAGTCGTTCCGCCTCTTCTTCCATGCCGAGGCGCGGGACCCGCCCAGCCGCCCGGGGAGGGCGTCCGCGAGCGGCTGGCACTGCCGCTTCGAGGCCACCTGCCTCCCGCCTCCGTCGACCGTGCGGAAGACCTGGGGGTACCGCTGCCGTAGGGACGCGGGAAGGGCGCTCCTGGAGAGCAACAGCTTCTTCAACTGCCCCTGTGACGGCGACTCGGTCTGCCACCTGCTCTTCTCCCGGGGCGAGGACGCAGGATCGCCCTGCGAGGAGCAGGCTCCCAGCGTGCCCGCGAGTGCTACCGCCGCCAGGGCCACCGTGCCGCGCAACCGAGCTGCCACTGCCCCTCCTTGAGCCGGAACTGCCCACGCAGGGTAGATCAACACCGCTACGGTCGGTCCGCGCCGGGGCGGGCGGGCCGTGGTGACCCGCGCGAACCGGCCGGGCTGCCACCGCCCCTCACAGCACCCAGGTCACGGGCCGACGGACACCGGAGGCCGCCCGGGCAGGCAAGGGCTGGACCTGCCCGGTCCGGCCAACGTCTCCCGCCCCGGCCGCGCTGCTGCGCGCGCTCGGCGTGCCTCCACAGAGGGCTGGCGGTGCTCGGCCCCGGCCACGACGGCCGCGTCGATCGGCCATGCTCGTGGCCGGGGCGGAGCCGTCTTGGGCTCCGCCCCGGCAACGGGAGTTTCCAGGCCGTCCACCGGGCCTAGGTCACCGGCCTGCGGGCATCGCGCAGGGTCACGGCGTCGACGTCTGATGCTGTGCGCTGCTGTCACCGGTGGCAAGGTCTCCCTATCCGGGCCGCGGGACAGGTGCAACGCCTACGCGCGAAGTGGCATCCAACCATCCATAAGACACACACCCGCTCCACGGAAGCGCAGGTCAAATCGCCTTTCTCCACGCGGGGAGCGCCCAGCCCGCGCGGACGCGTGGGTGAGCCTAGAGTGGATCGTGCTTGCCGGCGTGGGCGTACGGCCGCTCGCGTACCGGCGTGCGGGTTCCGTCGGCCGCAGCGGAGGGTTGCCGCATGAAAGCGATCACGCTCAGTGAGTACGGCGGTCCGGAGGCGCTCCGGCTGACCGATCTTCCGGAGCCGAAGGTGGCTCCGGGCGAGGTCCTGATCCGGGTGAAGGCCGCCGGAGTCAACCCCGTCGACTGGAAGCTCGCCGGGGGCGGGCTCGACGCCCTCATGGAGACGCACTTCCCCCTGATCCCGGGCTGGGACGTGGCGGGGGTGGTCGAGCGCGTGGGGCTGGACGTCGAGGAGTACGTGCCGGGCGACGAGGTGTTCGGCTACATCCGCAAGGACAGCGTCCAGTGCGGGGCCTACGCCGAACTGGTCTCCGCGCATGTGCGCATGCTGGCCCGCAAGCCCACCGCGCTCTCCTGGGAGCAGGCGGCGGGCGTGCCGCTGGCCGGGCTGACGGCGTACCAGGCGATCGAGCGGGTCGGCGTCCGCGCCGGGGAGACCGTCCTGGTGCACGCGGCGGCGGGCGGCGTCGGGTCGCTCGGGGTGCAGATCGCGGTGGCGCGCGGCGCCCGCGTGATCGGCACGGCGAGCGCGCGCAACCACGGTTTCGTACGGGAGCTGGGCGCGGAGCCCGTGGAGTACGGGGACGGGCTCGCCGCGCGGGTGGCGGAGTTGGCCCCGGACGGCGTGGACGCGGTGCTGGACTTCGTGGGCGCGAACGTGGTGGAGGTGTCCCTGGGCCTCCTCGCGCGGCCGGAGCGGCTGGCGTCGATCGCCGATCCGGAGGCGGCGGCCAGGGGCGGCCACTATGTGTGGGTCCGCCCCGACTCGGCGGGGCTCACGGCGCTCGCCTCCCTCGCCGACAGCGGAGGCCTGGCCGTGCATGTGGAGCGGGTGCTGCCGCTGGAAGAGGCCGCCGAGGCCTGGCGGCTGAACCGCCTCGGGCACACGCGCGGCAAACTCGTCCTCGCGGTGGACGGGCGCTGAGGCGGGACCGTACGACTCAGGCCGGTCGGGCCTCCCGTCAGGCCGGGACCGCTGTGCCGGATTCCACGACCCGCACCAGGGGGGCCAGTTCGGGGCGCGCGCCTGCCTCTTCGAGCGCCTCGCGCAGGGCCTTGTCGTTGGTCGGCCGGGCCTCTTCCAGGAGCGTCCGGCCTGCCTCGGTGACGTTGGTGTAGATGCCGCGGCGGTCGGTGGGGCACAGGTAGCGCTCCAGGAGGCCGCGGTCCTCCAGGCGGGTCACCAGGCGGGTGGTGGCGCTCTGGCTGAGGACGACGGAGTCGGCGACCTGCCGCATCTGCAGGTGGCCGCCCTCGCCGTCGTGCTGGCGGCTCAGGACGTCCAGCAGCGAGTACTCCCGCACGCTCAGGCCGTGGCCGGACTGGAGGGCACGCTCGATGTGGGACTCGATCTTTCCGTGGAGCAGCGAGAGCGCGCACCAGCCCTGGGCGAGGGCGGTGAGCGCGGGGTCTTCGGCGGTCATGGGGTCTCGAACCTCCGTCGGAGTGGGGCTGCGTCCCAGGATAGGCCATATCTGAAATTGTCGGCGTGCGCAATTATCGCTCGCCTGCAATCACTGTCCGGGTCTGCCGCGGCTCATCGCGGAGCGTGGCGCTTCCATGTGCGGCCGGCGTCGCGGGAGGTCCACAGGCCCTCGCCCTCCGCGAGGGCGTAGGTCGCGGTCGTCGTGTCCGCGATGCCGTAGAGCGTGGTGCCACGGGCCGTGAGGGTGGTGAAGGAGTCGGGCGGCGAGGGTGTCTTCAGCGGGTGGAAGCGGCGGTTGGTCCCGTCGTCGGCGAGCCAGGCGCGGCCGCCCTCCTCCCCCACCAGCAGCCGCCCGTCCGAGAGCGCCTCCAGCACGAAGGACTGGGGCCCGCGCGTGAGCCGCTTCCAGGGCACGCCGCCGCCGGTGACCGTGCGCCAGTGGGCGCCGTCGTCGTCCGTGACCAGCAGTCCGCGTACGCCGCCGCCCCGGACCAGGGAGACGGCCACGGTGCCGCCCCGCGCGGTGACCGCGCCGCCGGTGTACGGGCTCGGGAGCGGGGCCGAGCCGCGCGTACGGCCCGCGTTCTGCCGTACGACGCGGTCCTGGCCGTCCGAGAGGGGCTGGTCCAGGCTCCAGGCCGTCCCCTTCTCGTCGACGGCCAGCCGGTGCGCGTCGCGGGGGACGCGGGCGACGGGGGCGACCGTGCGGGTAGAGGGGCGGTAGAGGAGGGTCGGCTCGGACTCGGAGAGCAGGACGTCGCCGGGGCGGGTGCCCAGCGCGGCGGCGGAGGTGGTGACCTTGTGACGCTTGCCGCGGGTGTCCAGGAGCCAGCCCCCCGCCGAGTCGCCCTCGCCGGGCGGTACGCGGACGAAGCCGTCGCGTACGCCTGCGAAGCGGGGCCCCGTGCTCTCCGCGTCCCGGTGCCGGGCGCCGTCGGCGACCGTACGGCCGCTCGGGGAGAAGAGGCGCCAGGCGGAGGCGGCCGGGCCCTCGTCGTCCTCGACGGGGTTCGCCTCGTAGGTCAGCAGCAGCGAGCCGTCGCCCGCGCGGGCCACGGCGGCGGGGGCTCCGGCCGCCTCGATGACGTCGGCGGGACTGGGGTGCGGGTCCTTCAGGACGCGCTCGTACAGTTTCTCGCGGTCCTCCGAGCCGCCCTTCCCTCCGCCGCCGTTCCCGTCGCCGGTTCCGCAGGCCGTGAGCGCCAGTGCCGCCGCGATCGTCGCGGTCGCGGCGGCCATGGCCGCCGGGCCTCGTATTCCCCTCCTCCACACCATGCGCCGATCCTCACACAGGCCCGCCGCGTCCCGCCTCCCCCTCCAGGCACTTCAGCAGTCCCGCGGCCAGCTCCCGGCGGGGTGGCTGCCCGCGAAAGCGAAGGCGAAGGCGAAGGCGCGGACGCGGACGCGGGCGTTGGGCTCGGTGGTCTCCTCGGCATCGGTACGGCGGTAGACGTTGGCGTGGGCCGTGGCGTACGCGTCGGGCGTCGGCGAGCGCGTCGCAGGGTGCGGAGTCGCGGCCCGTACGGGCGGCAGCGCGGGCGGCGGCAGCACGGTGCCGAGGTGCCAGGCCCCTGCATTCTCCTGCCCGCACGTGGACAGCATGAATGTATCTGTCAAGGCGATGGTGCGAACCACAAGCTCCGTGCCCTGCTCCGGGAGCTGCAGTGGACGCAAGAAGCATTGGCGCAGGCGGTCAACGCCGCCGGCGCCGAGGGCGGGCTGCGCCTGCGCTATGACCGCAGCTCGGTCTCACACTGGCTCTCGGGCACCCGGCCCCGCTATCCGGTGCCCCTGCTGATCGTCGAGGTGCTCTCGCACCACCTCGGCAGAACGTGCAGCCTTGACGACGCCGGCTTCGACGAGCGAGGAAGAGCGCACAGCCCGTGCCAGGTCACCGGGCAGCCGCCCCTTCACGCCCTGGCGGAGCTCGCCGGCAGGGACGCCGACCCCGCGCGGCGCGAAGGCGTGCGCCGTTTGCCGTACACCGTGCCCGACCCGGCCAGCCTCAGCCTCCCCCGCCTCTCCGGTCCCGCAGGAACCGCGGGGACCGCAGGAACCGGGGGAGCCGCGGGAGCCGCCGTCGGACTCCCCCGTACCAGTCACGACGCATCGGTCCGGTTCTTCACCGGTGAGCTGGGGCGCTACGGAGGCGGGCACACACGCAACACCCTCGCGCTCTACCTCTGCGACGCGGTGCTGCCCACACTGGGACGACGTGGCCCTGGCCCCGCTCCCCCGCGCCCCCAAGCGCTGCTCCGAGCGGCCCGGTTGGCGTTCGTGCTCGCGCGGATGCACGCCGACGAACTCGACCACGGCGTGTCCCAACGCTATCTCCATCTCGCCGCCCGGCTGGCCGACGAGGCGGACGACCCGGTCACCTGGAGCATCGTCATCCGGGCACACAGCGCCCAGTTGCTGGCCCTGGGGCACCGCCGTCACGCCCTCTCCCACGCCGAAGCGGCCACCGCCGCGCTGCCGCGCGGCGCTTCGCCCCCGGCCCGCGCCTACGTCCATGCGCAGCTCGCGGTCGGTTACGCGGCGCTGCGCGACAAACGGAACGCGCTGGCGGCTCTTCGCATCGCGGAAACGGCCACCGAGGCCGCCGAGAAGATCACCCTGACCGCAGGGCCGGGTTCTTCTCAGACCGTTCCGGATCCCTTTGACGCCTACACATCGGCGGCCCTCGCCTTCCAGACGGCCGAGACCCTCCAGCGGCTCGACGACACCCGCTCCGCTCTCGCAGCTCTGGCACGATCTGCCGCTGCGCGGAGCGCTGATGACCGCCGCGGTCTGGCACTCACCCACGCCCGGCGCGCCACACTCCTGCTGCGAGCAGGTCAGCGGGAAGAGGCCCTTGCCCGTTGGCCCGGTCTCGTCGCGCTCAGCGCACCGTTGAGGTCCGCAGCGGTACGGCGAGTCGTCCATGCGCTGGGCGACAAGCTGCGCCCGGGCGCCAGGAGCGCGGCGACGGACTTCTGAGGTTCCGCATCACACCGGGGCGCACGGCAAAGGGCGTTGAACGTGTTGAAAACCTGTTTCCACACGATCCCAGAGGAGAGCTCTCCTTTGGACACCCGTGTACGCGCACTATCTTGACGAGGCGGCGCCATGACGGACGACCCTCCGGTCTCCCGACAGCACATCCAGGACAGGATCCGAGCGCACATCGCCGCAGAACTGTGGCTCTCACCGGAGCGGGTACACCGTTCCGACCGCATGATCGACCTGCCGGGCGGCTCGCCCTCGCGGCTCATCCGTACGATCATCAAGCTGGAGGAGGAGTTCGGCGTCTGGTTGCCGAAGTCCAATCCCCACTGGTTGACGACACTCGAAGCCGGGGCCGAGCGGATCGCGACGGCGCTGGAGTCCGCGCGCCAGGGCTCCGGCTCACCCCACGGGTGAGCGGCCCCGATTACCCGTTGCCGACTCATTCCCTGATCGGCTGGGGCTGGCTACGCGTGCCGAACAGGCCGGGCATGCCCCGTCGCCGTCCCGGCCCTCGAATGGGCCAGTCTCTTGCCCCAGGGAGCCGCGACTGGTGGCTGAGCCGGTACGGCCCCGGGACCCGCAAGCACGCGGGCTCAACAGGTCCCACGTCCTGGACGAGGCCTATCGGGTGACTCTCGGGCAACTCGAAACGCGATGGGTGTGGGGCAGAGCGCGCCATGGCCACATGGAACACATGGATGATCCGATCGCCTATGCATCAATCGCCCCGTTCCTGGACCGCGCAGACAGCACGGTTCACTCGTTCCGTGACGAGCACGGGCTCGGTTCGAAGACCCCCGAACCGCGACTTCGGAGCAGAGACCAGCAGCCGCGGGGGCGCGGCCCGGCCAGTGCGACCCATGATGCGCCCTCCTCGCCCGGGCGCGCCACGGACAGCGCTTGAGAGCGACGGTCCATGAACGACCCGGGCCAGCACCGTGCGGCTGTGCGCCGGGGCCGATCGCCCCCCCGCCCCTGCGCACGGCCGCGGCCGACACCGCGACACGGCCTTAAGGCCCCATCGGCCCTGGCTAAGTGCGGGCGAGCGCGAAACGATGATGTCCGGCGAGGTGCGCGGCGGGCGCCTTGCCAGGCGTGACCGGCCGCCAACGGATGGCTCGTCGACGGCCGGTCGTGATCCGGAGCGCCTCTGGAGCCCGATTTCGCGCTCCGGATCACCCCGACCCGCGCCACCTTGCCACTGCGGGCTGCCCGGGCAATGACCCGAGAACCGCCGAGGCCACCCGCTGGCTCTGCGAGAGCGACCGTGAGTGGCTCGCCGCGTGGTGGCAGGAGGTCGCAGGCCTCCTGCCACGAGTCGGACAGGGCACGTGGCTCAGTACGCGGCACCCTGGAGAGGGTGGGCCCTGCCACCCGCGGTCGGGTCGAAGGCGACCGTGGTCCGGGAGGAAACCGAGAACCTGCCACGTACGCCGCGGTCACCCGCAGTCGCCCGCCGAGCCGACCTCACCCGGAAATATGATCCACACAGCCAGGGCGGGGCACGCCTTGCCGCTCACGCAGCCCGGCTATCTCAAGGACGCCTTCGGCTTGCTCGCCAGGGCCTGATCAAGGCGTTCGCCTTGTACGTGCTGCCCGGCTTCGGCTGAAGACGTCGCCTACGGGCAGCTCGCAGAGAAGCGGCAGGCTCGCCCGGCATCGTCTGACCGGAAGCCCAGCTAGCGACTGCTCGGACGTTCCTCCTCCGAGGAGCCTGCTCGGGGGTGCCTCCGGCTCTGTCCGATAGTCAGTTGCGCTTGATGCCAGGACGAGCCATCCCGGGGCGGCCGAAGGCCAGCGGGAAACGCTGCATCAGGGGCCTTTTGCCGATCGGCACGGCTCCGCGGGCCGCATGAGCGGGCGCCCCCGGCCGATCACGCGTGGCGCTGGTCGAGTATTCATTCCCGAGATGGTCACCGGGGGCTTTCGTCTGAGGGTTTGGCCTGCCTTCGCCCAGCCCGGCGCCTACCGGCTGCGCGCCGTCTACCAGGCACCCGACGGCTCCCGCATCGTCTCCCCACCGAGGCCTCTCCGCGTCCGCTACCCCCTGTCCGCCGCGGACGAGCAGGCCGGCGAGCTCCTCATGGGAGACCAGCAGGGCACGCTGCTCGTCCTTCTGGGCTCCGACAGCACCCACCTGCGCGCGGGCAACGACGCACTGGAATACCTCTGGCCGGAATCAGAGATCCCCATCACAGCCGGAGACGGGGGCGAGGTCGCGCACGGCGTCGGACAGCTCGACGAGCAATCGCACGTCTTCTTCCGGAGCCGGACCGGGCGGCAGAGCCAGAGCGATGGCGGGTACGCGACGCGAGTCACGAGCCGCTCCGCTGCGTACCGCGTGATGCAGGTGCCGGGCGAGAACGGCCGGCGGCACAACACGGAGTTCACCACCCCCGCGACCGGTGACGCGAAGGTGAGCGGGTCTTCGACGTGGCGTCGGGCGGCGCCCTTCAGTTCAGCGTCGGAGTCGAACTCGACCGCTCCGTGCAGCCCGCCGACATCGCTGTCGGGACGAAGGCAACGGCCAGCAGCGAGGAGATCAATCGGGTTCGCAGCCTGGGAACCTGCTGGGAGGGGGCGGCCTGCGGTCGCCCCCTCCCGGAACTGCTGGGCACACCACTCAACGGACACCGCGCAGGGGCCTGGCGGGCAGGACGCACAGGCTCCTGCGCGACTGTCGTCCATGCCGGGGGGGGAAGACTTCCGCCCGACCTCCTACCGGCAGGGGGTCAGCGTTGGACGTTCCACTTGAGTGTGCCATTCAGGAGCTCACGGAGTTTCGGGTCGCGAACCGCTTCGGTCGGGTCTGAGGCCCGCACGGTCACGGCGTGCGTACGACCGTCGTCGGGGACCCTGAGCGTGCCGGGGGTGACCGAACGTTCGCCGCGGGCCTTGCGGACCTCATCGCCGTCGACGTACCAGCGCACGCGTGCTTTCTGGGATGCCTCGATGCGTATGCGCTTGTCGCCGCGCAACTGCCGGTTGGTCGAGGTGGTGCTGGTGACGGCGGGGGCGTGCTTGTGGAAGCCAGCGATCATGGCCTCGCGGCCGGGGAGGTTGAACTCGCGGCCGAGGGTGCGCATGATCGAGTTCTCGGTGGGCCGGTTGACGCCGCGTGCGCAGCAGCCGCCGCCCTCGAATGTGCCTACCTTGCCGCCGTCCGGTGAGTCCTGGCCCAGCCAGCGGTACCACTTCGTCCGCTGCGCGGCCATCTGCTCGGCGCTGAGTGTGGAGAGGTTGGGCTCGGTCGGCTCGGGGCCGGTGTGCCGGCCTTCGCCGTACCAGTATTCGTCGGCGAGCTTGCCGAAGGAGTGGCCCGACTCGTGCACGACGAGCTGGACGGCCTGGGCATTGTCCGAGGACGCGGTGGCGATGCCGTCGTATCCGGACGGCGAGGAGATGTTGTTGTAGCCCGCGCCGCCATATTTGGTGGTGTTGCTCAAGACGATGACGAGGTCGGGGTCGGCGGCCTTGCTCGCGTAGGCCTCGACCTTGTTCTCGTCCACGCACAGCAGCCGCTCCATGTTGTCGCACCAGAAGTACGAGCCAAGGGCGGTGTTCTTGCGGACCTCGCTGGTCGGATCGCCGGAGACGCCGGAATCCTGCGAGTGGGCGTCGACGGCCCAGACGTTGAAGAGGTCCTTGTACTGGGCGTACGGCTCGACCTTGGCGACTTCCTCCCAGTTGCGGCGCACGTCGGCGTGGAAGTCCTCCTGCTGGCCGGCGGTGTAGCCGTCACCGATGAAGACGACGTCGACCTTGGCGTCGGCCGGCCCGGCCTCCTTGATCGGCACGACATCGCCATCGCCCTTGATCTTGTTCTGCTGCTTCTTGGTGAGCGGGGCGGACGCGGGGATGCGTGCGTGTCGGGGGTGACCGCCCGGGCCGTTGGCGTATTCGACCTCGACGCGGTCACGGGACGGGGAGCCGCCACGGTCGTCGTCGGACCGAGCGGAGGGGGCGCCATCGCCCCATTCCTGGCCCGCGGCCACCGGGGCTGTGACGGCGAGCGCCGCCACGAAGGCGATACCGGCGGCCACGGTCAGCCGAGTGCGGGACTTCCTGGGTGCGGGTCTGGGCATGGGAGACCTCCGTGAACTGCGCGGACGCGATCAGCGGCCCGCGCATTAAATGTGGGGGTAATCACGCTTAATGCCTTGGTTAACGTAGAGGTCGGCGGAGTCCGAGGGCAACGCTCGGGCATAAGGTGGCTGTGACGATGGCGAGTTCGCGCCATGCGCTTCCGTGCCCTGCACCACAGACCCGCAGGGCACAGCTCGGCGCCCGACCTGATGGAGGAGGCAAGAGGTGGCGAGAAAGCAACCTGCCGGCATACGGCCTGACGAGCCCACCGCCATCGGACGGAGAGTTCTGCAGCTTCGGACCGAACGGGGCCTCACCCAACGGCAGTTGGCCGAGCCCGCGTACACGCCCGCCTACATCTCGACACTGGAATCGGGCAAGGTGCGCCCCTCCGAGGCAGCACTGCGGCACGTGGCGGCACAACTCGGCGTCAGCCCCGAGGAGCTCGCCACCGGCCGCCCGGCGCACCTCGCCGCCGACCTGCGACTGCGACTCACTGACGCACGGCACGCCCTGGCCACCGGGGCACCCGAGGACGCGGCTGCGCTCTTCCGGTCCCTGCGGGCCGAGACCGTCGAGCACCGGCTCCCCGACGAAGAGGCGAGCGCACTCCTCGGCCTGGGTGACTGCCTCTTGGAGACCGGCGACCTCACCGAAGCGCGCCAGTGCTTCGGAGAGGTCGAGCGGCTGCTCGCCAACGAGCCGCTGACCCGCCGGGTCCCGGCCGTACGGGGACGTGCCGCAGCCCATCGCCTCGGCGGCGAACTCCGCTACGCCTGCTACCTGCTGGAGACCACCCTCGACGAACTCAACGCATCCGGACTGCACGACCCCGACGCACTCCTGCTCCTCTACACGGCATCCATCGCGCCCTACCTGGACATGGGCGCACGGGTCCGCGCCGGACGCGCCGCCGAGCTGGCGCTCGCACTCGCGCCGCAGGTGGACGACCCGGTACTGCTGGCCGGGATGCACCGCGGCGTGGCCCGCACCCACATCGCCCAGGGCCGCATCGCCGAAGCCGACGCCTCGCTCACAAAGGCCCAAGAGCTCTACCAGCAACTGCACATCCGCACCGACCTCGCGCACTGCCACTGGATGCGCGGCTACGTGCACGCCCAGCACGGCGACCTGGAACGCGCCGAGAGCGAACTGTGCACCGCCCGCGCCATGCTGGCCGCCAAGCGGGCCGCACTCTTCACCGAGCAGGTCGAAGTCGAACTCGCGGACGTGCTGCGCCGCCGCGGCAAGACCCAGGAAGCCGAAGAGCTGCTCCGCCCGCTCCTCACCGCACAGAGCCCGGACACCGGATCGCTGCGCACCGGACGCGGCGCCGTGCACGCGGGAGCGGCACACCGTCTGCTCGGCCTCATCGACGAGCAGCGCGGAGACGACCCCGCGGCCGAAGAGCACTACCGTGCGGCCCTGCCCCTGCTCGAAGCCGCGGACGCCGCCGGTGACGTCGCCGACCTGTGCCGCCTCCTCGGCGATCTGCTGCGCCGTGCCGGACGCGTGGAGGAGGCCCTGGACACTTACCGCACCGGCCTCGGCCACCGGGCCACACCTGGCACGACAACACTGGGGCCCGTGCCTGCCAGCCCGCCGATGTGAGCATAAGAGCTTGGTGACGCGTATGGGTGAGGCCCCAGGGACGGTAGCGCGCCCGCTCTTACGATCCCAGTGTCGCGGCCCGCCGGGCGCCCCCCCGCCCCGAGATGCCGAGCAGCTTGGGACTGAAGCGCCGCCGCCCGGCCGACCTCGTCCTGCGCATCTGCGCGATAAGCCCTGGAACCCGTCCGGGCCCTGGCCGGGATCATCTGTGACCTGGGCCCTCCCCCGTCGGCCTCTTCCGGCTCTTGATGTCGTCCGTCGCCCTCGGGCGGGATCTGATGCCAAGCGGGCCGGGTGTTGCCTGGCTGTACGCCAATTCGCGCTGTCCCCGATGGGCAGGTGTGTGGCGGCGTCGCGGTCGTAGGAGCCGACCCGGACCATTACGAATGATCGAAGGGGGCGGGGAAGTCGCCTTCCCAGATCTGGCGGGATGCCTGTTCGGGGTAGGGCAGAGTCTTCGACTCGGCGTCCAGGACGCGGGTGAGGTGCCCGCCGGGCCGGTGGGCGGACCAGCCCGCGTCGCCGGTGGTGACGAAGCGAACCCATGCCTCCTGGAGTTCGCGGGAGAGCGCGACGGCCTCGGGCGTAGGCTCCTCGCCGATGAGCTGGGTGCCGACGGGGCTGTCCAGCGTGCCGAACGCCAGGGGCACGTCGAGGCTGTGGCAGGCGCCCAGGATGCCGTCGAGGGCCGGGGCCACCCAGCACAGTTCGAACAGGTACGAGGTGCCGCCGGCTGCGGCGTTCGCCTCGGCCAGCTTCTGTGACGGCATGCGGAAGAGGGCGTCGGAGTACACCGTCTCCACCAGCTCCTCCGGGCCTGCCTGCGGGAACGCGGCACGGTAGGCCCGGGCGCCGTCCGGTTGCGGGGCGAGCAGTTCCAGGGCTGCCTCGGCGTCCTCCTCGGTGAAGGTGCCGTGCCGTCCGCTCATGACGCTGAAGTACCGGAATTCGTCCCGGGTGTGGCCGACGAGCAGTTCGGTCCCGCTGGCGCGCGCGCCGGTCAGCGCGGGCCAGGGCGTTTCCGGGAGGACCTCGCCGTCGATGACGGGGCACAGCGCGGTGCCGGTCTCCGTGAGGCGTCCCCAGCTCTCCCGGTGCGCGTGGAGGCCGGCGTTGAAGGAGGTGAGCTGGGCGGCCAGGTGCCACGGGTCGATGTCGCGCAGGGCCTCGGCGGTGGGGGCCGCCGCGCCGAGCCGGTCCGCGAACGCGGCGGTGACCTGCCGTGCCAGCGCGGGGGTGCTGTGCAGCCCCGGCACAGAGTGGGCGATGGCCCGCCGGAACAGGCCGCGCGCGGACTTCATCGTCAGCAGGGCGGCGACCGAGCCCGCCCCGGCGGACACCCCGCCCACGGTGACCCGGCCGGGGTCGCCTCCGAAGGCGGCGATGTTGCGCTGCACCCACTCCAGCGCCGCGATCTGGTCGAGGAAGCCGCGGTTGGGCGGCGCGTCGTCGAGGAACGCGAATCCCTCCGCGCCCACACGGCAGTTGAGGGTCACCACGACGACTCCGGCCTCGGCCAGCGCTGCCGGGTCGTACATCGGGTCGCTCGACGCCGCCGAGAGGTAGCCGCCCACGGGGATCCACACCAGCACCGGCAGTCCCGCCGCGCCGGGATCCGGAGTGCCGACGTTGAGCGTCAGCCAGTCGGTGCCCTGCGGGGGCACGTCGATCGGCAGGGACAGCGGCACCACGGGACCGAACTCGACCGCCTGCCTCGTCCCCTCCCAGCGGTGCGGCGGCGCGGGCGCGGCGAAGCGGAGCGCTCCGACCGGGGGCTGGGCGTAGGGGATGCCTCGGAACACCGCGTGCCCCTGCCGACGGCGCCCCTGCACCACGCCTTCCGTGGTCCGTACCTTCGGCTGTTCGGACATGACGATTCCCTCCCTCGGGCGGACCCCAGGATTATGGGTCAGGTGTATTATGTCGACTGTATTGGAAAAGTCCTGGGGTAGCGAGGGACGGGCTGGCGATGCCGAAGCAGGTGGATCACCGTGGACGCCGCGAAGCGATCGCCCGCGCACTGTGGCGGGTGGTGGAGCAGCGCGGCGTCACACATCTGACGATGCGCGTGGTGGCGCAGGAAGCGGGCATGTCACTCGGGCAGCTCCAGCACTACTTCGCCTCCCGGACCGCCATGCTCTCCTTCGCCATGGATTTCGCGTCCGAGCAGACCTCGGTGCGCGTACGCCAGGGGATCGAAAAGCTCGGTGACCGTCCGCACCCCCGTGACGTGCTGCGACTGACGCTCGCGGAAATGCTCCCCCTGCATGCCGATGCCCGCGCGACAAGCCGGATGAGCGCCGCCTACGTCCTGGAGGCGCTGCACGACCAGGCCGTGCACGAGCAGGCGCGCCGCGGCCTCGTCCAAGGGCGGGCCCTCGTCGAGCAGTTGGTCCGCCAGGCGATCGCCGACGGGCACATCGACTCCGGCCGCGACCCGGCGACCGAGACCAACCTGCTCCTTGCCCTCACCGGCTTCACCCCCCTGATCGAACTCGCCGTGATCGAGCCCCCGGACGCGCTCGCCGCGATCGACGTGCATCTGGACCGGCTGTTCAGCAGCACGTGACCTGCCCTCCCCCCGGACGTCGGGCAGGCGGAGACAAGATCAGCTCTAGCGCGGGCCACGGCGCCTGGCATCGGTTGGCCGGAGACTGACGCAACGGTCGGCAGCCTTGCCGTCTCAGCCCGCCGGGCGCCGGTCCTGCGTCGCTGGCTGTCGGAGCGTGGACGGGGCGGCCGGGGCGAGGCCGAGCCGCCGGTCCCTCTCCAGCCGGACAGCGCCTCAGGGCTTGATGTTCGGCCAGGACCTGCTGGAGGAGCAGAGCGTAGACGTGGACGAGGGCGGACTGGAGCAGGTGTCAGCGCGGGCATCGACGTCTCGGCGCGCTCCTTGCCCGGGCGGTCAGGGCGCCGTCCTTGCCGTAGTGCAGCACGGTGTTCGCCGAGTTCCACTTCTCCACGGCCTGGAGGCCGCCGTGGATCTCGCGGCGCAGATCGGGGCTGGCGAGGTAGCCGCAGGCGAAGGCCGTGGGTACGGCGCGGCCGAGTTCTTCGAGCGCCTGGAGGGGCGAGCCCAGCAGCACCTGGAACGGGCGCCGCTGTCTGAGAGGTCCTAAGAGCCTGTGTCTGATCTCAATGGCTCACGAGTTGCACTGGTCACTTGCGATCGCAGCTCATGGGACATCGTGATGTCGTCACAGTCCTGCTTTCCGGGGCCCATAAAAAGTGGCCTCCCCTGCCACGGGAAACCGAATCTGGCGCGTAAAGGGTTCCTTGACGAGACATGTAAAGGCATCCTTGACGCATGCCCGATCCCTCGCCGTCTCTCTCTGCTCTAAGTGCCCTGCTTGCTGAGCAGGGCACAGCCCTGGCTGCTTCGTTGGGCAGCCCGGTGATCCCGCCCGCCTACCTCGACCTGGTCCGATGTGCCCAGGATGTCGACGTTCTGGCCGGGCAGGTACTCACGCTGTGCGTGCAGCGGTGCCGGGACGCCGGTCATACCTGGCAGGAGATCGGCGACCTTCTCGGAGTCACTCGCCAAGCCGCTTTCCAGCGGTTCGGCAAGACCATCGATCCCCGAACGGGAGACCCCATGGACAAGACAGTGCACATGGCCGACGCTGCGGAACGCGCCATCCAGGTCGTCACGGACGTCCTCGAAGGCCGCATGGCCGAAGCGAGGCGGTCATTCAATGCCGAGGTCCTGGCGGCATTCACCGACGAGGTGCGGGGCACGTCCCTGGCCTCCGTCGCCGGTCTCGTCGGCACATTCGAGGGTCTCGGCGAGCAGGCGCCGTTCGTCCGCCGCATCGGCGACCATACGGTCGTCGACATCCCACTGCGCTATGAGGCCGGTGGTATGAAGGCCCGCGTTGCGTTCGACGCGGACGAGAAGGTCGCCGGAATCTTCTTCCTCACACCCGAGACTCCGTGAGCGGCTGCGTCCGCCCCCCCCCCCGGTACTCGTCAGGTCCGATGGTCCGGAGCCTGGTCAGGCCGCGTGGCGTCACGTAACCGTGGGCGACGTCACGGCGCTCGGCGGGACGGTTCCTGCGGCGGGTAGGGCGTCGGGTCATGAGGGTTATGGCAGCCCAGGTGATCAGTGATTCGCTCATCTCGGGCAGGCGTTCGTGGTCGCGGCAGTGACGGCGGGCTCGCATGACCCACGACCAGGAGCGTTCTACTGCCTGGCGACGGGAAAGGACGACGAAGCCTTTCGTGTGTCCAGCGACTTGAGCGCGAGCCATTAGTGCTGGGCCGAGGAGGAGAAGATCGGTGACGATGGTGAGGTGACGTGACTGCCACGATCGCCCGATGAGCCAACGCTTCCTTCGCTTCCGGGCTCTCAGCCGATCAGCGGGCTGCGGCGCTCGATGAGCACCGTGTCCCGCCACACGCCATCCTGCCGCGCGATCCGCTCGCGGCGCCCGACCTGACGGAAACCGGCCCGCTCGTGCAGCGCCAGGCTCGCGGTGTTCTCCGGGAAGACGCTGGATTGCACCGTCCAGATCCCTGCCGCCTCGGTCGAGGCCACCAGCGCCTCCACCAACGCCCGCGCGACGCCCTTGCCGCGCGCGGCCGGGTCGACGTAGACGGAGTGCTCGACCACCCCCGCGTACACCGCCCGCGCCGAGACCGGCCCGGCCGCGACCCACCCGGCCACATCGCCGCTGGCCTCCTCGACGGCCACGTACCGGTGCAGGGGCAGCTTCGCCCTATCGAACGCCTCCCAGGAGGGCGGCTCGGTCTCGAAGGTCGCCTCGCCCTCCTCGATGCCCGCCCGGTACAGCTCCAGCACCCGCCCCGCATCCGCTTCCCGCATCGGCCGCAGCGTGTAGCCGTCGGGGGCGGCAGGCCTGACCGCCTGCACGAGCGCGGAGTGCAGCCCTGCGCCGGCGTCGGTGGTGGGCGTGACGCGGATGTGCGTGAAGCCCGCCGCGAGGAGCTGCGCGCGGTACTCGTCCGCCGTCAGCGTGCCCCCGGTGCACCCCACCTCGCGCTCCGCCTCGGCCCGCTCCTGCGGGGCGAGCCCGGGACGGGCGAGGACGTCGCTCACCGAGAAGCGGCCCCCGGAACGCAACACCCGGTACGCCCCGGCCAGCACGCGCGGCTTGTCGGCGGACAGGCTGAGCACGCAGTTGGAGAGCACCACGTCCACGTGCCCGTCCGGCAGCGGGACTTCTTCGATACGGCCGTGCAGGAAGCGGACGTTGTCCACCCCGGCCTCCCGCGCGTGTTCCTCGGCCAAGGCGACCATGCCGGGGGTGGCGTCCAGGCCGTAAGCGAGTCCGGTGGGGGCGACCCGGCGGGCCGAGAGCAGGACGTCGATGCCGCCGCCCGACCCCAGGTCCAGCACCCGCTCCCCCGGCGCCAGTTCGGCGACGGCCACCGGGTTCCCGCACCCCAGACTCGCGCGCACCGCCCCCTCCGGCAGCGCTCCGGTGGCCGCGTCCCCGTCGTACCCGGCGACCCCGAACCGGCCCGCGGCGAAGGCCTCCTCTCCGCAGTCCACCACCTGCTCCCCCGCCCGCGCGGCCTCGGCCAGCGCCCCGTAGCGTGTCGTCACCTCCGTGTGCGACTGGTCATCGCCGGACGCGTGCTGGGCCATGGTGATCACTCCTCGCAGGCCTCGGGGCCGGGCGGAACGGGTGCGGGACGGCCCATCACCACGTCAGCGGCGGACGGGAAGCAGGTCACGCACGACTCGTTGATCCGGAAGTAGCCGGCCGTCCCGACCCGCTCGACCCGCACGAAACCCACCTCGGCGAGCTGCTTGAGGTGCGCCGAGACCGTCGACTGGCTCACCCCGACCGCCGCCACGATCTCGCCCACCGTCATCGCCCGCCCGCACCGGGCGAGCAGGGAGACCACCTGGATCCGGGTCGCATCGGCCAGCACCTTGAACCAGGAGGCGTACTCCTCGGCGGTGGGCCGGTCGAGAGGCTCAGCATCTTTCATCGTTCATCGACGATAAACGATGAAGCGCGACGGGAACAGAGTTACGCACCGCCTCCCGCTGCCGCGGAGGCGACTCCCGTGACGCGGAGAGCTGGTCGGCCTGTCCGACCGCGGCTGGCTACGGAAGCTGCCCACACGTACGTTCACCTCATCGAGGCCATGGCCGCCTGACCCGGCTGTCCCCGGCGACTGTTGGACTGGCGTGAAGAGAACCAGGAGCACGCCGAGGAGCAGCGTTCGATGAGGTTGCGGCGTCGGTAGGCCGTCCGGTCAAGGAGGCAGCGGCTCTCGCGTCCGCGGAGGCGGCCGCCACGCGTCCGGTCCCGGGGAGGCCGGAGGTTCACGTGGGGGCGGTGAGCGAGATCCAGAGGTCCGGCGGCTCGTCCGGGCAGCCCGGTACCGGCCTGCGTTCCTCCGTCCACGTCCACGCGTCACCGGCGAGTTCACGGGCGGCGCGGCGCCAGAAGGGGCCCGCGGCGGGATTGGTGTCCTGGAAGGCGACCTCCCATCGCCCCGGATGCCGGGCCACGAGCTGCCGTACGGCCGTCAGCCCGACCCCCGTTCTCCGCGCCCCGCGCACCACGAAGAACGCGGTCAGCTCGTACGCCGGGCCGGGGCTGCGTTCCACGAGCGCGAGTCCGGCGGGGCGTTCACGGACCGTCAGGAGATACGGGTCGCAGGTCTCGTCGTCGAGCGCCGTGCGGAGCCGCTCGCTCTGAAAGGTCCCGTCGGGGTCGGGCAGGTGGCCGTTGAACTCCGACATGTCGTGGCAGCACAGCAGCCAGAGCCGCTCCAGTACGGGCTGGTCGGCGGCGTCCGCGCGCCGTACGCGTATCTCTTCCATGGGCGCGCCCCGTCCTTCGCCGCGGGCCGTGGGCCGTGGACCGTGGACCGGCCGCGCCGCTCGCCGGAGCGGAGCGGGCGCGGCCGGGATGCGCAGAGTTGGTCGGCATGTCACCAGATGCGCCACGCCTGCTTGTTCGTCACCTGCTGGAGACGCCGGATGAACTTGCGCATGCTCTTCACCTCCTGTCGTCGCTCGATAGGGCCGCCGTGGCGGAGGACGCGGTGGTCGCCCGGCGGTGGAGCCGGAAGTCGGGCGGGGTGATGATCCCCTGGATTCTGGGCCGGGCGGAGCCTTCGCGCACGGACAGCCGCGCCCCTTGGGAGAGGGCGGCCAGCAGGGCGCCGGCCGTGTCGAAGGCGACCGAGGCCCCTGAGCACGCGCGGGGACCGGCGCCGAACGGCAGGAACGCGCCGCGGACGGTGTCGTGGGCCCACCGGTCGGGCCGGAAGCGGTCCGGCTCGGGCCAGATGTCCGGGGCTCGGTGGAGGAGGTACGCGCAGACCGCGACAGTCTCGCCCGGCTCCAGCGGAACGCCTGCCACCGCGTGCGGCAGCCGTACGGTGCGCGTGTACAGCCAGGCGACGGGCCACAGCCGGAGGGCCTCGCGCACGGCCCGTTCCGGAGGCACCGTGGCCAGGTCGATACCGTCCCGGTCGGCGAGCAGCAGTGCCCAGGCGACTACGTGGGCGACGGGCGCGACGCTGGTGCGGAACAGTTGGAGGTAGGCACCGGCGATCTCCAGCGCGTCCGTCTCCGCGGGCGTCGCGAGGCGGACCGCGTCCAGCAGGTCCTTCGGCGCGAGGCGGGCGGGGGCGGCGCGTCGCTCCCGTACCTCCTCGGCGATCGCGTGATGCACCCGCGCCCGCAGAATGTGCTGCGGCGCCCGCGCCAGGAGGCGGGGCGCGCGGATCAGAACGTCGTGCCGGTGGACGCAGCGCGCCACGAGGGCGCGTAATCGGGGGCCGCTGTCCGGGTGCAGCAGCACGTCGTCGAAGGCCTGGTGTACGAGGACGCGGCCCGTGTGCGGCCACAGCGAGTGTTCGCCCAGCGTGGCCACGGCGCGCGGCAGCGCGTCCGGGTGGTCGGCCAGGTGGGCGCGCAGCGCCCGGCGGGCCGCTCGTCCGACGGCCACCTGCGTCGCGGGATCGGCCAGGTGGCCGCCGCGCGGGCGCAGGAAGTCGGTGACCTCCTCGTAGCACCGCCCGTTGTCCCGCAGCACCCGCACCGCCGATTCGGGATCGGCGACGCACAACGCCCCGTCGGGCATACGGAACGGAGTCCCCCGGTCCCGTGCGGCCCGTTCGACGAAGCCGATCGGATCCCGGCGGAACGCGCCTCGCGCAGTCATGAGCCGTGCCCCCTCCCGCCCTCCCACCGACGCGGCCTGACGACGCGTGGCCTGCAGGCATTCTCGCCCCCTTCGTCGGCGGAGGGAGCAGGAGAAGACGGCTATGACCGGAAATAGCCGAGGAAGCCCGGCATCCATATCCGCCCGCCCCGTAGGCGGAGACCGCTCTCCGGCTCCCCCCACCTGCTCAGGGGCGACTGTCCCGCCGTCCGTCCCCCGTCGGGTACGGCGCATCAGAGAGAGCAGAAGGAACCGGCCGGAGCGCGCTCACGCCAAGGACGGCGGCGCGACCATGAGCCACGTGGTGCGCCTGCCCTTCAGCGCGAAGAAGGGCGCGCCCGAGCGGGTGGGTGCGGCCTGGACCGGCTCGGCCGTCTCAGTGGCCGCCGGTCACCATGGAGCCTCCCGCAGTGTTGTCGGCGGTGGGCGACGAGGAGGCGGGCCGCAGGTCCAACGCGTCGTGGACGGCGGTCAGGATTTCCTCGGCGTCGGCCCCGAGCGCTCGGGCGGCGGCGGTGAAGTCCCTGGCCAACGTGGACAGGTGACCCGCATCGGGGCTGCTCGGCCCGGGAGGGAGCGCCGCGACCCGGGTGCCCGCGCCGCGGCGGGTGCGGATCAACTGGGCTGCCTCCAGCTCGCGGTAGGCGCGGGCCACGGTGCCCGGCGCCAGACCGAGGTCGGCGGCGAGCTGGCGCACGGTGGGCAGCCGCTCGCCCTCGACCAGGCAGCCGGTGCGGATCAGCGCGGCGAGCTGGGAGCGGATCTGCTCGTAGGGCGGCACCTGGCCCGTGGTGTCGACGCGGACGGCGGGGTCATTCATCGCCGAACGTCCCGTCGTCGGCTGCCTCATCGTCGACCGCCCGGGGTGCCACCACGGTGATCAGGGACCATCCGAAGGTGAACAGGCCCAGCAGGCCCAGGGGGCACACGGCCATGAGGGTGGCCGCGCCCAGCGGGCCGGCGCAGGTGTTCTCGGTGAGCGCAACGAAGATCATCAATACGGTGAGCAGCAGTTGGCTCGACACGAGCAGTCCCCAGGCTCCGGTGATCGCCCACGCGCGGTTGCGGCGCTGCTGGTCGTCGCCCGGGCCGTGGGCGATCCGGCGCAGCGCCCACAGGCAGGCGGGGGTTGCGACCGCGAGGGCGGCGAACATCGGGCCGCTGTAGTACAGGCCGGGCCAGGGGCCGAGGGAAGCAGGCACTCCTTCGCAGGTGACGGTGATGGCACGCCCCGCGCCGCCCTTCCGGTCGGGGGAGGCCGTGGCCATAGCGGCCAGCAGCAGGGTGATGAGGCATGCCGCCTGCACCAGCAGCAGGGGCGTCATCCGGGGCGGTACGTGGGTTCGGACGAGGCGCGGGGCGAGGGTCGCGGTGCGCACGGCTTCCTGGGGAGGCAGGGTCAGGGCGTCGCCGAGCAGGACACCGCCCACCGCGCACAGGCCGAACGCGGTGATGGCGAACACGAGGGGCATCGTGATGTCGACGCTGCCCATCGTGGCCAACTGATGCGCGGTCACGGTGCCGATGGCCAGCCCGGACCAGCGGGCGTAGCGGTCGACGTGTTCGAGGAACCGGGACTCGAACGGGACGGTGTCGAGCATGTGGAGATCCCCCAGGCCACCTTGTATCGAATGGTTGACACAAGATGTCCCAGCGGGAGAACTTGTGTCAAGCATGCGGTACAAGGTGGCACTCGACCGGAAGATCGACTACCTGTTCTTCAGCGACCGAGGCTGGGACCTGGTGGGCGGAGACGTGGTGCGTACCGGCTCCGAGCTGTACACCGACGGGCTGCTCAGCGACCACTGGATGGTCAGGGGCCAGATCCGCCCGCCGGCGTGACACCACCGCGGTGAGGCAGCCGTCGGCCCCGGTGCTGTCTCCCTCTGGGGAGCGGGCGGCGCCGGGGCCGCTTCGCGCTCCCGTCAGCGCTTCACGCGATGGCGGAGGTGGACCACGCGCGAGCCGAACGTGCGGGTCCTGACGAGTTCGAGCCTGGGGAGCCGCCTCCAGAGCGTGGCGAACTCCTGCCTCGGCGGACGCGTTCGACGCGTACGGCCACCGGACGCCGCCGGACTCATCGCGACTCGCGGAATCCCCCCGGCTCCGGGCCCGGGGCCGTATTCGGCCGCCCGGATGGCCGAAAGCCAGCAGTTGGCACACAACGACAAACTCCTGGCACTCCGCGCCAAGGCGGATATGGCGGTTTTCCGCGAAGATGACGGGCGGCCGTGCCCAGGGCTGTCGGCCGCCGGGCGGGGAGGGACCGGGGGGGGGACCGTGCATGCTCATCGTCATGTGGGCTGTCCGCGTGTGCGGTTACGGCCGGGGGTGCTGGGCTGTCGTATGCGGGAGAGCCCGGGCGACGACGCGCCCGGGACGTTCGGGTTCCGCAACGACGTGGTGACGCTGGCCGTGGGGGTCGGCGGCTCGTTGCGGGTGCTGGGCGCCGAGGGCGCGAAGGGTGGTGCGGGCGGAGAGGTCACGGCCGTCGTCGCCGGTCTCGCCACCCGGTCCCGGGCCATGATCCAGTACGGCGGGCCGGGCGCGGTGGAGATACTGCTCGAACCGTGGGCCGCCTTCGCCCTGTTCGGGCCCTCGATGCAGGGGCTCGCCGACTCCGTCGCGTCCCTCGCGTCCGTCCTCGGGGCGCGCTTCGGCGAACTGGGCGACGCGCTCGCCGGCACGTCCGAGTGGCAGAAGCGCTGCGCCGCGCTCGACTCGGTCCTGGCCTCCTGGGCCGCCGCCGGTCCGGTCGGCTCGCCGCAGGTGCGCGACGCATGGCGTACGTTGCGGCGTACGGGTGGCACGGTGCCCATCGGGCAGCTCGCCGGACAGAGCGGCTGGTGCTGGCGTCTGTTCGAGGACCGCTTCCGGCACCAGACCGGCCTCACCCCGAAGAAGGCGGCCCGTACCGTACGGCTGCGGTGGGCGCTCGAACTGCTCGCGCGCGGCAGCAGGCTCGCCGACATCGCCGCGCGGTGCGGTTTCAGCGACCAGGCCCACCTGTGCCGCGAGGTGAAGGCGATGACCGGGCGTACGGCGCGGCAGCTCCGTCACGCGTCGGCGGCCGACTGAGCGGACTCAACGGGCGAGCGGGCGAGGGGGCGTGCGAATTTCTTCAATACACCGCGCGCCGCCCACGGCACTGTGTTCAGCGCCGTTCTTGATCCGGCCGAAGGAGATGCCAATGCTCGCAACCATCGAAGCCATGGGCAGCAGGCTGCTCGGCACACTCGTTCCGCAGGTCGACGCAGCAGCCGCGGGGAACATCCAGCCGTGCTGGAACGCCTGCTGGCAGTGCAACAGGCTCTACGGCCACCCGTCCGCCAGGTGCAGTTGCAACGCGCCGTGCTGCGCGCTGGGCGGCGACCGCTACGAGTGCCTGTGCGGCCGGTGTCCGTGATCCCGGGCCGGCACCGTCAGGACGTCCAGGGCGTCGCGTAGCGGCGCCACCGGCACGGCGGAGGGGAGGGGAGGCAGCGTGCCGTACGCCGCCTTGGGGCTGCGCTGTCTGATCGGCCTGGTGTTCCTCGTCTCGTCGCTGAGCAAGGTGGCCGGGCGGGGGCGCTTCCGTGCCTTCGCCGCCGCCGTCGAGGCCATGGGGCTTCCCCGTCACCGGGTCGTACCGGTGGCGGGGATCGTGGTCCTCGCCGAGTTCGCCGTGTGGCTGCTGCTGGTGCTCTCACCCGCCGCCGGGTTCCCGCTGGCGGCGGCGCTGCTGGGCGTCTTCGCCGCGGGAATCCTCGTCGTGCTGCGGCGCGGCACTCCGGTGCCGTGCCGCTGCTTCGGCGCCTCCGCCCCGCTGCTCGGCCGCAGGCACGTGGTGCGGAACGCGGTGCTGGCCGTGGGCGCCGTCGCCGGAGCGGTTGCGGTGTCCCTGTCCGGCGGGGGCTGGGGTGGGGCCGGGGGTCTGACCGATGGGGCGGTTGTGGCCGTCGCGGCGGTCTCGGGCCTCTGCGTGGCAGGCGTCGTCGTCATCCTGGACGACCTGCTCGAACTGTTCCGCCCGCTCCGGCCCACCCAGCCTGCCCGGTCCGCCCAGCCCGCCCGTTCAGGGGTTCCCCGAGGCCACAGCGCCCCGCACCGTTCCTCCGCCAAGTGACCGTCCCTCAGCCACTGGAGAGACCATGCCGTTCCTGATCGTCGCCGTCGTGTTCGTCGGCCTGCTGTGCACCCTGGACCTCGTCCTCAGCCTCGGGGTGATCAAACGGCTCCGGGAGCACACGGATCTGCTCAGCGCGCTCAACGGCCGGGCCTCCCTCGCGGCCGGGGAGGAGGTCGGGGAGTTCACCGCCGTCACGGTGGACGGCGTCGCGGTGAGCCGGGCGGGGCTCGCGGACGACACCCTGGTGGGCTTCTTCTCCCCCGGCTGCGCGGCGTGCAAGGAGCAGTTGCCGAAGTTCGTGGCCTACGCCCGGGCGCTGCCCGGCGGCCGGGCGCGCGTCCTCGCCGCCGTGGTCGGCGACCCGAAGCGCACCGCCGCCATGGTGGCCGAACTCGCCCCGGTGGCCCAGGTGGTGTCCGAGGCGCCGAACGGCGAGGTGGGTTCGGCCTTCCGGATCGCCGCGTTCCCCGTCTTCCTCACGGTGTCGGCGCGGGGCGGCGGGGCCCGTGTCGTCTCGGACGCCCGGGTCGATCTGGAGCACCTCCCCTCCGCGGTGCTGTGAGCGCCGTGCGCGAGGGCGAGCCGGAAGGGGCGGCTGGGGCCGGTTCGCCGACTGCGGTGCGCCGGTTCGCCGCCGCCGTGGCGCTCTGCGTACGGGCGGCGCCCGGCGTCTTCGTCGCCCATACCGTGCTCGCCCTCGTCACGAGCACGACGCCGGTGGCCTCGGCGTGGCTGATGAAGCTGATCATCGATCACCTCGTCCACCGCGGTGCGCCGGGCACACTGCTGGCCCTGACCGGGGGGCTCGGCACGGTCGGGCTCGTCTCCGCGATGCTGCCGCAGCTCCTCCAGTACCTGCGCGGAGAGCTGGACCGCGAGGTCGGACTCCGCACGCAGGAGCGGCTGTTCACCGCGACCGGGCGGCAGGTCGGCCTGGGGCGGTTCGAGGACCCGCACTTCCTCGACCGGCTCCGGCTGGCCCAGCCCACCGCCGGAATGAACCCGAACGATGTCGTGGCGGGCGTGCTGAACGTGGTACGCGCCGCGCTCACGATGGGCGGGTTCGTCGGCTCGCTCTTCCTGCTGGGGCCCGTGATGGCCGGGCTGCTCCTGCTGTCCGGTGTGCCGATGTTCGTCGGCGAGATCCATCTGTCCCGCCGGCGGGCCCGCATGGTCTGGGAGATCGGCCCGGTGGAACGGCGGGAGTTCTTCTACAACGACCTCCTTTCGAACGTGCAGGCGGCCAAGGAGATACGCCTCTTCGGCACGGGCGGCTTTCTGCGCGGCCGGATGCTGGCCGAGCGGCGTACCGCCAACGCCGCCAAGCGGACCATGGACCGGCGCGACGTCGCGGTCCAGACCGGGCTCGCGGCGCTGGCCGCCGCGGTGTCGGGGACCGGGCTGGTGTGGGCGGGCATGGCGGCCCAGCGCGGGGTCCTGTCGATCGGCGACGTCACGATCTTCATCGCCGCGATCGCCGGTATGCAGGGCGCTCTGGCCACCGTGGCGGGGGAGATCG
Source organism: Streptomyces albiaxialis (assembly GCF_039530985.1). Lineage (NCBI taxonomy): Bacteria > Bacillati > Actinomycetota > Actinomycetes > Kitasatosporales > Streptomycetaceae > Streptomyces > Streptomyces albiaxialis. Next base: position 38,871 of record NZ_BAAAPE010000005.1, read on the forward strand.
CGCGTTCCCATCAGGCGCTGGAACTGTTCGGCCACTACCTCGCGGTCACGACGGCGGAGCCTGACCTGCCGGTCGCCCCCGCTCCCCTGCCCGTCGCCGCGCTGCGGGACGGCATCACGCTGCGGGACGTGTGGTTCCGCTACTCGCCGCAGCACCCCTGGGTGCTCCGGGGCGTCACACTGCACATCCCGCGCGGCCGTACGCTCGCGCTGGTCGGCCTCAACGGCGCCGGGAAATCGACCCTGGTGAAGCTTCTGTGCCGGTTCTACGACCCGACCAAGGGCACGATCCTCTGGGACGGGGTCGACATCAGAGAGGTCGACCCCGCCCAGTTGCGCCGACGGATCGGCGCGGTCTTCCAGGACTTCATGCACTACGACATGACCGCGACCGAGAACATCGCCCTGGGCGACCTCGACGCCCTCGACGACGCGCCACGGCTGCGCTCCGCCGCGCGCCGCGCGGGCGTCCACGACACGCTCGCCGCGCTCCCCCAGGGCTACGAGACGCTGCTGAGCCGGACCTTCTTCATGACCTCGGACAGCGAACACGGGCCGCTGGACGGTGTCGCCCTCTCCGGCGGTCAGCGCCAACGGCTCGCCCTGGCCCGGGCGTTCCTCCGCGACCGGTGCGACCTGATGATCCTGGACGAGCCGTCGGCGGGCCTCGACGCCGCCGCGGAGCACGAGGTGCACAGCTCGCTGCGGGAGCACCGCCGGGGACGTACGAGCCTGCTCATCTCTCACCGGCTCGGGACCCTCCGCGACGCCGACGCGATCGCGGTGCTGGACGACGGCGAACTCGTCGAACTGGGCGACCACGCCACGCTGCTGGACGCCGCGGGCCGATACGCGCAGTTGTTCGCGCTCCAGGCATCCGGATACCGGGACGACGGGGCCGGGGAGCCCGCCGGGTCGGCGGCCCTGACGGCGAGGGAGCGGTGCTCGTGAGGCGCGTGCGGGGCGGTCGCGCCGGGGTTGCCGGTGCCGGTGCCGCCGCCGTCACCGGCACCTCCGCCGTCACCGCCGCCGTCACCGCCGCCGTCGCCGTCACCGTCGTCGGTGCCGTGCTGGCACGGCGCGCGCTGGCGCTCGTGACCGTGCGCGGCCGGAGCATGGAGCCGACCTTTCACGACGGCGATCTGGTCCTCGTCGTGCGCACCCGTGCGCTCTCCGCCGGGCGGATCGTCGTCGTCGAACGTCCGGCTGCCACCGGCGGCTGGAGCACGCCGCCGCTGGGCCGGACGGCGTCCGCCGCCGCGGTGCACGAGCGGCAGTGGATGATCAAACGGGTCGCGGCGGCGCCGGGCGCCCTGCCTCCCCCGGGGGTCTCCGGCGGACGCGTGCCGCCCGGCCAGGTCGTTCTGCTCGGTGACAACCCGCGCCGCAGCGTCGACTCACGGCAGCTCGGCCACTTCCCCGCCGCGCGGGTGCTGGGCGTGACGCTGCGCGTCCGGGCAACGCATCGCCCGGAGGCCGTGGGCGGCGCGCGCACGGTGCTGGGCGGAGTGGGCGCAGGGTGACGCTTCCGCGCCCGCGGGTACGCCCTTCGCGACATCCCTCGCTCGGTGTCCTGCTGTGCTGCGTGCTGCTCGCCCCTCCCCTGAGCGGGTGCGGGCTCTTCGACGTCGACCCGGCCCCGTATTCGGTGATGCTCTGCTGGATCTTGTCCTTGATGGCGCGGGTCACCCCGTTCTCGTCCGTGGCGATCATGGAGTTCCAGGCGCGGCTCTCGTGCCGGTACCGGAGCATCGACATGACCGCCGCCTCGCTGACGCTGAAACGGTGCGCCGGCTCGCCGGTCGTACGGCCGGTGACGACGTCCTCCAGCATGGCGGCCGCGTCCGCCCGATGAGCGCGGAAAGTGTCTCGTCCCGCCGCCCCGCACCCCGCAGCACCGCCCGTGCGCGCACGGCCCGGCCGGGCGTGGCGGGACGCCGTCGGCGAGATCCGCCGCGGCATGCTGGTGCGAGTCGAAGCTACGTCGAACGGTATCCGGTTACGCACTTCAGGCCGGAAGGATCAGCATTGCCGGCTGCTGTCGGAGGAGTTCCCCGATTACCGATGCGGTGACGGTGCGCGAGATCGCGGACAAGGCCGATGTGACACCCAAGACGGTCTTCACGCCCTGTGAGCGGCCGCCGGGCCTCGTATGCCCCTCCTCCCCACCGTGCGCCGATCCTCACGCAGGCCCGCCGCGTACCGCCTCCCCCTCCAGGCACTTCAGCAGTCCTTCCGCCAGCTCGCGGCGGGCGGACGCGCGTGCGGCCCGTGCCTCGGGGGAGCCGTCGGTGTGCGGGGCGGCCGCCGCGCGGGCGTACGCCCGCGCGCGGGCGGCGGGGTGGCTGCGCGCGAAGGCGGCGCCGTCGCCGGTGGCGTACGCGGCGGCGAGGGCGCGGGAGTTCGCGGCGGCGTTGGCCTGGGCGAAGGCGCGGGCGTTGGGCTCGGTGGTCTCCTCGGCGTAGGTGCGGCCGTAGGCGTCGGCCTCGTCCTCGCCGTAGCCGTTCGCCACCGCGTACGCGCGGGCGTTGGCGTGGGCCGTGGCGTACGCGTCGGCGTAGGCGAACGCGTCCCGGTAGACGGCGAGCAGGACCGGCTCCAGGACCTGGGTCCACGCGTCGGGCGTGCCCGGCCGGCCCGCGAGTGCCGCGCGGTGGGCGTCGGCGAGCGCGTCGCAGGGCGCGGTGTCGCGGCCCGTACGAGCGGCGGCGCGGGCGAGCAGCGGCAGCACGGTGCCGAGGTGCCAGGCGTGGACGGCGCCGAGTCCCGCGGGGACTTCGCGCGCGGCCGAGGCCCGCTCCGCCTCCTCCCCCGCGTCGAGCGCCGAGAGCAGGTCGCGGGGCCAGGCGGGCGCGGGCCGCGCGGTTCCGTTCGGCGTACTCATCGCGTCAGGCCTCCGGGCGGGTGCCGTCGATGGCGACGCGGCGGCCGTAGCGGGAGTGCGGGAAGTAGTCCCAGACCGCGTGGTGCTGCACACAGCGGTTGTCCCAGAACACCAGCGTGTTCGGCTGCCAGCGCACCCGGCACTGGAGCAGCGGCGTCCCGGCGATGTGCGCGTACAGCGTCTCCAGGACCGCGCCGCTCTCGGCGGCCGAGAGCTGGGTGATGCGGGAGGTGTAGGGCGCGTTGACGAACAGCAGCTTGCGGCCGGTCTCCGGGTGGCGGACGACGACCGGGTGCTCGGTGCGGGGGATGTCGTACTCGGGCGGCGGGGTGCGGCCCGCCAACTGCCAGGGGCGCGCGCCGTCGTGCAGGGCGGTCAGCCCGTCCAGGAACGTCCGGAAGGCCGGGGAGAGCACCTCGTAGGCCAGGTGCATGTTCGCGAACAGGGTGTCGCCGCCGCTGCCGGGCTCCGGCGTCCGGGTCAGGTACAACATCGAGCCGAGGGAGGGTTCGGGGTCGGCGGTGCCGTCCGCGTGCCAGCCGTTGCCCGCGACCTCGCGCGAGGCGCTGTCCGCGCTGATCTCCAGTACGTACGGGTCGGCGTCCTCCTCCGGGAGCGCCACCAGGTGCAGGGGGCCGAAGAGGCTCGCGAACCGTTTGTGGTCCTCGTCGGTGAGGTGCTGGTCGCGGAAGACCAGCACGTGGTGGTCGGTGAACGCCCGCTTGACCTCCTTCTCCTGTTCCGGGGTCAGCTCCTCGGAGAGGTCCAGTCCCGAGACCTCGGCGCCGAGGACGGGGGTGAGCGGGGCGACGGACAGGGTCTCGTACGGGACGTGGGGGCGGGTGGTGAGCTGCTCCAGGGCCTTGAGCGCGGTCTCTTCCATCACATCTCCTTCGTGGCACGGGAAAGGGGGCGGCGGGTTCGTGGGGGGGGCGGGCGGGGTGGCCTGCCCGGGGTGGTCTGTCCGGGTCACAGGCCCCGGGCGAGGAGGTCGGAGACGATCAGGCGGCCGAAGGCGAGGTTGCCGTGGATGGCGTCGTCGGCCTCGCAGAACGCCGGGCGCTGGAGGCCCGAGCCGTCGGTGACGCGCTCGCGCAGGTCCACCAGTTCGATCTCCAGCTCCTCCAGCGCGGCGCGGACGACGTCCTGGGCCGCGAGGAAGGCGTCGGTGTCGCACATGCCGGGGACGCGCTGCGGCGGCAGCACCGCCACCACCCGCAGTCCGAGTCCGCGCGCGTGGGCGTAGAGGGCGAGGGCACCGCGCACCATGGTCCGCACGATGTCCGCGAAGAGGCCGCCGTCCGGGAAGCCGGGGGCGAACGCGCCGTCGCGGTCGCGGTAGATCCGCCAGTACTCGGTGGTCGCGAGGGTGTGCGCGCTCAGCCCGAAGGTGGCCACCAGCGGCACGCCGCGCGCGGCGAGGCCGTCCAGCCCGGTGACGCCGAGCGCGGCGAGGTGGGCGCGGTAGAGGCGCTCGGCCTCCGGGTCGCGGAACGCGATGTCCGCGCCGCGCGGGTCGTAGAAGTCCGCGTTGAACTCGCGGGCCGAGCCCAACGGGCCGCCTTCGAAGGGCAGGCGGGCGGCCCGCGCCGCGCGGCCGATCGGGCCCGCGTGGGAGTCACCGAGCAGGAGGAACCTGGCCTGTGCCTCCTCCTGGGCGGCCGCCTGGGCCGCCGTCTCCCTCGCGTCGGTCGGGGCTGTAGTAGTCGAGTACGGCGTCTTCACACGACACGTCCTCTCCGCTGTCGGAGCCGGGGGCAGGGGCGGGGGCGGGACCGGGGTGGGGGCCAGGGTGAGGGCCGGGGTGAGGCTCGTCGCGCAGGGCCGCGAAGAAGTGCCGCATCACGAACGCGACGCCGTCGGGGCTGACCGTGCGCAGGTTGGGGCCGTACGCGGCGCCCCGGAAGGGGTGGCCGGTGACCAGCTCGTAGGCCGGGAAGTAGTCCACGTACGGGCTCTCCTGGGCGAGCTGGCCCGCCGCGACGCGCAGGACGGACTTCGCGTAGCAGGTGGCTGTCAGTACGTGCGCGCCGGTGGCCGTCGCGGTCAGCGGCACCGGCGATACCGTCAGCAGTACCCGCAGCCCGGGGGCCGCGCGGCGGGCCAGCGCCACGGCGGCGGCCAGGTCCCGGTGCACCTCGGCCGCTGTGAACTGGTGGAGGGCATGGCGGTCCGGATCGAACGTGCCGCGCACCGTGCCCGGGCACACCTGGTGCACCGTGCCGTCGGCGGTGTCCCGCCACGCCTCGGTGAGGCCCAGCGTGAAGACGAGGCAGCCCGCCTCGGCGACGCCGCGCCGCACGGCCTCCAGGGTGCGTTCGCGCGCGGCCAGTACGTCGGCGGGGGCGGCGTGGCCGTCGGGCTCGACGGAGGGGCGGTACGGGTCGAAGAACCGGCCGTCCTCCTCCCACACCTCGCGCGGGGGCTCGGCCTCGCCGAACGCCCAGCGCAGCCACTGGAGCAGCGCGGCGGCGGTGTAGAGGCTGCCGGTGCGGAAGGAATAGTGGCCGTACTGCCGGGCGTCGCGCTCGGCCGGGGTCAGTCCGGGCGGCGGCAGCTCGGCCTCGTACCAGTGCATGCCCTCCTCGCGCAGCGCGGGCCCGATGTGCCGGGCGAAGCAGGAGCCCGCGGTCAGGACCGGCTCGTCCGCGCCGAGGGCGAACGCGGGTGACCACAGGCCCTCGACCGGCGCGGCGAGCGGCGCGTCGGGCGCCCGTTCCCCGAGGGCGGTACGCCAGAACGAGCGGGACGGGAGGGACGCGTACGGATGCACGAACCTGGCCTCTTCCTGTTCCTGTGTCTGTTCCTGTGCCGTCAGTGGGTGTTGATCGCTTCGGCGACGCGTTCGACATGCGGGGCGGCGACCAGTTCGTAGTGCGTCGCCTCCACCTGCCGTACGTCCGCGCCGGAGCCCAGGAGCGGAGTCCAGGGCGAGGACGAGCACGAGGGCGAAGGTGAAGGTGAAGGTGCGGGGAGGTGGGTGACGGAGCGGGTCGCCAGCCACACCGTGCTCGGGGTTTCCGCGAGGGGCGGCGGGCGGTGCGTCGCCATCGCCGTGAGGTTGGCCCGGCAGCACCGCGCGAGCCGCTCGGCGTACGCCTGTCCGGCGCCTCGGGCGGGTCCCGAGGGGGTGGCGGTGGCATTGCCGCGCAGCTCGTGCGCGAAGACCGCGTCCAGAGCCTCCTCGTCGTAACCGGCCAGCAGCGGGCCCGCGTCCGGGGGCGGCGGATCCAGCAGATAGGCGTGCGCCACGGGCGACGCCGCCGCCTCCGCCTCGGCCGCCATCGACTGGACCACCCAGGCCCCGAACGACCATCCGGCCAGCCGGAACCGGGTCAGCGGGTCCGGGAAGCGGGAGCGGAGCGCGGCCAGGTAGCGGGAGGCGCGCTCGGGGACCGTCCAGGGCGGGTGACCGGGGTCCGTCAGCGCCGGGTCCGGGATCAGACACACCGTCAGGTCCGCGTCGAGCGCGGAGACGAGGGGGCGGTACGCCTGGATGTCCCCGCCGACGGGATGGACGAGGCACAGCACCTCGCGTCCGGTGCCCTGCTGCCACACCTCGACCGCGACCGGCTCGGAAGCGGGAGCGGGAGCGGGAGCGGGCGCGGGAGCGGGCGCCGGGCCGTGTCCGAGTCTGGTGAGCAGCTCGTTCACGCTCACCCGGTGGCTGAGGCGGGAGAGGTCGAGGTCGGTGCCGTAGAGCCGTTCCGCCTCGGACAGCAGGTCCAGGAGCAGCAGGGAGTCGGCGCCGAGGTCGTAGAGGGACGCATCGGGATCGAGGGTCCCGACTCCGAGCAGGCGGCGTACGACCGAGGTCAGCTCCTCTGCGGGGTCGTCCGGTCCCGGGGAAGGGCGCGGGGAAGGGGGTGTGTCCTGCCGGGGCGCCGGAACGGGGGCGTAGAAGTACCGCGCCTCCTCCAGCGGGGTCGTGGAGACGAGCACGTGCGGAAGCCGCAGCTCGACGGCCGAGCCGAGCACCTCCAGTCCCTCTTCGGTGGTCAGTCCGACGGCCAGGTGGGCCTGGTGGCGGGCGTCGGTGCCGAGCGCGTCGCGCGCCATTCCGGTCTCGCGCCAGACGTCCCAGCCGATCCCGGCCCGGACCGTGCCCGCAGTGCCTGCCGCGCTCGCTGTGCCTGCCGTGCCGTCCCCGCCCTCGGGGTCGTACTGGGCGAAGGCGTCCAGGGCGCCGTTGGCCGCCGCGTAGTCGAACTGGCCCGTCCCGCCGAAGGCGGCGGCCATCGACGAGCAGTACACCGCCAGTTCCGGGCGCCGCTCCGTCACCAGGCGCTCCATCAGCAGCGCGCCGCGCACCTTGGCCCGTACGGCCCGCCGCACGGCGTCGGCTCCGGCCTCGGCCCCGCGGCGCACCAGCAGCGATCCGGCGGCCACGCCCGCGGCGTGGACGACGGTCGTCGGGTCCCCGTGGCGGGCCAGGAGGGGCGCGAGTCGGGCCAGTACGTCGTCGAGCGCGTCCTCGGCGAGGTCGGCAGCGACGACACTCACGCGGTCGGCCCACCGTTCCAGGGCGCGCGGCGGCTCGGCGCGGCGGGCGAGCAGGACGACGTGGTCCGCGCCGCGTTCCAGCAGCCAGGCGGCGATGGCGCTGCCGATGCCGCCGGTGCCGCCCAGGACGAGGTGGACGCCGGGGCCCGTCGTCGGTGCCACGGGGCGGGGCGGGGCGACGGGCTGGTGCACGGGCTGCCACCAGTAGCCGCGGCGCAGCGCGAGCCTCGTACCGGAGGCGGGGGCGGAGGCGGGCCCCGCTCCGGCTCCCGGTACGGGCTCGCTGTCCGCGAGGCCGAAGACGTGGGGCAGCAGGTGCGCCCAGTCGGCGGGGTCCGGCGTCGGGAGATCCAGCCAGCGGGCGTCCACGCCCAGTTCCTGGCGCGGCACCTCCACCGCGCCCGCCAGCAGCCCGAGTTCGGGGCGCCGCACCGGGCCGTCCACGGGCTGCGCCGTGTGCGACAGCCACCACACGCGCGGGCGCCGTTCCTCCGGCAGCCGGGCGAGTGCCCGGCACAGCGCCGCCGGGGCGTCGAGGCATGCCCGGCCGGCGTGCTCCGCCGTCTCCTCCCCCACGGGGCCTTCCACGCCCAGCGGCAGCGCGTGCAGCCACTCCACTCCCCCGGGGGCGTCCCGGGTGACCTCCTCCAGCAGTCGGGCCAGCGCGTCGGGGTCGGTGTGGGCCGCCGGGTCGGTGACGTGGACGATCCGGGGCCCGTGCTCGTGCTGGGCCAGGCCCTTCCAGCGCGGCCGTGCCCCCGCGTCGTCGGTGACCACGACCCAGGCGCGTCCCGGGGGCGGCGCGGCGTTCTCCGTCGCCCGGCGCGTCCTCGTCCACACCGTCTGGTGCAGCCAGCGGTCCTTCGGCGCTCTTCCGGGCGCGCCGGGGAGGGTGCCGGTGCGCCGGGGGAAGTCGAATTCCGTCAGGTCGAAGGCGGGCGGCGGGAAGTCCCAGGGCGCCTGCGCCGGGCCCTCGGGCCAGTCGATACGGGCGCCCGCCGTCCACGCCTCGGCCAGCGCCTGCGGGGGCATACCGGCCGCGGACACCCGCTCCGCCCCTCCTCCGGCGAGCGGAGGCGGGTCCGCGAGGTCCGGTCCCCGACCGTCGCTGAGCGTACGCAGCCAGGCGACCGCCGACGCGGCGTCCGGGCACACGGCCGCCGCCCGGCAGGCCGAGGCCGACACCGACACCGACACCGACGCGGACGCCGAAACCGACGTTGACGCCGACGCGGGGCGTCCGGCCTGGAGATGGCGCAGCACCTGGCCGTATCGCTCCGGGGCCCGCGTCAGATAGTCGGCGATCCGTGCGGCGTCGGTGCGGAGCGCGGAGGGGCTGTGCGCGGAGAGCGTCACGCAAGGCGGCGGCCCGGGCCGGGGTCCGGGCTCCGACTCCGGCTCGGGCTCCGGCTCCGGCTCCGGCTCCTCCGGGGCGCCCTCGTCCGGCGGGTTCTCCAGCATGAGATGGGCGTTGGTGCCGCCGATGCCGAAGCTGCTCACCGCCGCGACGCGCGTCCCCGCCCTCGGCCAGGGTTCCGCCGCGGCGGGGAAGCGGAACGGCGCGGCGTCGTCGCCGATCTCCGGGTTGAGGCGGTCGAAGCCCACGGTCGGCGGGATCACCCCGTGGTGGACGGCCAGCGCCGCCCGTACCAGTCCGACCACGCCCGCCGCCGCGCCCAGGTGCCCGAGCTGGCTCTTGACCGAGGAGACGGCGCACGCGCGGTCCGGGTCCGGGGGCGCCTGAGGCAGGTCGTACGCCTGTCGCAGCGCGCCCATCTCGACCGGGTCGCCGAGCCGGGTGCCGGTGCCGTGCGCCTCGACGTAGCCGACGTCGGCCGCCTCCCGGCCGCTGCGCCGCAGGGCCGTACGGATCACCTCGCGCTGTCCGGCCAGGGACGGGGCGCTGTAGCCGAGCTTGTCCGCGCCGTCGTTGTTGAGGGCGGAGCCGGTGACGACCGCGTAGACGGTGTCGCCGTCCCGGCGGGCGCGCGCGAGGGACTTGAGGACCACCACGCCCGCCCCGCTGGCGCCGACCGTGCCCTCGGCCCGGTCGCTGAAGGGGCGGCAGTGGCCGTCCGGGGAGAAGATGTGCTGCGGCCGGTACACGTAGCCGTCCGTGAGCCGGGCGTCGACGAGCACCCCGCCCGCGAGCATCACTCCGGCCTCGCCCTGGCGCAGCATCCCGGCCGCGACATGGACGCCGACCAGGGAACTGGCGCAGGCCGCCTGCACGGTGAGGGCGGGCCCGGTCAGGCCCAGGTGGTAGGCGGCCTTCGTGGCGAGGAAGTCCTTCTCGTGGTGGAGCGCGAGGCGGAAGGCGTCGGGCAGCAGCGCGGGGTCGCCCTCGGTGAGGAGGTCCTGGAAGTACGTGCTCTCGCCGCATCCGGCGACCAGCCCGACGTCCTGGGCGGAGGGGTCGGCTATGCCCGCGTGGGCCAGCGCCTCGGCGCAGGTCATCAGCAGGTGCCGCTGCTGCGGGTCCATGAGCCGGGCCTCGTGCGGGCTGATGCCGAAGCGGTCCGGGTCGAAGGCGAGGAGTCCGTCCATCTGGCTGCGGGCGCCGACCAGTCCGTCGGCGGCGGGGAAGTGCTCGATGCCGGTTCCGGCGCTCTCGACCATGCGCCAGAACGCCGCGAGGTCGGCGGCGCCGGGCAGCCGTACGGCCATGCCGACGACCGCGACGGGCTCGTACGGGGAGTGCGCGAGGGGGGCCGGGGCGGTGGCCGGGACCGGGGCCGGGGCCGGGGCCGGAGTCCCGTAGCGGTCGTCGCCCTCAAGGAAGCGGTTCAGCCGGCGCACGGTGACGTGTTCGAACAGGTCCGCCACCGTGAACGACAGCCCCAGCTCGGACGTGCAGCGCAGATGGAAGCGCATCAGATCGAGGCTGGTGGCGCCCGCGTCGAAGAACCGCTGGCCGGGCGCGACGGGCTTGCCGGTGGCCTCCGTGAACGCCGCGCACAGCCGCGCCTCCCCCGGCGAAGCCTCGACGTCGGACGCGAGGCCAGGCTCTGTGGCGGGCGCGGTGGTGCCGCTGGTGCCGCCGGGCGTCAGCTCCCGGCCGGGCGCGGCCAGTGCGGCCCGGCGGTCCAGCTTGCCGCTCGGCGTACGCGGCAGCGTCCCGACCCGGCGGAAGGCGCGCACGCGGACGTGGGCGGGCAGCAGCCCGGCGAGGTGGGCCGCCAGCTCCTCGGCGTCCGGGCCGCCCTGACCGGATTCCTGACCGGGTTCCTGGCCGTTGTCGTCGCGGCACCGCACGACGGCCACGAGGCCGCCGTCCTCCAAGCCGACCGCGGCGCCCAGGACCCGGGGGTGCCGCAGCAGCGCCGCCTCGACCTGGCCCGGCTCCAGCCGGTGCCCGCTGAGTTTGATCTGGTCGTCCGCGCGGCCCGCGTGGTGGAACAGCCCGTCCGCGTCCACGCGGGCGAGGTCGCCGCTGCGGTAGAAGCGCCGGAGGGCGCCGTCCTCGCGGCGTTCGGTGAACCGTTCCCGGTTCAGTTCCGGGTCGTCCAGGTAGCAGGGGGCGGCCATCGCGCCGCCGATGAGCAGGTGTCCGGTCGTGCCCGGCGGCACGGGCTCGCCGCCCTCGTCCACGACCCGCAGCCGGGCGTTGGCCACCGGCTGTCCGATCGCGGGCCGCTCCGGCCAGGAGGCGGGGTCGCCCGAGAGACACAGCGCGCTGACGACGTGGGTCTCGGTGGGCCCGTAATGGTTGAACAGCCGCGCGCCGGGCAGCCCGGCGAACCAGCTCCGGATCGCGTCGGTGCACACGAGCTGTTCCCCGGCCGTGATCACCTCGCGCAGCCGCGAGGGGAAACGGCCCTGGCGGACGCCGTGTTCGGCGAGGAGCTGGAGGGCGACGCAGGGGAGGAAGAGCCGCTCGGCGCCCGCGCGTTCCAACTGGCCGAGGAGCGCGGTCATGTCCCGGCGCCACGCGGGGCGCACGAGGTGCAGGGTGCCGCCCGCGCAGAGGGTCGTGAAGATCTCCTGGAACGACACGTCGAAGGAGAGCATCGAGAACTGCTGGGTGACCGCCGCCCCGTCCAGCCCGCCGTGCTCGCGCTGCCAGTGCAGCAGATTGCAGAGCGTACGGTCCGGCACGTCGACGCCCTTGGGGGCTCCGGTGGAGCCGGACGTGAACAGGGTGCAGAGGGGACGGAGTCCCCGGTGCGGGGACGAGGGAGGGAGCGGCGCGGCGGGCGGCGGATCCGCCGACAGGTCGACGACGAGCCGCCGCGGGCCCTGCCGCCCGGATTCCGCCAGCTCGTGCGGTTCCCCGGCCCAGTCGTCCCCGTCAGGCCCGTCGGCCGTCACCAGGACGCAGCGGGGCGTGGCGCGTTCCAGGATCTCGCGCAGCAGCGCGGGCGGGTACGAGGGGTCGAGCGGGACGACCGTCACGTTCCGGCGCGCCGCGGCCAGCAGCGCGACCACGTGCTCGGCCGACGGCGGCAGGTACAGCGCGACGCGCGCGGCCTCGGCCGGGTCGTCCGGTACGGGGAGCCGGTCGGCCAGCGCGGCGGCCCGCGCGTCGAGTTCGGCGTACGTCCAGGTGCGTACGCCGTCGGTCACGGCGGGCGCGTCCGGCGTCCGGCGTGCCTGGCGGGCGAAGCCCTCGGCGACCGTGGTGAACGCCGGGGCGGAGACGGGGCCCGTGCCGTGGTCGGGCAGCGCGCGGCGGTAGGGGGCCACGAGGGAGACGAGGGTGGGGCCGTCTCCGTCCGCGCCGGTCTCCGCGGCGCCCTCCGCATCGGTCTCCGCGGCGCCCTCCGCATCGGCCTCCTCGCCGGTCAGCAGGTCGATGCCGCGCCGGAAGAGCGCGTCCGCCGCCGCCACGCGCTCCGCGTCGAGGCGGCCCTCGGCGTACTCCCACAGGCACTCCAGTTCGCCGCCGCGCTCGACGACGGAGAGCGTGAGCGCGCACTTGGCCTGCCGGGGTTCCGGCCACAGCGGGCGGGCGGGGCAGCCGGGGAGCGCGAGCGCGTCGAAGTCGGTGTTCTCCAGGACGAACAGGAAGTCGAACGGGTCTCCCCCGCCGCCCGCGAACGCGCCGTCGCGCAGCACGTCCGCAAGGGCCACGTCCTGCCGGTCGAGGACCGCCGCGGCGGCGTCGGCCTGCCGCCGCAGCAGGTCACGGAGCGATCCACGGGGCGTCAGTTCCTGGGGCAGCAGCACCGTGTTGGCGAACATGCCGACCGCCGTCTCGAACTCGGCCACCGGCCGCCCGGCCACCGGCGCCGCCACCAGGGGGCGCGTGCTGCCGGTGATGCCGTACAGGCTCCACGCGTACACCGCCAGCAGCACCTGGAACCGCGTCAGGCCCAGCTCGGCGCCCAGCCGGTCCAGGCGTGCGCGGCGGGCGGCGCCGAGCGTCGTGCACAGCAGGCGCCCCGCGGCCCTCTCCCCCGCTCCCCCCTTATCTCCCGCTTCCCCCGCCGGGGCGTCGGTGTCTTCGAGGGCCGCGTAGTGCTCCCGCAGGGCGCGGCGCTGCTCGCGGTAGGCGTCGGTGGCGTGCCACTCCCGCTGCCAGGCCGCCGCCTCCAGCGGCGAGACCGGCGGCGCGGCGGGAGACGGCGGCTCGTCGTCCGGTGCCGGGGCGGCGAGTTCGCGGAACAGGACGTTCAGGGACCAGCCGTCGACGGCGATGTGATGCGCGTGCAGCAGCAGGACCGGGCCGTCCGCGTCCTCGACGAGGCCCACGCGCAGCATGCGCGGTACGGCGAGGTCGAAGGGCGGCGCGAAGAAGCGCCGGGCGGCGGCGCGCCAGTCCTCGCCCTCGCGGGCTCCGTCCCCGCCCTCGCGCTCGTCGTCCTCCCACGGGTCATAGGGGGCTCCGGTCTCCTGGCGCAGCCCGTCCGCCGTGGCGCGGAACGCGGTGCGCAGCGCGGGGTGCCGGGCCACCGCGCCACGCAGCGCGGCCCGCAGCGCCGTCAGGTCCGGGGTGCCCTGGAGCCGGAAGGCGAGCGGCACGTCGTAGGCACGGCCGTGCGGGTCGCGCTGGTGCAGCAGCCACAGCCGTTCCTGCTCGGAGGTGGCCGGGGCACTCATGACACTCGGGGCGCTCGTGGCCCCGTCAGGCGCGGCGGGCGCGGGGACGGGGACGGGCGGGTACGCGGGTTCCGTGCCGCCCTCCGTGGCCCCCGCCGCGACGGCGTCGGCCAGCGCAGCGAGGTCGGACGTCAGGATCAGGGCCTGCGGGAGGTCGACGCCCCAGCGGCGGCGTACCTCGAAGCGCAGCCGCAGGGCCTTGAGCGAGTCGCCGCCGACGGCGACCCAGCGGTCGCCCGGGCGCGGGTCGGACACGTCCAGGAGGCGGGCCGCCAGCGCGAAGAACCCGTGCCGTTCGCCGGCCGGTGCCGCTCCGTCCTCCTCGCCGCGGGCGTCGCGCCAGGGTTCGGCCCCGGAGCGCAGAAGCGCGTGCTCGTCCACCTTGCCGTTCGGGGTGAGGGGCAGGTCCTCGACCCGGTGGGTGCGATGCGGGTGCATGTACGGCGGCAGGGTGGCCGCCAGATGGCGGCGGTACGCGTCCAGGCTCAGCGGGGCCGGGGCGCCGGGCCACGGCACCACGTAGGCGAGGAGTTCGTGTGTGCCGTCGGGGCCGCGGCGTGTGCAGACCCGTACCTGCCGTACGGCCGGGTGCGCGGCGATCTGCCGTTCGACCTCGCCGGGCTCGATACGGAAGCCGCGCACCTTCACCTGCCGGTCCGCGCGGCCGACGTGGGTGATCAGCCCGTCCTCGCCCCGGCGGGCCAGGTCCCCGGTGCGGTACCAGAGCGCGCGGCCGCCGTCGTGCCAGGGCAGCCGTACGAAGCGGCGTGCCGTCTCCTCGGGCAGGTTCCGGTATCCGGCAGCGAGTCCCGCGCCGGACAGGTACAGCTCGGCGACCTCCCCGGGTCCGGCGGCCCGTGCGCCGTCGGCGACCAGCAGGGCCCCGGTGGCGGGCAGCGGACGCCCGACGGGGACGGATCCGCCCGTACGGTCGGCGTCGCGCGGGATGGGGTGGCACAGGGCGAACGTGGTGCACTCGGTGGGTCCGTAGATGTTGGCCAGGACGGTCGGGCTTCCGGGGTTGTCGCGGTACCAGCGCCGCATGCGTGCCGCGTCGAGCTGCTCGCCGCCGACGAGGACCCGGTCGAGGGTCGAGAAGCAGTCCGGCACCGCGTCGACGACGGCGTTGAACAGCGCGGTCGTCACGAACATGGTCGCGACGCGTGTCTCCCGCAGGGTGTCGGCGAGCAGCCGCGGGTCCTGGAGCCGTTCGTCGGCCAGGACCACGCAGGTCCCGCCCGTGACGAGCGGCACCCACACCTCGTAACTCAGCGCGTCGAAGGCCGGGTTCGACGCGACGGCGCACCGTGCCCCGGCCGCCGGGCACTCCCAGCCCGGCTCGGCCAGCCGCAGGATCCCGGCGTCGCGGACCTCGACTCCCTTGGGGCGGCCGGTGGTTCCGGAGGTGTAGAAGAGGAAGGAGACGCCGGTGCCGTGCCCGGGCCCGTGCCCGGGCAGGGGCGACGCGGCGTCCGGCGGCGGGACCTCGTCGCCGGGAAGCGGGGACGTGTCGCCGGGAAGCGGGGCCCCATCCCCGGGAAGCGGGACCTCGTCACCGGGAAGCGGGGTCCCGTCGCCCGCGTCCGTACCGAGCAGCTCGCCTACGGACAGAAGCCGCGCCCCTGCCGTAGCCTCCGGGGTCTCCTCGCCGTCGCCCCCGTCGTGGACGAGCGCGACGGCCGCCGAGTCCTCCAGGACGTGGCGGCTGCGGGCCGCCGGGCTCTGCGCGTCCAGCGGTACGACGGTCGCGCCCGCGCGGCGGATCCCGAGCATCACGCACACCAGTTGCCACGAGCGCGGCAGCCGGACGGCCACGCTCTGGCCCGCCGCCACGCCCCGGGCGCGCAGCCCCCGGGCGACCGCGCGGCTCAGCGCGTCCAGCGCGGCGTAGTCGAGCACCCGGACGCCGTCCTCCACGGCGGGCGCCGCCGGGGTCCGGCGGGCCTGGTCCAGTACGGCGCCGACGAGGGTACGTACGGGCGGCGCCGGAGCGCGGCGGGCCATCACTCCTCCCCCGCGAGCGCGGTCAGCTCGTCCTGGATGAGCCGTGCGACGCGTGGCGCGCCCCCGCTCTCCAGGACCTCCCAGTGCCCGCAGTCCAGCGGTTCGGCGTGGAACCCGCCCCGGGCGCGGCGCCGCCAGAAGTCCCGGACGCCGGCGAGGTCGGCGGGGTCGGCACCGTCGCCCGCCGCCTGGGCGAGGACGGTGCGGGCCGGGGTGGGGGCGGGGACGTGGTCGCGGGCGGTCATCCGGTGGTGGTTGTAGATCCGGTGGTACTGGTCGATCTGCGCGTCGTCGATGCCCGGGTACATCCCGTTGAACTTCACGAGCTTGTCGCGGAATTCGACCATGTCCACGGGCGCGACCGCGGCGCGTACCGCCGGGTCGTCGGTGGCCTGGGTGTCGAGGAGGACGACGCTCACCGCGCGGCGTCCGGCCTCGGCGAGGAGGCGGCCCATCTCGTGGGCGACGAGCCCGCCGTAGGAGAGGCCGGTCAGGACGAGGGGGGCTTCGGCGGGGAGTCCGAGGGGTTCGAGGAGTGCGAGGTAGGCGCGGGCCATGGCCTCGACCGTGGGCGGGTAGTCCTCGCCGGGGTGGATGCCGGGCGACTGGATGCCGTACAGGCCGACGCCGTCCGGCAGTTCCTTGGCGAGGGTGAGATAGCAGAAGGCGGTGCCGCCCGCGGGGTGGACGCAGACCACGCGCGGCCCGGCCCCGCCGGGCCCGGTGGCGCCGGGGCGGAACTCGATGAGGTCGCGCGGCAGTCCGTCGGGCGGCGGGCCTTCGCCGCCTCGGCGGACGAGGGCGGCGAGGTCCTCGATGGTGGGGTGCAGCACCAGGTCGCGGACGGGCACGGTCACCCCGAGCCGTTCCTGGACGGCGTGGACCATCTTGATGCCGGAGAGGCTGGTGCCGCCGATGTCGAAGAAGCTGTCGCGGACGCCGATGTCGGTGTGGAGCAGGATGCTCCGCCATATCTCGTACAGGACCAGTTCGGTGCGGTCGCGGGGGCTGGCCACGTTGACCTGTGCCGGGGCGGCCTCGGCGGCCTGCCGCAGCAGCTCGGCGCGGTCCAGCTTCCCGGTGCGGCCCAGCGGCAGCGCGGGCAGGTCCACGACGCGGGCCGGGATCATGTAGTCGGGCAGCAGCTCCGCGAGGGCTGCGCGCCACTCCGCCGCCGGGCGCGGGGGCCTCTCGCCGCGTCCGACGCCCGCGACGAGGCACGGCTCGCCCGAGGCGTCCTGCCCGGTCACGACGGCGGCCTCGCGCACGCCGGGGAGGGTGAGCAGCGCGGCCTCGATCTCCGCGGGTTCGATACGGAAGCCGCGCAGCTTGACCTGGTCGTCGGCGCGGCCGAGGAAGAGGGCTGTGCCGTCGGGGAGCCTGCGGGCCAGGTCGCCGGTGCGGTAGACGCGGGCTCCGGGGACGAAGGGATCGGGGAGGAACCGCTCGTCCGTCAGGTCGGGGCGGTGCAGATATCCGGCCGCGAGGCTCGCGCCGCCGACGTACACCTCGCCGGTGACGCCGGGCGGCACCGGCCGCATCCGGGCGTCCAGGAGATACATGCGGGTGCCCGCGAGGGGCCGCCCTATGGGGCACTGCCGTTCGAAGGGGCCGGGGTCGTCGTGCGCAGTGGTGTAGAGCGTGGCCTCGGTCGGGCCGTACCCGAAGCGGATGCGCAGGTCCGGGAGGTGCTGCCGCATGCGGTGCAGCGCGGCCTCGGGCAGCGATTCGACGCCGGTGAGCAACTGCCGCAGGCTCAGCCCGGCCAGCCGCTTCTCGGGGTCCTCGTCGATCCACCGCACGAACGCCGGGGGCAGGAACGCCTGCACCACGCGGTGTTCGCGCAGCCACTCCATCAACGCCTCGGGGTCGGCGCGCAGTTCTTCGGGGACGAGGTGCAGCTCGCCGCCGGTGGTCAGCGGCATCAGCAGCTCGTGGACCGAGGCGTCGAAGCCGATGCTCGACCACGCGGAGGCGGCCTCGCCCGGCGCGCCGCCCATCCGCGCCAGCCAGTCGTCGAAGAGGTTGAGGACGCTGCCGTGCGTCACGGCGACGCCCTTGGGCCGCCCGGTGGAGCCGGAGGTGTAGAGGACGTACGCGAGGCGCGCGGCATCGTGCGCCACCGGAACCGGCGGGGACGCTCCCTCCTCGCCGCCCTCGGCCTCGACGGCGGCCAGGTCCAGCCACTCGGCGGGGCCTTCGGCGCCGTCGCGGTCGCGGTCGTGGTCGCTGAGCACGAGCGCGGGGGCGGCGTCCTCGACCATCGCCGCGAGGCGGCGGCGCGGCTGGGCCGGGTCGAGCGGGAGATAGGCGGCGCCCGCCATGAGGACGCCGAGGACGCCGACGGCCAGTTCGGGGGTGCGTCCGGTGTGCAGGGCGACGATCCGGCCGGGGCGTACGCCGCGCGCGGTGAGGGCGCGGGCGAGGCGGGCGGCGCGGCGGCCGAGCGTGGCGTAGTCGAGCCGCCGGTCACCGCAGACGAGCGCGGTACGGTCGGCGCGCGTACGGACCTGCTCCGCGAACCGCTCGACGAGGCCGCCCGGCGCGTACGGCGGGGGCGGCGCGGCGCTCGCGTCCCAGTCGGCCAGCAGCCGCTGCCGTTCGCCGTCGTCCATCAGCTCCAGCTCGCCGACGGCGGCCCCGGGCCGTGCGGCCATGTCCGTGAGGAGGAGCCGCAGATGGCGCGCGTACCGCTCGGCGGTCTCCCGGTCGAAGAGCGCCTCGGCGTAGTCGAGGTGGCCGATGACGCGTCCGCCGGTCTCGGTCACCGACAGCGCGAGGTCGAACTTGGCGGGCGCGTGCGGGATGGGCAGGGGCTCGACGTCGACGCCGGGCAGGGTCAGCAGCCCGTCGCGCCCGGGCACCCAGGCGCACATCGTCTGGAACAGCGGGGTGTGGGAGGCGCCGCGGGGCGGGTTGACGGCCTCCACGATCCGTTCGAAGGGCAGGTCCTGGTGGTCGAGGGCGCCCCGGAGGACGCCGCGCACCCGGGAGAGGGCCTCCTCGGCGGTGGGCTCGCCGGACAGGTCCACGCGCAGGGGCAGCGAGTTGACGAAGAAGCCGATCAGCCCGGCGACCTCGCCGGTGCGCCGCCCGGCGGTCGGGGTGCCGACCACGAGGTCGTCGCGGCCGCTCAGCCGCGACAGCAGCACCGTCCATCCCGTCAGCACGGCCGTGAAGAGCGTGCCGCGCCGACGGCGGGCCAGCGCCCGTAGCGCGGCCGTCACCTCGGCGTCGAGGGCGAACTCGACGCGTCCGCCCCGGTGGTCCTGCTCGGCGGGCCGGGGCCGGTCGGCGGGGGCGTCGGAGAGGGGCGGCGCGCCGCGCAGCGTCTCCTCCCAGTAGGCGGCCTGCGCGTCCAGGCCGCCGGAGAGGATGCGGGAGCGCTGGGCCTCGGTGTGCTCGGCGTACTGGAGCGGGAGGGGCGGCAGCGGGTCGGGGCCGGATCCGGGGTCGGAATCGGGGCTGGGGCCGGATTCGGTGCCGGGGGCGCCGTGTCGCGAGGCGGCGTAGAGGCGGCCGAGTTCGTCCAGCATGACGTTCATCGACTGCCCGTCGAAGACCGTGTGATGGATCGTGAGCAGGAGGACGTGGTGGCCGGGCGCGAGCGCGACGAGGGCTCCGCGGGCGAGCGGGCCCCGCGCGAGGTCGAACGGCGTGGCCGCGTCCTCGCGTCTCAGCTCCGCGAGCCGCGCGGCGGCGGCGTCGGCGGGCAGGGCGGTGAGGTCGTGCGTCTCCAGGGCGAAGCCGGTGCCGGGCGGGCCGACGATCTGCCGGACCTCGCCGTCGACGGCCACGAGGCGGGTGCGCAGGGTCTCGTGACGGGCGGTCAGCGTGTCCAGGGCGCGGCGGAGGAGGTCCGGGTCGAGCGGGCCGCGGAGGGTGAAGGCCATCGGCTCGTTGTAGGCGGCGTTCGCCCCAGGAAGCTGGGAGAGGAACCACAGCCTCTGCTGGGCGAAGGAGGCAGGGACGGACATGGGCGCGCTTCCCCTCTCGCACGGTACGGGGGGTGGTGGGGTGAGGAAGAGGAGGTCACGGGAGTCGCGGGACAGGGTGGCGGCCGAACGGGACGGCGGCGCCGACAACACCGACAACGTTGCCAGCGCGTGCCGGACTTGCCCTTCCGCGCTCGTTCTCCGGCATGCCGCGCACCAGCTCCCAGCTCTCGGCGCCGCACGCGTGCGGCAACGTCAGGGACACCGGCGCCGGCCGGGGCCGCCGGGACACCTCACGATGATGATCACCCCTCGGGTGGCTGTCAATGGCACCCTTTCCGCTGCGCACACGCCCTGGACGGACCGGCGCCGCGCCGGAACGACCGCTTCCGGAGGGCCCGTTGAGGGCGCGGCCACGCGGTGGCACGGCCCTGGCCACACGGTGGCACGGCCCTGGCCACACGGTGGCACGGCCCTGGCCACACGGTGCACGGTCCTCGACGGGCCCTCCGGCGCCGGTCCCGGCGCGTGCGTTCATCCGGGTCCGGGGCTGGGCCGGACCGGCCCCTCCGGGAGCCCCGGGCGGCGCCGTCAGCCGGCGAGCAGGACGGTCTTGCCCGGGAGCCGTCCCGCCTCGGCGTCCGCGTGGACGGCGGCGAGGTCGGCGAGGGGACGACGGTCGGCGACGTCGATACGCAGCTCGCCCGCGTCGACGCGGCGGACGAGCCCGGCGAGCTGGTCCGCGTCGCTGCGGGCGAAGACGTGCGAGGTCCGCACCCCGCGTCCGGCGTCCTCGGGCACCTCGGTGGTGGTGCTGACGAGGACACCGCCGTCCCGGGCCAGGCCGACGAGGTCCCCGGTCTCCTCCGGCGAGGTGCGGACCAGGTTGAGCACCACGTCGTACGGCCCGTCCGCCGCCTCGGTGAGCGGGGCCGCGGTGTAGTCGAGGACGCGGTCGGCACCGCGGGCGCGGATCCGCTCGGCCTTGCCGGGGCTCGCGGTGGCGGTGACGCGGGCCCCGGCGCGGTGCGCGAGCTGGACGGCGTAACCGCCGACCGCGCCGCTCGCGCCGTTGATCAGGATGCGCTGGCCGTCGCTCAGCCGCGCGTGCTCGAACAGGGACTGCCAGGCGGTGAGCCCGACGGCGGGCAGCGCGGCGGCGTCGGCCGGCTCGACCGCCGTGGGGGCGGCGGCGAGCGCCTCGGTGGGGGCGAGCACGTACTCGGCGGCCGCCCCGGGCCCGTTCAGCGGCAGGAACGCCACGACCGCGTCGCCCTCGCGCCATCCCCCGGCGCCGGGGCCGGTCGCGGCGACCGTCCCGGCCACGTCGATGCCCGGGGTGTGCGGGAACGCGAGGGGGAACGCCTCGCGCAGAAAGCCGGCGCGGATCGACGCGTCGACCGGGTTGAACGAGGTGGCGGCCACCCGCACCAGCACCTGCCCCGCGCCCGGCACCGGCCGCTCGGCCTCCTCGTGGACCAGGACGTCGCTGTCGCCGTACCGGTGGTATCGCACTGCCTTCATGATGTCCTCCACAGTGATGTGCTTCGAATTCGAAGTACATCCTCACCCTAAACTGCTTCGATGTCGAAGTAAACAAGTAGCCGGTTCCACTCCTTCGATCTCGAAACACATAAGGTGGGGCGATGACGGAGACCGACGCGCAGCGAACCGAAGAGCAGCCACTGCGTCCCGAAGAGCTGGGGACCTACTTCGCGCTCATGGAGGCCGTGAGCCTGCTCCAGCACGCCGTCGAGCGGCACCTGCGCGCCGAGGGCGACCTCAGCTACGTCCAGTTCCAGCTCCTCGCGCGCCTGGCCGGGTCCGACGGGGCGCTCACCATGACCGAGCTGGCCGACGGCGTGGTCTACAGCCGCAGCGGCCTCACCCACCAGGCCGGGCTGCTGGAGAAGGCCGGGCTCGTCACGCGCGGCCCCAGCCCCGACGACCACCGGGCGACCCTCGTCGCCCTCACCGAGGCGGGCCGGGAGCGCGTGGACCAGGTGCTGCCCGGTCACGTCCAGGTCGCGCGCCGCCTGCTTTTCGACCCGCTCTCCGCGCAGGACGTGGAATCCCTCGGCTCGATCATGACCCGCGTCCGCGACCACATGCGCGACCTGCCGCCCCGCTCCGCCGCTCCCCGGCGGGGGCGCGGCGGAGAGCAACGCGCGAACAGTTAGGGCATTTCGGGCATAAGCGTCGATACAACCTCTCGACGGCCCTTCCTCCAGGGCGACTTCGGGCGCCTCCGGAGGGCCCTGGTCGGTGAGTCGACTCACAGGACGCAGCTCACACCAGGGGGGCCATCCCTGACATGTCCGTACCGCACACCTCTGTGTTTTCGCAGCGCACGCCGGAATTGTGATCTCCATGCGGGCCTTCTGCGGAGAATTCCGACGAGCCTGTCAAGCACCCCGGAAAACGATCAATTGTTTGTCGCGCCCAAATCGGTGTGCTTAGGGTGCACGAGCTGTCGCCGACCCAGTGCGGCAGCTCGCCGCCCAGACGCCGAATCCTGCCGCTGGCGCGCGAAAACAACACCGTTGGCAGGAGCGGGGGAACCAGGTAAGCGCCTCGCCGGACCTTCAGGGGTCCGCCCGGGGCTTGGGGTGAAGCCGCACTGGCGCGCGAAACGTGCCTTTGCGGCCGGGCTACTACTCCGGCCCGAATCCGACAGCTCACCTCGTAGGCGTAGGAGAGGAATTCCCCTATGTCCGGAGCGCATGCTCGAAAGTCCCGTCGCCTTCGCATAGCCGCCTCCCTCGCGCTGACCGCGGGTGGCGCGGGCGTCGTCCTCCCGCTCGTCACCGCCGGCCAGGCCTCGGCCGCCTCGGTGGACACCTGGGAGAAGGTCGCCCAGTGCGAGTCCAGCGGCAACTGGCAGGCCAACACCGGCAACGGTTACTACGGCGGCCTGCAGTTCAACAACTCCTCCTGGGCCGCCGCCGGCGGCACCAAGTACGCGCCGCGTGCCGACCTGGCCACCAAGGACCAGCAGATCGCCACCGCCGAGAAGCTCCTCGCCATGCAGGGCCCGGGTGCCTGGGCCTGCGCCGGTGCCGGCGGCCTGACCTCGGGCGGCCCCAAGGCCGACGTGAACCCGGACGGCAACGCGCAGTCCAGCACCCAGAACGCCGCCAAGCCGCAGCAGCAGGCCGCGCCGAAGCCCGCGCAGCCCAAGCCCGCGAAGCCGGCCCAGCCCGCGAAGCCCGCGCCGCAGACCGGTGGCAGCGCGTACGTCGTCAAGAGCGGCGACACCCTCCACAAGATCGCCGCCGCGCACGGCGTCGAGGGCGGCTGGAAGGCCGTCTACGACAAGAACCGCAAGGCCGTCGGCGACAACCCGAACGTGATCTACCCGGGCCTCAAGCTGACCGTCAGCGGCTCCTCCGCGTCCTCGGCCCCGTCCGACAAGGGCGCGAAGCCGCAGGGCTCCGTCTCGGGCCCGGCCAAGAAGGCCGCCCCGAGCGCCGCGCAGAAGTCCGCCCCGGCCGCCCCCTCCTCCTCGACGGGCTACGTCCGTCCGGTCCCGGGCGGCACCAGCACCCCGTACCAGGCGTCCGGCGGTAGCTGGTCCAGCGGCAGCCACACCGGCGTCGACTTCACCGCCGCCTCCGGCACCCCGGTGAAGTCCGTCGCCGCGGGCGAGGTCGTCCAGGCGGGCAACGGCGGTGCCTACGGCAACCAGGTCGTCATCAAGCACGCCGACGGCAAGTACACCCAGTACGGCCACCTGTCGTCGGTCAACGTCCAGGTCGGCCAGAAGGTCGGCGCGGGCAGCCAGATCGCCCTGTCCGGCTCCACCGGCAACTCCACCGGCCCGCACCTGCACTTCGAGGTGCGCACCGGCCCCGACTACGGCTCGGACATCGACCCGGTCTCGTACCTGCGTGCCCACGGCATCTCCGTCTGAGCTGCCACTGAGCACCACCCCGGCCTGACCGGCCGGTTCCTTACCTCGCGGTCCGATGGGCGGCATCCCTCGCGGATGCCGCCCTTTCGGCGTTCCCGGCCCTTCCGGGGAGGTGCGCCTCCCAGTCCACGATCCGTACGGCGGCGCCCGCCGCCTCCTCGCCGCGGCACCGGGCGTGATGCCGCCGGGCGATGCCGTCGAGGTCCAGATTCCCGCCGAAGGCGGGGTGCGCGGCCAGCCTGCGCGCGTACGCCCACAGGTGCGGGTGGGCGGTGACGCGGTGCACGGCCGAGGCGTCCAGGTGCCAGCGGTGCACCGTGTCGAGCTGGACGAGCGTGACCCAGACCCGTACGTCCGCGACCGTCAGCCGGTCCCCCAGCACGTGTGTGTCGTGGGCCAGCCGCCGCTCCAGCGTTCCCAGGCTGTCGAGCAGAGTGGCGAGCGCCCGCTCGCGGTCCCCCTCCCCCGCCCCGGGCTCCCCGGCGCGCTGCGCGGCGGCGGCGATGCCCCGGCCGCAGAGCCGGCCGACCTCCTCGCTCTCCCGTTCCGCGCCGCGCGTGAGGGGCGCGAGGGGCGAGCCCTCGGCGCCGCCGAAGCGGCGGACCAGGTCGGCCAGGATGCCGGGCGCGTGCGTACTGACGATGCGCCCCGTCCAGTCGTCGCTGAGCACCGGCGCGACGGCCGGTCCCCGGTGCCGGTGCGCGCTGGCCTCGTACAGCGGACGCAGCGCGGCGTACTCCCCGTCCGGCGCGTCGGGCACGGCGGGCAGCAGGCTCACCCGCACGGCCGCGTCGGGGCCGAGCAGGCTGTGGGTGACGGCGAGGCCCAGACAGCGGGGACAGGACAGGGCCAGGTGCAGTCGGTAGCGATGCGGGACGGGGTGGTGGCCGCTGCGCGCGTCGCGGCCGATCCTGCCGCGGAGGGAGGGCTCGGCGTTCGGGGGCTGGAGGGACATACGTCTCCCTGAAGGTTTCGGGTGCGGCGGGGTACGGCGCAGGGGTGTACGGGGGTACGTGGGCGCCGGAGTGCCCGGGTGCGGAAGGCGCGGCTGACGAGAGGGTGCGAGGGCGTCAGGCGCGGCGGAGCGAACTCGCCGCGCTGCACACGCGGAGCAGATCGATGTGGCGACGCGAGGTCAGCGGGGGCTGCTGGATCGCGCGGACCGTGGCGTCCGCGTCCGCGTCCGGCTCTGAGCGCCCCATGCTTCCCACCTCTTCGTCAGGAAACCCTTCGTGGAGTGTCGAGGCGCGTCCGGGAGCCCGTCAAGGCCGCCGCCAGCCGCGTGCGACCGAGCGGCGGCAGCGGTCCGGCTCGTCCCCCGCGCCGGTGAACAGGGCGGTGAGCAGGGGCACTCCGTGCGCGAGCGCCTCCGGCGGCAGGGGGCCCGTGGCGACGAGGGAGGCGAGGCCGTGGCCGATCGCCCAGCTCTGTGTGGCCAGTTCCAGCGGGTCGACGTCCTCGCGGAAGCGGTCCCTGGCCTTGGCGCGTTCGACGGTACGGACGAGGCAGTGCAGCGTCTCGTCCGCGGCCCCGGCGTCTTCGAGGGCGAATCCCGCGTCGAACATGACGCGGTAGAGGTCCGGGCTCTCCAGGGCGTTGGCCAGATAGGCGGCCCCGAGCGCGGCGAGGTCGCGCACGGGGTCGGCGGTCATGGTGACGGCCGTGAGTTTGCCGTTCAGGCGCGTGAAGCCCTCTTGGCGGAGGGCCGTCCAGAGGCCGTCCATGCCGCCGAAGTAGGTGTAGACGGCCATCGTCGACACGCCGGTCCCGGCGACCAGGGTGCGGAGCGTGACCGGCTGCCGCGTCCGCAGCATGTGCGCGGCCCGGTCGAGCAGCAGGGCGCGGACCGCCGGATCCTTCGTTCTCGCCATGACCCCACATTACATAGCGCTGCTATGTTTTGATGACGTCCACGTCCGCTACGTCTGGAGAGAGGCCGATCATGTCCGTGACCCTGGTGAATCCCGAGGGATTGCCGAAGCCCGAGGCGTACCGGCAGTTGTCGGTGGCCACCGGTTCGAAGATGGTGTTCCTCGCCGGGCAGGTCGCCCGCGACGCCGACGGCACCCCCGTGGGCGGCGGGGACTTCGCCGCCCAGGTCGAGCAGTGCTACCTCAACATCGCCACAGCGCTGGCCGAGGTCGGCGGCTCCTTCGACGACGTCGCGAAGCTGACCGTCTACGTCGTCGACTGGAGCCCCGAGAAGATGCCGCTGCTGGGCGAGGGGGTGAACCGCGCGGCGACGAAGCTCGGCATCGACCCGGTCAAGCCGGTCACCCTGCTGGGCGTCGCCGCCCTCGGGGAGCCGGACCTCCTGGTCGAGGTCGAGGCGACGGCGGTCCTCGCGTAGGGCTCCGCCGCTCCGTCTCAGGGGAGGGTGCCGCCGGTGTTCCGGATCATTTGCCGGAGCACCTTCAGGGCCGTCACATAGTCCGCGTCGTCGATGCCCGCGTGGATACGGTCACGGATCGCCGGGGCGTGCTGCTTGAGGCGCAGGCGCTCCGTCTCCCCCGCCTCGGTGATCCACAGCCGCCCCTCGTCGTCGCGGCTGAGCGCACCGCGCTCCAGCAACGCCCCGGCCTCGGCGGCCACATCGTCCTCGGGCCGGATGTAGGAGCGCATGGCTTCCTGGAGTTCGGGGACGGTCATGCCATGGCCGTCGGGCGAGATGTCGTTCGACGAGAGGTTGCGCAGCAGCCAGAACTGCGGCTGCGTGAAGCCGAGCTGCGCCTGCTGGTCCCGCGTGAAGGCGATGAGCGCCTCGTAGGCCAGACCGGTCCAGTAGGCGGCGGGCTGCCCGGCGAGCCGGTCGTCGGTGAGGGTCGAGTCCGTCGGGGTCGTCATGGTCGTCGCCTCCTGGGGCGTACGCGTGCGTGGATGGTGACGCGCACAACGTAGAACTTGAAGGGGACTTGAAGTCAAGGCGCGGTAGCCGGACGTACGCCCGTTGCCTACGCTCGCCGCGTGCAGTGACCTCAGCTCCGTCGGCCTGTCGGCTCTCGTCATGTCGTCGGCCCGTGCGCTGACGGCGGTGACGCCGGCGGGCGCCGTCTACCCCGTCTGGCCGCGCGTCACCACGTGGCGGGCGGCGGACCGCAGGGCGGAGGGGACGCGCCGGAGGCGGTCGCGCCTGCCGTGGTCCCGCTGCGGGAACTTCGGCCAGGGGCTGTGGTCCAACGTCCTGGCTCCTCCTGTGGACGTCCGTGGTCTCCGCGGCCCGTACAGCACTCGACACCCCACGGTTCGCCGCGCGACGAGCCGCCTCGCGGGGACCGTGTCGGATGCGGTCGGTTTGATCAATTTCTGGCGCTTGGGGTAGCTTCATGATCAACAACGGGCCCGTCCCGTTGCCCTGAACGACCGTAGGACCGTAGAAGAGAACGACGTGAATCGCACCGCGAAAAACCTTTCCATAGCCGCCGGAATAGCGGGACTTCTGCTCACCGCCGCGCCCACCGCCAGCGCCTCGACCGTGGAGACGGCTTCCGTTTCCGCCCGTGGCTACATCCAGTGCAAGGTGAAGGCGAACATCCCCCATGATTCCCACGGGAAGAACGGATGGATCGTGGGCAAGTCGCAGTTCGGCTGCACCGCCCCCGTGGACTCGGTGACGAACGTCGTCAAGCTCCAGAAGAAGGTCAAGGGGAAATGGGTCGACGCCACGAAGAGCAAGGCCCGTAATGTGAAGAAGCCGAAGGCCGGGACGAAGAAGTACCGGAACCAGACGCGCAATTACACGTGCAGGAAGGGCACCTTCCGCACGGCGTCCATGGGGCACGGCGTCTATCGGGGTGTCCCCTCCAAGTCACGTCACTGGACTTACAGCAAGTCCGTGAAGAACCCCTGCAAGTAGGCGTGACCGCCTCCGCCCCCTCCCGAGGGGCATCCGATCAAGGAGAGTCCCACATGCGTGCGGACATCGTCGAAGTGGTGCGGTCCTTCGAGAGCGAAGGGCGTGTTCTCTTCGCTCAGGCGGGCGCCGGTGCGGTGGTGCTGGTGCCCGAGGACAGTGGGTGCGCCATTGTCGTTCAGGAGCGCGGAGATGCGCTCACCGTACGGACCGGGCTGGACATCGAGATCGGTCTGGACCCGGAGGAGGCGGAATTCCCCGCCCTCCTCCGGGAGGTCCTCACCGCCCTGCAGCGGGGAGAGGCGGCGGAGCGGCTGAGCACCGTGTACCGGAACCGCCTCGCCCCGGCGGGCTACACCGTGGAGTATCCCGGCGGCTCGATGAGCGAGCACGGCGACCGTCCGGGGCGGCAGTTCACCGTGCGGCTGCCGCCGTGGAACGGCGAGTAGAGCGACGAGGACGGCTCAGCCGTCAGCTCGGCCGTCAGTCGCGCACGTAACTGCTGGTGCGCTCGACCTTGCCGACGTGCAGGCTGTACGCGTCGTACCAGCGTTCCCGGCCCTGCCGCTGGGCGTCGCGGTGCTCGGCGTTCTCGCGCCAGGCGGTGAGGGACGGCTCGTCGCGGAAGTACGCGACGGTGATGCCTATGCCGCCCGGCGTGCGGGCCGACTCGTAGCCGAGGAAGCCGGGTGTCTCCTGGACGATCTCCTGCATACGGGCGAGGGTCTCGGCGTATCCCCCGGGCTCCAGGGTGTTCGTCGGCGGGGGTGCGCTTATGAGACGAAGCCGCGGGTGATGTGCGTGCCCGCGCCGTCCGGTTCCGCCTTGTAGCCGGACTCGCCGACGCAGTCGCTGTACTCGTAGTTGGCCTTCGACGTGCCGCTCAGCCCCCCGGCGTCGGTGGTCGTGGGGCCGCCGAAGACGACGTCGGAGCGGGGCATCTCGGCGCAGCTCGGGATGCCGAGGTAGTACTCGACGAAGCCGCCCTGCGAGCCCTGGAGGTTGCCGCTGCCCTCGGGGAGGGTCCAGGTGCCGAGGTGGGTGGACCTGCCGTTCACGGTGTCCGTGGCCGTACCGCTCCAGGTGTCGGTGCCGGTCCGCTCGACCTTGATGTCGTAGCGGTGGCCGTAGACGGCGTCGAAGTCGACCGCGCAGGTGACGCCCGGTCCGCCGTCGGCGCCCTCGTGGCAGAGCGGATCGCTGGTGGTGGCGCCTGCGGTGAACGTCGAGAAGCGGGCGGACATGCGCTCCTTGCCGCCGCTGTTCTCGCGGGGCTGGAGACCGGTGTAGCCCATGGCGTCGGCGAAGTCGTACTGCTGGGCGAAGTAGATCCCTTCCTTGTGCGCCGTCCCTGGGTTGACGGTGATCGGAAAGGTGATGTTGC
Source organism: Streptomyces albiaxialis (assembly GCF_039530985.1). NCBI lineage: Bacteria > Bacillati > Actinomycetota > Actinomycetes > Kitasatosporales > Streptomycetaceae > Streptomyces > Streptomyces albiaxialis. The sequence continues at coordinate 67,385 of NZ_BAAAPE010000005.1, forward strand.
TCAGGCCCTCGGACGGCGTGTTCCCGATCGACCAGCCGACCGAGACGTTGCCGCCTCCTACGTCGGCGAGGGCGGTCTGGGGCATCGCGGCGAGCAGCCCTGCGGCCATGGCGGGCAGGGCACAGCGTCGAAACGTCCTGGTCAGAGACATGTGGGTTCCTCTCCTCTGCGCGAGGGAGCGTGGGGGTCGTCCCGCGGCGCGCACGCGGTCCGGAAGCAGTGCGAACGCGGTGCGCACGCGGCGGAGCCGTCCTGCGATGGCACGGTGCGCCCGGACGGCGGATTCGTGCATCGAACGTCGTGCATCGAACGTCGCCGATTGTGCGCCCGCGCCGCAGGACGGCTCCATGGACTCGACTCCCCGGCCCTTGGACTCCTGGGCCTCCCGCCGGTCCCCGGGTCAGCCGAACATGCCGGGCTGGTAGTCCCCGGCGGGCTGCTGGACGAGGACATTCCCGCGGTTGAAGGCGTTGATGAGGGCGATGGTGGCCACCAGCGCGGCGAGCTGGTCCTCGTCGTAGTGCTTGGCGGCGTTCGCCCACGCCTCGTCCGTGACGCCTCCGGCCGCGTCGGCGATACGGGTGCCCTGCTCCGCCAGCTCCAGCGCGGCGCGCTCGGCGTCGGTGAAGACCGTGGCCTCGCGCCAGGCGGCGACGAGGTTGAGGCGGGTGGCGGTCTCGCCGTCGTGCACCGCGTCTTTGTAGTGCATGTCGGTGCAGAATCCGCAGCCGTTGATCTGGCTGGCGCGGAGCTTCACCAGCTCCTGCGTCGAGCGGGGCAGCGTCGACTCCTCGATCGCCTTGTTCGCGCCGACGATGTGCCGGAAGAACTTGGCCGCGACCTGGTTCTCCATGAGGTTCAAACGCGCATTCATGGTGGGCTCCTCGGTTGTGGTGGCTACACCCCTATGACGAGGTGGCGCCACGAGTTGTGACAGACCCCGCGTGACGCGTCTCCGGCGACCGTGCGCGAGTGATCGACACGGCTTGACTTTATACCCCTGGGGGGTATGTTGTGCTGCGTGGTCGCCGCCCCGGCGCCCCGATCGAGAGCGAGAGGACGTTCGCCATGAACAGCAGCACCCCGTCGCACGCGGCACACGCGTCACACGCGGCCCACGCACTCCCGGGCGGGCTCCGGGCTTCACTGGACGGCTACACGCTGGAGCTGGAGACCTCCGAGATCGACACCTCCTCGGAGCTGCGCTTCGCCGTCGTCGCCGACTCCGACCGCCGTCGCGTCACGGCATACCAGGAGTCGCACGGCAAGCAACTGCACCTGATCGTCGCCTCGCGCGATCTGACCGTCTACCGCCACCTGCACCCCGCCCTCGGGGCCGACGGCGTCTGGTCGGCGGCGGTCGAACTGCCGCACCCCGGCGCGTACCGGGTCTTCGCCGACTTCACGCCCGAGGGGCGCGCGGAGGGGCTGACGCTCGGCGCCGGCCTCACCGTCACGGGCACGGCGCTCCACGTCGAGCTGCCGGAGCCCAGCACCCTCGCGCACGTGGACGGGTACGAGGTACGGCTCGCGGGCCAGCCGCGCGCCGGCACCCCCTCGCCCCTCACCCTGCGCGTGGCGAAGGGCGGGAAGCCGGTGCGGGACCTCCAGCCGTACCTGGGCGCGTACGGGCACCTCGTCGCCCTGCGCTCCGGCGACCTCGCCTATCTCCACGTCCACCCGCACGGCGAGCCCGGCGACGGGACGACGGCGCCCGGGCCCGACGTCACCTTCACGGCGACCGCGCCGAGCGCCGGGGCGTACCGGCTGTTCTTCGACTTCCAGCACGAGGGCACGGTGCGCACCGCCGCCTTCACCGTACGAGCCGAGGAGCCCGCCGCCGACGAGCACTCCGCGCACACCGCCCCGACCCCGCACCACCACCACGCCCACTGACCGACACGCGTTCTCTTATGACCTCTACATACCCCCCGGGGGTACATAGAGGTGTCGACAAGAAAGCGAGGCCACCCGATGTCCCTCTCTACCGTCGATCCACGCCGCTGGTGGGCGCTGCTCGTGCTCGCCGCGGCCCAGTTCATGGTCATCATGGACACCTCGATCATCGGAGTCGCCCTCCCCGAGATGCAGCGGGACCTGGGCTTCTCGCAGGGAGACCTCCAGTGGGTCTTCAACGCCTACGTCATCGCCTTCGGCGGCCTGCTGCTCCTCGGCGGGCGGCTGTCCGATCTGCTCGGCGCCCGCAAGGTGTTCACCGCCGGCTGGGCCGTCCTGATCGCGGGCTCCGTCGTCGCCGCGGCGGCGAGCACCGCGTGGGTCGAGGTCGCCGGCCGCGCGATACAGGGCGTGGGCGGCGCGTTCATCGCCCCCGCCGCGATGACCCTGCTCATGATGCTCTTCGGGCACGACTCCCGGGAGCTGGGCAGGGCCCTCGCGGTCTACGGCGCCGCGGCACCGGCGGGCGGCACGGCCGGTGTCTTCCTCGGCGGCGTCATCACCGAATGGCTGAGCTGGCCCTGGGTGTTCATCGTGTACGTGCCCATCGGCGTCGCCACGCTGCTCGCCACCAAGCTGCTCCCCGCCGCCTCCGGGGCCCGGGGTTCCGTCGACGTCCTGGGCGCGGCGGCCGTGACCGCCGGACTGGCGCTGTCCGTCTTCGCGGTCGTCCGCGCCCCGGAGACCGGCTGGGGCTCGGCGCAGACGGTGCTCGGACTGGCCGGTGCCGCCGCCCTGCTGGCCCTCTTCCTCCTGCTCCAGAAGAAGGCCCGTACGCCGCTGATGCCGCTCGGCGTGTGGCGCACGCCGCGGCTGGCCTCCTCCAACCTGGCCATGGCGCTGCTGGGCGCGGCGTGGATCCCGATGTGGTTCTTCCTGAACCTCTATCTCCAGCAGGTCCTGGGCTACGGCGCGTTCGCGAGCGGAGCGGCCCTGCTGCCCATGACGACGCTGCTGATGGTCTTCATGGTCGCCCTCACCGCACGCCTGCTCGGCCGCTTCGGGGCGAGACCGCTGATCGCCGGAGGGCTGGCGCTGCTGGCGCTCGGGCTGCTGTGGCTCGCGGCCGTCGAACCGACCGGCACGTTCGCCGTCGACGTCCTGCCCGCCTCGCTCGTCGCGGCGCTGGGCATGTCGCTGGCGTACATCCCGGCGATGATGACCGCCGTCTCGGGCGTACGGCAGGAGCAGGCGGGCCTGGCCTCCGGCATCGTCAACACCACCTACCAGGTGGGCTCGGCCCTCGGGCTGGCGGCGCTCACCGCGCTCGCCACCTCGCGGGGCGCCGGGCGGATCGGCGATCTGCCCGCCCTCACCGAGGGGTTCAGCGCCGCGTTCACCTGGGCGGCGGCGATCGCCGGGGCGGGTGCGCTGCTGACCCTGCTCCTGATGCGCGACCGCGCGACCGTACGTACGGAGGAGAAGGGGGAGAAGGAGGAGGAGCGGATCGGGGTGTGAGGAGTGGGAGATTCCGGCCACGTGAGCCGTGGAAGCCGCAGACCGGCTTCCACGGCTCACTCATGTCACGGCATCAGGCCGCCGCGGGGCGCGCCGGGGCCAGCCGGCCCGTGCGGTGCAGGCCGTGCAGGGCCGCCGCGCATCCCAGGCCGAGGGCGCCGAGCACCAGCCAGGGCAGCGCGGAGAGTCCCGCCGCGCGGGCCGCGTCCAGGGCGGTCCCGGTGAGCAGGTTGCCCAGGGCGATGCCGATGCCGCTGATGGTGTTGTAGAGCCCGTAGTGCGTGGCCACGAGGCGGTCGCCGGAGAGCCGGACGAGGGTGTCCATCTCGAAGGGGTAGGCGACCATCGTGCCCATGGCCAGCAGGAACGCCGTGAGCGCCGGGGGCACCGCCACCAGCAGCCAGCGCGCGGCACCGCCGTCCGGCACGGGCACCGCCGTCGCGGCGAGCAGCGGCAGGAACGCGGCGCCCATCAGGACGAGCCCCCGGCTCAGTGCCTGGCCCGGCGCGAGCCCGGCCTCGCACCAGGCGGTCACCCGGGTCTGGGCGAGGATCGTGCTGAGCCCGGAGACCGCGAAGAGCAGCGCCACCGCCGACGTCCCGGTCGCCCCTTCCCCGCCGAGCCGCCGGACCTCCAGCGGCAGCGCCAGATAGATCTGGAACGACAGGACGTACGAGCCGACCATCGCCAGGGAGAAGAGCAGGAACGGGCGGTTCGTGACGACCGTCCGCCACTGCGCGAGGACGCTCTCCCGCTCCTCGGGGCCGCCCGCGGCCCGCCGCGCCGGAAGGGCGCGGAGCTGTACGGCGCTCAGCACCGCGAAGATCGCGGCCGAGGTCAGGCAGGTGACGCGGAAGCTCACCCCGGTCAGCGCCATGCCGACGACGGGGCCGAGGAGGATGCCCGCCTGGTAGTAGACGTTGAAGAGCGCGAACGCCTCCACGCGCCGCTCCCCCGCGTCGGCCGCCAGGTACGCCCGTACGGCCGGGTTGAACAGGGCGCCCGCGAGGCCCGTCGCGGCCGAGGCGGCGAGCAGCGCGGGGAGCGAGTCGACCAGGCCGAGCACGGCGAAACCGGCGGTGCGCAGCACGCAGCCCGCGACGATCAGCGGCTTGTACCCGAGCCGGTCGGCCAGGGTGCCGCCGAGCAGGAACATGCCCTGCTGGCTGAAGTTCCGCACCCCCAGGACCAGTCCGACCACCCATCCGGCCAGCCCGAGGCCGCCCGACAGGTGCTGGGCGAGGTAGGGCATCAGCATGTAGAAACCGAGGTTGATCGTGAACTGATTCACCATCAGCAACTGGACGGCGCGCTCATGGCTCCGGGTCCGTGCGAGGAGGGACCCGGCGGCCTTCCGCTGCTTCCGTTGCTTCCCTACGGACGTGGTCACCGGCCCGCCTCCTCGGCCACCGGCGCGGACGCGAGGGACAGGGGGTCGACGACCTCGGCGCAGCGCGTCCAGCGCACGGCCTCCTTCTCCGCCGGGCCGCCGATCACCTCGGGCTCCGGCGCGGGCGGGACGTCCAGCAGGCCGTGCGCCGCGCAGTAGTCGTCGTCGAAGACGGTGCCGAGATAGCGCTGCGGCCCGTCGGGGAAGACCGCCGCGATGCGTGCCGACGGCGGCAGCGTACGGGCGAGCCACCCGGCGACGAGCGCCACGGCGCCGACGCTCCAGCCGCCGGTGGCGTAGTGCGAGGTCGCCAGGCGGCGGGCCGCCCAGACCGCCTCGGCGGGCGCGACCCAGTGGACCTCGCTGAAGTGCTCGTAGGCGACGTTGCGGGGGTGGATGCTGGAACCCAGTCCGCGCATCAGCCGGTTCCGGGCGGGCTGGCCGAAGATGGTCGAGCCGACGGTGTCGACGCCGACCAGCCGCAGCCCCGGGTGGAGCTGGCGCAGCACGCGGGAGATCCCGGCCGAGTGGCCGCCGGTGCCGACGCTGCACACCAGGATGTCGATGTGGCCCATCTGGGCGGCGAGTTCGAGGGCGAGCGGGGTGTAGGCGGCGACGTTGTCGGGGTTGTTGTACTGGTCGGGGCACCAGGCCCCGGGCGTGTCCGCGAGGAGCCGTGCCACGCGGTCGCGGCGGGCCTGCTGCCAGCCGCCGGTCGGGTGGGGTTCGTGGACGGCCTGGACCTCGGCGCCGTAGACGCCCAGCAGCCGCGCCATGGTCGGCTCCAGGCCCGGGTCGGTGACGAGCGTGACGGGGTGGCCGTGCACGAGTCCGGCGAGCGCCAGGCCCAGGCCGAGGGTGCCGCTGGTGGACTCGACGACGGGCGCGCCGGGCCGCAGTTCGCCCCGCGCGCGGGCGCGTTCGAGCATGTGGAGGCCCGGACGGTCCTTGATGCCGCCGGGGTTGAAGCCCTCCAGCTTCGCCCAGAAGCCGCGCCCGGCCGGCGCGAACGGCTCGGTCACCCGGATGAGGGGCGTACGTCCGACCAGCCCGGCGAGCGCCGTGCGGTCGGAGGGCAGTGGGGGTGTGCCGGTGAAGGAATGGTTCATGGGTCCGCTCTCGTGAGGTGGATGGCGTGTGCGGGCGTCCGCGCGGACCGCGTACGACGTGCGTGCGACATGCGTGCGACGTGCGTACGGCGGTCGCGCGGGGGCGCTCCTACACGCGCCACCGGCAGACGAGGAGCAGGGTGGTGCGGCCCGTCCGTACCGGCGCCGGCCCGGGTCTCCCGAGCCCGGCGGCGTCACCGGCTGCCGGGCGTTCCGCGTCCCCGCCCGCGAGGGCGAGGTGGTCCCAGGACGCGCCGGACGAGGACGGGGGCCCCTGCGGGGCACGGGTCTGCTGGGACGTCTGTGCCAGATGGTCGCTGACGGAACAGGAGACGGGCGGATGCGGGTGCGGCACCGACGGCGGCCCCGGGATTGCGGCTGACGCGGCCGCCGGGGCGGCGGCAGCGGCGTGGCCGTGGCCGGTCGGGGCGCAGACGGCCGCCGCGAGGGTGAGCAGGAGACTCAGCAGCCCCCATACGAACAGGGCTGGGGTGCGGTACGAGGACACGGATCCTCCGTGCGGCGCGCGGGTCGGAGAACGCGCCGAGGGGGCGAGCGGGCAGGGCGGGTTCGCGAACGGCGGGATTCCGCCTGCCCTTCTAGATCCGCAGAACCGCGGCCGTTCCCGGTGTCGCTACGGCGGTCCCGGCGCCTGTGCCTACGGCCGCCGCGCGGAGGCCCGGATCCGCCCCGGGCCCGTCATACGCGCACGGCGTCCACGGCACGGGGGCGGGACCGGGGCCGTCGAGGACGAAGTCCTCCTGCGGCTGCCCGGAAAGGCACTCCAGCGCCTGGTGCGCGGCGTCCGGCCGTTCCTCGTGGCCCTCGTGTCCCTCGTGCCCCCCGGAGACATGGTGCGCGGACGCGGACACGGACTGGACGGACGCGGACTGGGCGGCGACGGCTCCGCCGTGGTGCCCGGCGGCTGCGTCCCCCGTGCCCGCTCCGTGCGTGTACAGCAGCCCGAGCAGGAGCAGAGCCAGCCCGACTGTCCACAGCGGCCCCGCCGACGCGCGGAGCCGCCGTACACTCGGCTGCAATCCTCCTGTGACCACGCCGTGATCTCATCATCCGGCCGCAAGTCGAGGGGAAGATTCCGGCCAGAGGAAGCCCACCGTGAAGGAGAGAGCGATGACCCCACGTACGGGCAGGGTGGTCTGCGGCATCACGATGACGGCCGACGGGTACACGGCCGGGCTCAACCAGACGGAGGAACGCCCGTTCGGGGACGACGGGGGCGACGGCTGGGGCGACCGGCTGCACGCCTGGTTCGCCGAGACGCCCGAGGAGAACAGGGCCGAGATCGAGCAGATGACCGACGCCGGGGCCTTCATCATGGGGCGCAACATGTTCGGCCCCGTGCGCGGCGCGTGGGACCGGAAGTGGAACGGGTGGTGGGGCGACGAGCCCCCGTACCACGCGCCGGTCTTCGTGCTCACCCACCACGCGCGCGAGCCGCAGCCGATGGACGGCGGGACGACGTATCACTTCGTCACCGACGGGATCGAGTCGGCGCTGTCGCAGGCCCGCGCGGCGGCCGGTGACGGGGACGTCGCGGTGATGGGCGGCGCGACCACCGTCAATCAGTACCTCGCCGCCGGGCTCGTCGACGAACTGCGGCTGCACATCGTGCCGATGACGCTCGGCGCCGGTACGCGGCTCTTCGAGGGCGTGCCGCCGCTCAGGCTCGAACAGGTGTCGGCACGCCCCGCGAGCCTGGTCACGCATGTGACGTATCGCGTGCTTCCCTGACCTGCCCGCCCTCCGCGGGCGCGGCGTCGTCGGTGTGCTGCGGCGCCTTCAGCAGGCAGGCGATGCTCAGCGCGCACATGGCGACGAGCAGCACGATGACCGGAACCACGCTGTCCGTCGCCTGGAACATCAGCGTCGAGGCGACCGGCGAGAGGCCGCCGAACAGCGCGCCCGCCACCTGGTACGTCACCGAGATGCTCGTGTAGCGCGCCCGGGGGCGGAACATCTGGGACAGCACCGCGGCCACGGGGCCGTACGTCGCCGCCATGACCAGCCGCATCGCGGCGAAGACCACGAAGATCAGCACGGTCGAGTCCGTGGAGACCACCAGGAACTGGGGCGTGGCCAGGACGGCCACCGCGGCCAGGCCCCAGACGACGACGCGCACGCGCCCGACCTTGTCGCCGAGCCACGCGACGCCGAGCGTGGCGATCAGCTCGACGACGGCCCCGACGCTGAGCGCGTTGAGCACGGTCGTCTCCGAGAGCCCCACGGAGGGATCGGTGGCATAGGCGGTGAGGAACGTGGTCACCAGGTAGTAGCCGCCGACGGCGATCGGGAGCGTGCCGATGCCCAGCAGGATGGGCCGCCAGTTCGTCCTCAGCGCGTACGTCAGCGGGAGGCCCTCGTCCTCTCCGGCCTCCGTCTCCTCGAACACCGGCGACTCCTCGACCTTGAGCCGGATGAGGACGCCGACGACGATGAGCACCGCCGACAGCAGGAACGGCACGCGCCACGCCCACTCCTTCAGGGCGTCGTCGCCGAGCGTCGACAGGAGGCTGAACAGGCCGGTGGACAGCAGCGCCCCGGCCGGGTTGCCGAGCTGGGCGAAGCCCCCGTAGAAGGTCTTCTTCCCCTCCGGCGCGTGCTCGACGGCCATCAGGACGGCGCCGCCCCACTCCCCGCCGACCGCGATGCCCTGCACGAAGCGGAGCAGGACGAGCAGGACGGGGGCGAGCGCGCCGACGCTCGCGTACGTGGGCAGCAGGCCGACGAGGAACGTCGCGGCGCCCATCATCGTCAGGGTGATCACGAGCGCGCCGCGCCTGCCGAACCGGTCGCCGATGTGGCCGAAGACGATCCCGCCGAGGGGCCGCGCGAAGAAGCCGACGGCGTACGTGGCGAAGGCCGCGGCGATGCCGGTGAGCCGGTCGGTGTCCTCCGGGAAGAAGACGCTGCCGAAGACGAGGGAGGCGGCGGTGGCGTAGACGTAGAAGTCGTACCACTCGATGGTGGTGCCGACGAAGGCCGCGATGCCCGCCTTGCGCGCTCTGCGGGCCTGGGTCCGGGCCCCGGACCGGTCGTGTTCCGTCACGGCTGCCCCTTGGTCGATGTCGCTGTGGTGGTGGAGTGCTGGAGCGCGCCGTCGACCCACGTCTGGAGGACGTCGATCGCGGCGATGGCGGCGGGGTCGACGGCGAGCGGGTCGGCGCCGAGGACCGTGAAGTCGGCCAGCTTGCCGGGCGTGAGGCTGCCGAGTTCGTGCTCGCGGCCCAGGGTGCGGGCCCCGCCGAGGGTGTGCGCGGCGAGCGCGTCGGCGGCGGGGATGCGCAGGGCGTCGTCGCCGAGCCGGTGGCCGCGCCGGGTGACGCGGGTGACGGCGGCCTGGACGGCTTCGAGGGGCTTGGGCTCGGCGACCGGGGCGTCGGAGCTGAGGGTGGCGGGCACCCCGGCGGCCAGGAACTCGCCGAGCGGGTTGAAGCGTTCGCCGGGGGTGCCGATGGCCTCGGTGACGCCCTCGCCCCAGTTGTAGTAGTGCTGGGTCTGGTTGACCGGGTGGATGCCCAACTGGCGCATGCGCGCGATCTGTCCGGGGGTCGGCAGTCCGCAGTGCTCGATGCGGTGCCGCGCGTCGGCGCGCGGGTGGGCCTCCTGCGCGGCCTCGACAGCGTCGAGGACCATCCCGATCGCGTCGGGCGACTGGGCGTGGGTGGCGGTCTGGAGCCCGGCGGCGTGCGCCTTGGCGATGAGTTCCCGGTACGCCTCGGGCTCGTGGTAGAGCTGCCCGGTGCGGCAGGGGTCGCCGGCGTAGCCGTCGGGGAAGTAGGCCGTCCAGCCGCCGAGGGTGCCGTCGGCGTAGAACTTGATGCCCGCGAAGGAGAGCCGGGCGTTGCCGAACGCGCCGTGCATCCCGGTGTCGAGGACGTGGTCCAGCAGATGGCTCAGCAGATACATCCCGACCCTGGTACGCAGCTCTCCGCCGTCCGCCAGCCGCAGATACGTGTCGAACTCGCGGCGGGTCACCTGGCAGTCGCCGATCGTCGTCACGCCCCCGGCGAGGAACCGCTCCTGAGCGGCGCGCAGTTGGCGCAGGTGCTCCTCGGGCTCGTCCCCGAGGTGGAAGTTCGGCCCGTGGCGGCCGATCTTGACGCCGCCGACGCCGGTGAGGATGTTGCAGGCCGCGTCGGAGACCTCGCCCGTCAGCTCCCCGTCGGCGGCGCGGAAGAACGTGCCGCCCGCCGGGTCCGGGGTGTCCCGGGTGACGCCGTGCCGGGCCAGGGTGGCGCTGTTGACGACGCCGCCGTGGCCGCTGGCGTTCATCAGGTAGACCTCGCGGTCGGTGCTGACCCGGTCCAGCTCCTCCTTGGTGGGGTGGCGGCGCTCGGCGAGGTTGCGGTGCTCGTAGCCGTAGCCCCGTACGGGCCGCCCGGGCGGCAGGGTCTCGGCGGCGGCGCGCAGCAGGGCGACGATCCCGGGGATGTCGGCGGCCCGGTCGGGCCCGCAGTCGACCCAGCTCATCATCTGGCCGTACATCAGGGGGTGCGCGTGCGGGTCGACGAAGCCGGGCACCACGACGGCGCCGCCGAGGTCCACCTCCTCCGCCGGGCGGCCGCCCAGCCGCGCGGCCTCGGCCCGGCACTCCTCGGCCGTGCCGACGGCGGCGAACCGGTTGCCGTGCACGAGGAACGCCCGCGCCCCCTCGGTGCGCGGGTCCACGGTGCGCAGGGCGGCGCCGGTGAAGAGGGTGGTGGTCGCGTCCAGGACTGACGTCTCCTGGTGGCGCAGTGCGCGCATGTGATTCCTCGTGCGGGTGTCGGGGGCGGTACGGGTGATCGGCACCGTAGGACCGGCGGGCACCCACGGCAATGGCATGTACGCTGCCCCGCACGGCCGCTGCCGCGTTTGTGTCGCCTACGGGCACCGATGTGCGGCTGATCGGTGCTCAACAGCCGCCGCTGCCGTCGTTCTGTTCGACCGGAAGCACGGAATCACTCTGTAAAGATTGGGTCTCGGGCACATGAGCGAGGATCTCGACGCACAGCTCATCGCCGCGCTCCAGCAGGACGGCAGGGCGAGCTACAGCGAGCTGGCCGCCCGGGTGGGCGCGCCGAGGACGGCGGTGTCGGCGCGGGTGCAGGCCCTGCTCGGCTCGGGCGCCGTGGAGATCGTGGCCGTGGCGCACCCCCAGCTCCTCGGGCTCACCTCGCTCGCGCACGTCTCCGTCGCCGTGTCGGGGCCCGCCGACGACGTGGTGGAGGCGCTGTGCGCCACGGACGCGTCGGTCTTCGTCTCCGCGGTCAGCGGCGCGTACGACCTCGTCGCGGAGCTGCGGGTCTCCAGCGCCCACGAGCTGTACGAGGCGCTCGCCGGACTTCGCGCGCTGCCGCGGGTGCGGGCGGTCAACACGCTCCTCTACACCGACGTCGTCACCTCGGTCTTCATGCCGCAGGGCCCGCTGCGCGGCGATGTGCGCGTCGACGACACCGACCGGCGCCTCATCGAACTCCTGGAGCGGGACGGCCGTATGCCGTACGTCGAACTCGCCCGCCGCGCGGGCATGTCGCCCAGCGCCGCCCGCGCCCGGGTCGGCAGGCTCGTCACCAGCCGCGCGCTGCACGTCGCCGCCGTGGTGCGGCGCGGCACGGGCGGCAGCGGCGGGAGCGGACGTCCGGCGCTCGGCGCCGGACTGAACCTCGGCGGGGACGACGCGCACGTCACCGGGTTCCTCGCCGCGCTGCCCGGGGTGGAGTTCGTCGCGCGCACCGTGGGCCGCTTCGACCTGGTGGTCACCGTCGGCGCGGACTCCACGACGCGGCTGCACCGCGTCACGGAGCGGCTCAAGGCCCTCGACGGGGTGCGCGGCCTGACGACGTGGGCGCACCTGGAGGTGTTCAAGGAGCACTATTCGCGAGGGGTCGCGAGGACATCGGCGTAGCGCCGAGCGCGGGGTGCCGAGCGCCGAGCCCCCGTGCGCCGTCAGCCCAGCAGCACCCCGGGGTTGAGGGTGCCGCGCGGGTCCAGCGCGTCCTTCGCGGCGCGCAGCGCGGTCGCGAAGGGGTCGGGGCGCTGGCGGGCGTACGCGGGCAGGTGGTCGCGGCCGACGGCGTGGTGGTGGGTGACCGTGGCGCGGTGGCGGTGCAGTACGTCGGTCGCGGCGGCCTTGATGTCGTCCCAGATCGCGACCTCGTCGCCGGGGCGTCCGGCGACGGCCACGGTGAAGTAGGGCGCGGCGCCGTCGGGATAGACGTGTGTCAGGCGGCAGTTGACGGTCGCCGGGTGCCCGGTGGCCTTGAGCGCCGCGGCGCCGACCTCTGCCCGTACGGCGTCGATCAGGGCGGGGATCCGGTCCCAGGTGGCGGCGGTCTCGAAGGTCTCCACGACGGCGCCCATACGGGCAAGGCCGTCCCGCAGATAGGGCATGCGCAGGAACGCCGTGCGCCAGTCGCTCACGGCCGCGTCGGCGGCGCGTTCCGCACGGCCGCTCTCCGGCTCCGGTGCCGCTCCCGTACCGCCGTGGGCGCGGGCCGTCTCCAGGGCGGCGGCGAGACGGTCGTCCACGGGCGCCGTGGCGGACTCGAAGCCCAGGAGCAGCACGGCGGAGCCGTCGTCCGAGGCGCCGGAGAGGGCGGCCTCGCCCGCGTCGAGGAGGCGGCAGTTGGCGGGCGCGAGGTCGGACTGGGCGAGCGCGCGTACGGCGTCGAGCGCGGGACCGAGGTCGGCGAACGCCACGGACGCCGAGGCCTTGTGCCGGGGCCGCTCCTGCACCCGCATCCACGCCTCGGTGATGACGCCGAGGATGCCCTCGGAGCCGAGGAAGAGCCGGTCGGGCGAGGGGCCCGCGCCGGACGCGGGGAGCCGCCAGGAGGTGTTCGTCCCGGCGGGCGTGACGACGCTCAGGGACTGGACGAAGTCGTCGATGTGAGTGCGGACGGTGGCGTAGTGGCCGCCCGCCCGGGTGGCCAGCCAGCCGCCGAGGGTGGAGAACTCGAAGCTCTGCGGGAAGTGCCGCAGGGTGAGGCCGTACGGCCGCAACTGGGCCTCCAGCACGGGGCCGAGCGCCCCCGCCTGGATCCGCGCCGAGCGGCTGACGGTGTCGACCTCCAGGACCCGGCCCATGGAGGTCGTGTCCAGCGAGAGCACCGCGCGGTGGGCGTCGCCCCGGTACTCGACGCCGCCGACCACCGAGGAGCCGCCGCCGAACGGGATCACGGCCACGCCCTGCCCGTCGGCCCAGTCCAGCAGGTCCGTCACGTCCCGTTCGCCGCCCGGGCGTCCGACGAGGTCCGGGATCCGGCCGGGACGGCCGCGCAGCGCCCGTACGACATCGCGGTAGGCCTTGCCCATCGCGTGCGCCGCACGCGCCCCGGGTTCGTCGGTGACCAGGTGCGCGAGGCTCGCCGGGGGCGTGACGCGGGGGCGGCCGAGGGCCAGGTCGGCGACCCGGGGCACCGGCAGCGGGCGGTCCAGGGTGCCGGGCAGCAGGGCGCCCATCGCCACGCACTCGGCGTCGCCGGGCTGCGCGTCGGCGTACCCCCAGCCCCACCAGGAGCGGGCGCGGGAGGAATCGGGGCCGGTCGTGGTGGCGGGCATGTGTGCTGCTCCCAACGGAGGCCGGGGAATTGACCCTTGGGTAAATTACCCTAGGGTAAACTCCCCGTGCATGACAACGCCGCAGTCCCGCGCACGTACCGCCCGCGCCGGTACGACCCGCGCCGGCACCAAGGGCATGCCGAGGGCCGAGCGCGAGCGGCAGCTCCTGGCCGCGGCCACCGAGGAGTTCGCCCGCCACGGGTACGAGGGCACGACCGTGGCCGCCGTCGCCGCGCGCGTCGGCGTCACCAAGCCGCTGCTGCACCAGTACTTCGGCAGCAAGCAGGACCTCTACCTCGCCTGCCTCGCACCCGTCGGCGACCGGCTGCTCGACGCCGTCCGTACGGCGATGGCGGCGCACGGTCCCGGCGCGCCGCCCACTCCGCTGCGGGTGCTGCGCGGCCTGTTCACCGCGCTGGACGGGCAGCGCGAGGCGTGGTTCGTCCTCTACGACGCCACATTGCCGCCCGCCAGCGAGGCCGCCCGGCGCGCGGCGTCCTACCGCGGCGCCGTCGACGACCTCGCGGCGGCGGGCACCGCCGACCTCCTGCACGCCGCGGGCTTCGACGACCCGCTCGACGCCGACGCGCTCACCCACGCCTGGCGCGGCCTCGCCACCGCGCTGGTCCGCTGGTGGATCCAGCACCCCGAGCAGTCCCCGGACGCCATGACGCGCCGCTGCGCCCGCCTCTTCGCCGCGGGCCGGACACTCCTCGCGGCGGACCCCGACGGCGCGGGGGACGCGGATCCCGGCACCGGCCGGGGCTCCCCTAACCTGCGGACATGAACATCGACATCCCTGTCGCGGAGCTGACCGAAGCCGACCGCGAACTCGTCGAGACCGCCCGCGAGATCGCCGACACGCACTCCGACGGGGAGGACGGCATCCACACGGTGGGCGCCGCGGTACGGGCCGCGGACGGCAGCGTGCACCGCGGCATCAACGTCTACCACTTCACCGGCGGTCCCTGCGCCGAACTCGTCGCCCTCGGCGCCGCGAGGGCCAACGGCGCCCGCGAACTCACCACGATCGTCGCCGTCGGGAACGGCGATCGCGGCGTCCTGGGCCCCTGCGGCCGGGACCGCCAGATCCTCCTCGACCACCACCCCGGCATCCGCGTCGTCCTCCCGACCTCCCACGGCCTCGCCACCGCCCCCGTCCACGCCCTGCTCCCCTTCGCCACAACCTGGTCGACGACCGAGGCCTCGGTCCCGTTCACCCCCTAGTCGCGCGGACACCGTCAGGCCTGCGGCGCGACCACTTCGCACAGTTCGGCGGCGGCCTGGTCGACGAGGGCGGAGAAGGTCGCGTCCGGGTCGGCCAGCCAGCGGGACGTGGCGCGCCGGGAGACCGCGATCGCCACATCGCTGATGAAACGCGCCCTGTCGGGCTCGACGCCGCGGCGCCCGAGCGCCGGCACCAGCGCCTCGGCGATGTCGGCGAGCTTGATCAAGTCGCGCTCGGCCAGCGCCGGGCTGGCGGCGATCACCCTGACGCGGCGCAGCAGGAACTCGCGCGAGCGGAAGACCTCGTCGGCGGTCCTCAGCGCGGCCAGCAGCGCCTCCAGTGGCCTGAGCCCCGGGTCGGCCGCCTCGACCTGTCCCACGAGGTGGGCCTCCAGCTCGTTTCCGGCGAAGAGGACTTCCCGCTTGTCGGGGAAGTAACGGTAGAAGGAGCGCTCGGTCAGACCGGCGGTGCGCGCGATCTGCGCGACCGACGTGCGCTCGTACCCCTGCGTCTCGAACAGCTCGAGCGCCGCGCGCTCGAGCCGACCCTGTGCGTCGGACTCCCATCTCGGCATACGCCCAAGAGTATGACAGCAGATGCTGTTGTTGCGCTAAGCTCCATGACAACAGATGCTGTCATCACAGAGGAGACGGGCATGAAGGCTCTTCAGTTCGACCGGTTCGGCCCCCCGGAGGTGATCGTGCTCCGCGACGTCCCGAAGCCCGAGCCGGGACCCGGACAGATCCGGATCGCCGTGCGGGCGTGCGGCCTGACCCCGGCCGACTGGCACGTCGTCGACGGCCTCCTCGCCGACCGGATGCCGCCGCTGCCGCGCGGGCTCGGCCTGGAGATCGCGGGCACCGTCGACGCGCTCGGCGAGGACGTCACCGGCATAGAGACCGGCGACCCCGTGTTCGGTCCGGCCACCTTCGACGGCCCGACGGCCGGTGCCGCCGAGTTCGCGCTGATGACGGCCTGGGCGCGTATCCCCGAGGGCGTCACCCCCGAGCAGGCCGCCGCGCTGCCGATGGCGGCCGAGACGGCGTGGCGCGCGCTCGACGACCTCGGCGTCCGGCCGGGTGAGCTGCTGCTCGTCCACGGCGCGGGCACCACGGTGGGCGAGGCGGCGGTGCGCCTCGCGCTGCACCGGGGTATCCGGGTGATCGCCACCGCAGGGCCGACCCGGGCCGCCGCCCTGGAAGAGATCGGCGCCCGGGTGACCGCCTACGGCGACGGGATGGCCGAACGCGTCACCGCGCTGGCCGGAGGCCGCGTCGAGCGCGCCCTGGACGCGTCCCCGACCGGCGGCCGTATCGACCGAGCCGACCAGGCCAGCCCGGCGGGCGGCGCACTGCCCACCCTGATCGGGCTGACCGGTGATCCCGACCGCGTCCTCACCGTCTCGGACTTCGCCGCCGCGGCCGAGCTGGGGGCCCGGGTCACCACCGAGATGCGCTACGACCGGATGGGCGAGTTCGCCCGGCTGGCAGGCGAAGGTGTGCTGGCCGTATCGGTCGCCCGCACCTACCCGCTCGACCAGATCCAGGAAGCGGCCCGGCTCAGCCAGTCCCGCCGCCCCGGCGGCAAGCTCATGCTCGTCCTGTGATCGCCTTGCCGGCCTGGTCGGGCGAGAGGGCGAAGTCACACGCGCGTAGTGGCGGGCGGCGGCGTGCCGAACGCCCCCAGGCGGGACGCCGTCGGCTGGAGGGCGGCGAGGACGAGGCAGAGGGTGGCGGTGGTGAGCCAGAGGGTGGTGGTGTTCGTGTGCTGGAGGAGCTGGGTGCCGAGCAACGGCGCCGCGACGCTCGCGACGCCCCAGCTCGTGCCGTAGACGGCGAGGTAGCGGCCGGTGGCGCCCTGCGGGGCGAGGTCGGCGGCCGTGGCCATGAAGCGGCCCATCACCAGGAGGTCGCCCAGGCTCCAGACGACGGTGGCCAGGGCGAAGGAGGGGAGGGAGTCCGCCGCCGCGTAGCCCACGAGGCCGATCGCCAGCAGGAGATAGCCGCAGGTGAACGCCGTACGCGGAGCGAGGGCCGCGAGCGGGCCACGGCGCAGCGCGGGCTGGCCCGCCACGACGGTCACCGCGGAGACGGTCAGCAGCAGCCCGGCGTCGGCGGGCTGGAGGCCCCGGCGTTCGAGGGTGAGCGGGAGCATGGCCATGACGAGGAGATAGGCCAGGGCGAAGAAGGTGCCCGAGGCGAGCAGGGTCAGCAGGGCCCGGTCCCGCCAGGGAGAGATCCTCCCCGGGGACGGGCGGTTACTCGTAGCGGGGCCGGTCGTCGCGGGGCCGGTCTTCTCGGGAGCCCGGCTCGGGCGGTCGTCCGGGAGGGCGAGGCGCATGACGAGGGCGCACAGGAGGCAGGTGGCCGCGTCGGCGACGAACAGCCAGCGCAGGTCCCACCGTCCGAGCCCGGCGGCCAGCAGGCCCGCGCCCATGCCCGCCACGGCGAGCGCGGCGTTGAGCAGGCTGTACGCGCGGACGCGGTGCTCGGTGCCGACCGCGTCGGCGATGATCGCCTGGCTCGGCGGCTCGTACAGCTCGAAGGCCAGGCCGAGCAGGACGGCGCAGACGGCGGCCGTCGCGAGGTTCCCCGCGGCGGCGATGCCCGCCTGCGCCACGGCGCAGCCCACGAGGCCGAGGACGAGGGTGCGGCGGCGCCCGATCCGGTCGGCCATGCGGCCGCCCGCCAGCCGCGAGGGGATCGTCGCGACGCCGAACGCGGCCGAGACGATCCCGGCGGTCGCGGCGCTCGCCCCGAACGCGGTGGTCATCAGCACCGTGAAGAAGGAGAGCGAGAAGGCCCCGAGGCGGTTGACCGCGCGGGCGGCGATGAGCAGCCACACCGTACGGGGCAGATGCTGAGGGCTCTGCTCGCGCCCTTCGTACCGGACAACGCGACTCTGTACACGCACCGCGCACTCCCCCGTGACTGGTGAAATGGATAATGCCGGTGACAGAATCTAGAGTCCGAAGGAGTGACTGGTCAAGTGATGTTCGACAGTCACGTGGCGCTGCTGCTCGACGCGGCCGTCTCGCTCGTGAACGCCCTGACCGACGGCCACCGGCGCGGCAGGCCCTATACGGCGCCGCGCGGCGACGACGAGCTGACCGCCGCCGTCGTCGCCGCTCTCCCCGCCACCGGCACCGCCCCGGCGGCGATCGGGGCCGAGGACGCGGAGTACCTCGCCCGTACGGCGCGGGAGATGCGGCAGGTGTTCGAGGCCGCCGCCACCGGGGACCTGGACGCCGCCGCCGGCACCCTCAACTCCCTCCTGCGCTCGACCGGCGCCCGCCCCCAGCTCGACCGCGCGCCCGACGAACCCTGGCAGGTCCACTTCCACGGCGCCCAGGACTCCCCCGGCGTCGGCTGGAGCGCGGGGTGCGCGGCCGGGCTCGCGCTCGCCGCGGGCAGCGATCTCGCCGGGCGGCTCGGGGTGTGCCAGGCGCCGCGCTGCGACCGGGTCTTCACCGACACCTCCCGCAACGGCACCCGGCAGTTCTGCTCCACCGCCTGCCAGAGCCGCGTCAAGGCCGCCGCGCACCGCGCCCGCAGGACGGCGGACTCCGGGGACTGACCCTCCCTGTCCGGTACGGAGGGTCAGCCGCCCGGTCGGCCAGCCGCCTGACGGTCAGCCGCCCGGCCGCTCAGCCGCTCAGCCGCTCCCTCAGGAACGCGAGGATCTCGTCCCTCGCCCGCACCGTGGGGTGTCCCTCCTCGTCGACCAGGTGGGCGGTGACGACGCTGTGCGGGGTGCCGACCACGTCGCGGAAGAACGGGGGCGGGTCCGTACGGGCGGAGTCGCCCGGCAGGACACGGCCGTCGAAGGCGTCGCCCAGGAGCGCGCGGTACGCGGCGAACCGCTGTCCCGTGCACCAGCGGTCGTTGTCGAAGCGGTAGGCGAGGACCTTCAGCCGGTCCCGGGTCACGCGTTCCCGGAGCGCCCGGGCGTCCTCGTCGCTCAGCTCCAGCCCGCCGGGGTCGTCGAGGGGCAGCGACGGGTGGTTGACGACGGGCGCGATCACGGCCGGGTCGAGCGCCATGGCCAGCGCGAAGTTGCCGGTGAAGCAGAGCCCGACCGCGCCGACGCCCGGCCCGCCGCACTCCTCGTGGGCCCGGCGCGCCAGGCCGCGCAGCCACGCGGCGACGGGGCTGGTGCCGCCCCCGGCGAACGCCCGGAACTCGGCGCTGACGCACGCCCGCCGCACGACCTCCACCCCCTCGGCCCCGGGGTGGGCGCCGTCGAGCCCGAAGAGCGACGGGACGTGGACGGTGAAGCCCGCGTCCCGCACCCAGCGCGCCAGCCGCAGCACGTCGGGGCTGATGCCCGGCATCTCCGGCATCAGCACGACGGCGGGCCCGGAGCCCGCGACGTACACCGTCTTCGTCACCCCGGCGATCTCGACCGACCGCCGGGAGAAGTCCGTCATCGGGTCGTCGCGCCGCGTCGCCCCGTCACCGTGTCCGTTGTCCGCGCTCATGGGGGCAGCGTGGCCCGGGGAGCGCGCGTACGGTGAGAGGCGGGATCGCCGGATGAGCGGGCGATCCCGCCACGAGGAGGGAGGCGCGGCGTGAGTGCTCTGCGGATCGGGGTGCTGGCCTATCCGGGGTGTTTCGCCTCCGAAGTCTTCGGGGTGCCGGACCTGTTGACGATGGCCTCGCACGTCGCCGGGCCGGACGGTCCCGCGTACGAGGCGTCGGTCGTCTCGCCCCGGCGGCGCGTCCGCGCGGCGGGCGGCGCCGCCCTGGCCGTCTCGCCGCTGCGCGCGTGCGACGTGCTCGTCGTGCCGGGGTTCGCGCTCCGGCCGGGGCTCGACATACGGGAGAGGCTGGCGCCCCTGGCCCCCGAGATCGCGGCGGTCCGCGCGCACGCCGCCGAGGGGCGCGCCGTGGTGTCGATCTGCGTCGGCGCGTTCCTCCTGGCCGAGGCCGGGCTCCTCGACGGGCGCCGTGCCACGACGGCGTGGCTCCTCGCGGACGAGCTGGCGCGGCACTGCCCGGCCGCCGACGTGCGTGCCGAACGTCTCGTCGTCACGGACCGGGGCGTGACGACGACGGCCGCGTTCAGCGCCATGTACGACTTCGCGCTGGAGCTGATCGCCCGGCACAGCGGCGCCGAGGTGGCGCGGACGACGGCGCGGGTGGCGCTCGTCGACCACGCGCGCGCCTCCCAGACGCCGTACGTGGACGCCCGGCTCCTGCCGCAGCCCGGCAACGACTTCTCGCGCCGCGTCATGCGGTGGCTCGACCAGCACCTGGACGCCCGCTACGACCTCGCGGCGCTGGCGGACACGTTCCACGTCAGTACGCGCACGCTGCTGCGGCGCTTCGCGGACGAGACCGGGCGGAGCCCGCTCGCCCACCTCCAGGCCTCGCGCGTGCGGCGCGCGCGCCATCTGCTGGAGACGACGGACCGTACGGTCGCGAGAGTCGCCGCCGCGGTCGGATACCGGGACCCGGGTACGTTCGCCGTGCTCTTCGCCAAGCACACGGGGCAGCGCCCGCGCGACTACCGCGCGGCCTTCCGCCGTGCCGCGCGCTGAACCGCGCGCCGAGCCGCACGCCGAGCCCTGCGGCGCCCCGGACGGATCCGGTCTGCCGCGCCTCTGGAGCACCGCGGCACCCGCTGCCACCATGGCGCGATGAGCCGACCCGAGCACGCCCCCGACGACGGGGCCGGGCCCGCCCCCGCCCCGGTCGCCGACCCCGCGGAACTCCTCGATCTCTCCCTCGGACACCTGTACGCGGGCGCGATACGTGCCGTCGCGCGCCATCGCGTCGCCGACCTCCTCGCCGAGCTGGGCCCCTCCACGGCCGCCGAACTCGCGCGTGCCGCCGGGCTCGACGCGGCCCATCTGCGCGGCGTGCTGCGGCTGCTGGCCACCCGCGGCGTCTTCGCCGAGGAGGAGCCGAGCGGCTCCTCCGGCGGCCCGGAGCCCCGGTTCCGGCTCACCCCCGCGGCGGAGCTGCTGCGCGAGGACGTCCCGCACTCGCAGCGCACGCTCTCGGTGATGCTGACGGACGAGATGTTCGAGCGGCTGTCGGCGCGGCTGGACGAGAGCGTACGGACGCCGGGACCGTCGTTCGCGGAGGTGTTCGGCGTCGAGTTCTTCCCGTACCTGATGGCCAACCCGGAGAAGGGCGAGCTGTTCGACCTCGGCATGACCTCGTTCGCCGCGCCCGTGGACGAGGCGGTCGCGGAGCTCTTCCCGTGGCCGGAGCGGGGCACGGTGGTGGACGTCGGCGGCGGCCGGGGCGGACTGCTGCGCGCGGTGCTGCGGCGGCACGCGGGCCTCACCGGCGTCCTGTTCGACCGCCCGGACGCCGTTGGCCGTCATCTGCTGGGCGACGAACCGGAGTTGGAGGGCCGCTGGCGCGCCGAGAGCGGCGATTTCTTCGACGGGGTGCCCGGGGGCGGCGACGTGTACGTCCTCAAGCACGTGCTGCACGACTGGCCGGACGAGGACTGCCTGCGCATCCTCCGGGCCTGCCGCGCCGCGGCCCCGGAGGACGCCCGGCTCCTGGTCGTCGACTCCGTGATCCCGCCCGGCAACGCCCCGCACCCGGCCAAGTCCCTGGACGTCCTGATGGCCGCGCTCCTGGAGGGCCGCGAACGGACCCGTGAGGAGTTCGCCGCCCTCCTCGCCCCGGCCGGATTCCGGCTCCGCCACGTCCACGACACGGGCCTGTTCGCCTCGGCCGTCGAGGCGGTGGCGGCCCGTGTCCCGCCCGCCGACGCTTGACTTGAAGTCTGCTTCATGTTCCAGGATGGCGGCATGACTTCACATGACGACGACGTCCTGCTCTTCCGCAACACCATGCGCATCACGGACGGCCACTTGGAGGAGTTCCGCGAGGCCGTCACCAAGGCCGTCGACTTCGTGCGGCAGCACGGGCCGCAGTTGATGGTGCAGACGTTCGTGGACGAGGAGCGGATGCTCGCGCACAGCTTCCAGCTCTACCGGGACTCGGACGCGGTCCGCCTGCACTGGGAGCTGTCCGATCCGTACATCCAGGACGTGATGAAGCACTGCCGGGTCGAGCACTTCGAGGTCTTCGGCGAGCCGGACGCCGAGGTGGCGGCGGGGCTGCGGTCGGCGCTGGGCGAGGAGGGCGCGCTCACGTTCGCGCCGCGCCTCACGGGCTTCCTGCGCTTCGGGGACGCGTCGCCGGGCCAGGAGGACCGGCCCGGCGACTGACTCACCCGCCGGGGGCGTCAGCTCACGGGGGCGAGCGTCAGCTCACGGGGGCGCCGAACCAGCGGGCCAGCTCGGCCCGCAGCCCCTCCTGCTCCTCGCCGACCCACGCCACATGCCCGTCGGGCCGGAGCAGCGCCCCGGGGATGTCCAACTCGTCGGTGGAATCGACGACATGGTCCACACGGTCCGACCAGCCCTCGGCGGACAGCCGCCCCGCCCGGTCGAGCAGGAGCCCGCGGCCCCCGTGCGTCAGCTCGTAGAGACGGCCGCGCCCCAGCCGGACGTCGCGCAGCCGCCGGCCGACGAGCGGATGGCCGCCGCCGAAGTCGTAGACGATGCCGATCGCGATGATCTTCTCGGTCAGGAAGCGGCTCACCTCCTCGAAGTCCGCCAGCTCCGCGACGAGCCTGCGGGCCGCCCGGGGGCCGGGCGCGCTGGTCATCAGCTCGGCCTGGGCGCGGGTGTTGTCCAGCACGTCGGCGGCGACCGGGTGCCGCTCGGAGTGGTAGCTGTCCAGCAGGCCCTCGGGCGCCCATCCGCCGACCTCGGCGGCCAGCTTCCAGCCGAGGTTGAACGCGTCCTGGACGCCCAGGTTGAGGCCCTGGCCGCCCATCGGCGGGTGGACGTGCGCCGCGTCCCCGGCCAGCAGCACCCGGCCGGTCCGGTAGCGCTCGGCCAGCCGTGTGGCGTCGCCGAAACGGGAGAGCCAGCGCGGCGCGTGGATGCCGAAGTCGGTTCCGGCGTACGCCCGCAGCCGCTCCTTGACCTCCTCCAGCGTGGGCGGCACATCGCGGTCCCCGGTCACCTTCCCGGCGGGGACGACGAGCCGGTACATCCCGTCCCCGACCGGCCCGATGCCGAACATCAGCTCCGTCTTGCGGACCTCGGCCACCACGGAGGCCACCGTCCCGGGCTCGACGCCGATCCGGGCCTCGCCCACCAGCGTCTCGGAGGTGGCGTCCTCGCCGGGGAACGGGACGCCGAGCAGCTTGCGGACCGTACTGCGGCCGCCGTCGCAGCCGACGAGATAGCGCGCACGCAGGGACGTGCGCGAGGGCGCACCCCCTCCCCCTCCGCCGTCCAGCTCCGCGGTCACGCCGTCCTCGTCCTGGGCCAGGCCGGTCAGCGTGCTGCCGCGCCGGATCTCGGCGCCGAGTTCGGCCGCGCGCTCGGCGAGCAGCCGGTCGGTGACGGGCTGCGGGATCCCGAGAACGTACGGATGCGCGGTGTCCAGCCCCTTGGGCGCGGGCTGGGGAATACCGGCGAAGAATCCGCCCACGGGGTGCTTCTTGCCGTGCGCGAGAAAGCGTTCCAGCAGTCCTCGCTGATCCATCACCTCGATGCTGCGCGCGTGCATTCCGAGCGAACGGACGTCCTTCCTCGGCTCCGGTTCCTTTTCCACGACGACCACCCGTACGCCGTGCAGCCGCAGCTCGCAGGCGAGCATCGTGCCGGTCGGACCCGCGCCGACGACGATCACGTCATACATGAATCCCCCACATCCCCGAATTCCCCAGGCTCCCGGATTCCCCGGATTCCCGAATTCTGGTTCCGGCCGGAGATTCTGCGGCACGCATGGGGCCTTGCCGCAAGCCCCCATGTGCGCTATAGGTTGAGAGTGGCAGGGAGAGTGCGTACTCCCTGCCTTTCTCGTGGGCGTTCGTGGGCGTTCGTGGGCGTGCGAGGATGACCGCCATGCGCTCAGAGCTGCCGTTCGGGGAGAAACTGCGGGCCGAACTCGGCGTACCGGCCCGGGGCCGCCGACTCGACAGCAGCCCCCGCTCACGCGTCTGGCGGGCCGAGCTGTCCGGCACGCCGGTGGTCGTCAAGCAGCTCGTCGACGGCCCGGAGGCCACCGAGAGGTACGACCGCGAGGTGACCGCACTCAAGCTCGCCGCCCGCGTCGAGCCGCCCGTGGTCCCGGCCCTCCTCGGCACCGACCCCGACGCCCGTGTCCTGGTGCTGGAGCACGTCGACCACCGGCCGCCCGGCGAGGACTGGGTGACCGGCCACGCCACGGCGCTGGCCCGGCTCCACGCGGCCACCGGCCCCGACGACACCGGCCTGCTCCCCGCCTGGTCCGGCCCGGTGCAGGGCGACATCGACTCCTTCCTCGCCCTCGCCGCGACGCTCGACGTCCCCGAACCCCCCGGCGTACGGGCCGAGCTGGAGGGCCTCGTGGCCCGGCTGCGCACCGCGCCGGGCCACGCCCTGCTCCACGGCGACCCCTGCCCCGGCAACGACATGCACTCCGGCGGCGGCGTGCGCTTCATCGACTTCGAGCAGTCCTCGCTCGGCAGCGGCCTCGTCGAACTCGCCTATCTGCGCATCGGCTTCCCGACCTGCTGGTGCGCCACCGCCCCGCCCGCGCCCCTCCTCCACGCGGCGGAGGCCGCGTACCGCGCGACGTGGCGCGAGGCGACCGGCACCGACGTCCCGGACGATCTCACCGACGCCTGCGCGGGCTGGCTGCTCCGCGGCGACGCCCTGGTCCAGCGGGCGTACCGCGGCACCACCGACCATCTGGCCCTGCTCCCCGGCCAGGACTGGGAATGGGGCACGGCGACGGCCCGCCAGCGCCTCGTCCACCGCCTCGGCGTCGTCGCCGCGATGACGGGGGACGGCAACGGGCGGCACGGCGCCGAGCTGAGGGGCCTGGGGCGGCTCGCGACGGACCTGCGCCGTTCGATGCTCACCCGCTGGCCCCACCTCCGCCCCCTCCCCCGGCTCCGCCCCTAGCGGGGACCTAGCGGGGACCGCGCCTCGCGGAACGGTCATTGGAGTGACATATCGGTCGGATGTCCACCGAGCGGGAGTCTCGGTCGCATTCTGGGCAGGCCCTCTCGTGGATCACCGGGAGTGAACCCGGCAGCCCCCGAATGTGCTTGGAGACGAGAGTGCTTCCTACGCAGTCCCCCGTACCGGAATCCGCCGCCGAAGAGGCCACGCCTCGCGCCGCCGGGCAGGCGGACCGGTACCTCGACGAGCTGCTGAGCGGGTACGGTGAGGAGCAGGCCCGGCTCCGCACCGCCCTGCGGCAGCTCGTCACCTGCGGCAGGCGGTCCCCGCTGGAGTTCTCGCTGCCCCTCCTCGTCCACGCGGCCATGACCGGCGACGCCGGACCGGCCGTCCCCCTCGCGGGCGTGCACGCGCTGTGGTGGCGCGCGGCGAACACGTTCGACGACGTGGCGGACGGCGACGCGGGGAAGGAGATGTACGGGCTGCCCCGGGGCGTGGCGCTGACGGCGGCTCTGGAGTGCGGGTACGCCCTGCCGTTGCGCGCGCTGTCCCTGCTGCCGGTCGGGGCCGGACTGCGCGACCGCCTCCGGCGGGACTACCTCGACTGCTGGACCGCCGCCGGCAACGGACAGTTGGGCGACCTCCTCGCCGAACCGGCCGCGACGACCCCGGAGGCGGTCCTGGCCACGTACCGGGACAAGAGCGGTTCCGTCTACGCGATGGCCGCCACCATGGCGGCCCGCCTCGCGCAGGGCGACGACGACGCGGGCGGCACGGGCGTGGGCGGCGCGGGCTCCGTGGCGGCCTGGGGCCGGTTCGGGCATCTCCTGGGCATGCTGGCGCAGTTCCGCAACGACGAGGACGACCTCCGCCACGGGTCCGGCGAGGACCTGCGCAACGGAACGGCCACCTATCTGCTGGTCCGTCTCCTCCACTCGGCGGACGGCGCCCGGCACCGGCGGGTCCGGTCGCTGCTGGCACAGGCCTCGTCCTCCGATGCCGGACGCCGTGAACTGCGGGCGATGATGCTCACCCCCGAGGTCCTCCGGCCGTATCACGAACATCTGGCCGGGCTGTGCCGCGAGGCCGCCACGCTGCTCGGCACGCTCGCGCCGGGCAGCCCCTACGCGTACGCCCTGCGCACCCGCCTTCTCGCGGAGGCCCGTTACCTGCCGACGGACACCGCCGCGGCGGCGGTGGGTGCCGCGCCCTGAAGTGACCGGCACGGCGGACAGCGCGCGTGCACGGCGGACGCGCCTCCTCCCGCACGGGAGGAGGCCCCGCCGCCCCGGCCGGCAGGTCGCCGTCATGCCGCGGGCGGCGGGGCCCGGCGGTCCCGGGCGTGGACGCGTGTCCCGGTCCGCCTTTCACACGGGCCCCCGTGGGCGTGCCCAGCCCCCGTGTTCCACCCCGCAAAACGTTTCGTCGGCCCGCCGGGACACGCGGTGCGACGGGAGAGTACGCATGTGCTGTTCCGTCGCGCCCGTGGCGTGGATATATGCCGTTTCCGGCCGCCCGACGGCATGCCTGCCGAGGCGGCGCCCCGGAGATTGCGCGGGTCCGGCCGACGGGGTACGTTCGCTCGCACCGAGATCGTTAGACAGGCGAACTTTCTTCGAGCGCACTCCAAGAGGCGCGTTCGTTCCTCATCCCAGATTCGTTCCTCATCCCAGAAAGGCAGATCTTGCCCACCACCACACTCCGGATCCCGACCCAGGACGGCGAGGCCGACGCCTTCGCCGCGTTCCCCGACGGCGGCGGGCGGCACCCAGGGGTGCTGCTCTACCCGGACGCCTTCGGCCCGCGACCCGAACTGGAGCGGAAGGCCCGCGAGCTGGCCGGGCACGGGTACTACGTGCTCGTCCCCAACCTCTACTACCGGGAGGGCCCCGCGCCGGTCGTCGCGCTCCCCGAGTACATCGGCGAGGACGTCCGGCCCCAGGTCTTCGCCGCGCTGATGCCCCTGATCCAGGCGCACACCACCGAGCGGGTCCTGCGGGACGCCGACGCCTACGTCACGTTCCTCACCGGCCGGCCCGAGGTGAGCGACGGGCCGGTGGGCGTGATGGGCTACTGCCTGGGCGCCGCCCTCGCGATGCGTACCGCCACGGCCCACCCCGACCGGGTGGCCGCCCTGGCCGGATTCCACCCCGGCATGCTGGTCACCGACGCGCCGGACAGCCCCCACCTCCGCGCCTCCGAACTCGCCGCCGAGGTCCATCTCGGCCTCGCGGAGGGCGACTTGACGCCCGAGGCCCTGGGCGCGCTGCGCAAGGAGCTGGACGCCGCGGGCGTCGCGTACACCACCGAGGTCTACCCCGGCACCGTGCACGGCTTCACCATGTCCGACACCGCCGCGTTCGACGCCGACGCGCTGCGGCACCACTGGGACCGGCTCCTCCCGCTCCTCGCACGGGCCCTGCCCCAGCAGCCCTGAGACGGGGACGCCCGGCCGGCCCGGCACGACGAACGCAGGCCCGCGCACCCGACGTCGGTCGTGCGAGGGGACGACTTTCGTCGATGCCGCCGGGGGTGCCGTCCTTCCTAGCCTCCTGGCATGCGAACAGGAACACACCGCCGCCGCGCGCTCGGCGCCCCCGCCCGTACGACCGCCGTCGCCCTCGCTCTCGCCGCACTGGCGGGGGCGGGCGTGACCGCGCACGCCGTCGTCGGCCAGGCGCCCGACGGCGGTACGGACGAGCACCGGGCGACGAGGAAGGCCCTGCGGGCCGTGGTCGAGGAGGCCGGTCTGCCGGGTGTCGCCGCCGAGACGTGGCAGAAGGGGGACGGGTGGTTCGGGGAGGCCGGGTACGCGGACACCGCGACGCGACGTGAACGGAGCCGCGCCGACCACTTCCGGGCGGCGAGCATCACGAAGGTCTTCCTCGCCACCGTCGTGCTCCAGCTCCAGCAGGAGGGGCGCCTCGACCTGGACGACACCGTGGAGACCTGGCTGCCCGGCGTGGTGCGCGGCCACGACAACGACGGCCGGAAGATCACCCTCCGGCAGCTCCTCAACCACACCAGCGGCCTCAACGAGTACACCGAGGACCCCGAGTTCCAGCGCCGCACCTCGGGCGCGGGCTTCCCCGAGCACCGTTACGACACCCACCGCCCGGCCGACCTGGTCGCGCTGGCGACGAGGAAGACCCCGCCGCACGCGCCGGGCACGTCGGCCTCGTACAGCAACACCAACTACGTGCTGGCGGGCATGATCGTCGAGAAGGTGACGGGGCGTCCGTACGCGCGGGAGATCGAGCGGCGCGTGCTGCGGCCGCTCAAGCTGCGCGAGACCTCGTTCCCCGGGCAGCGGGCAGGTCTGCCACGCCCGCACCCCGTCGGCTACTCCCGGCTGCGTGACAAGCGGCCCGACGCGCCCGTCATCGACGCGACCCGCCAGAACATGACGTGGCTCGGAGCGGCGGGCGAGGCGATCTCCACGACCGGCGACGTCAACACGTTCTTCCACGGCCTCCTCACCGGCAAGCTGCTGCGCCCGGCCGCCCTGAAGGAGATGCTCACGACCGTCCCCGCCGAAGAGGAGGGATTCGCGTACGGCCTCGGCGTCGAGTCCGTCACCCTCTCCTGCGGCGTCCAGGTGTTCGGGAAGACCGGCCGCACCAACGGCTCCCTGTCGGGCACCGCGGCCACCAGGGACGGCTCCCACCACCTGACGTTCAACATCAACGGCGACTGGCCGAAGGACGCGAGCGCCTACGGAGGCGTGGTGGAGGCCGAGTTCTGCGGCTCGGATTCGGACTCGGGCCCGGGTCCGGCCCCGGCTCCGGACTCGGATTCGGACTCGGACTCGTAGCGGCGGCGGCCCAGCAGCGGCCAGGCCGCGACCGTGCCCGCGGCGACGACCGCGACTCCGGCCCACAGGGCGTTGGCCATGCCGGAGTTGAACGCGTCGCGGGCCGCGGCCGCCCCGCCGGCCCGGGTCGGCCCGGCGGAGGGGCGCTACCTGGCCGCGCTCACCGCCGCGCTGCCCCAACTGTCCCCGCGCGAGGTCGCCTTCCGCTACCGCGCGATGGTCGGCCTCCTCGGCCTCTACCAGTCCGGCGTGCTCGCCGACCTCCACCCCGGCCGGTCCGACTCCGACTCCGCGGACGGGGGTTCCCTGACCGTCGAGGAGGAGACCGAGGCCCTCGTCGCACTGCTCACCGCGGCGGTGACGGGGCAAGGAGCCGAACGGGATTGAGGCGCCCATGCGGTGGGGCCGCTCGGCGCAAGGTTCACCGGGGCCTGTAGCGTGTAAGGCATGACGAGCCTGAGTGAGCCTTACGAGTTGCGGGAGGGCGTGCCCTCCGTCGACGACTTCCGCCGTCTGCGTACCGACGCGGGTCTCTCCGACAAGGCCCCCGAGGCGGTCGCCCTGGCCCTCCCCCGCACCTGGTACGGCGTGGTCCTGCACCACGAGGGGCGGCCCATCGGCATGGGGCGGATCATCGGTGACGGCGGCACCGCGTTCCAGATCGTGGACATCTGCGTGCACCCCGGCCACCAGGGGCGCGGCCTCGGCAAGCACATCATGGCGGCGCTCACCGAGGAGCTGGAGCGCCGGGCCCCCGCCACCGCCTACGTCTCCCTGATCGCCGACGGCCCCGCGCGCTTCCTCTACGAGAAGTTCGGCTTCGCCGACACCGCCACCCACGACTCGATCGGCATGTACCGCCTGATGGGCGCGGACTGAGCCCGAGAAGCCACACGGGGCGCGGGCACGGGGCGCGGCGGTGGACTCTCCCTCTGTGGGAGGGTCCACCATGAGGGCATGCGCGACGGACTTCTCAGCATCGGGCGCTTCGCGCGCCTCTGCCGGCTCAGCGTGAAGCAGCTACGGCACTACGACGAGACGGGGCTGCTCGGTCCCGCGCGCGTGGACGGCCGTACCGGTTACCGCTACTACGCGCCCGGGCAGGCGCGGGACGCGCTGACCATCGCGCTGCTGCGGGAGATGGACCTGCCCCTGCCCGTCATCGCCCGTGCGCTCGCGGCCGTGCCGGAGGAGCGGGCGCGGATCCTGCGCGCGGAACGGGACCGGCTGGCGGAGCGGATCCGCCGGGACCGGGCGCGGATGGAGATGCTGGAGCGGCTCGCGGAGGGCGGCCTGCCCGGGTACGAGGGGTACGAGGTGGCGCTGGGCAGCGAGCCGGACCGGCGGCTCGCCGTGGTGCGGGCGGTCTGCGGTCCCCCGGAGATCGGCGAGCGGGCCGGGGAGTGCGTCGGCCGCCTGATGGCGGCGCTCGGCCGGGCCGGGATCGCGTGGGAGCCGCCGCTGTGGGGGCTGTATCCGGTGGACCTGGACGAGGGGATGGAGATCGCCGTCGGGGCGGCGATGCGGGCGCCGGTGCCGGTCGCGGACGCGGTCGCGGACGCGCGGGAAGTCGCGGGAGCCGGGCTGGAGTTCGAGGTCCTGCCCGGCGGGCGCGTCGCCGGGACCACGCACGTCGGGTCGTACGCCCAGCTCCCCCTGGCGTACAACGCGCTCTTCGCCGCCGTCCACGCGCGCGGGCTGCGGCCGCGCGCGCCCGTGCGCGAGGCGTATCTCGTCGGGCCGGACGAGGCACCGCCCGAGGAACTGATGACGCGGCTGACCGTCCCCGTCGAGGAGGAACCGGCATGACACAGGTGAACGTGGGCGGGGCCGATCCGCGCGGGACGCGGCCCATGCGGCACTGCGAGACGACCGCCCTGGGCGTACTGCTGCGCCACGAGGGGATCGATCTGTCCGAGCCGATGCTCTTCGGGCTCGGAGCGGGACTGTCCTTCGTCTACTGGGACAGCAAGAACATGGATGTCCCGTTCCTCGGCGGACGGGTCAGGCCCTTCGAGCTGACCCGGAATCTGACGGCCGGGCTGGGGCTGGACCTCCGGGTAAAGGAGACCACCTCGCCGCGGAAAGCATGGGAGAACGTGACGGGCCCGCTCGGCACCGGCCGCCCCGTGGGGCTCCAGCTCGACAGTCACCACCTCGGCTACTTCACCACGAAGGTGCACTTCGGCGGCCATATCGTCGCCATGTACGGCTACGACGACCGTGACGCGTACCTGGTGGACACCGACCAGCAGGGCGGGGCCGTGACCGCCGGTCTGACGAGCCTGGCCGAGGCGAGGGCCGCGCGCGGCCCGATGACGGCGCGGCACCGGTCCTTCACCCTCGCGGCGCCGGACGGCGGCCCGCCCTCCCCGCGCGACCACCTCGTGGCGGCGGTCACCGCCTGCGCCGACGCGTTCCTCCACCCGCCGATCGCCAACCTCGGCCACCGGGGCATCGCGAAGGCGGCCGGGCTGGTCCCGAAGTGGCTGCGGCGCGCCGAAGAGCCCGCGCGGGACCTGCCGCACGCCGCCCTCCTGATGGAGGAGGGCGGCACCGGCGGCTCCCTCTTCCGCGCGCTCTACCGCGACTTCCTCGCCGAGGGCGCGGACCTGCTCGGTGAGGGCCCCGCGGCGCGGCGGCTGCGCGCCGGCCACCGGTCGTACGCCGAGGCGGCCACGCTCTGGACCGAGGTCGCCGCGCTGATCGCGAAGGCCGGGGAGTCGGGCGACGCGCGGTGCCTCACGGAGGCGGGCGCCCTTCTCGGCACGCTCTCCCGCCTGGAGCGCGAGGCCATGGAGACGCTGAGCACCCTCGGCGACGACGCCCCGGCCTGACCAGGCCCCGGCCCCGTCCGGCGGCGCGTCGTCACGCGGGCCTCTGACCGCTCTCGCGGGCGTAGGTGTGGACGGCGGCGCCGCCCGCCAGGACCTGGGTGCCGGTGAGGGTGAGGTGGGTGGGCGCGATCGGGCCGTGGAAGACGCCGATGCCGGCGCCGAGCACGAACGGGTAGATCTTCACGACCAGTTCGTCGATCTCCGGCGCCAGCGCCGCGGCCAGGCTGCCGCCTCCGGCCAGCCAGATCCCCTCCCCCGGCCCGCGCTTGAGCTCGCGCACCGCCGCGACCGGATCGGTGGAGACGACGGTGACGGCGGGGTCCGGGCTGGTCATACCGGTGGAGAACACGTACTGCCGCAGGTGGGAGTACGGGCTGACGACGCCCTCCTTCAGGCCCGGTTCGTACGTGCCGCGGCCCATCACGACGGTGTCGAAGGGGCCGTGGAGGTCGCGGACGCCGAGTCGGCCGTGGAGGTGGGTGGGCAGGGTCTGCGGGTAGTGGGCGACCACGTGCTCCAGGAGGCCGTCCGGCAGCGGGAAGAAGGCGTCGAGGGAGCCGTCGGCGGAGGCGATGAAGCCGTCCACGCTGGAGCCGACGAGGTAGGTCAGACGTCGCATCGCAAATTCTCCTGGGATGAGGGCCGGGACGGCGGGTGCGCCGCC
>NZ_BAAAPE010000005.1:99360-493894 GCF_039530985.1 Streptomyces albiaxialis
CACGCGGCGCCGGGGGCGGCGCACCTGCGGCACCCATCCCAGCCGAAGCCGTGGCCTGGAACAACACCGAATCGGATACCGGCCGATTAGTCGTGAGTAATGAAGGGAACGGCGGCCGCCGCGTAATCTTGCACAGGCCGAGGACGATCAGAGGGTCGGGGTGGGGATGGGCGCGGAGGACACCGCGAAGAGACTGCGGATGATCGGCGACGAGCTGGCGGACCGTTTCTACGAGCGGGCGGACGTGGTGCGCACGCTGGTGGTGACGCTGCTGGCGGGCCAGCACTCGCTCGTGCTCGGCCCGCCCGGCACGGCGAAGTCGGAAATGGCCCGGGAGCTGTCGGGCAGGGTCGAGGGCGCGGCGTACTGGGAGATCCTGCTCTCGAAGTTCACGGCGCCGACCCGGATCTTCGGGCCCATCGACGTGGCCGCGCTGGCCCGAGGCGAATACCGCCAGGTGTACGACGGGCGGGCCACGACCGCGCACATCGCGTTCATCGACGAGATCTTCAAGTGCTCCACGGCCGCGCTGAACGAGACGCTGGGCTATCTCAACGAGCGGATCTACCACCCGGAGAACGGCGGCGCCCCGATCCCCTGCCCCCTCATCGGCGCCATCACGGCGAGCAATGAACTGCCCGACGGCGAGGACTCCGCCGCGATCTACGACCGCCTGCTGGTGCGGATCGAGGTCGGTTATCTGGAGGACCCCTCGAACTTCGCCGCGCTCGTCCGCTCCGCCGTCCGCCGCCCGGAGACACCGGCCCGGACCACCGTCGAACTGGCCGCGCTGCGGCAGGCGGTGACCGAGGGCGTCCCGTCCGTGGACGTCCCCGAGCGGATCGTCGACGCGGTGTGCACGCTGCGCGCCGCGCTGCGCCGCAGGGAGCTGGTCGCCTCCGACCGCCGCTGGCGGCAGGCGGTCGGCCTGCTCCAGGCGTCCGCGTACCTCGACGGCCGCCCGGAGGTCGCGGAGGCCGACCTGTCCGTCCTCACGCACGTGCTGTGGCACTCCCCCGCCGAACGCCCCGCCGTCGAACGCGAGGTGCTGCAACTGGTCAACCCCGACGCCAAGGAGGCCCTCGACCTGGCGGACGTCGTCGAGGAGCTGGAGACCCAGCTCGACGCCCTGGCCGGGCAGTCCCGCGAGGCGCTGAGCGACTGGGTCATCAGAAAGGCCCACGGGCAGCTCGCGCAGGCGGGGAAGCGGCTGGAGATCCTGCGCCGGGAGGCGGCGCGCGCGGGCCGTTCGACCGCCGCCATCGACCGGGTCACCGCCCGCCAGCGCGCCGTCCGCGCCCGCGTGCTCACCGAGGCCCTCGGCGTGGACGCGAGCGTGGCGCAGGGGCCGCTCTGAACACCGGAGGCCACGAGGGGCACACGGCCGCCGTCGTCGCGGACGACTACGACCGGGCCACGTGGCGCGAGACGTACGGGCGTTCGGCCGCGCTGCGCGAGCTGGCCGAGGAGCTGGGGGCGCGCGACGCGCACGCCGCCGACCTCCTCGCCGACGTGTTCCTGGCCGCCTACAAGACCGGCCCCCGGCTGCGCGGCCCCGAGGAGATGCCCGCCTCCCGGCTCGTCCAGCAACGGGTCGTCGCCTCGCTCGTGGAGTCGCCGGACTTCGCCGTGCTGCGCCGGGAGTCCGCCGGTGACCCGTACGCCGCCGCCCTGACCGTGCTCGCCCAGGCCTCCGCGCTGCGCCGCTCGCTGGAGCGCGCTCCGGACGCTCGGGACGCCCGGGACGCACGGCGGCAGGAGGGCCGTACGCCCGATCCGGCGGGCCGGGCGGAGGCGGTCCCGCACAACCCCGGGCAGCCGCCCCCGGGCCAGCTCCCTCCCCGAGCCCCGCAGGCTCCCCAGGCCCCTCAGGCCCCGCAAGCCCCCGCCGCGCCCGGGGCCCCCGGTGCCGTACGGCAGGTGGCGGCGCCGCCCGCTCCGGGCGAGGCGCGGGAGGAGGCCGCGCTCGTACGGGCGTGGGGCATGGACCCCGGCGAGCTGGAGCGGCTGCCGTACGACGAGCGGGCGCGGCTCGCCGAGCGGCTGCGCACCAGCCGACTGGCGCGCTGGGCCGAACTGATCGGCCGTTTCCGGCGGATGGCCGACGGCGAGCGCGCCCGCAAGGTCGAGAACACCACCGGGGAGCTGGTCGGCGTCACCCTCGGCGACGATCTCTCCCGCCTCATCCCCTCCGAGCTGGCCCACCTGGGCCTGCCCGAGCTGCGCGCGGTGTTCGCCGCGCGGTACGCCGCCGGGGAGCTGATGCTCTACGAGAGCCAGGACGAGCGGCCCCGGGGCCGTGGCGCCGTCATCGCGTGCGTGGACACCTCGCACTCCATGTACGAGGCGGGTCCGGGCGGGGTGACCCGGGAGGCGTGGGCGAAGGCCTGCGCGCTGGCGCTGCTGGACCAGGCGCGGCACGCCGGACGGGACTTCGTCGGGATCCTCTTCTCCGCCGCCGACAAGGTCCGCGTCTTCCGCTTCCCGGCCGGGGAACCCGGCACCGCCGGTCCCGGCCGCGTGCTCGACTTCGCCGAGAGCTTCCTGGGCGGCGGCACCAGCTACCAGGCGCCGCTGTCGGCGGCGGGCGAGCTGCTGGAGGAGGAGTTCGCCCACGCGGCCCGTACGCGCGGCGACATCGTGATGCTCACGGACGACGAGTGCGAGGTCACCGAGGAGTGGATGCGGGGCTGGCGGGACGCCAAGCGGCGGCTGGGCTTCCGGGTCTTCGGCGTGGCCATCGGCGCCCCGCGCGCCGCCGAGGCCGACTCGGTGCTGGACGCGCTGTGCGACAACCTCCGCTCGGTGGAGGACCTCACGGACGTCCACGCCGCCGCCGATCTGTTCCGTGTCATCTGACCGGAACGGCAGAGAGGCGGAGGCGGCGGCGTGGAGCCGGAGGGACGGGGCTGACCGTCGCTACCGGCGGCCGGGCGCTACCGGCGGCCGGGCGCTACCGGCGGCCGGGCGCTACCGGCGGCCGGGGGCTGCCGGGGCTACTTCCCGAACGCCACCTTGTCGAAGGCGACGCTCGCCACCCCGTTCTGCCAGAGCTGGTCGACGCGGGCGCGCTCCGTCGCGTTGGGCCGGTCGTTGGTGCAGGACGGGCCGGGGCCGCCGCCGGACATCAGCTCGGAGCAGGGGCCCCTGTAGTTGTCGTACAGGCCGAGCACGTGCCCGGTCTCGTGGGCGACGACGCGGTTGGAGGAGTACTGCTGGTTCTGCCGGTAGTCCAGGAAGATGTAGCCCCGCCCGTGCATGTCGGTCTGGGCGTACGAGCCGCGCGGGTCGTTGCCCTCGCGGTAGGTGAAGGACGCGTTGGTGCCCTCACGGAGCTGGACGTTCCGCACGGAGGAGTTCCAGATGGACGTGCTGTTGGCTATCTGGCTCCGGAACGTCGGCGCGCGGCGGGCGTCGTACGTGACGGTGACCTGCTGGATGCCGGGCTTCTCGGCCTGCTTCTCCAGGGCGTCCTGGACGACGGCCTTGAAGAACTTCTCGTTCGCCTTCCGGCTCTCGCCCGCGTCTGTGTAGCCCTGGGTGCTCGCCATCGCGGGTGCGGAGGGGGCGGGTGCCTCCTGCGCGGAGGCGGGGGCGGCGCCCATGCCGAGAGTGACGGCCACGCCCAGTCCGAGCGTCACCGGCAGAGCGGCTCTTCGGTATCTCATCGGGGGGTCTCCTTGTGATCCGCAGACCGGCTCCGCGTGGGGAACGGGGGATCGTGGGGGCGGGGGCCGGTCCTTCCGGTTGGATTCCTGCTGCCGGAGAGTCTGTTCGGGGGCCGGGTCCGGCGGAATGATGCCAAGTGCCGATAGGACGGACGCATCCGCCGATGTGCGAAGTGCCCCTACGGCATATGCGGCGGGCGCGTGAACGCCGGAGGCCGCGGCGGTGGCGCTACCGTGGCCGTCATGATCGAGCCTTCCGAACACCCGTCCGCGTCCGCCCTCGCCGACGAGGGCGCCTCCCGTCTCGCGCGTGCCCGCGAGGTGACCGCCGCAGCGGGGATCGACGCGCTGCTCGTCTCCCCGGGCGCCGACCTGCGGTATCTGACCGGCTATCACGCGCTGCCGCTGGAGCGCCTCACCTGCCTCGCCCTGCCCGCTGACGGCGACCCGTTCCTCGTCGTCCCCGCCCTGGAGGAGCCCGCCGCGCGGGCGTCGGCGGCCGGGGGACTGGGCGTCGAGATCCTCGGCTGGGACGAGACCGACGACCCGTACGCCCTGGTCGCCGGGCGTCTCCCCGGCGACGCGAAGCGCGTCGCCGTCGACAACCACATGTGGGCCGAGAAGCTGCTCGCCTTCCGCACGGCGATGCCCGGCACCGAGCAGGTCCTCGCCGGTGACGTGCTGCGCGAGCTGCGGATGCGCAAGTCCCCCGCCGAGACGGAGGCGCTGCGCCGGGCGGGCGCGGCGATCGACCGCGTGCACCGCCGCATGGGCGAGTGGCTGCGTCCCGGCCGTACGGAGCAGGAGGTCGGGCGCGACATCGCGGAGGCGATCCTGGAGGCCGGGCACGTCACCGTCGACTTCGTCATCGTGGGCTCCGGGCCGAACAGCGCGAGCCCGCACCACGAGGTGAGCGAGCGGATCATCCGTACCGGCGACCCCGTCGTCGTCGACATCGGCGGCACCACGCCCGAGGGCTACTGCTCGGACTCCACCCGTACGTACGCGGTGGGCGAGCCGCCCGCGGAGTTCCGCGAGCTGTACACGGTCCTGGAGCGCGCCCAGGCCGCGCAGACGGACGCCGTGCGCCCGGGCATCACCGCGGAGCGGCTCGACGCCGTCGGGCGGGACATCATCTCCGCGGCGGGCTACGGGGAGTCCTTCATCCACCGCACCGGCCACGGCATCGGCCTCTCCACCCATGAGGAGCCGTACATCGTCGCGGGCAGCAACCTGCCGCTCGAACCGGGCATGTCCTTCTCGATCGAGCCGGGCATCTATCTGGCCGGCCGCTTCGGCGCCCGTATCGAGGACATCGTCACGGTCACCGAGGACGGCGGCGAACGCCTCAACCAGACGCACCGCGAACTCACGGTGCTCCCGGCGGACTGAGGTGCGGGGCCCGCCTCCAGGTGAATGGGCCGGGAACCGGGAATGAATTCCACGGCCCGTAATATTGCACAATCCATTTATTCACCGAAGGCGGGCAACCGGGTGCACGGCCGGGCTGTCACACCACGCGGAAGGAATTCACCACAGCCTCACGGAGGTTATGCAATGTCCTCTCGCCCCGGCAGTCGCGGGATACGCCGTGCCCTGACCGTCTCGACGCTGGCGCCCGTTCTCGGGCTCGGGCTCGCCGTGCCGGTCGCCCTGGCCGGGCCCGCGGCCGGTGCCGAGCCGGTGGCCACCGCCTCGGTCAACGAGTACGGGTGGCACCTCACATACACCGCCGCCCCTGGTCAGACCAACAAGGTGGCCATTGCGCAGTCGTACACCGACGACCGTTCCAAGTTCACCTATGTCATCGACGATTCCGTTCCGGTCGAGGCCGGGAACGGCTGCTCGCACCCCGACGGCGCCGACAAGACGCGGATTTCGTGCACGGTCGAGGCGCCCGAGAGCCAGTCGCCGCTCGAATCCATGGAAATGGATCTGGGCGACGGTGACGACTCCGCCACCTTCGACAATGCCACCGATCAGGTCTATTACTTCAACAGCGTCCGGCTGGGCGACGGAAAGGACGAGTGGAACAGCGACCACGGCGGCAGGACGGACGGCGCCCAGGTGCACGGCGGCGCGGACGACGACGTCCTCGCGACAGGGGCGTACGGCTCGGCCGCGGGTGACGACGGCGACGACACGGTCTCGACCGCCGACGGCGGCGAGTTCCTGGACGGCGGCGCGGGCGACGACGTGCTGCACGGCGGCAAGGGCGACCAGATCCTGCGGGCCGACGACGGCGACGACACGGTCACCGGCGGCGACGGGAACGACGAGATGTACGGCGGCAGGGGCAACGACGTGCTGCGCGGCGACGCGGGCGACGACCGCATGTGGGGCAACAGCGGCGACGACAAGCTGTACGGCGGCCCCGGCAAGGACACGATCTCCGGCGGTCCCGGCAGGAACGTGGTCGTCCAGGACTGACGGCTTCGTCCCCCCACGTACTCGGCGAGGCCCCCATGCGCGCATGGGGGCCTCGTGTGCGGGCGCCCGCCTCAGGGGCGGCTCGTCAGATAGCCGCCCATCGACGTGAAGTAGTCCGTCGCCGCCAGCTCCCGGCCGTCCTCGGCCCGTACGCGGGTGACGGCCAGGCCGTGGTTGCGGCCCGTGCGGGCGTCCGCGCCCGCGACGATCACCACGCCGTCGCCCTCGCGGTAGAAGATCCGGCCGGGCGTGCCCCCGTACCGCCCCTGGGAGACCACGGCGCCGAGGATTTCGAGGCGCTTGCCCCGGTGGAAGCAGAAGGCGCTCGGATACGGCTCGGACTGGGCGCGGACCAGCCGGTCGAGGTCCTCGGCGGGCCAGGTCCAGTCGATGCGGATGTCCTCGGCGGCGCGCTTGTGGAAGAAGCTGGCCTGCGAGCGGTCCTGCGCGGTGAACTCCGTCTCCCCCGCGGCGATCCGGGCGAGGGCGCCGATGGTGACGGGGGCGATGAGGTCGACGGTCTTGTGGAAGAGGTCGGTGGCGGTGTCCCTGGGGCCGACCGGCACGGACTCCTGGCGGACGATGTCGCCCGCGTCCAGCTCGTCGTTCATCATGTGCGCGGTGACGCCGACTTCGGGCTCTCCGTTGATGAGGGCCCAGATGAGCGGGGAGAACCCGGCGTACTTGGGCAGCAGCGAGTCGTGGACGTTCAGGGTGCCGTGGCGCGGCAGGGCGAAGAGGTGAGGGGGGATCCAGGTCCGCCAGTTGTTGGCGACGATGATGTCCGGGTCGGCGTCCTTGAGGCGCTCGAACAGCTCGTCGTCGTCGGGGCGGTTGCGGATCAGCACGGGGACGCCGTGCTCCTCGGCGAGGTCGGCGACGGAGTCGCTCCAGATCTTCTCGTACGCGTGCTCGCTCTTGGGGTGCGTGACGACCAGCACCACGTCGTGCTCGGAGTCCAGCAGGGCTCGCAGGGTGCGGTGGCCCCAGGTCTGGTAACCGAACATGACGACCCGCATGGGTTCCTCCTCAGAAAAGCGCTGACCGGCGAAAACTAAAGCAAGGCTTACCTTAGTGGCCAACGCGCACATGCGGTACCCCACTTGATGGACACCGGAGTCCGCCCATCATCCGGGGCCCCCTATCGACAGCTCCACGGGTTTAGCTTAGGCTCACCTAAGTTGTGAGGGCGTGGCGCCGCTCCACCGGCGTGCCCGTCCCCGTACATCCCCCACGCCTCCACAGGCGGCGGCCCCGCACGATGGGAGTGACATGTCACGGGTTCTTCCTGGTGACGCACCAACGGTCCATGACCTCATAGGGATCGGCTTCGGCCCGTCCAACGTGGCCATGGCGATCGCGCTCGACGAGCACAACGCACGCGTCGGCGAGCGGGAGGCGGTGACCGCTCACTTCTTCGAGCAGCAGCCGCGCTTCGGCTGGCACCGCGGCATGCTCATCGACGACGCGACGATGCAGGTCTCCTTCCTCAAGGACCTGGTCACCCTCCGGAACCCCGCCAGCGAGTTCAGCTTCCTGTGCTACCTCAAGAGCCGGGGGCGGCTGGTCGACTTCATCAACCACAAGAACCTCTTCCCGCTCCGGGCGGAGTTCCACGACTACTTCGAGTGGGCCGCCGCCCAGGTCGACGGCATGGTCTCCTACGGCCACGAGGTCGTCGGCGTCGCGCCCGTCGTCCGCGAAGGCGGCGACGGGGAGGTGGAGTTCCTCGATGTGACGGTCCGTTCCGCCGAGGGCCTCGCCGTGCACCGGGCCCGCAACCTCGTCATCGGCACCGGGCTGCGGCCCCTGATGCCGGAGGGCGTGGAGCGGGGCGACCGCGTCTGGCACAACTCCGAGCTGCTGACGAGGATCGACGCGCTGGAGGCCGCCGAGGGCGGGGAGGGCGCCGAGCCCTCGCGGTTCGTCGTGGTGGGCGCGGGCCAGAGCGCCGCCGAGAACGTCGCGTACCTGCACCGGCGCTTCCCCGGGGCCGAGGTCTGCGCGGTGTTCTCCCGCTACGGCTACAGCCCGGCCGACGACAGCGGCTTCGCCAACCGGATCTTCGACCCCGGCGCGGTCGACGACTACTTCGCCGCGCCCGAGAACGTCAAGCGCCAGCTCATGGACTACCACGGCAACACCAACTACTCCGTGGTGGACATCGACCTGATCGACAGCCTGTACCGGCTGATGTACCAGGAGAAGGTCCTCGGGACCGAGCGGCTGCGCTTCTTCAACGTCTCGCGGCTCGCCGACGTCAAGGAGACCTCCGGCCACGTCCGCGCCACCGTGCAGTCCCTCGTCACCGGCGAGGAGACGCCCCTCGACGCGGACCTCGTGGTCTTCGCCACGGGCTACGGGCCCGCCGACCCCCTCGGGCCGCTCGGCGAGGTCGCCGGGAGCTGTCTGCGCGACGAGGAGGGCCGCGTCCGCGTCGAGCGGGACTACCGCGTGGTGACGGACCCGGGACTGCGCTGCGGGATCTACCTCCAGGGCGGCACCGAGCACACGCACGGCATCACCTCGTCCCTGCTGTCCAACACCGCGGTCCGGGTCGGCGAGATCCTCGACTCGCTGCTCGCCGCGGGCGGCGGCCCCCGCACAGCGGGCGCCGCGGCATCGGCCGAGGTCCCGTCCGGTGGCCCGGCACCGAAGGGATAACGTACGGCGGCATGGCCACGACTGCACTGGAACGCCCTGCTCCCGGGGTCACGACGGGGGTCCGCCGGCGACGGCTCGCCGGACTGGTCGCGCTGGGCGCGCTGCTCGTGGTCGCGGCGGCGCTGTCGCTGGCCGTCGGTGCCCGCGCGCTGAGCCCGGCCGAGGTGTGGCACGGGCTCTTCGCGCCGCCGGACCCCGACCAGCGGCTCACCGAGATCCGGCTCATCGTGCGGACCGTGCGGGTGCCCCGCACGGTCCTCGCGGTGGTGGCGGGCGTCGCGCTGGGCGTCGGCGGGGCGCTGATCCAGGGGTACACCCGCAATCCGATCGCCGACACGGGCCTGCTGGGCGTGAACGCGGGCGCGTCGTTCGCCGTGGTCTCGGTGATCGCCCTGTTCGGCTTCAGCAACCCGTTCCAGTACGTCTGGTTCGCCTTCGCCGGGGCGGCGCTCTCGGGCGTCGTCGTCTTCGGGCTGGCGAGCCTCGGGCGGGGCGCCGGGAATCCGCTGACGCTCGCGCTGGCCGGGCAGGGGATCACGGTCTTCCTCGCGGCGATGACCACGGCCGTCGCCCTCTCGGACAAGCAGTCGCTCAACGCGCTGCGGTTCTGGAACACGGGCTCGGTGGCCGGGGTCGGCTTCGACGTCATCTGGCCGGTGGCCGGATTCATCGCCGTCGGGCTGGTGCTGGCACTGACCACGCTGCCCGCACTCAACCTGCTCAACCTGGGCGACGACGTGGCGCGGGGGCTCGGCGTGAACCTCGCGCTGAGCCGGACCGTCGGCATCCTCGCCATCACCCTGCTCGCGGGCGCGGCGACGGCCGCGTGCGGGCCCATCGCGTTCCTCGGGCTCATGGTCGCCCACGTGGCCCGCTATCTGACCGGCCCCGACCAGCGCTGGCTGGTCCCGTACGCGGGGCTGCTGGGCGCCGTCGTGCTGCTGGTGTGCGACATCGTGGGGCGGCTGGTCGTACGGCCGGGCGAGCTGGACGCGGGGGTCGTGGTCGCGCTGCTGGGCGCCCCGTTCTTCGCGGTGCTGGTCTGGCGCGGAAAGTTCAAGAAGGCGTGAGCGGCACCATGAACGGAACCATGGACGGAACAGAGGCCAAGGCGACGGTGCCGCCGGGGATACGGGTCGGCCCCGTGTCGTTCGTATGGCGGCCGTGGCTCGTGACCGTGACGGTGGTGCTGGCGGCGGCGACCTTTCTGGTGTTCTGCCTCTCCATCAGCACCGGCGACTTCTCCATCGCGCTGCCCCGGGTGATGGCCACGGTCTTCGGCCGGGGCGAGCAGGCCGACGAGTTCGTGATCATGGACCTGCGGATGCCGCGGGCCCTGGTCGGGCTCCTGGTCGGGATCGCGCTGGGGGTCTCGGGCGCGATCACCCAGTCCGTCGCGCGCAATCCGCTGGCCAGCCCCGACGTCCTGGGGATCACCGGCGGCGCCGGGGTGGTCGCGGTGTTCCTCGTGACGACGTCGGGCGGCGCGGCCAGTGCGGTGGCCGGCTCGGTGGGCCTGTCCGTCGCCGCGCTCGCGGGCGGGCTCGGCGCGGGGCTGCTGGTGTACTTCCTCGCCTGGCGGCGCGGCATCGACGGCTTCCGCCTCATCCTCATCGGCATCTCGGTGAGCGCCGTGACGCAGGCGCTGACGACCTGGCTGCTGGTCGAGGCCGACATCAGGGACGTGGCCAAGGCCCAGGCCTGGCTGGTCGGTTCGCTGGAGGACCGCTCCTGGGACGAGGTGCGGATGGCGCTGTGGTGCGCGCTGGCCCTGCTCGCCGTCGTGACCTGCGTCGCCTTCCAGTTCAAGCCGCTGCACTTCGGCGACGAGATCGCCGCGGGGCTGGGCGTGCGGTACACCCGCGTACGGGCCGTCCTGCTGCTGTGCGGCGTCCTGCTGGCCGGTGTGGCGGTCAGCGCCGCGGGACCGGTGCCGTTCGTCGCGCTGGTGGCGCCGCAGGTGGCGATGCGGCTCGCGCGGTATCCGACGCCGCCGATGGCGGCCTCCGGCCTGGTCGGGGCGCTGCTGCTGATCGGTTCGGACCTGGTGGCGCGCGTGGCGCTGCCGTTGACGCTGCCCGTCGGCGTGGTCACCGCGGCGATCGGCGGACCGTTTCTCGTCTACCTGCTGGTGCGGGCGAACCTCCGATAGATGTACAAAGGCTAGGCGAACCTAAGTCGAGGGGGTCTTGTGACCGCTCAGCACATCACCGGGACCGGAACGGGCGGGACGAAGACCGTCCCCGGGGACGCGGACGTCCCGCGTACGGACGCGCGTACGCCCGGCCGTACGAACGGGCGCACGGACGGGCCGCGCACGGACGACCCCCGGCTGGCCGTCCGTGACATCACGGTCGGGTACGGGAGCCGGAGCATCATCGACGGGCTCGACGTGGCGATACCCCCGGGGGTCATCACCACGATCATCGGGCCCAACGGCTGCGGCAAGACAACCCTGTTGCGGACCCTGTCGCGGCTGCTCAAGCCCGCGAAGGGGACGGTCGTGCTGGACGGCGACGACATCGCCAAGCTCCGGACCAAGGACGTGGCCAAGAAGCTCGGCCTCCTGCCGCAGGCGCCCGTGGCGCCCGAGGGGCTCACGGTGGCCGACCTGGTCGCCAGGGGGCGGCATCCGCACCAGAGCTGGCTGCGCCAGTGGTCCTCGGACGACGCCGGGATCGTGGAGCGCGCGCTCGCGATGACCGGCGTCGCGGATCTGGCCGACCGGCCGGTGGACTCGCTCTCCGGCGGGCAGCGCCAGCGCGTGTGGATCTCCATGACGCTGGCTCAGGGCACCGACCTGCTGCTGCTGGACGAGCCGACGACGTATCTCGACCTGGCGCACGCGGTCGACGTGCTCGACCTCGTGGACGACCTGCACGAGACGGGGTGCGCCGTGGTCATGGTGCTGCACGACCTCAACCTGGCGACGCGCTACAGCGACAACCTGATCGTGATGAAGGACGGGGCGATCCTGGCGCAGGGGCACCCGCGCGAGGTGATCACC
The DNA here is from genome assembly GCF_039530985.1 of Streptomyces albiaxialis. Lineage (NCBI taxonomy): Bacteria > Bacillati > Actinomycetota > Actinomycetes > Kitasatosporales > Streptomycetaceae > Streptomyces > Streptomyces albiaxialis. The sequence goes on from NZ_BAAAPE010000005.1 coordinate 111,130, forward strand.
GCCGAACTCCTCGACGAGGCATTCGGGCTGCGGGCCAAGGTGATCGACGACCCGGTCGGAGACCGCCCGCTCATCGTCCCGATCGGCCGGACCCACGTGCTGCTCGGCTAGATCCGCGCAAGGCACATTTAGGCTAGGCTAACCTCATCTCAGCCGGGCGCCGCTTGCGCCCGCGCACAGGGACGCAGCGGTCGGCGCGAAAGCAGAGGATTGACGGATGCTCCTCCACAGAACGACGTTCACGGGACCGGTACGGCGACTGGCGGCAGTGGTGTCCGCCGCCGCGCTCGGCATCGGCCTCCTCGCGGGATGCGGTTCCGACTCCTCGGACCAGCCGAGCGACGACAGCCCGGCCGCCGCCAAGGGCGCGTTCCCGACGAGCGTGGAGCACGCGTTCGGCACCACGAAGGTGGAGAAGGCCCCGCGCCGCGTCGTCACCGTCGGCTACACGGACGACCAGGCCGTCCTCGCGCTCGGCACCAAGCCGGTCGGCATGACCGACCAGTACCCGAACCCGCAGGGCAAGTCCCCCGACATCAACACCCAGTGGCCCTGGGTCAAGGACAAGTGGGGCGACAGCAAGCCCGAAGTCATCATGAAGAACGGCGACTCCGGGCCGAACTACGAGAAGATCGCCTCCCTCCGCCCCGACCTGATCATCGCGGTCTACTCCGAGATCGACCAGGCCGCGTACGACAAGCTCTCCAAGATCGCTCCCACGGTGGGCCGCACGAAGGCCGAGAAGGAGCCCTTCAGCGCCCCCTGGCAGGACAACGCGCGCCACATCGCCAAGGCGCTCGGCCAGGAGAAGAAGGGCGACAAGCTGGTCCAGGGCATCGAGGACAAGATGACGGAGGCCCGCAAGAAGCACCCGGACTTCAAGAACCAGACCGCCGTCGCGCTGTCCTGGTACAAGAACTCCGTGGCGCCCTTCACCACCAAGGACGTACGCGGGCAGTTGCTGTCCGGCATCGGCTTCAAGGGCGAGAAGAAGATCGACAAGATCGCGGGCGACAAGTTCTCCGTCGAACTCTCCCCCGAGCGCGTCGACCTGGTCGACGTCGACCGGATCTTCGTCATCAACGACAAGGCGGACCAGAAGGCGCTGAAGAAGTTCAAGCTCTTCGCCAACCTGGACGCGGTCAAGAAGGACAAGGTCTCCTATCTGCTGGACAGCGAGGGCCCGGCCGCCGGCGCCGCCATGTCGCAGGCCACGCTGCTGTCCCTGCCGTACGCGATCGACGAACTCGTGAAGTCGGCCGGGTAGCGGCGGGCGTGAGCACGACCGAGACGCGCCCCGACGAGGCACGCGCCCCCGGCCCCCGGCCCCGGGAGACCCTGCGCACGGCGAGCGGCCGCGAGGCCGCCCGCTGGGTCGGCGCGCACTGCCGCGAGAGGCCCTGGCTGTCGACGGCCACCGTGGTGAGCACGGTGGCGGGCGCGGCACTCCAGGTCCTCCCCGTGCTCCTGCTCAGCCGGGTCGTGGACGGGGTGGTCGGGGACGAGCCCCGCTCGGTGCTCGCCACGATCGGAGTGGTGCTCGTGGCCGCCGCGCTGCTGGGCGCGGTGGCCACCGCCGTGTCGACGTACCTGATCGGACGGCTCGGCGCCGACCTGCTCGCGACGCTGCGGGAGGGCGCCGTGCGTTCCGTGCTGGGCATGCCGAGCGCGCGGATCGAGCAGGTGGGCCGGGGCGATGTGCTCTCCCGGGTCGGGGACGACGTGGCGGTGCTGTCCAAGGGCATCCGCATGGCCATCCCCACGGTCTTCTCGGCGGGCGTCCTCGTCGCCATCGCCACCGTCGGCATGTTCGGGCTGGACTGGCGGCTGGGCCTCGCGGGCGCGGGCGCGCTGCCCGCGTACGCGCTGGCGCTGCGCTGGTACCTGCCCCGCTCCGCGCCGCTCTACCGCAAGCAGCGCGCCGCCCAGGCCGACCGCGCGCAGGCGCTGATCAGCGGTCTGGACGGCATCGACACGGTCCGCGCGTACGGGCTGGAGGGGGTCTTCCGGGAGAAGGTCACCGAGAAGTCGTGGCGGGTGCGCGACCTGGGCATCGAGGTGTTCCGGTTCTTCGGGCGGTTCGTCGGCCGGGAGAACCGCGCGGAGTTCATCGGCCTGGTCCTCATCATCGTGGTGGGGTACGCCCTGCTGGAGGCCGACGCCGCGAGCCTCGGCCAGGTCTCGGCGGCCCCTTTGATGTTCCATCGGCTGTTCACGCCGCTGGGCGCCATCATGTTCACGTTCGACGAGGCGCAGAAGTCGGGCGCCAGCCTGACCCGCCTCGTGGGCGTGCTGGGCGAGGACGCCGAGGACAGACTGGTGGGCGACGCGCCCGTCGCACGGCCCGGCGCCGGGACCGAGGGCGAGTCCGGTGTGGTGGGTGCCGCGGCGCCCGCCCCCCTCGCGGTCAACGTCGAGGGCCTGACCTTCCGTTACCCCGGCACCGAGGAACCCGTCCTGCGCGACGTCGGCCTCACGATCCCGGCCGGGGGTTCGCTCGCGCTCGTGGGCGCCACGGGCGCGGGCAAGACGACGCTGGCCGCGCTGATCGCGGGCATCGGGACGCCGGAGGCCGGGTCGGTGCGCATCGGGCCGACCGACCTCGCGGACCTGGACGAGGCCGGGGCGCGTGCGTTGGTGAGCATCCTGACGCAGGAGACGCACGTCTTCTCCGGCCCGCTCGCCGACGACCTGCGGCTGGCCGCACCCGGGGCGACCGAGGCCGAACTGCGGGACGCGCTGCGCACGGTCGGCGCCGAGGAGTGGGCCGAGGCGCTCCCCGAGGGGCTGCGCACCCGGGTCGGCGAGGGCGGCGAACGCCTGGACGTCACCAAGGTCACCCAGATCGCGCTGGCCCGGCTGGTGCTGGGCCGGGCCCCCGTCGTCGTGCTCGACGAGTCGACGGCGGAGGCGGGCAGCGAGGGCGCCGCCGAGCTGGAGCGGGCGGTGCTGGCCGCCTGCGCGGGTCGCACCACGCTCTTCGTGGCGCACCGGCTGACCCAGGCGATGGCGGCGGACCGGATCGCCGTGCTCGACGCGGGCCGCGTGGTGGAGCAGGGCACGCACGAGGAGTTGGTGGCGCTCGGCGGCTGGTACGCACGGCTGTGGCGAGCCTGGCGAGGCGGTAGTGACAACGCCACAGGTTAGGTTAGGCTAACTTTCATTCGTTGGAAGGGACGCTGAGTCTTCGATGATGGAACGCCCCCGTCTCGCCCTGCTGTCTCGCCACCGTCTGACCGGCGTGCGCCGGCGGATCGGCGACTATCCCGACCGGACCATCGCCACGGCGTGCGCCATCGGACTGGCGTACTGGGCGACGGGCCGCAGCCCCGAGGGCATCGCCCTCTCCCCCGACACCCCCTTCCCCGACGTCCTGGGCTGGGCCGACAACGGCGGGCCGGGGCCCGCCGGGTGGGACGTCGTCGGCCCGGACGAGGCGGACGCCGGGGGCACGGGCGGGGCGGACGCCGGGGGCACGGGCGGGGCGGACGGCTTCGGCCCGGGCGCGGCGGAGGGCTGGAGCATCGCCGTCCCCGAGGGCGTCGATCCGGCCGAAGCGCAGCTCGCTCTCGACGACCTGGCCGACTTCCCCGACCGCCCGCTCGGCACCATCGCGCCCTCCAGCGTGGCCGCGCGGATCGAGGAGCTGGCGCGGTGGAACGACACCCGGGCCGACCGTGAACGCCCCACCCTCGTCGAGCTGTTCCACGAGCAGGTCAGGGCCAGGCCGGACGCCGTCGCGATCGTCGACGAGCACCGCTCGCTGACCTATCGTCAGGCGGCCGAGCTGTCGGCGCAGTTGGCGCACCATCTGCGCGAGCGCGGGCTCGGCGCCGAGCAGACCGTGGGGATATCCCTGGGCCGCTCCGCCGAGATGGTCGTCGGGCTGCTCGGCGTGCTCCAGGCCGGAGGCGCGTTCGTCCCGCTCGACCCGCAGTGGCCCGCCGAGCGCCGCGCCGTCGTCATCGACGACGCCCGCGTCGTCGCCCAGCTCAACGGTACGGGCACGCGGCCGCCGGGCGAGCCGCCCGCCGTCCCCGTCGACCTCGACGACTGGGCGTTCGGCGCGCTGCCCGTCGAGGCGCCCGGGGTCGCGCTGCCGGGCGACGCGCTGGCGTACGTCATCTTCACGTCCGGGTCGAGCGGGCGGCCCAAGGGCGCGATGATCCGGCACGAGGCGATCAGCGAACGGCTGCTGTGGCAGTCGCGGGAGATCCTGGGCTTCGGCCACGACGACGCGTCCCTGTTCAAGGCGCCGCTGTCCTTCGACATCTCCATCAACGAGATCTTCCTGCCGCTGGTGTGCGGCGGCCGGGTCGTGGTCCTGCGGCCCGGCGGCGAGCGCGACCCGCACCACCTGCTGGGCGTGATCGCCGAGCAGCGCGTCACCTTCACGTATCTCGTCTCGTCCATGCTGGACGTGCTGCTGGAGATCGCGGCCGGCTCCGGGCGGCTGAGCAGCCTGCGCCATGTGTGGTGCGGCGGCGAGGTGCTCACCCCGGAGCTGTACGAACGGTTCCGCACGCAGCTCGACATCCCGCTGTACCACGGGTACGGCCCGGCCGAGACGACGATCGGCGTCTCCCACGTCATCTACCGGGGCGAGGCCGAGCGCCTCTCGACGTCCATCGGCAAGGCCAACCCCAACACCTCGCTGTACGTGCTGGACGACGAGCTGCGCCCGGTGCCGGTCGGGGTCGGCGGCGAGCTGTACGCGGGCGGGTTCCTCCTCGGCCGCGGCTACGTCGGCGCGCCGGGCCTGACCGCCTCCCGCTTCGTGGCGAACCCTTTCGCCTCGGACGGCTCCCGGCTCTACCGGACCGGTGACCTCGCGCGGTTCGCCCCCGACGGCTCGCTGGACTTCCTCGGCCGCGCCGACAACCAGATCAAGATCCGGGGCATGCGGCTGGAGATCGAGGACGTCGAGGCGGGCCTCGCCGAGCACCCCGCCGTACGGCACACGTGCGTCGTCGCGCGGAAGAGCCCGGCGGGCAGCACCTCGCTCGTGGGCTATGTGATCCCGGTGTCCGGCAGGGAGGACCTGCGGGCCGAGGAGGTCACCGAGTGGGCCGCCGCGCACATGGTGGAGCACATGGTGCCCGCGCACGTCGTGGTGATGGAGGAGTTCCCGCTCACCGCGAACGGCAAGCTCGACCGGCGCGCGCTGCCCGAGCCCGTGATCCGTACGGGCTCCGTCGTCCCGCCCTCAACCGACAACGAGCGCGTGGTGTGCGCGGCGGTCGCCTCGGTGCTGGGGCTCGACGAGGTCGGCGTCGACCAGGACTTCTTCCGGCTCGGCGGGGACAGCCTGCTGACCATCTCGCTGCTGAGCGCGCTGCGCGAGGCGGGCCTCCATGTCACCGTCCGGCAGATCTTCACCCACAGCGGCATCGGCGCGCTGGCGGCCGTCGCGAGCCGGGAGGACGCCGCCCCGGTCGACCACGCCGACGTGGCGGACGGGCCCGTCACGGGCTCGCCCATCGTCCAGTGGCTCGGCGAGACCACCGGCGCGATCGACGGCTTCACGCAGTCGGTGGTGCTCAACACCCCCGGGGCGCTGACCCCGGAGGCGCTCGGCACGCTCCTCGGCGCGCTCGCCGACCACCACCCGATGCTGCGCGCCCGGCTGGTGTGCGGCGAGCGCTGGAGCTTCGACATCCCGGCGGAGGCGGGTCCCGCCGCCACGGGATGGCAGGAGAGCGACCTGCCGCTCGACGCGTGCGTGGCGCGGGCCACCGCCGCGCTCGACCCGGAGAGCGGCGCGATGCTGCGCGCCGTCTGGCGCCGCGCGGAGCGCCAACTGGTCCTCGTCGCCCACCATGTGGTCATCGACGGCGTCTCCTGGCGGGTCCTGATGGAGGACCTGGCCACGGCCTGGCGCCAGTACGCCGCGGGCGAGCCGGTCGAACTGCCCCCGGTGCGTACGTCGTTCCGCCGCTGGACCCAACTGCTGGAGGGCACCGCGTTCGACGCGGAGCGGGCCTTCTTCCAGGAGCCCCTGCCGGGGACGGACCTGCCGGTGGGCAGGCGCGCGCTCACCGGCGACGACACGGTCGCGCGGGAGCGGATACGCACCGTCACCGTCGGCCCCCGGACCACCGCCGCGCTGCTGGGCGAGGTCCCCGCCCGGTTCCACGCGGGCGTCAACGACGTGCTGCTGACCGCGCTCGCCGTCGCCCTCGCCCGGTGGCGCCGCGACCTCGGCCAGGACCAGACGTTCGCGCACATCGAGCTGGAGGGGCACGGGCGCGAGGGCCGCCATGTGGCGGCGACGGCCGGAGCGGAGCCGGATCTCTCGCGCACCGTCGGCTGGTTCACGACGCTGTTCCCGGTGACCGTGGACCCGGGACAGCCGGGACAGCCGGGACAGCCGGGACAGCCGGGGCGCCCAGGACAGCCCGGACAGCCGGGGCACGCGGACCGTTCCGGATCCGCCGCCGGCTTCACCGCGCCGGGCTACCTGGCCGCCGCGCTCAAGGCCGTCAAGGAGGACCTCGCCCGCGTGCCGGGCAACGGCCTCGCGTACGGCGTGCTGCGCCATCTGCACGGCACCGCGTTCGACGCGCCCGCGCCGCAGGTCCTCTTCAACTACCTGGGCCGCTTCGACTCGGGCTCCGCCGAGGACTGGCAGCTCGCGGGCCCCACCGGGCAGCTCGGCGAGCGGCGCGACCCGGCGATGCGGCTGCCGCGCGCCCTGGAGTTCAACGCCATCGCCGAGCCGTCACCGGGCGGCGGACACGAGCTGACCACCGCCGTGTCCTGGCCCGAGGGCGTCTTCCACGACGCGGACATCACCGCCCTCGCGGGCTATTTCCAGGACGCGCTGCACGGCCTCGCCGACCTCGACCAGGGCGGCCACTCCCCCAGCGACTTCGCCCCGGTTCCGCTCACGCAGGCCGACGTGGACGCCCTGGACGGCCCGGCGCTGCGCGACATCCTGCCGCTGACCCCGCTCCAGGAGGGCCTCTACTTCCACTCGGTCTACGACGAGGACTCGGCGGGGAGCTACGTCGAGCAGCAGCTCCTGACCCTCGAAGGCGAGGTGGACACCGACCGGCTCGCGGCGGCGGCCACCCGGCTGCTCTCCCTCTTCCCGAACCTGGCCGCGCGGTTCGTCCCGCTCGCCGACGGGCGGGTCGTCTCGGTGCTGGAGAGCGGCGTGGAGGCCCCGTTCACCGTCCTGGAGAGCCCCGGCATCTCCGACGAGGAGATCCGGGACCTCGCCGAGCGGGACCGCCGCGCCGGGTTCGACCTGGCCGCCGGGCCGCTGATGCGCTGCACCCTGGTCCAGGCGGGCCCGGGCCGGAACGTGCTGGTGCAGACCGTGCACCACCTCATCGCCGACGGCTGGTCGGTGCCGCCGATGCTCCGCGCCCTGCTCGCCGAGTACCACGCGCCGGGCACCGTGCATCCCCTCGGCGGCTTCGCTGACTACGTCCGCCGGCTCGCCGGGCGCGACGAGGAGGAGAGCGACCGGGTCTGGGGCGAGCAGCTCGCCGGGCTGCCGGGTCCCTCGCTCGTCGCCGAGGGCCACACGCCCTCGGACCGGTTCGCCGAGACCGCCGTGGTGCCGCCGCTCGACATCGACGCCGCCGCCTCCTCGGCCGGAGTGCCGCTGAGCGTCGCCGTGCACAGCGCCTGGGCGGTGACGCTGGGCGGCATCCTGCACAGCGACGACGTGGTCTTCGGCTCCACGGTCTCCGGCCGCGACGCCGACGTGCCCGGCATCGCGGACATGGTGGGCCTGTTCATCAACACGATCCCCGTGCGCGCCCGTTGGACCGGCACCACCACGGCCCGCGACCTCCTCACCGCCGTCCGGGAGCACCAGGGCGCCGTCCAGCCGCACCAGCACGTCTCGCTGGCGCGGACGAGCCGGCAGGCGGGCGCGGGCCCGCTCTTCGACACGCTCGTGGTCTTCGACGTCGCCACCGACGTGGTCGCGCTGCGCCGCCCCGGCGACACCCTCGTCATCTCCGACGTCGTCAACGAGGGCGCCCCGCACTATCCGCTCACGCTGGTCGTCGAGCGCACGCCCGACGGCGGCCCGCGCTTCAACCTGATCCACGACGGCGCGCTGCTGCGCGAGGCGAGCGCCCGGCACATCCTGCGTACGTTCACGCGGACCCTCGCCGGGCTGCTCACCCGGCCCGGGGCGCGGGTCGGCGAACCGGCGCCCGGGGACGAGCGGCTCCCCGCGCGGGAGGAGCCGACGACGCTGGGCGCGCTCTTCGACACGGCCGCGCGGCGCGATCCCGCCGCCACCGCCGTCACCCAGTGCGCGCTCGACGGCGCCACCCGCTCGCTGACGTACGGCGAACTCGGGGACGCGAAGGACGCCCTGGCCTCGTCGCTGCGCGCCGCGGGCATCGGCCCCGGCAGCCGGGTCGCGGTGGCCCTGCCGCGCTCCCTGGAGCAGGTCGTCGCGCTGGTCGCCTGCGCCGGGGCGGGCGGCGCGTACGTGCCGCTGGACCTCGCGTATCCGGACGAGCGGCTGGAGTACGTCCTCACCGACGCGGCCCCGCAGGCCGTCCTCGTCGACCGCGAGCACCGTGACCGGTTCGCCGAACTGCTGGCGCGGACGGGCGTACGGGCCCGGCTGCTCGTGCAGGGCGACGAACCGCCCGCGGACACGGGCGGGGCCGCCCCCGGGACCGTGTCCGGGAACGTCACCGCGCCGGACCCGCACGACCCCGCGTACGTGATCTACACCTCCGGGTCGACGGGCAGCCCCAAGGGCGTCGTCGTGCCGCACTCCGCCGTCGTCGCACTGCTCGCGCACACCCGGGCCGACATGGGCTTCGGCCCCGACGACGTGTGGGTGCAGTTCCACTCGGCCTCGTTCGACTTCGCGGTCTGGGAGCTGTGGGGCGCGCTCACACACGGGGGCGAGCTGCTGGTGCCCGAGCACGCGCTGACCCGCTCCCCGCTCGACTTCCACCGGCTGGTTCGCGAGCGCGGCGTGACCGTCCTCAACCAGACGCCGTCGGCCTTCTACCAGTTCGCCGAGGCCGACCGGCACACCGGCGAGCCGCTCCCCGCGCTGCGCCGGGTCGTCTTCGGCGGCGAGGCCCTCGACCTCGGGCGGCTGCGCGGCTGGGTCGAGCGGCACGGCACCGGGACGCCCGAGCTGGTGAACATGTACGGGATCACCGAGACCACCGTCCATGTCACCCACCGGGTGCTGACCGACGAGGACTTCGACGACGGTGCCGGAGCCGAAGTCGGAGCCGGTGCCGGAATCAGTGCCAGTCCGATCGGCGGGCCGATCCCCGGCCTCGTCGCCCACCTGCTGGACGACCGTCTCCGCCCCGTCCCGCCGGGCAGGGTCGGCGCCATCTACGTCGCGGGCGACCAGGTGGCGCTCGGCTATCTCGGCAAGCCGGGGCTGACCGCGAGCCGGTTCGTGGCGAACCCGTTCGCGGGCGACGGCTCCCGGATGTACCACACGGGCGACCTCGCCCGCCGCACCCTCGACGGCGAACTGCGGTTCGTGGGCCGCGCCGACGACCAGGTGCAGCTCAAGGGGTTCCGCATCGAGCTGGGCGAGGTCGAGTCGGCGCTGCGGGAACTCGACGGCGTGGTCGACGCGGCCGTGACCGTGGCGGACAGCGGCGACCATCTGGTGGCGCACGTCGTGGGCCGTACGCCCGACGACGTCACCGGCCCGCTCGCCGCGAAGCTGCCGCCGCACATGGTGCCGGGACGGGTGCTGGCGGTCGGCGCGCTGCCGCTGACGGTCAACGGGAAGCTGGACCGCGCGGCCCTGACGGAGAGCGCCGCGTCCACGGACGAACCACGGGCGGACGCGCCCGAGCCTCCCTCCGCGCTCGCCGAGCTGGTCGGCATCTTCGCGGAGGCGCTGCCCGGCGCCGCCGTCGACGCCGACACCGACTTCTTCCGGGCCGGGGGCGACAGCATCGTCGCCATCACCGTGGTCAACCGGGCCCGGGCATGCGGGCTGGAGGTCTCGCCGCGCGAGGTGTTCCTGCACCGGACGCCGCGCGCACTGGCCGGGAACCTGGCGGCGGGTGCCGCGCAGGCCGCGCCGTCCGCGCCCGTACGCCGCCGCGCTGACGGCCCGCTGCCGCCGACACCGATCATCCTGCGCCAGCGCGAACTGGGCGGCTCGCTCGACCGGTTCGCGCAGGCCCGGACGCTCGCGGTCCCGGACGGCGCCGGGCTCGCCGAGGTCCGGCGCGCGGCGGAGACGGTCGTGGCGGCGCACCCCGTGCTGCGGCTGCGGCTGCGCGTCGAGCACGGCGTGTGGGCGCTGCGCACCGAACCGGCCCGCGAGGTCACGGTCGTACGGTCGGACGCCGCCGACGCGACGGCCGCCGCGAACGAGGCCGCCAGGCGGCTCGATCCCGAGTCCGGCGACGTCGTCGCGTTCTCGTGGCTGGAGGAGAGCCGGACGCTGGTCGTCACCGCGCACCATCTCGCCGTCGACGCGGTGTCCTGGCTGGTGCTGCTGGACGACCTCGCCACGGCGCTGCGCGGCGAGGCCCTGGCCCCGCCCACCACGTCCTACGCGGAGTACGCCGAGGCACTGGCGCTCCGGCCGGTCCGGGCGGGCGACGACGGGCTCGGGCACTGGATCACCACGCTCCAGGCGCCCCCGCTGCTGCCCGAGGCCGCCGGGCCGTCCGGGGCCGCCGGGCGGCGCGAGGCCGCCGTCGTGCTCCCGGCCGGTCTCAGCGACACGGTCACCCGTGCCGCGCCCGCCGCGCTGCTCGTCGGCCTGACCGAGCTGCTGTGCGGCGCGCTGCGCGCCGCCCTCACCCGCGTCCAGTCCTCCCCCACCGACCTCGCCGTCGAACTGGAGCGGCACGGCCGGTTCCCGGTCGAGGAACACCACGACTACACGCGTACGGTCGGCTGGTTCACCTCCATCGCGCCCGTACGGCTCACGCCGCGCACCGATCCCGTCGCGGCGGCCCGCGAGGTCGCTCAGCGGCAGCCGGACGAGTGCGCGCACCTCGCGTACGGGCGGCTGCGCCATCTCGGCCCGCAGACGGCCCCGCTGCTGGCCGCCCTCCCCCGGCCCCAGGTGCTCTTCAACTACCTGGGCCGGGGCGGCGAGTCGGAGGTGCCGCGCGTCACCGGGGGCGAGCAGGGCAGCCCGTACGCGGTCGAGGTCAACGCGTGGACCGACGAGACCACCGGCCGCCTGCACGCGGACTTCACCCTCTCCGACGGCGTCCCGGACGCGCTGCCGGGGCGCTGGTACGACGCGCTGGAGCGGATCGCGCACGCCGCGACGGCCGCCGAGCGCACCGCGCCGGTCACCCCGCTCCAGCGGGGCCTGTACTTCCAGGCCCAGTTGGCGGGCGATTCCGCGCCGTACGTCGCGCAGAGCTGGTTCACCTTCGACCGGCGGCTGGACCCGGACGCGCTGTCCGAGGCGATGGCGTACGTCGTCGCGCGCCACCCCGTCGTCGGCGCGGGCTTCGCCACGGACGACGGCGGCGACCCGGTGCAGGCCCTCGGCGGAGAGCGGCGGATCGCCGTCCGTACGGTCGAAGCCGTGGCGGACGCGGACGTCGAGGCCCTCCGGGACCGGGACCGCGAGGCGGGGTTCGACCCGGCCGAACCGCCGCTGGTGCGGCTGACGGTGGTGCGGCTGCCGGGCGGCAGGGACGGGCTGCTGCTCAGCTACCACCTGCTGCTGTGGGACGGCTGGTCGCGCGAGATCGTGCTGCGGGACCTGTTCGCCGCGTACGAGGCCGTGGTCGCGGGCGGGCCGCTGGAGGCGGTCCCGGCCACGCCGGGCTTCGAGGAGCACGCGCGGCGGCTCGCCGCGAAGGACCCCGCGCCCGCAGAACGGTTCTGGGCGAAGCACCTGGCCGGGCTGCCGGGCCCGACGCTGCTGGCCGGACCGGCGCCGACCCTCACGGACGGCGCGCCGGGCACGCTCGTGCACACGCTCTCCGCCGAGCGGTCCGAGCGGCTGCGCGAGGCCGCCAGGGCGCACGGCGTGACCCTGAACTCGGTGCTGACCGGCGCGTTCGGCCTCCTCCTCGGCGCCCGTACGGGGCGCGGCGACGCCGTGTTCGGCGTGACGGTGTCGGGGCGCGAGGGCGAGGGGCTGGACGAGGTCGTCGGCGTGCTGCTCAACACGGTGCCGATGTGGACGAGGGCCCGGCCCGGCGACACGGTCCGCCGGTATCTGGAGACCGTGCAGGAGTCGCGGGTCGCGGCGATGGAGCACGAGCACCTGGGGCTCGGCGAGATCCAGCGGGCCGGCGGGCACGACACGCTCTTCGACAACCTGTTCGTCCTCCAGAACTTCCTGGACATGGACGCGTTCGCCGCGATGAACGCGCGGCACGGCATCACCTCGGTCGAGGCCGACGACTCCACGCACTATCCGTTCACCTGGGTCGTCACGCCCGGCGAGCGGCTCACGGTCAAGCTGGAGCACCGCGACGGCGACACGGCGGGCGCCCGCGCCCTCCTCGACGGCTACCTGCGGGTGCTCGACGAGGTGGCCCGCGCGGACGGGCCGGTGGGCACGCTGCCGGTCCCGCTGCCGTCCCCGGAGGCCCAGGCCCGTACGGACATCGGCACGGACACCGTCGTGGACCGCTTCGACGTGGCGGCCGACCGCGCCCCCGAGCGGGTCGCGCTCGTCGCCGAGGGCGCGTCCCTGACCTTCGCCGGGCTGCGGGACCGCAGCCGCGCGGTGGCCGGTGTGCTGGCGGCGCGGGGCATCGGCCCCGAGACGACGGTGGGCCTGGCGGTCCCGCGCTCCCTCGACTCGATCGTGGCGCTGTTCGCGGTGCTGCGCGTCGGCGCCGCGTACGTGCCGCTGGAGCTGGACCACCCGGACGAGCGGATCGCGGCGATCGTCGCCGACGCCCGCCCGGAGGTGATCCTCACCGTGAGCGAGGTCGCGCCCCGGATGGCGGGCGGGCCCGCGGGGGCCTGCGAACTGATCGAGCTGGACCGGCCGTTGCCGGAGGCCGAGCCGTACCGTACGTTCGCGCCCGGCGACCCCGCGCGGCTGCGGCACCCCGCGTACACGATCTACACCTCCGGGTCGACCGGGAAGCCGAAGGGCGTGACGACCGAGTACGCCGGGCTCACCAACATGCTGGTCAACCACCAGCGGCGGATCTTCGAGCCGGTGCTGGCCGAACACGGCCACCGGGTCTTCCGGATCGCACACACCGTCTCGTTCGCCTTCGACATGTCGTGGGAGGAGCTGCTCTGGCTCGCCGACGGGCACGAGGTGCACATCTGCGACGAGGAGCTGCGCCGCGACGCGCCCCGGCTGGTCGCCTACTGCCTGGAGCACTCCGTCGACGTGATCAACGTGACCCCGACCTACGCGCAGCAGCTCGTCGCCGAGGGCCTGCTCGACGACCCGGCGCGGCGGCCCCCGCTGGTCCTGCTGGGCGGCGAGGCCGTCACCCCGGCCCTGTGGCGGCGGCTCGCGGAGACGGAGGGGACGGTCGGCTACAACCTGTACGGGCCCACCGAGTACACGATCAACACCCTCGGCGTCGGCACCTTCGAGTGCGAGGACCCGGTGGTGGGCGTCGCCATCGACAACACCGACGTGTACGTCCTGGACCCCTGGCTGCGCCCTGTGCCCGACGGCGTGCCCGGCGAGCTGTACGTGGCGGGCGTCGGCATCGCCCGCGGCTATCTGGGGCAGCCCGCGCAGACCGCGCACCGCTTCGTCGCCTGCCCGTTCGGCGCGCCCGGCGAGCGCATGTACCGCACCGGGGACCTGGTGCTGCGGCGGCCCGACGGGAACCTGGCGTACCTGGGCCGCACCGACCAGCAGGTCAAGATCCGCGGGCACCGGGTCGAGCCGGGCGAGGTGGAGGCCGCGTTCGCCGCGCACCCGGCGGTCCGGTTCGCCGCCGCCGTCGCCCAGTCCGACCCCCAGGTCGACGGTGGCTACCGGCTGGCCGCCTACCTCGTGCTGGAGGACGGCGCGGAGCTGGCGACGGTCGCCGCCGAGGCCGGCGCGGGGCTGCCGGACTTCCTGCGCCCCACGCACTACGCCCGGGTCGACACGATCCCGCTCACGGTCAACGGGAAGGCCGACACCAGGGCCCTGCCGGAGGCCAAGCCGCTGGGCGCGCTGAGCACGGCGGGGCAGCGCGGGCCGGAGACGGAGACCGAGACGGTGGTGTGCGAGTTCTTCGCGGAGGCCCTGGACCTGGATGATGACGAGGTGAGCGCGGTGGGCGACTTCGTGTCCCTCGGGGGACACTCGATGCTGGCGGTACGGCTGGTCGGGCTGCTCCGCCGGGAGTACGGTCCCGTGGTCACGATCCGCGATCTGTTCACCCTGCGAACCCCGGAAGCGATTGCCCGCCATCTCGATGACCACTGCTGAGACCCCCCTCCCTGAGGCCACCGTCCCCGACACCCGCCCGCCCCGCGCCGGGAGCGGCATCCTGCGCACGGCGCTGCGGCGCAACCTCGGCGCCATGTTCGGCGGCACGGTCCTGATGGGCCTGTACCAGGCGGGCGAGACCGCCTTCCCCATCGCGCTCGGCATGATCGTCGAGCACACGATGCGGGACGACCGCACCCTCGGCTCGCTGGGCCTGTCGATCGCGGCGCTGGCCGTGATCATCACCACGGTGTCGCTGTCGTGGCGGTTCGGGATGCGGATCCTGCAGAAGGCCAACACGACCGAGGCGCACCGCTGGCGCGTACGGGTCGCGGCGTGCGGCCTCCAGCCGGTGGCGCGGGACGTGGACCTCAAGTCCGGCGAGGTGCTGACCATAGCCACCGAGGACGCCGACCAGACCGCCGACATCGTCGAGGTCGTGCCGATGCTGATCAGTTCGCTGGTCGCGGTGCTCGTCGCGGCGGTCGCGCTGGGCATGGCCGACTTCCGGCTCGGCCTGCTGGTGATCGTGGGCACCGTCGCGATCCTGTCGATCCTCAGCGTCCTCTCGAAACGGATCGGCTCCACGACCCACGAGCAGCAGGCCCGCGTGGCGCGCGCGGGCGCGAAGGTCGCCGACCTGATCACCGGGCTGCGCCCGCTGCACGGCTTCGGGGGCAACGCCGCGGCGTTCCGCTCGTACCGGGACGTCAGCACCGAGGCGAAGCACCAGGCGATCACCGTCGCCCGGGTGAACGGCGCGTACGCGGGCGCCGCGCTGGCCCTCAACGCGATCCTCGCCGCCGCCGTGACGCTGACCGCCGGGTGGCTGGCGTTCGAGGGCCGGATCACGATCGGTGAGCTGGTGATGGCCGTGGGCCTGGCGCAGTTCATCATCGAGCCGCTGAAGCTGTTCTCGGAGATGCCGAAGTACGTGATGGTCGCGCGGGCCTCGGCCGAGCGGATGGCGCTGGTGCTGGCCGCGCCGCCGGTGGCCGAGCCGGGCCCGGAGCGTACGGCCGGGGGTGGGGGCCTGGAGGTGGACTCCGTGCGCCACGGGGCCCTGCGCAAGCTGCGCTTCCAGGTGCCCGCGGGCGAGTTCGTGGCCCTCACCTCCTACCAGCCGCGCGCGGCGGCCGACCTCGCCGCGCTGCTGGCGGTGCGGGTCCCGCCGCAGGCGTACGAGGGGACGGTGCGGCTCGGCGGGGAGGAACTGGCGGACCTGTCGGTCGAGTCGGTCCGCGCGCGGCTGCTGGTGAACCCGTACGACGGGGAGATCTTCGAGGGCACCCTCCGCTCGAACATCGACCCGTCGGGCACCAGCCGTACCGTGTCCGAGGCCGTCGAGGCGTCCATGCTGACCGACGTGGTGGCCCTCCACCGCGAGGGGCTCGACTACGCCGTCCACGACCGGGGCGCGAACCTGTCGGGGGGCCAGCGCCAGCGCCTCTCCCTGGCCCGGGCGCTCGCCGCGGACCCCGACGTCCTCGTGCTGCACGATCCGACGACGGCCGTCGACGCGGTGACCGAGCAGCTCATCGCCCGCAACGTCGCCGCGCTGCGCCGGGGCCGCACGACCCTCGTCCTCACCAGCAGCCCCGCGCTGCTGGACGCCGCCGACCGCGTCCTCGTCCTCGACGACGGCGTCGTCACGGCCGAGGACACCCACCGCAATCTGCTCGCGCAGGACGAGACGTACTGCCTGGCGGTGGCACGCTGAGGGAGGGGCGGTCCCGCTCGGTGCGGCTCAGCCGGAGGTCGCCGGCCCCGCTCGGCCTGTGGTCGCGGTGCGCTCGGACTCGCTGCGCAGGACGCAGAATTCGTTGCCCTCGGGGTCGGCGAGGACGGCCCAGCCGGTGCCGTCGGGATTCCGGCGGTCGGCGACGAGGGTGGCCCCGATGCCCAGCAGCCGCTCGACCTCCTCCTCGCGCGTGGTCGTCGGGCGCAGGCACAGGTGGATCCGGTTCTTGACGGTCTTCGGGTCGGGCACCTCGTTGAAGTGCAGCAACGGGCCCTCGGGCAGCAGCACGTCGATCTCCGGATCGCCCGGCCCGTCCTCCGGGTCGAGCGGGTGTCCGGTCACTTCGCTCCAGAAGCGCGCCAGCTCATAGGCGTTCCCGCAGTCGACCGCGATGTTCTGCAGCACCGAAACCATGCGGATCATCCTGCACGAACGGCGCCCGCTCCACCACCGGTCACCTCACCGTCGGCCGGGTCTCCGGGGCCAGCGTCCAGGCGACGTCGCGAAGCAGCGCGTGGCGCCAGCCCGCGCGGTCGTGGCCGGAGGCCGAGCGCGACACGCGTACGGTCGCGCCCGTCTCCTCGGTGAGGCGCTCGACCGTCTCGCAGTGCGGCAGCATCCGTGTCTCGTGCTCCCCCACGTCGAACGCGGCGCGCAGGCCCGGCAGCGCGGGGCGTTCGCGCAGCCGCGCGGCGAGGGCGCCGCCGAGCGGGCCGCCCAGGGGGTCCGGCGCGCCCACGGCCCCGGGCGTCCACCAGAACGACGCCGACTGGCACGCGACGCGGGAGACCAGGCCCGGGAACTCCAGCGCCGCGTACAGCGCGCTCAGTCCGCCGAGGCTCTGCCCGGCGACCACGAGCCGGCCGGGATCCGGGTCGGCCGGGACGCCGGACTCCGCGACGAGCGGCAGCAGTTCGTCCCTGACCGCCTCCCACAGCTCGGGGCGGCATCCGAACTCGGCCTCCCTGTCCTTGGCCGGGAGGAAGACGAGCGTGGCGGGCGGCATCGCACCGGCGGTGAACGCCGCGTCGAACGCGGTCGCCGCCGGGTGCAGGAACAGCCAGTCGTCCCCGTCGAGCAGCAGCACCACCGGTCCCCCGCCGCCCACGGGATGGACGCGCACCGTGCGCCGCCCGCCGAGCCGCCCGCCGAGCCGCTCGCTGGACCAGCGGATCCGGGTGCGCGGGAGCGGCGGGACGTCGTCGGGGCCGACGACCGGCCAGTGCGGCTGGGGCGGGGCGTCGGGGGTGGCGGCGAGGGACCGGTCGGGGCCCGCGCCGACGGGGTTGAGCGGATCGGCGTACGCGGCGCCGTCCACGAGGAACTGGTACGTCAGCCGCATCCGCGCGGGCAGGCGCACCTCGGCGTACCAGCAGTCCGTGTCGCCGAAGCGGCGCAGCGGCACGGGGTCGGCCCCGCTCTCGAAGCCGACGTCGGCCCGGTCGGCGGAGGAGGCGGGACCGCGCCACAGGAAGAGCGCCCTCCAGCTCCCGTCGTCGGCGGGCACCGTGACGGGCGTGCCGCCCTCGGCCGCCGCGGCCCAGAACTCGTCGGTGCCGGGCGTGGTGGGCAGCCCGAACCCGGCGAAGGCAGAAGCGGAGGCAGAGGCAGAGGCAGAGGCGAGGGCGCTCTCCGGGCGCATGAACGTCTCCTTGTGAGAGGGGAAGCGGCCAGCTAGGCTCGCCGCGATGTCATGGTTAGGTGAGCCTAACTTCATCATGGCACGGACCCGTCGGTCCCGAGGAGGCACGGAACACATGAGCACCAACCCGTTCGACGACACCGAAGGCCGCTTCCTGGTCCTGGTCAACGACGAGGGCCAGCACTCCCTTTGGCCGTCCTTCGCCGAGGTGCCCGGGGGGTGGGAGGTCGTCTTCGGCGAGAACACCCGGGAGGCGTGCCTCGACTTCGTCGAGTCCCGCTGGACGGATCTGCGCCCGCGCTCCCTGCGCGAGTCCACGGACGCGTGAGGGCGGAGCGCTGACGCCGCCGACGCTCTGCACGAGGCTCACGAACGCGCGGTTCCTCACCATGGACCCGGACCACCCCGTCGCCCACGACCTGGGCATCTGGCGGGGCCGGATCGCGGGCCTGGACGAGGCCGCGACCTCCGTACCGGCCCGCGAGGTGATCGACCTCCAGGGCGCGACCGTACTGCCGGGGTTCATCGACGCCCATGTGCACCTGGCCTGGACGGGGTTCAAGGAGAGCACCCCGAGCGTCGCGGGCCGCACCCGGATCGACGACGTCCTCGCCGCCGTCGAGGAGGCCGTGCAGGACGCCGTCGCCCGGGACGGTGCGCCCGGCGGCTGGGTGAGCCTCGCGGGATACGACCAGCGGGCCCTGGGCCGCCATCTGACCGCCGCCGAGCTGGACCGGGTCAGTCACGGGCGCCAGGTGTTCCTGCTCCACGACTCGGGGCACGGCTGCGTCGTCAACACCGCCGTCCTGGACCGGCTCCCCGCCGGCGTCCCGCACGAGAACGGCTTCCTCGCCGAGGGCGCCATGGGCGCGGCCCGCGCCCTGCGCCTCCCGTACTCCCAGCGCGAGCTGGCCGCGGCGATCGGCCGCGCCGCGCGTACGTGCCTGGCGGAGGGCGTCACCGCCTGCGCCGAGGCGGGCATCGGCGGCACGCTCTTCGGCCACAGCCCCGTCGAGCTGAGCGCCTACCAACTCGCCCGCGACGACGGGCTGCTGCCCCTGCGGGTGCAGCTCATGGTCTCCGCCGACCGGCTCCGCCCCGTCGGCGCGCACACGGACGACGGCATTCCGCGCGCCCTCGACCTGGGCCTGCGCACCGGGTTCGGCGACGAGTGGCTCTCCGTGGGCGCCCTGAAGGTCTACACGGACGGCGGGATGATGGCCCGTACTGCCGCGCTGACCCGCCCGTACGAAGGGCTGGACCACGCCGGGCAGTTGCAGGACGACCCCGAGGCGCTCGCGGACGTCATCGTGGACGGCCACCTCGCCGGATGGCAGCTCGCCGTCCACGCGATCGGCGACCGCGCGGCCGACGTCGCGCTCGACGCCCTCGAACGGGCCCAGCGGCTGCGGCCGCGCGCCGACGCCCGGCACCGGATCGAGCACGCGGGCCTGATCCGCCCCGACCAGCTCGCGCGCTTCGCCCGGCTGGGCGTCACCGCGGTCGTCCAGCCCCACTTCCTGCGCGCGTTCGGCGACGACTACGCGGCGGTCATGGGCGAGGAGCGCGCCCCGTGGATGTACCGGGGCAGGGCGTTCCTGGACCACGGTATCCCGCTCGTCGGCAGCTCCGACCGGCCCGTCTCGGACGGATCCCCGCTGCGGGCCGTGCAGTTCATGGTCGAGCGCGCCTCCGCCTCGGGCCGGGTCATCGGCCCGGACGAGGGCATCACCGTAGAGCAGGCCCTGCACGCGTACACGGTCGCGGGCGCGCGGGCCTGCCGCTGGGAGGACACCCTCGGCAGCCTCACCCCGGGCAAGCTCGCCGACCTGGTCGTCCTCGGCGACGACCCGCGGCATGTCGCGGCGTCGCGGATCGGGGAGACCGAGGTGGTGGCGACGTACGTGGGCGGACGCGACCGGACGCCGGCCCGGGCCCCGGGCTGAGGCCCAGGCGACTCTCCTGTCAGTCGCGGTCGACGTGCTCGCGCAGCACCTTGCGGTTGGTGACGTCGATGTCGTAGGTCGTCTTGTTCCAGTCGTTGGGCGTGACCACGTCCACGGACCAGAGCACCTTGCCGCTGTCGTTGTCGTCCAGCTCGATCGCGGCGACGGTGCCCTTCTTCTCGCCGATCGCCACCTGGGCCGCCTGCTCGGCCGAGACCCTGGCCTTGCCGAGCCAGGAGGCCAGCTCCTTGCGGTCGTCGCCGTCGTCGTCCTCGGCCCGTGGCTTCGCGGCCTTGCCGGAAGCGGCGTCGACGGCCACGGAGTGTGCCGTGCCGTCCTCGGTGGCGACCTCCGTCTCCCACCTCGCGCGTCCGCCGGGCCCCGCGTCGAGCTCGGCCTTGACCGGTTCGCTGTCCTTGACCGCCTTGGTGGCCGCCGCCAGCGCCTTGTCGTACGTCACCTTCGCCTTGGGGATCAGCGCCTTGCGCTCGCGCTGGTCCTCGGTGAGGCTGCTGTCCTTCTTCCCGCCGCCCGCGGATGCGGACGCGGACGGCGACGCGTCGTCGCCCCCGCTCTTCTCCTCGTCCCCGCAGCCCGCGAGCAGTCCGCCGACCGTCACGGCGAGCACGCACACGGCACCCGCCGTCCGCGCCAGCCTCTGTCCCGTTGTCCCGTCCATTTCGCATGCCTCCATATCGGGAACAATAGGGACGGGTCTCCTCCGATTCCGCGCGGAAACGCGTACGCCCGCCGGATGCCCGGAAGCGAGGCCCCGGGCGTCGTACGGTCGAGGTGTGGACAACCGTCGAGAGGTCCGCGAGTTCCTCACCTCGCGGCGAGCCAGGATCACCCCCGAGCGGACGGGACTGCCCGCCGGGCCCCGGCGCCGCCCCGCCGTCCCCGAAGCCCGCGCCGACGCGCTCACCACGGGGCCCGCCTTCGTCCGCAACGGCCGCATGGACCTGGTCGCCGTCAATCCGCTCGACCGCGCCTCGAACTGAGGCACCCGTGGGCACGGCGCTCCCCGGCGACTACGACAGCGATCCTGGACGCTTCTCCGCGAACCAGGAGGCCACCCGGCGCTTCGCGGCGCTCGACGACGTCCACCCCGGGGTCGCCCGGCGGCTGGCCGCCGAGGGCTGCCGCACCGTCATCGACATCGGCGGCGGCAACGGCACCCTGGCCGTATGCCTCGCGGCCGAGGGCGTGGCCGCCGTGGGGGCCGACACGGCCCGCCACCTCGCCTCCGCTCCCCGCCCCGCGGTCCTCGCGGACGCCCGTCGGCTGCCCTTCCCCGACGGGACGTTCGACGGCGCGGCGGCCCTGTGGATGCTCTACCACCTGGCGGATCCCGTGACAGCGCTGCGGGAGGCCCGCCGGGTGCTGCGGCCGGGCGGGCTGCTCGCGGTCAGTACGAGCGGCCGGTTCAACGACCCGGAACTCGCGTCCGTCCTGCCCGGCTGGGGGCGGCCGTCGAGCTTCGACGCGGAGAACGCCCCGGACCAGCTCGCCCGCGTCTTCGAACACGTCGAGATCCAGCGCTGGGACCGCCCCGCGGTCCACCTCCCCGACCGTGCCGCTCTCACCCTCTACCTACGGGGCCGGGGCCTGTCCGGACACGACGCCCCCCTGGCCGCACGGCGCCTCCCCACCCCGCTGACCGTCACCAAACGCGGCATGACCGCCTGGGCCCGCAGGAACTGAGGTCCCTCAGGCCTCCGGGGCTCCCTCGTGGTCTGTCACGGTGATGCGGAAGGCGGGGTGGTCGGTGGGGGTCGGGGAGGTCCGCGAAGGTGCGGGACACCGAGGGCAGCTTGCCGTACTGGCGCAGATACTCCTCGACCAGCGACGGCAATTGCTCGGCGGGGACCTCCTCCGCCGTGAAGCGCTCGACCCGGCCCCGCCGGGTGAGCCTGCCCTCGCCCGAGGCGCGCAGATTGCGCGACCACTCCGTGTCGCCGTACGCGAGAGCAGATACTCGTGGCCCTGGTGCCGCAGGACGGCGGCCGGGTTGGAGCGCCACTCCGCGCTCGACCGCCCGGGCACCGAGAGCAGGCTGACGACCTGCGGCTTGAACAGGCGTGCCATTCGGGCGCCGATGACGCGCGCGGCCCAGGGCGGGCGCACGTATTTCCTGGTCATCGCTGCTCCTTTCCAGCGGCCGAGGGCGAGGGCGGGGCGGTGTGCGGGGGCTCAGTCGGGTGGCGAGCAGCCGTCACTCGGGGCCGCCGGTGAACACGAGGGTCACGCGGAACGAGCCCTCGACGGGCTGCCCCTTCTGGGTGCCGCGCTGCGTCTGGGTGCCGACGACGACGGCGCTCCCGTCGCCGTACCGCGTCGGCGTGTCCGGGGCGAACTCGAAGTCGGTGTACGCCAGTCCGTGGCCGAACCGCTCCAGCCACTGAGCGCGGCGGAGCAGGAATCCGTACGGGCCGACGGCGAGGAAGTCGGGGTGCAGCAGGCCGTCCAGAGCCCCGGCGTCCCCCTCGCGCTCGGCACGCGCCCAGGCGGCCACCTGTTCGTCGACCGGCGGCTCAACGAGGGCCTGAGCGACGACGAACGCGGCACGCTCGCCGCGCTCCTGCGCCGCCTCGCCCGCAACGCCGGCGCGGAGGAGCCCGCCGCGGGCCCGCCCTGGACGGGCCTGGCCGAACGGTCGGAGACCTGAGGCCTCAGGCGCGCACGCGCCACCGCCGCCGGGGCGCGGGCGACGTCCCTCGCCGGGTCGCCCGTACGTAGGACAGGAACGCCGCCGCGAGGAGCGCCAGTACGGCGATGCCGAGAAGCCCGTGGTACCAGCGCCAGCCCACTCCGAACCCGACGAGGCCGTCCGCGATCAGCACCACCATGCCCGCGCCGACACCGGCGGAGGCGAGCGTGAGCGCGCCCAGCATCAGGACGCGCGGGATCCGGCGCCCGGCGGCGGCCACCGTCGCGAGGAAGAGCGCGGCGCCCAGCAGTCCGTTGGACGCGGCGAGCCACTGCGCCGTGGCCACGTCCATCATGTCGCGGGCGTAACGCTCGTACTCCTCGGCGGGGACCGCGGGGCCGCCCGGGAAGCCCAGCTTGCCCTGCGCCGCGAAGACGGCCTTCCCGAGGCCGTATCCGAGGAACAGCGCCGCCATCGTCCAGCCGGGCCACCGCACTTGGCGCCCTGGTTCGCTCCACATGCGAGCACCGTAGGAGCCGTGGGCGCGGCCGGACGTCCCGCCCGCGGAGGAGCCTCCTCCGCCGCGCGGCGGAGGGGCTACGGCGGCGCTACGGCCGTTCGGCGGAGACGATCAGGAAGTTGGGCAGGCGGACGTAGGACTCGATGCCGGGGGTGGTGGGCGCGGCCTCACGCGCGACGGACGGGTCGAGCCCCGGCTCGGCGAGCGCGCGCAGGCGGCAGCCGAGGTCCGCGAGCGCGTTGAGGTACGCCGAGAGAGGGCGGTGGAAGTCGGACGCGAGAGGCTGGGGGATCTCGTACTCCTCCAGATAGCGGCTGAGGCGGTAGTCGCCGTGCGCGCGCCACGTCGACAGCAACTGTTCGAAGGCCGGGTGGTTGAGGGAGAAGACGAACAGCCCGCCCGGGCGCAGCGCCTCCACGCAGGCGCGCATCGCGGGCTTCCAGTCGGGGACGGCCGCCAGCACCATGCTGCACACCACGGCGTCGAACGGGCCGCCCAGGTCCGGCAGTCGGCACAGGTCGCCCTGGACGTACGTGATGCCGCGCGGCTCGGCCGCCTCCTTCTCGCGCGCGTAGGTGAGCATGGTGTCGGTGGGTTCGACGCCCGTGACGTCGGCGCCCCGGCCGGCGAGCATCCGGCTGAAGTAGCCGTGCCCGCACCCGGCGTCGAGGACGCGGCGTCCGCGTACGTCGCCCAGCAGCCGCAGCAGTTCCGGGTTCACCAGGTGGTGCTTGGCGAAGTCGCCGTGGGGCTCCATCGCTTCCAGTGCCTCGCGCGGGATGCGGTTCCATTTGCGGATCGCGTCATCGTTCGCCCGGTTCGCCCGTGGGGTGCTCATCCGCGCGAGACTAGCCCCGGTTCCGGCGGCTGTCGCGGGTGCCGTCGGGGAGTGCGGCGCGGCGCATCAGGGCGCGGGTCGCCGCGAGGGACACCGCCGCGGCGGCGAACCCGAGCACACCGCCGCCCGCGACGTCCCCCGGATAGTGCACTCCCGTGTGCACCCGGGAGTAGCCGACGGCGACCGCCAGCGCGCCGAGCGGCACCGCCGCCGGGGGCAGGACGACGCCCACGGCGGTGGCGAACGCCGTCGCGGACGCCGTGTGCCCGGACGGGAACGAGGCCGACTCCGGCATGCGCACATGCCGGTCCACGCTGACCTGGGCCTTCTCCCGGTCGGGCCGCCGACGACGGACCATCCGCTTGCCGAAGAGGTTCGAGGCCGTCGAGGCGAGCCCCACCGCGCCCGCACCGGCCAGCGCCGCCCGCCGGGACCGCCCGGGCACGAGGGAGAGCCCCGCCGCGACGGTGAGCGAGATCTTCGAGTGGTCCGCCGCGTGCGACAGGCTCCGCAGCGCTCGGTCCAGCGTGGGCGTCGGCGTGGCCGCCACGGCCGCGTACAGGGCACCGTCGACCGCCCGGAGATCGCCGAGCACCCCGGCCACGGCCTCACGCGCCGCCCCGAACGGCGACCCGCTCGCGGCACGCCCCGGGGCCCCGCCCGGGTCCCGAGGGCCGTTCCGGTCCCAGTCAGGCATGGGGCTGCTCCTTCGACGGCGACGGCGAGGGCGACGGCGAAGGCGACGGCTCCGCCCGGCCCAGGGCGAGGGCGAGCAGGCGGCGCCAGTTGACGGCGGGGGCAGGGGGCGGGGCCAGGGCGCCAGGCCGGTCGCGCGGGACGCGGACCCGCAGCGCGCCGGGGCGCAGCGTGCACACGACCGGCGTGGGCATCCGCAAGGCCTCGCCGTCCACCGCCACGGAGATCTCGTCGGCGCCGGGGGAGGTCACCTCGGTCCGCCGCGCGGTCATGACCGTCAGGCCCGGGGACTGCGCACCGCGTACGGCCAGGTCCGCGGCCTGCGCCGCGCTCTCCACCCGGATCCCCAGCACGCCCAGTTCGCCGCCGTCGAGGCGGGGGCGGCGGGCTCCCTCGGTGAGGGCGTCGGCCGCCGCGTACGGGTTGTTGCTGACGAGCAGCGCCTGCTGGACGGTGAGCGCGGTGCCGTCGATCCGGGCGTCGAGCCGCCGTACGCCCTCGCCGACGAGCAGGTCGGGCAGGAGGCTCAGCGCCGTGCCCGCCTTGTCGTCGCGGTACTCGGGGCGCTGTACGACATCGGCGTAGACCCCGAACGACACGGTGTTGACGAAGGCCCGGCCGTCGACGTCACCGAGGTCCACCCGTAGTTCCTCGCCGTCGCGCAGGGCGTCGAGGCAACGGGACGGGTCGCCCCTGTCGAGGCCGAGGTCCATGGCGAAGTGGTTGCGGGTGCCCGCGGAGACGACGAGGAACGGCAGGCCGTGCTCGGCGGCGACGGCGGCGACCAGCGCCTGGGTGCCGTCGCCGCCCGCGACACCGAGCAGGTCCGCTCCCCCGGCCACCGCCTCCCGGGCGAGCGCGGCGACGTCCGCCGGGGCCGAGGGATCGAGGAGGACGACCCGGGCACCGAGTTCCTCCGCCTTCCCGACGAGCCCGAAGCGGCCGACCTTCCCGCCGCCGGACTTCGGGTTCATGATCAGGACCGGGTGCCGGGGCCGGGGCGCGGCGTTCGCCCGTCCGGGGCGGTCGGTCCGCGATCTGCGCAGCGCCGCCCGCGCGCACGCCAGTGCCGCGCCCCAGCCCACGCACGCGACAAGGGCCGTCAGCCACAGCCCCTCCCAGGTGAAGAGCACGAGGACCGCGACGGGCGCCAGGACGGCGACGCCGAGCCCGAGCAGCCGTACGACCCCGCGGTGCGCCAGGAACCACCACACGCCCGCGACGCAGACGACCAGCCCGAGCAGCCCCGCGCCGACGATCACCAGTCCGCCCGCGCCCCACGCCAGCAGCAGGACGGCCACGGCGGCGGCCGCAGCCAGCAGGGCGCACCACGCGAGCAGCCGTGCGGCCACGCCCCCGGGAGAGCCCGCCGTCCGCGTCCTGCCCATGGTCCTGCCCATGGCGTTCGCTCCCTGCCGTGTCCGGGCCGCTACGGGCACCAGCCTGGCCACACCGGTACGGGAGGGCACCCGGGCGAGGCCATGCGGGTGAGCGGGCACCAGCACCCGGCACCGGATGTGCGGATCCGCAATTTTTCTTGCCGCCCGGCGACGGCCGTACCGATGCTGTCGGTACCTCACCGGCGCCACGGGCCCGCCTCGGAGCCCGCCCGGCACGCCGGCCGACGAAGGGCACCGCACATGAACTCCACGGACTCCAAGGACTTCACGGACTCCACCACGCTTCCGGACGACGCCCAGCGGTTCTGGGAACGGCACTACCGCGCCCAGCGCGCCTGGGGCGTGCGCGTCAATCCGCTGCTCGCCGAGACCGCCGCCCCGCTGCGCCCCGGCGACGCGCTCGACCTGGGCTGCGGCACCGGGGGCGACACCGTCTGGCTCGCCGAGCAGGGCTGGCACGTCACCGCCGTGGACATCTCCGGTACGGCCGTCGCGCGCGTACGGGAACGCGCCCGCGAACTCGGCTTCGGTGAACGGGTCGCCACGCAGCGGCACGACCTGGCCGAGAGCTTCCCCGAGGGGCGGTTCGACCTCGTGTCCGCGCAGTACTTCCACACCCCGTTCCCGCTGCTCCGCGCCCGCGTCCTGCGTACCGCCGCGCACGCCCTGCGCCCCGGCGGCCTCCTGCTGGTCGTCGACCACGGCTCCGCCGCGCCCTGGTCGTGGAACCAGGACCCGGACGTCCACTACCCCACGCCCGACGAGACCGCCGCCGAGATCGGCCTCGACCCCGGGGGCTGGTCCGTTCTGCGCGCCGACATGCCCCGCCGCCGGGCCACCGGGCCCGGCGGGGAGACGGCCACGGTGGTGGACAACGTCCTGCTCGTGCGGCGGGGTGCGGCATGAGCGCCCGTACCGGACAGGCGCGCCGGGCCCGTTCGCGTGCGCGGGACTCGGGCCCGCCGTCGTCCGCGCCCGACGAGAAGGCCACCCTGTGCGCCTTCCTCGACTACCTGCGCGAGTCGATCGCCGACAAGGTCGCGGGCGCGCCCGAGCCGCAGGTACGGACGGGCGCCGTGCCCTCGGGCACCTGCCTTCTCGGCCTGCTCAAGCACGTGACGTCCGTCGAACGGTTCTATTTCCTCGGTGAGGAGCCGGCCGACTGGCCCGCGACGCTGCGGCCGTCCGCCGAGGACACCGTCGAGGGCGTGCTCGCCGCCTACCGTACGGCCGTTGAGCAGGCCAACGCGGTCATCGACGGCTGGCAGGACCTGACGCTCCCCGCCCCGCGCCCGCCGCGCCGGGGGCCGGGGCCGTCGATGCGGTGGGTCCTGGTGCACATGATCGAGGAGACCGGCCGCCACGCGGGCCACGCGGACATCCTCCGCGAGCAGATCGACGGTGCCACGGGCCGCTGAACACCGCAATTCTCAGGAAGCACCGCTGTGCCCCCGCTCCCTACGGTGAAGACGGCGAACGAAGGAACGCCACACCACCAGCGGAGGAAGCGCCCATGACCACCGGAAAGACCGGGCCCACCGGACCCACCAGAGCCGCCGGAACCACCGGAACCACCGGAGCCGCCGGAACCGACGCCTCCCTCGGTGACGCGCTGCGCGCCGCCGTCAGGGGCCCGGTGGTCGTGCGGGGCGACGACGGCTTCGACGACGCCCGCCGCCCCTGGAACCTCGCCGTCGACCAGCCGGTCGCCGCCGTCGTGGAACCCCTGGACGCCGACGACGCCGCTGCCGCCGTCCGGTTCGCCGCGCGCACCGGACACCCGCTGCTGCCCCAGCCGAGCGGGCACGGCGCCTCGGGCGACGCGGCGGACGCGCTCCTGCTGCGCACCCACCGCATGGACGACGTCACGCTCGATCCCGTACGCCGCACGGCCCGGGTCGGCGCCGGGGCCAAGTGGGGCCAGGTGCTCACCGCCGCCGACCCGTACGGGCTGACCGGGCTCGCGGGCAGCTCGCCGGTGGTCAGCGTCGCGGGGTACGCGCTCGGCGGCGGGCTGAGCTGGTTCGGCCGGGCGCACGGCTTCGCGGCGCACAGCGTCCGGGCCCTGGACGTCGTCGACGCGACCGGCACCGCGCGGCATGTGACGGCGGAGTCGGACCCGGAGCTGTTCTGGGCGCTGCGCGGCGGCGGAGGCGACCACGCGCTGGTCACCGCCCTCGAAATCGACCTCGTCCCCGCGCCGGAGCTGTACGGCGGGGCGCTCCTGTGGCCGGGCGCGGCGGCGCCTGACGTGCTCGGCGCGTACCGGGAGGTGACCGCGGCGGCGCCGGACGCGCTGACGGTCTGGTTCAGCCTCGTGCACTTCCCGGGCGCCGAGCCGATGACCGCCGTGCACGCCACCTACCTCGGCCCGCCCGAGGAAGGCGCCGCGCTGCTGCGCCCGTTCGAGAGGGCGGGCGGCACGCTGACCGACTCGCGCGGCGCCCTCTCCCCCGCCCGCCTGGGCTCGGTCACCGCCGAGCCGACGGCTCCGCAGTCCGGGCTGTCCAGCGCCGAGCTGCTCACGGAGCTGACGGACGAGGCGGCGGAAGCCCTCCTCGCCCGGCCGATCGAGCCGCTCCTCAACGTCCAGCTCCGGCACCTGGGCGGCGCGTTGGCGCGTCCCCCGGCGGACGCGGGCACGGAAGCGGGCGCGTGCGGCGTCCTCACCGAGCCGTACCTGCTGTCCACGTACGGCAGGGTGCCCGACCCGGGGGCGGCGGCGGGCGTACGGGAGCGGCAGGCCGAACTGGCCCGCGACCTGCGCCCGTACCTCACAGGCCGGAAGCCCTACACGTACCTCTCCCCCGGCGAATCCGCCGCGGCCGCCTTCCCGGCGCCCGCCCTGGCCCGGCTCCGCGCCCTCAAACGCGAGCGCGACCCCCGGGGCGTCTTCCGCGCGAACGCCCCGGTCCTCGGCCCGCCGAGCCCCCTCGGGTCCGCGCCGAGGTGACGTCTAGACTCGTCGGCTGTGGCGGACACCCAGTACGAAGATCTTTTGCGGCATGTGCTCACCTCCGGAACGCCCAAGGGCGACCGGACAGGAACCGGAACCCGGAGCATTTTCGGGCACCAGCTACGGTACGACCTCTCGCAGGGGTTTCCGCTGGTCACGACCAAGAGGGTGCATCTGAAGTCGATCGTCTACGAGCTGCTGTGGTTCCTGCGCGGCGACTCGAACGTCGGCTGGCTGCGTGAGCACGGCGTCACCATCTGGGACGAGTGGGCCGACGCGAACGGCGACCTCGGCCCGGTCTACGGCGCGCAGTGGCGCTCCTGGCCGACCCCGGACGGGCAGCACATCGACCAGCTCGGCGAGGTCCTGGACACGCTGCGCCGCGACCCGGACTCGCGCCGGATCATCGTCTCGGCCTGGAACGTCGGCGAGCTGTCCAAGATGGCGCTGGCGCCGTGCCATGCCTTCTTCCAGTTCTACGTGGCCGACGGCAGGCTCTCCTGCCAGCTCTACCAGCGCAGCGCCGACCTGTTCCTCGGCGTCCCGTTCAACATCGCGAGCTACGCCCTGCTCACGCACATGGTGGCGCAGCAGACGGGCCTGGAGCCGGGCGACTTCATCTGGACGGGCGGCGACTGCCACATCTACGACAACCACGTCGAGCAGGTGACCGAGCAGCTCTCGCGCACCCCGTACGACTTCCCCCGCCTGCGGCTGCGCGAGGCCGGCTCGCTCTTCGACTACGCCTACGAGGACGTGGAGGTGCTCGACTACCGGCACCACCCGGCCATCAAGGCCCCGGTGGCGGTGTGAGCGCGGCCATGGGCACGGGCATGACGGTCGGGCTCATCTGGGCGCAGGCCCGGGGCGGCGTGATCGGCGCGGACAACGGGATCCCGTGGCACGTCCCCGAGGACATGGCCCACTTCAAGGCGACCACCCGCGGCCACCCGGTGGTCATGGGGCGCCGGACGTGGGACTCGCTGCCCCCGCGCTTCCGGCCGCTGCCCGGCAGGCGCAACATCGTGGTGACCCGCGACCCCGGGTGGGAGGCGGACGGCGCCGAGCGCGCCGGGTCCCTCACCGCCGCGCTGGAGAGCGCCGCACGGCCGGAGGGGGCGGACCGCCCCTCCGAGGTGTGGGTCATCGGCGGCGGGGAGATCTACCGCGCCGCGATGGAGCACGCCACCGTCCTGTCCGTGACCGAGATCGACACCACGGTGAACGGCGACACGTACGCCCCGGAGCCGGACGCGGCGTGGCAGGTCACCGAGGACCAGGGCTGGCGCGCCTCGAAGTCGGGCCCTCGGTACCGCATCCGCACCTACTCCCGCTGAGCCCCTCCCGGCCCGGCGTCGCGCCGGGCCAGCAGGTACGCGCGCCGGGTCTCGGCCTCGTGGGCGTACGGGCCGCGCTCCATCCGCATCTCCACGCGGAATCCGGCGGACTCGGCCAGCTCGGCGGTCCGTGCGGGGTCGAGGAAGCGGAAGTCGACGTCCACGGCGTGCCCCCACCAGGTGTCCATGTGCCTGACCTCCTCGCCGGCGTGGAAGGAGAGGAGGAGCAGCCCGGAGGGGCGCAGCACCCGCGCCGCCTCGTCGAGGGCCGGGCGCAGTTCGTCGGGGGCGAGGTGGATGAGCGTATAGAGGGCGACGGCGGCACCGAACTCGCCGTCCCCGGCCGGGAGGCCGAGCAGGTCGCCCCGGCGGAACTCCACCCGGTCGCCGAAGCGGCGGCGCCCGGCCTCGACCATGCCGGGCGACAGGTCGATCCCGACCGTACGGGCGGCGCCGTTCTCCGCGAGCCAGGCCGCCACATGGCCCGGGCCGCAGCCGAGGTCGGCGACCGTGGCGCCCGGCCCGGTCTCCTCCAGGAGGGCCGCCAGGAGCGCCCGGTCGAGCGGTTTGCCGGCGAGTTCGTCGTGCAGTCGGTCGGTGTACTCCTCGGCCACGGTGTCGTAGCTGCGCCGTACCGCGTCGTGCCGCGCGTGGTCCCCCATGCGGTCTCCGTTCCGTCTTCTCAGCCCGCTGCCTTCTCGATGAGCGCGCCGACGCGCTCCTCGTCGGCGGCGGTCGGCTTCGTCAGAGCGTAGGCGGTCGGCCACATGGTGCCGTCGTCGAGCGCCGCCTCGTCGCTGAACCCCAGGGTGGCGTACTTCGACTTGAACTTCTGGGCGCTCTGGAAGAAGCAGAGGACCTTGCCGTTCTTGGCGTACGCGGGCATCCCGTACCAGAGGCGCGGGGTGAGTTCCGGGGCGCGCTTCCGGACGATCTCGTGGATCCGCTCGGCCAGGGCGCGGTCCGCGTCCGGCATCTCGGCGATCTTCGCGAGGACCTCGGGCTCCGGGTCGGCCTTGGCGCCGCGCCGGGTGGCCTTCAGCTCGCTCGCGCGCTCCTTCATGGCGGCGCGTTCCTCGGGGGTGAATCCTTCGTGGCTCATGGCGGGTTCCTCTCGGGTGCGTGGGGTGCGCGGGGTCAGGACGACGCGGGGGCGGCGAGGGACGCGGCCTCCCAGGCGAAGCCGTCGGGGTCGGTGAAGGACCCGGCGGAGCTTCCGAGGACGATCCGGTGCGAGCCGGTGCCGTCGGCGGGGACACCGGCGACCTTGGCGAGCCCCCGGCGCTTGTAGAGCGCCAGCGTGAAGGGGCCGCCGCTCTCGTCGGCGGCGAACTCGACGTACTTGCCGCCGAAGCTCTTCTCGACGGCCAGCCCCTGCTCGACGTAGAACTGCTTGCTCGCCTTGACGTCCTCGACGCCGAGGAGGACCACGAGCGACTCGACGGTGCGGGTGGCGGGGCCGTCGTCCTTCTTGGCGGACGTCGCGAGCTTCCAGATCGTCCCGTCCGGGGCCTGGACGACGCTGCCGTAGCCCCAGAGGGACTTCTCGGGCGCCTTGAGCGGGGTGGCACCGGCGTCGAGCGCGGAGTCGGTGAGGCTGCGGACGTCGGCGGGGCGGGGCACGGTGATCGACAGCGTGAACCCGCGGAATCCGGCGGTGGGGGCCTCGGAGGCCCGCAGGCGGATCTCCTGGGGGCCGAGCCCGAAGGCCGTCTCGTGGAAGCGGCGGGTGGCCGAGGTGTCGGCCACTTCGAGGGTGACGGATGCGAGGGAGGTCATGCCCAGAACGCTAGTTCCGGGGTGCCGGGCGGTGCTTCTCCATTCCTGCTCGATGCGGCGGCCCGTGCCTGCCTCTGCCCGCCCGGAAACGGAGTGGAGCCGCACGGACCCGGCTCGTTACGGTCGCGGGATGAGCATCCGTACCTTCCGGATCACCGTCCGCGGCGTCTTCGACGGCCTCACCACCGACCAGAAGGCCGAACTGCTGGCCGAGGCCCCGCAGCACGACATGCTGGTCGCCGCGTTCACCCCCGAGGGCCATCTCACCTATGACATCGCCGCGCGGCCCGCCTTCACCTTCCGCTTCCAGGACTCGGGCGAGGCCGAGGAGGACATCCTCGCGGCCACCGAACGCGCGCAGGAGGCGGCGCGGGCGTGGCTGACCGGCCGGGGCTACGGCTGGAAGAACCTCCGCTCCCAGGCCGAGGACCTCTCCCAGGCCCCGCTGGGCAAGCGGCAGCGCCGCCGCGCGGCCGGCTGAGGGCCCCGCGATGACCCCGTACGCACCGCGGGAGCACGTGCTCACCGACCCCTCGGGGCT
Organism: Streptomyces albiaxialis; assembly: GCF_039530985.1. Taxonomy (NCBI): domain Bacteria; kingdom Bacillati; phylum Actinomycetota; class Actinomycetes; order Kitasatosporales; family Streptomycetaceae; genus Streptomyces; species Streptomyces albiaxialis. Next base: position 143,532 of record NZ_BAAAPE010000005.1, read on the forward strand.
CACGGAACGGGCCCGGCGCTTCCTGCGGGAGCACGCCTCGCGGGACCCCTTCGACGCCGCGAAGGGGCCCTCGGACGAGGAACTGCGCCATCAGTTGCGCACGTTCTTCGGCATCACCGACGACGGGACGCTCACGCGGCTGCGACAGGCGCAGGCCCGCTACGGCGGCCTGCGCTACCGCAGCGTCCCGCTCCACGCGGATGTCGTCTTCGCGCCCTGGCCGGAGTACGAGGCCGAGGACGGCGAGCCGATCGCCTGGTTCCTCGACCTCATGGTGGCGCTGCCGCTGGCGGTCTGGATGCTCGCCGACGGCACGGTCGCCTACTGCCAGCCGGGCCCGCCCGCCCCCGGCGGCACCGTCGTCCCGGCCTTCCCCACGGCCGACGCGCTGATCGAATCGGACGCGCTCCACCACGCCCCCGCGCCCTGGACCCGCCTCACAGACCCTCCCCCGCTCCCGGCGCACGCGGTCCACGCCACCGCCGAACGCCTGCGCCTCCCGCCGCTGGCCGCCGCCTCGGGCTTCACCGAACACTGGTGGCAGCGCTCCGGCTTCCGCATCCACGTCTCCTCCACGTTCGCCAGGATCTCCGAGCGGCCGGAGGACGCGACGTGGCACATATGGACGGCCGACGCCGGGGGCCGGGACGCGGCGCGGGACTTCCTCGCCGAGGCGACGGCCCAGGCGGGCGCGGGGCCGGTCACAGGGACGGCGGCAGGCCCGTGAGTTCGGCCGTCCGGATCCAGAGGGTGTCGCAGCGGGCGGGGTCGGTGGTGTGGGGGGCCGTTGTGGCCTGTCGGCGCTTGACGTAGAAACGGCCCGTGACGTGCTCGGTCTCGGGGGACGTCGCCAGCCAGGCGGGGGTGTCGGCGCCGACGTCCGGGCCGGGGAAGAAGGGGTTCAGCAGGGGGCTCAGGGACTTGAGCGCGCCGAGCGAGTCCTCGCCGATCCCGGTGCCCTTGATGATGCCCGGGTGCGCGCCGTTGACGGTGATGCGGCTGCCCTTGAGGCGGTCGGCGAGGGCGTGGACCAGCATTGTGTTCATGTTCTTGCTGCGCGCGTAGCAGGTGAAGGCCTTGAGCCCCGGGGCCGGTCGCCGCCCGCCCGGAGCGGCGGCCGGGTCGTGCACGTCGACGGGGAACCTCGCCAGCACCGTCGGGGAGGCGCCCACGACGACGAACCGCGCCCGGCGTCCGCCTATCGGCCCGACGAGGGAGCGCAGCAGGACGTACGGCGCGAGGTAGTTGGTGGCGAGCGTGCGCTGCAGGCCCTCGGACGTGACGTCGTCGGGCGGCGCGATGACGGCCGCGTTGCTGACCACCACGTCGGGCGGCGGCTGCTCGCCCAGCCGCGCGGCCAGCTCCCGGACCTCGCTCAGCAGGGAGAGATCCGCGCGTTCCGTACGCAGCTCCGCGTGCGGTACGGCGGCGAGGATGCGGCGCCGGGCACGGTCGAGACGCGCGTCGCTGCGGCCCACCAGGACGACGGTCGCGCCCCTGGCCGCCAGCCGACGGGCGACGGCCTCGCCGATCCCGCCGGTGGCCCCGGTGACCACGGCCCGCCGCGCCTCCGCCGCTCCCGCTCCCCGCGGCCTCTGCCCCTGCCCCTGCCCCTGCTCGCCTCGCTCCATGTCGCGCGACAACTCCCTCTGCTGGACGGCGCCCCGGGCTGACCGGCGGCACCGTACATGATCGGGGCAGGTCTCAGGAGGCCGGGACCGGGCCGCCCGGGCGGAAGCGCTCCACGCCGACGATGTGCCGCACCTTCGTCGGCCGTACGACGACCGCGACCCGCTCCTCACCCGGCATGATCCACTCGAACCGCTCGCTGCCGAGGTACTTCCGGGCCAGCCGGTCCATCCGGTCGTGCGCCTCCTGGCCCTCGATGAAGCGGCTCACCTCGCCGCTGATCTGCACGCGGTCGAAGGGGTCGGCGGCGTCCGCGTGCGAGAGGTAGACGCGGGGGTCGCGGCGCAGGTTCTCCTCCTTGACCCGGCCCACCGAGGTGTTGAAGGTCAGCTCCCCGTCCCCCTCCAGGTCCACCCACATCGGGCTGACCTGCGGCGCGCCGTCGGCGAACACGGTCCCGACGTACCAGATGTTCGGGGCGCGCAGCCGGTCGCGGACGGCTTCGTCGAAGTTCGCAGTCATGCCCGCGAGGCTATCAACCAAGATCAATAGCGCGGACGGCCCCACCCGCGCGGACGGCGCCTCAGTGGTGCGCCGTCATGTGGGCGAGCAACCGCGCGGCGCCGTCGGGCGAGAAGGCGTCGTCCAGGGCCTCCGCGGCTCCCGCGGCGGCCTCGGCGGAGCGGGGCAGGAGCACCTTCTCGTACGCGGCGACCGCCTCGTCGAGGGCCACGACGCCGTCGGCCGCGTGGTCGGCGAGGGCCCGGGCGAGGTCCGCGCCGTCGCGCATCGCGAGGTTGGCGCCCATGCCGGAGAACGGGGACATCAGGTGCGCGGCGTCGCCGAGCAGCGTGACGCCGCGGGTGGGCTCCCACAGGTGCGGGACGGGCAGGGCGAACAGCGGGCGGTTGACGTAACCGGTGTCGGTGTCCGTGAGGAACCCGCGCAGGGCCGGGCCCCAGCCGTCGAAGCGCTCCAGCAGCGCCCGGCGGACCGCGGCCGGGTCGGCCGGGTCGGCACCCGCGCGGCGGTGCCAGTCCTCGGGGACGCGCATCCCGGCGTACACGCGGATGTGGCCGTCGCTGTTGCGCTGGGCGACGATGCCGAGGTTGTCGTCGAGCGCCATCATCGTGCCCTGGCCGGTGAGGGCCGCCGGTCCGGGGTGGCGGACGTCGGCGTCGTCCAGGCCCGTCTCGACGAAGGTGACGCCGGTGTAGCGCGGCGTGGCGCCGGACACCAGGCGGCGCACCCGCGACCAGGCCCCGTCGGCGCCGACGACCAGGTCCGCCTCGGCGGTACGCCCGTCGGCGAAGCGCAGCCGGTGACGGCCGCCGCCCAACGGCTCGGCGCTCTCCAGCCGTTGCCCCCACCGGACGGTGCCGGGGGCGAGGGAGTCGAGGAGCAGGGCGCGCAACTGGCCCCTGTCGATCTCGGGGTTGCCCTGCCCGTCCTCCGGCGGCGCCCCGTCGAACGTCACCGTCCCGTCCTTCCCCACCAGGCGCCACTGGTCGCCCTCGGGGCGCGCGACGGCGGCGAACGCGTCCCACACCCCGGCGGCACGCAGCGCGAACTGGCCGGTGCCGGGGTGCATGTCGAGCGTGCCGCCCTGGTCGCGGGCGGCCGGGGAGGCGTCGAGTTCGTGGACGGTGACGTCGATGCCGTGGCGCTGGAGCACGCGGGCGCAGACGAGACCGCCGGGTCCGGCACCGACGACGGCTATGTGCTTCATGGGGCGTCTCCTCGGTCGTACGGCCGTACGAGTGGGTCGTACGGGGTCGATGACCGACACAAAAGCAGAGCCGCTCAGAAAGTGCAACGATACAACTTTTTGCGTCGGGCACTCTTCGCTACGATGCCCCCATGCCCACGACTCCCCCCGGGCGGCGCGAGCGCAAGAAGGCCGCCACCCGCAAGGCCCTCGCCGACGCCGCCCTGCGCCTGTTCACCGAGCGCGGCTACGACGCCGTGACGCTGCACGATGTCGCCGAGGCCGCCGACGTCTCCACCACGACCCTCCTCAAGCACTTCCCCGGCAAGGAGGCCCTCGTCTTCGACGAGGAGGCCGACCAGGAGGCCGGGCTCGTGGCCGCCGTCCGCGACCGCTCCCCCGGCACCTCGCTCCCCCGGGCCCTGTGCGCGCACGTCAAGCGCGCCCGCCTCCACACCGCCGCCACCGACGAGGCCGCCGCGACCGACGGCCCCGCCACCGGCGGCCCGGCGCCCGGTGTCCGTTACGAGGACTTCCGCGACCTGGTGACCCGCACCCCGGCCCTCAGCGCGTACGCGCACCGCATGTGGATGCGGCACCAGGACGCGCTCGCCCGCGCGATCGCCGAGGACGTCGGCGCCCCGGCCGACGACCCACGCTGTGCGGCGCTCGCCCGCTTCGCCCTGGAGACCTCGGCGCTCGCGCACGGCGCCCCGGACGCCGAACACGCCGAGCACACTGTCGACGCCGCCTTCGATCTGCTGGAGCACGGATGGCATGCCACGGCACCCGGCCCGGGTCCGGACCCGGGCCCGGGCCGGGGCAACTCCGGTCACACGCACCGCAGATGATGTGGCAAGCTTTGGCCAGCCATTCGCGGGCAGGCAGGCACGCGGTGGCGGCAGCCGAGAGGAGCGCAGCGTGAGGCAGGACGGCTTCCGCGCCGAGGAGATCGACACCAGCAGGCCCCACCCCGCGCGGATCTACGACTATCTGCTGCGCGGCAAGGACAACTACGAGGTGGACCGGCACGCCGCCGACGAGCTGGCCGCCGTGGCACCCGAGGTGCGTATCGGCGTACGCGCCAACCGGGCGTTCCTCCAGCGCGCGGTCCGCCAGGTGACCGAGAGCGGCATCCGCCAGATCCTCGACATCGGCACCGGGCTGCCCACCTCGCCCAACGTGCACGAGACCGCCCAGGAGATCGCGCCGGACGTGCGCGTCGCGTACGTCGACAACGACCCGATCGTGAACGCGCACGCCAGCGCCCTGCTCAGCCGTTCCGGCGGGACCCGCATCGTGCTCGGCGACCTGCGCGACCCGCGGGCGATCGTGGAGCACCCGGACGTCCGCGAGGTCGTCGACTTCGACGAGCCGGTGGCCCTCCTCCTCGTCGCCATCCTCCACTTCCTCACCGACGAGGAGCGCCCCGAGGAGGTCGTCGCCACGCTCCGCGACGCGCTGCCCGCCGGGAGCTGCATGGTCCTCTCGCACGCCACGGACGACTTCGCCGACCGCAGCGCGGCCCAGGCCGTCTACAGCAAGGCCACCGCCAGCCTCAACCTGCGCTCCCGCGCCCAGGTCGAGCGCTTCTTCGACGGCTTCGAGCTGATCGAGCCCGGCCTGGTCCAGGTCCCGTTCTGGCGCCCGGACGCCCCGCCGCCCCCGCAGTCCGAGGAGATCGGCTTCTACGGGGGCGTCGCCCACAAGCGCTAGCAGACTAGCGGACGTACGCGTCAGGGCTTGCGGAGCCGGTCGAGGATGCCGTCGAGGTCGCGGCCGAAGAGCTTCGTGCGGAAGACGTGCCCGCCGGGCTCCTCGTGCCGCTCGTGCGGGATGCCCGCCGCGTCGAGCCGGTCGTGGAACTCCCGCTGCCCGGCGAGCACCTGGGTCTCGGTGACCCAGTCCGCCCAGTCGACCGGGTCGGGGCTGGTGCCCGCGGCCAGGAAGACCCGCTTCCCCCGGTAGGCGGGCACGTGCTCGACCGGGTTGTCGGCGCTGACCCTGGCCTCGTTCCAGCGCGGCACGCCGTAGACGCTGCCCCCGGCCAGTTCGGCCGCGGCGGAGGAGACGTTGGCCCAGTGGGTGACGAGGCCCGCGTCGCGGCGGAGGCTGGCCGGGCCGGAGTGGGAGCTGACCGACGCGAAGTGGCCGGGGTGCTTGGCCGCGTACTTCAGGGCGCCGAACCCGCCCATGGAGAAGCCCGCCACGGCGCGGCCGTCGAACTCGGCGTACGTACGGAAGTTCCCGTCGATCCAGGGCAGGAGCTGCTCGATGTGGAACGTCTCCCAGTTGCGGGGCCCGGAGTTGGAGTGGACGGGGTCGCAGTACCAGCCCGCGGGCCCTCCGTCGGGCATGACGACGATGACGGGCCTGCCCGCCGTGAGGGCGCGGATGTTGACGCTCTCGTAGTCGAAGGAGCGGAAGTCCTGTCCCAGGCCGCCGCCGTGGAGGAGATAGAGGACGGGGTAGCGCCGCCCGTCGGCGTAACCGTCGGGGAGCAGGACGTTGACCGCCGGGTTCCAGCCGATCGCTTCGGTGGCGAAGCGGTAGTACTTCATGCGCGGGTCCTTCTCGTCGCGCTCGACGACCCGCAGGCCGAAGCCGTCTCCGGCCGCCCGTGCCGCCGTCGCCGAGGCCAACAGGCCCGATCCGCCGAGCACCGCCGCCGCGGACACTCCGCCCGCCGCCTTCAGCACGCGCCGGCGGGACATGTACGACTGACTCACCACAACCTCCTGGTGGGGGGATTCGCGGGGCAGGGATGCTAGGTGCGCGACGGGTCCGGCGGTGGCGGGCTTTTCGGGCTCCGCCGAATTGCCCTCGTGAGGGGCCTACGCTTACCCGATGGCCGGCGTTCTGCGCATCCACTTCAGCGACCGCGACTTCCGGTACGTGCAGCTCGCGGGGTCGGCGGATCCGATATGGGAGGCGATCCTCGGCCTCCACGTGCTCACCACGCCCCCGTCCCGCCTCCCCGCCCGCCTGCGCCCGTGGCGGCGGAGGGCCGCGGAGCGGCAGCGGGACTCGGAGCGGCAGCGGGGCTCGGAACTGCGGGCCGCGTGCCGCCTGTTGGGCGATCTCGCGCCGCCCGACGCCCCGTACTTCCCCGACTTCCTCACGCCCGTCGAGTCGGAGGACGGCATCTCGGCCGGGCTGCGGACGCTGCGCGCCACATCCGGCGCCCGGCTCGCCCGCGAGCTGCGCGAGGCGGCGCGGCACCGCGCCCTGCCCGGGTGGACGCGGCGGCTGGCCTCTGGCGACCGGGAACTGCTCGACCGGGTCGCGGACGCGCTCCTGCACTTCCACGCCCAGCTCATCGCCCCGGGCTGGAGCGAGGTCGAGGCCACCGTCGCCGCCGACGCGGAGGGGCGTGCGCGGGCGATGGAGGGCGGCCTGGTGGCGGTGCTGGAGCGGCTGGGGCCCTTCGCGTGGCGGGACCCGGTGCTGACCGCGCCGTATCCGGTGGACCTCGATCTGCGGCTGCGGGGACGGGGGCTCCGGCTGATCCCGTCGTTCTTCTGCCACACCATGCCGATCGCGGTCGCCGACCCCGACCTGCCGCCGGTGGTGGTCTATCCGGTCTCCCCGCCCGCGCAGGAGCCACGGGCGGCGCCCCGAGCGGGCGCGGGGGACGCGCTCGGCGCGCTGCTCGGCACCGGCAGGGCCCGCGTCCTCGACGCGCTCACGGCCGCCTCCACCACGGGCTCGGTCGCCGCGCGCCTGGGCATGTCCGCGTCCACGGTCAGCGGCCATCTGAAGGTCCTGCGCGGCGCCGGGCTGGTCCACAGCGAACGCGCCGGGCCGCATGTGCGGCACCGCCTGACCGGCCGGGGCCGCCACCTGCTGGGCAGGTGAGAGGTCCGGGCGCGCGCGACGGGCGGGCCGGTCACGCGCCCGCCGTGTCGGCGTCGGCGTCCTCGGGCGCGTCGGCGTCGGCGTCCTCGGCCTCGTCCGCGTCCGTCGCCTCGGCGTACGCGGCGAGGCCGTCGGCCATCCGCTGCATGAAGCGGGTCAGGTACCAGCGCCACAGCGGGCCCGAGAGAGGCAGCTTGGGCTCGAAGACGGCGGTCCAGATGATGTCTGTGCCGCCCTCCGGCGTCTCGGCGAGCGCGATGGTGCCCTGGTACGAGCGGAACGGGCCGCCCACGTTCTCGTAGCCGAACCGGCGGTTCTCGGCCAGGTCGACGATGCGCTCCCGGGAGACCGTCCGGCCGGTGCGGAACACCCGCGTGTCGCCGACCCCCTGCGGCGTTCCGGGGTCGCCCCCGTCCTCCAGCCCGGCGGCGTCGATGGGCGACCACGACGGCCAGGTCGAGGCGCGCAGCAGCGTGGAGAAGACGGTTGCGGGGTGTGCCCGCGAGCGTGCGGTGACGGCGTAGCTGTACGGCATTCCGCCACGCTAGGCCGGGCCCGCCGGTCCGGGGGATGCGCGGAATTGCCCTGCCGGCTACGACATCTTGCGGTACGCGGACGGGCGTACGCCCACGTGGGCCAGGAACGTGGTGGACAGGCTGCCGGGGCTGGAGAAGCCGCAGCGTTCGGCGATCCGCGCGACGGTGAGGTCCGTGTCCGCGAGCAGCCGCCGCGCCCGCGCGATCCGCAGCCCCGTCAGGTACCGGTGCGGGGTCTCGCCGGTGGCGTCCCGGAAGACGCGGATGAAGTGGTAGACGCTCAGGTGGGCTTCCGCGGCGATGTCCGCGAGCGTCAGCGGATCGGCGAGCCGGTCCCGCATGAGCGCGATGCCCCGGCGGACGGCGTCGCGCTCGCCCCCGGGGACGCCCGGGTCCGGGTCCGGGCCCCGGCCCGAGGTCCGGCCCGGGATCCGTTCCCGGCCCCGCGTCAGCAGATGCGTCACCAGGAAGGCGGCGGCCGACTCCGCGTACAGGTCGTCGGTGGCAGCGGCGGCGGGGAGCGCCCGTACGAGCTGCTCGACGACCGGGTCCCCGGCGGCCAGGGCGGCGCCCATCGCCTCGAAGTCGGGCTCGGGCCCGCCCAGTTCGGCGGCGATCCGCGCGACCGTCGCGCGCGGGACGTGCACCTGGACGCTCCGCATCGGGGACGTCGCGCGGTAGCTGCGCTCGGTGGTCCGGCCGGGGAGCATCAGCTCCAGACGGCCGGGGGCCCAGCGCCGCCGCACGGCCCGCCCCCCGTCGCGCACCCGCAGCTCCGCGTCCCCGCCAGTGCACAGCACGAGGTGGAGGTCGGCCACTCCCGGCAGCGGAACGGAGTCCGCCTCCCCGGCGTGGCTGAAGCTCTGCACGAGCAGGGAGCGCCACCCGGAGTCGTGCCAACTGCAGTAGGTATGCCGCACGAGGCCGGTCGTCTCGACGCCGGCGTACGGCGCCAGGTCGAAGTCGGGCGAGTCGAACACACCGCCACCCTACGTCCGCTCCGCCCCCGGGCCGCCAGCGTGACCGCATGCCCCGCGTTCCCGCCCTCACCCTGGCCCCGCACCGCTTCACGCGCGAGGAGATCGCCGGGACCCCGGCATCCCCCGGAACGGGCACCCGTGGATCGGGCTGCTCATGGTGCACGACGACCGGCGCCCGGACGTCCGGTACGGCAGGCCCTGCGTTGTGCTGCACAAGGCCCTGACCTGACGCACCGGGGTCGTGGTCCGGGCCGGGGCCGGGGCCGGGGCGGCGGGGTGCCCGCCGCCCCGTCCGTTCAGGAGGCGAGGGAGTCGCCGGCGTCGTCGGCGTCGCCCTGCGCGGAGGCCCGCAGTTCGGAGATGCAGTCGGTGATCGCCTTCTGGAGGGTCTCCAACTGTTCGAGCAGCTCGTCCTCGTACAGGTCCGCCGCGTCGTCGAGGGTCAGCTCCTCGAACGCCTTGGCGGCCTTGCGCACCTTGCCCTGGAACCGCGCCCGGCGTTCGTGGGCGCGCAGTTGCGGGTCGCTCTCGACGGCCTCGGTGACGAGCGAGCGCACGGCCTTCTGCGCGTCCGCGACGTAGGGCGCCTCGTCCTCCTCGTCCAGGCCCTCGATGAGCGCGAGGTGCTGCTTCGCCTCGGCGACGACGTGCTCGGGCGCGGGCACCCGGTCGCCGCTGGGCGTGGTCATCTCGCCGTTGTCGATCAGGTCGCGGACGAACTCCACCGAGGTGGCCGTACGGGCGGCCGCCGCCACGGTCTTGGACAGCTCGCCGGTGCGCGCGATGTCCTTCGCGAGGTCCTCGCCCAGCTCGGGGTCGTCCTCCAGCCGGTCCAGCAGCGCGTGCCGGGCGGCCTGCGCGGTGCCCGGGTCGGCGAGGATCGCGGCGCGCAGCGCGGTCGGGTTCTCCGCCACCTCCAGCGCCTTGGTCGGGCGGATGCCCTCCGCCTCGGCCACGGCGGAGATCGCCTGGCCCCGGGGCGAGTCGCCGCTGGAGCGCGAGGTGTAGTAGCCGAGCCAGACATCGGCGTCGGGCAGGTCGATGTCCTCGCCGGGGACGAGCGCCTCGAAGACCGGGACGACGCCGTCGTCCGCCGCCCGGTCCCAGGCGCGGTAGAACCGCATCACGCGCTCCGGCGAGCAGCCCGCGAGCCGGGCGAACTCCTTCGCCGACACCTTCGCCCCCGGCCCGCCCGCCTCCCCGGCGTGCGCCCCGCCGGGCCGGACGCTGCGCGCGACCTTCAGCGCGAACGTCCAGCCACCGGTGCGCGCGAACTTGCCGAACTCCCGCGCGTCCCGCTCCACGGCGCCGTCGCCACCGCCGTCGCCCTCACCGGCCTCCGGGACGGGCCGCGCCGCCTCCCCCGTGAGGTCCGGCTCCCCGGCGGGCGCCGGGAGCGAGGGGGCGGCGGCGGTCTCCTCCTCGTCGAGGGGCTCCGTCCACACGTTCTCGTCCTGCGCCGGAACGGGGGCGGCGGCGGTCTCGGCGGCGAGTGCGGTGTCCGGGGTTGTGGTCATGGAAACTCCGTCGGTTACGCGTACGTGAACCCTCCGATTCTCCGTCACCGCCCCACGTGGTCCGCGCAGGTCCCCCCGGTCCGGGTGTCCGCCGCCCGGCCGCCGTCAGTCCGGCAGCGGCTCGACGACGTCCACGAGGACGGCGGCCTCCTCGCGCGGGGGCCCGACAGCTCGTACATCCGCCCCGCGTGGCCGTCCCCGGTGAGCGCGGCGACGGCCACGGCGGCGATGTCCTCGGCATCCACCAGGCTCGCCGCCAGCCGAGCGCGCCTGCTGCGCGCCTGGTCCGACGGCCCGGACACCGTCCCGCCCACCCGGCCGTGGACGGTCGCGGAGCTGGCGGCCCGGGTGGGCGCGTCGCCCGCAGGGTCGGCTACGCCAACGCCTTCGCCCTCAGCGTCACCTTCAAGCGCCTGCACGGCACCCGCCCCAGCGCGCACATGGCTCGCCAAGAGGATAACAAGTAAACACATCCCATTTCTCGACCCCTTACCGCCTTGATGGATCACATCGCCAAGCATTAGCTTGTCATCCATGGGTGAAGATACGGGCTCGTCCGACGAGCGGGATGTATTGCTGGCCGAGTCGCTGCGCTGGGGCGTGTCGCGGCTGGCTTCGCGGCTGCGTGCCGAACAGCCGGGGAGCGGGCGGGTGTTGACGCGGCTGGCCGCCTCGGTCCTGGCGAACCTGCGGCACAGCGGTCCGCTCACCCCCTCCGAACTGGCCGGGATCGAGGGCCTGCAGACCCAGTCGCTGACCCGGGTCCTCAACGACCTGGAGGAGCAGGGCCGCATTCGCCGTACGCGCAGCGACGTGGACGCGCGCCGCCAGGACATCACGCTGACCGCGGCGGGCCGGGAAGCGCTGGACGCGCACGTGCGGGACGGCAACGCCTGGCTGGCGGCGGCGCTGCGGCAGACCCTCTCCCCCGCCGAGCGCGACATGCTGCGGATCGCCGCCGGGCTGCTGGAGCAGGTCGCGGTGGCCGAGGTGCCGGGAGGCGTCCGGCGGGCGTCCGGTGACGACGGCGCGGCCCCCGCGCTGTGAGGCCGGGCACGGGGCGTACGGGGCCTACGGGGCGGCGCGCGGCCAGCCCTCCGTACGCCCGCCCCGGCACACCGCCCTCGCGGGCACGGCTCCTGGCGGTGCTGGCCGGGCTGAGCGGCGCCAGCCCGCTGGCCACGGACATGTACGTGCCCGGACTCCCGGACGTGGCACGATCGCTGGGCACGGACGCGTCCGGCGCGCAGACCTCGCTGACCGCGTTCCTGGCGGGCATCATCGCCGGGCAGCTCCTGCTGGGCCCGCTCAGCGACGCGACCGGGCGCCGCCCCGTCCTGCTGTGGGGCACGGGGCTCTTCGCGCTCTTCTCCCTCGCGTGCGCCCTCGCCCCCACGCTGGCGGTCCTCGACGCCGCACGCGTGGGGCAGGGCGTGGCGGGAGCGGCGGGGATCGTGGTCTCCCGCGCCGTCGTCACCGATCTGTTCGACGACCGCGAACTCGCCCCCGTCTTCTCCCGTCTGGGAGCCATCACCGCGACGGCGCCGGTGCTGGCGCCGCTGGCCGGCGGCGCCCTGCTGCTGCTCCTGCCCTGGCGCTGGGTCTTCGCCGCGCTCGCCCTCGTCGGCCTGCTGATGACGGCGGGCGTGGCGCGCTGGGTCCCCGAATCGCATCCGCCGGAGGCCCGGCGAGGGGGCGGACTGCCGGGAAGCCTGCGGATGATCGGCCGGCTCGCGGCGGACCGCGCGGTGCTCGCGCCCGTACTGGCGCTCGCGTTCGGCGGCGCCGCGGTCTTCGCGTACATCGCCGGGACCACCTTCGTCTTCCAGGACATCCACCACCTCTCCCCGGCCGTCTCCAGCGTCGTCTACGGGGTCAACGCGCTCGGCAACATGGCCGGAAGCCTCGCCTACGGCCGCCTGGCCCGCCGGCGGTCCGCCGAGACCCTGCTCGTCACCGGCGGCGCGGTGGCCCTGACCGGTCCCGTGCTCCTTCTCCTCCTCCACGCGACCACGGGCAGCGGCATGGTGGTCACCTGGCTGTGCCTGCTGCTGACCGTCACCGCGTTCGGGGTGTTCTTCCCCGCCGTGATCACCGTCGCCCAACGCCGCGGACGCGCCGCCCCGGGAGCCACCTCGGCCCTGCTGGGCGGCGGCCAGTTCCTCCTCGGCGCGGCCGCCTCACCCCTGGTGGGCCTCTCCGGCACCCACACCCCCGTCCCGATGGCCGCGGTGATGGCCCTCAGCCTGACCCTGGCCACGACCGCCGCGCTCGCCACCCGGCGAACCGGGAGGCGGCCCCGGCAGTCGTGAAAGGGGCCGCCCCCGGTCCTCGTCGGCAGTGCTCAGATCACGCCTTCCTCCGATTCCGCCGCGGTCCGGGCCTCCTCCTCCGCTCTCTCCTCCAGGTAGGAGGAGATGCCGCGGATCGTGGGGCGGGCGAAGAAGCGGGCCAGGGGGATGTGCGTGCCCAGGGTCCGGGCGGCCTGTTCGGTGAAGCGGACGGCTTTGACGCTGTCCCCGCCGAGGGCGAAGAAATTGTCGTCCCGTCCCTTCACCGGGGTCTCCAGGACGGCCGACCAGAGCGCGGCCAGCGTGGTCTCCACCTCGCCCTCCGGCGCGGCACTCTCCGGCTCGCCGTGCTCGTGCGCCGTACGGGCGGCGAGGCCTTCGCGGTCGAGTTTGCCGTTGGCGGTGAGGGGGAGTTCGGGCAGGACGGCGAGGTGGTCGGGGAGCATGTGGGCCGGGAGGCGTGCGGCCAGCCAGCTCCGGAGGGCCGCCGGGGTGACGGGGTCCGGGGCGACGGGGTCCGGGACCGTGACGACGCCCGCCGTCAGTCCGCGTACCCCCGCACGGTCGGTGACGGCGACGGCGGCGCGGTCCACCGAGGGGTGCGCGGCGAGCGCGGCCTCGATCTCGCCCAGTTCGATGCGGTGGCCCCGCACCTTCACCTGGTCGTCCTCCCTGCCGAGGAACTCCAGCAGGCCGCCGGGCCGGTACCGGCCGAGGTCGCCGGTGCGGTACCAGCGCCGTCCCTCGTACGTGACGAACTTCCGCGCCGTCAGCTCCGGCGCCGCCCGGTACCCGCGCGCGAGACCGGCGCCGCCGATCCACAGCTCGCCCGGCACCCAGTCGGGGCAGTCGCGGCCCCACGCGTCGGCGACGCGGTAGCGCTGGTTGCGCAGCGGATAGCCGTAGGGCACCGAGCGCCAGCCGGGGTGCGGGTCCTGGCGGTCGGCCTCGTACGCGTTGGACCAGATCGCCGCCTCCGTCGCACCGCCGAGCGCGAGCAGGCGGCAGCCGGGCAGCGCGGCGGCGACCCGGCCGGGCAGGTCGAGGCCGATCCAGTCGCCGGAGAGCAGCGCGACGCGCAGTTCGCGGGGGGCCGCCTCCGGATCGGCCTCGGCGACGACGAGCAGCATGTCCATCAGCGTCGGCACCGTGTTCCACACGGTCACGCGGTGCCGTCGGGCGAGCGCGGCCCAGCGGTGCGGGTCGCGGCGCTCGTGCTCGGCGACGGTCACGACCGCTCCCCCGGCCCCGAGAAGCCCGAAGATGTCGTGGACGGACAGGTCGAAGTCGAGTGCGGAGACGGCGAGTACGCGGTCGCCGTCGCCGATCCCGCAGCGCGCGACGAGGTCCTCGACGGTGTTGGCGGCGGCGCGATGGCTGATCTCCACGCCCTTGGGCTCCCCGGTCGAGCCCGAGGTGAAGATGGTGTACGCGAGGCCGTCGGGGTCGGTGCGCGCGAGGTCCGGGGCGGGCGCGGGCGCGAGGCGCGCGGCCTCGGAGAGCGGCAGCCGCGTGACGGACCGCCCTTCCTCCCCCACCGTCCCGGTCGGCCCGGCTCCCGTCTCGCCTTCTCCTTCTCCGTCGGCCCCCTCGGCCCTCTCGGCCCCTTCGGCCCCCTCGTCCTCGCCCGTGAGCGCGAGGCGGACGCCCGCCGAGGCGAGGATGCGGTCGCGCCGTACGGGGGGCTGGTCGACGCCGACGGGGACGTACGCCGCTCCGGCGGCCAGCACTCCCAGGACGGCGGCGATCTGCTCGGGGCCCTTGGGCAGGGAGACCGCGACGGGTTCCTCGGGGCCCACGCCGTGCGCGGCGAGCAGCGCGGCCACGCGCAGGGCGTGCTCGGCCAGTTCGCCGTGGGTGAGGGTCCGGACGGTGCCGTCCCCGGTCTCGCTGATCACGGCGGGCGCGTGCGGACGCGTGGCCGCGCGGCGGAAGAACGGGGCGTGGAGCAGCGTCTCGCGCTGGGCGGCGTCGGTCGCGTTGACCCGGCGGCGGGCCTCGCGCTGCGCGGCGGGCAGTGGGGCGGGCGCGGGCCGCGTCCAGTCGCCGGAGGCGATCCAGTCGAGCAGCCGCCCGTAGGCGTCGAACATGGTGTCCAGCAGCCCGGGCGGGAACAGTTCGTCCACCGCGTCCCAGTGCAGGTCCACGCACATGCCGTCCGGGCCGCGCCGCTCGACGACCTGGTGGTCGAGCCAGACCTGCGGGGTCTGCGTGATGCCCCAGACCTGGTCCGTGAAGAGCCCGCCCTCGTCCTCGCCGGTTCCCCCGTCCCGTTCCGCCGTCATGCCCAGCGCGCTGGTGAAGACCACGGGCACGGTCACCTCGGCCTCGCCCGTGCGCCGGGCCAGCTCGCGCAGCACGCGCACCGCGGAGACGGCGCGGTGGTCGAGCGCCTGCCACAGCTCGTGCTGCACGCGCCGCGTGCGGGCCAGCCATGCCTCGCCGGGTTCGGGGTGGTGGCCGACGAGCAGCAGCGAGGTGAAGTCGCCGAGCACGCGGTGGATGTCGGGGTGGACCTCGCGGCGGTCGAACAGGGTGAGGTTCACCGCGAGTTCGCCCTGCGCGCTCCAGCGGGAGAGGACCTCGCAGTACGCCGTGAGCAGTACGGCCGAGGGCGTCACCCCGTGGGCGCGGGCCCGCTCGGTGAGGGCGCGCCAGCGCGCCGCGCCGAGGGTGGCGGTACGGCGGCTGAAGCGGGGCCGCTCCACCTGCGCCGGGTCGGCGGCGAGCGGGAGGCGGGGCGGGGGCGGCAGCGTGTCGAGCCGCTCCGACCAGTGGCTCTCGGCCGCCTCCAGCTCCTCGGGGGCGGGGGCCGTGCCGAGGACGTAGTCGCGGAACGAGAGCCCGGGCGGCGGGAGTTCGGGACGCGGCACGGTACCGGGGGCGGGAAACGGGTCCAGGGAGGCGTAGAGCGCCGACAGCTCGGCGTAGAAGGTGAGGATGCTCAGCGCGTCGAGCACGAGGTTGTCCATGCCGAGGGCGAGCCGCGTGCGGGCCCCGGCGCCGGTGCCGTGGCGGACGGCGGCGACGCCGAAGAGGGGCCAGCGCGCGGGGTCGAAGACGCGGTGCGACCAGGTGTCGCGGAGCGCGTCGAGGGCGGGGCCGGGGTCCTCGCCGTCCGGGACCTCGGTCACGGGGACGGTGAGGCGCGGCACCTGGTCCTCGGGCAGTACGCTCTGGTCGCCGCGCTCGTCGAAGACGGCCCGCAGCATCTCGTGCCGGGCGACGAGCCGGTTGACGGCCTCTTCGAGGCGGGGGACGTCGAGCCCGGTGATGTCGTACTCGCGGTAGAAGTGGCAGCCGACCCCGCCCAGCGTGAAGTCCTCGCTGCGGCCGAGCCAGTACGCGAGCTGCACGTCGGTCGGCGGGAACGGGTCGTGCCGGTGCGCGGGGTCGGCCGGGGGCGGCGACGGCTGGGCGCGGGGCCCGGTGCCGAGCCGCAGGGTCTGCGCGAAGTCGGCCAGCACGGGGTGCGCGAACAGGGCGCCGAGGGCCGCTCCGGAGGCGCCGTCCGCGCTCAGCCGGGCGAGGAGGCGGGTCGCGAGCAGCGAGTCGCCGCCGAGGGCGAAGAAGTCGTCCTCACGGCCGGGCCGTCCGGGGGTGCCGATCCCGAGCACGTCGCGCCAGGCGGCGGCCACGAGCCGTTCGGCGTCCGTACGGGGCGGGGTGGCCGGGCCGCTCCCGTCGGGCCCGGGCAGCTCGCCGAGCGTGGTGCGGACGGCGGCCCGGTCGACCTTGCCGTTGGCCGTCAGCGGCAGCGCGGCCAGCACGGCGAACGTCTCGGGCACCATGACCCCCGGCAGCCGCCGTGCGGCCTCCTCCCGCAGCCGGTCCAGGCCCGGGCCGCGGTCCGCTTCCCGGTCGGCCGGGACCACGGCCGCCGCCAGGCGGCCCTTCGAGGTCAGTACGGCGACGGCCGCGGCCACGGACGGGGACTCCGTCAGGGCCGCCTCGATCTCGCCGAGTTCGACGCGGTGCCCCCGCACCTTGACCTGGTGGTCGGTGCGGCCGAGGAACTCCAGGGTGCCGTCCGGGAGGTAGCGGGCGCGGTCGCCGGTGCGGTACCAGCGGCTGGCGCCGTGCGTGACGAACCGGTCGGCCGTGCGCTCCGGGTCGCCCCGGTAGCCGCGCGCGACGCCCGTGCCGCCGATCCACAGCTCGCCGGGCACCAGATCGGGGCGGTCGCGGCCCAGCGGGTCGACGACGCGGCAGGTGACGCCGCGCAGCGGGACGCCGTACGGGACCGGGACCGGGCCGTCCGCCTCGGCGCCGGGGGCGACCTCGTGCACCGTGGAGTGGATGGCCGTCTCCGTCGTGCCGCCGAGTCCGGCGCAGCGGCAGCGCGGGGCGAGCGCGTGCACGCGGCGGGGCAGGTCGTAGGGGACGCGGTCGCCGCCGAGCAGCACCGCGCGCAGCGGCACGGGCGTCTCCCGGGGCTCGGCTTCGAGCACCGTGAGCAGCATGTCGAGGAGCGCGGGGACGCAGTTGAGGACGGTCGCGCGGTGCCGGCGCAGCAGCGCCGCCCAGACGGTGGCGTCGCGGCGGTCCTCCTCCGCCACGCAGACGACCGCGCCACCCCGGCCGAGCGGGGCGAAGATGTCGAAGACGGACAGGTCGAACTCCAGCGCCGAGAGCGCCAGCGCCCGCGCGCCGGGGCCCAGTCCGAAGCGTTCGGCCAGATCCGCGACCGTCCCGGCGGCCGCCGCGTGCGTGACCTCGACGCCCTTGGGCTCGCCGGTGGAGCCGGAGGTGTAGAGGACGTACGCGAGGGAGTCCGGGGCCGTTTCGACGGGGCCGGGCAGCGGCTCGGCGGTGGCGAGGGGGACGGTGAGGTCGTCGAGGAGGAGCCGGGCGCCCGCCGCGTCCAGGATGCGCCGCCGCCGCGCCTCGGGCTGGTCGGTGCCCAGGGGGAGGTACGCGGCTCCGGCGGCCAGCACGCCCAGGACGGCGACGATCTGCCCGGGGCCCTTGGGCAGCGACACGGCGACGAGGTCGCCGGGCCGGACGCCGTGCGCGCGCAGGTGCCCGGCGACGGTGAGGGCGCGCGCGGCGAGTTCGCCGTGGGCCAGTACGCCGTCCTCGCCCCACAGCAGCGCGGGCGCGTCCGGCCGTTCGGCGGCGCCCGCGAAGAACGGGTCGTGCAGCCGGGCCCCGGCTCCGGGCGGCTCGCCTGTGTCGTTCACCCGTGCCCGTACGGCGAGTTGGGCGTCCGGGAGCAGCGCCGGTACGGGCGCGGTCCACGCGTCGCCAGCACCATCACCGTCACCGTCGCCGTCGCCGTCGCCGTCGCCGGGATCCTCGGCGAGCAGCCGGTCGAGCAGGGTTCCGTACGCGGCGAACATCGCGTCCAGCACGCCGGGCGCGAACGCGTCCTCCCGCGCGTCCCAGTTGACCAGCAGTCCCCCGTCCACCTCGGTCACCTGCGCGTCGAGCCAGACCTGCGGGCCCTGGGAGATGATCCACACGGCCTCGCCGAAGCAGCGGCCCACGGCGTCGGGGAAGAGCGGGCCGAGGCCCAGGGCGCTGGTGTGGACGACGGGTGCGAGGGTCTGTTCGCCGCGCTGCCGGGTCAGGTCGCGCAGCACCTCGACGCCGGAGTGGCCCGCGTGCGCCGCGTCGGCGTGGAACCGCTCCTGGAGCCGCGCCGCGCGTTCGGCGAACGTGCCGGGCGCGGCCCCGTCCCAGGCGAGCAGCACCGAGGAGGTGAAGTCGCCGACGAGCGCGCCGACGTCCGGATGCAGCGGCTCGCGGTCGAACAGCGGCAGGTTGAGCAGGAAGGCGGGCTCGTCGCTCCACGCCGTCAGGGTCTCGGCGAACACCGCGGTCAGCGCCATCGCCGGGGTCAGCCCGTGCCGCCGCGCCCGCTCCTCCAGGAGCGCCCTGCGGCCGGGGCCCAGGGTGCGGTGGCGGCGTACGACGGTGGTCGCGGCGTCGGCGCCGCTGCCCGCCGCGGGCAGCCCGGGCGGGCCCGGCAGTTCGGCCAGTCGCCGCTGCCAGTACGCGCGGTCGGCCTCCAGCGCCGCCGCGCCCGGCCCGGTGCGGTGGGCGGCGCGCTCGGCGAGGTAGCGGGGGTAGGTGTAGCCGGGCGGCTCGTTCCCGGCCGCGCCGCCGTTCTCGTAGCGCTCGGCGAGGTCGGCGAGGAGGATCCGGAGGCTCAGCGCGTCGGCGGCGACCATGTCGAGGTTGATGTGCACGCGGGTGCGGCGGCCGGGCAGCAGGGAGAGGCGTACGTCGAAGACCTCGCCCGCCGCGATGTCGAGCCGCCGGTGGGAGAGGGACGCGCGGATCCGCTCCAGCTCGTCGCGGGTCTCCCGTTCCGTGGCGCGGCGCAGGTCGTGGACGCGCAGGCCCGGCCAGGGGCTGGTGCCGAGGATGCGCTGGGTGCCGTCGTCGAGGATCTGCGCGCGCAGCATGCCGTGCCGGGCGAGCACGGCCCGTACGGCGGCCTCCAGGCGTCCGGGGTCCACGTCGGTGCCGTCGAACTCGTGGTAGAAGTGCGCGGCGACGCCGCCCAGCTTCTGGCCCGGGGTGCGTCCGGCCCAGTACGCGTGCTGCATCAGGGCGAGGGGGAAGGGCTCGGCCCCGTCGTCGCCGGTCCGGGGTACGGCTCCCGTACCGGCCTCGGGCCCGGTCTCAGTACCGGTCCCGGGCACGGCCTCCGCTCCGGACCCGGCCCCGGTGCCGTTCCCCGCCTCGGTGAGCAGCGCGTGCCAGGCCGGTACGGTCGGGTTCGCGGCCAGTTCGCCGAACGCGACGGGCATTCCGGCCCGGCGCCAGCTCGCGGCGAGGCCCATGATGCTGATGGAGTCGAGGCCGAGCGCGATGAGGTTGTCGTCGTCGCGGAGGTCGTCGGCGGCCATGTCGAGCGCGTCGGCGAGGACGGCGCGCAGGGCGTCGGGGTTCATGGGTGACAAGGGAACGTCCTTTTCTCTCACCGGAATCGGGGTGCCGGGGTCCGGCGCCGGGCCCGCACCGGGGCTCTCACCAGCGAACGGGCAGCGTCGTCGGGCCGCGCAGGAACGCCGCGGTCTTCCACTCCGGCGCGGCGTCCAGCCGCAGCCCCGGCAGCAGCCGGGCGAGCGCGAGCAGGCTCTCCTGGAGTTCGACGCGGGCGAGGGCGGCGCCGACGCAGCGGTGGATGCCGTGGCCGAACGCCAGGTGGGCGCGGGAGTCGCGGGCGGGGTCGAGGGCGGCGGGCGCCGGGTAGCGCAGCGCGTCGCGGTTGGCGGCGCCGATCGCGACGAGCACGGGCTCGCGGGCGCGCACGCGAGTGCCGCCGATGTCCAGGTCCTCGGTCGCGTAGCGCGGCAGCGAGGCGGAGGCCGCGAGCGGCACGTACCGCAGGAGTTCCTCCGTCCACGAGGCGACGGCGCCGGGGTCCTCGCGCAGCCGCGCCAGCTCCCCGGGCCGCTCGGTGAGCAGGGTGTAGGTGAAGTTGGCGAGCTGCGAGGCGGTGGTCTCGTAGCCGCCGAGGAGGAGGGCGATGCCGAGTTCGGCGAGTTCGTCCTCGCCCAGCCGGCCCCCGTCGTCGTCCCGGGCCCGCGCGAGGGCGGTCAGCAGGTCGTCGGAGGGCTCGGCGCGCCCGGCTCCGCGCGACGTCCCGGCCCCGCGCAGCGCGATCAGCTCCGTCATGTACGCCTTCAGCGCGGCGGTGGCGCGGCCGAACTCCTCGGGGGTCGCGCCGCTCGTCGAGAGCACCGCCTCGCTCCAGCCCCGGAAGCGGGCGCGGTCGGCGTCCGGGACGCCGAGCAGCTCACAGATGACCGTGATCGGCACGGGCAGCGCGAAGTCCTCCACGAGGTCGGCGGGCGCCCCTCGGCCGCGCATCCGGAGCAGCGCCGCCTCGGCGGTCCCGCGTACGCGCGGGCGCAGCCCCTCGGCGCGGCGCGCGGTGAAGGCGCGGGCGACGAGCCCCCGTACGCGGGTGTGCTCGGGCGGGTCCATGGACACGATGCCGAGCGGCTCGACGGGGGTCGTGCGGGGCGCGTCCCGGGTACGGGCCATGGCCCGGCTGAACCTCGGGTCGCCGAGCACGGCCCGCGCGTCGGCGTACCGCGTCGCGAGCCACGCGGGCTCGCCGTACGGCATCCGCACCCGGGTCAGTCCCCCGGTCCGCTGGGCGCGTCCGTACGCCTCGGCGAGGTCCAGTCCGTCCATGGCGTTGAACGGGTAGGGGGCCGGGGCGGGAGCGGGCGTCGCCGGGGCGCTCACCGGGCCGCCCCCTCTTCCGCCAGCGACCGGGCCAGCGCCGCCTTGTCGACCTTGCCCAGGCCCGTACGGGGGAAGGCGGCGACCACGCGGACGCGGTCGGGGAGCTTGAAGGCCGCGACGCCGAGCGCGGTGAGGTGCGCGACCAGGTCGCGGCGGGCGGGCGGGGACGCGGGGTCGTGGGCGACGACGAAGGCGCAGCTCCGTTCGCCCATCGTCGCGTCGGGGAAGCCGACGATCGCGGCGTCGTGCACGCCCGGGTGGGCCAGGAGGTGGTTCTCGACCTCCTCGACGGGGACCTTGTCGCCGCCCCGGTTGATCACTTCCTTCACCCGTCCCTCCACGACCAGGTGCCCCGTGGGCAGCCTGCGGACGAGGTCGCCGGTGCGCAGGAAGCCGTCGGGGGTGAAGACCGCGCGGTTGTGGTCCTCGGCGCGGAAGTAGCCGCGCGGGGTGTACGGGCCGCGCACCCACAGCTCGCCGGTGCCGCCCTCGGGCACGGGGGTGCCGTCGGGGCCGACGACGCGGATCTCGTCGGCCTCGGCCAGCGGCCTGCCCTGGGTGGTGGCGACCAGGTCCTCGGGGTCGTCGAGACGGGTGAAGTTGAGGAGGCCCTCGGCCATTCCGTAGACCTGCTGGAGCGCGCAGCCCAGCACCGGGCGCACGCGCCGGGCGGCCTCCTCCTTGAGGCGGGAGCCGCCGGCCTGGAGGAGGCGCAGGCTGCCGAGGTCGGGGGCGAGGAGCTCGGCGGCGTCGAGCCAGGCGAGGACGAGGGGCGGCACGAGCGCGACGGAGGTCACCCCCTCCCGCGCGATGAGCGGGAACGCGGTCTCGGGGTCCGGCCCCGGGGCCAGCACCACGGTGCCGCCCGCCCACAGCGTGCTCAGCATGCCGGGGCAGGCGAGGGCGAAGTTGTGCGCGGCGGGCAGGGCGACGAGGCTGACCGAATCCTCGGTCGTGCCGGTGACGGCGGCGCTGGCCCGGAGGTTGTAGCCGTAGTCGTCGTGCGTACGGGCGATCAGCTTGGGCGGGCCCGTCGTGCCGCCGGACAGCAGCAGCACGGCGGGCTCCCCGGGCGAGGCGGCGTCGGCGAACTCGCCCCGCTCCTCGGCGAGGAGCAGGCCGAAGGGCTTCCAGGGGCCGTCGGCGGTGCCGGTGGCGAAGACGTGCCGTACGGTCGGCGCGGCGGCGGTGACCGCCTCGGCGAGCCGCGCTCCCTCCTGGCCCGCGTCGTCGCCCGCGAGGACATAGGCCACGGACCCGGACAGCCGGGCCAGGTGGGTGAGTTCGCTCTCGCGGTGCGCGGGCAGCGCGAGGACGGGCAGGACTCCGGCGCGGAAGCAGCCGAGGAGGAGTGCGGCGAACTCGGCCACGTTCGGGAGGTGGACCAGCACGCGGTCCCCGGCGGCGATGCCGTGCGCGCGCAGCCCGGAGGCGATCCGGTCGGCGGTGGCGTCGAGTTGGGCGTAGGTCCAGCGGCGCTCGCCCTCGACCAGGGCCGTACGGCCGGGCGCGCGGCGGGCGCTGTCGCGCAGGAGGCCGCCGAGGGTACGGCCGTCCCAGTAGCCGTCGGCGCGGTAGCGGGCGGCGGTCTCCCCGGGCCAGGGGGTGAATCCGTCGAGTGGGGGCATGGTGGCGTGTCTTCCTTCGTGCGTAGGGCTGGGGCTCGCGGGGGAGGTCAGCGCAGCCGCAGCGGCAGGGACTCCAGGCCGTGCATCGCGGTGCTGAACCGCCAGCGCAGCGCGGACGGTTCGACGGCCAGCGCGAGCCCGGGGAAACGGGCGAGGAGCCGGCCGAAGGCGATCTCGCCCTCCAGCCGGGCCAGCGGGGCGCCGACGCAGTAGTGGATGCCGTGGCCGAAGGCGAGGTGGCCGCCCGTGGGGCGGGTGATGTCGAGGCGGTCGGGCTCGGCGAAGCGGTCCACCCGGTTGGCCGCCAGCCAGGACACCATCACGAAGTGCCCCTCGGGGATGACGGCGTCGCCGAGCGCGACGGGCTCGGTGGCGTAGCGGGGCGAGGAGAGGTTGTTCGGCGTCTCGTAGCGCAGGAACTCCTCGACGGCGTTCGGCAGCAGCTCGGGCTTCGCGCGCAGCAGGTCGAGCTGGTCGGGGTGGCGCAGCAGGGCGAGCGTGCCGCTGCTGATGAGGTTGACGGTGGTCTCGAAGCCGCCGGTGAGGAGCACGACGGCGGTGGCGATCAGTTCGTCGCGCGAGAGCCGTTCGCCGTCCTGGCTCACGTGGACCAGCGCGGAGAGCAGGTCCTGCTCCGGCCGGGCGCGCTTGGCCTCGACCAGGTCGCCGAGGTAGGCGGCCATCCGGGTCGAGGCCGCGCCGATCTCCTCGGGCGTGGCGGCCGCGACCATGGTGTGCGACCAGCCGGTGAACCGGTCGCGGTCGGCGAAGGGGATGCCGAGCAGTTCGCAGATCACCCGGATGGGCAGGGGGTAGGCGAAGTCGGCGAGCAGCTCGGCGGTGCCGTGCGTACCGCCCGCGTCCATCGCGTCGAGCAGTTCGTCGGCGATCGCCTCGATCCGGGGCCGTAGCGGCGCCACGGCGCGGGTCGTGAACACCTTGGCGACCAGGGCGCGCAGCCGGGTGTGGTCCGGCGGGTCGAGGTTGAGGAGGTTGCGGGCCAGTTCGGGCGCGAAGCGGCTCTCCGTGGCGTCCTCTCCAGCCGCCGCCAGCCGCATCCGCTCCAGCCGGTCGTACACCCCCTGGCTGCTCAGCCGGGGGTCGGTCATCGCCGCGCGGGCCTCGGCGTGGCCGGTGACGAGCCAGACGGGGAAGCCGCCGGGCAGGACGACGAAGCGGACAGGCGCGGTCTCACGCAGCCGCGCGGCGACGGCGTGCGCGTCCTGGATGAAGTCCTCGCCGAGCGGGAGGGGTTCGAGGGGCGTGACCTCGGAGTGCATCGGTGCTCCTGTACGTAAGGAAGGCCGGGGGGCGGGTCGGTCAGTCCAGGCTCAGGTCCGGCCGGTACATGTCGGCCCAGTGGCGGAAGTCCAGGAGGCGTTCGAGGCCCGTACGGACGCCGCCCGTCACGGCGGCGGGGTCGGCGTCGGCGGTGGCGCGGGCCCAGCCGCGGTCGAAGACGTCGAAGACCTGGTGGCCCGGCTCGGCCAACACCTCGCGCGTCTGCTCCTGGAGCGCGACCGCGTAGCCGGTGTCCTGCGTGGAGGGGTACGGGCTCTTGACCCGCTCGGCGACGGAGCGCGGCAGCAGCCCGGCGACGGCCTGCCGCAGCAGCCCCTTCTCGCGGCCGTCGACGGTCTTGAGCGCCCAGGGCGCGTTGTAGACGTACTCGACGAGCCGGTGGTCGGCGAACGGGACGCGGACCTCCAGGCCCGTGGCCATCGACATCCGGTCCTTGCGGTCGAGCATCGCGCGCACGAGGCGGGTGATGTGCAGATGGCTGCTGACGCGCATGCGCCGCTCGTGCGCGTCCTCGCCGGGGAGGTGCTCGACCTTCGCGACGGCGGTGGCGTACTCGTCGGCGACGTACCGCCCGATGTCGAGCGCCTCGCGCAGCTCGGCGCGGAGCGGCGCGGTGCGGTCGGCGGTGTAGGTGTTCTGGAAGGCGAGCCAGGGGAACGTGTCGGCGTCGCGGGCGGCCGGGTGGTGGAACCAGGCGTAGCCGCCGAAGAGTTCGTCGGCGAACTCCCCGGACAGCGCCACGGTGGACTGCTCGCGGATCGCGCGGAAGAGGAGCTGCATCGAGCTGTCGATGTCGCCGAGCCCGATGGGCATGTCCCGCGCGGCCACCACCGCGCGGCGCAGCGCGGGGTCGGTCAGGGCGCGGGAGTCGAGCACGACGTCGCGGTGCGCGGCGCCGACGTGCGCGGCGACCTCGCGGATGTACGGGGAGTCGGGGGTCTCGCGCAGCTCGTCGGGGCGGAAGTTCTCCTCGTACCCGGCGAAGTCCACCGCGAAGGTGCGGAGCTTCTCGCCCCGCCCGGCCTGGTGGCGGGCCGCGAGCGCGGTGACGGCGCTGGAGTCGAGCCCGCCGGAGAGCAGCACGCACTGGGGCACGTCGGAGACGAGCTGCCGGGGCACGATGTCGGCGAGCAGCCCGGCGACGCGGGCGACGGTGGCGTCGGGCCCGTCGGTGTGCTCGGCGGTCTCCAGCCGCCAGTACGTGCGCTCCCGCACCCCGTCGCGGTCGCAGGTGAGGACGGTGCCGGGCTCGACCTCGTACAGGTCCTTCCACAGCGACCAGCCGGGCGCCTTCGTGAAGCCGACCAGTTCGCGCAGGCAGCCGGTGTCCACGCGGCGCGCGAACGCGGGGTTGGCGAGGACGGCCTTGGGCTCGGAGCCGAAGAGGAGCCCGTGCGGCGTGCGGTGGCAGTAGAGCGGCTTGACGCCCATGCGGTCGCGGACGAGGACGAGCCGGTCGCGGCCCCGGCGCCCGTCCCAGAGGGCGAAGGCGTACATGCCGTTGAGCCGCTCCGCGAGCCCGTCGCCCCATTCGAGGTAGGCGCGCAGCACGACCTCGGTGTCGCTGCCGGTCGTGAACGGGTGGCCGAGGGCGGTGAGTTCGCCGCGCAGCTCGGTGAAGTTGTAGGTCTCGCCCGAGTAGACGAGCGTCACGTCGCCGTCCGGGGTGCGCGCCGTCATGGGCTGCCGTCCGCCGGGCAGGTCGATGACGGCGAGCCGCCGGTGCCCGAGCGCGGCGCTGGGGCTGAGCCAGACCTCGCCCTCGTCGGGGCCGCGGTCGGCGAGGGTGGCGGTCATGGCCTCGACCGTCCGGCGGTGCCGGTCGGCCGTGAGGTCCTCGTCGAAGGCCACCCAGCCGGTGATTCCGCACATGTGGTTCCTCAGTTCGTCTCGGTCTCGGTCTCGGTCTCGGACTCGGTCTCGGTCTCGGTCTCGGACTCGGTCTCGGACTCGGTCTCGGACTCGGTGGGGTCGTCGTCCGGGAGGGCCGCCGCGAAGACCCGGTGGCCCAGCGGCTCCAGGGGGTGGCCGGGGGCGGGGAGTTCGACGGCGCGGCGCAGTCCAGCGCGGTCGAGCACGCCGCGCCACTGGTCCAGGGTCAGGAAGCTGGCGCCGGTCGCGGCGCGGGCGTCGCGCGGGGCGGCCATCATGAACGCCTGCGAGGCGAGCACCCAGTGCTCCTCCGCCGTCGGCTCGGTGAGCACCAGCCGGCCGCCGGGCGCGAGCAGTCGGCGCAGCCACCCGACGGAGGCGTCGGTGTCGGCGGCGGCGTTCAGCACCCCGCCGCCCACGATCACGTCGAAGCCGCCGGGCGGGTGGCCCTGCGCGACCGGGTCGGCGTCGATGTCGAGCACGCCGTAGCGCAGCGCGGCACCGAAGCGCTCGCGGGCCTGGCCGAGGAAGAAGGGCGAGACGTCGGTGAAGACGTAGTCGACGTCCGCTCCCCGCTCCCCCAGCGCGGGGAGCAGCACCTCGGTGGTCGTTCCCGTGCCGCCGCCCACCTCCAGCACGCGCAGCGGCCGCGTCTCCGCGAGCCCCGCGAGCGCCGCGACGAGTGCGGCGACGGCGTGATGCTGATAGCGCGCGGTCACGCTCTCCCGGTAGAGCGCGCGGGCCAGGTCCGTACGCCCCTCGGGGAAGAGCAGGGTGAACGGCTGCCGCTCGCCGGTCAGCAGCTCGGGCAGCGCCTCGGCGCAGCGGCGGGCGTACTCCACGGTGCCGGTGCCGCCGTAGGCGGTGCTCCAGTGGTGTGCCGCGATGTCCCATGCGGGGTCCGGGGCGGGACCGGGGGCGCTCCGTAGTCCCTTCCCGTCGCCGTCGCGCCGGAGCAGTCCCTCTTCGCACAGCACGTCGAGCCAGCGCCGTACGAGGCGCCGGTGCTCGGGGGCGGCGCCGGTGGCGCGCACGACCTCCTCGGGGGTGTGCCGGTCGTCGGGCCGTACGAAACAGCCAGCGCGGCGCAGGGCGCCCAGGAGGGAGAGGAGCGAGGCCCGGCTCACGCCGCGCAGCGCGTCCAGCGCGCGGTCGAGGTCGAGCCCGTCCAGCGCCGCGTCGGCGGCACGGGCCGCGAGCGCCGCCAGCGCCTCGTCGGTGACAGGCGCGGGAGGGGGCACGGGGCGGGGCGCGACGGCCTCGGGTCCGAGCGCGGCCCACGCCGCGACTGTCTCCGGGGACGCGCCGGAGGAGACCACCCGGCGCAGTGCCGACAGGTCGGTGAGTGTGGCCGAGGGCTCGTGCGGGAGCGCCCGTACGAGCGCGGCGGCCAGCACGGCCTCGGTGGCGCGGGTGCGCTCCAGCCAGGAGAGCAGGCGCGCGGGCGTCGTGCCGGGTGCTGCGCACATGACGAACGTCCCTTGTGCCCAGGCCTGTAGCGCGGCGACGGCCCCGGTGGGGTCCCCGGCCACCACGGCCAGGGGACCGGATGCCGTGCCCGCCCCTCCCGGGCCGGGAAGGGGGTGCCCCTTGCTGTGCGTCGCGGGCTGCGGATTCGCTGTGGCGTGTCGCGCAGTTCCCCGCGCCCCTTCGGGGCACGGCTCGGGGTTCGGCTCGGGGCGGGATTCGGTTCGGCGGGCCGCCTCTTCCAGGCCGGTCACGAAGCGGCCGACCGTGTCCGTGCGGTTCGTTCCCGCTGTCGCGCGCAGCTCGGCCGCCGGATAGGGCACGCCGTCCACCTCGCACACGTGCCCCTCGCCCAGCCCGGCAAGTAGTCGGTCGAGGGCGCTCGGCGGTGCGGGGGCGCTGTCCACGGTCGTGGCGTGCCACAAGAGTTGGCCGGAGGCGGCCCAGGGCGAGCCGGCCCCGGGGAGGATGTCGGAGAGGGCGAAGCCCGCGCCCTCCAGCTCCTTCCGCCACTCCTCGGCGTCGAGGAAGACCTTGCCGTCGCGGAGAGGCGGGACGCCGGGCCGTGGCGAGAGCAGGAACAGCATCGAGGTCAGCACGGCGTCCGTGGCGTGCGTGGACTCGGTGAAGACCAGCTCGCCGCCGGGCGCGAGGAGTTCGCGGATACGGGCGAGGGCGCGGGGCACGTCGGTCGCGTTGTGCAGGACGTTGCCCGCGAGCACCAGGTCCGCCGTGCCCGCGTCGAAGCCCTGGCCGGAGAAGTCCGCGTCGAGGTCCAGCAGCGCGGTGCGTACGCCCAGGCGTTCCCGCGCGGCGGTCGTGAACAGCCGCGAGACGTCCGTGAAGACGTACTCGGCCGGGGTGCCCCCCAGCGCGGCGAGCACCGCCTCCGTGGTGGTGCCCGCGCCGCCGCCCAGCTCGACCACCCGCAGCGGCTCGCGCCGCCCGGCCGCCGCCGCGCGGACGAGGCGGCCACAGGCCTCGTTGAGGTGGGCGGTGAAGACGTTGCGCTGGTAGGCGGCGAGGGCGGGCACGACGTCCGTGCCGTCGAACAGCAGCTCCCGCACGCTCACCTCGTCGCGCAGCAGCTCCGGCAGCCGGGCGAGCGCGGCGCGGTGGAAGCGCGCCATCTCGGGCGGGAACCCCAACTCGGCGTAGCAGGCGTCCAGTTCGGCGGGGTCGAGGTCGTCGCCGGGCGTCTCCGCTCCGTCGAGCGCCGTCAGCCAGCGCCGGAACAGCCACACGTGCCGGGGCGCGACCCGCAGCGCCCGTATCAGCTCGGCCTCCCCCGCGCCGGGCGGGGCGGGCGCCTCGCGCACGAGCCCGGTCATCGCGCTCCGGCTGAGCGCGTCGAGCCGCCGCAGCAGGGCGGGGAACCGTTCGGGCCGCGGGGTCACAGCGCACCCTCCTCGGCGGCGAACGGCGCGGCGCCGGGGCCGAGCCACGTCAGTCGTGCGGGCCCGTCGGGGCCGGTCAGGGCTTCGAGGACGCGGGGCGCGTCGAGCACGTCGGCGGCGTAGTGGCGGCCGGGGCCGACCGCGCCGCGGCCCACGGCGAGTGCCGTCCCGGCGGCGACGGCGCCGGAGAGCGGCGCGTTGCCGGTGCCGCGCAGCACCGCCGTCAGCGTGCCGGGACCGCCCCCGCCCCCGCCCCCGTCGTCGGGTTCGCCCTCCGCCGTGACCACCAGCGTCACGGACGGCGCGCGGTCGGCGAGGTCGAGCAGGGCCGCGCGGCGCAGTGCCGTGACCGCCTCGCCCCGCTCCAGGCTCCGGGCGCGGTCGAAGGCCGCCCGTACATGGTCCCCGCACAGGACCGCGTACCAGTCGCCGTGCCGCAGCCCGAGCGCCCGCGCGAGGCGCTCGTCCTCCGTGCTCAGGCCGGGGAGGACGGTCACGCCGCCGGGCCCGCCGTCGAAGAAGGGCAGTTCGGCGCCCGTACGCCGGGTCAGGGCTCCGGCGCGCGGCCCGCCCTCGCGCCAGGCGGCGAGGGGGCGGGTGAGGCCGTCGGCCATGCCCTGGAGGTAGTCGAGCGCGGCGGCCTCCGTGAAGCGGTCCACGACGCCGGTGTGCACGGTGAGCCCGCGCACCTCCCCCAGCGCCGGTTCCGCCTCCCGGACGACGGCGCGCGGGAACAGCCCGGTCAGGCCGGGGCGCAGACCCGCGGAGAGCACGGCCGTACGACCCGCCCGCGCGTACGTGCGCGGGTCGAGGCGGGCGTACAGCGCGTCGTCGCCCGCCGCGTCCACGTAGTCGGCCTCGGCGCGCAGCGCGGCCTCGGCGAGGCGGGTGCCGATCGCGTACGACGGCCCGGCGCAGTTGACCAGCGTCCGCAGCCCGGCCGCGAAGGCGTCGGCGCCGGCGGGGTCACGGAAGTCGACCGCGCGGTGTTCGACGCCGGGCCCCAGGGAGCGGGCGAAGCGCTCGGCGGTACGGGCGTCGCGGCCGCCGACCCGCAGCCGGGCCCCGGCGCGGTGCAGGGCACGCGCCGCGTGGGAACCGACGTCGCCGTACGCCCCGACGATCCCGGTCAGGTCCCCGCTCAACGGGCCGCCTCCGTCCCGTCGTCGGGCACCAGGCGCCAGCCGCGGCTGCGGCGGCGTTCGTTCCAGAAGCGGGTGTAGCGGCCGTCGGCGGCCAGCAGTTCCTCGTGGGTGCCGCGTTCGGCGATCCGGCCGCCGTCGAGCACCAGGATCTGGTCGGCGGCCACCACCGTGGGCAGCTTGTGCGCGATCACGACCAGCGTGGAGGTGCGCATCAGGGTGCGCAGGGCGGCCTGGACGTAGCGTTCGTTCTCCGGGTCGAGGGCCGCCGTCGCCTCGTCGAGCAGCACGATCGGCGCCTGCTTGAGCACCGCGCGCGCCACCGAGACGCGCTGCCGCTCGCCGCCCGACAGGGAGGCGCCGCCCTCGCCGACGCCCGTCGCCCAGCCGTCGGGGAGCCGCTCCACGATCTCGTCCACCCCGGCCAGCCGGGCGGCCTCGCGGACCTCCTCGTCGGTCGCGGTGGGGCGGCCGACGCGGATGTTGCCCTCCAGCGTGTCGTCGAAGAGGTACACGTCCTGCATCACCAGGGAGAGCTGCGCCATGAGTTCGGCGGTGGGCAGCTCGCGCACGTCGGTCCCGCCGACCCGCACCGCGCCCTCGCCGACGTCGAAGAAGCGCATCACGAGGCGGGTGAGCGTGGTCTTGCCCGAGCCGGAGGCGCCGACGACGGCGGTCATGGTGTGTGCGGGGACGCGCAGCGAGACGTCGCGCAGGACGGGCGCCGCCCCGTCCCCGTCCCCGTCCCCGTATCCGAACGTGACGTGCTCGAACTCGATCTCGCCCGGCCGCGGCAGCGCGACGGGCTCGGCGCCCTCGGCCTTCTCCGGCAGCGGGCGCTCGTCGAACAGCGCGGCCAGCCGCCGCAGGTCGTTGCCCGCCATGCGCAGCATCCCGCTCTGGCCCGCGGCCTCGCTCAGCGGGCCGACGAACCGGGCCGCCAGCGCGAGCAGCGCGACCAGGGACACGGGCTCGATCGCGCCGTCCAGGACCAGCGTCACGCCCGTGGCGACGAGCGCGGCGAACGCGAGCTGCACGGCCAGGCCGTTGGCCAGCAGCCGCGGCATCGTCTCGCTCAGCATCCGGCCGCCGGCCGCCGAGCGCCGCTCGACGGCGTCCTCCAGCGGGCCGTAGCCCTCGACGCCCCGGCCGAAGGCGCGCAGCGTCTGCTGGTTGCGGGCGAACTCCACGACGCGGCTGCCCGCCAGCGCGTCGGCGGCGTCCCGCCCCTCCTCCGCGCGGCCGACCCACGTCGTGGACCAGCGGTGCGTGGCGTAGAGGAGGGGTGCGAGGAGCACCAGGACCAGGCCGAGCCGCCAGTCGAACACGAGCATCGCGGCCACGACCGTCGCGGGCGTCACCACGCCGCTGACCACGGGCGTCAGCAGGTGCGCGAAGACGTTGGTGACCATGAACGTGCCGCTCGTCGCGCTGCGCGAGAGCCGGCCGACCTTCTCCGAGGTGAACCACCCCAGCGGCAGCCGCACCACATGGTCGCCGAGCCGGTCGTGGAGCGTCGTAAGGGTCACGAGCGCGAGCCGGAAGCCGCGCATGGCCTGCTGGTAGCGGGCGACGCAGGTGACCGCGACGGCGGCGGCGAGCACGGCCAGCCAGCGCAGCGCGCCCTCCGTGTCGCCGTCGAAGACGGCGCGCAGGACGGGCACGAGGAAGGCCATCGCGACGCCTTCGAGCACGGCGTAGCCGATGAGCCAGGCCAGGTACGAGCGCAGCGCGCCCCGGTGGCCGGGGCCCAGGATCTTCGCGAGGTGGGCGATCATCGGTCGTTCTCCTCTCCCGGGACGGGGGAATCGGCGTCCGCTGTCGCGTAGGCGGCCCACATCCGCGCGTAGCGCCCGTCGGCTGCGAGCAGTTCGGTGTGCGTGCCGCGTTCGGCGATCCGGCCGCCGTCGAGCACGACGATCTGGTCGACGCCGGTGATGGTGGTGAGCCGGTGCGCGATCACGAGCACCGTGCGGCCGCGTACGACCGTGGACAGCGCGTCCTGGATCTCCGCCTCCGACTCGGGGTCGGCGTAGGCCGTGGCCTCGTCGAGGACGAGCACGGGGGTGTCGGCGAGCAGCGCGCGGGCGATGGCGAGCCGCTGGGCCTCGCCGCCGGAGAAGACGGCGTCCTCGCCGACCACCGTGT
This sequence comes from Streptomyces albiaxialis, assembly GCF_039530985.1. NCBI lineage: Bacteria > Bacillati > Actinomycetota > Actinomycetes > Kitasatosporales > Streptomycetaceae > Streptomyces > Streptomyces albiaxialis. Next base: position 175,218 of record NZ_BAAAPE010000005.1, read on the forward strand.
CGTAGCCGTTCGGGAGCCGGAGGATCCGCTCGTGGACGCGGGCCGCCGTGGCGGCCTCGGTCAGCTCCCGGTCGCTCGCGCCGGGGCGGCCGAGGCGGAGGTTGTCGGCGACGGTGCCGTGCAGGAGCTGTACGTCCTGGAGCACGAACCCCACATGCCGGTACAGCTCGCGCGGCGCGATGTCCCGGACGTCGACGCCGCCGAGCCGGACCGCTCCGGCGGTGACGTCGTGGAACCGCGGCACGAGCTTGGCCAGGGTGGACTTGCCGGCCCCCGACGCGCCGACGAGCGCGGTCACCGTGCCGGGACGGCAGACGAGGTCGATGCCGTCGAGGACGGCCGGGCCGTCCCCGGCCGCCGCGCCGTCGTACGAGAACGAGACGCCGTCGAGGACGACCTCGTGCCCGTCCGGCTCCCGGGGGCGCTCGGCGACCGGCAGGGCCGGGGTCTCCAGCAGCGCGACGATGCGCTCGGCGGCGCCGACGGCCTTGCGCTGTGCCGTGAAGCCCTGGTTGAGGGTGAGCAGCGTGGAGGGGATGATCACCGCGACGAGCACCTCGGCGAGCACGTCGGCGGGGGTGACCCAGCCCTCCTCGGTGAACCAGACGCCGCCCGCGAGCCCCACCAGCGCGATCACCGGCACGGACAGCGCCATGGAGGTGAGGGCCTCCAGCCGCAGCACGGGCCGCACCCAGCCCGCGTACTTCTCGCTGAACTCGCCCACGGCGCGCCGGTATCCCGCGTGCGCCCGGTTGGTGCGGCCGAACGCCTTGACGACGGCGATCCCGTGCACGAACTCCACGATCGCCGCGCTGACCCGGGCGAACCCGGCGTCCATCTCGCGCATCTTGCCGCCGAAGCCGCGCATCATGTAGCCGTACGCGACGAGGTAGACCGGCAGTGTCGCCAGCGCGAGCAGCGCGAGGCGCCAGTCGACCCAGACGAGATAGCCGAGTCCGCCCAGGGGCAGCACGATCGCGCCCGCCAGCTCGACGTCGTGGTGCGCGACGAGGTGGTGGAGGTCGTCGATGTCCTCCTGCGCCGCCTTGCGGATACGGCCGGAGGTCGTCTCCGAGTACCAGCCCAGGCCGACCTCGCCGAGCTTGGCCACCATGCGGCGGCGCAGATCCGCCTGGAGGCGGCCGTCGGCGACATGGGTGAGCCACAGCGCGGCTCCGTTGCAGCTCCAGCCGAGGACGAGCGCGACGGCGACGACGGCCGCCGTCGCGGTGACCTCACCGTGGTCGAGCGGCCCGGGTTCGAGGAGCGTACGGCCGAGTTCGGCGATGCCCGCGAACGGGACGAGCATCGTGAGCGCGCCGAGGCCGCCGAGGGCGGTGCCGAGCCTTGTCAGTCCGGCGACGGGCCGCCGCAGCTCTTTCAGGGCCTGGGCCGTGCCGGGGGTGGCCGGACCGGTCGGCTCGTCCTCTTCTCCCCGCGCGGGTGCGGCGGGTTCCGCCGCGATCGTCTGCGTCATACCTGCTCCTGGTTGGTCGTGAGGCCGGTGAAAGGGGGCGCCCCTTGCCGTGCGATGCCGACTGCGGGCGCGTCGTGTCCGCTCGCGCAGTTCCCCGCGCCCCTTACGGGGCACTTCCGCTGAGCCCTGCTGCGCTTGGGAGGTCTGCGCGAAGGCGCAGGGCCGGCAAGCGCAGCCCCCACGCCGGGTGCGGTCACGGCGCCGGGCGCGTCTGGAGCGGGAGCGCCAAGTGCTGGGCCACCGTCGCCACATGCGGCGGTTCGATCACGCTGAAGTGGTTGCCCGGAACATCGGTGACCGCGAAGCGGCCGAGGCAGGCCCGTTCCCAGAACGGGGCCGCGAGGTGGCCGACCCCCGCCGTGACCCCGAACGACTGCTGCTCGGCGGCGCGCAGGAACCGCATGTCACCCGCGTACGGCTCGGGATCGAAGCGGGCGGCGATCATGCTGTGCCGGCACACCCGGAACAGCGCGGGGACCAGCTCGGCGTCCACCGGCACCCCGGAGTTGCCCTCGGCGGCGCGCGCGTACGCGGCGAGGCGTTCGTCCTGGCCGCGTGCGTGCGCGCGCCGGGCCGCGGCGGCGACGGCCTCCAGCCCGGGGTCACCGTCCAGCGCGCCGAGCGCGCCCGCGGGGACGGTGCCGCCGTGCCGCTCGGCCAGCAGGTCGATCGCGCGGTAGACGTCCGCCGCCTCGACGTCCTCGCCGAAGACCGTGGGCACCGGGTCGAGCCCGAGGTTGGGCACGAAGATCGACTCGAAGGCCAGCTCCTCGTCGGTGCCGAGGAACATCGGGATGCTGTCGACGAGCGTCAGGTCGGCGACCTCCAGGCCGCGTTCGGTGAGCCGCCGGGCGACCTCGGTGGCCAGCAGCCCGCCGAGGCAGTAGCCGATGAGCTGGAAGCGGGTGTGGCCCTCGTCGGCGAGCCGTCGCGCGTAGCCGTCGGCGACGGTGGCGACGAGCCGTTCCGGCGGGAGCGAGCTGTATGTCTCCGCGTCGGCCACCGCGACGCCGAGCACCGGCCCGAGGCGCTGGGCGGCGAGCGCGCGGCCCAGGTGCTGGAAGTAGTCCATGGTGCCGAGGGCGGCGTGGAACATCACGCGCACCGTGTCGCCGTCGCCGCCCCCGTCGAACGGTACGAGCAGCGCGTTGCCGCCCGTGCCCGCCGCCGTACGGCCGGGTCCCGGTCCCGGCGAGGTGTCGGTGTCCGTCCGCAGGAACGCCGCGAGGGAGAGGAGGTCCGGCTCGTTGAGCATCTGCCGCAGCAGCGCGTCGTAGCTGAACGCCGCCGCCTCCGGTATCTCCTCGCGCAGCCGCCCGGCGGCGCGGGCGAGGATCAGGGAGTCGGCGCCCCGGTCGTAGAAGTTGTCGTCGGGGGCGACGCGGGCGACGCCCAGGGCCTCGGCCCACAGCGCGGCGAGCCGCTCCTCCAGCCCGCCGGCCGAGGTGGCGGGCGCCGCGTCCTCGCCGCCGGTGAGCGCGGCGGGGCGCCATCCGGCGAGGGTCGCGCGGTCGATCTTGCCGTTGCCGGTGACGGGCAGCGCGTCGACGACCTGGAGGTGCGCGGGCACCATGGCCGGGGGGAGCCGCTCGGCGAGGAAGGCCGCCAGCGCGTCCGGGTGCGGGGCCCGCCGGTCGGTCTTGGCCCGCGCCGCGAACAGGCGCATGCCCGGCGCGGCCAGCGGATGGCCGTCCTCCGGCAGGCTCAGCACCTCCTCCGCCCCGGCGGCGGCGAGGAGTTCGCGCCAGCGCCCGGCGGGGAGGAGCGGCACGGCGCCGTGCTCGCGGTCGCCGCCGTCCGGTTCCATCATGAATCCCTGCGTGAGCAGGATGTGCGGGTGCCGTCCCGTGGGTTCGGTGACGACGAGCAGGCCGCCGGGAGCGAGGAGTCCGACGGCGGTACGGACGGCACGCCCGGTGTCGCGGGCGCTGTTGAGCATCCCGGCGCACAGCACGACGTCCGCCGAGTTCGGCGCCAGGCCCTGCGCCCTCGGGTCGCCGTCCACGTCGACGACCGCGTACCGCATCCCGGCGTGCCCCTCGAACTCCGCGCGCGCCTGCGGCAGGAAGAAGGGCGTGACGTCGGTGAAGAGGTAGTCGACGTCGAAACCGTCGAGCAACGGCACGACGGCCGAGGTGGCGGCCCCGGTGCCCGCGCCCAGTTCCAGCACCCGCAACGGCCGCGCGTCCGGCGCCTGATGGGCCGCGGCGGCGCGGTGCACGACGGCGGCGGCGGCGTGGTTGAGGTAGCGGGAGACGGCGTCGTCGCGGTAGACGGCCCGCGCCGGGCCGGTGCCGCCCTGCGGGAAGAGCAGTTCGAAGGGGTTCTGCGTGTCGTCCAGCAGCGCGCCGAGCCGCTCGGCGTGCGCGCGGTGGTAGTCGACGAACGCGGCGGTGCACAGCCCCGAGGCGACGTACCGCTCGACGCGGTCCCAGGCGGCGGAGACCTCCTCGGCCCCGGGGACCAGGGGCGCGGCATACCGCACGGCCGGGTCTGCGCCGCCCCCGCCGTGCCCGCCGTCCCCGCTCTCCTCACCGTGCCCGCCGTCCCCGCGTACGAGCAGGCCGGTCTCCGTCAGCGACTCCAGCCAGTGGCGCACCAGCCAGCGGTGGCGTTCGTGGACGCCGGTGCGGTCCAGGACCTCGTCCGCCGTGTGCGCGGCGCCGTCCGCGAACGCGCCCCGTCCGCCCAGCGTGTGCAGCATCGACAGGTGGGCCGCGCGGTGCAGCGCGGCGACGTACGGGCCCGCGTCCTCGCCCCTGACGTCCTCGACGTGCCGTGCCGCGAACCGCGCCGCGGTCTCCCGCACGCGTACGCGCTCCCGTGCCGCCTCCTCGTCCTCGCCCTCGCCCCGCGTACGGGCCGCCTCGACGAAGCCGAGGAGTGCGCCGTCGCCGAGGGTGACGGCCGCGGCGCCCACGTCCGGGTGGGCCAGCAGCGCGGCCTCGACCTCGCCGAGTTCGACGCGGTGGCCGCGCACCTTGACCTGGCCGTCCTCGCGGCCGAGGAACTCGATCTCGCCGCCCGGCAGATAGCGGCCCAGGTCGCCGGTGCGGTAGAGGCGGGTGCCGTCGGCGGGGTGGGCCGGGAAGCGCCGGGCGGTCAGGTCCTCGTCGCCGAAGTAGCCGAGCGCGAGGCCCTCTCCGGTGATGCACAGCTCGCCCCGCACCCACACGGGGCAGTCGCGGCCGTCCTCGTCCAGCACCCGGAAGCCCTGGTTCCGGAGGGGGCGGCCGTACGGGATGCTCGTCCAGGCCGGGTCGACGGTGGTGATCGGGTGGTGGATGGACCAGATCGCCGCCTCGGTGGCGCCGCCGAGGGAGATCAGCTCCAGCTCCGGCACGTGCCGCCCGACGCGCCCGGGCAGGGTGACCGGGATCCAGTCGCCCGACAGCAGCGCGAGCCGCAGGGCTGGCGGGCCGGGCGGCGGCTCGGTCTCCCAGTAGTCGGTGAGCATGTGGAGCTGCGCGGGCACCGAGTTCCATACGGTCACGTCGTGCGCGGCGAGGAGTTCCGCCCAGTGCGAGGGGTCGGCGCCGCGCGCGGGGTCGGGCAGCACCAGCGTGCCCCCGGCGGCGAGGGTGCCGAACACGTCGTAGACGGACAGGTCGAAGCCGAGCTGGGCCAGCCCGAGGACACGGTCGCGGGCGGTGACGGAGTAGCGGGCGCTGATGTCCCCGACGGTGTTGAGGGCGGCCCGGTGCGAGATGACGACGCCCTTGGGGTCGCCGGTGGAGCCGGAGGTGTAGATGACGTAGGCGGGCGCGTCGGGGCCGTCACCGCCGGAACCGGCCCCGGCCCCGGTCTCTGCCCCGGTCCCGGTCCGGCGCGCGTCGGCCCAGTCCGGCACGGGTGTCAGCAGGTCCACGGAGGTCCGGTCCAGGCCGGCGGGCCAGGCGCGTGCCGTCTCGACCCACGACTGGGTGAGGACGTGCCGGACACGCGCGTCGGCGAGGAGCCGCTCCCCGCGCAGCCGGGGCTGCGTGGTGTCCACCGGCACGTAGGCGCAGCCCGCGAGGAGCGTGCCGAGGACGGCGGCGATCTGCTCGGGGCCCTTGTCCATGACGACCGCGATCCGGTCGCCGGGCCCGCACCCGGCGCCGCGCAGCGCCCCGGCGACGGCGGCGGCGTGCCGGGCGAGCGCGCCATAGGTCAGCTCGCCGTCGCGCGAGACGAGGGCGACCGCCTCGGGGGCCTGTGCGGCGCGTGCGAGGAAGCCCTCGTGCAGCAGCCCGCCGGGCAGCGGCCCCGCCGTGTCGTTGGCCTCCTCGCGCTCGCGGGCCTGCCAGGCGGGCAGCGGCACGGGGTCGGGCTCGTCCCAGGCCGCCGGGTCCTCGGCCAGCGAGGTCAGCAGCGTGCGGAACGCGGCGAACATGTCCTCGACCACGCCCTCGGGGAACGCTCCTTCCCGCACGTCCCAGTTGACCTCCAGCGGGCCCGTTCCGCCGCCGTCGCTCGCCTGGCAGTCGAGGGTGACCTGCGGGGTCTGGGTGATGCCCGCGCCGAGGGTGCGTCCGCTGCGCGGGGAGGCCCCGGGGCCGAGCCCGAGGGCGCTGGTGAACACGACGGGCATCAGCGCGGCCTCGCGGCCCCGTTCGCGGGCGAGGTCGCGGATGACCTCGACGCCGGAGTGGAGCCGGTGGTCGAGGTCGGTGAAGAGCCTGGTGCCGAGGCGGTCGGCCCGCTCGCGCAGGCTCGTTCCGGCCAGGTCCTCCACGGCGAGGAGGCTGACGGAGGTGAAGTCGCCCACCAGCCGGTCGACCTGGGGGTGCAGCGGCAGCCGGTTGAGCAGCGTCAGGTTGAGGGTGAAGCGGGAGTGCCCGCTCCAGCGGTCGAGGACGGAGGCGTAGGCGGCGAGGACAACGTTGGCGGCCGTCAGCCCGTGCCCGGAGGCCCGTTGGCGCAGGCGGGCCCAGGCGTCGGCGGGCAGGACGAGCCGGTGCCGTACGAAGCGCCCGGAGATCGCGCCCGTGGCCCGTTCGGGCAGTGCGGGCGCGGGCGGCAGTTCCGGGAGGCGGGCGCGCCAGTAGTCGCGGGCCCGGCGGTAGCGGGCCGTGTGCCGCAGGCGCCGCTCGGCGAGCAGATAGTCCCGGAAGGAGATCTCCAGTTCGGGCAGCGCGGCCCCGGGCCCGTCGGCGAGCAGCGTGTCCAGCTCGTCCAGCAGGATCCCGGCGCTCCCCCAGTCGGCGATCAGCGAGTCGAGCGAGAAGTGCACGATGTCGCCGTCCGGGGCGCGGGTCAGCCGCAGCTCGAAGAGCGGCCAGACGGCGGTGTCGTACGTCCGGTGCCCCAGCTCCTCCCGTACGGCGTCGAGATGGGCGGCGGTCTTGTCCCCGGGCGCCTCGCGCAGATCGGTGGCGGGCACGGGGCAGCGCCGCACCTCGTCCTCGGGCAGCACGCGCTGGTAGCCGTCCTCGGAGACGACGGCGCGCAGCATGCCGTGCCGGGCGATCAGCCGGTTCCAGGCGTCCTCCAGCGCCTCGGGGCGCACGGCGCCGGCGGGGTAGCCGACCTCCAGGTAGCCGTGGCAGGCGACGCCTCCGTGCCCGAACGAGTCGCGGCGGCCGAGCAGGTACGCGCTCTGCACGTCGGTCAGCGGGAAGGGCTCCGCCGCGGCCGCGGGGTCCGGCTCGGGGGTGACGGTGACGTTCTCCGCCGCGCCCTCCCGGTCGAGGAGCGCGACGATCTCGCTCTTGTGCGCGCGCAGCGCCCCGCGCCAGTCCTCGGTGAGCACCCCTTGCGGGGCGCGGAACCGGATCTGGCCGTCCTCGCTCCACAACTGGACTCCCAGGGAGTGCAGTTCGTCGATGATGTCGGCCGGGCTCATCCGGGCTCCTCCGGGGTGGTGGTCGGGCGGTTCGCGGCGGGCGCGGGGCGCAGCTCGGCGCCGTGCAGGAGTGCGGGGTCGGGCGGCTCGCGCAGACCGGCCAGCTCGATCGCGCGTACGCCGGTGGTCGCGGCCTCCTCGACGCGGAAGCCGGGGTCGTCGCCGACGAGTGCGCGGAACGCGGGCAGGTCGGCGGTGCTGACGCCCATGACGACGGTGGTCAGCGCGTGTGCCCCATTGGCGTGCCGGACGCCGGGCGGGTGCTGGGGCGGGTCGTAGGGCGTGACGAGGAACGGCAGCCGTCCGTCGCGGGGATAGGCGAAGCGGAAGCGGGTCGTGGCCCCGTCGGGCCGCCGCCGTTTCCAGGAGACCGCGCGCCCGCAGGGCACTCCGGCGGCGCCGAGCGCGGCGAGCCGGGCGGCGAACTCCGCGTCCTCGGCGAGGACGGCGACGTCGCAGAAGCCCTCGTCCTGCCGGGCCCAGCGGACCATGCGGGCCCCCGCGCCCCGTCCGAACGCCAGGTTCAGCGGCAGCGTCAGGAAGCGGGCCCCGCGCGGTGTGGTGAGCAGTTCGATGACGGGCCCCTCGCGGAACCACACGTGGGCGTGCAGCGCCTTGTCCTCGTCGTCCGAGGCGTAGGCGACCTCGAATCCGGCGGCGCGGAAGTCGCCGACGGCCCGCCGCAGATCGTGGACGCGCAGCAGCACATGGCTGCACCGGGTCAGCACGCGGGCCCCCTCCCGGCGCCGGTCACGGCGCCCGCGACGGCGTCCGTCAGCGCGGACCACGGGACGGGTTCCGGCTCCGGGGGGCCGATGAGGGCGGGCATGCCGAGCCGCGCCGTGAGGTCGGCCCAGGAGCGGGAGACGGACAGCGCCCACTGCCCCGCCGTGGCCCGCCGCGCCCGGTCGGCGATGTCGCCGCGCAGCCGGTGCAGGGCCGCGAGGACGGCCTCGGGCCACAGCGTCGCGAACACGTCGTGGTACGTGCTGCTCGCGCCGTACAGGACCGATGTGGCGGGCACGGCGAGCCGTTCGGTGCCGGGCCCGGCCGTCACCAGCCGTCCGGTGGCGTCGCGCGGGGCGTGCAGGCGGGGGTTCCACAGCACGGGCCCGTGGGTGTCGGCGAGGGTGAGGACGCCGCCGTCGCAGCCCAGGGCGATCCGGTGCAGCAGGTGGGAGTGGTTGTCGGGGTCGTCGGGGTGGACCTCGTTCTGCACCCGCAGGGTGACGGGCACGCCGCCGACGACGGCGTGCAGGGAGCGGAACGGCCCCTCCCCGCCGCCGGGTCCGGTCGGCTGGTCCGGCGTCTCGCCGGGCGGCCCGTACGCCCAGGGGCGCAGGGTCCCGGCGGCGCGGCCCAGGATGTCGATGAGGGGGTAGGCGACCTGGCTGTTGCAGGCGGCGTCGAGGAAGCGGAGGGGCTGCCGCGCGCGGAGTACCTCGGCAGCGGCGAGGAAGGCGCGGACCGGGCCGATGTCGGGGTAGAGGGTGTTGACCGCGTAGGCGGCCTCGCCCTCGCGTGCCGCGCGCAGGTTGGCGGCGATCTCCTCGGCGTGCACCGGGTGTTCCTGGAGCACGTGGATGCCGCGCCGCAGCAGTGCCCCGGCCAGCTCGGAGCCGGGCCCGCCGGTGGCCCCCGAGCGCACGACGACGCACGCGATGTCGGTGTCGCCCGGCACCCGCGCGGGGTCGGTGAACAGCGGGACGCCCTCGCGTGCCGCCGTCTCCCGCGAGAACTCCCCGCCCCTGGCGAGGATCCCCGTCAGCACGAAGGCACCCCGGGAGGCGCGGACGGCGTCGAGATAGACCCGCCCGAAGGCGGTCCCGGCGACGACGACGCGGAGGGGCCGCACGCCCGTACGGCTCTCCGCGCGGCCGTCCGCACTCGTACGGTGGTGGCCAGGTTCGCTCGTCGGCGCGCTCACGAGGCCGCCCGCCCGGCGTGCTCGGCCTCCGGTACGGGCCCGGCCGCGGCGGGCACGAGGTGTTCGCCGATGGCCCGCAGCTTCTCGCGGGTCTCCTCCAGCTCCCGTTCGGGGTCGGACTGCGCGACGATCCCGGCACCCGCGCGCAGCCAGGTGCGGCCCTCCCGGCGGAAGACGCTGCGCAGCACGAGGGCGGCGTCCATCGAGCCGTCGGCGCCGACGGTCAGGACGGTGCCGCTGTAGAGCCCGCGCGGCTCGGGTTCCGTGCGGCGGATCAGCGCGCAGGCGGCATCCTTGGGGATGCCGGAGGCGGTGACGGCGGGGAAGAGCGCGTCGAGGGCGTCCCAGCAGGTGGCGCCGGGCCGCAGCCGTCCGGAGAGTTCGGAGGCGAGGTGCTGGACGCTGCCGCGTTCCTTCACGGACATGAAGTCGCCGGTGCTCACGGTCCCCGGCGCGCACACCGTGCCCAGCTCGTCCTGGGCGAGCCGCACCGAGATGGCGTGCTCGTAGACCTCCTTGGCGTCCCGGTACAGCTCGGCGCGGAGCGCGAGGTCGGCGTTCCTGTCGCCCTCCAGCGCGCGGGTGCCGGCCAGCGGCTGGGTCCGCGCGGTCCCGTCGCCGCCGACTCGGACCACGATCTCGGGGCTGAACCCGGCCGCCTCCCAGCCGCCCTGCCGCAGCAGGAAGGAGCGCGCGGGCTCGTGCGCCCGGCGGCCCGTCAGATAGGTCGCCGCCAGGTCGATCTCGCCGCTCACCGGGACGGCGCGGGAGAGGATCACCTTGTCGAGCCGTCCGGCGCGTATCTCGCGTACGGCCCGGCGTACGGCGCTCCGGTAGCGCGCGGCCCCGTGCCCCGCGAGGTCGACGGGCACGCGCGCCGCGCCGGTCTCCGGGTGCCGTACGCCGGGCCCGGCGAGGCCTCCGGCGGCGGCCACCATGCGGCGCTCCAGCGCGTCGAGTTCGCGGCTGTCGCAGGCGCGCAGCAGAGCCGTCCTGCCGTCGATGCGTATCTCCAGCCGGGGCAGCGTGAAGCGCGCGAGGACCGGGGGCTCCCCCGTCGGCGGGACCGCGCGCGAACCGTTGCGGGCGTGGGCGAGTTCGAAGCCGACCCAGCCGTACGCGCGCCAGTTGCCGCGCGCGAGGACGTCCAGGGCGTGGCCCGCGACGGCCAGCGGGTGCGCGGCCGTCCCGGCCCCGCCGTCGTGCTCGCCCCGTACGCCCTGGCCGGCGAAGGTGACGCCGTCGGACCGCACGGTCACGACGGCGAGTTCGCCCTCGGCCCAGGAGACGGCGCCCTGGTTCTCGTACAGCACATGAGGTTCGTCCGAGCCCGCGCACAGCGCGGCGGTGGTGGCGGTGCCGTCGCCGGTGAAGGGCACATGGCGCTCGACGAGGCCGTCGGGGGTGATCACGGTCACGCGGTCGACTCGCTTTCGGAGGGGACGGGACACAGGCCGTCCGGTGCGGAGCGCCCGGCCCCGTCGGGCGGCCGGGCCGCGCCCGTGGCACCGGCCAGCAGAGCGAGCACGGGCGCGCGGTCCGGGACGGAGAAGAAGTGGCCGCCGGGCAGGGCGTGGAAGGCGAAGGCGCCGGTGGTGTGCGCGGCCCAGCGGCGGGCCTGCGCCTCGTCCACCTCGGTGTCCGCCGTGCCGATGACGGCGGTCACAGGGCAGGCCAGGGGCGGTCCGGGCCGGTGCGTATAGGTCTCGGCGAGCGCGAAGTCGGCACGCACGGCGGGCAGGAGGACGGAGCGGACCCCGGGGTCGCGCAGCAGCTCGGCCCTGGTGCCGCCGAGCCTGGCCAGCTCGGCCACGAGTTCCTCGTCGGGGCGCCGGTGGAGGTCGCCGCACACCGGTACGGAGGGCGCGCGGCGCCCGGAGACCACGAGATGGGCGGGCGTCACGCCGTACGCCGTCTCCAGCCGCCGCGCCACCTCGTACGCCACGACGGCCCCGAGGCTGTGGCCGTACAGGGTCAACGGCCGGTCCGTCAGCGGGAGCAGGGCCGCGGCGATGTCGGCCACCAGGGCGTCGAGGCGCGCGGGCGGAGGCTCCAGGATCCTGTCCTCCCTGCCCGGGTACTGCACGGCCGACAGCTCGACGCCGCGCGGCAGTTCCGTGCCCCAGGGGGCGTAGTACCCGGCGGTGCCTCCCGCGTGGGGCAGGCACACCACGCGCGCGGCTGCCGCGTCGCGGGGCGCCCGGCAGCGAAGCCATGGGTCGGTCACCAATTCGCCTTCCTCCTGCGGACGTTGAGGCCGTCATCGGCGCACGGCCGGAGCACGGCACAAGTCATAACTTAGGTTAGGCTCACCTAAGTTAACAGATCTCTCCAGGGCCGCTCGGTGCCCATCAAAGCCCTATCTGAAAATGATTGTCAATACCTGTAGGGTGGCCGCCACCTCTCCCCGAACGACAGAACAGAAGGAGTCCCCATGGGCGTACCGGCGAGCTTCACCACCAGAACGAGCATGATCTGCGTGGCCGTCGGCGCGGCGTTCGGCCTCGTGCTGATACCGGCGAACATCCTGGCCAACCTCACGGTGAGCATGCCGGTCCTGGTATCGCTCTTCTACGGGCTCTGGGTGCTGCCCGGGCTCGTGGCTCTCACGCTGCTGCCCCGGTTCGGCGCGGGGATCCTCGCCAGCGCGGTCTCGGGCATCGTCGCCGGATTCGCCTCCGGCTACGGCCCGTTCATGATCGTGATGATGGCCCTGTGGGGCCTCATCCTCGAACTGCCCTTCCTCGTCACGCGGTTCCGCTCGCTCGGCACCGGGATGTTCCTGCTCTCCGGGCTGTGCATCGGCGTGATCAGCGGCCTGTGGACGGCCGCGTTCATCGGCTTCGGCGGGCTCGCGATGTGGCTGCTGGCCGCCATGGTGGCCACCGCCGTCGCCAGCTCCGTGCTCTTCGCCTGGCTCTCCGTACGGCTGGGCCACGCGCTCTCCCGCGCCGGGATCGGCGCCGCGGTGCGCGCGACCCCGGCGCCCGGGGCCGCATCGCAGGGCGGGACGCGCGACTGATGACACGCATACGGGAGCCACGTGGGCCGCGCGAGCCGCTCGGGCCACGTGGGCCGCGCGAGCCGCTCGGGCCACGTGGGCCGCGCGAGCCGCTCGGGCCACGTGGGCCGCTCGGGCAGGTCGCCGAGGCCCGCCCCGTCTCCGGCCCCGCTCCGGCCGCCCCCCTCGTCACCGCGCGCGGCGTGCGCGTCCGGCATCACGCCTCCGGCGCCTGGCTCACCGACGGCGAGGGGTTCGACCTCGACCTCGCGCCCGGCGAACTCGTGCTGCTGATCGGCCCGTCCGGCTCCGGCAAGTCGAGTCTCGCCCTCACCCTCAACGGGCTGATCCCGCACAGCGCCCCCGCCGACCTGGACGGCAGCGTCACCGTCGACGGCACCGATACGCGCACGGCCTCCGTCGGCGCCCTGTGCACCACGGTCGGCATGGTGTTCCAGGACCCCGACGCGCAGATCGTCACCAGGACCGTGCTGGACGAGGTCTGCTTCGGGCTGGAGAACACGCGGGTGCCCGCCGCCGAGATCGAGCCCCGCGCGCTCGCCGCGCTCCGCGCCGTCGGCCTCACGGACACCCGTACGGGCAACATCCGGGACGACCCCGCGGCCCTCTCCGGCGGGCAGCGGCAACGGCTCGCGCTCGCCTGCGCGTTGGCGATGCGCCCCCGCGTGCTCGTGCTGGACGAGCCGACCGCGAACCTCGACCCTGTCGGCACCCGCGACTTCTACCGCACGCTGGCGGCCGTACGCGGCGAGGGCACGGCCGTGCTCCTCATCGAGCACGAGCTGGACGACGCGGCGCCGCTCGCCGACCGCGTCGTGGTCCTCGACCGCACGTCCCGCGTACGCGCCATGGGGACGCCCCACGAGATCTTCTCCTCCCACGCGGGGCTCCTCGCCGATGTCGGCGGCTGGCGGCCCGGAGCCGTGGAGATCGCCGAGCGGATCGGCTGGAAGCCGGACCACGACGGGGACGACGGGGACGACGGTGCGGACGGCGACGCGGACGACGGGCCCGGTTCCGTGGCCGCTCCCCTCCCGCTGACGCCCGAGGAACTCGCCGACGCCGTACGGCGGTCCGCCCCTCCCCTCCCCCGGCCGCGCCCGGCGACGGAGGACCGCACGGCACCGGCGGCACCCGCGGCACCGGCGGCGCCCGCGGCACCGCCTCTCGCCGAAGTGCGGGAGCTGACCGTACGGCGGGACGGGCGCACCGTTCTCGACGGGGTCTCCCTGACCGTTCCGGAGGGCGACTTCCTCGCCGTCGCCGGGACGAACGGGGCCGGAAAGACCACGCTGCTGCGGGCCCTCGCCGGGCTGGTCGTCCCGTACGCGGGCGAGGTCGTCCTGCCGTCGGTCTCTCCCCGGCCCCTCACCCGGCTGACCAACCGTCAGATCACCGACGTGATCGGCTTCGTCTTCCAGAACCCGGAGCACCAGTTCGTCACCGGCTCCGTCGCCGAGGAGCTGGCCCACGGGCTGCGCGTGCGCGGGACGGCGCCGGAGGAGACCGAGGAGCGCGTGGCCGCCGCGCTCGCGCGCTTCGGCCTCACCCGCTACGCGCACACCAGCCCCTTCCTCCTCTCGCACGGCGAGAAGCGGAGGCTGTCGGTGGCCTCGGTACTGATCACCGGGCCACGGCTGCTGGTGCTGGACGAGCCGACGTTCGGCCAGGACCGGGGGCGCGCCGCCGAACTGCTGGACCTCGTGGCCCGGTTGCGCGAGGAGGGCACGACGGTCGTCGCGGTCACCCACGACCTCCAGCTCGTCGCGGACCACGCGGCACGGCTGGCCCTGCTGGCGGACGGGCGGCTGCTCGCGCACGGGCCGGTGCGCGAGGTGCTGTGCGACGACGCGCTGGTGCGGTCCGCGGGGCTGCGCCCGCCGCCGGTACGCCGCTTCGCGGCCCGCCTCGCCCCCGACGACCCGGCATGGCGCCGGGTCTGCCGCCTCGACGACCTCGGAGAACCGCGCCCATGAACCTCCCCGACACGGAGCGCGGGTTCCTCTCGCGCGTGAACCCGCTGGTGAAGCTCGCCGCCTCGCTCGTCCCCATGGGCATCGTCTACTTCGCGAGCGGCGTGACCGTGCCCCTCGCCTTCCTGTGCCTGGCGCTGGCGGTCCTGCTCACCGGCGCGCTGCCGCCGCCCGGACGTACGCTCCTCGCCCTGGCCGGCGGGGCACTGCTGCTGGCGTGGCTCACGGTCCTCTTCGCGCTGCTGGCCTCCCCCGGCGCGAGCGCCGGCACGGACGTGGCCCTCGGCCTCGGTCCCCTCGAACTGCGCACCGGGGCGCTGGAGTTCGGCGCCGGGGTCGCCGCGCGGCTCGGCGCGATCGTCTCGCTCTCGCTGCTGGCCGGCGCGCGTACGTCGCCGGAGCGGCTGAGGCGCGCGCTCGTCACCCAGCTCCGGGTGCCGTACCGCTTCGCGTACGCGGCCCTCGCCGGGCTCCAGTTCGTGCCGGTCTTCCGCGCGGAGGCCGAGACCATCCGCGCGGCGCACCAGGTGCGCGGGGTCACCGACCCACGCGGCCCGCTCGGCGCCGCGCGCAGGACCGCGCGGATGCTCGTACCGCTGCTGGCGGGCGGCATCCGCCATGCCGAACGCGTCTCGCTCGCCATGGAGGCACGGGGCTTCGCCGCGTACCCGTCCCGCACGGAGCGCGTGCCCTCGCGGCTGACGCGGGCCGATCTCGCGTACGCCGTGGCGGCGCTCGTCCTGACGGCCATCGCGACGCTGCTGCCCGTTCTGCCGCTGCCGCTGCCCCTGCCGCTCTGAGCGCCGTGCCTACGAGTTCGGCACGCGGAAGCGCCGGGCGGCCGTGCGACGGCCGCCCGGCGCGGGCCGGGCACGCGGGTTGGGGTCAGCCCCGGACGGTCGCGGCGATCTCGTTGGGCTTCTTCTCCACGGTGCCCGTCGCCGTCTTCTTCCCGGACTTCAGGTCGATCGCGTGGATCTTCTTCTTCTCGGGCTCGGTGACGTAGGCGGTGGTGCCCCGTACGAAGATCTCCGGCCGGGCCTGCTGCCAGTCCAGGGGCTCACGCCAGGAGTCCACGGCGGAGATCTTCCGGGTGACCTCACCCTTCTCGGGGTCGATGACGTGGATCTTCCCGTCCGTCCCCAGGACCATGGCCTCGCCCTGCGGTCCCCGCGCGAGGGACCGGAAGCTGTAGCTGGTGCCGAGGTCCAGGAGCTTCATCTTGCCGGTCCGGGTGTTGATCAGGGACACCTTCTCGGGGCGTTCGAGCTCGGCCTCGGGGTCCTGCTTGTAGTCGCCGAGGACGACGGGGGACTTCTCGGAGCCCTTCTGGTTGCCGATCCGCCCGTACTCGGTGGGGCTGTCGACCTTCGTGATCTTCTTGTCCTTGTAGATGAGGACGCCGTCCTCGCAGCCGATGACCACCGCCTCGTCCTCGGCCGCCGCCTCGCCGTGCACCTCGGGGCACTTCTCGTTGCGCGTGATCTCCTTGCGCTTCCCGTCGAGGACGGCGATGCCCTTGCGCTTCTTCGCGGTGCCGAGCGTGGTGACGAGTTCGCCGTTCTCCAGCTCGACGGAGACGCCGTGGTGCGGCGAGGGGGCCTTGTACGTCTCGGTCTCCGGCTTGCCGCCGGTCCTCCCGAGGTCGTCCGGGTCGAAGATCCTGGTCTCGCCCGTGCCGTCGGTGAACAGCACGGTCTTCCCGGCGTGCAGCACGACGTGGCCGGGCTCGGCGCCCTTGAACGCGATGTCCGTCAGCCCCGGCCGTCCCGCGTCCAGGACCCGGAAGCCCTGGGACGTGGACACCATGACGTGGCGGTCGTCGCCCGCCGGGTTCACGCGGTTGTAGCCCTTGAGCGGCACGTCCCCGGCCACCTTGAGGGTCTTCCCGTCGAGGACGTACAGCCCGCCGTCGTAGGTGGCGACGAGGGGGTCATCGACCCGCGCGGGCGCCGGCTTCCCCTGCCCCTTCCCCTTTCCCCCGCTCTCCGTCTTCGACGTGCCCCCGTCCTGTCCGCCGCACGCCGCCACCGCGACCGAAGCGAGAAGGAGCGCCGAGACGGCCGCCGTTCTGCTGAGACGCGTACTGCTACTCATGGATTCTTTCCTCTTCTTTCTTCTCGTCAGGACCGCGCGGTTTCAGGACCGCGCGAGTCCTCGTGCTATCGCCCGCGTATTGGCGCGCATCATCTGGAGATACGTGGCGGCGCCGTCGCCCTTTTCCGTGAGCGATTCGGAGTACAGCGGGATCACGGCCACCTCGCGGTGGGCCTCCCGCTTGAGCACACGTGCCAGTCGGTCCGGCTGGGAGGAGTCGACGAAGATCGCCTGGACCCCCGCCTTGTCGATGGTCGTGGTCAGGGCCTTCATGTCGGCGGCGCTGGGCGAGGCCAGGGTCGTGCCGCTGGGGATGACCGCGCCCACGACCCGGAAGTCGAAACGCTGGGCGAGATACCCGAACACATGGTGGTTGGTCACCAGCTTGCGCCGCTTCGCGGGAATCCCGTCGAAGCTCCGCTCCATGTCGGCGGCGAGTTCCCCGACCTTCTTCCCGTAGGCGGCGGTCCGGGAAGCGACGGCTTTCTTGTCCACGCCGTCCACTTCCGCGCTCACCTTCTTCCCGATGAGGCGGACCGCTTTCCGCACCCGAAGGGGGTCGGTCCAGAAATGCGGATCGGGTTTTCCGGCCGTCTTGTCCTTCTCATAGGTCAGCGGATCGACGGCGGCGCCGACACCGAGCGTGGGCACGCCCGCCTCCTTGGCGGCCTCGACGTGCCGCAGCACGTTCTCCTCCAGGCCCAGCCCGTTGTAGACGACCAGGTCGGCGCCCTCGATCCGGGCGGCCTCGGCGGCGGAGACACCGAAGGAGTGCGGGTCGGCGTTGGGCTTCATCAGCACCCGCACCTCGGCCTGGTCGCCGACGATCTGACGGGTGATGTCGCCCAGGATGTTCGTGGTGACGACCACCGTGGGCCGTCCTCCCGCGTCCTTGCCGGAGCATCCCGCGAGGGAAGCGGCCAGCGCGCAGACGAGCAGACCGACGACGACCGCGACGGCGCGCCCCCGCGAGCGCGCGGGCCTCATGGCGGCGGTCACCGTCCCGTCTCCACCATCTGCGAGGGCGTCAGGTCCAGGGAGAAGGAACGGGCCTTGCGCAGGCCGTCGTTGTAGTCGATCTCGTAGACCTTCTTCGCCGCCGTGTCGTTGACGTACGCGCGGCTGGCGTCGACCTCGATCACCGACCGGGCGACGTCCTTCGCGCGGGACTTCCCGGCGAGGACCTTCCTGCTGGCGATCTCCTCGCCGTCCTTCTTCCCGCCGGACAGCTCGTACGCCTTCAAGGTGCCGTCGCCGTGCAGGGCGAGGAGAGGGGTGCCCTCCCCCGCGCTGTTGACGGCTTCCACGGGGCCGGTCTCGATCAGCTTCCACTCGCGTTCGGCGACGTCGAGGACCCATACGCCCTTGTCGCCCGCCGTGGCCGTCAGCGTCGTGCCCTGCGAGCGGTGGTGGAAGGCGCGCGGCCGTTCCCCGTCGGGGACCTTCCGGCCGAAGGGGATCCGCTCGGCGTGGACCTTCCCCTTGCGTTCGGTCACGAACAGCGCGCCGTCGGCGCAGCCGTAGACGACTCCGGCGCGCGTCACCGCCGCGCCGCGCAGGCCGGGGCACTTCTCGCCGAGCGTGGTCGTGCGCTCGCCCTTCCCGTCGCGCACCTCCACGACGGTGTCCCCACCGCCCTTGCCGGACCCGCCGGATTCTTCGGCCCCTTCGACGGGCACGAGCACGTTCTCCCCCAGCGGGACGACGGGCCCCCGCCCGGCGTCGTCGAGGGTCGCGGTCACGCGGACGCTGCCCTTCTCCAGCCGGGCGTGGTCCACGATCCGGGCCGTGCCGTCGGCGAGGGTGAGGGCGGTCAGCGAGGCGCTGCTGTAGACGTGCCGCGGCTCGTCGCCCTTCACGCGGCCGACGTCCTTCGGCTCGGCCCGGTAGTAGTGGACGTGGTCACCGTGGTCCACCATCCACGCACCGCTGTCGAAGACCCGCGCGCCGCCGCCGGAGCCGGCGTACGCGAAACGGCCGTCGGTGACCAGCTCCGCGTCCTCGCCCATACGTCCGAGCGGCCGGGTCTTCTCGTCGATGAGGTCGAGGACCACGACATCGCCGCTGCCGCTGTCGCTGTCGCCGAGGACGAGGCGGGACTGCTGTTCGGCCGCCTCCTCGGCCCCGGGCACATAGCCGTGGGGTTTCTTCGCGGAGGCCGGCGGCTTCTTCCCGTCCTTCCCCCCGTCCGTGCCGCCGTCGCCGTCCTCGGCGCACCCCGCGAGCAGCAGCCCGAGGGTCAGTGCGGCGGCGGTGACGGGCACGGCCACGGTCTTCTTGCGGATCCGGTTCATGATGCGTGCTCGGTGTCCCTTCGGGGCTCGGCTGCGGTCGGGGAAGGCACGTCCCGCGCGTCCGCCACGTCCCCCTCGTCCCGCAGGCCCCGCACCAGGCGGTTCCGGAGCCCGGAGGCGAGCGCGGACAGGAAGAACAGGAGGACGGCGACGGCGGCGATGGTCGCCCCAGCCGCCGTTCCCAGGTGCCAGGAGAGGAGGAGACCGGCGAACGTCGCGGCGATACCGAACAGCGCCGCCCCGCACATCACCACCGGGATCCGCCGGGCCCACGGCAGCGCCGCCGCGGGCGGGGCGATCAGCAGCCCGAAGACCAGCAGGGTGCCGACGACGTGGAACGACGTGACGATCGCGAGCGTCACGAGCCCGAGCAGCGCCGCGTGCGCCAGCCGGGGCCGCAGCCCGAGCGTGTGCGCCTTCCGCTCGTCGAAGACCAGCGCGAGGAACGAGCGGTACCCCAGCGCCGATACGAGCAGGGCCACGCCCAGTGCCACCGCGAGGCCGGTCAGGTCCCGCTCCCGCACCGCGAGCACGTCCCCGAAGAGGAAGCCGGTGAGGTCCACGGCGAAGGACTGCGAGCGCGAGACGATGATCACGCCCAGCGACAGCATGCCGACGAACAGCAGGCCGATCCCGGTGTCCTGGGAGAGCCGGGGCGCGCGCCCGAGGACCGTCACGCCGCAGGCCATCACCGCCGCGCTCGCCGCGGCGCCGACCAGCAGATTGCCGCCGTAGAGGGAGGCGATCGCGACCCCGGGCAGCATGCCGTGGGACATCGCGTCCCCGAGGAACGTCATGCCGCGCAGCACGACCCAGGTGCCGGTGGTGGCGCAGATCAGGGACACCAGGACCCCGCTCCACAGGGCCCGCTGGACGAAGGCCGCTTCGAACGGGCCGGTCAACCACTCCATGGCCGGGACCATACAATGAAAACGATTTTCATATCAATGAGTGAAGCCGGGGAGAGGGAGCCATGCACGCCACATCAGCCGCCACAGGACCGCACGAGGTCTCGCTCCGGGACGTGACCGCCGGATACCCCCGGCGCACCGTGCTGCGTCAACTCACCGCGTCCGTACCGCAGTCGGCGACCACCGCCGTCGTCGGGCCGAACGGCTCGGGGAAGTCCACGCTCCTCGGCGTACTCGCCGGAGTGCGCCCGCTCACATCCGGCACGGTGGCCCGCGGCCACGCCTCGCCCCCGTGCCTCGTCGTCCAGCGCAGCGCGGTCTCCGACACCCTCCCCCTCACCGTCCGGGAGACGGTCACCATGGGGCGCTGGGCCCACCGGGGTCCGTGGCGGCGCCTCGACCGGCGTGACCGGGCCGTCGTGGACGAGAGCATGGACCGGCTCGGCATCCGCGACCTCGCGGACCGGCAGTTGGGCGAGCTGTCGGGCGGACAGCGTCAACGCGCCCTCGTCGCCCAGGGACTCGCACAGGAGGCCGACCTCTTCCTGCTGGACGAGCCCACGACGGGCCTCGACCTGGCGGCGCGGGACGCCATCGCCGCCGTGCTCGGCGCGGTCACCGCCGAGGGGGTGACCGTGGTCCAGGCGACGCACGACCTCGACGCGGCCCTGGTCGCCGACCACTGCCTGCTCCTCCAGGACGGGCGCCTCGTCGCGGAGGGCGAGCCCCGGGACGTACTCACCGACGACGCGCTACGACGCGTCTGGGCGCTCCCTTCGCGGCAGCGGTCATGAATACGCCGGGAGTCACGCTCCCTCAGCACCCCCTCCCACCTTCGCCGCGATGCGCTCCAGGGCGGCGAGGTCCTCGGGGGCGAGCCGGTCGACGAAGTGGCGCCGCACCGAGGCAACATGGCCGGGGGCGGCACCCTTGAGCGTGTCCATGCCCTGCTCGGTGAGGATCAGGAGGCAGCCCCTGCCGTCATCCGGGTCGGGCGCGCGCCGGACGAGGCCGCGCGCTTCCATGCGGGTGGCGTGCCGCGACAGACGGCTGCGCGACCAGTCCATCTTGGCGGCCTGTTCGCGCAGCGTGCTGGTGTGGCGGGGGCGCTCCGAGAGCGTGCTCAGCACCTCGTAGTCGGCTTCGGAGAGTCCGGCCGCGGCCAGATCGCGCGCCGTGGCGGCCTGGACGGCGGTCACCATCGCGCGGTAGGCCCGCCACGCGCGCTCCTCGTCCGGACCCAGCCAGCGCACGGTCTCGTCCGACGGTTTCGTTGACATGTAAATAGCCTACCGGCTAGCTTCGTTTCCATGTCAACGAAAAAGACGCGCGTCCTCGTCCTGGTGTGCAGCAGCCGCCCCGGCGCCCTCGGACCGGCCGTCGGGAGCTGGCTGGCCGAGACGCTCACCCCGCGCGCCGCGGAACTCGGCGTCGAGCTGGTGCCGTTGTCGCTCGGCGACCTCGGCCTGCCGTTCCTCGACGAGGAGGAGCACCCGTCCTCCGGCGTCTACCGGCAGGAGCACACCCGGCGCTGGAGCGCGCTCGTGGACGCGGCGGACGGCTTCATCGTGGTGACGCCGGAGTACAACTACGGGATGCCCGCGACCCTGAAGAACGCCCTCGACTACCTCGGCCGCGAGTGGGCGTGGAAGCCGGTCGGCTTCGTCAGCTACGGCAACACCTCGGCCGGCACGCGCTCGGTCCAGCACGCCAAGCAGGTCGTGACCACGCTGCGCCTGGTGCCGCTGGGCGCCACGGTGGCGATGCGTATCCGCGACGCGACGACCGAGGACGGTCTGGTCCGCGCAGACGACGCCCTCACCGGGGCGGCCGTCGGCGTGCTGGACGAGCTGACGCGGGTCGCCCACGCCCTGCGGCCGCTGCGCGAGAGCGCGCGGCCGGAAGCGGTGCCGGGCCCGCTGCCCGGCTCGTACGCGCGGCGGCTGACCCCCGACGACGCGGCCGAGGTCACCGTGCTGCAGCGGTGCTGCTGGGTGGACGAGGCCCTGGCCAACGGCACCCTGGCCGTTCCGGCCCTCGACGAATCGGTGGACGAGGTACGCGCGTGGCTGGCGTCCTGGCCCACCACCGGCCTGTGGCGGGACGGCCGGCTCCTCGGCATGGTGCGGGCACGCCGCGAGGGTGCCGACTGGCACATCGGCCGCCTCGCCGTCGCTCCCGACCTGCGGGGAGAGGGCCTGGGCCGCTGGCTGCTGCGCGCCGCGGAGTCCACGGCCGAGCAGACCTGCCGCCGCCTCGTGCTCTTCACCGGCGCCGCCAGCCGCCGCAACCTCGCGCTCTACGAGAGCGAGGGGTACCAGGCCCCCGCGCCCGCGGGCGCAGACGGGGCGGTCCGCCTCACCAAGGACCGCGCGCCGGACCCTGGCCCGGGCCCGGCTCCGGCGGGCGGCGTCAGCCCGCGTGACCGTACGGCGTCGTCATCAGCGCGGCCACTGCTCCGATGACGGCGCAGGACAGCACGGCACAGATCCACACCGTCATGAAACGGTCGGGCTTGGCCGGGGCGTGCGGATTCCGCCGCTGCGCGAGAACGGCCCGCACGATGCGGCCCCGTACGGGAAGGAGCGCCATGGGGATCGCGAGGAACATCGCGCTGTAGAGGAAGAGGATGGCCGAGGCGGGCTCGGGCCGCAGCAGATTCGCCCCGAGCAGCAGCGCGAGAAGCAGCAGCACCACCGCGTACGCCCGCCACCGCGCCCTCCGCTTCTCCCGGTCGGGCCGTACGTCCCCACCGGGAGAAACCCCCCGCGCGATCACCCGCAACGTCGCGACGAACCCCACGCTCACCACACCCGCGACGCACGCCCATCCCCACACCGGTACGGAGAACAGCACGCTCCCCCACTCCTCCCACTCGCCCCCGCCGGAACTTGATCATCCGCCGGTCACGAGTAGGACCCCCGAGCACCGCACAAGGTTGCACGCACCACGGAAGAGGGGGCTGCGTGGCTATCGTTGGTGAACACAACTGGACTTCCGGACCGGAAGGTGGCCGTCAAGGGGCTGCTGTATCCGGGCGCCGCACCCGTCGCGCGGGGCGCAGTGGGTGAGCCGGGCGCGCCGTGAGGCGCAGGCCATCGCCAGGATCGAGCACCAGAACGTGGTCGCCGTCCACGACGTGATCGAGGACGGTGAGCAGGTCTGGATCGTGATGGAGCTGCTCAACTCCCGTTCGCTGGCCGATCTCCTGGCCGAGCAGCGGCAGCTCGCGGTGCCGCACACGGCGCGTATCGGCCTCCAGGTGCTGCGGGGGCTCATCGCCGTGCACCGGGCCGGGGTCGTCCACCGGGACGTGAAGCCGCACAATATCCTCTTCCGGCCCGACGGCCGTGCCCTCCTCATGGACTTCGGGATCGCGACGTTCCAGGGCGCCGTGCAGGTCACGCGGACGCACGAGATCATCGGCACGGCGCAGTACCTCGCGACCTGAAGGACCCGAGCACCAACATGGACGCGGTGGCGACGGACTATGTGATGGCCAAGGGGTACGAGTCCGAGCATCCGGGCTGGAGGGCGTTCCGCGCCGAGGGCGATTCGCAGCGGTACGGGGTGGCCGTCAAGCGTTCCTCGGGCGAGGACGTCCGGCGGCTCAAGAAGGGCGTGTGCCGTTCCCTTTCCCGCGTCATGGACAAGTCGCGGGGCACGTCCGAATTCGCGAAGCTCTTCGACCGGCGCCTGAAGCCGGTCCTGGACCGCGGCGCCCCGCACGCGCCGGAACTCGGCGCGTGCGAGGGCCGGTTGTAGGACGCGCCGCGAGCACGCCGCGACCGCCCCGGGGCCCCGGCGCCCCAGCGCCCCGGTCAGAGGCGGATCACGATCTTCCCCCGCGTGTGCCCGCGCTCGGCGTACGCGTGCGCGTCCGCGATCTGTTCGAGCGGGTACGCGCGCTCGACGCGCGGCGTGTAGCGGCCCCGCTCACCGAGCTCGCCCGCCTCGGCGAGGAGCGCGGGGTCGTTCTCGGCGTTGGCCAGGTGTACGCCCAGACGCCCCGCGTTGGCGTGGTCGGCGACCGTGGCCACCCGGGCGGGGTCGCCCACGAGCGCCACGAGATCGGCCAGGGACCCGGACGCCGCGGTGTCGAGCGCGAGGCCGACACCGTCCGGGGCCAGCGCGGCGACGCGCTCCGCGAGACCGGGGCCGTACGTGGTGGGCACGGCGCCGAGGGAGGAGAGGAACGCGTGGTTGCGCTCCCCGGCCGTCCCGATCACGGTGGCGCCGCGGGCCACCGCGATCTCGACCGCGGCGCTGCCCACGCCTCCGGCGGCGCCCTCGACGAGCAGGGTGCGCCCCTTCAGGGGGCCGAGCGCCCTCAGCCCGCCCAGCGCGGTCACGGAGGCCAGACCGGCGCCGGCGGCCTCCTCGTCGGTCCACGCGACGGGCGCGGGGGCCCAGGCCGAGAGCACAGCCAGCTCCGCCGTCGCGCCGGTGACGCCGCCCAGCCCGAAGACCCGGTCGCCCGCGCTCACGCCGCGCACGTCCTCGCCGGTCTCGTCGACCACTCCGACGGCGTCGCGCCCGGGGATCGCGGGCAGGTCCACGGGGAGCACCTCGCGCACCGCGCCCGAACGCACCTTCCAGTCGACGGGGTTGACGCCCGCCGCCGCGACGCGGACGCGGACCTCGCCGGGGCCGGGGTGCGGGTCGGGCGCCTCCTCGATGACGAGGGTCTCGACCCCGCCGTACCGGTGATAGCGGGCTGCGCGCATGCCGTCCTGCCTTTCCACGCGGCCCGGGCAGGCCGCACGTGAGAGCGGTGGGTGAGTGTCCGGCGAGTGCCGGCACCCACCACGCTAAAAGCTCACGTCGGTGTCAGAGGCAAGTCGAGCGGGCCAACCGGACGAAGCGGGCCACCCGGACGAGGGGGCTACGGCTCCTTCTCCCCTCCCCCCTTCTCCGCGCCGTGCAGCTCCCGGTACTCGGTGGCCGTCGGCTTCGGGATGTGCGTGCCCTTCCCGTAGAGGCCCCGGGAGAGCAGGGAGCGTACGCGGGCCGCGCGCGGGATCCGGCGTTCCACCCCGTGCTCGTCGTGTGCCGGGCCCGTTTCGAGGGGGCGGGGCTGTTCGTGGGCGGTGAGCGTGTGCCGCTCCGCGGCGGTCAGCGGGGCGTGCGCCTCGGCGTACTCGCCGTGCGGCAGGCGCTTGATCACGCCGGTCTCGCGGCCGTGCAGCACCTTCTCGCGGTCGCGCCGCTGCAGGCCCAGGCAGACGCGTTTGGTGACAAGGAAGACGAGGACGGGGACGACGAAGACCGCGATGCGCAGTGTCCAGGTGATGGCGTTGATGGACAGGTGCAGCTTGGCGGCGGCGACGTCATTGCCGC
This sequence comes from Streptomyces albiaxialis, assembly GCF_039530985.1. NCBI lineage: Bacteria > Bacillati > Actinomycetota > Actinomycetes > Kitasatosporales > Streptomycetaceae > Streptomyces > Streptomyces albiaxialis. The sequence continues at coordinate 200,086 of NZ_BAAAPE010000005.1, forward strand.
CGCCCAGGAGGAAGAGCAGGTACAGCGCGATCCAGGCCGCGCCGAGGCCGGTGCGGACCGGCTGGTTGCGGGGGCGGTCGAGCAGATGGTGCTCGCGCCGGTCGCCGGTGATCCACGCCTCCAGGAACGGGTAGACGCCGATGAGCACCAGCATCAGCGGGAAGGCGACGATCGGGATGAAGAGCCCCAGCGCGAGGGTGTGCCCGGCGATCCCGATCTCCCAGGCGGGCATGATGCGGACCATGCCCTCGGCGAAGCCCAGGTACCAGTCCGGCTGGGCGTTGGTGGAGACCTGATCGGGCCGGTAGGGGCCGTAGGCCCACACCGGATTGATCGACACCGTCGCGGCGATGATCGACAGCACGCCGAAGACGAGCATGAAGAAGCCCCCGGCCTTGGCCATGTAGATCGGCATGAACGGGGCGCCGACGACGTTGCGTTCGGTCTTGCCGGGGCCGGGCCACTGGGTGTGCTTGTGGTAGAAGACCAGGATCAGGTGAACGACGACGAGGGCCAGCATCAGCCCCGGGATGAGCAGGATGTGCGCGGCGTAGAGCCGGGGGATGATCTCGCCGCTGTCGCCCGTGGGGAACTCCCCGCCGAAGAGGAAGAACGAGAGGTACGTGCCGACCACCGGCACGGACAGCGTCGCCGCCTGGACGAGACGCAGCCCGGTGCCGGAGAGCAGGTCGTCGGGGAGCGAGTAGCCGAACAGGCCCTCGAAGATCGCGAGCATCAGCAGCGTCCAGCCGATGAGCCAGTTGACCTCGCGCGGCTTGCGGAACGAGCCGGTGAAGAAGTGGCGCATCATGTGGACGAACAGCCCGGCGATGAAGACGAGGGCCGCCCAGTGGTGGATCTGCCGGACGAGCAGTCCGCCGCGCACGTCGAAGCTGATGTCGAGGGTCGAGGCGTACGCCTCCGACATCCGCACGCCCTTGAGCGGGACGTAACTCCCGTGGTAGACGACCTCGCCCATCGACGGCTGGAAGAAGAGCGTCAGATAGACGCCGGTGAGGATGAGGACGACGAAGCTCCACAGGCATACCTCGCCGAGGAGGAACGACCAGTGGTCGGGAAAGACCTTGCGCAGGTATTTCCTGCCGAGGCCGTAGATCCCGAGACGGCCGTCGGCCCAGTCCGCCATCCGCTCGCCGGTGGACGCTCTGCCGCGCCGGCCGCCACCGCCCGCCCCGGGGACACCGCCTGTCCCTGTCGTCGTCTCGGACATGCCACGCCTTTCGTAGGAGCCCTGCTCCTACGACGGTTCCGGCGCCCGTTCTGTGACATCAGCGGTCGAGTCCGCGCAGGTATTTTCCGAACTTCTCCAGGCCGTCGATGTTGCGCGGGCCGCTGATGCCCTCGTTGTAGTCGAGGATGAAGAAGTTGTCCTTCTTGACGGCCGGAAGCCCCCTGGTGTGCGGGGACTTCTTCAGGAACTCGATCTTCTTCTTGGCCGGCTGGTCGCCGTAGTCGAGGATCATGATGACCTCCGGCTCGGCCTTGGCAACGGATTCCCAGTTCACCTGCGTCCAGCGCTGGTCGAGCCCGGCGAAGATGTTCCTGCCGCCCGCCGACTTGATGATGTCGGTCGGCGGGACCTGGCTGCCCGCGGTGAAGGGCTGGTCGGCGCCGGAGTCGTAGAGGAAGACGGGGACGCGCTCGCCCTCGGGTGCCTTCGTCTCGACGGCCCGTACGCGCTTCCTGAGTCCGCCGACGACCTCGTCCGCCTTCTTCTCCACCCGGAAGATCTTCCCGAGCCTCTCCAGGTCGGTGTAGAGGGCCTCGAAGGGGGTGACCTTCTCCGGGTGGCCGGGGTAGTCGAAGCAGCTCTCGGTGTGCATGAAACTCTGGACGCCGAGCTTGTCGAGGATCTTCGGGGTGATGCCGCGTTCGTCCTTGAAGCCCGAGTTCCAGCCCGCGACGACGAGGTCGGACTTCGCGTCCACGACCAGCTCCTTGTTGAGGAGGTCGTCGCTGAGCATCTTCACCTTGGCGTACTCCGAGGCCCAGGGTGACTCCTTCACCGGAGGGTTCGCGGGCGGCATCACGTATCCGTGGACGTGCTCCGTCAGGCCGAGGCTGAAGAGCTTGTCGGCGCTGCCGCCCTCATAGGCGACGGCGCGCTTCGGGGCGGTGTACGGGACGCGCTCGCCGCACCGCTGCACGGTGACCTTCTTCGCGGCGGCCTTGCCGTCGTCCGTGGCGACGTCGGCGCCGCAGCCGCCGAGGAGCGCGGCGGCGGCGAGCGCGGAGCCGAGCGCCGCGGCGCGCCGCCGCACCGGGCGGAGGGGGAGGTTCATGGGCATGGGGTGGTGTGGCCTTTCAGGGGTTTTCGGGAGCGGGGGCGAGCGGGGCCGTGGCGAGCGCGTACAGCAACTGCGGGTCGCCGGTCAGGGGGTGGGCGACGACGGTCGCCTCGACGCCGAAGACGTCGCGGACCAGGTCCGTCGTGAGGACCTGCCGGGGCGTGCCCCCGGCGACGAGGCGCCCTTCGGAGAGCACGCCGATGCGGTCGCAGGCGGCCGCGGCGAGGTTGAGGTCGTGCAGGACGACGAGGACGGTCGGCCCCGCGCCCCGCAGATGCGCGAGCAACCGGACCTGGTGGCGTACGTCGAGGTGATTGGTCGGCTCGTCGAGGACGAGGATCTCGGGCTCCTGGACGAGCGCGCGGGCCAGCAGCACGCGCTGGCGCTCCCCGCCCGAGAGGGTGAGGACGCCTCGCCGGGCGAGGTGGCGGATGTCGAGCCGGTCCATCGCGCGGGCGCACAGCGCGCGTTCGCGGGCGCTGAGGGCCTGGTTGCCCTGGAGATGGGGCGCCCGGCCGAGCGCGACGACCTCCTCGACGGTGAAGTCGAGGTCGACGGAGCCGTCCTGCGTCATGGCGGCGACGAGCCGCGCGCCGTGCCGCGCGGGCAGCCGCAGCAGGTCCTCCTCCCCCGCCAGGACGGTGCCCGAGGTGGGGCGCAGTGCCCGGTACACACAGCGCAGCGCGGTGGACTTGCCGCTGCCGTTGGGCCCGACCAGGCCCACGACCTGTCCGCTGCCGACCTCCAGGGAGAGGTCGCGCACGAGGCTGCGGCCGTCGGTGACGACGGAGAGCCCGTCGAGTCGCAGTTCCATGCTCAACGCCCCCCGAAGACATAGCCCTTGCGCCGCATCAGCGCGATGAACACCGGGACGCCGACGAGCGCGGTGATCACGCCGAGCGGCAGCTCGCGCGGCGCGACGAGCGTCCGGGAGACGAGATCGACCCACACCATGAACAGGGCCCCCGCCAGCGGCGCGACGGCCAGCACCCGCGCGTGGGTGGCCCCGGCGACCATGCGCACGACGTGCGGCAGGACGAGCCCGACGAAGGCGATGGCCCCGCTGACGGCGACCATCACGCCGGTGATGAGCGAGACGAGGACGAGCAGGCCCTTGCGGTACCGGTCGGGGCTCACCCCGAGGCTCACCGCGGTCTCGTCGCCGAGCGCGAGGACGTCCAGCGCGCGCCCGTACCGGTGGAGGACGGCCAGCCCGAGCAGGACGACGACGGCGACCACGGGCAGCGCGCCCCAGGTCGCGGCGCCGAAGCTGCCCATCGTCCAGTACAGGACCATGCTGGTGGCCTCGCTGTCCGGCGCGAAGTAGACGATGACGCTCATCACCGCCTGGAAGCCCAGGGACAGGGCCACGCCGGTCAGCACGAGCCGCAGCGGGGCGAGCGTGCCGCGGCTGGCGGACGCGGCGTACACGAGGAGCGAGGCGGCCAGGGCGCCGAGGAAGGCCCCGGCGGAGACCGCGTAGATCCCGAGCGCCGCCAGTCCCCCGGTGACGGTGACGCCGACGGCGCCGACGGACGCGCCCGAGGAGACGCCGAGGACGAACGGGTCGGCGAGCGCGTTGCGCACCATCGCCTGGATGACGACGCCGACCGCGCTGAGCCCGGCCCCGACGAGCGCCGCGAGCAGCACGCGCGGGGTGCGGATCTGCCAGACGATCTGGTACGTCGTCACCTCGTCCGGCGCGATACGGCCGCCGCTGAGCGCCGCCCACAGATAGCGCGCGGTCTCCCCCGGCGTGACGACGGAGGACCCGAGGCCGATGGCGACCACGACGGAGACGAGGAGCGCGGCGGCCAGCAGGGAGCAGACGGTCAGCAGGCCCCGGCGGGTGGCGAGCCGCGCCCGTACGCCCGAAGCGGGCGGCGCCGGATCGTCGTACGCGGACGGGGAGTCCGGCGGCGCGGGCAGCGGCTCGCCCGCGCGGGCGGGGGCACGGGAGGTGCTCATCGGGCGGCCTCTTCCCCGCCGGGCCCGTCGGCGGGCGGGCCCGCGCGGAGCACGGGCGCGGCGGCTGCCAGCGCGACGACGACGAGGGCGCCGAAGACGAGGGCGACGCCCGGGTATCCGGCCAGGCCGAGGCCCGCGCCGCCGATTCCGGCACCGACGAAGACGCCGAGGCTCTGCCCGGCGGCGTTGAGGCTCAGCGCCGATCCGCGCAGCGGCCCGCACCGCCGGACGAGGAGGCTCACGGCGCAGGCGGCGACCACGGCGTGGCTGGCCGCGTGGAGCGCGGTGAGGGCGAGGGCGAGGGGCAGCCAGTGCGTGAGGTAGAAACCGACGACCGAGGCGAGGGCCGCGAACAGGCCGAAGGCGAGCATGCGTTCGGTGCTGACGCGGGGCTCGGCGGCGTTGGTGATCCGCCCGGTGAGGAGGTTGCTCACGAAGTACGAGGCGCCGCTGAGCGTCCAGACGAACGCGAACAGCCCGGGGTCGAGCCGGAACCGGTCGTCGTAGAAGGCCGCGAGGTAGGAGAGGTAGCCCATGAACACGGCCGTGCGCAGCAGCGAGACGAGGAGCAGCGGCACCGCGCCGCGCTGGCGCGCGAGGGCCCTGAACGTGGCCGTGTAGCCGAGGCGTTGCCCCTCTGCCGTCCGCTCCTCCCGCGCGCCGCGTCCGCGCGCGACGAAGACCAGGGCGAGGAGGAAGGAGACGGCGGTGACGGCGACGAGGTCGCCCTCCCAGCCCCAGAACAGCGCGGGCAGCGCCACGACGGGCGCCGCGAGCATGGCCGTCATCGACTGGGTGGCCGTGACGAGGGTCGCCGCCCGGCCCGCGGCCCTGCCCTCGCCGAAGCGGTCGGCCGCGGCGGCGGTGAGCGCCGGGTTGAGCACGGCCGTACTGGCGCCGATGAGCAGGCAGAACGCGGCGGTCAGGAGAAAGTCCCCGCTCGCGCCGAGCGCCGCCGAGGTCCCGAGGGCGACGAGGGCTCCGGCCGCGGCCCAGTCCTTGCGCACCCGGTCGATGAGCGGGGCGAGCGCGGTGCCGACCAGCAGGGCGGCGAGGCCGCCGAGGCCGCGCAGCCCGCCCGTCGCCGCGACGCCGCTCCCGGCCTCGCGGGCGATCGGCACGAGATAGGTGCTGAAGATCGTGAACGGCAGCAGGCCGACCGCCGAGGCGAGGAGGACCGGCCACAGGGCGCGGGCCATCCGCAGATCGCCGGGCAGCGGTTCCTCGCCGGCCACGGGGGCGCGCTCCGTGAGGGTGTCCTTGCCGCCGGCGCTCATGCGGGCACTCCGGCGGCGCGGTAGCGGTACATGACGGTCGGGTCGGCGCTGAACTGCGAGAAGGGGAAGGGTTCCGCGTTCACCGCGGTGACCCCGGAGGCGAGGAAGGCGCGGGCGACGGCGCTGCCGGTCTGCGCGTAGACGATCAGCGGCACGGCCTGCTCGCGGCAGTGTTCGAGGATGAGGTCGAACGTGCCGTTGCTCAGGGTCATTCCGGTGGCCACGACGGCGTCGGCCTCGGCGAGCACCTCGGTCATGTCGTCGGCGACGGGCTCGCCCCACTGGGTGGCGCGGAGGTTCAGGTCGCAGGGCAGACAGACGCCGCCCCGCTCGCGTACGGCCTCGACCAGGGGGTTGACCACGCCGATGAGCGCCACCTTCGCGCCGGGCGCGATGTCAAGGAGCCCGGCGATCGACGCGTCCCGTGCGCGTGCGCGGACCTCCGGCGTCCCGGCCGGGAGCGGTACGGGCTCGGCCCCGGCGGCCCCGGCGGTGTCGGCGGCGTCCGCGGCGTCCGCGGCGTCCCGGTGCGGCCGCGTCCGGGCGAGGTAAGCGTCGAGCGCGGCGGTGCGGACGGGTACCGACTCGTGGTGCAGGAGCTTGTCGAGGGAGTGGCCCGAGGCGTTCTCGCAGAACCCGGGGGCGAGTTCACCGGCCTCGAAGGAGCTGGCGCCGAAGGAGCCGCCGGAGCGGAGGACGAGGTAGTGGTTGTGGTAGGTGACGTCGCCCCCGGCCAGCCGGGTGGTGTGGTACAGCCAGAACGCGCTGGTGACGGCCAGGTCCTTCGGGTCGGGGCCGTAGGCGCCCGCCAGTACGGCGTCGGTGAGTTCGGCGACCGTCTGCGGGGTCGGGTGAGGCATCTCGGTTCTCTCGTTGTCAGGGTGTCGTGGTGGTGGGGAACGGGGGTGCGGCAGTACGGGGGTGCGGGCTCAGTCCTGGCGGGCGGCGCGCAGGGCGGGCCAGGAGCCGGTGGACCAGGGGTGGCTCAGCTCGTCCAGCGAGGTGATCTCGCGCGGCTTGAGCGCGTCGAAGGCGGGCGCCTCGGCGTGGCGGGCGAAGGCGCTCTCGGCATAGCGGTGGCCCGTGTCGGCGGCGATGAAGACATGAGTGCGGGAAGGGTCGGCGCGGCGCTCCCACCGGGCCGCCAGATGGGCGGCGCCGGTGGAGAGCCCGGCGAAGACTCCGCTGCCGCGCAGGAGTTCGACGGCGCCGGAGAGCGCGCAGTCGAAGTTGACCCAGTGGATCCGGTCGTACAGCTCGTGCCGGACGTTCCGGAAGGCGATGGCGCTGCCGATCCCGGCGATGATCATGTCCGGGTCCGGCACGTCCTGCGAGCCGAACGTGACGCTGCCGAAGGGCTGGACGCCGACGAGCGACACGTCCCGTCCCGCCTCGCGCAGATACGTCGCGAGGGCGCCGGTGGAGGCGCCCGAGCCGACCCCGCCGACCAGGGTCAGCGGCCCGTCCGGCGCCTCGCGGTCGACCTGCTCGGCCACCTCGCGGTAGCCGTAGTAGTGGATCTCGTCGTGGTACTGGCGCATCCAGTGGTACGACGGGTTCGCCTCCAGGATCTCGGTGACGCGCCGCACGCGCAGCTCCTGGTCGAGGCGGAGGTTGCGCGACGGCTCGACCTGCTCCAGCGTGACGCCGAGGATCTCCAACTGCACGCGCAGCGTGCGGTCCACGGTGGTGGAGCCGACGATGTGGCACTTCATGCCGTAGCGGTGGCAGGCGAGCGCGAGGGCCTGGGCGTAGATGCCGCTGGAGCTGTCGACGAGGGTGTCGCCGGGCCGGACCGCGCCGGATTCGAGCAGGTGCCGGACGGCGCCCAGGGCCGAGTAGATCTTCATCGTCTCGAACCGCAGACAGACCAGGTCCGGTCGCAGGGATATGAGGTCGGGAGCCTTGACCGCCTCCGCTATGTGCGCGTGCATGGCCGAGAGCACACCCTAAATGAAAATGATTGTCAAGACTGCTAGTGTCGGCCGCTCCGCCGCCGGGAGTACGAGGAGAGGGGATCCGTGGAGCCGACGCAGCAGGCCGGAGCGCGGGCGGGAGCCGGAGTGGGCACCGCCTTCGGGACGTTCGGCGAACTGCTCCAGGGCGTACTGCCGGAGGAGGACGGGGACTTCCTCGTCACCCTCCCCGTCGCCCGGTGGACCAGGGCGGTCTTCCGCCCGGATCCCGGCTCGGGGCCCGGCGAGCTGACGGTGCGGCAGCCCGGCAAGCGGAAGGCCCTGCGGCTCGCGCGCATGATCGCCGAGGAGGCACCCCGGCCCGTGGGCGGCGAGCTGAGCGTCAGCAGCGTGATCCCCGAGGGCAAGGGGCTCGCCAGCTCCTCCGCCGACCTGGTCGCGACCGCGCGGGCGGTGGGCCGGGCCCTCGGCACTGAGATGCCGCCGCCCGGATCGAGCGGCTCCTCGCCCGGATCGAACCCACCGACGGCGTGCTCTACCCGGGCATCGTCGCCTTCCGGCACCGCGCCGTCCGGCTGCGCGGCGTGCTGGGCTCCCTCCCGGCCATGGCCGTGGTCGGGATCGACGAGGGCGGATCCGTCGACACGGTGGGCTTCAACCGGATCCCCAAGCCGTTCACGGCGGCCGACCGGCACCGGTACGCGCACCTCCTGGACCGGCTCACCCGCGCCGTGCGCACCCGCGACCTCGCGGAGGTCGGCCGGGTGGCGACCCGGAGCGCGCTGATGAACCAGGCCCTGCGCCACAAGTGGTCCCTGGAGCCCCTACGGGAGATCTGCCGCGAAGTCGGGGGCCTGGGCGTCACGGTGGGCCACAGCGGCACGACACTGGGCGTGCTCCTGGACGCCGCGGATCCCGCGTACACGCGCCGCGCGACCGCCGCGGCGCAGGCGTGCACGGACCTGGCGGGGAACGTCGCGGTCTACCGGACACTCAGCTTCCCCAACACCCCGAACGCCCCGGCCCCTCATCCCCGACAGGGCCCGCCCACCTCAGGGTGGAGACGGCGCTCATCCCCAGGCCGGACGATCAGCGGTCCCCCGCGGCTCTAGTGTCGAGGGGCTGACCACCGACGCCCAAGGGGGAACACCCATGCCCAAGATCTCCAGGCGCGTCGGGCTGGTGTCCCTCCTCGGCGCCGTCGCCGTCGCCGGTATCACGATCGTCCTCGCGACGACGACCGCGTCCTCCTCGTCCTCCGAGCCGACCGTGCGGGACGCCTCGGCCCACTTCGTCGCCCCGTCCAACGGCATCGACGGCGCGTTCACCTTCACCGCGAACACGGCCGACGACTCGGGCGTCCGGCGCCTCGACGTCCTGGCGTGGCCGGAGAGCAAGGCGAAGGAGCCGACGGCCGGGGACGTGGCGGACGCCGACCGCGCGACCTGCAGGAAGATGGGCGACGAGCAGGCCAGGTGCACCTACACCCTGCGGGTCACCGAGGAGGAGGCCGACGGCCTGGAGCGGGGCCGGTGGGTGATCTCCGCGCTCCTGACGAGCCGGGACGGCGACACGAAGTTCGTACGGGAGGCGGCCGACGTCTCCGTCGATTTCTGAGCCGCGACCCGCTCCCCGCCGTATTCAACCGACCGGTTGACCACGCCCCGCACCCGCCGTAGGTTGTATTCAACCGGCAGGTTGAGGAAGCGAGGTACCGCCGTGCCCGACGACAGGCTGTCCCAGGTGTTCTCGGCGCTGGCCGACCCGACCCGGCGCGACATCGTCGCCCGGCTCGCCACGGGGGACGCCACGGTCAACGAGCTGGCGGAGCCGTACGAGGTGAGCCTGCAGGCCGTCTCCAAGCACATCCGGGTCCTGGAGGACGCCGGACTGGTCAGCCGCAGCAGGGAAGCACAGCGCCGGCCCTGCCATCTGGAGGCGGAGGTCCTCGACCTGATGACGAAGTGGATCGAGCGCTACCGGCGGGAGGCGGAGGACCGTTTCCGCCGCCTGGACGCCGTCCTGGCCCGGATGGACGAGGAACCGGGAGCGGACCCTTTGACGGAGGAATCAGCATCATGAACGCACCGAGCACCAGCACGCCCCCGGAGGCGACGCGGATCGAGGCCGACCCGGCGCTGCCCACCATCGTGATCACCCGGGAGTTCGACGCGCCGCCCGCGCGGGTCTTCCGCGCGTACACGGACCCGGACCTGGTCGTCCAGTGGCTCGGCCCGCGCCGCCTCACCATGCGGATCGACCGGTACGAGGCGCGGACCGGCGGCTCGTACCGCTACGTCCACCGTGCGGAGGACGGCACCGAGTTCGGCTTCCACGGGGTGTTCCACGAGGTGCGGCCCGACGAGCGCATCGTGCAGACCTTCACCTTCGAGGGCGCGCCGGACAGCGTCAGCCTGGAGACGGCCGTCTTCGAGGACCTCGGCGGCCGCACCCGGCTGCGCGCCACCTCCCTCGTGGAGTCCGTCGAGACCCGGGACGCGATGCTGAGCAGCGGCGCGGCGGGCGGCATCCGCGAGGGGCACGAGCGGCTCGACGCGCTGCTGCGGCCCAGCGCGGCGGCCGAGGAGCACCGCCGGATCGCGGACGTCTTCACCGAGCGCGTACGGGGCGTGCCCGAGGGCGCCTGGGAGAACCCGGCGCCGTGCGAGGGATGGGCCGCCCGCGACGTCGTGCGCCATCTCGTCGAGTGGTTCCCGGAGTTCCTCAAGTCCGGCGCCGGGGTCGAGCTGCCGAAGGGCCCGTCCGTGGACGAGGATCCGGTGGCCGCCTGGACGGTGCACCGCGAGGCCGTCCAGGCCCTGCTCGACGACCCCGCCACCGCGGCGAAGGTCCTGTCGAACCCGCACACCGGCGACGTCCCCCTCGACCAGGCGGTCGACCGGTTCTACACCGCCGACGTCTTCATGCACACCTGGGACCTCGCGCGGGCCACGGGCCAGGACGAGCGCCTCGACCCCGACAAGTGCGCCCAGTTGCTGGAGGGCCTGCGGCCGCTCGACGACGTGCTGCGCTCCAGCGGCCAGTACGGGCCGCGCACCGAGGCCCCGGAGGACGCCGACGTCCAGACCCGGCTGCTCGCCTTCATCGGCCGGAAGCCGTAGGGCGCTCCCCCGAGCGCTGCCGCAGGCGTTCCCGCTGGGGTACGACCGTGTACTTGGGGTCCTCCATCGAGCGGCGCCCCGCGTGGAAGACGCCGAGGCGGGTGCAGAGGGACGCCGCGAGCAGGGCGGTGCCGGAGACGGCCGCGGCGGCGCGGCTCCGGCCCGCGCACGCCGCCGCCGCGAGGGCGCCGGAGGCGGCGAGCCAGGAGGAGGCGCGCATGAGGCGGCCCGCCGTGCCCTGCTCGTAGGTCTCCGCGACCATCCCCAGCCGGGACTTGAGCGCGCGGACGGCCCCGGCCTCCGCGGCGGCGCCCAGGACGGCGGCGGCGCGCGCCGGGCCGTTCTCCCGGAGCGGGCCGGTGAGCAGGGCCGCTCCGGCCGCGGCCATGGCGGCGGATCCGGTGAAGACGTAGGGGAGTTCGCGGTGCCCGTCGTGCCAGGCGGGCACCGCCGTGTCGGCCGCGAGGACCGCCGTGTACGCGGCGACGGCGGGGCCCAGCAGCGCGGCGCCCACCGTCGCGGCCCGTCCGGCGCGCGGCAGGACGCCGGTCAGGTCGGAGACGGCCGCGGCGCCGGTGACCGGCCCGTAGCCGGCGAGCAGCCAGGAGCCGACGCTCATCGGCGAGGTCGGCTTGAGGACGCGCAGCATGTGCGCGAAGCGCGAGGGGCGGCCCAGGTCGTGGACGAGCGCCGCGGCCGAACCGGCGACGGCCAGCGTCGAGGACGTCTTCAGCGCGCGGGCCGTCACCGGCCGCCCCGTCAGGTCCGCGCCCGCCGCGAGCACGGATCCGGCGCCCGCGAGTCCGCCGAGGAAGAAGTAGCCGCCGATGTTGGCCGGCTTCCACGCGGGCACGTTGAGCACGGGCTTTCCGTAGTACGAGGTGAACTCGGCCTCCGGGACGACGAGTCGCTCTCCCCTGCGGCCGCCGCGGCGCTTCACCGGCGGCCTCCCCGGCCCGTGGCCGTACGCCCGTGCGCGGCGAACACCGCCGCCAGGCCGCCCAGCAGTCCCAGGGCCGCCGCGCCCGCGTGCCGCCACATCGAGGGCAGGTCGCGGGTGGTGACGACGGGGTCGGGCGGCAGGCCGTAGACCTCCGGCTCGTCCAGGAGCAGGAAGAAGGCGCCGTCGCCGCCGACGCCGTCCTCCGGGTCGCGGCCGTAGAGCCGCGCGCCGGTCACGCCGGACCGGTGGAGCTGGGCGACGCGCGCGTCCGCCCGTTCGCGCAGCTCGTCCAGGGGGCCGAACTGGATGGACTCGGTCGGGCACGCCTTGGCGCAGGCGGGTTCCTGGCCCGCGCCGAGCCGGTCGTAGCACATCGTGCACTTGAACGCGCGGCCGTCGCCGGGGCGTTGCTCGATCACGCCGTACGGGCAGGCGGGCACGCAGTAGCCGCAGCCGTTGCAGATGTCGTCCTGCACGACGACCGTGCCGAACTCGGTGCGGAAGAGCGCGCCGGTCGGGCACACGTCGAGGCACGCGGCGTGGGTGCAGTGCTTGCACACGTCGGAGGACATCAGCCAGCGCAGCTCGCCGCCCGCCCCGGCCGGGTCCTCCTGGGACGCGAGCGCGAGGACGTCCACGTTCTCGTGCTCGCGGGGCGGCGCCGGGAGGGTGCTCTGCGTGCCCTGCTCGATGAAGGCGACGTGCCGCCAGGTGGAGGCGCCGAGGCCCTGAGTGTTGTCGTAGCTCATGCCGGTGAGCCGGAGACCGTCCTCGGGGAGGGCGTTCCACTCCTTGCAGGCCACCTCGCAGGCCTTGCAGCCGATGCAGACGGAGGTGTCGGTGAAGAACCCGACGCGTGCTTCCGTCATCCCCTGACCTCCGTTCCGGTGTCCTCGGTGACGCCCGCGCGTTCGCGGTACGAGGCGAGCAGGTCCAGGAGTTCGGGCCCGCGCGGGCGGCGGCCCGGGCGGATGTCGGCGGTGAGGGCCTTGACCTCCTGGATGTGGACGTTGGGGTCGAGCGCGATGGACGTCAGCTCGTTCGCCGAGTCGCCGCGCACATGCCCGTTGCCGCCCCAGTGGTAGGGCAGGCCGATCTGGTGGACCTCCCTGCCGCCGGCCCGCAGCGGCGCCATGCGCGCGGTGACCAGCACCCGGGCCTCGACGGCGCCGCGCGCGGTGACGACCGTCGCCCAGCCCGCGTGCTCCAGGCCGCGCTCGGCGGCGAGGGCGGGCGAGACCTCGCAGAAGAACTCCGGCTGGAGTTCCGCGAGATACGGCGACCAGCGGGTCATGCCGCCCGCCGTGAAGTGCTCGGTGAGCCGGTAGGTGGTGATGACGTACGGGAAGACGCCGGTGCCCGGATCGCCGCCGCTGGGGTGGTAGAGGTTGCCGTCGCGGCCGAAGGTCTGCCGGACGGGGCTGCGTTGCTGGTCCGGGTGGAGCGGGTTGCGTACGGGCGAGTCCTGCGGCTCGTAGTGCGTGGGCATGGGTCCGTCGACCAGTCCGGCGGGGGCGTAGAGCCAGCCCTTTCCGTCGGCCTGCATGATGAACGGGTCGATGCCGCTGAGTGCTTCGGGCCCGGTCGTGCCGGGCTCCGGGCGGTAGGAGGGCGGGCGGTCCGCGACGAAGTCGGGGGTGTCGTGGCCGGTCCAGCGGCCCTCGGCCTCGTCCCACCAGACGAGGGCCTTGCGGTCGCTCCAGGGCGCGCCGTCGGGGTCGGCGGAGGCGCGGTTGTAGAGGATGCGCCGGTTGGCGGGCCATGACCAGGCCCACTCGGCGGCGATCCAGTCCTGCTCGGTGTGCGGGCGTTTGCGGGCGGCCTGGTTGACGCCGTCCGCGTAGACCCCGCAGTAGATCCAGCAGCCGCAGGCGGTCGTACCGTCGTCGCGAAGCTCCTGGTAGCGGGTGAGCGGGGCGCCGTCGGGCCCGTGGCCGTTGATCTCGGCGAGGACGGCCTCGGCGACGGGCTCCGCCAGCGGCCCGTCCACCGGATAGTCCCAGGTCAGGTCGAGCACCGGCCGGTCGCGCGGGTCGGTGGAGCCGCGCAGCCTCTCCCGTACGCGGCGGCCGAGGTGGTGAAGGAACCACAGGTCGCTGCGCGCGTCGCCGTCGGGCTCCTTGGCGGGGTAGTGCCACTGGAGCATCCGGTTGGTGTTGGTGAACGAGCCCGCCTTCTCGGTGTGCGAGGCGGCCGGGAAGAAGAACACCTCGGTACCGATGTCCTCGGTGCGCAGCTCCCCCGTCTCGGTCTCGGGGCCGTCCTTCCACCAGGTCGCGGACTCGACGAGGGAGAAGTCGCGGACGACGAGCCAGTCCAGGTTCGCCATCCCGAGGCGCTGCATACGGGAGTTGGCGGAGCCGACGGCGGGGTTCTCGCCGAGCAGGAAGTAGCCCTTGCACTCCCCGTCGAGCTGCGCGAGGACCGTCTCGTACGTGCTGTGCGAGCCGGTGAGCCGGGGCAGGTGGCCGAAGCAGTAGTCGTTCTCGGCGGTCGCGGCCTCGCCCCAGTACGCCTTGAGGAGGCTGACGAGGTAGGCGCGCATGTTGCCCCAGTAGCCCTTGTCGGTGCCCATGGCGCGCACGAAGGTGTCCAGGTCCTCGTGGGCGTGGGCGTGGGGCATGGGGATGTAGCCGGGCAGCAGGTTGAAGAGGGTCGGGATGTCGCTGGAGCCCTGGATGCTGGCGTGCCCGCGCAGCGCCTGGATGCCGCCGCCGGGGCGGCCGATGTTGCCGAGGAGGAGCTGGAGGACGCAGGCCGCGCGGATGTACTGGGCGCCGACGGTGTGCTGTGTCCAGCCCACGGCGTACGCGAAGGCGGTCGTGCGCTCGCGGCCGGAGTTGGCCACCAGCGCCTCGGCGACCTCCAGGAACGTCGCGCGCGGGATGCCGCAGACCTCCTCGACCAGCTCGGGCGTGTAGCGCGCGTAGTGGCGCTTGAGGAGCTGGAAGACGCAGCGCGGGTGCTGGAGCGTACGGTCGTGCGTGCGCTCACCCCGGATCGCGGGGCCGCCCGAGCCGTGGGCCTCCGCGTGGCCCGAGGCCGTCAGGCCGCGCGAGCGCCGGGCGCGCTCGTCGTGGAGGGCGTCCCGCTCCCCCGCCGCCGCCTGCACGGTGGCGCCCTCGTACTGCCAGGAGGCGACGTCGTAGTGCCCGGTCTCCTCGTCGAGGCCGGAGAAGACGCCGTCGAGGTCCTCGGTGTCCTGGAAGTCCTCGCCGACGATCGTGGAGGCGTTGGTGTAGTCGAGCACGTACTCGCGGAACTCCGCGCCGGTGCTGAGCACATGGTTGATGAGCCCGCCGAGGAACGCGATGTCCGTGCCCGCGCGGATCGGCACATGAAGGTCGGCGAGCGCACTCGTACGGGTGAACCTCGGGTCGACGTGGATGATCTTCGCGCCCCGCGCCTTCGCCTCCATCACCCACTGGAAGCCGACGGGGTGCGCCTCGGCGAAGTTCGAGCCCTCGATGACGAGGCAGTCGGCGTGCTGGAGGTCCTGGAGGAACGTGGTGGCGCCGCCGCGTCCGAACGAGGTGCCGAGCCCGGCGACGGTCGAGCTGTGGCAGACCCGCGCCTGGTTCTCGATCTGTACCACGCCGAGCGCTGTGAACAGCTTCTTGATGAGGTAGTTCTCCTCGTTGTCCAGCGCCGCGCCGCCCAGCGTCGCCACGCCCATGGTGCGCGCTACCCGGGTGCCGTCCACCTCCTCCTGCCACGTCTCACGGCGGGTGCGCAGCAGGCGCTCGGTGACCATGTCCATCGCCGTGTCCAGGTCGAGCGGCTCCCAGTCGGTGGCGTACGGCCGCCGGTACAGGACCTGGTGGCGGCGGGCCTCGCCGGTGGTGAGCTGGAGCGTCGCCGCGCCCTTGGGGCACAGCCGCCCCCGGCTGACGGGCGAGTCGGGGTCGCCCTCGATCTGGACGACCTCGCCGTCCTTGACGTACACGTTCTGCGCGCAGCCCACCGCGCAGTACGGGCAGACCGACTTCACGACGCGGTCCGCGTCGTCCGTCCGGGGGCGCAGCGCGCGGGTGCGCGGGGACGTGGCGGCCCCGCCTCTGCCCAGCGGGTCGTCCCCGGTGAGCTGCCGGTACACGGGCCAGTCCTGGATCCAGGTGCGTACGCCCACGGGGCGCCCTCCTCGCCGTCGGCGTCCCGTCAGTCCGTGGCCGTCCTGAGCGCCGTGCGCATCTCGGCGACGAAGGCGTCGAGGTCGTCGGGGGTGCGCGAGGTGATGAGGGTCCAGCCGCCCGAGCTGTCGCTGACGGCCTCCTCGTCGACCCAGTCGCCGCCCGCGTTGCGGATGTCCGTGGCGAGCGAGGGGTACGAGGTCAGCCGCTTGCCCTTGACCACGGCGGCCTCGACCAGGGCCCACGGGCCGTGGCAGATCGCGGCCACGGTGCCGCCCGCCGAGGTGAAGGCCCGCACCGTCTCCACGGCGTCGTCGTCGAGCCGCAGGGCGTCGGCGTTCAGGGTGCCGCCGGGGAGGAGGAGCAGGTCGTAGTTGGTGGCGTCGGCCTGCGCGACCGTGAGCGCCGGGGTGAGGCTCTCCCCCGGGTCCTTGTCGCCGACGAGGGTCTGGATGACGTCCGAGGAGACGGCTGCCACGTCGACCTCGACGCCGGAGGCGCGCAACTCCTGTACGGGGACGAAGAGTTCGTCCTGCTCGACGCCGTAGTTCGAGACGAGGGCCAGTACGCGCTTGCCGCTCAGTGCTGCGTCCGCCATGATTTTCCGCCCTTTCGTGCCGTGCGCTGCTCTCACGGGGCTCCCGCGTGCCCGTCCCCGGGCGCGGGAAACACACCGGAGGAGCGAGCGGCGCGGCCGAGGGGCCACCGGTTCGGCCGGAAGCCGCCGCCCCCGCCCGTCCCGTCCCTCACCGTAAGACGCACGGGGAACGCTCGCAGCCGGGGCGGGACGGGGCGGGGACGGCGGGGTGGGTGGCGGGAGGCGGCACGGGGGCGGGGCGCCGCCGCCCGCCGTCTGGGTGGGCGTGGCCCTTCTAGGCGCGGCCTCCGACGCGGGCCACGACGTCCTGGACGGCCTTGACGGCGATGTCGGGCTGTTCGAGGTAGATGTAGTGGCCGCTCTTCTTGGCGACGCCGTAGTGGCTGCTCTTGGAGAGCTTCAGCCAGGCGTGCTGGCCCCGGGTCCAGGAGCGCTCCAGCTTCGGGCCGTACTCGGGCAGCGCCGCCAGGTAGGGCTTGCCGTGCTTGACGACCTCGACCGGGATGTCGCCCGCGGGCCGGACCGGGGCGTCGGGGATCCGGAGCTTCTCGGGGTTCTTCCCCGCGAAGATGGCGAGGTTCTGCTCGCGCAGCTTCGCCGCGTCGCCGGTGGCGGACTCGGGGATGGCGCGCTTGATGTCGGCGGTGTTCGTCGGCGACGTCGCGTCGAGCAGGACGAGCCCCTTGACCTTGTCCTGGTGGTCGGGGGCGTAGCGGGCCGAGATGATCCCGCCCAGGGAGTGGCCCGCGAGGACGACGGGGCGGTCACCGGCGACCTGCTCGATCACGCCGGTGAGGATCTTGCCGCTGCTCTTGAAGGTCTGCGGCCCGGATGGCTTGTCGCTGGCGCCCTGGCCCAGCCGGTCGTAGGAGCAGACCCGGTCCTTCTTGCTGAGGGTCTTCTGGAACGCGGCCATCTTCTTCAACTGGTCGCCCCCGCCCGACAGCAGGACGACCACGGGCCGGTCGCCCCGCCGGGTGCCCGAGCACGAGACGTTCACGGAGTGGCCGTCGACGGTGATCTTCTTGGTGCCGTCGACGGTGTTCTCCCCGGTGCCGGTCTTCTTCTCCACCGACTGGGAGGAGGACTTGGACGACTTGGAGTCCGCGTCCGAGGAGTCGTCGCAGCCGACGAGCCCCACACCCGCCGCCATCGTGCAGCACAGCGTGATCACAGCGGATGCCTTGCCTTTGCGCATGAAAGAGCCCTCCCGGTACAGGAATCGAGGTGGAGAAAGAGACCGAGAGAGGGGCCGGGAAAACGGCCGTGCTCGGCTGGGCCGAACGTTACGGATCACGCGCTCCGGAATCGTCCCCGCACGGTGGACACCTGCGCGTAGCTCTCCCGGGGGACAAGCGCCGCGCTTCCGGATGCGCCCGCTGACGGATCGCGCGCTCCTCCGGGCGCTGCCCGCGCGGGGCCGTGCGGGGCCGTGCGGGACCGGTCCCGGAGGTGGCCGGGCGATTGCCCCCTGCCCCGGGGCTTCCTAGAATTTCCCCGACGGTTCGGCCCTGACCCCGCCCGACCTCGCCCGCACTCCCCTGGCGCCCGGAGCCCGCTCCATCCGCAGCGAACGAGCGGAGCGGAGCCCCGGGCACTCCCCGCGTCATACCTCGGACGGGGAAGCCAGGGGCGGCCCGGGCGCGCGAGGGGGGGTATCCGCGCACCCGGGCTCAGGCCGACCGTCGCCGAGCCATCCGGCGGCGGTCGGCCTCCGTACGCGCGGAGCCGCACCTGCGTCGGCCCGCTTCCTCTCCTACCCTTCCTACCCTCGGCCGCTGCCCACATGTGCCGCGGAGCGCCATGGCGCGAATTTGGCCGAGTACCCCCGGAAGGCCGGAGGAAACAGGGCGCGTGAAGCACTCCGCCGCGCGTTACGGCACGTACACCTGTCCTGTCTGCGCGCCCTCGACGGACCGGACGTACGCCTGCGCGACGTCATCGAGCGCGACCGGCGGCATGCCGGGGAAGAAGTCCCCGTAGTCCGCGAGGCTCTCCGTGAACACCGTGGGGCTGACCGCGTTGACGCGCTGTGGCGCGATCTCGATGGCGGCGGCCCGTACGAACGACTCCAACGCGCCATTGGCCATGGAGGCGGCGCTGCCGGTGGGGATCGGCTCGCGGGCCAGCACTCCGGTGATCAGGGTGAAGGAGCCGCGCTCCGCGACGCGGGGAATGCCCTGCCGGACCAGGTCGATCTGGCTGAGCACCTTGCCGCGGAAGGCGGCGAGATAGTCGTCGGGGGCCGCCTCGGCGACCCGCTTGTACGGCACGTCGCCCGCGGCGCAGGCCACCGCGTCCACGCGGCCCGCCCGTTCGTAGAGCGCGGCGGTCTGCGCGGGGTCGGAGATGTCGTGGCGAAGCTCGCCGCCGCTGCGGCCCACGGTGAGGACCTCGTGCCCGCGCCCGGTCAGTGTGCGGTGGACGGCGGTGCCGAGCGTGCCGGTGGCGCCGATGAGGAGAATCTTCATGCCGGCGACGCTAGAACCGCCCGGCCACGCGAGGGAAATGCCGTTCGAGGAGCATTTATGCTCGGGAGTCATGAATGTGGAACTGCGGCATCTGCGGGCCCTCGCCGCGATCGGCGACGAGGGCACCATCACCGGCGCCGCGGCCGTGCTCCGCGTCGGCCAGCCCGCCCTGTCGCGCACGCTGGAGCAGTTGGAGAGCCGCCTCGGCGTACGCCTGGTGGACCGCACCACCCGCAGCCTGGCTCTGACCGAGGCCGGTGAGCGGCTGTACGAGCGGGCGCGCGGGATCCTCGGCCAGGTGGACGACGCGCTGACGGAGGCGGCGTCGGGGGTAGGGCCGCTGCGCGTCGGCTTCGCCTGGGCCGCGCTCGGCGCCCGGACCGTGCCGCTGCTGCGGGGCTGGCGCGAGGCGCACCCCGGGACCCCGCTGCGGGCGCTCCGCTGCGACGACCCGGAGGCGGCCCTGCGCCGCGGGGAGATCGACGCGGCGCTTCTGCGCACCGCGCCGGAGCCGGACGCCGCGCTCCGGGTCCGGCCGCTGTACCGGGAGCGGCGCGTGGTCGCCGTGCCCGAGGACGACCCGCTCGCCCGCCGTTCGGCCGCGCGCCTGGAGGAGTTCGCCGACCGCCCTGTGGTGCTGTGCGCGACGGCGGCCAGCACGAACGGCCTCTGGCCGCCCGGGGAGCGGCGCCCCCGGACGTTCGAGGTGGCCAACGTCGACGAGTGGCTCACCGTCATCGCCACCGGCGACGCGGTCGGCGTCACCGCCGAGGCCACCGCGCACAGCCACCCCCACCCCGGCGTCCGCTATCTGCCCCTCCCGGACGCGCCGCCCGTCACCGTCAGCCTGGCCTGGCCCCGCGTCCCCTCCCACCCGGCGACCCCCGTCTTCCTCGCGCACCTCCGGGACCTGGCCGCCGAGGCGGACGCGGGAGCCGACTAGGCCGCGCGAATGAGCGACGGCGAGGGCCCCGCCGCGCGCGCGCGGCGGGGCCCTCGCCGTGCGTCAGTTCCCTGCGTTCCGCTTCCTCAGGGCGAGGAGCACGCCCGCACCCGCGACCGCCACGAGCCCGCCGCCCGCGGCGACGTACGGCGTGGTGCTGTCGCCACCGGTCTCCGCGAGGTTCTCGCCGCCGCCCTCGGCAGGCGTCCCGGCCTTGTCGCCCGAGCCGTTGCTGTCGGTGCTGCCGCCGCCCTCGTCGTCCTTGTCACGGTCCTCCGCGGGCACGAAGTCGGCAGGGGGCTGGTCGCAGCCGATGCCGTCGCCGTCACGGTCCAGGTGCTTCCCGTAGCGCGAGTCGCCCTTCGGGATGTTCGAGTAACCGGCCTCGTAGGCGGCGGTGCAGTTCTTGAACGCGCCGTTGCTGGTGGCGAGGGCGGTGGTCGGGGCAAGTGCCATCCCCAGAGCAGCGGCGGTGACGGCTGCGGCTGCCGTTGCGCGAATCGTCATGATTCTCCGGATGTTGAGAGTATGGAAGGGGGGTGGCGATGATGTGACTCGTCACCCTAGTGAGGGGATGTGCGGCGTATCAGATGTGTCAGGTTCTGGTTGCTTTCGTCAGGTCCTGAGATCGTCCGGCGTGGATCAGGGGCGGCCGAGGGCCAGTTGGGGCGCGTCGTTAGGCTGCGGACGTGACCACAGAGACCCGACGCGACGAGGCCTCCGACTCCTCGGACTCGTCCGTCACGTTCATCAACGTCTTCGAGATCGACGCCTCCGAGCTGGACGCATTCGTCGTGAAGTGGGAGGAGCGGGCGAGGCTCATGCGGGACAAGCCGGGCTTCATCGACTCCCGTATGCACAGGGCCCGTTCCTCCGCCTCCCGCTTCCAGCTCGTCAACGTCTCGCACTGGGAGAGCCAGGAGGCGTGGGAGGCCGCCACCGCCGACCCCGACTTCGCGTCGCGCACGCAGGCCGCACGGGAGCAGACCGAGCAGCCGGTCACCCCGAACCCCGGGGTGTACGACGTCGTCGTCGAACTCACCGCTCCTTAAACGGTCGGTCCGTGGGGACCCAGTAGCGCAGTTTGCCGCTGCGGATGTCCTCGAAGAGGCCGCCGCAGCTCTCGATGACCTTGCGCGAGGCGACGTTGTCCGTGTCGCAGGTGACGAGTGCGGACCGGATGCCGACCTCGCGCGCCCACGGCAGGGCCGCGCGCAGCATCGCCGTGGCGTGGCCGCGCCGTCGGGCGGTGGGCCGGATGTCGTAGCCGATGTGCCCGCCCCACTCCAGCAGCGGCGGGGTGAGGGTGTGCCGGATCGCGAGGCGGCCCAG
Source organism: Streptomyces albiaxialis (assembly GCF_039530985.1). Classification (NCBI taxonomy): domain Bacteria; kingdom Bacillati; phylum Actinomycetota; class Actinomycetes; order Kitasatosporales; family Streptomycetaceae; genus Streptomyces; species Streptomyces albiaxialis. The sequence goes on from NZ_BAAAPE010000005.1 coordinate 221,095, forward strand.
GTAGGTGTCGTTGTCGACGTACCAGAGGGTGGTGCACGGGACGCCGCCGTCCGGGCGGGGCACGTCGTCGCGCGCGTCGGCCCGTACGGCCTCGACGTACCCGGCGAAGATCCGGGGGTCCTGCCAGACGGAGCCGTGGTCGCGGATCGCCCTGCCCACCGTGGAACCGTCGTCGGGGCCTCCTCGCCCCTCGGCCCGGAACTCCGCCATGGCGGCGACGAACGAGGCGTGGACGCGGACATCGGGGACGGTCAGACGCGGCATCGGGCCATTGTGCCCGGCGGTCGTCCCGCCGGGCCGCGGCACCCGCCTAGCATCGGGGGATGCTGACGCTCGGTATCCCTGTGATCGGTGTGACGGACATGGCGCGGGCCACCGGATTCTGGACGGCCGCGCTGGGGCTCGTGGCCTCCGAGGAATGGCGGAACGAGGACTGGCGGACCCTGTGCCATCCGGACGGCCCGGACGCCCCGGACAGCTCGGACCGTCCGGGACGCCGCGCGCTCGGGCTGATGCGCAGCGAGTCGCCGCCCGAGCCCCGGCCCCGTGTCCATCTGGACCTGTTCGTGGAGTCGCCGGGCGAGCAGGAGGCGGAGGTGGCCCGGCTGCTCACGCTCGGCGCGACGAGGCCCGAGTGGGAGCTGTACCCGGAGAATCCGGACTTCGTCGTGCTGGCCGACCCGGACGGCAATCTGTTCTGCGTCGTCGATCTGAGCAGCGCGCCGAGCAGTTGAGGCCGGTCCGCCCGTAGCCGCCCGTCCCCGGCCGTCCGCCCCTACAGGTCCAGGACCAGGCGCGGGCCGAGCGCGCGGGAGACGCAGGGGTACATCCGGCCCTCGGGGGCGCCGATGTCGTCGCGGTGCTCGGGTTCGCCGTCGAGGACGGTGAGTTCGCAGCTTCCGCAGACGCCCTCGCGGCAGCCCGAGGGGAGCGGGTGGCCCGCGTGGGCCAGCGCGTCGAGCAGCGTCTCGTCGGCGGGCACCTGGACCGTGCCGCCCGACCGGGCACACTCGGCCTCGAACGCGGCCGCCGGAGGGAAGGTCCTGGCCACCGGCTGGAAGCGCTCGGCGTGCAGCCGCCCGGCGGGGAACGCGGCCTCCGCCGCGGCGAGCATGGGCGCGGGCCCGCAGCAGTAGACCAGCGCGCCGGGCTCCAGCCCGGCCGCGAGCGCCGCGAGGTCCGGGCGGCCCTGCTCGCGGGTGGCGACGAGCCGTACGCGCTCGCCGTACGCGGCACGCAGCTCGTCGGCGAACGGCATGGTCGCGGCCGTCTGGCCCACGTACACGAGGGAGGCGGGGACGCCCGAGGCGACCGCCGCGCGCAGCATCGGCAGGACGGCGGTGATGCCGATGCCGCCCGCGAGGAAGAGGTAGGCGGGCGCGGGCACGAGGGGGAAGTGGTTGCGGGGCAGGGAGACGTCGAGGGCGCGGCCCCGGCGCAGGAACCGGTGGACGTACTCGGAGCCGCCGCGGCTGAGGCGCTCGTGCCGGACGGCCACGCGGTAGGCGTCCCGGTCGGCGGGGTCGCCGCACAGCGAGTACTGGCGGGTGAGCCAGTTGGGCAGGGCCAGGTCGATGTGGGCGCCGGGCTCCCAGGGGGCGAGCGGGCCCGTGGTGCCGCGCAGGACGAGCGAGACGGCGTCCTCGGCGACGGGTTCGATGCGGTCGACGACGGTCTGTTGCATGGGAGTTCCGGTTCCGTCCTTGTCAGCCGGTCTGGTCAGTAGAGCTTTCAGCCGGTCTGGTCAGTAGAGCTTGCGGTAGGCGTCTTCGAGGCTGCCGTCGATGACGCCGGGGTCGATGTCGAGGCCGGTCTGGGCGACGACGACCTCGCCGGCCGTCGGCAGCCCGTCGGCGAGCGCCTGGCTCGCGGGATCCCACATCCGGGAGCGGAGCAGCGCCCGTCCGCAGTGGAAGTAGACCTCCTCGACGTCCACGACGATCGCCAGGTCGGGCGTCTTGGCCTCGGTGCGCATGCGGGCGAGGACGTCGGGCTCGTCGGTGGGGTACGCGCGGCCGTTGACCCGCAGCGTCTCGCGGGCGCCGGGGATGAGGAAGAGGAGGCCTATCCCGTCGTTCTCGGCGAGGTTGGAGAAGGAGTCGGCGATCTTGTTGCCGGGGCGGTCGGGGATCGCGAGCGTCCGCTCGTCCAGGACCTTCACGAAGCCGGGGTAGTCGCCGCGCGGCGAGCAGTCGGTGCGGCCTTCCGCGTCCGCGGTGGCCATGGACAGGAACGGCGAGTGCGCGATGAAGTAGTGGGAGAACGCGTCGATACGGTCGAGGACCTTGTCCTTGACCACCCCTTCGGGCTCGCCCAGCCGCGCGCGGACGTCGGCGTGCGCCACGCGGCGGGGGCGCGGCCCGTCCCATGTCGGTACGGGCGGTGCTGTCGGTGCGTCTGCCGGCGTCTCCGCCGGTGTCTCTGTCAGCGTCACGGGGACTCCTTCCGAGGCAGGCGAGCGACCGCGCCGGAAGCGTCATGCACCGCTCCGCCGCAGGTCATGGCACCATTGTGAGCAATTACTCAGGTCTTGCGCTACTCGCGTTCGAGGGCGCGCGCAGGAGGTGTCATGGCTTCGGGGAACGGCGCTCTTCACCCGCGTAAACAGCCGGTCCAGGCGCGGGCGGAGCGGACGCGGAAGCGGATCCTCCGCGCCGCTGCTCACGTTTTCGCCGAGTACGGCTACGCGGCGGGGACCACGAACCGGATCGCGGAGCAGGCGCGGATCTCCATCGGCTCGCTGTACCAGTACTACCCGAACAAGGATGCGATCCTGGTCGAGCTGATGTCCCGGCACCTCGACTCCGGGGCGAGCGCCCTCACGCTCGACCGCGAGCGGATCGCCTCCATGCCCCTCGAAGAGCTGATCCGCCAGGACGTCCACCTCACGATCAGCAACCACCTGGACGATCCGCAGCTTCTGCGCATCATGCTGGAGCAGGTGCCGCTCGCCCCGGAGCTGCTGGCGAAGACGGCCGAGTACCGGGCGGGCCGGATCGCCTACGCCCTGGACCTGGTCACGCGCCACCCCGAGGTCCGGGTCGAGGATCCCCACGTCGCCGCCCGGCTGCTGGTCTCCACCGTCGCGCTGACCGTCCACCAGCTCATCGCGGCGCCCGACTCCGTCGACCCCGAGAGCCTGGAGAACGAGCTGGTCACCATGCTCACGCTCTATCTCAAGGGCGGAGAGGCCTCCTGATGCGGCTTCACGTGGTCACCGAGCGGGACTGGCCCCTGTGGCGGGACGCCCGTCTGGCCGCGCTCTCGCAGGACCCGCACGCCTTCACGGCCCGGCTCGCCGACTGGCCCGACGGCGGGGAGGAGCAGTGGCACGCCCGGCTGCGGATGCCGGGGACGCACAACCTCGTCGCCCTCGTGGACGGCCGTACGGCCGGAACGGCCAGGGGTGTTCCCGTCGACGAGGCGACCAAGGAGCTGCGCTCCCTCTGGGTGTCCCCCGAGGCCCGGGGGCTGGGCGTGGCCGACGCGCTGATCGCCGAGATCGAGAGATGGGCCCGGCAGCAGGGCGCCTCGGCGCTGCGGCTGGCGGTGCTCCCGGACAACGCGCCCGCGCTCGCGCTCTACCGCCGGAAGGGCTTCGTCCCCGACGGGGAGCGCCACGGTCCGGCACGGGAGCAGATCATGGTCAAATATCTGGACTGACCATCAAGACCCCGCAACCGGCACATCGGCGGCTCGGCGGAGGTGTCAGGCGCCGAAGGCTGGGCAGCAGCCGGTTACCGGAGATCTTGATGGTTTCTTTACGGGCCCGCCCCTGTACAGGCGGGCCCTCTCACGCATGCACAGCTAGGGGGTTACGTGGCACGGGAGAGTCTGCGCCGAGCCGCGCGCGCCGTCGCCGGAGGAACGGATCCGCGCACGGCGGCCGAGGAAGAGGTGCGCCGCAGAGTCGGCGGCGCCACCGGCGGCGAGGGAGAGAGCGGGGCGCACAGGGAGGACGGCATGGATCCGTCCGACTTCCCCGCCGCACGGGAGCAGGGCGGCTCCATCGACACCGTCATGGAGCAGAAGACGGTGCCGCTCGACGAGGCGGGCCAGGAGCTGAACCACAGCGCGCTCAAGCGCGACGGGCTCCAGCAGGTGCACAGCATCTGCCCGATGGTGATGCCGCGCGGGCGGTCGTTCCTCACCATGCTGCCCGTGTCGATGCTGCTGGTGCTGGGGGTGATAGGCACCGCGGTGACCTCGGCGCTCTCGTCGTTCACCGACAGCAGCCCGCTGACCAATCCGCTCTTCGGCATCCACTACTGGGTGCTGGCCCTGGGCGCGGTCGCGTTCGTGTGGTGGCGGCAGGGCATGGTGATGGTGCCGGACGGCTGCCACGCGCTGATCACCCGCTTCGGCAAGCTGGAGCAGGTCGTGGGCCCGGGCCGGGTCATCCTGCTCAACCCCTGGAAGCGCGTCTCGTACCTCATCAACACCACGCGCGAGTACCCGTTCAACGCGCCGGTGCGCGAGGCGCCGACGCGGGGCGGGGTGAAGGCGTCGATCGACCTGTTCATCCAGTTCCGCATCAGCGACCCGGTCGAGTTCGTCTACACGCTCGGCGCGGTGCGCGGCTTCGAGGAGAAGCTGAACAACGCGGTGAGCGAGACGATCCGCAGCCTCATCTACGAGCAGGAGGCCTCGGGCATCTACGACATGGTCGGCGAGGACACCGGCAGGCTGCTGGAGCAGCTCAACCAGCAGTTCCGGCCCGCCGTCGAGCTGACCAACGCCAACATCACGCACGCCGAGCCCTCGGACCGCGCGTACCGCATGGACCTGGCCGCGCCCGAGATGGTCCGGGTCGCCAAGGAGGCGTACACGCACGAGTACGCGCTCCAGTTGCGCAAGGAGCAGGACGAGGGCGACCTCACCAAGGAGCTGGCGAGCCGCCAGGAGGAGCTGTCCGCGATCCAGGCGGACATCGCCCAGCACCAGGCGCAGATGGACACCGCCGTGGAGCGCGAGACCAACCGCGCGGGCGCCCTGGCCCGGCAGCGCTATGTGCAGGCCGAGTCGGAGGCGAAGGCCAACGCGGCGCTGCTGGAGGCCCAGGCCCTCGACATCCGCGCGGTGACGGCGGCCGAGGCCCCGGAGATCCTGGAGTACCGCTACCAGCAGCAGGTGCTGGACACCCTGGAGAAGGTCGCCGACCATCTGCCCCGGCTCGTACGGATCGGCGGGGCGGGCGACGGGACGGCCGGAGTGGACTTCCTCGACCTCGCCAGGGAGCTGGTCGGCGAGCGCGGCGCGGAGCTGTTCTCGCCCGAGGACATGGCGTCCGTACGGGCGCGGCTCTCGGAGGTGTCGGCCCGGATCGAGGAGCGCGAGGCGGAGATCAGCGCCCTGCGCGAGGCCGAGCGGCCCACCGTGGTGCCCGCGCAGGCGGGCGGCGGCGTGCCGGTGCCGCCCGGTGAGAACGAGAACGAAGAGGAGCACGGCACCGACGTGTGGGGGGCTGGAGAGTGAGTACGGCAGTCGGCAACCGCAGATCCGTCATCTCCGAGGAGGTGGCGCCCTGGAGCGACATCCCGCAGCTCCTGCGCGGCGGCGAGGCGGGCACGCTCGTCCCCGTCATCATCCCCAAGCACCGCCGCCGGGTGGGCTGGATGGTGCCGTGCTGGCTCGGCCTGCTCGCCGTGACCAGCGGCGTCGTGGCCGCGGTGCAGGACGTCGGCGGCACGGCGGGCGAGGTGTACGACACGCTCGCGACGACCACGTACGTCCTCGGGATGCTGTTCCTGATCGCGGGCGCGCTGTGGTGGTGGCGCTCCTCGATCGTCGAGATCGAGCAGGGCACCAACGGCATCCTCACGCGCTACGGCGCGATCACCCGCACCCTGGACCCGGGCCGCCACTATCTGTGGCACCCCTGGTCGCGGGTGGACTTCGTGGTGGACACGGCCACGGAGATCCCGTACTCGGCGCCGGTGGTGGCCTGTCCGACGCGGGAGAACGTACCGCTGCGCGCGATCGAGTTCTTCCTGAAGTTCCGGATCACCGACGCGGTCCTGTTCGTCCGCACCATCGGCGCGGGCAACTTCGACCTCGTCCTGTCCAACGCGGTGCAGGACGCGATCCGGCAGCGCGGCCGTCTCGTACGGACCGAGCAGGCGTACGACCTGCGGGGTTCGGACGTCGCGGACATGCAGGAGCTGCTGAACCGGCAGCTCTCGCGCTACGGGGTGCGCATCACCGGCGCGAACATCCCCGACGTGCAGCTCCCCGCGCAGTACCAGCAGCACCTGGCCACCCGTGAGCGGGTCGCCAAGGAGGCCCACGCGTACGAGCAGGAGTGGGGCCTGACCCGCAAGCGGCGGATCGACAGCCTCCAGATGGACATCGAGCGCGCCAAGAAGGTGCGGGACGCCCGCATCGTCGAGGTCAAGGCGGCCCTCAACAAGGCCCGCGAGGAGGTCGCGCAGATGCTGGAGGAGCGGGAGACCGAGGCGCAGAACGTACGCTTCGAGATCGAGACGCGGGGCCGCAGCGGCCTGATCGCGGCCGAGAACGAGGCCCGCGCGCAGCGCACTCTCGCGCAGGCGTACCGCGACAACCGCGCCGTCCTCCAGTACGAACTGGCGCGCCGCAGGCTGGAGGTGGGCGCCACCCTCGCGGGCAGGGCCCCGCAGCCGGTGGTGCTGCGCACGGACGGCGGCGCCTCGGGCGGCGACACCTCCGCGCTGTCCACGCTGCTCGCCGCGCAGCTCCTCCCCCGCCTGACCGCCCTGCCGGGCGGCGAGCCGCCGGCCGTCTCCGGGTCCGGGGCGGACGCGGGCGCCGTGGCCGAGGCCGTCGCGGAGGCGTGGCCTCGGAACTGACGGCTCCGGAACGCGCCGCGTCCGTGCCCTCCTCTCCCCCGCCCGGGGCGAGGAGGGCACGGCCCGTCCGGGCCGGGTTCTCGCTTTCTCGTTTTCTCGCTTCCTCGCTTTCTCGTTTTCCGTACACCGCGCCGGACGGTCTTCGCTCGCCGTACTGTTCGCCGCCCGGCACACGGCGGCACGCTGGAGGACGACCGGTCCCGGTGTGCCGCGCCCGGGGATGCGGCGCACCTGTTGCGGCTCCGCCCGGCCCAGACCCTGCCCGTGAGCTCCGCGACAGCAAGGCCGGGGGCCGGGCGGTCGCGTCCGTCCGGCCCCCGGTTCGTACACGCTCCACGGGCGTTCTCGGCGCCCCCCTCGCGTTCCGGGCGCCGCCCCCTCGTGCCGGGGCCCTCGCCGCGCGAAGCTGGAGAGATGGCCACGGATTTCGAGAGCGATGACCTGGACGACATCGAGGACCACCTGAGCGACGCCTACGGGCGCATGCGGCTGCGCACCGGTCACGCACGGCCACGGGCCCGTATCGCGCACACGGCGCTCGGGGAAATCGGCCTCGCCGAGGTGCGGTTCGGCTTCGGGATGGACTACGCCGTCGAGCCGACCGGCACCCTCACCCTGGGCAGCGTCCACGGGGGCGTCATCCCCCGGCACACGGCCGGGCTCCACGAGAGCTGTCTCGACGCGGGCGACGTCGCGCTCTTCGCCCAGCCCGACCAGCCCTGCGCGGGCCGCCACCAGGACCTGTGCTACACGCTGGTCTCCCTCCCGCCCCGGCTGCTCGACCGGGTGGCGGCCACGGCCCCGGGGCGCCGCCCGGCGCCGCTCCGCTTCCTCGGCTCCCGGCCGGTGTCCCCCGCGGCAGGCCGCCATCTGCGGCGCACCCTCGCCTACCTGAGCGCCACGGTGAGCGACGACCCGGAATTCGCCGCGCAGCCGCTGGTCGCGGCCAACTGCGGCCAGTTGCTGGCCGCCTCCGTGCTGGCCGCGTTCCCCAGCACCGCGCTGGTCGACCCCTCGGCGGCCGACCGCCGCGACGCCCGTACGGCCACCGTGCGCCGGGCCCTCGCCTACATGGAGGAGCACGCCGACTCCCCCGTCACGGCCGCCGACATCGCCGCCGCGGCGCATGTCACCGTCCGCACCCTGCAGTACGCCTTCCGCCGCCATCTGGACACCACGCCCCTCACGCATCTGCGCCGGATGCGGCTGGGCCGCGCCCATGCCGAACTCCGCGCGGCGCACCCCGCCCAGGGCGTCACGGTCACCGCCGTCGCCGCCCGCTGGGGTTTCCTCCAGCCGGGCCGGTTCGCCGCCGCGTACCGCCGCGCCTACGGCGTCCCCCCGTCCCACACCCTGCGCCAGGTCCCCTGAGCCGGACCGCCGGGGCCGTCCGCGACGTCAGCGGTCCCCGGGCTCGGGCGGGCGCGCGGCGCTCAGCGCGGCCTCGATGCGGGTGACGTCGGCGCGTTCCCCGGGCGGCAGCGGGGCACCGACACAGGCGCGCAGGCGGGTCGCGGCGGCCAGCGTGGTCCTCGCCCGTCCCGTGCTGCCCGCCAGCAGCCGGGCCCCGGCCAGCCCCTCCAGCGCGAGCGCCACCGCTCTGGGGTCCCCCGTGCGCCGTGCCGCGGCGAGGCCCTGGGTGTGGAGGTCGAACGCGCCGCGGGCGTCGCCGCGCTGCTCGGCGGCGAAGCCGAGTTCGGCGAGGATCAGCGCGGCGCCGTTGTCGGCCTCGAACCGGCGGTTCCACTCCAGCCACGGCCGCAGCAGCTCCTCGGCCCGGGCGTGGTCGCCGCGGCGGCGCGCGGCGAGGGCGAGGCCGACCTCGGCGAACTCCTGGCCCGCCACGTCTCCGTGGGCGACGGCGACGGCGCGCCCCCGCTCGTGGAGGCCGTCGGCGCGGTCGAGGTCGCCCTCCAGCAGCGCGAGGCGGCCCAGTTCGGACCAGCGCATCGACACCTCCGGCCACAGCGCCAGCTCTTCGGCGAGCGCGGCGCCCTCCCGCTGCCGGAGCGCGGCGGTGGCGTAGTCGCCCGCGATCTCGGCGAGCCTGCCCAGCACGGCGTACGCCTGGACGCGGCCCCAGCGGTCGCCGGTCGCGCCGAACAGCTCCAGGCTCCGTCCGGCGTCCGCCGCCGCCGCGTCGAGATCGCCGCGTACGAGGCGCTGGAGGGCGCGCGTGCTCGCGGAGGCGGCGACGCCCCAGTCGTCGCCGAGCCCCTCGAACGCGTCGAGCGCGGCCCCGGTCAGCGCCTCCCCGACCGGCAGTTCGCCGAACCGGGTCGCCGCGTGGCCGAGGAACCACCCGGCCCGCGCGCGCTCGTACGGGTCGGTGACGGCGGCGTGCAGGCGCGGCAGGTCACCGCCGGCCACGGCCTCGCCGGTCAGCAGGCGGAACCCGGCGTGCCAGGCCTCCGTCACCGTGTCGCCCGCGCCCTCCGTCGCGCGGCGTGCCTCGGAGAGCCGCCCGCGCAGGAACCAGTACCAGGTCAGCGCCCTCACCAGGCGGGGCGCCGCGCTCCCGTCCGCCAGCGCCCGGCGCAGATTGCCGGTCTCGGCGTCGAGCCGCCGCAGCCAGCGCCGCTGGTCCGGGCCGCACAGGTGCCCGGCCGCCTCCTCGGCGAACGTGACGCAGTACGCGGCGTGCGCACGCCGGGCCCGGTCGCGCTCGGGGGCGTCCAACTGCCGTGCCCCGTAGGCGGACACGGACTCCAGGAGTACGTAGCGCGGCCTGTCGGCCGTACGGGAGACGGTGACGAGGGAACGGTCGACCAGGCGTGCCAGCAGGTCCAGGACCTCCGAGGGGCGCACGCCGTCGCCGGGGCACACGGCCTCGGCCGCGGCGAGCGTGCAGCCGTCGGCGAAGACCGTGAGGCGGCGCAGGACCGCCCGTTCGGCCTCGGTCAGCAGCTCCCAGCTCCAGTCGAGGACCGCGCTCAGCGTCCGCTGGCGCGGCGGCGCGTCGCGCGGGCCGCCGGTGAGCACGGCGAACCGGTCGAACCGGTCGTCGAGCCGGTCGGCCAGCTCGGCGGCGTCGAGCACCCGCAGCCGCGCGGAGGCGAGTTCGATGGCGAGGGGGATCCCGTCGACGCGGCGGCAGATCGTGGCGACGGCCGCCGCGTCGTCGGCCGACAGCGCGAACCCGGGCACCGCGGCCGCGGCCCGCGCGGCGAAGAGCCGTACGGCGCCCGCGCGCAGCATGTCGGCGGGCGCGTCGTCCGGGCCGGGGACGTCGAGCGGCGGCACCTCCCACAGGTGCTCGCCCGCGACGCCCAGCGGCTCGCGGCTCGTGGCCAGCACGCGTACGTCCACGCCGGGGGCCCGGCGTACGCGCGAGACGAGCGCGGCGGCTGCTTCGACGACGTGCTCGCAGTTGTCCAGCACGAGCAGCCGTTCCCGCTCTCCGCCGCGCAGCGCGTCGGTGAGCCGCTCGACGGGCGGGCGCGGGGGCCGGGGGTGGGAGCCGTCCCGGATGCCGAGCGCGGCGGCGACGGCGTCGGCCAGCCCGTCCACGGTCGTCTCCCGGGGCAGCCCCGCGAGTTCGACGAGCCGTGCCCCGTCCTCGCCGCGCGCCGCCTCCAGCGCGAGCCTGGTCTTGCCCACGCCGCCGGGCCCGGTGAGCGTCACCAGACCCTCCGCGCGCAGAAGTTCGCGTACCTCGGCGACGGCGCCGTCCCGGCCGACGAGCGCGGTGGGCGGTACGGGGAGCGCGGCGGCGGGCGGCTCGGGAGGGGGCGGCGAGGTCCGCGACGACGGCGACGGCTCTGGAGGACGCAGCTCGGGAGGACGGTGCTCCGGCGGGTCGCCGCGCAGCAGCCGCCGGTGCAGGGCCGCCAGTTCCGCGCCCGGTTCGAGTCCCAGCTCGTCGCGGAGTGCGCGGCGCAGCTCCTGGTAGGCGTCGAGCGCCTCGGTCGTACGGCCCGCGCCGTGCAGGGCGCGCAGGTGCGCGGCGCGGAGGCGCTCGCGCAGGGGGTGGCGGGCGACGAGCGTGCCCAGCTCGGCGGCGAGCGCCGCGTGGTCGCCGCGTCGCAGCCGGACCTCGGCGTGGTCCTCCAGCGCCACGAGGCGCTGCTCCTCCAGCGCGGCGGCGGCCGCGAGCGCGAAGGGCTCGTCGGCGAACCCGGCGAACGCGTCGCCGCGCCACAGCCCGAGGGCCTCAGCGAGGTCCCGCTCACGGGGGTTCTCGCGGGCGACGAGCGCGGAGAACCGGCCGCTGTCGACGTCGTCCGGCGCGACGTCCAGCAGATAGCCCGGCGGGCGGCGCAGCACCAGCTCGGCGCCGATCGCGCGGCGCAGGCGCGAGACGAGGGTCTGCAGCGCCCCGGAGGGACGAGCGGGGACGCCGTCGCCCCACAGCTCGTCGACGAGGCGGTCGGTGGAGACGACGCGGCCCGGGGCGACGAGCAGGCAGGCCAGCAGCTTCCGCACCCTCGCCTCGGGCACCGCGACGGGTTCCCCGTCCGGCGACCACACGGCGAGCGGCCCCAGCACCCCGAATCGCATGCGCACACGATAACCGCAAGAGAACCGGCAGAAGATCGAAAGAGACCTCGGCCATCTTCCTCTCACCAGCGACGCGTCAGCGCCGCATCGGAAACGAGAAGAGGAGCACATCATGAAGAAGGCCGTTGTCACCGGGGGCACCCACGGCATGGGGCTCGCGATCGTGCGCGCACTGCTCGCCCGGGGTACCGAGGTGGTCCTGACCGGGCGCAACGAGCGCACCCTCGAAGAGGCGCGCACCGCGCTCAAGGGCGAGGCCGCGCACGTCGTACGGTCCGACGCCGCCAGCATGGCCGACATCGCGGCACTCGGCGACGTGGTCGGCGAGCGGCTCGGACGCGTCGACCACCTCTTCGTCAACCACGGCATCGCGCAGTTCGCGGAGCTCGCGGACGTGACCGAGGACGCCTGGGACCGGCACTTCGCGGTGAACGCGAAGGGCACGTTCTTCACCGTGCAGCGGCTCGCGCCGCTGCTCAACGACGGCGGCTCGGTGGTCTTCACCACCGTCGCCAACGACGTGGTCTTCCCGGGGCTCAGCGCGTACTCGGCGTCGAAGGAGGCGATGCGCGCCTTCGCGCACGTCCTCGCGGCCGAGCTGCTGCCCCGGCGGATCCGCGTCAACAGCGTGGCCCCCGGCTACATCGACACGCCGACCATGGGCGTGCCCGACCTGACGGAGGAGCAGCGCGAGGAGTTCCGGCGCCAGGGCGACCAGGCGACGCCGCTGCGGCGCAACGGCACCGTCGAGGAGGTCGCCGAGGCGGCGCTCTTCCTCGCCGAGGGCGCGACGTTCACCACCAACGTCGAACTGGCGGTCGACGGCGGCTTCGCCCAGGGGCTGGGAGGACACTGACCTGAGCACGGCGACCGGTACGGGCGCGTCACCGGCGCGCGGGGCGCCGGGGCGCGGGCCTCCGGGACGCGGGCCTCCGGGGCGGGGGCCGCCGACAGCCCCGGCATCGATCACCCGCGGATTATCGAGCCATCTCCGATTCGGCGTTGTTCCAGGGCGCGGCCTCGACTGAGATGGACGGCACGCCCGACCCGTAGCCTCACAACGAACAGGAAACACATCATGCGCACGCTCATCAGCTCCGCCTTCGTCTCGCTCGACGGCGTCGTGGAGGCCCCCGGCGGCGAGCCCGGCTACCGCAACTCGGGCTGGACCTTCAAGGGCGTCGAATTCCTCCCGGAGGCCTACGAGATCAAGGGCCGCGAGCAGCAGGAGGCCACGGCCATGCTCTTCGGCCGGGTCAGCTACGAGGCGTTCAGCCCCGTGTGGCCGGACATGGAGGAGTTCGCCGACTACAAGCCGCTGCCCAAGTACGTCGTCTCCACCACGCTCAGCGAGGACGCCCTGGTCGACAACTGGAGCGAGACCACCATCCTGCGCTCCCTCGACGAGGTGGCGGCGCTCAAGGAGACCGAGGGCGGCCCGATCATCATGCACGGCAGCGCCACCCTCAACCGCGAGCTGTCCGACGCGGGCCTCATCGACCGCTACCACCTGCTCGTCTTCCCCCTCCTCCTCGGCGCGGGCAAGCGGCTCTTCTCCACCACCGACAAGGACACCCAGCACCTCAAGCTCGTCGAGCACGAGGGGTACGCCAACGGCATGCAGCTCAACGTCTTCGACGTCGTCCGCTGACCCCGCGCCCGGCGCCGCGGGCCGTCTTGATCCACCGTCAAGTGACGCTCCATCATGGTCACGTCGCACGGAGCGTACGGGGGAGGCGGCGGCAGCGATGACGTCCGGGACGTGGCGCACGGGGGACGGCGATCCGGAGGCCCTGCGGAGGCTGATCACGCTCAACGGACTGATCCCGGGCCCGAAGGAATTCGCCCGCGAGCAGCTCGTGCCGAACTATTCGCTGGTGCCGAGGGACCGGACGCTGGAGGTGGTCCGGGCCGTCCGGACCTGGTTCGGGCTCGCCGTGATGCTGGCGGTGGCCCGCCGTTACACCGCCGCGGACGCGATGCTGCCGGGCATGGCCGCCGGGTTCGCGGTCTCGGTGCTGATCGTCTGTCTGGCCGTGCCGCTCTGCTGCCTGCTGCTGGTGCTGGTCACCCGCTCCGGCAGCAGGGCGGACGCGGCGCGCGCGGCCATGGTGCCGATCAGGACTACCGGCGGCTTCGCGCTGCTGATGTCGGTCTATCTGGTGCATCTGCTGATCGCCCTGGGCGGCGGGCCGTTCGCGCCCTGGCTGGCGGGGCTGGGCGAGTCGACGTCCCGCGTGCTCATGGCCGTCGCCCTGCTGCTCGTCCTCGCCCTCGCGCTGCCGCTCTTCGGCCTGATGTTCTGGCTCATCGGGTACTGGGCCTGCGCGCTGTGGTACGGGCCGCAGCACCTGCTCAGGGCGGTCGACGGCCACCCCCTGCTGCCCGCCCTCCTCGCCCCGTGCCTCCCCTGGGGCGCGCTGCTGCTGGAGCGCGTACGGGGCGGGGGCAGCGCCGAACTGCCGCCCATGGCCGAGGCGTTCACCAGTTACGGCGGGCCGATCACCGTCACCGTGCTCTCCCTCTGGGAGATCGTCCGCGTCCGGCGGGCGTACGGTGCCACGTTCCGGGGCGGCCCCTATCCCCCGCGGGCCCACGGCACCGGGCCCGAGGATCCGCCCGCGTACGGGGTACGGGCGTTCGGCCGGGGCCTGTCCCTGCTGTGCGGGCTCGCGGTCGCCCCCGTGGGCGCGGCCACGCTCCTGTTCACGACGGCCTCGGGCAAGCCCCTGCCGGAGTTCCTGCGTCCGCCGGAGGGCGCCGGGATGGGCGTCGCCGTCCGGCAGGTCCGTGCCCCGGACGAGACGCCTCTCACGGAGATCGACAAGCCCTCGGCGAAGGAACCCGCAGTGGCCCCCGGCGGCCCCGCCGACCGGGCGGGCCTGCGCGAGGGCGACGTCCTCCTGAAGGTGAACCGCGATCCCGTCGGCACATACGGCGCCCTCGTCGAGGCCCTCAGCGGCTACGACCCCGGCGACACCGTCGAGGTCAAGGCCCTGCGCCGCCCGGGCCGGGAGCTGACCGTGGAGATGGAGCTGGGCGATCCCGAGAAGCAGCCGGTCCTCCGGGCACCCACCCCTCGGCCCGGGCAGTTGGGGGTCCGGCTCGACATGGACGCCGACGGCGTCAAGGGCGCCCGCGTCGACGAGCACGCCAGGGGCGGTGGCCCCGGGGTCACGCCCGGCAGTCCGGCGGACCGCGCCGGCATCGCCCCCGGCGACGTGATCACCGCCCTCGACGGCCGCCCTGTCCGCGAGCCCGACGACCTCCTCGCCGGGATCGCGCGCCGTACGGCGGGCGAGAAGGTCACCGTCACCTTCACCCACAAGGGCGCCGAGCGGGAGAAGAAGGTCACCCTCGCGAAGCGGCAGTAGGACCCACGGGGTTCACGGCTTTCACCGCGTTCACGCCTCCTCGCGTACCGGACAGTGCGTACCGGAGTAGATCGTCGGCATGCAGCGGTTGCAGTGGATGCACAGGGACGGGGTCGCCGGGTCGGCCTCGACACGGCGTACGAGGTCCGGCTCGCGCAGCAGCGCGCGGGCCATCGCCACGAACGCGAACCCCTCCGCCATCGCGCGGTCCATCGTCGCCCTCTCGGAGATCCCGCCGAGCAGGATCAGCGGGGTCGCGAGGTGGGTGAACCGGCGTGCGAGCGGCAGCAGATACGCCTCCTCGTACGGGTAGGCGCGCAGGAACCGCCCGCCGAACAGCCGGATGCCGAGCCGCTGCGGCGGCGGGAACGCGGCGGCGAACTCCGCCAGCGGCGCGTCCCCGCGGAAGAGATACATGGGGTTGAGCAGGGAGCTGCCCGCCGTGAGCGCGAGGGCGTCCACGGAGCCGTCCTCCTCCAGCCAGCGGGCGACCTGGACGCTGTCCTCGACGGCGAGGCCGCCGCGTACGCCGTCCGTCATGTTGAGCTTCGCGGTGATCGCGACACGGTCGCCGACCTCGTCGCGCACGGCGCGGCCGATGTCGCGGGCCAGCTTCGCGCGTCCGGCGAGGTCGCCGCCCCAGGCGTCGTCGCGGCCGTTGAGCAGCGGGCTGAGGAAGGCGCTGGCCAGGTAGTTGTGGCCGAGGTGGAGTTCGACGGCGTCGAAGCCGGACTCGGCGGCGAGCCGCGCCGCCCGCGCGTGGGCGCGGACGACGCCGCGCAGGTCCTCGGCCGTCGCGGCGCGCGTACGGCGCATGCCGAGCGGGTTGAACCGGCGTCCGGGCGCCAGCGCGGGCAGCCGGTTGGAGCGGGCGTCGGCCACCGGGCCCGCGTGCCCCAACTGGGCGCTGACGGCGGCCCCTTCCCCGTGCACGGCCTCGGTCAGCCCGCGCAGTCCGGGGACGGCCTCGGGGCGCATCCAGATCTGGCGGCGTTCGGTGCGGCCCTCGGGCGCGACCGCGCAGTAGGCGACGGTCGTCATCCCGACCCCGCCCGCCGCCGGGCGCAGGTGGTAGTCGACGAGCCGGCCGGTGACGAGCCCGTCGGGCGTCGCGCCCTCGAAGGTGGCCGCCTTGATGACGCGGTTGCGCAGCCGTAGCGGCCCCAGGGAAGCGGGCGAGAAGACGTCCGGCGCCTTCGGGACGTCCTCTCCGCGTGGTCCGTGCATCCCGACCGCCTCCGCCCGCGCCTCGTCCGACGGGCGCATGGTGGACCGCCGGGCCCGAGAAGGCCATACCGGTGCGGCGGTACGGCCGGGGCGGGACGTCGAACGGGCGCGCATGGTCCGGCGGGTCGGGGGAACTCGGCTCGCGGAGGTGGATAAACCATGGCAGCACTGCTTATCGTGCTCCTGCTCGCCGTCATCCTCTTCGGCGCGGGCTTCGCTCTCAAGGCGCTGTGGTGGGCGGCGCTGATCGTGCTCGTCCTCTGGCTCGTCGGATTCTTCGTCCGCCCGGCCGGGGTCGGTGGCAAGCGGGGCCGCTGGTACCGCTGGTAGCGGCATGACGGCACCCTGAGCACGCAAGCCCTCAATCAGCGGCCCCCGCGCACACGCGCGGGGGCCGTGGTGTGCTCAGACCGGAAGTTCCCGGCGCCCCCCGACCGTCGACTCGCGCGTCTCCAGCCAGTACGGCGCGAGGTGCAGCTCGAACGGGAGGGGCTCCTCCGCGCGGATGCGGGCCGTGAGGCACTTGACGGCCAGCGAGGCGATGGCGCTCTTGTCGGGGACCACGGAGGTGAGGGACGGCGTGCTGTAGAGCGCCTCCTCCGTGCCGTCGATACTCGCCAGGGCGACATCGTCCGGGACGCTCATCCCGGCCTCGTGCAGGGCCCGTTGGGCGCCGACGGCGAGGAGATCGCTGAAGCAGAAGACCGCGTCGGGCCGTTCGCCGACGGGGAGTGCCGCGAGGGTGCGCATGGCCTGGAGGCCGTTGCGCCGGTCGAACTCCTTCACGTGCGGCGCGAGCCGGGGATCGTAGGTGAGGCCCGCCTCGTGCAGGGCCTGCTGGAAACCCTCCAGCCGCTGCCTGCTCGTCGCCGAGGCCTGGCGGTCCACGCCGACGGCGGCGATGCGGGTGCGGCCCAGCCCCGCCAGATGGGCGGTGACCTCGCGCGCCGCCGCGACGTTGTCGATCAGGACGTGGTCGGCGACGACACGGTCGCCCTCGTAGCTGCGCTCGCCCAGCAGGACCAGGGGGAACTCGGGCGCGACGGCGGCGAGTTCGTCGGGCGAGACGCGCAGCGGCGAGAGGATCACGCCGTCCAGCAGCGAGGCGCCCACGCCGGTGGCGAGGCGCAGCTCCTCCGTCGCGCTGCCCTGCGTCTCCTCGATGAGGACGGTGAAGCCCAGGTCGGCCGCCTCGGTGCGGACGTGGTGGGCGAGTTCCGCGAAATAGGGCGTGGCCAGGTCGGGGACGACCAGGGCGATGAGTCCGCTGCGGCCGGTGCGCAGGCGGCGTGCCGAGGGGTTGGGCCGGTAGCCCAGCTCGGCCACGGCCTGCATCACCCGGGTCCGCGTCGTCTCGGAGACCCGCGGCGCACCTCGTACAACGTTGGACACGGTCTTGATGGACACCCCCGCGCGTTCGGCCACGTCCTTGAGTGTCGCTGCTGCCACTGACCTGCCCTCTCCTCGACGTCACCCCGATTATGCACGGTCTTCGCACACTTGAGGACGGCGGGCCCCCGCTCCGGGTCTTTCCCGACGAAGGGTTGACCACGGAGAGACCCGGCGGTTACAACGTTGGAACTCGCGTTAGCGCTGCCCGCAGGGTCCGCCCGCCTGCCTCACGAGAGGGGCCGCATGTCTCCGCACCACCCCAACTCCCCGCTGCGTACCGCCGTGGTCGGTACGGGAGGGATCGCGCGCGGCAGTCATCTGCCCGCGCTCCGCACGCTGGCCGCCGAGGGCGCGACGGAGATCGTCGCGGCGGTGGACGTCGACGCGGACGCGGTGGGCGCGTTCGCGGACGAGGCCGGGATCCCGTACGCGTCGAGCGACCTGGACGCGATGCTCACCGACGTACGACCGGATCTCGTGGTGCTGTGCACCCCGCCCGCCGTGCACCGCGCGCAGTCGGTGGCCGCGCTGCGGGCCGGGGCCTGGGTGTGGTGCGAGAAGCCGCCGTGCCCGTCGCTCGCGGACTACGACGCGGTGGAGGCGGCGGAGAAGGGCGGCGATGACGGCAAGGACAGCAAGGACGGCGACGCGGGCCCGTACGCCTCGATCGTCTTCCAGCACCGGTTCGGCTCCGGGGCGCGCCATGTGCGGCGGCTGCTGCGCGAGGGCGCGTTCGGCCGGCCGCTGGTGGCGCACTGCCAGACCACCTGGTACCGGGACGCGGCGTACTACGCGGTGCCGTGGCGCGGCCGTTGGGCCACCGAGGGCGGCGGCCCGGCCATGGGCCACGGCATCCACCAGACGGATCTGCTGCTGGACCTGATGGGCCCCTGGTCGGAGGTGCGGGGCATGGCGGCGCGGCTGGTGCACGACGTGGAGAGCGAGGACGTCTCCACCGCGCAGGTCCGCTTCGCGAACGGGGCCGTGGCCACCGTCGTCAACAGCGTGCTGAGCCCCGACGAGGTCAGCCGCATCCGTATCGACTGCGAGCGCGCCACGATCGAGCTGACGCACCTGTACGGCTACCGCAACGCGGACTGGCGGATCACCCCGGCGCCCGGCGTCGACGAGGCGGCCGTGGCGGCCTGGCGCGACTTCGGTCCCGACGAGCCCAGCTCGCACCTGGCGCAGCTCCGCGCGCTCGTCGCCGACATCCGCGCCGGGCGGCGCCATGCCACCAGCGGCGCGGGCGGGCGGCGGACGCTCGAATTCATCACCGCGCTCTACAAGTCGGCGTTCACCGAAACCCCCGTGCGCGCGGGCGAGATCGGCCCCGGCGACCCGTACTACACCGCGCTGCACGGCGGCGCCCCGGGCTGGGCCCCGGCCGAAGCCCTTCAGACGGACATCCCGCAGCCCGAGGCCGGGGCCCGCAAGGAAGAAGAGGAGCACGCATGACGCTCGCACTGACCCACGCCCACGGCGACCGGATCACCGTGGCCCACGAGGAGAGCGGCACCGAGCTGTTCGCGTACGTCTACCGCCCCGAGGCCGCGTGGGAGGCGCCCAAGCCCTATCTGCACCCGGTCCGGACGCTGTCGGGCGGGCTCGTCACCGACTACCGGCCGAACGACCACCGCTGGCACAAGGGCCTCCAGCTCACCGCCTCGCACCTCTCGGGCCAGAACCTGTGGGGCGGCAACACCTATGTGCACGGCGAGGGTTATCTCGCGCTCCCCGAGCGGGTCGGCTCGATGGCCCACGTCGCCTTCGACGAGGTCAGCGCCGGGGACGGCCGCGCGGTCATCGCCGAGCGCCTGACCTGGCACCCGTACGACGGGGAGCTGTGGGCGGAGGAGGAGCGCCGCGTCGAGGCGCGCGACGTG
The DNA here is from genome assembly GCF_039530985.1 of Streptomyces albiaxialis. Classification (NCBI taxonomy): domain Bacteria; kingdom Bacillati; phylum Actinomycetota; class Actinomycetes; order Kitasatosporales; family Streptomycetaceae; genus Streptomyces; species Streptomyces albiaxialis. Next base: position 240,301 of record NZ_BAAAPE010000005.1, read on the forward strand.
GACCCGGAGGCCGGTGCCTGGGCGCTGACCTGGACCTCGGCGGTGACCAACCGGCGTGCCGAGCCGCTGCGCTTCGGCAGCCCCACCACGCACGGCCGCCCCGCCGCCGGGTACACCGGGCTCTTCTGGCGCGGGCCGCGCGCCTTCCGCGACGGCCGGGTCCTCTCCGCCGAAGCGGACGGCACCGACGCGGAGCTGATGGGAAGCCAGGCCGACTGGCTCGCGTACGTCGGCGAGCACGACGGGCGCGACGGCCACGCCACGCTCGTCTTCGCGCACGACGCGGCCAACGACCACGCGGGCGCGCGCGGGACGCACCCCGCGCACTGGTTCGTGCGCACCGATCCGTTCGCCGCCGTCGCGCCCTCCTGGGCGTTCCACGAGGAGCTGGTCCTCGCGCCCGGCGACACCCTCGCCCGGAGCTACCGGGTGCTCGTCGCGGACGGCGCCTGGGACCGCGAGCGCATCGCCGCGCACCTCAAGGAGCTGGCGTGGTGAGCGGGGCGGGCGAGGGGGCGTACGCGGGATTCCCCGGCGCGGTCGGCGTCTCGCGGCTGCGTGTGTACGACTGGCCCACCGTCGAGGGGCTGCCCGGCGGCGGCACCCCGCACCTCCACCTGGCGTGCGGCGAGGGGTACGTGGTGACGGCGGGCCGGGGCACCGTGCAGACCCTCACGGCCTCCGGGTACGAGGAGACGGCGCTGGAGCCCGGCACCGTCGCCTGGTTCACGCCCGGCACGATCCACCGCCTCACCCACGACGGCGGCCTGGAGATCACCGTCGTGATGCAGAACAGCGGCCTGCCCGAGGCCGGGGACGCCGTGCTCACCCTGCCGCAGGATCTCCTGGCCGACCCGGAGACGTACGCGGAGGCCGTGCGCCTCTCCGCCGGGGCGTCCGAGGACGAGCGGGCAAAGGCCGCGCGGGCGCGCCGCGACCTGGCGACCCGCCGCTTCCTGGAGCTGCGCGAGGCCACGGCGGCCGGTGACCCGGAGCCCCTGGCGGCCTTCCAGCGGGCGGCGGCCGCGCTCGTACGGCCGAAGCTGGAGGCGTGGGAGCGGCGCTGGCGCGAGGGCGCCCACGCCGCCGCCACGGCGACCGGGGCCCAGCTCGACGCCCTGCGCGGCCACGACATGAGCCATCTCGCCGAGGCCCGCGTCACCGCGACGGGACCCACGGCACGCGGACGCTTCGGCATGTGCGGCCGCCTCGACGTCTACGAGGGCATCTGACCCCGCGCCGAGCCCCCCGCCCCCCCCGCCCTCGATCCCCCGCCCTGAATCCCCCCTTCTCCCCTTCCTGGAAGGCACCCATGTCCGAGCCACGAAGTGGCCGGCGCCGACTGCCACGCCGGGCCGTTCTGGCCTCGGCAGCCGCCGGACTCGGCACCGCCCTGACGGGCACGCTCTCCGGGTGTTCCACCGCGAGCGGCGGAACACGCGGAGCCACCCTCACCTTCACCTGGTGGGGCAACGACGACCGCGCCTCGCGCACCAAGGAAGCCGTGCGGCTCTTCGAGAAGGAGCACCCCGGCGTCACCGTCCAGACCTCCAACGCCGACTTCGGGTCGTACATGCAGAAGCTCGCGACGCAGGCCGCGGGCGGCGGCATCCCCGACGTCGCGCAGCTCGACTACCGCCAGATATCCCAGTACGCGGGCGGCGAGGCGCTCCTGCCGCTGAGCGACGCCATCAAGGACGGCACGATCCGTACGTCGCGGATGGACCGCGAGTTCCTCCGTACGGGCACCTACCTGGGCACGTACTACGCCCTGCCCATGGGCCGCGGCATCACCGGCTACGCCTACGACGCGCGGATCTACGAGAAGGCGGGCGTGCCCGAGCCCGGGCCGGACTGGACCTGGCGGGAGTGGGAGGAGGCCAACAGGGACATCGCCGCGCTGCGCCTCCCCTCCCCCGACGGGCGGCGCGTCGCGGGCGCCAACGACGGCGGCACGAACGAGGACATCTTCGAGGTCTGGCTGCGCAGCCGCGGCGGGAAGCTCTACGCGAGCCAGACGGAACTCGGGTTCAGCGAGGACGACCTCACCGAGTTCTGGTCGTTCTGCGACCGGCTCCGCAGGGCGGGCGCCGTCGCACAGGCCAAGGACACCACGCAGGCCAGGTCGACGGAGCTGACCCCGATGGCCCGAGGGCTGGCCGCCGCCGACTTCACCTGGGACGCCCCGTTCCCCGGGTACACGGCGCTGCTCGGCGAGAAGGGCATCCACTTCGCGCCGGTCCCCACCACGCGCGGGCGCCAGGGCGCCTACTTCAAGCCGTCGATGCTCCTGGGCGTGGGGGCGCGGACCCAGCATCCCGAGGAGGCCGTCGCGCTGGTCGACTTCCTCCTCAACGACCCGCGCGCGGGCGACATCCTCGGCTTCACCCGCTCCACCCCGCCCAACCGGAAGATCGCCGCCCGCGTCGCCGAGACCCTCAAGGGCCCGGAGCGGGAGATCTACGAGTACGCGCGGACGATGGAGAAGTACGGCGTGAACGCCCCGCCGACCGCCCCTCCGAAGGGCGACGTCGCGGTCCAGACCGCCTTCAAGAGGGTCTACGAACGGGTGATGTACGAGCAGGTCTCCCCGCGCCAGGGAGCCCGCGAACTCATCGACGAGGCCAACCGGGAGCTGAGGTCATGAGCGCTGTGCCGACCAGGGCGCCGGTGCGCGAGGAACGGCCGCGGGAACTGCGGCCTCCCCGCGAGCCCCGCCGCCGCGTGCGGGAACGGCAGTGGCCCGCCTATGTGTTCCTCTCCCCGTGGATGATCGGCGCGGGAGTGCTCACGCTCGTCCCGATGGCCGTGTCGCTGTACCTGTCGTTCACGGACTACAACCTGCTGGAGCCGCCGCACTGGGTGGGCCTGCGCAACTACACCGAGATGCTCACCGAGGACCCCCGCTACTGGCGGTCGGTCGGCACCACGCTGCTGTACGTGGTGGTCGCGGTGCCGCTGAAGCTGGCCCTCGCGCTGGGGGCGGCGATGCTGCTGAAGAACCTCGGCCAGGGCCGCGCCTTCTACCGCTCCGCGTTCTACGCTCCCTCTCTGCTCGGCGCGAGCATGTCGATCGCGCTCGTGTGGCGCGCGCTCTTCAACGACGGGGGCTCGGTCTCCCATGTGCTCGGCTGGGTCGGCATCGACACGGGCGGCTGGGTCGGCGACCCCGACCTGGCGGTGTTCGCGGTCGTCCTGCTGTCGGTGTGGCAGTTCGGCGCGCCGATGGTCATCTTCCTCGCGGGGCTCCAGCAGATCTCGCCCGACCTGTACGAGGCGGCGGAGCTGGACGGCGCGGGCCGCTGGCGGCGGTTCGTCTCCATCACCGTGCCGATGCTCTCCCCCGTCGTCTTCTTCAACCTGGTCCTGGAGATGATCCAGTCCTTCCAGGTCTTCACCCCGGCCTTCGCCATCAGCTCCGGCGACGGCGGACCGGCGGACTCCATCAACTTCTACACGCTGTACCTCTACGAGCGCGGCTTCAGCGCCTCGCACATGGGCTACGCGGCGGCCATGGCGTGGCTGCTGCTGATCGCCATCGCCGCGATCACCGCGGTCCTGTTCCGGACGTCCCGGTCCTGGGTCTTCTACGCGGACGAGGAGGGGCGATGAATCCCCGCGCGACGCACCCCGCCGCCAAGAGCCGGCTGCCGCACACGCTCGCCGCCGCGGGCCTGCTCGTCCTGCTGTACCCGCTGGCGTGGCTGCTGGCCACCTCGTTCAAGCCCGCCGACGAGGTGGTGACCAGCCTCGACCTGTGGCCGAGCCACTGGGAGTGGGCGAACTACACGACCGCGCTGGAGGGCGTGTCCGGGGTCTCCGTCTCCCGGCTGCTGGGCAACTCGCTGCTGATCGCCGGGGGCGCCGTCCTCGGGAACGTGCTGTCGTGCTCGCTCGCCGCTTACGCCTTCGCGCGGCTCCGCTTCCGGATGCGCGGGGTGATGTTCGCCTTCATGGTGGCGACGCTGATGCTGCCGCACCATGTCGTGCTGATCCCGCAGTACATCATGTTCAACCAGCTCGGCATGGTGGACACCTACTGGCCGCTGATCCTGCCGAAGTTCCTGGCCACGGAGGCGTTCTTCGTCTTCCTGATCGTGCAGTTCATGCGGGGCCTGCCGCGCGAGCTGGAGGAGTCGGCGCGGATCGACGGCTGCGGCGCCTTCCGTACGTACTGGTCGATCACGCTTCCGCTGAGCCGCCCCGCGCTGATCACCACGGCCATCTTCACGTTCATCTGGACGTGGAACGACTTCTTCACGCAGATGATCTACCTGTTCGCGCCGGAGAAGTTCACCATCACGCTCGCCCTGCGCACCTTCGTCGACCAGTCCAGCACCTCCGCCTACGGGCCGATGTTCGCGATGTCGGTGATCTCCGTGCTGCCGATCGTGCTGTTCTTCTTCGTCTTCCAGCGCTATCTGGTGCAGGGCATGGCGACCTCCGGGCTGAAGGGCTGAGCGCCGTGGACCGCGCCCGCCGGCCCGGAGAGGTCTTCGGCTCCGGCTTCACGCTCTTCGCCGACATGCTGCTCGTCGGCCTGCTCACCAGCCTCGCGTGCCTGCCGGTGCTCACGGCCCCGGCCGCGTTCGCCGCCGCGTCCGCGACGCTGCGCGGGACCACGCTCGGCGCGCCGGCCACGGCCGGTACGTACCTGCGCCATCTGCGGGCCCGCCTGTCGGCCCGTACGCTCGCCGCCGGGCTCGTCCCGCCGCTCCTCACCCTCGTCCTGCTGGTCGACGCCGCGCTGCTGGACAGCGCGCTGCCCGGCGCCGCGCTCATGGCTCCGGCGCTGGCCCTGCTCGCCCTGGGGGCCTCGGTCGTGGGCCTGCGCGCCACCGCGCTGGAGGCCCCGCACCGGCTCTCGGCGCGCGAGGCGCTGATCCGCTCGGCGGCCGACCCGCACGGCACGCTCCTGCTCGCCGCCGCCGTGCTCCTGGCCGCGGGGCTCGCCTGGGCCATGCCGGTGATGGTGCCGCTGCTGCCCGGGCCGCTGGCGTTCGCCGCCACCGCCGTGGACATCCGCTCCCCCTGACACGACCCGTGCGACCCGTGCGACCCGTCCCCCTGTACGACACCCACCGGAGATCTCGTATGCACTGCACCCATCTGGACGCCGCGGACCACCCCCGGCCCCAGCTCGTCCGCGACCCGGACTGGCGGGACCTGAGCGGCCCTTGGTGGTTCGCCCACGACGACGCGGACCTCGGCCGGACGGAACGCTGGATGGATCCGGAGGTGACCGGGCCCTTCACCCGTACCGTCACCGTGCCCTACCCGCCGGAGTCCAAGGCCTCCGGCGTCCAGGACAGCGGCTTCCACCCGGTGCTGTGGTACCGGCGTACGGTCGAGGCGGCCCGGCCCGCTCCCGGCCGCCGCCTGCTGCTGCACTTCGGGGCGGTCGACCACCGGGCCGAGGTGTGGGTGAACGGGCAGCCGGTGGGCCGCCACGAGGGCGGGCACACGGGCTTCACCTGCGACGTGACGGAGGCGCTCGCGGAGGACGGCGCGCAGGCCGTCGTCGTACGGGCCGAGGACCAGCCGCTCGACGTCACGCAGCCGCGCGGCAAGCAGGACTGGCGCGCGGACCCGCACGTCATCTGGTACCACCGCACGTCCGGCATCTGGCAGCCGGTGTGGCTGGAGGAGGTCCCCGAGGACCATGTGACGGTGCTGCACTGGACGCCGGACGTCGCCCACGCCCGCGTACGCGGCAGGGTGCGGCTCAGCCGGTGGCCGGGGCGCGCCCTGAACCTGACCGTACGGCTGACCCACGGCACGCGTGTGCTCGCCGAGCAGCGGATGCGGACCGAGGAGCAGGAGACCGCGTTCGACCTCGCGGTGCCCGCGCTGCTGCACGCGCAGGACCTCGACGACCTGCTGTGGTCCCCCGAGCACCCGCACCTCGTCGACGCGGAGGTGACGCTCGCCGAGGCGGCGGACGACGCGCCCGTCGACGAGGTCTCCTCCTACCTCGGCCTGCGCGACGTGGGCTGGGACGACGGCGTCTTCCTCCTCAACCACAAGCCGTACTTCCTGCGCTTCGCCCTCCAGCAGGGCTACTGGCCCGACTCCCACCTCGCCGCCCCCGCCGACGCGCTGCGCCGCGAGGCCGAACTCGCCAAGGAGATCGGGCTCAACGGGCTGCGCCTGCACCAGAAGGTTGAGGACCCGCGCTTCCTGTACTGGGCGGACCGGCTCGGGCTGCTGCTGTGGGAGGAGATGCCCTCCGCGTTCGCCTTCGGCGCGACGACCGTCGAGCGGGTGACGCGCGAGTGGACCGAGGCGGTCACGCGCGACCTCGGCCATCCCTCGATCGTCGGCTGGGTCCCGTTCAACGAGTCCTGGTCGGTCCCCCACCCCGCCCGCGTCCCCGAGCAGCGGCACTTCATGGACGCCCTCTACCACCTGACGAAGGCCCTCGACCCGTCCCGCCCCGCCGTCTCCAACGACGGCTGGGAGATCTCCGCCGCCGACATCTGGGGCGTCCACGACTACACGCAGCGCGCGGACGTGCTGCGCGAGCGGTACGGGCACCCCTCGCTGCGGCGGGGCGAGTTCGCGGAGCGGTGGCCCGGCGCGCGGAGGCTCACCCTCGACGGCGTACGCCACGAGGGACAGCCTGTCGTGCTCAGCGAGTTCGGCGGGGCGACCTTCGAACCGGCCGAGGGCGCCGCGTGGTTCGGCTACGGGACCGTGGCGAGCCGGGAGGAGTTCGCCGAGCGGCTGGCCTCGCTGGTGGACGCGGCCGTGGACTCGGGCCTGGCCGGGTTCTGCTACACCCAGTTCACCGACACCGAGCAGGAGATCAACGGCCTCCTGACCTCGGACCGGGAGCCCAAGATCCCCGCCGCCGGGCTGCGCGCGATCCTCACCCGTACACGCGCGGACGTACGAGCCGACGTACGCGACGGCGAGCGCGCGCCGGCGCGGGACCGGCACCGGGCCTGAGGGTCACCGGCCGCGCCGCAGGGTCTCCGTGGCGACGGCCAGGAACTCCCGCGCGGGGCCGGTGAGTCCGCTCTCCGGCGCCGCGAGGCACGTCTCGACGGGCGGGGCGTCGGTCACGGTCAGATGGACGAGGTCGGGGCGCGAGTACGAGGCCGCGATGCTGACCGGGACGAACGCGATGCCCTGCCCCGAGGCGATCAGCTCGAACTTCTCCTCCAGCGAGATCGTCCGCCGCGCCCTGACGTCGAGGACCGGCTCCCCGTCGAGGTCCGCCATCGACAGCGCCTCGCGGTCCGCGAGCGGGTGCGCGGCGGGCAGGCACGCGACCTTGGTGTCGTGCCCGATGGGGACGGTGAGCAGCCCCGTGTCGTCGAAGGGGCGCCGCAGATAGCCCACATGGGCGCGGCCGTCGCGGAGCGGCGCGTCCCGCTCGGTCCAGGGCAGCGGGAGGACGTCGATGTCGACGTCCGGACGGCGCGCGGTGAACTCCCGGATCGGCTCCGACACGTGCAGCCCGCCGGAGAAGGCCACGACGAGCCGCTGCTCGCCGCGCCGCGCCTCGTCCACGCGGCGCAGCGCACCGTCCACGACGGCGGTGATCCGCGTCGCCTCCTCGTACAGCCGCTCTCCCGCCGCGGTGAGTTCGACGCTGCGCGTAGTGCGGGTGAACAGCGCGCAGCCCAGCTCCCGTTCGAACGCCCGGACCTGGCGGCTGAGGACCGGCTGCGCGATGAACAGCGCCTGGGCCGCCCGGCCGAAGTGCCGGTGCTCGGCGACGGCGGCGAAATAGCGCAGCTTGCGCAGATCGAGATCCATGCCCTGACGGTATCAATGCCGTTCGAAGGGTATTGGACGGCCGCCCGGGGCCGCTCGGAGACTGACGGTGATCGTTCGATCCGTAGGGAAGGAACCCCATGAACGCCATCCGCAGGACCGCCCTCGTCATCGGCGCCTCCCGCACCCTGGGCCTCGGGCTCGCAGCCGAGCTGCTGCGCCGGGACTGGGACGTCATCGGCACGGTGCGCGGCACCCGGCGCACCGGGCTCCACGAGCTGGCGGAGACGTCCGGCGGGAGGCTCACCGTCGAGTCGCTGGAGATGACCGACCCGGAGCAGCTCACGGCGCTGCGCGACCGGCTCGCGGGCCGCACCCTCGACCTGCTCTTCGTCAACGCGGCCATCACCCGGGGCGACCTCCCCATCGGCGAGGTGCCCACGGAGATGTTCACCGAGGTCATGGTCACCAACGCGCTCAGCCCGATGCGCGCCCTGGAGACCCTGAGCCCGCTGGTGGCGCCGACCGGGACCCTGGGCGTCATGTCCTCCGACCAGGGCAGCGTCTCCCTCAACACCGGGGGCGGACAGGACCTGTACCGGGCCAGCAAGTCGGCGCTGAACCAGTTGATGCGCTGCTACGCCGCCCGCAACGCCGAGGACACGCGGACGCTGCTGCTCATGGACCCCGGCTGGGTCCGTACGGAGCTGGGCGGGCCCGAGGCCGAACTCAGCGTGGAGGAGAGCGTCCCCGGAGTGGCGGAGACCATCGAGGGCCACGCGGGGAGGCCCGGCCTCCACTTCGTCGACCACGGGGGCCGGGTCGTCCCCTGGTGACAGCGAGGGCGAAGCCCACCGCGACGAGCCCGCCGTAGGCCAGCAGTCCCGCCCCGCGGAGCTGCTGGAGATCGCGTCGGTGGCGTCCGCGTTCGTCGCCACCTGCGTCGAGTCCGGCGGCACCCCGTACGACGTACGCCTGCTGACGCCGGGCGGACGGGCGATCACCTGCGCGACCGGGCTGCGGCTGGAGGCCACCTCCGCCGGACCCCGGCCCACTATGTGCGGGGCGCCCGCGCGGAGGCCGCCGCGCACCTGCTGACCTCCACCGCGCTGCCGCTCGCGGGCGTGGCCAGGCGCTGCGGCTTCGGCACCACCGAGAGCATGCGCACGGCGTTCCCCGACTTCTACGGCGTTCCCCCGTCCCGCTTCAGCACGACGCCGCGCTCCGTCTGATAGGGCGGGCGCGTCACGGGGCGGTGCCCGTGGGGAGGAAGAAGCCGCGCGGCAGCGGGTCCCCGGGGTGCAGGAGCAGGGTGTGGTGGCCCGTCGGGTAGGCCGTGCCCTCGACCTCGGGGACGACCGCCGGGTGGCCGTGCGCGGTGGTGGCGGCGGTGAGGCGGCCGGTGAAGACGGTGTCGATGATGCTGCGGTTGACGAACTCCCCCGCCATCTCCAGCTCTCCGCGCGCCGCCAGCACGGCCAGGCGCGCGCACGTACCGCTGCCGCAGGGCGAGCGGTCGACCTGGCCGTTGGCGAAGACCGTGACGTTCCGCTCCTCGACGTGCCCCGGGCCCGAGGTCAGCCGGTCGTGGAAGATCACGCCGTAGAGGCCGCCGATCCGGGGGTCGCCGGGGTCCGCGAGGGCGTGGCGGGCGAGTATCCCGGCCTTGATCTGGGCGCTGAGCCGGACCAGTTGGGGCAGGTGCTCGGGCGTGACCTCCAGGCCGAGACCGGCCGCCTCGACCATGGCGTAGAAGGCGCCGCCGTACGCGACGTCGGCCCGCGTCCTGCCGTGCGTGGTGGACAGCTCCACGTCCCGCGCGACGGTGTACGAGGGGACGTTCACGAACCGTACGGAGGGGTGGCCGTGGCCGTCCCTTTCGCCGACGGTGCAGGTCACGCGGCCGGACGGGACGTCGAGGACCAGGGTGCCGTCGGGGCGCGGGGCCGCGTATCCGGTGGTGCTCGCCCAGACGGCGGCGGCGATCGAGCCGTGCCCGCAGGCGGTGCTGAAGCCGTCGCGGTGGAAGAAGACCAGGCCCAGATCGGCCCCGTCGTCGACGGGTTCGGTGACGAAGCAGCCGTACATGTCGGCGTGGCCCCGGGGTTCGTGGGTGAGCAGGGCGCGCACCTCGTCCAGGCGCGCCATGGCGTCGTCGCGCTTGTCGAGCATGGTCGCGCCGCGCGGCGGGCGGACGCCGCCCACGACGATCCGGAAGGGCTCTCCTGCGGTGTGGTAGTCGACGGTGCTGATCATCTGCGCCGGCTCGTGCATGGCACCTCCGTGGCGAAGCGGTCTTGAGTCCGGGGAGAAGACAGTGCAATGTGAAATTGTACTGATCTTCCGCCGTCCCGAAGGAGTGCCCATGAACGTGACCGAGCAGCCGCCCGAACCCGAGCCCCGCTCCCCCGGAATCCATACGGTCCGTCATGACCTGCCCGTCTCCGGGGAGTTGAGGACCTTCTTCGCCCAGGACTGGGACCCGGCGCCGACTCCCTCTGTCACACCCCTGCCCGCCGCCCGGCACACCCCCGCGCGCCGGGCCCGGCTCTCGGCCCTCTTCCCCGGCGAGCGGCTGATCGTCCCGGCCGGAGAGCTGCGGGTGCGCTCCAACGACTGCGACCACCGCTTCCGCCCGTACAGCGCGTACACCTGGCTGACCGGCCTGGCCGGGGAGGACCAGGCGGGGAACGTGCTGGTCATGGAGCCGTCGGGGGCGCACGGGCACGAGGCCGTGCTCTATCTGCGGCCCCGCTCGCCCCGCGGGGGCGGGGACGACGCCTTCTACCGGGACCGCCGCTACGGCGAGTTCTGGGTCGGGCGCCGCCCCGACCTGGACGAGGCCGAGCGGCTGACGGGCCTGCGCTGCGCCCACCTCGACCGGTACACGGACGTGCCGCCCGGGCGCCGCGCCGCCCAGGACCCCGAACTCACCCGCGCACTCAGTGAGTTGCGGCTCGTGAAGGACGCCTGGGAGGTGGAGCAGCTCGAACTGGCCGTACGCCACACCGTCTCCGGCTTCGAGGACGTGGCCCGCGCGCTCCCCCGGGCCCTGGCCCACCCGCGCGGCGAGCGCTGGATCGAGGGCGTGTTCGGCCTCCGCGCCCGCGCCGAGGGCAACGGGACCGGCTACGAGACGATCGCGGCCTCCGGCGCCCACGCCTGCGTCCTGCACTGGATACGCAACGACGGCGCCCTGGACCCCCGCGACCTCCTGCTGCTCGACGCGGGCGTGGAGACCGACACCCTCTACACGGCGGACATCACCCGCACCCTCCCCCTCTCCGGCCGGTTCTCCCCCGCCCAGCGGCAGGTGTACGAACTGGTGCTGGCGGCCCAGGAGGCGGGCATCGCCGCGCTGCGGCCCGGCGCCAGCTTCCGCGACTTCCACCGCGCGGGCATGCGCGTGATCGCCGAAGGGCTGGCCGAGTGGGGCGTCCTCAAGAGCCCGGAGGGCGACCTGCACCGCCGCTACACGCTCTGCAGCAGCGGTCACATGCTCGGCCTCGACGTGCACGACTGCGCCCAGGCACGCGCGGAGACCTATCTCGACGGCGTCCTCGCCGAGGGCCACGTACTGACCGTCGAGCCGGGGCTCTACCTCCAGCCCGACGACCTGACGCTCCCGCCGGAGCTGCGCGGCATCGGCGTACGTATCGAGGACGACCTGGTCATCACGGCCGAGGGCGCGCGGCTGCTCTCCGGCGGGCTGCCCCGCACCCCGGACGAGGTCGAGGAGTGGACGGGGACGCTGCGCGAGGGCTGAACGCCGGGCCGGGCAGCGGGGGCTGAGGAGATGTCAGACCCCTCTGCCACGATCGGGACATGGGATTCTTCGACGATCTGGTGCTCCCCGAGGAGCCTGTCGAGCAGATGCCGCTGCTGCGGTTGGGCCCGCCGGGCGAGGACGCGGGGCGGTTCGCGCCGCCGCTCGACTGGTTCGCGCCCGCGCTGCTGCCGCAGCGCGCGGTCGTCGGGAGCGGCCCGCACGTCCGGGTGGTCCTCACGGGATGGTCGGTGTGGCCGGACGGGGCGACGCTGCATCTGTCCGTCCACCGCAAGGTCCGCCGGCAGAAGATTCCTTCGGGCAGGCAGTCCGGGCTCCGGGTCGGCCTGGAGCTGTCCGACGGCCGCCGGGTGACCTCGCTCGACGCGCCGCGGCAGCGGCACCTGGAGTGGACCAGCCGGGACGGCGAGACGGTTTCGGCGGTCACGCGGCAGGCCGTCGGGCTGATCCCGCTGGACGGGAGCCGCAGCTCGTCCAGCCGCTCGGTCTTCGCGGTCCCCGTCGATCTGTACCTCGCGGAGCTGCCCCCGCCCGGCGGGACCGGGCTCGTCGTCGAATGGCCGGACGAGGACGTGCCCGAGACCCGTACGCCGGTCGACGCCTCGGCGCTGCGTGCCGCCTCCGCCGGGGCCGTCGAGATCTGGCCGGGGATCGAGCCGCCGGCCCCGGTGGGAGAGCCGGGCTCCGTCGCGCTGGTGGAGATGGGCGGCCCGCCCGCGTTCCTCGCCCCGCCGACGGCCCCGCACCGGCAAGCGGAGCTGGAGCAGCGGGAGAAGGAGCGGCGGCGGTACGTGCCGCGGGCCGACTGGGAGGACATGTCCTCCCACGACTGGAACGACCCGCGCTGATCCGGGCCAGGCTCGACGGCGGCGCCTCGCCCGATTCCCCTGCCCGGTGGGAGGGTTCGGGCCCCCTGCACCTCGCGGCCCGGCACGCCGGCGGGGAGGCGGTGGCCGTGCTGCTGGAGCGCGGCGCGGAGGCCGACGCGCGGGACGGCCGGGAGCACACCCCGCTGTGGCACGCGGCATGCGCCGTGGACGAGACCGCCGTCCGCGCGCTGATCGCCGCCGGGGCCGACGTGTGGACGCCGCAGCTCGGCCCCTGGTCGCCGGGGCGCCTGCTGCTGACCACGCCGCTCGCGCCGCTCGTCGCGGAGCTGCCGGGGGCGCGGCCGCTGCCCGCCGGGGAGGCCGCCGCCTTCCGGGAGGCGGACGCGCTGACGGCGGCGTTCGGCGAGCAGGAGATCTGGATGGAGGGCCTCGGCGTCTGCTTCGTACGGGATCTGAGCGAGGACGAGGTGATCCGGCGCCTGGGCGCCGACCCCGCCGCGTGTCCCCGTACGGGCGGCGAGGACATGCCCTTCGACCCGACGGACTTCGACGAGGTGGACCGCTATGTGGGGGTGGCCGCCGTGCCCGGCTCCCCCGGCGGCTGTGTGATCGTCCAGGACGGGTTCATGCCGAGCGACGCGGCGCTCCTCGAAGCGATATCCGCGGGCACCGAGGCTTACGGGATCTACGTCAATCCGAAGGGCGGCACCCACGGGACCCTCGCGCGCGACGGCGAGTACCAGGGCAACGAGGAGGTCGGCCTCACGCCTCACCAGGCGGAGCCGCCCGCCCGCTGGCACTTCCGCTTCTGGCAGACCACGCAGGAGTTCCCCTACGCGGCGAACGTCTTCGCGTACGGCTGCGCGGCGGCGGGTCTCCGGATCGCCGACGGACGCCGGGCGATGGACCTCGGCGCCCCGCGCCGCTGGGTGGAGCTGCCGCCGCACCTCATACGCTGAGGGCCGCCTCATCTCCCCGGGGAGCAGCCACGGTTACTCCCCGTGTGCGATGCCGCCTGCCGCCCTCGCGGGCACGCTGAGATGCCGCACCCCTTCCCCGACGAAGGCCACCAGCGGAGATCCCATGCTGCAGGTTCATTTCACCGCCGAAGACCTCGTGCGCGTCCGTGTGGCCGCCGCCCCGGATCCGCTGTGGGAGATCACCCACAGTTTCCAGCTCCTCATGGCGCGGGAGGTCCCGCCGGTGTTCCGCGAGTGGCACCGCCTCGTCCGGCCCCGGCTGCCCCGGAGCAGCGCCCTGCTGGCGGCGCTGCTGCCGCCGCGCGGCTATTCCCCGGACTTCCTCACGCCCGACCTGGGCGACCGCCTCGGCCTGGAGCAGTCGGCCGCACTGGAGGAGGCGGTCGAGCTGGTGCTCGGCACGCCCCGGGCGGTGCTGCGCCGGGACCTGGCGAGGCTCGCCGCCTCCCCCGGCCGATTACCCGCGCGGCCGGGGGCGGTACGGCATCTGGCCGAGGGCGCCCCGGAGTCGCTGCACGAACTGGGCGCCGCGCTGCGCGCGTACTACCGGTCGGCACTCGCGCCCTTCTGGCCGCACATCCGCGCCCATGTGGACGCCGACCGGGCCGTACGCGCCCGCGCGGTGCTGCGGGGCGGCACCGCCGGACTGCTGGACGGCTTCCGCCCCGTGCTGCGCTGGGAGCCGCCCCTGCTCCGCGCCGACTACCCGGTCGCGCGCGACCTGCGGCTCGAAGGGCGGGGCCTGCTGCTCCAGCCGAGCTTCTTCTGCGTCCGCAGGCCCGTCACCCTTGCCGACCCCGGCATGGCCCCGGTCCTCGTCTACCCGGTCCAGCACACGCCCGGCCGCCCGCCCCGCCGCATCCGGGGCGGGGCTGAGCGCCCGAGGGCGAGGCTCGACGCGCTCATCGGCCGTACGCGCGCCGCGATCCTGGAGGACGTCGCCACCGGCCGTACGACCGGCGAGCTGGCCCAGCGGTTCAGCGTCAGCGAGGCCGCGGCGAGTTACCACACAGCCGTGCTGCGCCGGGCCGGGCTGCTGCTGAGCGTGCGCCGCAGCAGGCACGTGGTGCACACGATCACGCCCGCCGGGCTCGCGCTGCTGAACGGCCCGCTCGACGGGCCGTTCGGCAGCCCGTTCAGCAGCCCCCTCGACGCTTAGAGCAGCGTCGAAGCCTGTGGCGGCGAACCGGCCGCCGCCGAGAGCCTGTTGTCACACAACCGGCGAAGGCCATGGGGGAGCCATGCGACGGCGCATCGTCGACATCACCGGTCCGGCAGCGGTGCTCGTGGCCGCGACCACCACGACGGTACTGCTCGCGGGCTGCGCGGGGGACCCGCCACAGGACCGCGCGCAGCCGAAGTCCGCAGCCCGCGTCCGCACCCATCGCATGAGGCGGACCGCCCTGAACCGGGCCGCGCGTATCGCCCCTCGCGGCTGATCACACACCCGATACCCGATTCCGGGGAAACCGAGGGAGACACCATGCGTATGATCCGTGCTGCCCTCGTGGCGGCAGCGGCGACCGCGGCCGCCGGAGCCCTCCTCACCGCAAACGACAGGGCCACCTCGCTGCTCAACACCGGAACCTACGCCGGTGGCGTGAACAATGTCCTGGTCACGCAAGGTGCGAACCTCAAGGGCCTGGTCGGTTGCGTGGCCCGGGGCGAGCTGTACGTCGACGACCTGCGGAACGACAAGCTCCGGCTGGGCATCTTCTCGACCCCGGCCAACAACAAGATCAGCGCTCACACATGGGTCCCCCGCTCAGGCTGTCTCAACCCCCTGACCTGACCACCCCCACGGCACAGACCGGCCCCCGGCGGATCGTCCGTCGGGGGCCGGGCCGTCTCCGGTGCCGTCAGGTGCCGTCAGGTGCCGTCAGGTGCCGGCCGTCAGCCCACGGCCCGCTGACCGGCGAGGCAGCCACCGCAGTTGTAGTACGTCACGTCCCAGTGGTTGCCCTCCTTGTAGTAGACGTTGCCGCTGCCCGACTTCCACTTCGAGCCCCCGATGGAGGTGAAGGTGCCCTGGATGTAGTTGTTGAGGCAGTTGGTGAGGCCGAAGTCCACCTTGTAGCCGTTCCAGTGGCTGTACGTGCCGCTCGCGTGGCCGGTCTCGGTGCCGCCGGTGAGCCGGATGGCGCAGCCGCTGGCCGACTTGAGCGTGATCACGCCGTCCACGGTGGCGGAGTTGATCTGCTCGAACGAGGTGCAGTTGGGTCTGTTGCGGTCCGAGCAGCCACCGCTGGAGGTCCAGGTGATGCCCGCCGCCCGGAACTTGGCGGTGGCCTGGGAGTGCGACAGCTTGGCCTGGACGCCGACGTCGCCGCCGACGCCGACTCCGGCGCCGACACCGCCGGCGGCGCGCGGGGCGTCGGCGGCCTGGCCCACGCCCGGCACGGTCAGCGCGAGCGTGGCTCCGGCGGCCACGGCGACCGCCATGCGCGCACGGGTGGACCGGGGTCTGAGGATGCTCTTCATGGCGTTGTCTCCCGTCAGATGCCGCAGTTGGGCGCCGACCAGAACTTGCTGTCCTTGTGGTCCACGTGGATGTGGTCGTCGTGGTCCGGGTAGCCGGGCCCGAGGATGGTGTTGAACCCGTGGTTGCGGGAGGCCTTGGCGATGTCGCAGAGGCTGTGCGGGGTGACGCCCATGTCCGCCGCGTAGCCGTACATGTGGCGGCTGTCGGGGGCGCCGCCGACGTCCGCGTTGCACTGCTTGGAGCGGAACCCGCTGGTGATCCGGATCGGCTGGTCGCCCATCGCGTGGCGCAGCGCCTCCAGCTTCCACATGGTGCGCTTGGCGTGCTCCTTGGCGTCGGCGGCGGAGACCATGCCGCCGCTCCAGTCGGAGTTGCACGTGTTCAGCTCGGCGAAGTCGAAGTGGGCCGGGCTGCAGTCGTCCTTCTGCAGCCCGTAGATCTTGTCGAACGTCGCCTGGTCGGCCTTGCCGGTCTCGGGCAGGCCGTACGCCTTCTGGAAACGCTTGACCGCCGCCGTGGTGAGGGGGCCGAACTTGCCGTCCGGCTCCAGAACCTCGCCAGGGGCCGGGTAGCCGCCGAGGCGGATCTGGAGCTGGGTCACGGCGTCGCCGGAGGCGCCTTCGGACAGTTCCTTGTCCCAGGTGTAGCAGCCGTCGGCCAGCCTGGTGTCGAGCGTCTTCGCCGCGCTGGGCGCGGTCTCCGCCTGCGCGACGGTGGTGGCTCCGACGGCGGTCGCAAGGGCCGCCGCGAACCCGATGGCCGCCTGTACCGAACGTCTGTGCATGGGGGGACCTCCAGTGGGGGGCGTCAAAGGCCCCGAGAGTGCCGCCCTTACAGGTGCACGTCAACAGTCTGTTGGAGTTGCCAATGGGCGGGCCAGTGACGGCGCCACCGGAGCCCCCGTCCGCCGCCCGTCCCGTACCGGGCCCGCGCGGGCCCAGTACGGCACATGCGCCGAGGTGGGACGCGGGACGGGCGCGAGGCGGGCGCGGGGCGGCCCCGGACACGCAACCCCCGGGCCCTCACCAGGTGAGCGGCAGCGCTTTCAGTCCGCATACGCGGCTGTCAGCGGTCCACTCCAGCTCCTCCGGCCGGGCGGCCGTGAGGGCGAGGCCCGGGAGGCGTCGCAGCACCGTGCCGAGCGCCACCCGTACCTCGACGCGGGCGAGGTTGGCCCCGAGGCAGTAGTGCGGGCCGTGGCCGAAGGCGAGATGCCGGGTCTCGCTCCCGCGCCGGATGTCGAAGGCGTCCGGCTCGGCGAACGGCTCCGGGTCGTGGTTCGCGGCCGCCACCGGCGCCATCACCCCCTGCCCCGCGCGGATCGTGGCGCCCGAGGGGAGCACCACGTCCTCGGTGGCGACCCGCAGCAGCCCGCCGTGCCCGGGGACCTGGGTGCGCAGGATCTCCTCCACGGCGCCCGGCAGCCGGGCGGGCTCCTCGTCTGCGGTGTCGTCGCGCAGCGCCGCGAGCTGGTCCGGGTGGCGCAGCAGGGTGAGCAGGCCGCGTGCCAGGACGTTCGCCGTCGTCTCGTGCCCGGCGACGATCAGCCCCCGGACCATGCGGGCGAGTTCCTCCTCCGTCAGCCGGTCGCCCTCGTCCCGCGCGGCGATCAGCTCGTCCACCAGGTCCTCGCCGGGGCGGGCACGGTGCTCGGCCACCAGCGCGTCGATGTACGCGCGGAACGCGGCGGCGTGCTCCGCGCGGCGCGCGCCGTCGGCGGCGCTCAGGCTGAGGAACGAGTCCGACCAGGTGCGGAAGAGCGCGCTGTCGGCGGCGGGGACGCCCAGCAGTCGGCAGATGACCTCGACGGGGAGCGGAAAGGCGAACTCGGCGACGAAGTCGGCGGGCGGCCCCGCCGCGACGATCCCGTCCAGCAGCTCCTCGGTCACCGCCCGGACGCGGGGCTCCCACTCCTGGGCCCGGCGCGGCGTGAACGCGCCCTGCACGAGGCGTCGCAGCCGGGTGTGGGCGGGCGGGTCCATGCTGGTCAGCGCGTGCGGGTCGGCGCCGGAGTCCGGGCCGGGGAGGAGCCTGGGGGCGTCCTCGTGGCAGAGGTTCCGGGTGAAGCGGGCGTCGGAGAGGACCGTACGGACGTCCTCGTACGCGGTGGCCAGCAGCACCTCGTCGCCGCTCGGCAGCCGCACCGGCGCCACCGCTCCGCGCGCCCGACGCTCGGCGTACGCGCGGGGCGGCGCCCCGAATCCGGCGGCGGGGAAGGGGAAACGGCCGTCGTCACCGTCGTACGTCTCGTCCACCACGGGAGCTGAGTATGCGTCAGGTAGATGGTGATGCCAAGAGACGCGCGAGGGCCCGCCGCGGGGCTCAACGGGCCGTGGTTGACTGGCCCTTCGGCCCGACGGATCGAGGTGTGGTGTGACGGACGTCCCGGATCTGGCGCTCGCCCGGAAGGTGCTGGCGGCCCAGCCGTTCAGCGCGCTGCTCGGCGCCCGCCTGGTGTCCTTCGGCGAGGGCGTGGCGACGCTGGAGCTGGACGTCCGCGACGAGCTGCGCCAGCAGAACGGCTTCGTGCACGGCGGCGTGCTCGCCTACGCTGCCGACAATTCCCTGACCTTCGCCGCGGGCACCGTGGCGGGTGCCCGGCTGCTCACCTCCGGGTTCGCCATCGACTACCTCCGCCCCGCGCGGGGCGTCCTGCTCCGTGCCCGCGCCGAGGTCGTACGGGCGGGGCGTTCGCGCGTGGTGTGCCGCTGCGACCTGTCGGCCGTGGACGAGGAGGGCACGGAGACGCTGTGCGCGGTGGCCCAGGGCACGATCGCGGTCCCCGAGCCGGTCGCCGAGTCCGTACCCGTGCCCGTCGCTGACCCCGAGCCGAAATGAGGTGGCGGGCGCGGTCCGGCCCGGGGACGATCGCGCCATGTCCACCTTCCTGGAGACCGGGCGGCTGGCGCTGCGCGCCTTCACCCCGGCCGACGTCGACTCCCTGCTGGCACTCGACAACGACCCCGAGGTCACCCGGTTCATCAACGGCGGCCGTCCCACCACCCGCGAGGACATCCTGCGGCGGACCCTGCCGAAGCTCCTGCACGACCACCCCGCCTTCCGCACCCGCGGCTTCTGGGCGGCGGAGGAGCGGGCCACCGGCGTGTTCCTGGGCTGGTTCGAGTTCCGCCCGCTCGTGGACGACAGCCCCGCCGTGGTGGAGCTGGGCTACCGGCTGAACCGCGCCTCCTGGGGGCACGGCTACGCCACCGAGGGGTCCCGCGCCCTCATCCGCAAGGGCTTCACGGACCTCGGGGTCGAACGCGTCACCGCGAACACCATGACCGTCAACGCCCGCTCCCGCCGCGTCATGGAGAAGTCCGGCCTCTCCTTCGTACGGACGTTCACCGGCGACTGGCCCGAGGCGATCCCGGGTAGCGAGCACGGCGAGGTCGAATACGCCCTCACCCGCGCCGACTGGGCCGCCCGGGAGGACCGCGAAAGCGGCGAACGGGACCCCGCCGGATGACGCCCCGCCGGGACCGCGCGCGGCCGGGACCGGGCGCGCCGGTCCTCACTCGTACGCGCTCAGCACGCGCCGGGCCACCCGGCGTACGTCCGTGTCGAGCCGGGACTTGGGCGGATGGTGCCAGCGCTGATGCTCGACGGTCACCACCAGGTTGCCCTCGCGGACGGTCAGGGTGTGCCTGCGGTTCATGTTGCCCGTGCGCCGGAAGGTGAAGGAGTCACGCTCGATACGGGCCTCGTCGCCGAGGCCGCGCATCTCGGCGCCGTCCTCCGGGGTGACCGCGTCCCCGGCCAGTTCCGCCGCGCTCTCCCCGGTCAGCGGGGAGTCGGGCACCGCCTTGACCCGTACGGACAGGCTGGGCGACAGGTCGTCCCCCGATTCCCAGACGCAGCCGGTGACCCGGCCGTCGGCCCCGCCCTTCGGCGTGGTGTCCAGCGCCTCGGCGCCCGGTGCCAGGCGGGCCGCCTCGGAGCGGAGCCGCGCGCAGACGGGCTCGGCCTCGCTCGTCCCGCCCCCGGCCGGGTCCGCGAGGCGCCTCGCGGACCCGGGGACGTCGGCACCGAGCCGCTTCAGCACGTCGGCGGCCGCCACGCGCGCCGCCGCCTCCACCCGGTGGCGGGGCGGCACTTCGCCCCGCAGGCCGTCCTCCAGCGCCTCCGTACGGGCCGTCACGCGTACCGTCACGTTGCGGTGGCGGACCAGGATGCGGGCGCCGGACGCGCTGTCCCGCACCGAGCCGTGCGCGAGGGACTTCGCCTCGTCGCCCAGCCCCTTGAGCCGGTGCGCTCCGGCGAACGCCCCGTCGTCCCCGCCGTCCCCGCCGTCCCCGTTCTTCTCCTCGCCGGCTGACCGGAACGCCTTCCTCGCCACCGAGACCGCCGGCTCCCCGTCCCCGCCCGGCTGGTGCGCGGTGACCGTGACATCGAGCCTCCGCTCGGCGTGCGAGGGGGCGTACCGCTCCTCCCAGGAGCAGTCCTCGGGCGGCGGCATGCCTTTCCTGTACACGCGCAGCGCCTTGCGCGCCGTGGGCGAGACGGCCTCGCACGCCGTGGCGACCTCGTCGGGACGCAGATCGCCCTCGCGCCAGCCGCGCTTCCGGAGCGGGGTCGCGCCGTCCCACGGCACGGGCTCGGCGGCGTAGCGCCGCTTCTCGCCGCCCGAGCGCGGCAGCGGGTAGGCGACGATGCTCGCCTTGCCCGCCCTGCCCGCGCGGTGCAGATAGATCCGGTCGTCGTCCCACGCCACCCACAGCCGCGTGTGTACGCCGGTCTCCGTGATCCGCCCGACGGTGCGCTCCGCTCCGTCCCGCATCCCGAACGTCACGAGCACCGGAACGGGCATCCCCTTGGGGCTCTTCGTCTGCCGCAGGGCGAGCAGCCTGCCCCGGTGGACGCCGAGGACCCGCGCCCCGTCCTTGTGCTTCTTCCACCGCACCTTGCCGGTGCGCAGATCGTACGCGTACAGCGCCGGGTCCCGGTCGTAGCTCTTGACCAGCGTGTTCCCCCGCACATACGGGCCGCTCCAGCCGTCGCCGGCGGGGGCGGAGGACGGGCCTCCCAGTTCCTTGCCGATGGTGCGTACGGGTTCGCCGTCGGGGCCGTACGTCCGCAGGAGGTTGTGGCCCTCCTCGCTGACGCTCAGGACCAGGGGGTCGTCGGAGACGATGCGGAACAGGTGATCGCCGACGCGGTCCACCTTCGTGCGCCATACGGGCTCGGGGTCCGCGCCCTCGTAGAGCGCGAAGTGGGCCGGTGGGCCCTCGGCGGCGGGGATCCAGCCCGGCACGCGCTCCTTCGCCTTCCCCACGGGGGCCTCGCGGACGGCGAGATGGCGTCCGTTGTGGTCCACGTCGTGCGCGCACGCCTTGTCGCTCTTGAGGCGTGTGCCCAGGGACTTGCCGTCCCGCGCGCGGAACTGCTTCACGCCGTAGCACTCCAGGGTGACGGTGAGCGCCTCGTCGCCGATGCTGATGTCGGGCGCCCCGGAGCCCTTCCTCGGGCCGACGCGCTTCGCCCAGCGGACCTTGCCGTCGGCCAGGTCCACGGCGCCCGCGTAGCTGCAGCGGTCCTGCCCGCCCCGTTTCCGCTCGGTGAAGAAGAGCCCGCCGAGCCCGGCCCCGTTCGGCTTCTCCGACATCCCGCAGACGCCGCTCGTGCCCTCGGGCGCCTTCAGCGTCCACCGCTTCTCACCCGAACGCGCGTCGTATGCCCGGAGTTGGCCGCCGTCCTGCCGGACGAGGACACCGTGCCCCGTCCATACGGTCCCGCCGGCGTCGTCGCTCGGGGCGATCGATGTCTCCCACGCCTTCCGCAGCTTCTCCGGCTGTGCCGTGGAACGCGAGCCCTTGTCCCTGTCGCCGTCACCGTCGCCGTCGCCGCCGCCCGTGCAGGCACCGGCCACGAGCAGTGCGCAGAGCACCGCCGTGGCCGTGCCCCCTCGGACGCGCGTACGCGCACGTCGTGCCATGAACGCTCTCCCCCCGACCCCCGATTCCCCCTGACCGTACGGGCGGAGGGTAGCCGGGCGGCGGAGACCGCCGTCAACCTGACAACTCTCAGGGCACGCGGAACGCCCGCCGGTACGCGCCCGGGGTCGTGCCCACCTGGGCACGGAAGCGGCGACGCAGATTGACGGGCGAGCCGAGCCCGACCCGGGCCGCGACCGCCTCGACGGGCAGGTCCGTCTCCTCCAGCAGCGCGCGGGCCGCCGACACCCGGCGGGCCAGCAGCCACGCGCCCGGGCTCGTGCCGAGCCGCTCGGCGAAGCGCCGGGCCAGGGTGCGGGGCGAGACACCGAGGCGCGCGGCCAGGTCGTCCACCGACAGCGGCGCCCCGAGACGCTCCTCGGCCCAGGCGAGCAACGCGTCGAGCGCGTCGTCGTCCGGCGGCACGGCCGGAGCGGGCGGCGCCGGGGCCGAGGCCGGGGGCGGGAGCGGAGGCGGGGGCGCCGGAGGCGCGTACTGCGCCTGGCCGCCCTCGCGGTGCGGCGGCATCACCATGTGCCGCGCGAGCAGCGCCGCGTACGCGGCACCGTGGTCGCGCCGTACCAGGTGCAGGCACAGATCGATCCCGGCGCCCGCCCCGGCGCTGGTGGCGACGTCGCCGTGGTCCATGTAGAGCCGGTCGGACTCCACATGGACGCGGGGGAACTCGCGGCGGAGCTGCTCGGCGCGCGCCCAGTGCGTGGTGGCCGCGCGGCCGTCCAGCAGTCCCGTCCGGGCCAGCGCGAAGACCCCGGAGCAGATCGAGACCAGCCGCGCCCCTCGCGCGTGAGCCCGCAGCAGCGCGCGGCGCACGGGGTCGGGGAGCGGGTCCTCGACCGGCAGCCAGCCCGGGACGATCACGGTGTCGGCGGAGTCGAGCGCGCGGAGGCCGCGCGGCACGGACATCGTGTACCCGCCCGTCGTCGCCACGGGGCCGGGCGCCTGCGCGCACAGCTCCAGGGTGTAGCGCGCGGGCACGCCCGGCCTGCGCGTGCCGAAGACCTCGACGGCGCAGCCGAGTTCGAACGTCGACTGCACGGGCCGTACCAGGACCACCACATGATGCATGGCAGGAAAGTACCCCGAGGTGTCGGCTCGGTCTCTGTCGGCCCCGGCCCCGCGCGCGGCACCGTTGCGGGCATGCACCCAGAGATCCTCGACCAGGAGGGCTACACCTCCGTCACCGCCGACGCGTCCCCCGTACGCGAGCTGTTCCCCGGCATCCGGCTGCGCTCCCTGTGGAAGGGGCCCAGCGGCGCGCACGCCCATGTGCTGGAGATGGATCCCGGCACCTCCTGGCCGCACCGCGATGTCCACGAGCCCGGACCGGAGGAGGTCTACGTGGTCTCCGGCACGTTCCACGACGGGGCCCGCGACCACCCGGCCGGTACGTTCCTGCACGCCCCGGCCGGGTCGTGGCACGTCCCCGCGACCACCACCGGCTGCACGCTGTTCCTCTTCTACCCGGAGGGCTGAGGCCCGGGCCGGGCGGCGTCAGGTCCCCGTGAAGCGGGGAGCGCGCTTTTCCAGGAAGGCGTGGATGCCCTCCTGTCCGTCGGCGGTGTCGAACAGCGCGCCCAGCGCGGCCTGTTCGGCGGAGAGCGCGGCGCCCAGCTCCTGGGCCGCGCCGCCGTCGACGACCCGCTTGGCGGCGCGTACCGCGAGCGGAGCGCGCGTCGCGAGGCGTACGGCCAGGGCGAGGGCTCTTCCGGCCAGCTCCTCCGGCTCGGCGACCTCGGTCACCAGGCCGCGCCGCACCGCCTCGTCGGGGCGGACGCGGCGCCCGGTCATCACCAGCTCCTTGGTGAACCGGGTGCCGGCGGCGCGCGCCAGCCGCTGCGTCCCGCCGCCGCCGGGGATCAGACCGAGCGTGACCTCGGGCAGCGCGAACCGGGCGCCGGTGGAGGCGAGGAGGAAGTCGCAGCACAGCGCGATCTCGAAGCCGCCGCCGAAGGCATAGCCGTTCACGGCGGCCACGGTGGGCTGCGGCAGCGCTTCGAGCGCGTCGAACACCTGCCGCGAGGCGCGCTGGTACTCCAGGAATGCCTCGGTGCTCACGCCCACGTACTCGCCCACGTCGGCACCGGCGACGAAGCCGCGCCCGGTGCCGGTGAGGACGAGCGCGCGTACCTCGCGGTCCTGGCGGACGCGCACAAACTGCTCGCCGAGCGCGGCGACGAGCGGGCCGGAGAGCGCGCCCAGCTTCTCCTCCCGGTCGATCCTCAGCACCCGTACGAGGCCGCCGCCCTCCACCGCGTGGTCCTGGACGACCAGGTGCGGGTGGGGCCGTTCGGCCTCGCCCGCCGTCACGGCCGGGGCCTCCTCGCGTGCGCTCATCGGGCCTCACCGACCAGTCCGGCGAGGCTCTCGGCGTCGAGCACCTCACCGAGGACCTCGGCCGTGTGTTCCCCCGTACGCGGCGGGGCGAGCCGCTGGCGCCACGGGGTGGCGCTGAGCGAGACGGGGCTGCCGACCAGCTCGACCGGGGTGCCCGCCGGCCCCTCGACGGTCACGAGGAGGTCCGAGCCCTCCTCGCGCAGCTCGTCCACGGCCTCCCGGGTCGTCCGCACCCGGGCCGCCCAGACCCCGCGCGGGAGGAGCGCGTCGAGCCAGTGCCGGACCGTCCGGGTCCGGGTCACGGCCTCCAGCGCCATCTTGGCCTCGTCGCGTTCGGCCCAGGCGTCGAAGCGGGCGAGGTGCGGCGCGCCGACGGCCTCGGCGACCGTCTCCAGGGGCGCCATCGCGACGGCCAGCCAGCCGTCCTCGGCCTCGTAGACGCCGAACGGCGCGGAGAGCCACGCCTGTCCGATGCCGGACGCGGACCGCTCGTAGTCGGTGCCCTGGTTCACGAAGGCCGAGATCTCCTGGCACTGCATCGCGATCGCGGTCGAGTAGAGATCGACCTCCACGCGCTGTCCGACGCCGTGCGTGGCGCGGGCGAGGAGCGCGGCCATGATGCCGTTGGCGAGGGTGAGCGCGGTGGCGTGGTCGACGACGGCGGTGCCCGCCGGGGTCGGCGGGTCGGTGTCGCGTCCCGTCGAGGCCGCGAGGCCGGACATCGACTGGATGAGGAGGTCCTGGCCGGGGCGGCCCGCGCGGGCGAAGACGGTGTCCTGGCCCCAGCCGGACCCGGAGCAGTAGACGATGTCGTCCCTGACGGCCTTGAAGTCCTCGTATCCGAGGCCGAGCCGGTCCATCACGCCGGGGCGGAAGTTCTCCACGACCACGTCGCACGTCGCGCCCAGCTTCAGCAGCGCGTCCCTCGCGCGCGGGTCCTTGAGGTCGAGGGCCACCGACCGCTTGTTGCGGTTCATCGCGAGGAACGCCGCGGATTCGCCGTCGACGTACCCGCCCATCATGGCGAGGTCCCGCTCCCACTCCCCCGCGGGCCGTTCGACCTTGATGACGTCGGCGCCGAAGTCGGCGAGGACCTGGGTGGCGAAGGGGCCCAGCATCATCTGGGTGAAGTCGAGGACGCGTATCGCGTCGAGCGCTTGCATGGTCAGTGTTCCTCTCGTTCGGACCGTCCGGATCCTCCGGATCGCCCGGTCAGCAGCTTCCGCAGGGCGGCGCGGTCGGTCTTGCCCGCGGCGTTCCTCGGGATCTCCGGTACGGCGTGCACCGCGACGGGCTTCTTGTAGCCCGCCAGCGCCCCGGCGCAGGCACGGGCGAGGGCGGCGAGGACGTCCTCGCCGGGGGTGCCGGTGCGGGGGCCGCCGTCGAGGACGACGGCGGCGGTGACGCCCTCGCCCCACTCCGGGTGCGGCAGGCCCACGACGGCGGCCTCGCGGACCCCGGCGACGGGGGCGAGCACCCGCTCGACCTCGGCGGGCTGGACGTTGAACCCGCCGGTCACGATGGTCTCGCCGGAGCGGCCGGTGAGCCGTACGTAGCCGTCCGCGTCGATCTCGGCCAGGTCGCCCGTGCGGAACCAGCCGTCGCGGAAGGCCGCGGCGGTCAGCTCCGGACGGTTCCAGTACCCGGCCATCACGGTGTCGCCGCGCACCTCGATCTCGCCGTCCGCGAGCCGCAGTTCGACACCGTCGGCGACCCGGCCCGCCGAGGCCAGACGGCCGGGCACGCCGGAGTCGTGGTCGGCGGGGGCGAGCACCGTGAGGGGCGCGAGGGCCTCGGCGAGCCCGTAGAACTGGGTGAGCGCCCCGGGAAAGACCTCCGCCGCCGGGGCCAGGGCCTCGGCGCCGAGGGGCGAACCGCCGTACGGGACGGCCCTGATGCCCGGCACCGGGGCCGTACGGGGCGCTGCGGCCCGCGCGATCCGTTCGAGCATGACCGGCGCCAGCGGCAGGACCGTCACCCCGTACGCCTCGACGGCGTCCAGGACCGCACCCGCGTCGAAGCGGGACATGGTGACCGTCGCCGCGCCGCTCACCGCGCAGTCGAGCCCGATCGAGCCGCCGAAGTGGCTCATGGGCGCCACCGCGAGGACGACGTCACCCGGCCCGACCGGGGGCAGCACCCCCAGCGCCCGTACGGTCTGCGCCGCCCAGGTCCCGTGGGTGACGACCACGCCTTTGGGGCGGCCGGTCGTCCCCGAGCTGTACATGAGCATCGCGATGTCGGCGGGAGCGGGCGCGGGCCAGCCGGGGGGCGGTGGCGTGGACGCCGCCGCGAGAACGGCAGGAGTGAGGACCGGGCTGCCCGTACGGCCGGGGGCGTCGTCGGCGCAGGCCGTCACCGCCGCCGACGCCCCCGCGTGGGCGAGCGCCGCCCGTACGGCCTGCTCGGCGCCCGGGGTGCAACAGACCACGCGGGCCCCGCAGTCGGCGGCGATCCCGGCGATCTCGCGCGGGTGCAGCCGCGGCGAGAGCGCGACCCGTACGAGCCCGGAACCGAGGACGGCCCGGTCGAGGACGCGGAGCAGCACGCTGTTGGGAAGGGCGAGGACGACGCGGTCGCCGGGCCCGGCGCCGAGCACGGCGAGCCGCGCGACGGCCGTACGGGCGAGCTCGGCGACCTGGGCGAAGGTCAGCCACCCGGCGGCGGAGCCCGTCGCGGGGTGGCCGACGTCCGCCGACCGCAGCGCCCGCCGGTCCCCGTACGCGGCCTCGGCGCGGGCGAACTGCTCGGCGACGGTCGCGGGGCCGGATACGGGCCGGGGCGTGGTCGCGGGGCCGGACGCGCGCCCGTGGTCAGGCGCGGACATGCTTGCGCCACAGATTGCCGAGCTCGGTCACGATGTCGCGCCCCCGTACGCCCTTCGCCAGCCCCCGGTGCAGCTCCTCGGCCGCCGCGCGCTGGTAGGCCGGATAGCCGGGGAGGCGGGGGCGCAGGAAGGAGCGGTCCATGGTGGCGAGGGTGGACCGGTAGAAGCCGGTGACCTCGTCGTCGACCCGCGCGTCCAGCCACACCGAACGGCGGCCCGCCTGCCCTCCGGCGGCGTGCGCGGGCCCGCGCTGGACCTGCGCGGAGGTCGCGAGGCGGACGAACGCGGCGGCGTCCCGACCGGCGTCCGAGCGGGCGGAGACGGCGAGTCCCACCCCGCCCGTGAGCGTGCCCACGGGCTCGTCGCCGAGACGCGGCGCGTCGGTGAACGCCACGAGCGCGGGGCGCGCGCCGGGCCGGGCGTAGGTGACGTAGCCGAACACCAACGGGCAGTAGAGCGCCGCGTCGTGCGGGTCGGCCAGCCGTTCGAGCACGGCGATGGGGTCGGCGGCCGACGACTCGGGGGCGCACAGCGCCAACAGGCGGCGGGCCCGTTCGACGGCCTCCCCCAGCAGCGCCGGGTCCACGCCCGCGTCCCCCCACCACTCCGGCCGCCCGTCGGCGCCCCGGCGCCAGCCCTCGCGCGGTCCGGCGGCGGTGTCGGCCCCGGCCTCGCACAGGGAGAGCACGGTGCCCCACAGATGAGTCGGGTTGGCCGCGAGCAGCACCGCCTCGCGCCCGTGCCGGCGCGCGAACGCGGGGACGTCGTCCCACCGCTCCGGTATCTCCGTACGCTCCACCGCCCCGGCGCGGTGGGCGGCGACCATGCAGGCGGCGTCGACCGCGCCGCCCCACTGGCGCCCGCGCCAGTGGTAACTGGCGTGGCTCGGCCCGGCCGAGTCCCCGGCGCGCTCGCGCAGCTCGCCGGGCGGGAGCACGGAGTCGAGCGGCAGCAGGGCCCCGGCCTCCACCGCGTCGCCGATGAAGGGGTGGTCGAGCGCCACCAGGTCGTACTCCCCCGTCAGCTCGGCCACGGGCGTGTCCTCGAACTCACGCAGCGACCGCGCGGTCCATTCGACAGTGACCCCGGTACGGCGCGCGAACGCGTCGCTGCCCGCACGCAGGGCATCGATGCCGCGCGGATGGTCCCACGTGATCCCCCGAAGACGGCTGACGTCCCGCATCAAGGCTCCTTCTCCGGTTCTCCGGCTCTGGCTGTGCTCCGGCTCTATGACGAGGCCGCTGGTAAAACGTCTTACCAGCAGCGTAACCGCTACCCAGGGCGCGAGCAAAGGGCGCTTTCCTGAGGCTTACCGCGACGAAGGGCTCAGCGAGAACGGCTCGACAGCGGGAGCGCGAGGCAGGCGGAGCCGGGGCGCGCGGCGCTCCTCGTTCCTGCCACTCCTGCCCTCCCTGGCATTCCTGCGCGGCCGCCCACTCCTGATGCGCCGTGCGGACGCGGTCCCACAACGCCGCTCGGGCGGGGGCGTCGACGTCGGAGAGGTCCAGGCGGAAGACGTCGGTCAGCACGTCGTACCTGTCGTCCGCCGAGTCGACGGTCCGCTCGGACGTACCTTCGCCCTCGATCCGACGCAGCACACAGCCGCGCAGCATGTCCACGCCCTTGGCGTCCCGGAGCTGGACCTGGAGGACCCGGACGAACCCGGAGTCGGGAGACGTGGACAACTCGCGGTGCTCGGCGTCGAACGAGGACAGCCCCACCGGCTCGTACATGCCTCCGGCGAGCCCGGTGTCGACCAGCCACCGCTCGCCGTCGAGGAGCACGGTGAGCGCGAGATGGTCGCCGTCCGGGCCGTCGGGGTCCTCGGCCCCGACGGCCGTCCGCCGCCCCGTCCGGTTGTCGATGGTCTCGTACGGCACCCGGGGAGACGAGCGTCGGCCAGCCTGAGGCTTCCCCTTGCTTGTGCAAGCAGATAGAGTGCCGAGGCGTGGATGACCTCGTGCTGAACGACACCGCCCCCTCCGTCCCCTCCGCCCCCGCCGGTGACGAGGAGGACGACCGGTGGTGCATGGCCGTACGCCTGCTCGGCCAGGTGGAGAAGCAGTTGGACACGACGCTGCAACGTCACCACGGACTGCCGCTCTCGGAGTACCGGGCCCTGTGCGCGCTGAGCCGGGCGGAGGGCGCCGAGGCGATGCGGATGGGCGAACTCGCCGACCGTATCGGCCTCAAGGACAGCACCGTCACGCGGCTCGTGGCCCGGCTGGAGAGCCAGGGGCTGGCGGCCCGTACGTCCGGGTCCGGGTCCAGCACCCGGGACGGGCGGACCGTCACCGCCGTCATCACCGAGAGCGGCCGGAAGCGCTACGAGCAGGCCACCCCCACCTACCGCGCCGCGCTCGGCCGGGCCCTGGACACGGGGCGCGCCAACATCTACCTGGCCGACCTCGCCACGTGGGTACGCACCGGCCGCCCCGCGTCCGCCGACACCGACACCGACACCGACACCGACTTCGCCCCTGAGAGGACCTGACATGCCCTCCGGCGTGAGCACCGCCATCGAGCACTACGACCGGCTCCTCGCCGAGCACTACACCTGGATGGTCGGCGGCGACATCCGGCAACTCGGCGACCGTGAGGCCGACTTCCTCACCGAGCACGGCCTGTCCGGCCCCGCCCCCGGCGCCGCGGCGGTCGACCTGGGCTGCGGCCCCGGCGCCCACGCCCTCGCCCTGGCCCGCCTCGGCTACGACACGGTCCACGCCGTGGACACCAGCCGTACCCTGCTGGATGAACTGGCCCCGCTATCCGCCGAGTTCCCGGCGATCCACCTCACCCACGACGACCTGCGCACCGCACTCCCCCGGACCGTCGAGCCCGGCACGGCCCACGCGATCCTGTGCATGGGAGACACGCTCCTCCACCTGCCCGCCAGGCGCGACGTCCCCGCCCTCCTGGCCGACGTCGCCGCGGCCCTCTCCCCGGGCGGGCACTTCCTCGCCACGTACCGCGACCTCACCGGCGAACTGCGGGGCACGGACCGCTTCCTCCCGGTCCGCGCGGACGAGGACCGCATCCTCACCTGCTTCCTCGAATACCGCGACGAGGACACGGTCACCGTGCACGACCTGCTCCACGCCCGCACCGCCGGCTCCTGGCACTTCCAGGCCGGCAGCTACCCCAAGCTGCGCCTCGCCCCCTCCTGGCTGTCGGACCAGTGCCGGGCGGTCGGCCTCCACGTCCGGCCCGACGCCCCGGCGCCCGGCGGAATGCGCCTCTTGCACGCCACGAAACCCTGACCTGGCCTGTCAGGAAAGGGGGCCGGGCGGCCGTCCAGGCGGTCAAACCGGCGCAGGGCTCCGTGTCGGCGATGAATCCGGCCACGCGACGTCGTCGATCGCGAGCCACGGCGCGACGGCCACCGCCGTGGGAGTCGGCCCGGCGAACGACTTGACCTCGCGGTAGAGGTGGGACTGGTCGACGTAGCCGCTCTCGGCGGCGACGTCGGCGGCGGCACGGCCCGCCGTGAGAAGGCGGGTGGCGTGGTCGAACCGCACCAGGCGGGCCGCGCGTCGGGGAGTGATACCGAGCTGGGCCCGGAAGCGGGCCGACAGCCGCTTCCGGCTCCAGCCGACCTCGCCCGCAAGGCCCTCGACCCGCGCCCGCCCCCGGGAGGCGCGCGTCCGCCGCCAGGCGAAGGCGACCTCCGGGGCGACTGCCGGGGCGACTGCCGACCGGCCATCCAGGCGTCGTCGGCCGAGGAGGTCCGTCGCGAGCGTGAACCGCTCGTCCCAGGACGCGGCGGCGCGCAGCCTGTCCTCGTGCCCGACGCCGGGCGATTGCTCGACCCGTGCGTGCGGCACCGCGCCGTACTGGTGCACCGACGACGGTTCCCATCGGGGGTCGGCGGTGCCGAAAGCGGCCAGTACGGGCACGTCGAGGGCGGCGAGGCGCTCGGGCACACTCCGCTCGACGAGGTACTCCGTGTTCCGGCGCAGCACCGTCCTGAACGTTCGGTACGAGGTGCCCCGCATCTCGGCGACCATGTCGTCAGGGACGTCCACGGGACGGGCGGCGGTCGCCCTGATCCCCTTGCGCGTCATCGTGTCCGACCGCCGCGACCACAGGAGCGGGCCGAACGGCGGGCCCAGCAGGACGCGCAGGGCCAGCGGCTGCGGGAGGAGCGCGTCGGAGCTCGGGCCCGTGCTGAGCAACGCGATCGACCTCACCAGGTCGGGACGCCGTTCGGCGAGCGCGGTGGCGACATAGCCGCCGCTGGAATGCCCGACCACGGTGACGGGACCGAGGCCGAGGTGGTCCAGGTGCGCCGCCAACCGGACCGCCTGCTCGGGCACCTCGTAGGACACCGCGGGCGGTGACTGGCCGCAGCCCGGGAGATCGGCCCGGAGGACGTGATGATGACCGGCGAGTGCCGGGACGATCGGACTCCAGGAGCCCCCGGAGGCGCCCGATCCGTGGATGAGCAGCAGCGGTGGCGCCTGCCGAGGGCCGTCCTGGACCACATGCGTCCCCCGTACGTGCTCAACGCCGTGCTCGTTCATGCGAGCGCATGATCCGGGGGGGGCGCCGATCCTCGGTCTTGTACAAAAGTCCGTTGTCGAGTTGACGACCGCGTACGGTCGTCACGGCACCGGGCAGGGCACGGCCGCCGGTTCTCCACCACGCCCTAGGTCGGGTCCCTGACCCCCTTCCGGGATGTTCCCGATGGTCCGGCGGCGCGGTCCCTGGTGCGCTGTTCCCATGACTCGACTCACGTGGTCCCGCCTGCCCGCCGCCCTCGTCGCCGTCACCGTCGTCGCGGGGACGCTCGCCGTCACCACCGCGGCGGCCGGTCCGCCCCGTTCGACTTCGAAGGACCAGGACACACATACGCGGACCCAGAGAGCCCTGGACAGGATCGTCGCGCAGGGCACGCCCGGTGTCATCGCCGAGGTACGGGACGCGCACGGGGTCTGGAAGGGGCGGGCCGGAGTCCGGAATCTCGCCTCCGAACAGCCGCGGAGCCCCCGGGAGAGGTTCCGTGTCGCCAGTGTGACCAAGACCTTCACGGCCACGGTGCTGCTCAAGCTGGAGGCCGAGGGGAAGCTGTCACTGGACGACAGCGTGGCCGAATGGCTGCCGGGGGTGGTCCGGGGCAAGGGCTACCGGCCCGGGCACATCACCGTACGGCAACTGCTCAACCACACGAGCGGCATTTTCGACTACAACATGGACAAGGGGTTCCGCGCCCGGTACGCGGGTGACGAGTTCGAGCGGAATCGCCACGTCGAGTGGTCTCCGGCGAAGCTGGTGGACCTCGCGCTCGCGCATCCGCCCAACTTCCAGCCCGAGCAGGGCAGCAGGCCCGGCAGACCCGGCAAGTGGGACTACTCCGACACCAACTACGTCCTCGCCGGCATGGTCATCGAAAAGGTCACCGGCGGCAGCTACGCGCGGGCCGTCGAACGCCTCGTCATCGATCCGCTCGGCTTGCGCGGCACGCGCGTGCCCGGCCGGTCGCCCGCGCTGCCCTCACCACACGCGAGGCACTACTCCACGCTGTTCGAGGACGGCCCGCAGGCCAAGGTCCGCGATGTCACCGAGTTCAGTCCCACGGTCGCCTTCTCCGCCGGGCAGCTCATCTCGACCGCCCAGGACGTGAACACCTTTCTGTCCGAACTGCTGGCGGGCGACCTGCTGCCGCCCGCCCAGCAACGCCAGCTCCTCGACGCGGTCCCCGTTGACGGGGACAAGGGACACGGCGGCCCGCAGGACGTCTACGGCCTCGGCATACGGCACTTCAAGCTCGACGAGGGCTGTTGGGCCTGGGGCCACGGCGGCATGATCCCCGGTTCCGCGACCCGCACGCTCGCCTCGGCGGACGGCCGCCACGTCATGACGATGAACCGCAACGGCGACTGGGGAGAGCAGCGCCTGGAGGACGCCGCCGTCAGGACCGAGTTCTGCGGGACCTGACGGCAGCGGGCGACCGCCGGATCCACGGACCTGACCTCTGCCGCCGTCGCGGCCCGGCTCGGCTTCCCGCCCGCGACCGCCTTCACCCGCTTCTTCCGCAACCGCACGGGCGAGACACCCACCGATTTCAGCGGCCGAACGCGCCCCGCGTAGCCGGGGCGGGCCTCCGTGACGGCGACTGGCCTCCTGCCGCCCGGTGTGGCCTTGACTTGGCGGAAGGGGCTTCAGGTCAGGTTGTGGGAGATCCAGACGTTGGGTTCGACGTAGACGGCGTATCCGAAGGAGGCCGCGCAGTGGATCGGGGCGAGGGCGCCGGGGACTATCACCGGGCCGTCCTTGTCGAAGGGGAGGCTCGTCCAGGTGCGCCATTGCTCCAGCGAGCCGGGGATCGTCATGGAGGCCGGGGCGATGCCGGCTATCTCGCCGCCTAGCTGCACGTGCGTCCGCAGCCAGGGGTCGCGGGGCAGGCCGTCCGGGGCGACGTCCCGGACGTAGGCGTCGAGAGGTGTTTCCGGCCGTTCGTGCTTGGCGGTGGGGCGTACCGGGACGATCAGGCGGCTGCTGCCCTTCGTGCGGGCGTTGTCCGCCATCGCGCGGAGCATCAGCGTGGACAGACCCCGGCCCCTGTGGGCGGGGTCGATGACCACCTCGACGGCGCTGACAGTGTCGGTCCTTCGTCCGCGGCGGTGGTCGTCGAAGGCCCAGATGAGCATGCGGTCCCAGCCGTCGGGCGGGAGGTTCCGGCGGCCCGGGAGGTCCAGGGCCACGGGGAGGGTGTGGCCTCGTGCGACGGCTCGGCCCTCCTCGGTGGCGACCAGGGTGTAGTCGTGGAAGGTGTCGACGAGTTGCCCGTAGTGGGCGTCCGCCACCGGGCCGTGGTACATGAATTCGGGCCAGGTGGGGTTGAGGGTCCAGACCTCACCGAGCAGTTCGGGCCGTTCCGCGAGCGTGTGGATCTCGTACGCCATCGTCATCCGTCCTTGAGGGTCCAGGCACCGGCCAGGGCGTGGGCGGCGCGGTGGAGGCGGGTGGGGGGTGTGGCCGAGTAGGCCAGCCTGATCGCGGGGGTGGGGCTGCCGAAGGGGGAGCCGGGCTGGACCAGTACGCCCGCCTCGGCCGCTCGTGAGACGGCTTCCGTTTCGGGGAGCCACGGGGGAAGGCCGATCCAGGCGAAGAGCCCTCCCGGCGGGAGGGGGACGGTGAAGTCCTGGCCCAGGGTGTCGCGGAGCGTGGTGACCAGGGCGTTGCGGCGTTCCGCCAGGTGTTCGCGGAGTCCCCGGAGATGTGTGTCGTATCTGCCGTCGCCCAGGAGCCCGGCTACCGCGAGCGACGGGAGGTGGCTGGCCGCTCCTCCGCTCCGTACGACGCCCCTGCCCGCCAACTCGCGGCATCGGCGCGCGGAGGACCCGAGCCAGCCCAGGCGCAGCCCGGGGGCGAGGGTCTTGGAGAAGGTGCCGAGGCGGATCACGCCTTCCTGCCCGGCCAGCGCGGCCAGGGACGGCGGGGTGGGCAGGCCGTCGAAGGCCAGGTCCGCGTAGGCGTCGTCCTCCACGAACGTGAGGCCGCAACCACGCGCGGCGTCGATCAGTTCCGCCCGCCGGGACAGCGGGATGAGGGTGCCCGTCGGGTTGTGGAACGTCGGCACGAGGTAGACGAAGGCCGCGCGACGCCCGGACCGGCGGGCGGTACGTACGGCCTCCTCGATCGCTCCGGGAACGGGTCCGTGCCGGTCACGGTGGACCGGGGCGACGTCCAGTCCGCGGTCGCGGAAGATCCGCAACGCCAGGTCGTACGTGGGCGCTTCCGCGAGCACCACGTCGCCGGGACGGGACAGCGCGGAGGCGACGGTGTCCAGCATCTGCGACGTGCCCGGCGTCACGAGCAGTTGCTCCGGAGACCAGGGGTGGGCCTCGGTGCGCGACAGGTGCTCCGCCACCGCCTCCCGGAACGGCAGGGCGCCGTGGTCGTGTCCGTAGCGCAGCGCCAGGTCGCCGTAACGGTCGAGCGCGGTCGCGAAAGCGCCGCGCAGCGCATTCGTGGGTATCAGTTCCGGGTCGGGATATCCGGGCCCCAGATCGTGGAACCCGGCGGGCCCCACATGCTGCACGATGTCGGCGATTCGAGAGATCTCAGACTCCCCTTCTCTTTCCGGATCGGATGGGTATTCTCTGCCCATGCTCGAAGAAACCTCAACTCAACTGTCCGGATACTCCTACCCGTTGTCTCCTTCCGGAGAATCTTCCATGGTCACTCCCCCGCCGTGGCACTTCTCGGGAAACATGCTGTGGATCGACTGCCGGGTCACCCCCGAAGCGGCCCGGAAATTCCTCCCGGAAGGTCTCTCCCTGACGCAGGGGGAGATGAACGCAGCCGCCGTCTTCTCCGAGTGGGAGTGGTGTTCCGCGGATTTCCGGGAATCCGCGGACCCCGTCCGCTGCCAGTTCTCCGAGTTCCAGATACTCCTCGCGTGCGCGCACCGGGGGAAGCAGATGGCGCGCTGCCCCTACGCCTGGGTCGACTCGGCCACGTCGTTGACCCGGGGCTGGATCCAGGGCATGCCGAAGCAGTTCGGTTCGGTCCATCTGACCAGGATGTTGCCCGTCGGCCTGGCGGGCGGCAGGCGCGGGGAAGGGGCCCGGCTCTCCGGCTCGCTCGGCGTGCACGACAGGCGGTTCGCCTCGGCGACGGTGACCCTTTCCCGGCCCGAGGAGACTCCCCCGGCGCTCGCCCGGCTGCCGCTGGTGCACAGTCGGTTCATTCCGAGCTGGACCGGTGAGAGATCTCCCCGGGCTCGGCTCATGACCTCCCGGGTGTCGGGGACGGAATTCGGCGAGGTGTGGTCGGGTTCCGCGACGCTCTCCTTCGACGAGAGCAGCGTCGGATCACAGGACCCTGATCTGCTGTCACTGCTCCCGACGGAGACCGGAAACGGCTATTCGTTCGCGTACGCCGAGACGCTGGAAGGCGGCGATTACCTGGATTAGAAGGACCGTCCCGTCGACCGTGCGGCCGTGTCCCCGAATCGGAGGGGACACGGCCGGTTTTCGTCGTCACGAGGCGGCCGTCTGCTCCACCAGGCTGCGCGGCCGCATATCGACCCATTCGCGTTCCACATAGGCGAGGCATTCCTGGCGCGGGGCAGGACCGTGCACCTGGGTCCAGCCGCCCGGAGTCGGTAGATGCGCGGGCCAGATCGAGTGCTGGTTCTCGCTGTTCACAAGGACGAGGAATGCGAGGTCGTCGTTCTCGAACGGGTTGGTCATGAGTTCTTCCGTCCTCTCGGAGCGTGTTCGTCCGGCAGAAGGTGTGCGTCCAGCAGGCGCCCGATGTGCTTGGCCGACGGCGCGTCGAGCATCTCGGTGTGGCGGCAGTCGACGGCGTGATCGGTCACCTCGCCCTCGACGAAGGGCCCCCAGCGCCGCGCCGAGTCCGGGTGACCGGCCTCTCCCGTGGCGGTGAACGCGAGCACGTCGTGGTCGAGGCGACGCGGCGTGAAGCCGCGGGCCAGGCGCGCGTTGTTCGTGTAGACGGCGATGAGCCGTGAGAGTCCCTCCTCGTTCTGTCCCAACGGGGTCCGGTTCTCGGCCAGGAAGCCGGTGAGGGCGCGGCGCAGGATGCCGGGGTCCGCCTCGGCCGGTTGTGCGAGGCCGAAGTGGTCCAGCAGCGAGCGCAGCACCGAGATCTCGACGGACTCCGCGTCCTGGCCCTTGGCCTCGGGCGGGTCCTCGGGATGGGCGTCCAGCAGGGCCACGACGCCGACCTCGTGCCCCTGGCTCTTCAGCCGCGCCGCGACCTCGTGGGCGAGGGTGCCGCCCATCGACCAGCCGAGCAGGTGGTACGGACCGTGCGGCTGCGTCCGTACGATGTCCGCCGCGTAGCCCTGGGCCATCTCCGTCAGGCTCGACGGCAGGGACGCGCCGCCGTCGAGCCCCCGGGCCTGCAGCGCGACGACCGGCACGCGCCGGTCGAGATGCGGCAGCAGGCGGGCATACGCCCAGCTCAGGCCCGCGACCGGGTGGACGCAGAAGAGCGCGGGGCCCTCCCCCTCGCGGAGCCGCAGCAGCGGGGCGAACGCCGTACCGCCGGTGCTCCCCTCCTGTTCCGAGGGATCGCGTCCCGAGAGATGGCGGCGCACGAGGCCACGCGGTGTCGGGGCGTCGAAGAGGGCCGCGAGGGGCACGTGCACGCCGAAGGTCTCGTGCATCCTGCCGGTCAGCCGGGTGGCCAGCAGCGAATGGCCGCCGAGGTCGAAGAAGTTGTCGTCGGGCCCGACGTCCGGCAGCTCGAGAATCTCGGCGAACAGGCAGATCAGGAGGTCCTCCCGAAGGCCGCCGGTCCGGTGGCCGTGGGCCGGCACATGGGCACTCGGCGGGTCGGGGAGCGCCCGGCGGTCGATCTTCCCGTTGGACGTCAGCGCGAATCCGGGGACGGCGACATGGACGGCGGGGAGCATATGGCCGGGCAGGAACCGGCCCGCGTGCGCCCGCAGCGCGTCCGGATCCAGGTCCTCACCGGGTTCGGCGAGGTGTAGATACGCGATCAGCCGGCCCTGACGCTCCGTCACCACGGCTCGGCGGACCGAGGGATGGGCCTCGAGGACCGCCTCGATCTCGCCCGGTTCGATCCGTACGCCGCGGACCTTGAGCTGGTCGTCGCCGCGGCCGGCGAACTCCAGCTCGCCGCTCCTGTTCCAGCGGGCGAGGTCGCCCGTGCGGTACATGCGCTGCCCGTCGGCGGCGAACGGGTCGGGGACGAACCGTTCGGCGGACAGCCCCGGCCGGTTGAGGTAGCCGTCCGCGACGCCGTCGCCCGCGAGGTACAGCTCGGCGACGACACCGGGCAGCACGGGCCGTAGAGCGTCGTCGAGCAGACGCACCCGCGTGCCGGGCACGGCCGTCCCGATGGGCGGCGCGTGGGCGAAGTCCGTCGAGGCCCGCCAGTACGTGGCGTTGACCGTCGCCTCGGTGGGGCCGTAGAGATTGATCAGCCGCGCCGGGGTGGTGTCGTGGAAGCGGCGTACGGTCTCGCGGCCCAGCACGTCACCGGCGCACAGGACGCGCCGCAGAGACGGGAAGCCGTCCGGGCCCCCGTGGTCGAGGAGGGCGTCCAGGACCGCGGGCACCACGTCGAGCGTGGTCACCCCGTACCTGTTCAGTTCCCGCGCCAGATGCGCGGGGTCGGCGTCCGCTCCGGGCTCGGCGACTGCCAGCCGGGCGCCAGTCGCCAGGGCCCAGAAGATCTCCTCCAGCGAGGCGTCGAACCCCAGGGGCGACTTGTGCAGGACGACGTCGCTCTCGTCCAGCCGGAAGAGCTGCTGGACGGCGCCGACCATCGCGGCCACGTTGCTGCGGGTCAGCCTGACGCCCTTCGGCGT
Source organism: Streptomyces albiaxialis (assembly GCF_039530985.1). Classification (NCBI taxonomy): domain Bacteria; kingdom Bacillati; phylum Actinomycetota; class Actinomycetes; order Kitasatosporales; family Streptomycetaceae; genus Streptomyces; species Streptomyces albiaxialis. The sequence continues at coordinate 278,531 of NZ_BAAAPE010000005.1, forward strand.
GCCCGTCGTCCCGGACGTGTAGAGGAGCGCGGCGGGGGCCGGACCGGGGTGCCGGTCCGGCGCGGCGGGCCGGGTGGCCGTCTCCTGCCCGGCCAGGGCCCCGAGGGTGAGCGTCGAGGAGGGGGGCAGCGCGTCGAGGGCGCCCTCGACGCCGAGGCAGCAGACCGGTTCCGCGTCCTTGAGCACGTAGGCGATGCGGTCCTGCGGGTGGCTCGGGTCGACGGGGACGTAGGCGGCGCCCGTCTTGAGGACCGCGAGCAGCGCGACGATCAGCTCGGGGGAACGCGGCAGCGCCACCGCGACGGTCGTGTGCTGCCGGGCGCCCCGGTCGACGAGGAGCCCGGCGAGTCGGTCCGACGCCTCGTCCAGCTCGCGGTACGTCAGTGACCGGTCGCCGTACTCGACCGCGACGGCGTCGGGACGCCGTACGGCCTGACGGCCGATGAGCACCACGACGTCCTCGTACGGCGCGGGCACCACGGCGTCGTGAGCGGGGTGCAGGAGGTCCCGTTCCGCCGGTTCGAAGAGGTCGATGTCCCCCAGCGGTACGTCGGGCGATGCGGCCACCGAGGCGAGCAGTGTGGTGAGCCGGCGACCGAGGGCTTCGACCGTCTGCGCGTCGAAGACGGCCGTGGGGTAGGTCAGTACGCCCTCGATACCTGCCGGGCCTCCAGTGTCGTCCCTCAGTTCGGTGAGGCTCACCGTGAGGTCGAAGCGCGCGATGTCAGGAGCGAGCGGGTATTCGCTCACTTCGAGCCCGGGGAGGGCGGGGGTGGGCTGGTGGGTGTTGTTCAGCGCGAGCATGACCTGGAACAACGGATGCCGGGCCATGCTCCGCTCGGGATTGAGGACCTCCACCAGCCGCTCGAACGGCACGTCCTGATGCGCGAACGCCGCCAGATCCCGCTCCCGTATCCGTGCCAGCAGCTCACGGAACGACGGATTCCCGGACGTGTCCGTACGGAGCACCAGGGTGTTGACGAAGAAGCCGACCGACTCGTCCAGCGCCTCGTCCAAACGCCCCGCCACCGGCGAACCCAGCGGAACGTCCTCCCCCGCACCCAACCGCGACAGCAGCGCGGCAACCGCTCCCTGCAACACCATGAAGACGCTCACGCCGCACTCCCGCGCCAGCCCCACCACGCTGTCGTGCAGGCAGGCCTCCAGCCCATACGCCACCGACGCGCCCCCGTGCGAGGCCACCGCAGGGCGCGGACGGTCGAAGGGCAACACCAGCTCATCCGGCAGTCCCGACAACTCCTGTTTCCAGAAAGCGAGCTGCCGCGCGCTCACGCTGCTCTCGTCGGCCTCGCTGCCGAGCAACTCACGCTGCCACAACGTGTAATCCGCGTACTGCACCGGCAACGGACCCCAACCCGGCACCCGTCCCTCACGACGCGCCTCGTACGCCACCCCCACATCCCGCAGCAACGGGCCCAACGACCACCCGTCCCCCGCAATGTGATGCAACACCACACACAACACCGACTCCCGCTCCCCCACCCGCAAAAGCACCGCACACAACGGCACCTCACACGACAGATCGAACGAACGCCCCACCACCTCCTCCACCACGCCGTCCACATCCGACGCGGCGACATCCCGCACCTCCAGCACCTCACCGACCGACCCCACCGGCAGCACCTCCTGCCGCGGCACACCCCCCACCTCCGGGAACACCGTCCGCAACACCTCATGCCGCCCCACCACATCCCGCAACGCCCCCGCCAACGCACCCGCATCCACCACGCCCACCAACCGCAGCACACCGGGCATGCTGTACGTCACGTCCTCGCCGTCGATCCGCTGCAGGAACCACATCCGCTGCTGCGCGTACGACAACGGCATCGGATCGGGGCGGTGAGTCGCCGGGGTGAGCGGGGGCCTGGCCGGTGCGGTCGTGTCGAGGGCGGTGGCCAGCGCGGCCGGGGTGGGGGCGTCGAAGAGGAGGCCGACGGTCACTTCCCTTCCGAGGTCGGCGCGGATCCGGCTGATCAGGCGGATGGCGAGGAGTGAATGTCCGCCGAGGTCGAAGAAGTCGTCCTCGGGCCCCACCGTCTCGGCTCCCACGACCGCCGCGAACAGCGCGCACAGCGCTGCTTCCAGCCGTGATTCCGGCGCCCTCCTCGACGTACCGGCCATCGACTTCGGCGCCGGGAGGGCCTCGCGGTCCAGCTTGCCGTTCCGGCTGACCGGCAGCCTGTCGAGGAGAGTGAAGCTGGAGGGCACCATGGAGGACGGGAGCCGCTGGGCGCAGTGCGAGCGCGCGGCGGTCGTCAGCCCCGCGAGGAGGCGGGACGTTTCCGGCGTGCCGGCGAAGTGCCCGGGCGCCGCCTCTGTCGTCTTCAGCCGGGTGCGCGGAGGAGCGGCGTCGCTCGCGAAGACCGCGTCGAAGCAGTCGTCGGCGGCCTCCGCGAAGGTGACCGTCACGCCCCTGTCCAGCCCGCGGCCGAGGGCGTGGACGTCCTCGATCTCCACGCCCGGCCGCTGCCGTATCCGCTCCACGGCGCCGCCGACGTCCCCGTGCGCGTCGAAGTGCCGCATCGCGGCGACCTCGTGCGCCGTACGGGCGTTGGGGACGCGGGCAAGCCGTATTCGCTCCCCGGCGTGCCGCTCCAGGGCCGTTGTCAGCTCGTCGAGGCCGGAGATGTCCTGGCCCCAGACCAGCGTCCGCTCCTCGTCGGGCGCGGGAGGCGTGGCGTCGGTGCGGAGGACCACGTCGTAGCGGTATCGGGTCAGTTCGTTGTGGTGAACGCCGCGCTTGTGGGTCGCCTCGGCCGAGGTGTAGCGCTGGAGGCGCCCGGTCGCGGCGGCGAAGAACGCGGGGTCGAGCAGGAGTTCCTTCTCCAGCAGCAGGTCCTGGGCGACCGCCTGCCGGATCTGACCGGCGTCGGCGCCAGGACCGCCGCGGCCCAGATGCACGGCGGTGCGCAGCGACCGTACGAGGCCGCGGTGGCGGACGTCGCCCACGAAGACGACGCCGCCCGGGGCCAGCAGCCCGGCCACCCCGTCCAGCACCTTGAGCAGGTAGTCCGCCGAGGGGAAGTACTGGACGACGGAGTTGAGCACGACCGCGTCGAAGTGGGCGGCGGGCAGGCCGCTCAGTTCGTCGGCCGCCCGCGCGCTCAGCCGCACCCGTCCCCGGAGTTCCGGGGATGCGGCCACCTGGCGGGCCAGCCGGTCCACCACGACCTGGGACACGTCGGTGCCCCAGTATTCGATGCTGTCGGCGGCGAGTTGGGAGAGCAGGAGGCCCGAGCCGACGCCGATCTCCAGGACGCGGCGTGCGTGCAGTTCCCTGACGCGCTCCACGGTGCGGTCACGCCACTCGCGCATCTCCTCCAGCGGGACGGGTTCCCCGTCGTAGCTGCTGTTCCAGCCGGAGAAGTCCTCCCCGAAAGGAGTCTCAAGGCCGTCGGGGGCGTCGGGGCCGTCGGCGCGGTACAGCTCGTCGTAGACGGACGCCCACTCGTCCACGTGTTCCTGGGCGCCGCCCGTCTCGGACTCGGCCCCGGCCACGAGATCGGCCGTCCGCGGGACCAAGTAGGCGGCTATGCGCGCATCACCCTCGCCGGCCCGGTGGACGGCCGCGGCTGCCTGGCCGACACCGGGGAGGGAGGCCAGAACAGCCTCGATCTCCCCCAGTTCGACGCGGACCCCGTGCAGCTTGATCTGGCCGTCGGCACGTCCGGCGTGTTCGAGGGCGCCTCTCCTCGACCATCGGGCGAGGTCGCCCGTGCGGTACATGCGGGTGCCGTCCCCGGCGAAGGGGTCCGCGACGAAGCGTTCCGCCGTGAGTGCGGGGCGGTTGACGTACCCCCGGGCCAGTTGTGCGCCGGAGATGTACAGCTCGCCCACGACTCCGGCGCCGACGGGGTCGAGGCGCTCGTCGAGGACGTAGGCGCCCGTGTTCCAGACCGGGTGCCCGATCGGGACCACGGGGCTGTCGTCGCTCGGGTCGCACGTCCAGGCCGTGACGTCGATCGCCGCCTCGGTGGGGCCGTACAGGTTGTGCAGGGAGGCGGGGAGCAGGCTCAGCGCGCGGTCCCGCAGCTCGGGTGTGAGGGCCTCGCCGCTGCTGAGGACGTGCCGCAGGCTCGTGCACCGGGCCGCCGAGGGCTCGTTGAGGAACTCTTCGAGCATGGAGGGGACGAAGTGGACGATGGTGACGTACTGCTGCTCGATCACGCGAGCGAGATAGGCCGGGTCGCGCTGCCCCTCGGGCCGGGCCATCACCAGCGTCGCGCCGGTGACGAGGGGCCAGAAGAACTCCCAGACGGAGACGTCGAAACCGGTGGAGGTCTTCTGCAGGACGCGGTCTTCCGGGCCCAGCCCGTATTGGTCCTGTGTCCACAGCAGCCTGTTCACGAGGGCGCCGTGCGTGTTGAGCACGCCCTTGGGCGTACCGGTGGTGCCCGAGGTGTAGAGCAGGTACGCGGGATGGCCGGGCGCGAGGTGTGCCCGCTCCGAGGGGAGCGTGTGCGGTGTCGAGAGGGCGTCGACGGTGACGGTGGGGAGGTCCCGCTCCGCGAGCGGGGCGTCGTCGCCCGGCCCGGTCACGGCACAGACCGGTGCCGCGTCCCGGAGCATGTGGTCGATCCGCGCGGAGGGCAGGCCGAGGTCCAGGGGGAGGTAGGCGGCGCCCGACTTGAGGACCGCCAGGAGCGCGACCACGAGGTCCGGGGAGCGGGGAAGCGTGACGGCCACGATCCGCTCGGGTCCGGCTCCGTGGTCCCTCAGTACGTGGGCCAGCCGGTCGGCGCGGGAATCCAGCTCCGCGTAGCTGAGCGACAGGCCCTCGTGGACGACCGCGGTGGCCTGCGGGGTGCGTGCCGCCTGTTCCTCGAAGAGCTGCGGCAGGGTCGTGGCCGGTACGGGCCGTGCCGTGTCGCGCGCCGTGACGAGCAGCCTGCCCCGTTCGTCCTCGCCGAGGATGTCGATCTCGCTCAGGCGCCTGTGCGGCTGGGACGTCACCGTCTCCAGGAGGGCGGTGAGGCGCCGTACGAGGTCCTCCGCCGTCGTACGGTCGAAAACGTCGGTGTTGTACTGCAGCGCTCCCGTGATCGCGCCGGTCCCGCCCTGCCACGGGTGCGCCTCGCCGAGTTCCAGGTGCAGGTCGAACTTCGCGGTGCGGATCGGCAGGTTCTGCACCTCGATGTCGAGTCCGGGCATGTCCAGGGCGGCGGGCGGGAGGTTGTGGTACGCGAACATGACCTGGAAGAGCGGGTGGTGGGCCATGTCGCGGACGGGGTTGAGTTCCTCGACGAGGTGCTCGAAGGGCAGGTCCTGGTTCTCCTGCGCGCTCAGCACAGTCTGCCGTACGCGCTCCAGCAGCTCCGCGAACGAGGGGTCGTCGGAGGTGTCGGTGCGCAGCACGAGGGTGTTGACGAAGAAGCCGACCAGCCCCTCCAGCGACTCGTCGGTGCGCCCGGCGACCGGGGTACCGACGGGGATGTCGTCACCGGCTCCCGTCTTCGACAGGAGCGTGGCGAAGGCGGCCTGCAGCACCATGAAGACGCTGGCGTGGTGCACGCGGCCCAGCTCCGCGACGGCTTGGTGGAGGCCGGGCTCCAGGGTGCAGGGCACGCTGTCGCCCCGGTAGGTGATCGTCGCGGGGTGCGGCCGGTCCACCGGGAGGCCGACGCGCTCGGGCAGCCCGTCGAGGGTCTCCCGCCAGTACGCGAGCTGCCGCCCCGCCAGGCTGTCCGGGTCGTCGGCGTCGCCGAGGAGGTGCCGCTGCCACTGGCTGTAGTCGGCGTACTGCACCGGCAGCGGGGCCCAGTCGGGCGCCTCGCCGGTCCGGAGCCTGGCACCGTACGCCGCTGCCAGGTCGTGCGTCAGGGGAGCGACCGACCAGCCGTCACCGGCGATGTGGTGCAGCAGGACGAGGAGGACGTGGTCGTCCTCCGCCACCCGGAAGAGCTCCGCGCGCAGCGGCAACTCGGCGGAGAGGTCGAAGCGGTGCGCGGCCGCCTCCTCGAGGGCAGGCATCAGCGCGTCCTCGGTCACCTCCCGCACCGTGAGGGCCGCGTCGGGCGACGGTACGGGCCGCACCCGCTGCCAGGGGGCGCCGTCCTCCTCGACGAGGAGCGTCCGCAGGGCCTCGTGGCGGGCGCTCACGTCCGCCAGCGCCGAGCGGAGCGCCGTAGGGTCGAGCGGCCCGGTCAGCCGCAGGGCCATCGGGATGTTGTAGGTGGCGCTGGCGCCGGTGAGCTGGTGCAGGAACCACAACCGCCGCTGGGCGTAGGACGGGGCGACGCGCCCCTGTTCCGGGCGGCGCTCCAGTGCCGGACGCGGGGCCACGCGCCGGTGGAGCCGGGCGGCGAGCGCGGCGACGGTGGGGTGCTCGAAGACGGCGCGAACGGAGACCTCCGCGCCCAGCCGGGTCCGTATCTTGCTGACGAGGCGCGTGGCCAGGAGCGAGTGGCCGCCGAGGGCGAAGAAGTCGTCGTCGATCCCGACGTGGGGAAGGTCGAGCACGTCGGCCGTCAGGGCGCACAGCGCCGCCTCCGTGGAATCGCGCGGCGGCCGGGACGAGGTGCCCTCCGAGAAGTCGGGCGCGGGCAGCGCGCCACGGTCGAGTTTCCTGTTGGGCAGCAGCGGCAGGGCGTCCAGCGTCACGATCACCGCCGGTACGAGGTGCGCGGGCAGGCGGCCCGCGAGGTGCTCCCGGATCTCCCGGGGCTCGACCGGGCCGTCCCCGGCGGGTTCGACGTAGGCGACCAGGCGGTGGCCGTGCGCCACGACCACCGCGTGGGTGACCGCCGCGTGGCTCGTCAGCGCGGCCTCGATCTCGCCGGGTTCGACGCGGAAGCCGCGTACCTTGATCTGCTCGTCCGCGCGGCCCATGTACTCCAGCTCGCCGCCGGCGTTCCAGCGGGCCAGGTCCCCGGTGCGGTACATCCGTGTGCCGGGCGGCCCGTACGGGTCGGCGACGAAGCGCCCGGCGGTCGGTCCCGGGCGGCCCGCGTACCCCCGGGCGAGCCCGCGCCCGGCCGAGTAGAGCTCCCCGACGACGCCCGCCGGTACGGGCTGGAGCCGCTGGTCCAGCACGTAGGCGCGCGTGTTGCTGAGGGGGCGGCCGATGGAGGGGCGGCCTTCGCCGTGCAGGGGGCCGGTCATGCTGACGCAGACGGAGTGTTCGGTGGGCCCGTAGGCATTGATCATCCGGCGTTCCCGCGACCAGAGCGCCACGGTCGTACCGGAGCAGGCCTCGCCCGCCGCGACCAGGGTGCGGGGCAGCTCGCCGAGCGGTGCCGCGGCGGCGTGGGCGTCGAGCACGGAGGCGGGCGCGCACAGGTGCGTGACGCCGTGCCTGGTGAGCGTGCGCGCCAACGGCTCGCCGGACAGGAGGTTCTCGGCGTCCGTGACGACCAGCGCGGCCCCTGCCGTGAGGGTGGGGATGATCTCGCTCATGGCCGCGTCGAAGCTGATGGACGAGAACTGCAGGCACCTGCTGTCCCCGTCCAGCCGCAGCGCCCCGCCGAACGAGTGGGCGAGATCGGGAAGCCCCGCGTGGGTGACCACGACCCCCTTGGGCGTCCCCGTCGACCCGGAGGTGTAGATCAGATACGCGGCGTGCCCGGCGCGGAGCGAGGCGGTGCGCTCGGAGTCGTCGAGGTCGCGGTCGGACAGCGCGGCCAGGCGGCGGCGTACGTCCTCGTCGTCCAGCCGTATCCGCGGGGGTGTGGGGGTGGGCAGCGCCGTCTCGTCGCCGGTCGTCACCAGCAGCACGGGGCCGGCGTCCTCGGCCATGAAGCGGAGGCGCTCCCGCGGGTAGGCGAGGTCGAGCGGAAGGAACGCGGCACCGCTGGCCCAGACCGCGAGCAGGGTCACCACGAGGTCGGTGGAGCGCGGCAGGGCCACGGCCACCGTCTGCTCGGGCCCCGCGCCGTGTTCGACGAGAAGCCGGGCGAGACGGTTGACCCTGCCGGACAGCTCGGCGTAGCTGAGGGATTCGGCGTCCCCCAGCAACGCCATGGCCTGCGGCGTCGCGGCGGCCTGCCGGGCGAACAGAAGGGGTACGGGGGCGTCGTCCCCGTACTGTTCGCCCGTGTCGTTGTACTCCTCCAGCAATTGGTGGCGTTCGGCGCCGTCGAGGATGTCCGCCGCCCGGACCGGCTGGTCGGGGTCGTCGACCACCTGCTCCAGCAGGCGGTTCAGGCGTCGCAGCGTCTTCTCGGCGGTGGCGGGGTCGAAGAGGTCCGTCGCGTAGGTGAGCCGGACCGGGATGCCCGCCGGCTCGCCGTCGTCGTACTCCTCGCGGAGATCGAACGCGAGGTCGAACTGCGTCGTGCCCGTTTCCAGGGGGTGAAGCGCTGTCTCGATTCCGGGGAGGGTGGGGAGCGGTTGTGTGGTGTTGTTCAGCGCGAGCATGACCTGGAACAACGGATGCCGGGCCATGCTCCGCTCGGGATTGAGGACCTCCACCAGCCGCTCGAACGGCACGTCCTGATGCGCGAACGCCGCCAGATCCCGCTCCCGCACCCGCCCCAACAGCTCACGGAACGACGGATTCCCGGACGTGTCCGTACGGAGCACCAGCGTATTGACGAAGAAGCCGACCGACTCGTCCAGCGCCTCGTCCAAACGCCCCGCCACCGGCGAACCCAGCGGAACGTCCTCCCCCGCACCCAACCGCGACAGCAGCGCGGCAACCGCTCCCTGCAACACCATGAAGACGCTCACGCCGCACTCCCGCGCCAGCCCCACCATGTCCCGGTGAAGCCGCGCGCTCAGCTCGTACACCACCGACGCGCCCCCGTGCGAGGCCACGCCCGGACGCGGACGATCGAACGGCAACACCAGCTCATCCGGCAGCCCCGACAACTCCTGTTCCCAGAAAGCGAGCTGCCGCGCGCTCACGCTGCTCTCGTCGGCCTCGCTGCCGAGCAACTCACGCTGCCACAACGTGTAATCCGCGTACTGCACCGGCAAGGGACCCCAACCCGGCACCCGTCCCTCACGACGCGCCTCGTACGCCACCCCCACATCCCGCAGCAACGGGCCCAACGACCACCCGTCCCCCGCGATGTGATGCAACACCACACACAACACCGACTCCCGCTCACCCACCCGCAAAAGCACCGCACACAACGGCACCTCACACGACAGATCGAACGAACGCCCCACCACCTCACCGATCGCCGCATCCACCTCCGCGGCCGGAAGGTCCCGCACCTCCAGCACCTCACCGACCGACCCCACCGGCAGCACCTCCTGCCGCGGCACACCCCCCACCTCCGGGAACACCGTCCGCAACACCTCATGCCGCCCCACCACATCCCGCAACGCCCCCGCCAACGCACCCGCATCCACCGCACCCACCAACCGCAGCACACCGGGAAGGTGGTAGCGCAGGCCGCCTTCGCTCAGTCGCTCCAGGAACCACATCCGCTGCTGCGCGTACGACAACGGCATCGGATCCGGGCGACGCGCGGCCGGGGTGAGGGCGGGCCTGGCGGTGTCCGCCTGCTCCACGCGGCGGGCGAGTGCCGCGACGTCGGGTGCCCCGAAGAGGGTCGCGAGGGGGATCTCGACCCCCAGCTCGGTCCTGATCCGGCTGATGAGGCGCGTGGCCAGCAGCGAGTGACCTCCCAGATCGAAGAAGTTGTCGTGCACGCCGATCCGCGGGGCCTGGAGGATCTCGGTGAAGAGGGTGAGCAGGACGAGTTCCGTCGAGGTCGCGGGCGCGCGGCCCGTCTCCCGGGGGGCGAGGTCCGGCGCGGGCAGGGCGGCCACGTCCACCTTGCCGTGCGCCGTCAGCGGCATCTCGGCGAGGGTCGTCACGAGGTCGGGGACCATGAACTCCGGGAGCCGCGCGCGAAGATGGGAGCGCAACTGCTCGGCCGTAGGGTCTTCTCCGCCCGTCGTCGTGGCGTACGCCACGAGGAGCCGCCGGCCCTCCCTGCCCTCGCGGGAGACCACCAGGGCGGTGTCGACGGCCTCGTGGCTCGCGAGTGCCGCCTCGATCTCCGCGGGCTCGATACGGACGCCGCGCAGCTTGATCTGCCGGTCCTCGCGGCCCGCGAACTCCAACTGCCCGTCCGCATTCCAGCGGGCCAGGTCTCCCGTGCGGTACATCCGCGCGCCCGGCACAAAGGGGTCGGCGACGAAGCGTTCCGCGGTCAGTCCCGGGCGGCCCGCGTATCCCCTGGCCAGCCCGCCCCCGGCGAGGTACAGCTCCCCCACGACCCCGTCCGGCACGGGCCGGAGCGAGGCGTCGAGGACGTGGGCACGGGTGGTGGCGGTGGGGGTGCCGATGGGCGGGCGCCGGTCGCCGTACGGGTCGGGCGCCGTCCAGGTCGTGGCGTTCACCGTGCACTCGGCGGGCCCGTAGGCGTTGACCAGCTCGGCCCGGGTCGTGGCGTGGAGCCTGTGGACGGTGTTCGCGGAGAGGGTGTCTCCGGCGCTGATCACTCGGGTGAGGGAGGGGGCCGGGGTCCGCGCCAGTTCCTCGGTGAGCAGGTCGAGGACGGCCGGTACGACATCGAGGGTGGTGACGTCGTACCGGCGGATCAGGTCGGCCAGTCGCGCGGGGTCGCGGTCCGCTCCGGGCGGGGCGACGGCCAGTCGGGCGCCGGTGAGCAGCGGCCAGAAGATCTCCTCGACCGCCGCGTCGAAGTGCAGCGGCGACTTGTGGAGCACGACGTCGCGGTGGCCGAGCGGCATCTCGTGCTGGAGTGCGGCGACGAGCCCGGCGACGTTGCCGTGGGTCAGCACGATGCCCTTGGGCCGCCCGGTCGAACCGGAGGTGTACAGCACGAGGGCCGCCCGCCCGGCCGCCGCGCGGGGGCGGGGCGGCGGGGTCGTGGCCGTAGCGCCGGAATCGTACGGATCCCCCTCTGCGTCGAGGACGAGGCGGGCAGTCGCGGGGTCGGCACCGTCCGCGACGTGCGCGGTGGCGGCGGTCGTGACCACACAGACGGGTGCGGCGTCCCAGAGCATGAAGTCCGTGCGGGCTCCCGCGTGTTCCGGGTCCAGCGCCAGACAGGCCGCGCCCGACCGGAGGACGGCGAACACGGTCACCACCTGCTCCGCTCCCCGGGGGAGGGCGATGCCGACCACCGTGTCCGGGCCCACGCCGTGGCGGGCGAGGAGGGCGGCCCGCTCCTCGGCGCGCGAGGCCAGCCCGGCGTACGTCAGGACGGCGTCCTCGGCGGTCAGGGCGGGCGCGTCGGGGCGGGCGGTCGCCTGCGCGGCGAGGAGCGAGAGGAGGTCCTGGTCCTCCGGTACGGGCGGAAGGACGGGCCCGCACCGGAGGCGGCGGTGCTCGGCGGGGGTGAGGACGTCCAGGTCCGCCAGCGGTACGTCGGGGTCCGTCAGGACCGCGCCGAGGAGCTGGTGCAGCCGCTGGACCAGCGTGTCGGCCGTGGCCGGATCGAAGAGGCCGGCGGCGTAGATGAGCGGGCCGTCGATGCCCGCGGGCTCGCCGTCGGCGGAGTGCCGTTCGGTGAGGCTGAAGGTCAGGTCGAACCGGGCGATTCCCGGTTCCAGGGGCTGGAGTTCCACCTCCAGGCCGGGCAGGCGCAGCTCGGGTTCGGGGTTGTTCTGGAGGGCGAGCATCACCTGGAACAGCGGGTGGCGGGAGGGCGACCTGTGCGGGTTGAGGCTCTCCACCAGCCGCTCGAAGGGGATGTCCTGGTGCTCGTGCGCGGCGAGGTTCGTCTCCCGTACGCGCCGCAGCAGCTCGCGGAACGTCGGGTTGCCCGAGGTGTCCGTGCGCAGCACCAGCGTGTTCACGAAGAAGCCCACCAGGTCTTCCAGCGCCTCGTCCCTGCGCCCGGCGACCGGCGAGCCCAACGGGATGTCGTCCCCGGCTCCCATCTTCGACAGCAGGGCGGCGACGGCCCCCTGCAGCACCATGAAGACGCTCACGCCGCACTCGCGCGCCAGCTCCGCCACGCCCCGGTGCACAGTGGCGTCGAGGCTGACAGGGCTGGTCAGGCCGCGGGGGTCGGCGACGGCGGGGCGCGGCCGGTCGAAGGGCAGGGCGAGCTGGTCGGGCAGTCCGGCCAGGTGGGTGCGCCAGTGGTCGAGCTGCTCGCTGAGCAGGCTCCCGGGGTCGTCCTCGGAGCCGAGCAGGTCCCGCTGCCAGAGGGTGTAGTCCGCGTACTGCACGGGCAGCGGCTCCCACGCGGGGGCGACACCCGCGCCGCGTGCCTCGTACGCGCTCGCCAGGTCCCGCAGGAGCGGGGTGAGCGACCATCCGTCGGCGGCGATGTGGTGGACGACCAGGAGCAGCAGGTGGTCGTGGGCGTCCGCCCGGTAGAGGCGGACGCGCAGTGGCGGCCGGGTGGTCAGGTCGAAGCCGGTACGGGCCTCTCCGAGGAGGTCGTCCGTGTCGGGCAACGCGTCGACCTGGGCGGTTTCGATCCGCGGCGCGGCCTCCCGCACCGGCAGAAGCCGACGGCCGGGCTCGCCGTCGTGGTCCGGGTAGATCGTGCGCAGCGACTCGTGCCGCTCGACGACGTCCGCGAAGGCCCGTTCCAGGGCGCCGACGTCGAGGGGCCCGCGCAGCCGCAGAACGCCGGGCATGTTGTACGCGAGGGTGTCCTCGTCCATGCGCTGGAGGAACCACATGCGGCGCTGGGCGAAGGACACGGGCACGGTGCCGGGCCGCTCCTGCGGGACGAGGGCCGGGCGAGGACGCGTACGGGCGCCGTCGAGCCGTTGCGCCAGCACCCCGGCGGTGGGGTTCTCGAACAGCGTGCGGATCTCCACTTCGGCGCCGAGGACGGAGCGGATCCGGCTGGCGAGCTTCGTCGCGAGGAGCGAGTGCCCGCCCAGGTCGAAGAAGCTGTCGTCGGGACCGACCCGCTCGACGCCCAGCGTCTCGGCGAAGAGGGCGCACAATGCCCGTTCCCGCTCGGTGCCGGGGGCCCGCGAGGCGCCGGCGGGCGTACGGACGGCGTCGGGCGCGGGAAGGGCTCGCTGGTCGACCTTGCCGTGGGCGGTCAGGGGCAGTCGTTCGAGCAGGACGAACGCGGCCGGGCGCATGTGCGGGGGAAGTTGTTCCTCGCACCAGGCGCGCGCGGCGGGGACGAGGGCGGTGTTGTGGTGCGCACGCGCCGGGCTGTTGGCGTGCTCGCGCGGGTCGGCCCGGTCGGGCTGGGGCGCGGGCAGGGGCAGGCGGGGGTCGTCGTCCGGGGTGAAGAGCGCGTCGAGGGTGTGCGAGTCGCCGTGGTGCGCGCAGGCGAGGCGTACCTGGAGCCCCAGTTCCTCGGCGAGTTCCCGTAGGTCGTCCGGGTCGAGGGCGTCGGTGGGCCGGGACAGGGCCGCGCACGCCTCCCCGACGTCCTCCGGGTCCCGCCGGAGCGACGCGGTCGCGGCGTGCTCGGCGGCCAGGCGGGCGTTGGGCACGCCGTCGATCCGCAGGGCACCGTCGTGCTGTTCCAGGTGGCGGCGGAGCTGGTCGCGGGTGGTGACGTCGCTTCCCCAGGAGAGGCGCCGCGGCGGTGGGCCCGACTGCGCCGGGGTCGAGCGGAGGATCACGTCGTAGCGGTGCCGGGTGAGTTCGTTGTGGTGCGTGCCGTGCTTGAGGTACGCCTCGGCTTCGGCCAGGCCCGGTACGCGGTGCGCGGCGGCGGCGAAGAAGGCGGGGTCGAGGCAGAGTTCGGTCTCGTTCAGCAGGTCCTGGGCGATGGCCTGGTCGAGCCGCGCCGGGTCGGCGGCGGGGCCTCCGCGCTCCAGGTGGACGGCCGTGCGGAAGGTGCGGAGCAGCGCGCGGTGGCGTACGTCGCCGATGAAGAGCACGCCGCCGGGCGCGAGCAGCTTCGCCGCGCCTTCGATGACGCGCAGCAGGTAGTCGCCCGAGGGGAAGTACTGCACGACGGAGTTGAGCACGACGGCGTCGAAGTGGGCCTCGGGCAGTCCGCGCAGGTCGTCGGCGGGCTGCGTGCGCAGCCAGACCTTGCCGCGCAGCGCGCTCTCGGCGGCCACCTGCCGGGCCAGGCGTTCCACCACGACGCGGGAGAGGTCGGTCCCCCAGTACTCGGTGCGGTCGGCCGCGAGCCGGGACAGCAGCAGGCCCGATCCCACGCCGATCTCCAGGACGCGCCGGGCGCCGAGTTGGGCGATCCGTTCGACCGTGGCCGCCCGCCACTCGCGCATCTGCGGCAACGGGATGGGCGCGCCCTCGCCGTAGCTGCTGTTCCAGCCGGAGAAGTCCTCGCCGAACTCGACCGAGTCCGCCCCGCCGCCCTCGCCCTCGCCGCCGTACAGCCGGTCGTAGACGGTCGCCCAGCCGTCGACGATCTCCTCGTGCCGGGAGGGGTCGTCCTCCGCGTCCGCCGAGGGCACGAGGTAGGCGACCAGCCGCGTGTCGTCCTCGTCGGAGGTACGGGCAACGACGGCTGCCTCGGCGACCGCGGGGTGGCGGGCGATCGTGGCCTGGATCTCGCCGGGCTCGATGCGGAAGCCGCGGACCTTGACCTGGTTGTCGGCGCGCCCGGCGTACGCGAACTCGCCGTCGGCCGTACGCCTGGCGAGGTCGCCGGTGCGGTACATGCGGGAGCCGTCGCCCGCGAACGGGTCGGCCACGAAGCGGGCCGCCGTCAGGGCGCCGCGCCCGCCGTATCCGGCCGCCGTCTGCGGTCCGGCGACGTACAGCTCGCCCACCACGCCGTCGGGCACGGGATGGAGGGCGGCGTCCAGCACGTACAGCCGGAAGCCCGGCAGGCCCGTGCCGATGACGCTGTCGTGCCGTCGGGTGTCGGCGGCACGGAGGCGGCGGTGGGTCACGTGGACGGTTGTCTCGGTGATGCCGTACATGTTGACCAGGACCGGGCTGCTCTCCGTGCCCTCCGGGTGCCGCTCGAACCAGCCGGCGAGGCGGGCGGGGTCCAGCGCCTCTCCCCCGAAGACGACGGTACGCAGGCACAGCGCGTCGCCCGGCGCCGGATCGTCCTGCTCGGCCCGTGCCAGCTCGTAGAAGGCGGACGGTGTCTGGTTCAGTACGGTGACCCGCTCCTCGGCCAGCAGCCGGAGGAAGCGCCGGGGGTCCCGGGTGACGTCCTTGGGGACCACGACGACGGACCCGCCGTGCCGGAACGCTCCCCAGATCTCCCACACGGAGAAGTCGAAGGCGTAGGAGTGGAAGAGCGTCCAGCGATCGTCGGCGGTGAAGGTGAAGCGCTCCTCGGCAGCGGTGAGGAGGGAGACGACGTTGCCGTGGGTGACGCTGACGCCCTTCGGGGTGCCGGTCGAACCGGACGTGTAGATCACGTAGGCGGGGTGCGAGGGTTGGAGCGGCGCGGTGCGGTCGCGCTGGTGGAGCGCGTCCCCCGGCTGCCGTTCGAGGCTCTGCCGGATGTCGGGGGCGTCCAGGAGCAGCACGGGGGATGCGGGCTCCTGGACGCCGGTCAGGGAACCCCATGTCGCCCGGGAGCTGACGACGGCGAGGGGCTTGGCGTCGGCGAGCGTGAAGTCGACGCGCGCGGCGGGGTAGTCGGGGTCGACCGGCACGTACGCCGCGCCGGTCTTGAGGACGGCGAGGATCGCGACGACGAGGTCGAGACGGCGCGGGAGGACCAGGGCCACGTGCTCCCCGGGGCCCGCGCCGTAGGACGTCAGCAGCCGCGCGAGCCGGTTCGCGCGCGTCTCCACGTCCGCGTAGGTGAGCACCTCGCCGTCGGTGCGGAGAGCGGTGGCGTCCGGGGTGCGGGCGGCGGAACGCTCGAAGAGATCGGGGAGGGTGAGGGCCGGGATCTCCGGCGGAGGAGCGGTCGGCCCGGCGGAAAGGGCCGCGGGGCTCCGCATGCCGATCGCCGCGGCCGGGCTGTCCGGTTCGGCGGCGGCGAGGTTGCGCAGCAGCCCGAGGAAGGCGCCGTGCAGTGCCGCGGGCTCGTCGGGCCCGTACAGCTCGGGGTTGGCGTCGAAGTCGACGCGCAGACCGTCGTCGTCGGGGTAGACGCCGACCGTCAGGTCGTCGACGGAGCCGATCGTGAGGTTGTGCACCGTCGCCGTGGCTCCCGCGAAGGTGAAGCGGTTGGCGAAGGGCATGAGGTTGAGCTGCGGCCCGCAGAGGCGTCGGCCGCTCGGCACGCCTTGGTCGCGCCGCATCTGCTCGTGGCGGTAGAGGCGGTGCCGGAGGGCGGTGCGGGCCTCCTGGGAGGTCTGCCTCACCAGTTGGGCCAGGGTGAGGTCCGGGTCGAGGGCGAGGCGCAGCGGGAGCATGTTCGAGACCATCCCGGGTGTCCGCCGCTGCGCCGCCGTACGGGCGCTGGAGGGCAGGCCGAGGACGACGTCGGTGCCGCCGGTGAGCCGGTGGGTCATGAGCCCGAGGGCGGCCATCAGCAGCACGGACCAGCTCGCGCCGTGCCGGCGTGCCGTGTCGCGCAGGCGCTGGAACTCGGCCGGGTCGAGGGCGCCGGTGTGCCTCAGCCGTTCGGTCTGCTCCGTCGTCCGGCCGCTGGAGAAGGAGAGCGGCTCGGGGCAGTCGCGGAGCTTGTCCGCCCAGAACGCCTTGTCCCGGTCGTACGCGTGGGAGGTCCGGTAGGCCGCGTCGTCCCTGAGCAGGTCGCTCGCGGGGGCGAGGGGCGGGTCCGGCGGGAGCTGCTCGGCGAGCCGGGTGTAGAGGTGGGCGGCGCGTTGCAGCATCAGCGCTCCGCTGTGCCCGTCGGCGACGAGGTGGTGCACCCGGCGGTAGTAGAGGTGGCGGTCGGGCGCCAGCGTGAAGAGCCGGTCCGCGAAGACCGGGTCGTGTGGCAGGTCGACCGGGGTCCGGGCGTCCTGCCGCATCCACGCGTACGCGACGGCCTCCGGGTCGGGTTCGCCGGTGAGGTCGACCGCCGTGACCGTCCACCGGGGGGCGGCGGGAAGGAGTTGTACGGGCTGTCCGTCCCGGGACTCGAAGCGGGCGTGGAAGGCCTGGGTCTCCCGTGCCGCCTGCGAGAGGGAGTCCTGGAGGAGGCCGGGGTCGAGTGCGCCGTGGAACTCGACGCAGTCCGCCAGGTTGTAGGCCGAGGCATCCTCCGAGATCTGGTGCGCGATCCAGATCTCGGCCTGGGCGGACGACAGCGGATACGTCTCGGCGGGCCCGGAGGACATGAGGTCTCCCTGTTTCGATGGGTACGGGGCGGTGAGGTCGTCGGGTGGAGGGAGCGGCGAAGGGAGCGGCGGAGGCGGGCGTCTCAGGGCCGCTGGGAGACGAGGTAGTCCCGGAGCAGCGATCCGGCCTTCTCGATCAGCGGGGTGTCCCTGCTGAGGGCGACGCGGATGAACCGCTCTCCCTGCTTCTTGTCGGCCCAGAAGAAGGATTCGCACGGCAGGGCGTGGAGCCCGAGCCGCCGCAGGTCGCTCCATGCCTTCCGCGACGAGAGGTGGTCGGGGAGTTCCACCAGTGCGACGCTGACGTCGGCGGAGCCCGGGGGCAGCGAGGCGCCGGTGCCGTCGAGGGAGTCGGCGAGCACCTGGCGGTTGCGGCGGATGAGGGCGTGGATCCGCTCGTAGCCGCCGTCGCGGGCGTCGGCGGCGAACTCGGCGAGCAGCGAGAGGACGAAGGGGCTGACGCTGAGCAGCACGTCGGAGAGCTTCTCGGCGATGTCGAACGAGCACTGCCGTGAGTGGGAGATGAAGCCGAGCTTGAGCTCCAGCAGGGGCCACAGTTTCCCGGTGTCCTCGATCATGATCCACTCGACGCCGGTGCCGTCGAGCAGCGCGCAGGTGTCCGGCCGTTCGCCGGGGATGAAGCCGCGGAAGCAGGTGTCGAGGATCAGGGGTTTGCCCTGGCCCGCGCACTGGAGGGCGATCCGGCGCAGCGCGTCGGGGCCGAT
The DNA here is from genome assembly GCF_039530985.1 of Streptomyces albiaxialis. NCBI lineage: Bacteria > Bacillati > Actinomycetota > Actinomycetes > Kitasatosporales > Streptomycetaceae > Streptomyces > Streptomyces albiaxialis. The sequence continues at coordinate 296,305 of NZ_BAAAPE010000005.1, forward strand.
GGTTGTCCCGGTCGGGTTGTTCGGGACGGTGAGGAAGACCGCGTCGAGGAGGTCCAGCCCTGGGACCTCGCCGTCGACGAGCGCGTCCTCTTCGAGCGGGACGAGGTGGTGGCCCCAGCCCAGCAGGAGGTCCGGGATGTTGTCGAACGTGGGGTGGATCAGCCCGATCGTACGGACGTGGGGGCGCAGGGAGCGGGCGACGACGTCCATCGCGACGGACGAGGCGTAGGCGGAGTGCACGCGGCCTTCCTCGACGGGCGCGCTCTTCTGGCCGAGGGAGTCGAGGAACGCGCGCTGCGCTCTCCGCTCCACTTCGGCGAAGGGTTTCTCCGCGGCGGCGGAGAATATCTCGGGCATGCGCCGGGTGATGCGCTGCTGGGTCGGGGAAAGTCCTTGCCGGGGATGGCCGTCGCTGACGTTTATCTCCCCGTCGAGCGCGAGCATCTCGTACTTGGTGAGATTGGTCAGCCCGGGACCGCTGGCGCGGCTCACGTGGATGTCCTTTCGTTGAATTACCGGTGTTTTTGGGCGCATTGATTTCGAGCGCGTCGAGGGCAGGCGTCAATGCCTGAAGAAATACGTGTCAGTTGGTGGGGGAAGGCGGGGGCTACCGGGCCGCGGCGGTCGAATGACGCCCCAGCGGCACGAACCGGTCCTCTCGGGGGGAGTAGACCTCGGTGGTTCCGGCCTCCGTGTCGAACAGGGCGCGGAGGCGCAGTCCGCCGTTGCTGCGGCCGGCCTCCAGGCCGGGGTAGCCGGCCAGGTGCGCGAGTTGCGCCAGCAGGTGGGCGCGGGCCGCGCGGTCACGGGCCGCCGAGTCGACGGAAGCTCCGGCTTGCAGGCCGACGGCCTCCCGGCTCACGGTGCGGGAGTTGCCCACGACGAGCCACCGGCGTACGGAGGCGGAGACCGTCTCCTGCCCCAGCAGGGCCGCCACGGCGCCGCAGCCGGAATGCCCCGAGATCACCACGTCCTTGAGGTTGGACAGGGCGAGTCCGTACTCGATCGTGGCGATGTCGCCCGAGATGATGCGCGGGTTGTGCGGTGGAACGATGTTGCCGATGTTCCTGATCTCGAAGAGCTGGCCGGGGTCCGACACGAATCGCTGCGGAGCGAGGCGTGCCTCCGTGCAGGAGATGAACAGGACCTTCGGCAGGACCTTGTCCGCTTTCCGCCGCCCGTACGACTGGCCGTGCTGCGCTTTGTGACTGAGTGAACGTGAAACGGGCATAACACTTCCTCTGACATGACGGGAGTTCGGTTGACGCGCTTCCGAGCTCGCGGATGTCAGATCAGCCACATTTGGAGACTCGACCGGATCAAGGTGTCCTGGGGCGGGAGGTGTTCTGCGCGCAGGGGTATCGGCGCCGGTGGGCCACGCTCCGGTTTCAGTCCGGCGGGACACAGGTCCGCTAAGCTCCGCGTACTGTCCGGAATCGACTCATGAACGCTCCGGAGCGACTGGACGGCCGCTTCACTTCCCTGATCGCAGATGTCCCGTGGCGGCGCGGGATGGCCCCGGCCGGACGCGAGAGGAATGTCTTCCTGCGTGCGGACGTCGGAGAAGGTGGGATTCTGGATTTCCGCCGCGGCGGCCGAATGTCCGAGCAAGGCGTGCCCGCACACCAGGAACGGCAACAGGAGGGCCACAAGAGATTTCAGTCGACGACGGAATCCAGCATGCGCCATGAGCAGTTCTCCCCGTTGAACAACACTGAGCGGTGGAATGACGATTCAGCCCGAAGCCGATCGCTCAGTCACCCCCGAATCTGTTCCGGCAGACACGCTAGCCGTTACTGCTCGGTTTTGGCCATCCTCGTTCTGCGTCGGCCAGGTGCCGCCGAGCGACAGCTTGCACAGCGGCAACGCACTGGCCGTCGTCACGAGCGCGACCAGCACCAAAAGGGAGAACGCCCGCTGACCGATGATCCCTTGGGCGAGCCCGACGTTGATGAAAACAAGAATCATGAGCCCTCGGGCGTTCATGAGGGACCCCATGGCGGACCCCTCTCGCCAACTGAACCCGCGGGCCTTCATTACGCCGACACATCCCACGTACTTGCCGATGAACGCGGTGACGATCAGCGCGACGAGAGGAACGAGCGTGGCCGCGTCCGTGAAACCGGAGATCTGCGTGTTGAGTCCGGAGAATGCGAAGAATATGGGGACCAGAAGGATCTGGACGGTGTCCCGGAGTCTGTCTCGCAGCGCGTTCTGGAGAATCTCGCTCCGGGGCATCGCCATGCCGACCATGAAGCCGCCGAACACCGCGTAGACGCCGATCTCCTCGGTGAAGAATCCCGCTCCGAGCACCAGCACGACGATGAAGCAGAACTGACCGCCCACCAGTTCCCCGGTCCGCTCCACCCGGTCGCCGATCCGGGAAAGGCCGCGCCTCCCCAGAGTCATGACGGCGAGGGCGAACAGCGCGGCCAGCAGAATGGTCCGTACGCTCTCCCCCAGACCGCCGCCCTGGTGGAACGCCACCAGGAATGCGAGCAGGCACCAGGCGAAGGCGTCGTCGACCGCAGCGGTGAGCAGCGCGAGGACCCCCAGGGGACTGCGCTCCAGGCCGCTGTCGTAGATGATGCGGGCCAGCATCGGGAAGGCCGTCACCGAGAGGGCGCCGCCGACGAAGAGGGCGAACATCGTCGGGCTCACGTCCGCGCGCGACAGACTGTCGTAGAAGACGAGCCCCACACAGCCGCCGGCCAGGATGGCGGGCAGGATGCTGGAGACGGCCAGGGCCCCCGCAGTGCCCTTGAAGCCCTCGGGCGCCGCGTGATGGTCCAGCCCCAGGCCGACCAGGAACATGAACAGGGTGAGCCCGATGGTGCTCAGCACGTACAGGACCGGTTTCACGTCCTGGCTGAACAGCGACTCCTGGACGTCCGGGGCGATCCTGCCGAGGAGTGTGGGGCCGAGAAGGATGCCCGCGACCATCTCGCCCAGAACCCGGGGCTGTCCCCACTTCTCGAAGAGTCTCCCGCACAGGGCGGACACGACCAGGATGGCCAGGAGCGCGGGCAGAACATCGATGACGAGCTGGACGTTGGGGTCGTCGGCCGCCAGCGGCGCTGTCTCCATGCTCTCCCTCTCCTAGGCCCTCGTCAGGACGAGGGCCGCGTTCTGCCCGCCGAACCCGAACGAGTTGCTCAGCGCGGCGTCCAGCGTCGCGGGGCGCGAGGTGCCGCCCACGACGTCCAGGTCGACCTCCGGGTCGGTTTCCCGCAGCCCGGCGGTGGGCGGCACCACCTGGTTCTTGAGCGTGAGCGCGGTGAGCGCGGCCTCGACCGCGCCCGCCGCTCCGAGGGAGTGGCCCGTGACTCCCTTCGCCGCGGTGACCAACGGGTGGGGGCCGATGACGCGCCGCACCATGCGCCCCTCGACGAGGTCGTTCAGCGGGGTCGAAGTGCCGTGCGCGTTCACGTGGTCGATGTCGGCCGCGCCCAGGTCGGCGTCCGCCATCGCGGCCTCGACGGCCCGCTGGGCGCCCGCCCCCTCCGGGTCGGGGCGGGTCTCGTGACCGGCGTCGGCGGAGGCACCGTAGCCGCTGACGTAGGCGTACGGGCGGGCGCCCCGCGCGCGGGCGTGCTCGGGGTGTTCCAGGACGAGGATCGCGGCGGCCTCGGCGATGACGAAGCCGTCCCTGTCCACGTCGAACGGGCGCGAGGCCCTGTCGGGCTCCTCGGTGTTCCGGGAGAGGGCGCCCGCGCGGGCGAAGGCGGCGACGACGGAGTCGACGAGGCTGGACTCGGCCCCGCCCGTGATCACGACGTCGCAACTGCCGTTGCGCAGCAGGTCCCGGGCCATCCCGAGGGCCGTGGTGCCCGACGCGCAGGCGGTGCTGGTCACCAGGCTCGGCCCGCAGGCCCGCAGGTCCGTGGCCAGTTGCCCCGCGACGAGGTTGGGCAGCGACATCGGGATGGTCAGCGGCGAGATCCGCTCCGGGCCCAGCTCCCGCAGGCGGTCGTACTCGCGCTGCCAGGTGCCGATCCCGCCCAGGGCCGAGCCGAGGACAGTGCCCACGCGGGCCGGCTCCCACTCTTCCGGGGCCAGCCCGGCGTCGGCGACCGCCTCCCGGCCGGCCGCGAGCGCCATCTGTGTGCACCGGTCCAGCCGCCAGGCGGTGCGCCGCCCGAGCGCGGCGTCCCCGTCGAAGTCCGCCCGGCAGGCGAGCTGGACCGGCATACCGGTCAGTTCGGGGATCACCGCCGTCGTGGGACGGCCCGCGACCACCGCCTGCCACGTCCGGCCGGTGTCCGGACCCGCCGCGGTGATCATGCCGATTCCCGTGACGGCGGCGTGGAACGGCGCGGACCGCCGCCCGCCGCCGCGGGCTTCCGCCGGGGCGGCGCGTACGGCGCTCACGCCTGGTCCGTCGCGGCGGCGTTCTCGATCAGCTTCTCCTGGAGCAGCGCGACGACGTCCGCGATCCGCTGCTCGCCGGTGAAGTCGTCGTCGGCGATGGACACCCCCAGGGCGCCCTGGAGGACGTCGGAGAGCTCGACCAGGGCGAGGGAGTCGAGGCCGAGCGCTTCGAACGTGGTGTCCGCGGTGACCTCGGAGCCGTCGACGCCGAAGCGTGCGGACAGCTCGTCGCGGAGCCGGTCCTGGAGCTGCTGAGCGGAGATACCCACAGAGGAGGTCATGATGTTCCCTTCGACAGTGGAGAGTTGGCCTGGCGCCGTGACACCGGGTCAGGTCAGCTCTGGAGTGATGGACGGCCAGGTGAGCGCCGCGGCGCCCCAGGTGACCCCGCCTCCGTAGGCGGTCGTCAGGACCCGGTGGCCGGGTTCGAGCTGTCCGCTCGCCGCGGCGTCGGCCATGGCGAGCGGGACGGAGGCCGCGGCGGTGTTGCCGACGCGGTCGAGGTTGAGGGCGCAGCGCTCCATGGGGAGCGCGAGCCGTTCGGCGACGGCTTCGAGGATGCGCCGGTTGGCCTGGTGCGCGATGAGGCAGTCGACGTCCTCGGGGGCCCAGCCCGCCCGTGCGCGGACCTCGGCCGCCGCCTCGGTCATACGGGCGACGGCGCGGCGGAAGACGGACTTCCCCCGCATGGTGAAGTACCGGCCGGGCCGGTCCGGGTCCCCGGGGCCGAGCGGCTCCCTCGATCCGCCGGCCTCGACGGTGATCAGCTCGCGCAGGGAACCGTCGCTCCCCAGCAGCGTGGGCCCCAGCGCGCCGGGTTCGCCCGCGGTGCCCGCGCGCAGCACGACGGCTCCCGCGCCGTCCCCGAAGATCGGGCGCGTGGCGCGGTCGGCGGGCGCCATGATCGTGGAGAACGTGTCGGCGCCGATGAGGAGCACGCGCCTCGCGGTGCCCGCGGCGATGAACGCGGCGGCGGTGGACAGCCCGTAGAGGAAGCCGCTGCACACGGCCGAGAGGTCCCACGCCGGAGCCTCCAGGAGGCCGAGCCGGTGGGCCACCGCGGGTGCCGTCGCGGGACAGGGGTGGTCCGGTGTCGTGGTCGCGAGGATGACGAGGTCGGCCGGTTCGCCACCGGCCGACTTGAGCGCGCGCGCTCCCGCCTCCACCGCGAGGTCACCGGTCGATGTTCCCCGTTCGACCACGCGCCGTTCCCGGATGCCCGTACGCGTGCTTATCCATTCGTCCGTGGTCTCCATGAACAGGGACAGATCCTGATTGGTGACCACCTTCGACGGCAGGAAGATACCCAGTCCGCAGAGCACTGCACTCGCATTCACTTCTGACGCACCCCCTTCCTTCGGCGAATGAAAGTAACACGGCCGATCCGCATTTTCCACAGTCGAAGAAAATTCCCTGGCGAACACGGGAACGGTTGTCATTAACTCTCCACAGGTGAAAACGGATCCCATAACCCTGACCATCAGTGCAGGTCAGAGCCCTATCGAGGGGAGATCTCAACTCTTCACGCGAATCCCCGTTGCCTTTCGGTCCGTGCAGGCTGTTCAATCCGAACCCAGTTCATAAAGCCTGCCCCATACGGCGAGAGGAAGGAAATTCCGTGCCGTCAGTGGCTCCTGTTCGCGGCGAAGTCATGCTCAATGAATTCATCGAATTCGCCCCACGCCTCTACCGCCGGCTCGGCGACGACCGATGGGTGCCCCCGCTCTCCTCGGACGTCCGCCGCTTCATCGACGCGGAGGTCAACCCGTACTTCGCCGAGGCGGAGATCGAACACTTCCTCGCGCTCGACGCCGACGGCAGCACCGTGGGCCGGGTCTCCGCGAGCATCGACCCCGCCTACGTGGAGCGCTTCGGCAAGACGGGGTTCTTCGGCTGGTTCGAGTGCGTCGACGACCCGGCGGTGGCCTCGGCACTGCTGCGTACCGCCGAGGAGTGGGCCGCCGAGCGGGGGATGGAACGGATCGCCGGCCCCTACTCGTACTGCGCGACCCAGGAGTTCGGCCTGCTCGTCGCGGACCGCGGGAGCGAGCCCGCCGTCTTCCAGCCCCACAACCCGCCCTACTACAAGGACCTCCTGGAGCAGGCCGGGTACGGCGTCGACTTCCGCACGAACACCTTCAGTTGGTTCGGCGAGCGCGACGCCGCGCTGATGGAACCCCTCGTCCGGCGCGGGGACGAGGTGCGGGACAGGCTCGGGCTCACCGTCCGCGACCTGGACCCCGAGCGCTGGGACAGCGAGGTCGACCTCATCCAGGAACTCCTCGCGGCGTCCTTCGCCGACAACCACGACATGGTGCCGATCAGCAAACCGGTCCTCCGGTTCCAGCTCGGTGAGCTGCGCGACCTCATGGACCCCCGGCTGACCCGCTTCGTGGAGCGCGACGGCCGTCCCATCGCCTTCAGCGTGCTCGCGGCCGACGGCAACGAGCTGCTCAAGGAGGCGGGCGGCACCGTCACGGACGAGTTCGCCGCGCGCTACGAGGACCTCAAGGCGAACATCCGCGGAACCGTCGTGCTGATGATCGGCGTGCGCCCCGAGTTCGACGGACAGGGCGTCGGACGCGTCCTGGTCGGCGAGGTCGCGAAGGTCGTCCTCGGCCGCGTGGGCCCGTACCGGGACATGCACACGACCTGGATCCACGAGCACAACTGGCAGAGCCGCTCCTACCTCGCGCACACGAAGACCGGTCCGGCGCGCACCTATGCCGTGTACGGGAAGGACCTCGCGCTGTGACCCGCGTGATGATCACCGGAGCGTCCGGGAGCCTGGGCTCGGCGTTCGCCCGCCATCTCATCGAGGACGGCGCCGACGTGGTCTGCCTCCTCCGCCCCGGCGAGGGGCCCGGCGGACTGGAGAACCACCTCCACCGGTGCGAGGTGCGCCGAGGCGACGTGACCGACCTGGCCTCGCTGGAGACCGCCCTCGAAGGCATCGACGAGATCTACCACTTCGCCGGCTGCGCGGTCACGCTCAACAAGCTCCACCCGCTGATGGAGCAGGTCAACGTGGCCGGTTGCGCCAACCTGATCAAGGCAGCGACGACGGCCGGGGTGCGCCGGATCGCCCACGCCTCCTCCATCTCCGCCATCGGTTACCCCCCGGTGGGCGAGACGGCCGACGAGCACTTCGACATCGCCCGTTCGAGCTGCGTCAACAGCTACATGATCACCAAACGGGCCGGGGAACGGGAGTTGCTGCGCGGTTCCCGGGCCGGTGGGCCCGAGGTGGTCATCGTCAACCTCAGCGCCTGCATCGCGCCGTACAGCGACCGCCGTTACGGCTGGGCCATGCTCATCGAGAGCGCGCGCCAGGGGAAGCTGTCCGCCTACCCGCGGGGAGGCGCCGCCTTCACCTCCGTCGAGGACATGAACTTCGGGATGCGCGCCGCCATGAAGAACGGCGTGCCCGGGCGGCGTTACATCGTCTCCTCCATGAACCTCACCTTCCGTGAGCTGTTCCAGCAGGTCGCGGAGGTCGTCGGCTGCCCGCCGCCCAGGCGGGCCGTGCCCGACAGCGTCGTACGCGCGGCCGGGCGGGTCGGCGCGGCCGTGGCGGCGTTCCGCAAGGACCCCATGAAGTCGCCGTTCCTGGTCCCCGAGAACGCCCAACTGTCCGTCAGCAGACTGTTCTACGACACCAGCCGGGCCCAGCGGGAACTCGGCTTCCGCCCCACTTCCCTGCGCGACTCCATCGCCGCCGTCGACTCCTGGCTCACCGAGATCGAGGTCGACGGGCTGATCGGCGCCCTGGGGCCGCGAGAGGTGGCGTGATGCCCTCCACGACGCTGCGGGCCGCGGCGCGGCACAGCACCCTCGCCCACGCGCTCACCGCGCACGCCGACAACCAGCCCGACACCCTCGCGCTGTCCTACGCCCGCCCGGACGGGGCGCACGACCGCCGCACCTACGCCGAGCTGTACGCCCAGGCCGCTGGCATCAGTGCCGTGCTGCGCGAACTCCCGGCCGGGGAGCACGCCCAGCCCTTCGTCCTGATCGCGCTGCCCAACGGCGTGGACTACGTGGCCTCCTTCTTCGGGTGCCTGCTCGCCGACGCGGTGGGCGTCACCTTCCACCCGCCGACGATGTCGACCATGCGCGCGGGCAAGGCGTGGGACCGCAGGCTGGAGCAGATCCTGCGCGACTGCGAGCCCTCGGCCGTGCTCGCCCCCCGCGCGCTGCACGGGCGCATCGGCGAGGTGAGCGCCGGTGTCTCCCCCGCCCCGCTGATCGCCGCACCCGAGGACATACCCGTCGAGGAACGGGGCACCGGCGGCGGCTCCCTCCGGGCGCGGCCCGAGCGGCTCGCGCTGCTGCAGTACACGTCCGGCTCCACGTCGAGCCCCAAGGGCGCCATGGTGTCCCACGCCAACCTCGCCCACAACATCGCGCACATCCGGCGGAACCTCGGCACCGGCCCGGGCCAGTCGGCGGCCGGTTGGCTGCCCCTCTTCCACGACATGGGCCTGATCGGCATGGTGTGCCACCCGCTCACCGCCGGGATGAGCCTGCACATGACCACCCCCACGGGCTTCCTGCGCGACCCGCTGAGCTGGCTGCGGACGTTGAGCGCCACCGGGTCCACGTTCACCATCGCGCCCGACTTCGGCTACGCCACCGCCGTACGCAAGGTGCCCGAGGAACACCGTACGGGCCTGGACCTCTCCGGGCTCCGGCACGCCCTCAACGGCGCGGAACCCGTACGGCGCGGGACGGTCGAGGCGTTCTGCGAGGCCTACGCGCCCTACGGCTTCCACCCGCACGCGCTGATGCCCGTCTACGGCCTGGCCGAGGCGACGCTCGTCGTCACCTGCCTCGACCGCCAGGCGCCCCCGGCGACGCGTACGGAACGGGTGGGCTGCGGCGCGGCCCTCGCCCCGGACATGGACGTCGCGGTGGTCGATCCGGCGACGTCCCGGCGCTGCCCGCCGGGAACGGTCGGCGAGATCTGGATCAGCGGGCCCAGCGTGGCGGGCGGCTACTGGGGGCGCGAGGAGGCCACCCGGGAGACCTTCCACGCGACGGTGAGCGGGGCCGGGGCCGATGCCGGGGCCGATGGAGAGGAGCGGCGCTTCCTCCGTACGGGAGACCTCGGGGTGTGGCACGAGGGCCAGCTCTGCGTCGTGGGCCGCATCAAGGACGTCATCATCCACCGCGGCACCAACCACCACCCCCAGGACCTGGAGGCCACCGCGGAGGAATGCCATCCGCTCGTCGCCCGCGCGGCCGCCTTCGGCGTACGCGACGAACCGGACCAGGACGAGCAGGTGGTCGTCGTGGCCGAGCTGCTGGAGTACGGCGACGGCGCGGACCACGCGGCGGTGCTGGCGGCGATCCGCGGCGCGGTGCTGGAGGAGCACGGCATCGCGCCCGCCGCGACGGCCCTGCTCCCGGCCGGCGCGGTGCCGCGCACCACCAGCGGAAAGCTCCGCCGGGCCGAGGCCGCGCGGCGCTGGAGTTCCGGAGCGTTCCGCCTCGTGGCCGCGTGGCGGCGGGGAGAGTCGAGCAAGGGAGAACAGCCGTGACCTCTGAACCCGTCCTCGACCAGCGCGGCATCGCGTCCGTGCTGGCGGCCTCGGTCGCCGCCGAACTGGGCCTCGCCGCGCACCAGCACGTGGACCGCGCGGCGACCTTCGCGGACCTCGGGCTCGACTCCGCCGCCCTCGTCACCCTCGCCGGTACGGCCTCGGCGGAGCTGGGCGTGGAGATCCCGACGGAGTGGCTCTTCGACCACCCCACCGTCGACAGCCTCGCCGCCTTCCTCGCGGAGACCGTCGGAACGCCGGAGCCCGCTCGTGGCTGACACGGAGAACAGCGCGATCGCCGTCGTGGGTCTCGGCTGCCGGGTGCCCGGCGCGGACGGCCCCGAGGCCCTGTGGGAGCTGCTCGACGGGCTCCGCGACGAGATCTCCCGGGTCCCGGAGAGCAGGGAAGTGCTGCACGGCGCGGTCACGTCGGAGGGTTCGGCGGGCGCGGACGGCCCCGCGTCGGCCGGGGCCGAGTGGGGCGGGTTCCTGGAGGACCTCGCGAGCTGGGACCCGCACTTCTTCGGCATCTCGCAGACCGAGGCGGCCGTGATGGACCCGCAGCAGGCCCTGGCGCTGGAGGTGTCGTGGCGCGCGCTGGAGTACGCCGGGATCACCCAGGCCGACCTCCTCGGCAGCCGGACCGGGGTCTTCTTCGGCCAGGCCACCCACGACCACGCGATGCTGCTGGGCGGGGCGGACCCGCGCGCCGCACAGGGCCCGTACACCAACCCCGGCCTCTCGCACGCCATCACCGCGAACCGCCTGTCGTACCTGTGGGACCTGCGCGGGCCCTCGCTGACCGTCGACACCGCCTGTTCGTCGTCCCTCGTGGCGGTGCACCTCGCGGCGCGCAGCCTCCGGTCGGGCGAGTGCGACATGGCCATCGCCGGTGGTGTCAACGCGCTCCTCTCCCCCGTCCCCCAACTCGGCGCGGCCGGTCTGACGGCACTCGCGGCGGACGGACGCTGCCGCACCTTCGACGCCTCCGGCCAGGGCTACGTACGTGCCGAGGGCGGTGGGGCGGTGGTCCTGCGCCGTCTGGAGGACGCCGTGGCCGCCGGGGACCGCGTCCACGCGGTGATCAGGGGGTCGGGCGTCAACCAGGACGGCCGTACGAACGGGCTGACCGCGCCGAGCGGTCGTTCCCAGACCGAGCTGATCGTCGACTCGCTGCGCCGCGCGGGCGTCGCGTCGGGCGAGGAGCTGGGGTACGTCGAGCTGCACGGCACCGGGACGCCGCTCGGCGACCCCATCGAGGCGCGCGCCCTGTCCGCGGCGCTGAACCGGGTCCTGGGCGAGGAGCGTCCGCCCCTTCCGGTGGGCTCGGTCAAGGCGAACATCGGGCACCTCGAAGCCGCCGCCGGAGTCCTCGGGCTCATCAAGACGGCCCTGGTGCTGCGGCACGGTGTCGTCCCCGGCAACCCGCATCTCCGCGAGGTCAACCCCCGTATCGACCTGGAGGGTTCCGGCCTGCGGATGTCGGCGACGCGAACGGAACTTCCGAAGGAGATATCGGCGGCGGCCGTGAGTTCCTTCGGATTCGGAGGCACCAACGCCTCCGTCGTGCTCGCCCGTGCGCCGCGACGGACCCCCCGTGTCCGGAGCGGCGCGCGGGCGGGCTCCCTGCCCGTCCTGCTCCCGCTGTCCGCCCGCGCCCCCGAGTCGCTCGCCGCGTACGCGCGTGCCTGGGCCGAGAAGGTACGGGTGCTGGAGTCCTGGGACGAGGTGCGGCAGCTCGCACGGGCGGCCGTCACGCACCGCACGCTCTTCGAATGGCGTACCGGCGTGGTCGCCCACGACAAGGAGGAGTTGCTGCGCCGGCTGGAGGAGATCGCGGAGGGGCGCCGCCGCCCCACTCGCGCGAGCCGCGGCGCGGGCTCGCTGGGCTTCGTGTACTCCGGCCACGGTTCCCAGTGGGAGGGGATGGGCCGTGAACTGCTGCGGAGCTGCCCCGCGTTCGCCGCCCGGGTGCGCGAGGCCGACGCCGTGCTGGCGCCGATGCTGGGCTGGAGCCCGCTCGCGGCACTGGAGCAGGCCGCGCCCGTGGAGCTCGACGACATCCGCGTGGCCCAGCCCTTGATCTTCACGGTCCAACTGGCCCTCACCGCGCAGCTCGCCGACCTGGGTATCGAGCCGGACGCCGTCGTCGGGCACAGCATGGGCGAGCTGAGCGCGGCGGTCGTGGCCGGGAGGCTCGGTCTGGAGACGGCGTGCCGGGTGCTGCGGGCGCGCAACGACGCCGTCGAGGCGGCGCGCGGCACGGGCGGCATGGCCGTGGTCGAGGCGAGCGCGGACGAGACCGCGGAGATCCTGCGCGGCCTGGGCACCTCTGTCACCGTCGCGGCCGACAACAGCCCCCGCTCCTGCGTCGTTTCCGGGTCGAGCGAGGCGCTCTCCTCGGTGCTCGCGGAGTTCGAGCGGCTGGGCCGCGAGGCCCGCCGGGTGAAGGTGGACTACCCGTCGCACGGACCGCTGATGGAGGCTCCCGCCGAAGAACTGGGCCGGCTGCTCGGCCACCTGGAGGCCGGGAAGCGCCGACAGGGCCCCGCGTTCTACTCCTCCGTCCACGGCCGTCCGTACGACGACGAGCTGGACTCGCGGTACTGGCAGGACAACCTCACGCACCCGGTCCGCGTCCGCGAGGCCGTCTCGGCGATGGCCGGGAACGGTGTGACCCACCTGCTGGAGATCAGCCCCCATCCGGTGCTGCTGGTCGCCCTGCGCGAGTGCCTGGAGGCGTTCGGGGAGGGCACGGTGGCGCTCCACACGGGTCACCGCGACACCAGGGAGAGCGCACAGTTGCGTGAGGTCGAAGCGGCGCTGTTCGAGCACGCCTTCTGGCACGGCACGGAACCGGACGAGACGACGCGCGGCTGGGCGGAGCACCTGCCGGTCCACCCCTTCCTCCGTACGCGGGTCTACGAGCCTCCCGCGCAGGCCCAGGCACGGGCGGAGGAGGCCCGCCCGCGACTGACGGAGGCGTCCTTCCAGCCCGGCACGTTCCTCGCCGGCCTGCCCCTGCGGGAGCAGGGCAAGAGCCACACGGTGGCGGGCGAACCCGCCGTCTCGGCCACGGAGATGGCCGCCACGGCGCTGTGGGCCGCGCGACGCGCGGGGCTCGACGGCGCGAACGTCGTACGGGATCTCGAACTGATCCGGCGGCTTCCGGCGGAGGACGGCGTGGAGCGGCAGTTGGTGCTGCACCGGAGCGGCGACGGGTCACGGCCCGCACGCTCGGCCGCGGTGTCGTTCCACTTCGGCCGGGCCGGACAGTGGGTACGGGCCGCCTCGTGCACGGTCGACGGGCAACCGCCGCCGCCTCCCACCGCTCCGGCGACGGCGGAGCGCAAGCTGAGCCGGCCCCCCGGGACTTCCCGGACGCTGGCCGACGTGCTCGACGAGGCGCTGCCCGCCGTGGCGGAGGCGCTGCTCGCCGGACGGCCCGACGCGACGGAGCTGGACCGGTTCGCGGTCTCCGGGATCGGCGCGCTCCATGTGGCGGCCGATCCGGGGACGGCCGATGCCGTGGTGGCCGAAGGGCGGCTGCGGGAGTCCCAGGGGAATCCGCTCATGGACATCACGCTCGTCTCCACGACCGGCACCATGCTCGTCCACGTGCAGCGGCTGGCTCTCACCCGGCTCGCGGAGAGCGGCGCGCATCCCGTCGTGGACGAGGAGTCCGCGTCTGCCGACCGGTCCGCGACCGGCGGTGCGCTGGCGCGGCGGCTGCTCTCGACGGCCTCGGAGGGCGAGCGGTACCGGGAGCTCAGCGCGTGGCTGCGTGCCGCGCTGGAGGACGTGCTGCCGAACCGGCTGCACACGGCGGCCGAGCCGGACGAGGTGCCGTTCGTCGACATGGGGCTGGATTCCCTGATGGGGGTCGAGCTGCGCAACCGTCTGGAGAAGGAGCTCGGGCTGCGGATGTCGGCCACCTTGGTCTGGGCGCACCCCACGATCCGCGCTCTGGCCTCCGCACTGCTGCGGCGTCTCGGACCGGCCGCGGACCCGTCGCCCTCGTCCGGCCAGGGCGCGTCGCCCGAGGCGAGCGCGGAGGGGCCGGACGGGCCCTCGCGGGCGGAAGGCTCCGCCCTCCAGCAACTGCTCGCCGAACTCGACGGCTCGCCACCCGGGGGGAACCATGGACAACACCACTGACCGGACGCTGTTGCGAGCGGCCGAGACGATCCGGTCGCTGCGCGCGCGTATCGCCGACCTCGAAGCGGACTCCGGGGAGCGGGGACGGGGGCCGGGGCGGACGGACGAGCCCATCGCCGTCGTCGCCTCCGCCTGCCGCCTGCCCGGCGGCGTGAGCAGCCCGGAGGAGTACTGGGACCTGCTGCTCGAAGGGCGCGACGCGGTGCGGGAACTGCGCCGGGAACGCTGGGCGGACATCGATTTCGGCACCCTGGACGACCCGGGCTTCGCCCGGCTGACCCAGCACGCCGGGCAGGTGGACGACGTCGACAGGTTCGACGCCGCCTTCTTCGGCATCGGCGACGCCGAGGCCGAGATGATGGACCCTCAGCAGCGGCTTCTGCTGGAGATCGCGTGGGAGGCCACCGAACGCGCGGGATGGCCCGCCTCGGAGCTGGAGGAGTCCGCCACGGGCGTCTTCGTCGGCGTCGGCCACCAGGACTACATGCTCGCGTCCCTCGCGGCCCGGCAGGAGATCGGCAGCAGGCTCTCCACCGGCAGCGGCGCGCGCAGCCTGCTGGCGAACCGGATCAGCTACCAGCTCGGGCTGCGCGGCCCGAGCCTGGCGGTGGACACGGCCTGCTCGTCCTCGCTCGTCGCGGTCCACCTCGCCTGCCAGGCCCTGCGCTCCGGTGCCTGCGACCGCGCGCTCGCCGGGGGCGTCAACCTGATCCTCTCGCCCCTGTCCACCACCATGACGGGGCGTGCGCTGCCGCTGGCACCCGACGGCCGTACGAAGGCCCTGGCCGAGGACGCGGACGGCATGGTGCGCGGCGAGGGCGCCGGGATGGTGGCCCTGCGCCGGCTCTCGGACGCGCTGGAGGACGGCGACCTGATCGAGGGCGTGATCCTGGCCGACGCCACCAACCAGGACGGCCGCACCAACGGCCTGACCGCCCCCTCACCCGTGGCGCAGGAACTCCTGCTCCGGCGGGTGCTGGACGCCTCGGGGCTCGCGGCCGGTGACATCCGTATGGTCGAGATGCACGGAACGGGCACCCCGCTGGGAGACCCGATCGAGTACGAGGCCGTCCGCGCGGTCTACGGCGGGCGCGGCGAGCAGGATCCGGCCTGTTGGCTGGGCTCGGTCAAGGCCAACCTCGGGCACCTGGAGTCCGCGGCGGGCATCGCCTCCCTGATCAAGACCCTCGGCGCGCTGCGGCACGGCGAGCTGCCGCCCCAGATCAACCTCCGGCAGGTCAGCCCCCTCATCGACCTCGACGGGGAGCGCTTCGCGATCCCCCGGCGGCGCGAGGGCTGGGAGCCGCCGGAGAAGCGGTGCGCGGCGGTGAGTTCGTTCGGCTTCGGCGGCACCAACGCCCACCTCGTCGTCGTCCACCCCGACGCGGTCGAGGCGGCGCGCGCCCGTCCCCGTCGTACGCGCGCCGGCCGCTCCGCCCACGAGCCCGTGCTGCTGCCGGTCTCGGCCCGCTCGTCCGCCGCGCTGACCGCGAGCCTGCGGCGGTTCGCCGACCACCTGGACGGACTGGCAGCGCCGGACGTACGCGACGCGGTGCCCGCCACGGCGCGGCGGCGGCAGCAGCATCCGTGGCGGGCGGCCGTCACGGCGGGAGCGCCGGACCTGCTCGCCGACGCGGTGCGCCGGGCGGCGGCGGGCCGCGGCGGACCGGCGTCCCGACCGGCATCCGCCGCCGCGCCCGCGGCCCCGCAGCGGCTGGCCTTCATCTACTCCGGGCAGGTCGGGCAGTGGGCCGGGATGGGCGTGGCCCTCGCCGAGAAGGACCCTCTCGTCCGCGAGGAACTCGCCGCGTGGGACGAGGCGGTCACCGGCGCGGGCGGGCCGCCACTGCTCAAGACCCTCGCCGGTGCGGACTGCGAGGAGGCCCTGCGCGACACCCGATTCGCGCAGCTCGCCCTCGCGGCGCTGCAGGCCGCCGTGACCCGGCGGCTGACCGGCTGGGGGCTGAAGCCGGAGGCGGTCTGCGGGCACAGCGTGGGAGAGGTGTCGGCCGCGCTCGCCTGCGGCGCGTTGAGCCGCGCGCAGGCCGTCGAGGTGATCCTCGCCCGGGGCGAGACGCTCCACCGGCACGCCGCGGGCGGAGCGATGTACGCGGTGCGCGCACCGGCCGCCGAGGTCACCGACGTGCTCGCGGTGGCGCAGGAATCCGCCGACGACGTGTCCGTACGGGTGGGCATCGCGGCGGTCAACGGCCCGGAGGGCACCGTACTGGCCGGGCCCGCCGCGGCGTTGGAGGCGCTGCTTCCGCGGCTGTCGGCCTGGCGGGTGACGCGCCTCGACACGGACTACGCCTTCCACAGCCCCGGGCTCGTCACCGTGGCGGACCGGCTCGCGGAGGAGCTGCGCGACGTCCGTCCGACGGCCGGGCACACGCCGTTCTACTCCACCGTGACGGGCGAACTCGCCGCAGGCGGCACGCTGTCGGCCTCGCACTGGGCGGCGAACGCGACACGGCCGGTCCGCTTCAGCGACGCGGTCGAGGCCATGCTCGACGACGGCCTCACCAGCTTCGTGGAGATCGGCCCGCACCCCGCGCTCCTCCCCCACCTCCGGCAGATCGCCGACTCCGGCTCGTGGGACGGACGGGTCCACGCGACGGCCACGCTGCGCCGGAACCAGGACGAACTCGCCGCGCTGCACGCGGCGTCGGGCGAGTTGTGGGCCGCCGGGAACGAGGTGGACTGGTCCGCCGTCTTCCCCGGGCCGTGCCCCATGGTGCCGCTGCCGACGTACCCCTGGCAGCGGACCTCCCACTGGGTCACCGGATCACCCTCCACCTCTCCGTCCGCCACCTCTCCGTCCGCACCCTCGTCCGCCGAGGCCGCCGAGACCGCCGAGGCCGAACCGATGGCCGCGGACGCCGTCCTGGACCGCCTGGTCTCCCACCTGGCCGACATCATGCAGGCCGATCCCGCCGCCCTCGCCCCCGACCGCTCCGCGCGCGATCTCGACATCGACTCGATCTCCTTCGTGGAGCTCAAGAACCGCCTGGAGAGCGACCTGGGCGTGGCGATACCGATCACCGTCCTCACCGAAGGGGCGGCCTTGCGGGACGTGGCCGAAGGCCTCGCGGCGGCCGGCCGCACACGCGCCCCGACCTCGGAGGAGGCCCGCCGGGCTCTGGACGGCCTGGACGACCTGTCCGACGCAGAACTCGACCGCCTGATGGCGGCACTCGACTCCGATGAGGAACGATAACCGTGGCACCCACGTCCTCGACCAACTCGACCAGTTCGACCAACTCGACCGAAGAGAAGCGGGCCGCGCTGCGGGCCCGGCTGAGCACGGTGGCCGCGCGGGACGAGACCGCCGAGCGCTACCGCCGTCACGCCAACCCCTATGTCGCCCGCATGCTCGACGGCCTGGGCATCGACGTCCACTACGTGCGCGGTGAGGGGACGCGGCTCTACGACGCGGCGGGCAACGAGTACCTCGACTTCGCGGGCGCGTACGGGGCCCTGCCCTTCGGCCACAACCCGCCGGAGATGTGGAAGGCCGTCTCGGCCGTACGGCACGCGGGCGAGCCCAGCATCACCCTTCCCTCCGTTCTCGGCGCCTCCGCGCTGCTCGCCGAGCGGCTGGCGGCGGTCGCCCCGGGGTCGCTGGACCAGGTCTGGCAGTGCAACAGCGGCGCGGAGGCGGTCGAGGCCGCGCTGAAACTCGCCCGCGCGGCCACGCGGCGCCCCCTGGTCGTCTCGACGCGCAACTCGTTCCACGGCAAGACGCTCGGCGCCCTCTCCGCGACCGGCCGCAGCCGCTACCAGGAGCCCTTCGGCGCGCCATCCGCCGGATTCCTGCACCTCCCCTTCGGCGACACGGACGCGCTGAGGAAGACCTTCGAGGAACACTCGGAGCAGATCGCGGCGTTCATCGTCGAGCCCGTCCAGGGCGAGGGCGGGATCGTCCCGGCGCCGCAGGGCTATCTGGCCGCCGCGCGCGAACTGTGCACGCGCTTCGGGGCCAAGCTGATCCTCGACGAGGTGCAGACGGGGCTGGGGCGTACCGGGCGGCTGTTCGCCTGCGAGCACCACGGCGTCGTCCCCGACATCATGCCGCTCGCCAAGGCGCTGGGCGGCGGGATGGTGCCCATCGGGGCCGTGGTGTTCGGGCAGGACAGCTTGACGGAGGACTTCGGGCTGCGGCACACCTCCACCTTCGGCGGCAACGCCTTCTGCTCCCGGGTCGGCGTCGGCGCCGTCGAGCTGCTCACCGGCGACGACCAGGCCCTGGTGCGGCAGGTCGCCGAGCGCGGGGCCCACCTGCTGGCCGGGCTCCGCGAGGTGGCCGCCCGGCATCCGGACCTGGTCGCGGACGTACGCGGGCAGGGCCTTCTGCTGGGCGTGCAGCTCTCCGACGATCCGGACCTCCACCCGCGCCAGGGCCTGTTCCGGTCGCTGGCCGACCAGGAGGGCCTGGCCGGGTTCCTCTGCGGATACCTGCTGCGCAACGAGGGCATCCGCCTGGCTCCGGCCTACTTCGCCAACAGCGTGCTGCGCGTCGAACCGCCGCTCAACGTCACCCGGGAGGACTGCGACACCCTGGTGGCCGCGCTCGACCGAGGGCTGGAGGTCATCGAGCGCGGCGACAGCGCCCGCTTCTTCGCCCACCTGCTGCCCGGCGCCCGCCGGAGCGGCACCCTCCGTCCGGGCGGCGGCGCCGCGGAGCCGGCCGCTTCCGCGGACACGCCCCGGCCGAGGCCCGAGCGGCTCCGGCCACGGGACGGCGAGCCGAGGTGGGCGTTCATCGCGCACCCCACCGACCTGGCGAGCTACGAGAGTTACGACAGCCGCCTGGGACTGCCCGGCGAGCAGGTGCGGGTGCTGTTCGACCGTATGAACCAGTGCCGGAACGTCGACACGGCCGCCGCGATGCTGGTGGGTCGGTGCCGGGTGGAGACCGACACCGGGGAGAGTTCCTACGGCGAGGTGTTCGCGCTCCCCTACGGCGCCGACCGGCTCCTCGACATGCCGAGCGCCAAGGCGACGGCGCTGGTCCAGGAGGCCGTCGACGACGCCGTCGCGCGCGGCGCCGAGCTGGTGGGCCTGGGCGCCTACACCTCGGTGATCACCGCGAACGCGACCGCCCTGCGCGACGTGAAGGTCCCCGTCACCACCGGGAACGCCTACACCGTGGCGGCGGCGGTGGACGGCCTGGAGCAGGCCGCGACGCGGCAGGGCATCGCGCTCGGCGACGCGTGCTGCGTCGTCCTCGGCGGTGCCGGGGCGATCGGGCTGGCCTCCAGTCTCCTGCTGTCGGAGAAGATCGGCCGCCTGGTCCTGGTGGGCAACCCGGCCAACCGGTCACGCAGCGAGCACCGGCTGGCCGCGGCGCTGGAGTCGGTGGTCGCGCACCTGCTGGAGCTGGACGACCCGACGCACGCGGGCGCGCTGGCCCGGGCCGTACGCGAGGAGGCGGACGCGGGCGAGGCCGCCGGGGCCATCACGGAACGGCTCGTCGAACGCGGCCTCCTCGCCGCCTCGTTGGAGGCCGAGGCGGTGCTGCCGGAGGGCGACCTGGTCCTGGCCGCCACCTCGACGCCGGACCAGCTCGTCCGGCCGGAGCACGTACGGCAGGGGGCCGCGGTCTGCGACGTGTCACAGCCGCCGAACGTGGGCCCGCAGCTCAAGGAGGCCCGGCCCGATCTGCGGGTCGTCGCGGGCGGCCTGGTGGAGCTGCCCGGCGGCCGCGACCTCGGCATCGACTTCGGGGTGCCCAGCGGTGTGACGTACGCCTGCACCGCCGAAACCATGATCATCGCCCACCGTCTGCACGACCCCGTCGTCAGCCACGGCGACAAGCTCTCCGTCGGTCTGGTGCGCATGCTCCGCGACGACGCCCGGCGCCTGGGCTACCGGCTGCACCTGCCGGAGGAGTCCGACCGACAGCGGCAGGAGGCCGTTCCCCATGAGTGACATCCTCGACACCACCGGCACGGGCGCCCGGAAGGCGCCGTCCTTCCGCCCGCCGCCGTCCGTGCTCGCGCACTACCCGGACCTCGCGCACGTGCCCGACTCGCGGTGGCAGCAGGTCCACCGCGCGACGTTCCTCCCCGGCGCCGACCCGGCGCAGGTGTGGCGGGGCGCCACCGAGGTGGACGGGATCAACGCCGAACTCTCGCCCGTCATGCGGATGACCCTGCCGAAGAGCATGCGGGGCCTCGGCACGCCGTCCCTGGCCAAGGTCCCGCTCGAACAGCCGCTGGGCCGCTCCTGGATCCTGCTCGGCCGGCTGCTGCCCTACGACTACGACGACGTGATGATCACCGAACGGGAGGAGGGCAGGCGCTTCCTGGAGGTGTCCCGTATGTCCTCCGCGCGGGCGTGGATCCACGAGCGGGTCATCGACGGCAAGGACGGCGGCACCGTCCTCTCGGACCGCCTGACCTACGTGCTCACCGCCCGCATGCGGCCCATGGCCCCGGTCTACCGCCGCACCGTCCAGCAGCTCTTTGCCCACCGCCACCGCCGGGTGGCGCGGCGGTTCGCCCGCCTTGCCTCCCGAACCGCGGAATGAGGAGAACCGGTGCCCGACTCCGAGAAGACGACCAAGAAGACCGGAAGCGATGAGATCACCCGCGGGAGCAAGGACCGCCCGCGGATCCGCACCGTAACGCCCGCCACCGGCCCGGACACCACCGGTTCGGACAACCCCGTACGGGACCGGGACCTGGACCGGACGCGCGCCGACGTCTGCGTGGTGGGGCACGGCGTCGTCGGACTGACCACGGCCATCGCCATGGCCAAGCGCGGCATGACCGTCGTCTGCCTCGACCAGCCGACGGAGAAGCAGCAGGCCAGCTACAAGGTCGGCGAGTCCCTGCTGGTGTTCTCCAACGCCTTCCTCCGCGCGATCGGCGAACTCGACGAGACCCTGGAGAACTCCTTCGGCAAGAAGGGCTTCTGGATGGCCCACGGCCTCGAGGGCCGTACGAGCTTCGACGAGTCGGTCTCGGAGTGGGGCTTCCAGAGCACGCTGCCCGACCACTGGGTGGCCAAGCTGGAGAACCCGCTCTTCTACCGCACCATGTTCAAGGACTCCCAGATCGTCCGCCCCGAGGTCGAGGCCGTGCTGCGCAAGCGCGCCCGCGAGACGGAGGGCATCACGTTCCTGGACTGCGGCCTGGTCAAGGACATCGACCTCGGCGACGAGGGGAGCGACCACGTCCTGCACTGGGCCTCGCGCGACAAGAAGCGGAGCGGCCGGATCGAGGCCCGCTGGATAGCCGACTGCACGGGCCGCGCCCGCCTGCTCGCCCGCCGGTTCGGTCACGACATCCCGCTCGACGACGGCTTCTCGACCACCGCCGCCTGGGCGCAGTTCTCCCACTGCACCCAGGACCTCTTCGACGAGCGCTGGAAGTTCTCGTTCCCCGACGGAGAGGTGACCGACCGGGAACGCACCACCGTGCATCTGTGGGGCGACGGTTACTGGATCTGGCTGATCCGCCTCGCGGGCGACCGCATCAGCGTCGGCGTCACCTACAGCCAGCAGCGCCCGCCGGAGGAGGGCAACGCGCGCGAGGTCTTCTGGAAGGTCCTGCGCCGCTACCCGATGCTCGACTGGCTGCGCGACGAGGACATGCTGGAGTTCAGCGCCTACCGGGACGTCCAGCGGATGACCAACACGTTCGTCTCCCCCAGGCGTTACGCCATGGTCGGCGACGCCTCCACGATGATCGACGCGCTCTACAGCCAGGGCATCAGCCTGTCCATGTCCACCGCGTGGCACCTCTCGAACATCGCCCAGCGCGATGTGCAGGAGGACCGGCTGGACCTGGAGTACATCGACCATGTGAACCGGGCCGGCACCGCCGACTGGCGGATCATGCGCTCGATGGTGCGCGGCAAGTACGGCCCCGCCATCGCCGACAGCCGGTTCTTCATCCTCGACCACATGCTCGACTACATGATCTTCGGGGCGGCGCTCCTCGGGCGCTTCCGCATCTCGCGCTGGCTCACCGAGACGGGCGGCCGGACCGACGAGGAGACCGTCGAGCACGCCCGGATCCGCGCGCATCTGGAACGGCGCCTCTTCCTCTCCCAGTCCGCCCCCTGGCACCGCCTCGACCCGCACCGGGTGGCTGGCCTGGTGGAGAAGTGGCACGAGGGGCTGGAGAAGCGGGCACTGTGGCGTCTGGAGAACGGCGAGAAGCTGCCCGCCACCAAGGCGGGCCTGCGTGCGCACGCCGCGCTGCCGGGCATCTGGCGGCTGCCCTACGTACACAAGATGAAGCGGGCCGATCTCACGCTGTCCGCCATCAGGGAACCGGGGTTCATGACGGCGACCGGCAAGGAGTACCGGCCCGTGATCCCGGCGGGTTCCGGCCCCATGCTCGTCACGCTGACCTCGCTGGGCACGCTGCTGGACGTCGCGGACACCCGGGTCCGCAAGGCCCGGCGCGCGCTGCGGCGCCGCCGCGGGGGAGGCACCCGATGACCACCGCGGATTCCGGGCAGAAGGTGGCGATCCCCTGGGAGCCACGGCTGGTCACCGCCATGGAGGAGTTCTCCGTCAAGGAGGCGCACACCCTGCTGCACGGGCTGTTCCGGCCGCGGATGGCGGTCTACTGGGCGGACTTCACGCTCAGCCTGCTGGTGGCCGGTACGGCGTTCTGGGCGGTGGGGCCGCTGGGCGGCCTCACCGTGGGGGGCATGGCGGCTTTCCTGGTCTCGGTGCTGGCGGCCTACCGCTGCTTCGCGTTCATCCACGAGATCGCGCACTTCCGGGCCAAGAAGGCGTTCGGGCCCTTCCGGATCTGGTGGAACGCCCTGTTCGGCATCCCCATGATGGTGCCGGTCTTCATGTACGAGTGCCACGGCGAGCACCACAACCGGAAGCTCTACGGCACCCGGCAGGACGCCGAGTACCTGCCGCTGGCGCGGATGGCGCCCTCCACCATCGTGGGCGTGCTGTTCACCCCACTGTTCCTGCCGTTCTTCGGGCCCTACCGCTTCGCCGTCCTCACGCCCCTGTCGTGGTTCGTGCCGCGCGTCCGGGAGTACCTGTACCGGAACGCCTCCTCGCTGAAGCTCGACTTCGAGTACCGGGGTCGGCAGCCCAAGGCCGAGGAGAAGTGGGTGTGGCGCGGCCAGGAGCTGCTGTGCCTGGCGTGGATCGCCACGGTCACGGCCCTGGTCGTCGGCGGCGTCGTCCCGGTGGGGCGGCTGGTGCAGTGGTACGCCATGTTCGCCGCCATCGCGCTCGTCAACTCGCTGCGGCTGCTGGCCGCTCACCGCTACCTGGGCGACGAGGACGAGATGAGCATCGTGGAACAGATGATGGACACCGTGAACCATCCGCGGGCCCGGCTGCTGGCCGAGCTGTGGGCCCCGGTGGGGCTGCGGCTGCACGCCCTGCACCACCTGATGCCCGGACTGCCGTACCACAGCTTCCCCCGCGCCCACTCCCGGCTCGTGGCAGGGCTTCCCGAGGACTCCGCGTACCGGCTCACCGAGAGCCCCGGCATGGCGTACACCCTGCGCCGGTTGTGGCGGGAGAGCCGCGCCCACAAGAAGGCGGGCACCCTGCTCGATCGTCAGGCGCTCAAGGAGGCCGCGGTATGAGGTCCCGTGCCAACCCGGAAGAGCGCGCGAGCGCCGATGCCCGCCCGCTGCCGATGGCGCCGAAGAGGGGATTGCTGGGGCACGCGCGGGCGTTGCAGACGGACACCCTCAACGCCCTCCACGAGTTGTCGTCCGGGTCCGACGGCGTGGTGGGGTTCCGGATCGGCGGCACTCTCGCCGTCGCGGTCTCCACGCCCGCCGCCGCACGGGACGTACTGATCCACCGCGCGGACGACTTCGGCCGGGGCAGGCGGCAGACCCGCGCGCTCACACCGCTGATGGGCCAGGGGCTGCTGACGAGCGAGGGCGAACTGCACAAGAAGCAGCGCCGGTTGGTCGTGCCGCACTTCTCCCCGCGCCGCATCCCCCGCCACGCGGATCTCATCGTCTCCTCCGCGGAGAACGTGGCGGAACGCTGGAAGCGCGGCGTCGACGTCGACCTGGTGGCGGAGATGAACGCGTTGACGATGGACATCGTCAGCCGACTCCTCTTCAGCACCTCCAGCCGCGACAACGGCCCGCTGGCCGAGGCCATCACCGAGGCCTTCGAGTGGGAGATGCACGCCCTCACCAGCCCGTTCGCCCTCCCGCTTGGAGTTCCCGTACCGCGCAACCGGCGGGCGCGGCGCGCCATCGACGGCATCCGGGCATGGATCGCCGAGTTCATCCGGCAGCGCCAGGAGGCCCAGCGGGACGCCGACGGGGGCGCCGGGGAGGACGCCCCCGCCGACGTGCTCGGGGACCTGATGGCCGCCCGGTACGAGGACGGCGGGGCCATGAGCGCGGAGTTGCTGCTCGACGAGGTCCTGACCACCTGGGGCGCCGCGCAGGAGACCTCCGCGGACGCCCAGGCGTGGACGCTGTATCTGCTGGCCCGCCACCCGGACGTGCTCAAGGGCGTCCACCACGAGATCGACACCGTGCTCGGCGAACGGTCGGTCCGCTTCGAGGATCTGGCGCACCTTCCCTACTGCCTCCAGGTGTTCAAGGAGACGATGCGGCTCTGTCCTCCGGCCGCGGTGATCCCCCGCCAGGCGGTGCGCGACACGGTGGTCGACGGCTGCGCGATACCCGCCGGGGCCATGATCTTCCTGAACGCGTACAGCCTGCACCGCCGTCCCGAGGTGTTCGCCGATCCGGAGCGCTTCGACCCGGACCGCTTCTCCCGGGAGCGGGAGAAGGAGCTGCCGAAGGGCGCGTACCTCCCCTTCGGCACGGGCGGGAACGTCTGCCCGGGCAGTCATCTGGCCATGATGGAGGGCCACTTGCTGACTGTGCTGCTCAACCAGCGCCTCACGTTCGAGCTGCTGCCGCAGGCCGCCGACGTGGTTCCGGAGCTGCTGGTGAACCTCCGCCCGAGCCCGGGAGTACGCGCGCACGTCGCCGCCCGCTAGCGACAGCCCGCCGGGCCCGGTCATGCCGGTCGTTCCGGTCATGCCGGGCCCGGCGGGGTCGAGGGCATGCGGACCATGAGCAGTACGGCCATGACGGCCGTCGCCCCCGCGCCGATACGCGCGGTCGTCGCCATACCGGTGACGAACGCGTGGTGCGCGAGCGCCGTGAGGTCCTCCCCCTGCCGGGCGGGCAGCGTGGCGGCCGTACGGACCGCCTCGGCGATCCCCCGTCCGGCACCCGCGGCCTCGGCGGTCAGGTCCGGAGGGGTGTCTCTGCGCAGCTCGCCCCGGTACGAAGCATTCAGGGCCCCGCCCAGGAGCGCGATGCCGAGGGCCGCGCCCATCTGACGGCAGGCGTCGGCCAGCGCGTTGCCGCCCGGCGCTCCCCCGGGCGGCAACGCGGCCGTGAGCGCTCGCAGTGCGGTCGAGAGCGTCAGGCCCAGGGCGAATCCCGCGGCGGTCAGCGCACCGGCCGCCGCCGCGTACGGGCTGTCGCCGTGCAACTGGCCGATCCACAGGAGCCCGAACGAGCACAGCAGCAGCCCGCCTCCCACCGTCCGCCGCGTCTCGAACCGGGCCGCGCATCTGTCCGCGACCGCAGCCCCCGCCGCGAGCCCCGCCATCATCGGCAGGAGGCGTACGCCGGTGGCCCAGGCGTCGTATCCCTGGACGTGCTGCAAGTACGGCGGCAGCACGAACAGCAGGGCGAGCAGGATGAGCGTGACGAAGGACAGCGCGGCCGTCGCCCACACGAAGCCCGAACACCGCCGCCGGGTCCAGCCGTCCGCCGCCGCGAGCCGGCGGCGGGTACGGGCCGCGAGCGCGCACAGCAGCAGCGCGCCGGTGCTCAGCGCGAGGAGCGTGAGCGGGTGGCTCCAGCCCAGGGCGGGGGCTTCCGTCAGGCCGAAGGCCAGCGCCGACGTACCGGCCAGGGCGAGCACGGCGCCGCGCAGGTCGACGGGCGCGTCGACGGGCTCCGCCGCGGCTGCCGGGACGGCGAGCGCCGCCCCGGCGAGCACACACGCGCCGACGAGAGCGTTGACGGCGAACACCGCCTGCCAGCCGAAGGCCTGGAGCAGCCAGCCCCCGGCCAGCGGCCCGAGGGGCAGGCCCAGCGCGAAGCCGGTGGAGGCGACCGCCGAGGCCCGGTTGCCCTCTCCGGGGGCCACGGTGCCCGGCGCGAGGGCGAGCGCCTGCGGCACGGCCAGGCCCGCGCCCGTACCCATGAGCGCGCGGGCGCCGATGAGTTCCACCGCGCTGTCGGCGGGGAGGGCCAGCGCCGACCCCGCCGCGAAGAGGCCGAGTCCGGCGAGAAGGAGTCGCTTGCTGCCGCCGTTCCCCCACGCCGACGAGGGGAACAGCAGGGCCGCGAACGGCAGGGTGAACGCGTTGGTCGTCCACTGCAGGTCGGAGGTGGAGGCGCCGACGGCGGTGGCCAGGGTGGGCAGGGCGATCGTGACGACCGTGACGTCCAGCCCGATGAGCACCAGTGCCGTGGTCAGGACGGCCAGGCCCAACCGCCGCCGTGTCGGCTTCCGCAGAGGGTCGGTGATGTCTGCTCCCGGTAGCACGAGCGGCGAGGTCAGTCCGCGGAGCGCGCGGGTCCGGAGGGCGCCGTCGCCTCCCGTTCCGATGCGCGCGGCCGGTCCTCCTCGCCGGAGGGCATCGGGCTCGGTCCCTCGGTGAGTTCCACGCGCGGCAGGGCCCGGTCCAGCCAGCGGGGCATCCACCAGTTCGCCGGCCCGGCGAGCCGCATGGCGGCGGGGACGACGACCACCCGGATCAGCGTCGCGTCCACCAGGACCGCCACCGCCAGGGCGAACCCCATCTGCTTCAGCTCGACCACCCTCGTGATCATGAAGGCGGCGAAGACGACGACCATGATGGCGGCGGCAGCCGTGATCACCTTGGCGGTGTGGGCGGTGCCGACGGATACGGCGCGCAGGTTGTCCCCGGTCCTGTCCCACTCCTCCTTCATGCGGGAGATGATGAACACCTCGTAGTCCATGGACAGTCCGAACAGCACGACGAAGGTCAACAGCGGCAGATAGGCCTGGATGAAGCCCCGGCTGCTGAAGTCGAACAGCGCCTCCCCCGCGCCCTGCTGGAACACCCAGGTGAGCAGGCCGAACGCGGCGCCGACCGACAGCAGGTTCATCAGGATCGCGCTGAAGGCCAGCAGCAGGCTGCGGAACGCGAGCAGCAGCAGGAGGAAGGAGAGGCCGAGGATGGCGCAGAGGACCCAGGGGGTCGCGCGGTTGATCTCCTCGGCGACGTCCACGGTCTGCGCCGTCAGGCCGCCCGTGGTGACGGTGATCCCGCCCGCGCCGCGTTCCGCCTCCGGCGCGGCGGTGTCACGGATCCAGCGCACGAGGCCGCTCGTCTCGTCCGAGTCCGGGGCCGCCTTGGAGAAGACGGTGAGCATGGTGACGTCGCCGCGCGAGCTGACGATCCTCGACAGCGCACCGTCGTCCTCCTTCAGGGCCGCCTGCAGCGTCGCGCCGTCGCTGCGCCCCGCCTTCTCCTTGAGCAGGTCGGTCACGGACAGGACGCCGTCGACCTGCTTGTTGTCCTTGACGGTCTTCGTGAGGCGTTCCAGCGCGGCCACGCCCTTGTCGTCGAAGGCGCCGTTGTCGCTGGTGACGACGATCTGGACGGGGACCGCGGCGCCCGGGGCGAACTTCTCGGAGACGATGTCGTAGCCCTTGCCGGCGGGCGCGTCCGCCACCGCGCCGGCACCGACGTCGAAGCCGAGCTTCAGGTCGGTCACCGGTACGGCGGCCGCCCCGAGGGCCAGCACCGCCGCGCCCCCGATGAGGACGGGGCGCCGCATCACGGCCCTCGTCCAGCGTGCCCACACCGAGTGCTCGGGGTCCGGGTGGTTGACGCTGCGCCGCAGCCCGGGCACGGCCAAGCGGTTGATCCTGGTGCCGCACAGGCCGAGCATCGCCGGCAGCAGCGTCATCGCCACGGTCAGCATGACCGCCACGGCCACCATGACCCCGAAGGCCATCGACCAGAACACCGGCGACCGGACGAGGAACAGCCCGGCGACGGAGATCAGCACGGTGCACCCCGAGAAGAGCACCGCCTTGCCCGCGGTCGCCATGGTGGCTCCGACGGTCTCCCCGATCGGGCGTTCCGGCCGCGCCTGGAGTTCCTCCCGTTGCCGGGTCACGATGAACAGGCAGTAGTCGATCCCGAGCGCCAGCCCCAGCATCGTGACGATCGCCTGGACGAACGTGTCGAACGTCGTCACGTAACTGAGCGCGCCCAGCGCACCGAAAGACGTCATCAGCGCCGCGACGCCGAGCAGCAGCGGCAGTCCGGCGGCCACCAGCGTGCCGAAGGCGATCAGCAGGACGACCAGGGCGATGGAGAGGCCGATGGTCTCGGCGCGCGCCAGGTCCTTGTCCTGCTGCTCGATGACGGCGGCGTTGAGCGCGCTGGAGCCGGTGAGCATGACGTCCACGCCGTCGCCCTCGACGCGGTCGAGCGCCTTCTGGATGTCGGGGGCGGTCTTCTGCCGCTTGCGCTCGTCCCCCGTCAGGCCGGCCAGGACCAGCGCCGTACGGCCGTCGGCGGCGATCTGCTGCTCGCCCCCGGCCGCGTAGGGGTCCTCGACGCTCGCCACTCCGGACTGCTCGCGCAGCTCCGCGACGCCGCGGCGCACGACGTCGCGGAACTCGGCGTCCCGGGCGGAACGGGTGGCGGAGTCGAAGACGACGACCACGTCCTCGGTCACCGCGTTGTCGAACTCCTCCTTCATGAGCTTCTCGGCCCGCGCCGACTCCGAGCCGCGCACGGTGAGGGAGGAACCGGTCAGGCTGTCCGTGAACTTCGGGACGAGCGCTCCTCCGACCACGAGGACGACCAGCCAGGCGAGGAGCACCCGCCACACATGCGTGGCACACCAGGCACCGAGACGGTGCAGGAGGGTGGGGCCGGAGCGCCCTTCGTCCGGGCTCGTACGGGGTGGCATGCGCGACGCTCCTCACTCGACTGACTGGTCGGTCGAGAAAAGTATGGCACTAGACCGACCAGCCGGTCTAGTGCTACTTTTAGGCGGTAATGGAAACGATCGCCGGTTCCATATCTCGCTCGCGAGAAGCGGCCCGAAGGGACCCGGCAGGCACGAAGGACAGGGCACCTATGGCAGCCAACGAAGACCGCAGCAATGCGCGCAGAACGCAGATCTTCAAGGCCGCGGCTGCGGTTTTTGCACGGCAGGGCTACCACGGAGCCCGTATGGACGACATCGTCAAGGAATCCGGCCTGAGCAAGGGAGCGCTCTACTGGTATTTCAAGAGCAAGGAGGAGCTGGCGACCGGTCTGGTGAACCAGATGCTCACCCACGAGTCCGAAGCGCTCGAGGCCGTGGTGAGCAATCCGGAACCGGCGGTCGACCGGCTCCGATTCGTGTCGTCGTCTTTCGCCCGCGACCTCACGGAGAATCCGGAAAAAGCCTCGCTCACCCTGGAACTGCTCTCCCTGGCCCGTACCGTTCCCGAGATCAGGGAATGCTTCAGCTCCCACCACGAGCACTTCGTCGACCAGATCTCACGGCTGCTCGCGGATCTCCGTGGCTCGCGGCCTTCCGCGCCGGAAACGCGGGCCGCCGCGCTGGCCCTTTCGGCGCTGATCGACGGAATGGTGCTGCGCTGGACCCTGGCCACGCCGCCCTTCGACCTGGAAAAGGCGCTGCGGGAAACGATCGACGCCCTTGTCCAGGAGGCGAGTGGCCCCGGGGAATGACGCGCGGCTGCTGACCCGCGGCTACCAGCCGACGCGGTCGCACCCCACATGGTCGGCGGGCTCTACCTGCAGCGTCGCGTGCGCGATGCCGTGGCGCACCTCGAGCAGCTCGCGCGCCTCGTCGAGTACGCGATGCCCGTCATCGGGCGTTTCCGTGACGAGGTGGGCCGTCGCCACGTTCATCCCCGACGTGAGGGTCCAGAGGTGCAGATCGTGCACGTCCGAAACCCCCTGGATGCCGGCCAGTTCGTCGGACACGGCCACGGGGTCCACCCCCGCGGGGGCGTGCTGCCCGAGGACAGCCAGCACCTCCTTGCCCAGCATCGTCGCGCGCACCGCCACGAAGACACCGATGGCGAGCGCGATCAGGGTGTCCCACACCGCCACGCCCGTAGCGGCGACGAGCCACCCGGCAATGATGACCCCGACGGAACCGGCCGTATCGGCGACCACTTCAAGATAGGCGCCCTTGACGTTCAGGCTGTCGGCCGCTCCTTTTCGCAGCAGAAGGAGCACCACGACATTGACCGCGAGACCGATCGCCCCCACGACGAACATCGGCCCGGTTTCCACGTCGACGGAAGTGCCGATCCGGGAAATCGCCTCCACCACCACATAGACGGCCACGCCGTACATCAGCAGCACGGCAAGAAGAGACGCGAAAACCTCGGCCCGGTAGTGACCGTAGGTCCGCCGCCCCGTGGCATCGGCCCGGGTCGCCAGCCGCGTGGCGACCAATGCCGCCCCCAGCGCCGTGACATCGGCCGCCATGTGCCCGGCGTCGGACAGCAACGCGAGCGAACCGGAAATGATCCCGAAAACCAGCTCGACAATGAAGTAGGCGCCGATAAGGAAGAATGCCACCGCAAGACGCCGCCGATACGGCCCAGAAGCGGGCTGTGTCCCTCCACCGTGACTATGACCGTGCCCCATACCTCGCACCCCTCCCGACTTTCCCGAGTCCGCCGAGAGTAGACGGAGGAACCTCGGCCTCGCAAAGGCTGTACTGAAGACCGTTCCCATCTCCGAAAGCGACACCGGCACCGTGAACGGAGAGCGGCGGAAAATACCCCGTGGAAACAGCGCGAATGACGGGCAACGCAGGGGAGCTGTTCGTGTCCTGCCGTTCTACAGGTCCCCTTCGGGCATCTCGGCGAGCCCGGTCTCGCGCATGTGCGAGGAGACCTCTGGCCGTGACCGCCGTCATGGAACCGGCAGGGCCGCCGGGCCGCTCTTCCTGCGAGGGCCCGTGAGCGATGCTGATGTCGGGACGGGGCGGAACGGGGCGGGGACAGGGCAGGGAGTGGAGTTGGACTGGCGGTACGGGGAGATTCCCGCGACGATCGGCGGCTATCGCGTCGAACGGCGTATCGGCGCCGGGGGCATGGGGGTCGTCCTCCTCGCCGAGGCGCTGCGGGACATCCACCGGGTCGGGCTCGTGCACCGGGACCTGAAACCGGCCAATGTGCTGCTGACCGAGTACGGCCCCCGCATCATCGACTTCTGCATCGCCCGGGTGCTGGCCAACGACCTGATCACGCGGAGCGGCAAGGTGCTCGGCACGGTGTCCTTCATGGCGCCGGAGCAGTTGACGGCTCCGCGCGAGGTGGACACGCGGTCCGACGTGTTCGCGCTCGGCGGCGTCCCGACCTTCGCGGCCACCGGACGAGGCCCCTTCGACCTGGGCGACGACACCCCGGCCGTCACCGTCGCCATGGGGATCGTGCACGACGAACCCGACCTGTCCGGCGTCCCGGCGGGGCTGCGTCCCCTCGTCGAGCGGTGCCTGCGCAAGGACCCCGCCGACCGCCCCTCCCCCGCCGAGCTGCTCGCGTTGCTGCGGGATGCGCCGTCGCCCTCGTCGCCGCCGGACCCGCCGGTCCCGGTCCTGGCCCCAGTCCCTCGGCACTGGACGAGTCCGAATGCGAGAAGAAGCCCGTCAAGCGCGGCGGCAAGAGGCTCACCCTCGGGGTGGCCGGCGGGCGCCCCGGCCTGTCGCTCCGCAAGCCCGACTGCGGGTTCGCGGGATTCGACGCGGAGGTGGCGGC
The DNA here is from genome assembly GCF_039530985.1 of Streptomyces albiaxialis. NCBI lineage: Bacteria > Bacillati > Actinomycetota > Actinomycetes > Kitasatosporales > Streptomycetaceae > Streptomyces > Streptomyces albiaxialis. Next base: position 328,156 of record NZ_BAAAPE010000005.1, read on the forward strand.
GTACGTCGCGCGGGAACTGGGATACGAGCCCGAGCGCATCATGGCGTTGCAGGGGGGCGAGGTGGACATGGTCGTCTCCTCGTTCGCGCGCACCCGAGCGTGCGCGACACGTCGCTCTCTCCGTCCCGTACATCACCGGCCACCAGGATCTGCTGCTGCGCGCGAACGGGCCCTCGGATCTGAAGGGCAAGAGGGTCTGCGTGGTGGAGAACAGCACCGGCGAGGAACGGCTGCGCGCCTTCCTGGGGCCGCCCGGGACAGGACCACGGTGGTGCCGGACAAGGACATCGAGCGCTGTGTGAAGCGGCTGACCGACGGCTCCGTGCACGCGGTCACGGCGAACGACACGTCGCTTGCCTACGCGGCGACCCTGGAGCCCAGCACCTTCGCGCCGGCCGGTCTCGGGACTGCCGCTCACCGCGGCGCACGCGTCGGCCGACGACACGGCTGAAGCGGCACCTGCCCGGGGTCCGCCCGCATGGGCGCCAGAGTCCTCGCCCACGAGGGGGTCCACGGAACACCGGCCCAGACACGCGTCGCCCGGACCGAGGGCGTGGACGTGTCCAGCGGCAGCGATCTCGGTGTGCGCGTAGCCGAACACCTCGCGCAGGACGAAGACCGCGCGTTCCAGCGGTGTCAGTGCCTCCAGCACCACCAGCATCGCCATCGAGTACGACTCGGCGCGGGCGGATCGCCCCCGGCCTGCGTGCCGACCTGCTCCTCGTGGACGGCGACCCGACCACCGGCATCACCGCGACCCGCTCGATCGCCGGTGTCCGGCGGGGTGGCGTCGGGTCCACGGCTTGACGACACAGTGAACGCCGGACACGGTGAACGCCGTACCTAGCGCGTGGTTTTCGTGGGCAGCGCGTCGATGGTCTCGCGGAGTGCGTCGTCGGTCGGTGTCGGGTCGATCCCGAAGGCCGCTGTGGCGGCGGAGGAGTCGAGGACGAAGGGCCGACGCAACTGGTATTGGACCTCCACCAGCTCGCGTGCGGCAGGGTTGAAGGCACCGGCGATCCTGAGCGCGACGGCGGGCATGGCGGCCACCTTGGCGCTCGGGGCTCCCGTCAGTTCGGCGGCGCGGGCGGCGAGCGCGCGGACGGACAGCGGCGGGGCCGTGGGCACGTGCCATGCCCGGCCCCATGCGCCGTCGTCCCCGGCGACCGCGATCAGCGTGCGGGCCACGTCACCGACGTAGGTCCAACTGTGCGGCGCATCCAGGTCGGCGGGCACGGCAGCGCGTCGGCCCGCGAGGACTTTGGGCAACACCATGACGGTGAACGGCGTGTTCGCGCCCGCGCCCAGGTAGTCCGATCCCCGGACCTCCGCCGTGCGGATGCGCCCGGCCTGGTGCGCGGCCAGCGCGTCGGCCCACAGCTTGGCCCGGACCTCTCCTTTGACGGAGTTGGGGCGCAGGGGCAGTTGCTCGGTCATGGGGGCGTCGACCTGACCGTAGCCGTACAGATTGCCGGTGGTGACCAGCACCGTGCCGGTGGCCTCGGCGGCACGTATCAGGGCCGCGCCGAGGGGCGGCCACTCGGTGGGCCAGCGGTGGTAGGCCGGGCCCGCGCAACTGTAGAGCGCGACGGCGCCCTCGGCGTGCCGGGCGAGAACGTCCGGGTCGGTGGCATCTGCCGCGACGCGCTCGATGCCGGCCGCCTCCGGCCCGCCGCCGCCGCGCGTGAGCAGGCGGACCTGCTCGCCTCTGTCGGCGAGTATCCGTGCGGTCGCCGAGCCGACCGGGCCGGCCCCGACGATGACGTGAAGGGACATGGTTGACACTCTCCTCATCCGGAGCGAGAACGCCGTTCGAATCAGCCCACCGTACAGAGCCCGGACGCACGGCGACGTGCCGTCGCTCGGCGACCCCGCGGGCGTCCCGGCGGCTTCGGGTGGAAGCGGGGCTCGCGACGCAACGCCAACGGCGTCACCGATGGATGGCGTCAGGGGGTACGGAGGAGTGCGGCTGTGCGAGTCATCGCGGACAGGTACGAACCTGTGGAGTTCGTGGGCCGGGGCGGCATGGGAGAGGTCGGGGAGGGCCGGGAACGGCTCATCGGGCGCCGCGTCGCGTCAAACTGCTGCTGGACCACCAGCACGGCCCGGCCGCCGACCTCCCGGCCGCCGACCTGTTCTTCCGCGAGGCCCGCACCGCGGGCGGGCTGAACCCCCGCGGGGTCGTCACCGTCCACGACCTGGGCCGCGACCCGCGCGACGGCACAGCGGGCCCACCACCCCCTCGGCCCTCACCCGTCCCCGTACCGTGCGGACAGCATCGGGATTCCGGCCAAGTTCACAGTGGCCGACGGCGTCCTGTACCTCTGCGGTGAGTCCACGGTCACCGCCCTGCAGCGGCGGGACGCCGGGCACAAGCGCTGGGACGGTCCCTCCGGCCTCTCCCCGCAGCGGCCCGCGTTCGCCCACGGGACGCTGTACGTGGGCGATCTGGGCGACGACGAGGGACTGTGGGCGCTCGGCAAGGACGGCAAGAAGAAGTGGGTCTTCCCTGTCGGCTACAGCATTCCCCAGACACCCGTCGTCTCCGGCGGGCTCGTGTACGCCCTCGACGCCGAGGACGGCTCCGAGCGCTGGTCAGCCTCGACCTGGACGGGCAGGCAGAAGGTGAGCGTGGTGGCCCTCGGCGCGGCCACAGGGGCGACGCCCGACGGAAGCCGGCGCCGGAGGCTTGGGCTCGACCGCGGATGCGTATTCCATGGCGGACGGGTGCGCGTGAACGCATACTGGTGGCAATGACAAAGCCAGCCGCCCCGAGGCGGTCCTTGCCCACCAGCCCCTTCCAGGCCCCGGTCACGCTGCCTCCCGAGCAGTTCGCCGTGGGCGACCGGGTCTCCCACGACATGTACGGACTCGGCCGTGTGATCGGCATCGAGGATGGTCTCGCGGTGCTTGTGGATTTCACTTCGGCACAGAAGCGGGTCATGAGTCCGTACACCAAGATGAGCAAGCTGTAGCGCCCCCGTGCCCCGTCGCGGCACGCCAACCCGTTCATGTCCGCGTCACACATGGGAGACCCGTCATCGACCCGACCTTGTTGTTCTCCGCCCCGGAAGGGGCGCCCCACCGGGCCACCGCGGCCTCGCCGCCTCCGTCGACGAACCCCTTCAATGCCCAGGGCCTCGAGGCGAACGAGGCTCTCCTGCCCCAAGGCCCGCAAGCATCCGCCTCGGACGCGGACGCGGCCCCGACCGTCGGTTAACTCCCCGGGAGGGGCCCCGCCCTGGTCCAGCGGTGATAGGCGTCCACGTCGACATTGCTGCCGCACACGATGGTGACCACGTGCCGTCCGGCGAAGCGGTCACGGTCTTCGAGGAGCGCCGCGACGCCCAGCGCGGCCGAGGGTTCGACGACGAGACCGGCGTGGTCGAGGAGCATCCTCATACCGGCGATGATCGACGCCTCCTCGACCAGGACGGCGTCGTCGGCGACCAGGAGGAGGTCGTCCAGGACGGCCGGTATGGGACACCGTCCGGCGACGCCGTCGGCGATGGTGTCGGCCGAGTCGGTGGTGACGACGCGCCCCCGGTGCCAGGAGCGCGTCATCGCCGGTGCGCCCAGCGGCTGGACGCAGATCACCTCGGCCCGGGGCGCCATGGCCTTCACCACATGCCCCACGCCGGTGGCCAGCGCCCCGCCGCCGAGGGCGATCAGGACGGTGTCGAACGACGCCGCGCTGTCCACCAGTTCCAGACCGATGGTCGCCGCGCCCTCGCACGTCTCGATGTCCAGGCTGTCTTCGACCAGCCGAATGCCGTCGCGGCGCGCGATCGCCGCCGCCCGCTCGCGCGCCCTCTCGTGGTCGCCGTCCACCAGTTCCAGCCTGGCGCCCAGTGCGCGAATGCGCTCGAGCTTGGCAACCGTCGCGAAGCGGGAGGCCACGACGGTGACGTCGAGCCCCCGGCCGCGACCGGACCAGGCGAGGGCTTGCCCGAGGTTGCCCGCGCTGGCGCACACCACGGCTCGCGAGCCGCGCTCGGCGAGCCGGCTCGCGACCAGCTCGGTCCCGCGGGCCTTGAAGCTGCGGACCGGGTTCGCCGTTTCCAGCTTGATGCTCACCGCACACCCGAGGTCGGGCTCCAGCGCCTCGCAGCGGTACAGCGGAGTGTCGAGGAACATCGGGTCGATCACCCGGCGGGCCGCCCGGATCCGAGCGGTGTCGAGACGCGTCTCCTGCATGACACAGCAGCGTAGGGCCGCCGACGCCGTTCCGTGCGCGATGAGGAGCTGACGCGGGGATGCCGGGGCCCCGTCCGTTCGCTGCGGTCGGAGAACGGGGTCCCAGCACCAAGGGAGTTCGCGAGCACGCCCGGCATCAGCCCGGCGGGCACGGCGACTCGCCGGGGTCTGGACCGGGCGGCCCCGGTGATCCGGCCCACCGGGCCTCTGTTCACGAGATCGGGTTGACTTCAACTTCGCTTCAAGTTGCAGGGTTGGGCCGTCAGGGCGAGCCGCGACAGGCGTGGCCGCCGCGAGTTGGGGGGTCCTTGTGAGCGAAGCACACAGCATCCTGGTCATCGGTGCGACCGGCAATCAGGGCGGCGCCACCGCACGGCAGTTGCTCTCCCGCGGATGGAGCGTCCGCGCCTTCGTCCGTGACCCGGACAAGCTCGAGGCCCAGGCTCTCGAGAAGCAGGGGGCGACCCTCGTCCAGGGCGACTTGGACGACGAGGCGTCCCTGCACAGCGCCATGACCGGCGTCCACGGCGTATTCAGCGTACAGGCGCTCGCGTACGAGCCGGAGACGCTCGCCGCGGAGGTCCGTCAGGGCAAGGCGGTGGCGGACACGGCCCAGGCCCTGGGGGTCGAGCACCTCGTCTACAGCTCCGTGGGCGGGGCCGAACGCCGCACCGGGATCGGCCACTTCGAGAGCAAGGCCGAGATCGAGCGGCACATCCTGGCCCTCGATCTGCCCGCCACCATCCTGCGGCCGGTGTTCTTCATGAACAACCTGCTGCACTACGCCGACGCCCAGGGCGAGCGGCTCATGGCGCTGCCCGTGAAGCCGGACAAGCCGATGCAGATGATCGCCGGTGACGACATCGGGTTCTTCGCGGCTGCCGCCTTCGACGACCCGCAGGGGTACATCGGCCGCCAGATCGAGCTGGCCGGGGACGAGGTCACGTTCCCCGCGGTGGCGGAGATCTATGAACGGGTCACCGGCGTTCCCACGCGCTTCGAGGCCCTGCCGATCGAGGAGCGCATGTTCGAGTGGTTCGCGGAGGAGGGCTACCAGGCGGACATCCCCGTCCTGCGGCGCCTGCATCCGGCCCTCATGTCCCTCGAGGACTTCCTGTCCCGACGCCTGCGGCTGCGGCCGTAGGGCCGAACGGGCGGCGCCGAGGTGCTCGGCGGTACGCCCGCGGCCGCCCGCAAGCTCGCCTCCCGCGCGCGGGTACGGGTGGCCGAGTCCGGGAGCGGCCCCGCGCGTCCAGAGCCGAGACCGCACGCGTGCTCAAGGCGTTCAAGGCGGCCGCCGACGCGGGGAACATGGACGAGCTCGTCGCGCTGCCGCATCCCGAGGTCACGTATGTCGCCGACGGCGGCGGAAAGGTGACGGCCGCGCGCAGGCCGGTCCGGGGAGCCGCGCCGATCGCGCTGCCGGCGGTCGGGCAGATCGCGATCAGGCAGCCTGGCGCGTTCCGGCTCGTCGAGGCGAACGGGCTCCCCTTCTTCCCTCGTGAGGCGGTGAATTCCCGGCGTTCGGAATGAACGCGAGCTGAATGACCGCGCAACGTTCCGGACGGCCCAGAACGAGGACTGGACCGGCGCCGTGTCACAGGTGACTGCCCTTACTCCAGCTCAATTCAAGGATCAGGTATGAAGCATCGCCGCACATCGGCGGCCGTCGCCCTGGCCGCCGCGATCACCCCGTTGACGCTGCTGGCCGCCGCTACCGCCGCGCACGCAGCGGACGGACGGTCGCCCTCGCCGTCGCCCTCCACCTCCTCGTCCCCCTCGGAACCCGCCCCGGAGCCCACCCCGGAGTCCTGCAAGAACGGCCCCGCCTCCAAGGTGAAGCTCAGTCTCAAGGGGGTTCCCGAGAAGATCGAAGCGGGCGGCGGCTGGCACGAGTTCAGCCTCGGCGTGAGCAACAAGTCCGACAGCCCGCTCGGTCAGGTCGAAGCCACGGTCAACGCCTCCAACGGCGAAGGCAGCGAGAACGGGGACCTGTTCAAGTACGCCTGGCTGGAATTCTGGGACGCCGAAAAGGGCGAGTGGCTGGATCTGGAGGAAGAGGGCCGCAACGATATCCGCGACACCGGCATGATCTTCGGCTTCACGGATCTGGACGGCAAGGATTCCGTCACCCTGAAATTCCGTATGCGGATCGACGCGGAAGCCACGCCCGGCGACAGCTACGCCTACGGCGGCGCCAGGTACACGGACCCCGACGAGAACTGCACCGACGGCACCATCACCCCGTCCTCCACTTTCGAGGTGCTCGCACCCGGCGCGGGCGGCGACAGCAGTGACGGCAACGGCAACGGCGGCGACGACAGGCCGGAGGGCGGCGCCGCGCCCCAGGGCGGCAAGGAGGAGCAGGCGAGCACGGAGCACCTCGCGAAGACCGGTTCGTCCACTGAGGTGACGGGCATCGCGGTCGCCGGCGGCCTGGCCCTGCTGGCCGGCGCGGGCACGGTGTACGCGGTGCGCCGCCGCAAGGGCGGTTCCGCGGCGGCGTAGGGGCGTCGCGCCCACATGCCTCCGCGCGTACCCGGGCGCGAAGGCATGTGGGCGCGGCCGTGCCTCGCGGGAGTCGCCATGCTCTCGCCCACCCCTCAGGGGGAACGTTTCTGCGCGCCCGGCGTGCGCGCCGGATCGAGCGCTTCCCGCGCCACCGACAGGTCGACGGGGCGGACCCGGCTGTGGACGCGGAAGCGCTCCCCCTCACCCACGGGGAGCGCGGACAGGAGTACGGAGACCGGCCCGGCGAAGCTGTAGCGCCGCTCCACCGCGTACCCCCGTACTTGCGCGGCCAGCTCCGGACTGGGCACGGGGCCGTACTCCGCGAGCCTTTCGTGGTTCGCGTCCGGCAGTTCGATCGTGAAGTCGTTCGGCACGAGCACCCGGTCACGGCTCACGATCAGAGCCCTCCGGTCGCACTCGTGGCGCAGGACCGTGACCACCGCGATGTGAGCGTGCCGCGGTCTGCGGGCCGCGGCACGCACCCATGCGGTCGACCGCTCCCTCACCGCCCCCAGCCACGTGGTGCTGCCCTTCCTCACTACGGCCACCCGCCTTCTGCTCGCTCCTGGGCCACAGGCCCGTCCTGGCCGGTTAACGGACAGGCGCACGCGAGGGCACGCACCTCCCCTCCGATCAGCGCACGCCCCCCTCAGGTGAGCCTCCGACGGATACGCAGATACAGGGATACGGGGATCCACGACTGGTGGTCGTCGTCAGTCCCGTGTGCCGGTTGCAGCGTCGTCCTCCGGTCGCCGCCATGCCGGGTTCAGCCGGATCTCCACGTCGGCGGATTCGGCGTCGCGGACCGGCTCGGCGGTCACATGGACGCCCAGCGCGCGGCCCGTACCGGCCTCCGTGAAGGTCAGGGGCGGCCGGCCGTCCTGGAGGTGCTTGTCGCCCCACTGCATCAGGGACATGAACACCGGCAGCAGGTCCTCGCCCGCCTCGGTCAGCCGGTACTCGTAGCGGCTGCGGCTTCCCGGCTCCCGGTAGGGGGTGCGCACGACGACACCCGCGGACTCCAACTGCTTCAGCGCGCGCGAGACGGCGGGGGCCGTCGTCCCGATCCGGGTGGCGAAGTCCTCGAACCTCGTCGTGCCGTAGAAGCACTCGCGGACCACCAGGAACACGGTCTTGGTGCTCAGCAGCCCCAGCACGCGCTCCGCCGAGCATCCGTCACCGATCGACCAGGTGTCCCGGTCGCGCAGCCTCTCCTCGAAGTTCATCGCCACGCACCCATGGTAGCTAACGCTTGCATTACCCAGCACGGACGTGATTCCCTCTGCCTAACGTCACCGTTAGTCAGGTGTGCCGAGGGAGGAATGCCGTGGTCGCGATAGCGGGCAAGGTCGTGGTGGTGACCGGTGGGCGGCGCGGGCTGGGTGCCGCGCTGGTGGACGAGGTGCTGGCCCGTGGGGCGCGGCGGGTGTACTCCACCGCACGCTCCCCTTTCACCGACACCCGCCCGGAGGTGGAGGCCGTCGGACTGGAGGTCACGTCGCCGGAATCGGTGGCCGCGCTGGCGCGGACCGCCCCGGACGCCCAGGTCGTGTTCAACAACGCGGGCATCCTCCGGCCGGGCCCGCTGCTGACGGGCGAGTTCCCGGACGTCGTCGCGACCTTCGACGTCAACGTCTTCGGCGTACTGCGCGTGGCGCGGGCCTTCGCCCCGGTCCTGGCGGCGAACGGCGGGGGCGCGCTCGTGAACATGCACTCCGTGCTGTCCTGGCTGGCCGGCAGCGGCGCCTACGGCGGCTCGAAGGCCGCGGCGTGGTCCCTCACGAACTCGCTCCGGCTCGAACTGGGCCGGCAGAACACGCAGGTCGTCGGCGCCCATGCCGGCTTCATCGACACCGAGATGGTCTCCGCCCTCGACCAGCCCAAAGCGACACCGGCCGAGATCGCCGCCCGGATCGCCGACGGGGTGGAGGCCGGGGCCACGGAGGTCCTGGCCGACGACATCACCGTCACGACGAAGGCCGCGCTGTCGGGCCCCGTCGAGCGCCTGGCCTTCACCCCCGCCCGCACCCCCGCACGCTGACCCCTCCCTCGCCCGAGAAGGACGGAACCCGCATGCCCCTGTGGACCATTCACCACTCGCCCGGGATCTTCGACACCGACGGGAAGCGCCGCCTGGCCCTCCGCATAGCCGATCACTACGAACAGGTCGGACTCCCCCGGTTCTACGTCGTCACGCTGTTTCACGCGACGCCGCCCGAGGACTTCTACGTCGGCGGCGAGTCCACCGACGCCGGAGTCCGGATCTCCATCGACCACATCGCCCGGCGCAACCCCGACCAGGACAGCCGCCGCCGGACCGCCCAGTGGATCAACGGCATCCTCCGGCCACATCTCACCGGCCGGCACCCCGCACTGCACTGGGAGTTCCACGTCGACGAAACCAGCGACGACCTCTGGATGATCAACGGAATCGCACCTCCCCCAGCAGGCTCCGAGGCCGAGAAGACCTGGGCCGCCACGAATTGGGCATCCCCGTACTGACCGGTCGTCCCTCGGAAGGCTGGGCGTGGCACCGGCGTTCGGTCGCCGCATGGCCCAGGTGCTGAACTGGCCGCCTGTCGGACTCGGTTGACGGTGCGGACTCGGCGACGGCGATCGCCGGAAGGGCGGCGGTCTCAGGCGCGGTCGATCGAACGTACCCGGTAGGCGACGGCGGGGGCCGGTGCCGGGCCGTGGCAGGTGAGGCGGTACGGGGCCGAGCGCTCGGCGTGCACCTCGACGTCGTAGGCGGCCGGGCGGGGCGCGCGGGAGGCCACGTGGAGTCGCCAGATGCCGCCGTCACGGGTGCTGCTCGTGACGGCATGGTCGTGCCGTCCCGCGGGGCCGAAGCGGGCGAGCAGGGCCGCGACCGCGGCCTGTTGCGGCGGGCCGAGGTCGGTGTAGCCGCGCAGTCGGCCGGCGTGGATGCGCCCGGCCAGGTGTTCCTCGACCACCGCGATGGCGGAGGGGGCGTCGAGAGAGCCGTAATACACCCCGTCGGGCACGACGACGACGTTGGCGGCGAACCGGTCGCCGCCCACGTGCGTGCACTCCCACACCAGGTCCGGCCAGCGCCCGCTCAGCGCCCGCGCGACGGGGCGTCCGCGCACGGAGCAGCAGATGTCGTGCTGCCCGTGGACGCAGACGAGGACGACCGGAGAGGGGTCGATCCGGCCGGGCGAACGGAGGGCGTCGGCGATCTCCGCCAGGTCCTCGTCGTGGGCCCATGTGCCCCAGCGCTGGCGGTACGCGCCCGAGGGCTCGTAGTGCAGTACGGCCCACCGGGCGGGGCCGCGGGGCCCGGGGCGTGCCAGCCGCCGGATCAGGAGGATGCGGGCCCGGACCGCGTGGGCGGCGGTCCAGACGCGGGCCTTGACCCCGGGGGCGAGGTCGAGGCCGTCGAAGCCGTTGGACGGCCACGCGCCCCGGTATTCGACGAGCACCCACACCAGTCCGCGCGGCGCGGTGCCCGCGAGGGGGTCCCCGCGCGTGCGGGCGGCGTCGGCGCAGAAGAAGCGGTCCTTGGCGGTCACCGGGGACCGCTGCTTCGGCCGGGTACCAGGACGCCCGCGCGCAGCAGTCTCTCGGCGAGCGCGAGACCGAGGTCGCCGGCCGTGCGGACCTCGCCGTCCAGCAGGCGGCGGATGACGGGCAACTCGGCCTCCGGGAAGTCGAGCCAGCCCACGCGGGTCAGCAGGCGTGCCCCCTCCAGCCGCGCCTCCAGAGCCTCCCGCAGCCGTACGGGCGATCGCGGGCCGAGGGCGTCGACGGCGGTGAGCTGGGCCAACGGGCCCAGTGGCGCGGGGCGTTCCTGGCCCCGGCGGGCCCGGTGGAACAGCGGGGCCGGGTCCGCTTCTTCGACCGCGGCGGCGAGGCGTTTGCGGACGCCCTCGGTCTCCCACGCGGTGCCGTCGGCACCGAGCGGCAGCGAGCCGCGCATCTCGGGATCCTCGCGCAGGGCGGCGAGCGCGGCTTCGGCCATCTGTTCGGCCAGCGCGTACCGGGTCCAGACGTGAACGCCCAGGGTCAGATGGACCGACACCTCTCCCCTGGCCTCAGCGGCATGCAGCCAGCCGCGCGGCAGATACAGCACGTCGCCGGGTTCCAGCACAGTGTCGAGGTACGCGGGCCCCTGCGCGGCCTCGGCGACGGCGGCGCGGTGGTCGGTCCAGGGCTGTCGGCGCAGCGGGTCGCGGTGGACGGGCTCACGGACGAGCCAGCGCTTACGGCCCTGGATCTGGACGACGAAAACGTCGTGGACGTCGTAGTGGTCGTCGAACCCCCGGTTCTGCGGCGGGGTGACGTACGCGTTGGCCTGCACCGGGTGCCCCAGCTCGGCGCCGAGCCGGGCGCACAGGTCGCCGACCGGGGCCCAGGCGCGGTGCAGGGCCTGGAGGACGAGCGTCGCGCCGTCCGCGAACAGCCGCCACAGCGCGGTGTCGTCGACCTGGTCGGCGACGGTCGCGCCGACGCCGCCGGACGCGGTGTAGGACGACTCGGGAAGCACCGCGCCGTTCTTGGCGACGCGGAGGAAGGGCGTACGCAGTCCCCGGCGCGAGACGAGTTCGTCCACGGCGTCGGCGTCGAACACGTCGGAGAAGTCGCTCGCCCTACGGGTGAGCAGGGCGTCGCGCGACCAGATCTGCCGGGCGAACTCCTCGACGGGCAGGCCGGTCAGACGGGACTCCAGAATCCCGGCGTCGCCGGGGACGCCGGGATTCCGGAGGTCGGCCCGAGGGGTGGTCAAGACCGGTTGCCGCCGCCGTCGGCGCCACCGTCGTGGACACCGGGTTCACCGGCCGCACCACCGTCGGCCGGACCCTCAGCACCACCGTCCGCACCACCATCGTGCACACCCGGCACACCGGCCGCACCACCGTCGGCCGGACCCTCAGCACCACCGTCCGCACCACCATCGTGCACACCCGGCTCGCCAGCCGCACCACCGTCCGCCGGGCCCTCGTGCTCGTTCGGATCCTGATCGGAAATAGCCACGGTTCCTCCTCGGCATCGACCTCTGGTGCCCTGTCGCCGGCTCTTCGGGCCGGTCGTGGCTCTCCAGACGCTGCGGCGAAAGGGAAGTGTCTCCAGGCTCGCCCAGAACACGGCTGCCTGCATCTCGTGGCCGGCCGGCCACGAGCGCGGAGCCCGGGTGTACGCCGCTGGCTTGCTCGATCAGGTTCCTGTTCCGTCGTGATTCCGCGCCTCGGTGATGCAGTCGTGCAACCGGTGGCGCACGTTCCGCAGGTCCGTCATCTGCCGGTCCAGGCGGTCGCGTTCGGCCGCGAGCAGCTCCAGCAGTTCCGGTGACGCCTCACCGGAGTCGGCGAACGGCAGCACCTCGCGGATGGTTCTGCTGGGCAGGCCCATGGAGTAGAGCTGCTGGATCAGCCTGACCCGTTCGACGGCACCGGCCGGATACTGGCGCTGGCCACCCGGATTCCGGGTGGAGTGCAGCAAGTCCTGCTGCTCGTAGTAGCGCAGCGCCCTGACACTGACGCCCGCCTGCGCGGCGACCTCTCCGATCCGCACCCGGCCCCTCCTGGCTCGACTCCACGTCTCGTCCGCGTCTCGCTTGCACCTGACGTCGACGTCAGGTTTTAGCGTAGCGGACACGGCGCGAACCACCCCTTACGACCTCTGGAGCACGCCTGTGACCAGCACATCTCCGATGACCAACATCGGCAAAACCGTCGTCGTCCTGGGCGCCACGGGGCAGCAGGGAGGATCGGTCGCCGCTGCGCTGAGGGCCGAGGGCTGGGTGGTGCGCGCGGTCGTGCGCGATCCGTCCGGCTACCGGGCCCGTTCCCTCTCCGCCTCCGGCGTCGAAACCGTCCGCGGTGACCTTGGGGATCCGGAGTCGCTCCGCGCGGCCTTCGCCGACGCCCACGGTGTCTTCAGTGTCCAGCCGAACTCCGGACAGGCCGGCGCCGGCGTGACCGACGAGGACGAGGTCCGCTTCGGCACGGCGGTGGCCGACATCGCCGAGCGCTGCGGCGTCGCCCACCTTGTCTACAGCTCGGCGGTCACCGCGGGCTCGACAACGGGCGTCGGCCATCTCGACACCAAGAACCGTATCGAGGCCCATGTCCGGGATCTGGACATCGCCGGCACCATCATTCGGCCGGCCACGTTCATGGAGCTCCTGGTGACCCCCGAAATCGGCCTCGACCGGGGACACCTGTCCTTCCTGATGCGCCCCGACCAGGCCATGCAGTTCATCGCGGTACGCGACATCGGCCGCATCGTCGCCGCGGTCTTCGGCTCACCCGAAAGCTACGTCGGCCGCACCATGGAGATCGCCGGTGACGCTCTCACCGGCAACGCCCTGGCCGGGCATCTGACCCAGGCCGCCGGTCGACCGATCAGCTACAGCCGCCTGCCGGCACGGGACGAGGTCCTCGGCAAGTTGGAAGCACTCGTCGACTCCGGCAGGCTGGTGGGAAACGCGAACCTCGGCGCCTTGCGCACGGAATTCCCGTTCCTGCTGCGCTTCGACCGCTGGCTGGCGGGCCCCGGTGCGGGCCTCCTCGAGGAGACGCTCCGTTCCACGGACACGGGCATCGCGCCGCGCTGAACGGGGCCCTTCCAGGCGACGTCGGAGATGTCGGCGAATCCGGGGTGAGACGCAGATCGCGAACAGGCCGAAGACGTTGTCGCATCGTACCCGGCACGACCACCCCGCCCAGCTCCCTTGGCACCGGCGTCGAGGTCCCGACACCTCGCCGGGTCAGCCGTGTGGCGGTGCCGCGCTCGATTCGCGTACCACCATCACCGGCGCCGGGTCCTCGACGCTCTCGTGGCGGGCGGGTTCGCCCTCCCGCTGGCTCAGCAGCAGCGTGACCGCGCGGGCGCCGAGTTCGAAGAGCGGGAGCTTGACGACGGTCAGCCGCGGCTGGAGGAAGTTCGCGACGAAGACGTCGTGCAGCCCGACCAGCGAGATGCCGTCCGGCACCCGCACCCCGGCGTCGTGGGCCGCGCTGAGGGCGCCGACGGCGGAGAGCACGTTCGCGGCGAAGACGGCGGTGGGGCGCGTGGGCGCCGCGAGCAGTTCGCGCATGCCGCGACAGCCCTGCTCGGCGGTGTGGCCGCCGGGGAAGACGCGGGACTTCGGGGCCTCCAGCCCGGCCGCCTCCAGCGCTTCCGCCCAGCCCTTGCGCCTGCGGTCCGCACGGCTGCGGGGGCCGTCCACCTGGAGCAGGCCGATGTCCCGGTGGCCCAGCTCGATCAGGTGGGAGACGGCAAGGTGGGCGGCCGCGTAGTCGTCGACGGCGACGCTGCCGACGGCGCCCCGCGTACGGTCGTTGAGCAGGACGGTCGGCACCTCGGCCGACGCGATCTTCGACACCAGGGAGTCGGCGGCGGTCCCGGCCCGCTGGAGGAGCAGGCCGTCGATCGCGCCGCCGGAGACGATGCGCTTGAACATCTCGTCGTCGGTGGCGAGCGCGTCGACATCCGCCAGCATCAGCGCGTAGCCGCCCTTCGCCGCCTCGGCCTGGGCACCGGCGATGATCTCGCTGTAGACGGGATTGCTCGCGTCGTGGACGGCGAGGCCGATGACGCCGACCCTGGCCTTGCGCAGGGCCCGCGCCGCGTAGTTCGGCGTGTACTCCAGCTCCGCCGCCGCGGCCCTGACCCGCTGCTTCGTCTCCTCGCGGGCACGGAGGGTCTCGTCCCCGTTGAGCAGCCGGGAGACGACCCCGACCGACACCCCTGCGCGCTTCGCCACGTCGGCGAGAGTGACCATCGCGTGCGTTCCTCCCCGAGACTCCTCCCCACATTAGCTTGATCGCCGCGCCACCGGCGGATCGCCCTTCCGGGCGGCGGGAGGCTTCCGGATCACTGCTTGACGGCGTACGGGAGGACGCTTAGCTTGACTGATAAAACGTCATACCAGATCGTGCAACGGCCTGGTTCGAGCGCCGAGCGACACAGACCGCACCCGTGGTGCGAGGGAGTCGCCCGTCCGACCGCCTAAGGAGACCCGGTGCGGAAAAATGGGTCCGGCAAGACCAAAACCGTCGTGGCAGCAGCCGCCGGCAACTTCGTCGAGTGGTACGACTTCGCCATCTACGGCTACTTCTCGCCCGTTCTCGCCAAAACGTTCTTCCCGGACTCCGACGGGCTCACGGGGCTCCTCGCCACGCTCGCCGTCTTCGGCGCGGCCTTCGTGCTGCGCCCCGTCGGTGCGGTCATCTTCGGGCACCTCGGGGACAAGCGCGGGCGGCGCTGGGTGCTGTCGGTCGTCATCCTCACCATGGCCGGTGCGACGACGCTGATCGGCGCCCTCCCCTCGTACGACTCGGTCGGGGTGCTCGCCCCGATCGCGCTGACCGTGCTGCGGCTCGTCCAGGGGCTCTCGGCGGGCGGCGAGTTCGGCGGCGCGGCGTCGCTGCTGTTCGAGCACGCGCCGGAGCGGCGGCGCGGGCTGTTCGGTTCGGCGCAGGCGGCGAGCATCGCCGTCGCGCTCGCCGTCTCCGCGGGCCTGGGCACGGCCCTCACGGGGTGGATGAGCCACGACTTCCTGTACTCGTCGGGCTGGCGCATCCCCTTCCTGCTGGGCCTGCCCCTGGGCGTCGGCGGCTGGTACATCCGCAGACACGTCGAGGAGACGCCCCAGTTCACCGAGATGCGGGAGCAGGGCGAGGTGGCCGACAGCCCGGTGAAGGACGTCTTCCGGGGCCACTGGCGCATGATCATCGCGGGCACCGCGGCGATCGTCTCGTGGACGGCGGGCGGCTACGTCACGCTCCAGTTCCTGCCCACGTTCTTCGACGGGGTGCTCGACCGGAGCCTCTCCGAGGGCCTGACGGCCTCACTGGTCGGACTGACGGCGTACGCCGGGTTCATCGTGCTGGGCGGGTGGCTCTCCGACCGGTACGCGCGCTGGAAGGTGATGGTCACGGGGGCCGTCGCGCTGGGGGCGCTCGCGGTGCCGTGCTATCAACTCCTCATCCGGGGCGGCGCGTTGGGCATCGGCGTGGCCGTCTTCCTCTTCGCCGCCTCCCTCGGACTGACGGCGGGGCCGACGCCCGCGATGCTGTCCGAGCTGACGCCGGGCAACGTCCGCAACTCGTATCTGTCGATCGTCTACTCGATCGCCAACGCCGCGTTCGGCGGCTTCGCCCCGTACATCGTCACCGCCCTCATCGACTCCAGCGGCAACCGGCTCTCCCCCGCCTTCTACCTCATCGGCCTCGAAGCGGTCGCGGTCGCCGGGCTCGTCGGCATCGCCGTCCACGTCCGCAGGCGCGCCGCCCGCCCGGAGGAGCCGGAGCCCGCGCCGGTCCCGGTCTAAAGGGTTCGGCCTTCAGCGCGCTCCCTCGTCCGGGGGCGCAGGGGGAACGGCGTACGGCTGTGGGTCCGGGTGGCCGACGGGGTGCCGTCCGGGGCGTGGGCGTCGGCGAGCCGGTTCAGGGCGGCCTTGGTCGGTGAGTGGGACGGGGCGGAGTAGCTGGCGAAGGCGAGGTCGGGGTCGCCGTCCGGGCGCATGACCTCCAGCTCCATCTCCAGCGTGCCGACCAGCTCGTGGTGGAGGCGTACGCGCTTCTGCGGCCAGTTGTAGATGGGGTGCTCGGCCCAGAGCCGGCGGAAGTCGTCGCTGCTGTCCAGGAGTTCGGTGACGGCGGCGGCGATGTCCGGGTCCTCGGGGAAGCGGCTCCAGCACAGGCGCAGGTAGCCGATCTGGTACCGCGCGGCGCGGTCCCACTCGCCCGCGTCGCTCAGCCTCGTCCGGAGCGCCGTGTCGAGGAAGATCGCGTGTGTCCAGGTACGCCGGCCCGGGGGCACCGTGTCGAAGTCGAACAGGGTCAGTGCGGTCAGCCGGTTCCACGCGAGCGCGTTGCCGTAGCGGCCTGTGACGTAGGCGGGGACGCCGGTGACGGCGTCGACCAGGTGCTTCAGGTTCTCCAGCGCTCCCCGGGCGGGGGCGCCGGGGGTGGTTTGCGGCGGCTGGACGAGGTTGTGCAGGTATTCGCGCTCGTCGGTGCACAGCCGCAGGGCCGAGGCGACGGCGCCGAGGACCTCGGCGGAGACGTGGGTGTACTGGCCCTGTTCCAGCCGGGTGTAGTGGCTGATGCTGACACCGGCGAGCTGGGCGAGTTCCTCGCGGCGCAGTCCGGGGACGCGGCGCCGGTCGTCGAAGAGGGGCAGGCCGACGTCCTCCGGGCGCAGCCGGGCGCGGCGCGATCGGAGGAAGCCGCTCAGCTCGGTGCGTCGGTCCATCCTGCGGAAACTACGCATCCGGTTACTGGGTGTCAACAAATGCCGAGAGGTCGGCGAGCGTACGGAAGGCCGCCCGTGCCGGGGGCGAGGGTTCCGCGTGGTGCAGCAGGAGCCGGTTTCCCGAGCGGTCGGAGAACTCGACCAGCTCGAAGGCCAGGGGCAGGGTCCCCACCAGCGGATGCCGGATCTGCACCTTCCCGTAGCTGCCGTACCGGTGCGGGGGGCGCCTCCACAGCGCCGCGAACTGCCGGCTCCCGGCCGTCAACGCGTCGACGAGCACGGCGAGTCCGGGGTCGTCGGGCTCGCGGGCGAGGGACTGGTGGAGGAAGGCCACCGTGCGCCGGGCCTCGATGTCCCACTGCGGGTAGAGCCGCTGTGTCTCCGGGTCGAGGAAGAGCTGCGCGGCGAGGTTGTGCGGCGGCCGCCTTCGGTCACGGAGCGTGGATACGGAGGGTTCCAGGTGCCCGGCGAGCAGGGCGTGGGCCGCCCGGTTCCAGGCCAGGACGTTCAGCCCCGGGTCCAGCACGGTGGCCGCCGCGCCGTCGATGGCCGTGACGAGGGTGGCCAGTTCCGGGCGCAGCCGGGGGTACGTCCCGCCCGAGGTGCCGTGGGCCGGTGGTGCGTGCCGGATGAGCGCGAGCAGCCGCAGCCGTTCCTCCGCGTCCAGGCGCAGGGCGCGGGCCAGGCGTACGGCGGCGCCGGGCGTCAGGCGCCCGTACTGTCCGCGCTCCAGCCGGACGTACTGGGCGACGCTCAGCCCCGCGAGGTCGGCGACCTCCTCCCTGCGCAGCCCGGGCACGCGGCGGCGACGCCCCTGGGGGAGCCCGACGTCGGACGGCTGGAGCCGTGCCCGCCAGGCCCGCAGGAGCCCGGCCAGCTCCTCGCCCATGCGCACCTCTCTCTCCTGCGGCGGACCGCTCCGGCGCGGACCGCCCCGCGACGCCTCTCACCGACGGGTGCTACGGCAGCCGGTCCTCGTTCTCGGCGGCTGGTCAGCAGCACATGTTCCGCCGGGGCGGCGCCGCGCAGCCAGGCCCACGTGCTGCCTACTCACGGGCTGAGTACCCGCGCCCGCCTCCGGCCTCGCCCCGCCTGGGTGCTCATCGGCTGAGTAGCCAGCCCACGGGCCTGGCAAGGCCCCGCGGGCGACCACAGGCTGTCTGCGCGGCCGACAGCCCGGTCGCCCTCCCCATCCCGCATCCCGCATCCCGCATCCCGAAAGGAGTGACCATGCGCGTCCTCATCGCCGGGGCCACCGGCGTCATCGGCTCACGCCTGGCACCGCTGCTCCACGCGGCCGGACACGACGTCGTCCCGGTCTCACGCAGGCACGGAGTCGACGCCCTGGACCGGGACCGGCTCACCCGGGCCGTCCACGACGCGCGACCCGACGCCGTGGTCAACATGCTCACCGCGATCCCGGCCGCCGTGAACCCGCGCCGCCTGGCACGCGACTTCGCCGCGACCAACCGCCTGCGCACCGAGGCCACCCGCACCCTGAACGCCGCGGCGCGGGAGGCCGGTGCCACGCGGATCGTCGCCCAGGGACTCGCGTACGGCTACCAGCCGGGCGACGGGCTCGCCGACGAGGACGCGCCACTGTGGCTGGAGCACACCCCCAAGCAGTTCGCGCCGAACCTCGACGCCCTCATCGAGCTGGAACGGCTCACGACGGAGACGGAGGGGACGGTGCTGCGCCTGGGCCATCTCTATGGACCGGGCACCGCGTTCGCCGCCGACGGGTCGTACGTCCAGGCCGTACGCGCGGGCAAGCTTCCGCTCGTCGGCTCCGGCACGGGGGTCTTCTCCTTCACCCACACCCACGACGCGGCCGCCGCGATCGTCGCGGCCCTCGACGCGGACGTCACCGGACCCTTGAACATCGTGGACGAGACCCCGGTGACCGCCGCCGAATGGATCCCCGCCCTCGCCGCCCTGCTCGACGCACCGGCACCGAAACGCGTCCCGGCACCACTGGCGCGCCTCGCCATCGGCGGCTTCGGCGTGGCCTTCATGAACGACCTGCGCGGCGCCGACAACAGCCGCGCCAAGCAGCACCTGGACTGGCGCCCCCGCCACGCCTCCTGGCACGAGGGCCTCACCGCCGAACTGCGCACGCACTCCGCCGCCTGAGCCCTCCTCTCCGCTTCGTCCAGATCCCATGTCCTGTCCCTGCAAAAGGAGACCACCGTCATGACCAACGTCGTCGTCATCCACTACTCCTCCACCGGCAACGTCCACACCATGGCCAAGGCCGCCGCCCAGGCCGCCGGGAAGGCCGGTGCCGACGAGGTGCGGCTGCTGAAGGTCGCCGAACTGGCCCCCGCCGCCGCCATCGAGAGCGACCCCGACTGGGCCCGGCACACCACCGCCACCGCCGAGGTCCGCGAGGCGACCGTGGCCGACGTGGAGTGGGCCGACGTCATTCTCTTCGGCACTCCGACCCGGTTCGGCCTGCCCGCCGCCCAGCTCAAGCAGTTCATCGACACCACCGGCGGCCTGTGGGCCCGGGGCGGGCTCGTGAACAAGGTCGTCTCCTCGTTCACCTCGACCTCGACGTGCCACGGAGGGCAGGAGAGCACGCTCCTGGCGCTCAACAACACCTTCTACCACTGGGGTTCGATCATCGTCCCGCCCGGCTTCGCCGACCCCGTCCAGTTCGACGCGGCCAACGGCAATCCCTACGGCGCGAGCAGCATCTCCGGCAACAGCCCGGCCAACGTCGCGGAGGCCAATCTCGCCGCCGTCGAGTTCCAGGCCCGCCGTGCCGTGGAGATCGCCGCCGCGCTGCTGCGCGGCCTGGCCACCGCATGACACCCCCGCCGCCGGATCTGCCGGTGAGGGGGCGGCTTCACCCCTTGCCGGGGGCGCCCGTACCCCGGTCGCCTTCCGTGCGCGTCAGTACCGCGCTGGTGACGAGGGCGAAGAGGTCATCGCCGTCGATGTCGTTCCGGGCCGCGCCGGAGGCCTGGGCCCGGGTGAGGAGCCGGGCACCGGCCGCGCGCAGGGTGACGCACGAGGCATGCAGGGCGGATTCCGGGTCCTCGATGGCTGCGGCCATCAGTACGGTCACCCCTCGGTACTCGGTCGTCAAGGAGCGCCCCGAGGACCTCGTCCGCGACGCCGACCTCGTCCTGGACGCCGTCGGGGGCCCCGGCAGCCGACGCTTCCTGCCCACTCTCCGGCGCGGCGGCGCGCTGTACCCGGTGTACTTCGGCGAGTTCGACGACGAGGAGAACGCGAGGCTGGGCGTCACCGTATCCGGCACGCAGGTGCGGGCGAACGGCGCTCAGCTCGCGGAATTGGGGCGGCTGATGGACGCGGGCACGATCCGCGTCGCCATCGACAGCACGTTCGCGCTCGCGGACGCCCGAGCGGCACACGAGCGCGCCTCCCAGGGGCACATCCAAGGCAAGATCGTGCTCACGGTCCCTTGAGGCGGGCCGGTGGGTCGGCGGGCCGGGGACGAGAATCCCGTACGTACGGGGAGCCGCGCGGGTTCTCGGCCACGACTTCTCCGTTCACGCCGGGCGGACCCGGGCGAGGGCTCAGTAGTGCAGGTACCCCAGCCCAGAGGAGATCTGGTCGGCGAACTCGATGACCTGGCCGGCGAGTTCGCGCTCGCGCGTGTCCAGGTCCATCGCGGAGAGGGAGCCGGAGACGGAGAGCGCGGCCACGATGTCGCCCGAGCGGTCCCGGACGGGTACGGCCAGGCAGGCGCGGCCCAGGGCGAGTTCCTCGACCTCGGTGGCGTACCCCCGGGTGCGTACGTCGTCCAGGGCGGAGCGCAGGGCCTTGAGGGTGGTGGCGGTGTGCGCGGTGTACGCGGGGTACGTCGCGCCGATCGCCGCCTCGACCTCGTCGTCCTTCAGGCCGGAGAGCAGGGCCTTGCCCATGGCGGTGGCGTGCAGCGGGGCCAGACGGCCGGTGAGGGTGAAGTTGCGGGCCGCGCGGGGGCCCTCGAAGTGGCAGAGGTAGAACATCTGGTCGCCGTGGCGCTCGGCGACGTTCGCGCCGAGGCCGGTCTCGTGCGCGAGGTTCTGCGCGACCTGGCGGGCGGCCCGGTGGACGGGAGACTGGTTGAGCGCGACACCCGCCAGGCCGACGAGGCGCGGGCCCAGGCGGTGCAGGCCGCTGCGCTCGTCGCGGGCCAGATAGCCGAGCGATTCGAGTGCGCTCACGAGGCGGGAGACCGTCGACTGGCCGAGGCCCGTCAGCTCCACCAGCTCGGCGATCCTGCGCTCGGGGTGCTCGTCCGTGAAGTGGGTGAGCAGGGAGAGGGCCCGCTCCACGCTCTGGGTCCCGGCACCGCCAGCACGAGATGTAGCATCCATATCGTGGATGCTACATCGTCGCGTGGGGCGGCGGGGCATCGCACAGGGTCCGGCCCCGGCCCCGCTACGGGCGTCCCGCCAGCGGTACCGCTCCCTCTTCCAGGACCTCGTCCAGCGCGCGCCGGGTCACCGCGTCCAGGGGCGCGGCGGGCAGCCGTACGGCGGGCGAGGCGATGATGCCGCGCCGCACCAGCACCTCTTTGTGGACCGCCCAGGCCTGGCCCGCGCGGACGCCCAGGTGGATGAGCGGCCGCAGGTCGCGGTAGCGGGCGCGGGCCTCGGCGCGCTCGCCCTTGTCCAGCGCGTCCAGGACCTCGCGCAGGACGTCGGAGAACTCGCAGGCCGGCATGGTGCCGACGGCGCCCGCCGCGTGCTCGTCCAGCAGGAACTGGGCGTTCTGGCCGCCCAGTACGGCGAAGTCCCCGGCACCGGCTCCGGCACCGCCCTCGGCTCCGATCGTCGCGACGACGGCCTCGATCTTGGCGGGCGGCGCGGGGACCTCGACCTTGACGGAGGTGACGCGCGGCTCTGCCGCGAGGGCGGCTATCTGGTCGACGCCGAGGCTGACGCCCGTGACGCCGGGGGCGTCCTGGAGCATCACGGAGGCGTCCGTCGCCGCGGCGACCTCGGCGAAGAACTCCACGGTCTGGGCGGGCGAGGGCTTGGTGAGGAACGGCGGGAGGACCATGAGGTGGTCGGCGCCGCCCTCGACGGCGCGCGCCGCGAGTTCGCGCGCGGTGACGGTGCTGGTGCCGTTGACCCCGGCGACCAGCGGCAGCGCGGGTCCGGCGACGGCGCGGACCTCGCGCAGGATCGCGGCCCGTTCGGTGTCGGTGAGGGCGAAGCCCTCGCTGGCCATGCCGAAGACGGCCAGCCCGTCGACGCCGCAGGCGAGCTGGAACTCGACCAGGGAGCGCAGGGAGGGCAGGTCCAGCTCGCCGCCGTCGGTGAAGGGCGTGGCGAGGATCGGGATGAGGCCACGGAGGGCGGGGGTCTGTGCGGTCACGGTCGGTTCTCCTGGAGAGGCGGCGGGTCAGGCGGATGCGGTGAGTTCGGCGATCTTCTCCACGTCCACGTCGATGCCCAGGCCGGGGCCGGTGGGCAGGGCGTAGCCGGTGGGCGTCGCGTCGAGCGGGGTGCGCAGGATGCTCTGCGCGACGGACAGCGAGTCGGCCTGGAACTCGAAGAACGGGCAGTCCTCGGTGGCGGCGCTGAGGTGGATGCCCGCGGCCAGGGCGACGCCGAGTCCGACGGAGTGGTGGCAGGCGACAGGAAGGTGGGCGGCGGCGGCCAGCTCCGTGATGGAGACGGCCTCGGTGATGCCCGTACGGGCGACGTCGGGCTGGGCCAGGCGCAGGGCCCGGCGTGAGATCCAGTCGGCGAACTCGTACCGGTTGCGCAGCGCCTCCCCGACGGCGACGGGGGTGGCGAGGTGCGCGGCGAGTTCGCGGTGGCCCTCGACGTCCTCGGGGGCGAGCGGCGCCTCGTAGAAGAGGGCGCCGCGGCGGTCGAGTTCGCGGCCGAGGACGAGGGCCTCTCCGGAGCGGTACGCCCAGTGGGCGTCCACGGCGATCCGCAGCCCGGGAGCGGCGGCGGCCACCGCGTCATAGGTGGCCAGGTCGGTCTCGATGCCCTTGCCGAGCGCCAGCTTGACCATCGTGGCGCCCTGCCGCTCGTAGGAGGCGGCGAGGGCCGCGCGCTCCTCGTCGGTGGGTTCGGGCAGCCCGGAGACGTAGGCGGGCACGCGGTCGCGGTGGGCGCCGCCGAGGAGTTCGGCGACGGAGAGCCCGGTGAGCTTGCCGTGCAGGTCCCACAGGGCGATGTCGACGGCGGCCATGGCGTCGGCCTGATGTCCCGTCAGATGGCCGCGCTCGCGCATCAGGTCGCGCATCCGGTGCCACAGCGGGCGCACGCGCGCGGGGTCCTGGCCGACGAGCCGGCCGGCGAGCAGCCGGTCCACGACGGCGGCCGGGATCTCCGGGCCGACGGGCGCGAGTGCCTCGCCCCAGCCCCGGCAGCCCTCGTCGGTGCGGATCTCGACCAGCAGCGTCTCGTAGCGGGCCGAGTACAGGCTGCGCCACGGCTCGCGGACGACGTATCCCCGCTCCGGGGTCAGCTCGGCCCCGTCCTCCAGGCGTCCCAGGTAGGCCCGTGGCCCGTCGAGCTTGAGTACGTGGGTCAGTACCTCGGTGATGCGGGCCATGCGGCGCCCCTCTCTCACAGTGACGTGCTGTATCCATAGTTTGCATAGCTCTTGTAAATAGAGCAAGCATGCTTAATATCGTGGCTATGTGCTCTCAACGAGGCGGCAACCAGTCCGTCGAACGCGGCGCGGCCGTCCTGCGGGCCCTGCGCCGGGGGCCGCCCGCCCAGCGGGTCTCCGACATCGCCGGGGCCACCGGCCTCAGCTTCTCCACGGCCTCCCGCCTCCTCGCCACGCTCGAAGCGGCGGACCTGGTCCGGCGCGCCCCCGACGGCCAGGGCTACGGGCTGGGCCCCGAGGTCCTCGCGCTGGCCGGGGCGGCCCTCAACCACCACACCGTCCACCGGCAGGCACGCCCCGTCGCCCAGCGACTCGCCTGGGAGCTGGGGCTGGGCGCCATGGCGCTCCACGAGCGCGCGGCCGCGCTGGGCCGACGGGTCGTCGAGGCCGCCGACACGGTCAGCCTGGCCCTCGGCCACACCCCCGCCCCGCTGCCACCGCCCCGGAGGGCCGAGCACCCCTCCTGACCCGAACCGACCGGACGCCCGAACCGCCCCCGTCCCCACCCCGTCCCCACTCCGACCGCACCCACGCGAGGCACCCCATGCCAGAGCAGAGCACCCTGTCCCCCGACCCCGCCCCTGGCCCCGGCCCCGGGACCGGCAGCGGCACCGAGCCCGGCTCGGCCACGCCGTCGCGCCGCGTCCTGATCGCGGGCAGCATCGGCAACTTCGTCGAGTGGTTCGACATCGGCATCTACGGCACGCTCTCGTCCGTCATCGCCGGGAACTTCTTCGCCCACGGCGACCGCACCGCCGCGCTCCTGTCGACCTTCGCGATCTTCGCCGTGGGCTTCGCCATCCGCCCCGTCGGCGCCCTCTACTTCGGCCCGCTCGCCGACCGCGTCGGCCGCAACCGGGTCCTCGCGATCACCGTCCTCGTGACCTCGGCGGCGACCTTCGCGATCGGCGTGCTGCCCACGTACGCCACCGTGGGCACGCTCGCCCCGCTGCTGCTCGTCCTGGCCCGGCTGGTCCAGGGCTTCGCGGCGGGCGGCGAGACGTCCAGCGCCGTCAGCCTGCTCTTCGAGTACGCGCCCCGTAACCGCCGGGGCTACTACACGAGTTACGGGGCGGCGCTCGGCTTCGTCGCGTTCGTCTGCGGCGCCGGTGTGGCCCTCGTGCTCTCCCTCGCCTTCGGGGACGACCAGATGAGCGCCTACGCCTGGCGCATTCCGTTCCTGCTCGCCCTGCCGCTGGGCGTCGCGGGGCTCTATCTGCGCCTCAAGCTCGACGACACGCCGGAGTTCGTCCGCATGGCGAAGGCGGGCGAGGTCGCCGAGGCGCCCATGAAGGAGACCTTCCGCACCAGCGGCAGACCCATGCTGATCCTGGCCGGGGTGATCGTCCTCAAGGGCGTGGCCCACTGGATCCTGCAGACGTTCATGGTCAGCTATCTCAGCGACACCATGCACTTCAGCCGGACCCAGTCCTTCGCCGCCTCGACGGTCTGCATGGGCGCGGTGGCCGTCCTCATCCCCTGTGCCGGGCTGCTCTCCGACCGGGTGGGCCGCAGGCCGCTGCTCATCGGCGGCGCCGTCGGCCTGATCGTCCTCGCCTGGCCGAGCCTGCTGCTGATGTCCTTCGACAACGCGCTGCTCGCGGTCGCCGCGATGGTGCTCCTCGGCCTGCCGATCGCGGCGTACGACGGCGCGGCCAACGCCAGCATGGCCGAGCTGTTCCCGGCCCGTATCCGCACGGGCGCCATCGCCATCCCGTACAACATCTCGGTCAGCCTCTTCGGCGGCACCGCGCCCTACATCGCGACCTGGCTGGTCAGCTCCACGGGGTACGACCTGGCGCCGTCCTACTACTTGATGTTCGCCGGGCTGCTCACGCTCGTCACCGTCGTGCTCGGGGTCCGCGAGACGGCGGGCCCGCGCGCGGAGAAGACGGTGACCGGCTGATGTCCCGTCCCACATCCACGCCCGCGCCCTCGGGGTTCGCCGAGGCCCTCGAACGGCACGGCCTGGTCGCCATCCTGCGCACCCGCCGCCCGGCGGCACCCCTGCTCGACGTCGTGCGGACCCTCGCCGACGCGGGCGTACGCCTCGTCGAGATCACCGTCCCGACGCCCGGGAGCCTGGCGGCGCTCCGCCGCGCGGCCGAGGAGTTCGACGGCGCCGTGCACCTCGGCGCGGGCACGGTCACCACCGTCGCCGAGGTGGGCGCCGTCCGCGAGGCGGGCGGCGGCTTCGTGGTGAGCCCGCACACCGACCCCGGGATCGTCCGGGCCGCGGGCGACGCGGCGCTGGGCAGCCTGCCCGGCGCGCTGACCCCGACCGAGATCCTGCGCGCGCACCGGGCGGGGGCCACCGCGGTCAAGGTGTTCCCCGCCGCGCGCCTGGGGCCGCCGTACATCGCGGACGTACGCGCCACCCTGCCCGGCATCCCCCTGGTGCCCACCGGCGGGGTGACGGCGGCGGACGTCCCCGCCCACCTCGCGGCGGGCGCGACCGCCGTGGGCGTCGGCTCGCCGCTGCTCGGCGACGCCCTGGAGGGCGGCTCCCTGCCCGAACTCGCCGACCGCGCACGGCATTTCGCCGCGCTGGCGAGTGCCCGGTGAGCGCCCGCGCGGCGGGGGCCGCCGAACTGACCGTGCTCGGGGAGACCATGGCGGCCCTCGCCCCCGACCACGTCGGGCCGCTGCGCCACGCGCGCGCCCTGGGCCTGTCGGTGGCGGGCTCGGAGTCGACGGTGGCCGTCGGGGTCCGGCGGCTGGGCCACCGCGCCGCGTGGATCGGCCGGACGGGCGACGACGAGCTGGGCCGCCTCGTCCTCACCCGGCTGCGCGGCGAGGACCTCGACGTCCACTCCGTCACCGACCCGCTGGCCCCGACCGGCCTGATGCTCAAGGAGCGGCCGTCCGCCGGACAGGGCCGGGTCCACTACTACCGCGCGGGCTCCGCCGGTTCCCGCCTCTCCCCCGCCGACCTGCCGTACGAGGTCCTGGACCGCACCCGCGTCCTGCACTGCTCCGGCATCACCCTCGCGCTCTCCGCCGACGCGCGCGACGCCGCGCACGCCGCGATGCGTCGGGTACGCGCCGCGGGCGGCACGGTCTCCTTCGACCTCAACCACCGGGCGCGCCTGTGGCACGAGGACGAGGCACGCGCGGCCTGGCGGGCCGTACTGCCGCTGGCTGACGTGGTGTTCGCGAGCGCCGACGAGGCGGCGACACTGTGCGAGGCGCCCGCGACCGACCTCGCGGAACTGGGCCGCGCGCTGTGCGCGTACGGGCCGCGTACGGTCGTGGTCACCGACGGGGCCGAGGGCGCCGTGTCCGTCTCCCCCGCCGGAACGGTCCCCGTGGCGGCCGTTCCCGTCACCGCCGTCGACCCGGTGGGCGCGGGCGACGCGTTCGTGGCCGGATACCTCTCCGCGCTCCTCGACGGCCTGCCGGAGGAGCGCCGGATGCGTCGCGCGGCGGCCGTCGCGGCGCTGTGCGTGGCCACCGAGGGCGACTGGGAGGGCCTGCCGGAACGCGACCGGCTGGAAACGGCGGGGGCGGAGGCCGGAGCGGTGGCCCGCTGACGGACTCCTGGACACCCTCTATCCGTTCACCGGCGTCGAGTCGGTGTACGGGCTCGCCGGGGCCGGTACGCGCTTCGTCGTCCGCACCTCCAGCACGGGCGTCTTCCCCGGGGCGCCGCCCGTGCCCGGACGCAGGGCGCCCGTCACGGTCACCCAACTGTCGGCGGGCGGGGCGCTCTTCCCGCGCATGGCGACCTTCACGGTGAGGGAGTCCGCCGCGCAGCAGTTGACGATCATCCGCGTCAGGAACCACCCGCCGTCGCGGCCGGGCGTGACGAAGCCCCGCATCAGGACGGTGTGCCCGCGCAGGGTCTTCCCGCCGTCCTGCCGGGCGCGGATCGTGAACTCCGTGAGGGAGAGCGGAGCAGGGTCCTTCCGGGAGAGGGGCGCGACCGGGGCGCTGTCCTCGCCCAGAGAGTCGACGGCCCGGTCGCTGTCGCGCGCGGCGGTGTACGCGCCGAGGGCGGGCGGCGGGAAGAACAGCACGGCGAGCACCGGCAGGAAGAGCAGCCACGCGACGCCGGGGCCATGGCGGTGATCGTGGCCGTGGTCATGGCCGTGGTCGTGGCCCTGCTCGTACTCGTGCTGGCTCTCGTGCTCACGCTCGTCGGGCCGCGACCGGGCCAGCAGGGGGAAGCCGTCACGTGCGGCGGCGACCGTACCGGCCGCGAGCAGCACCACACCCGAGCAGATCAGGAAGGGCCGCATGCCCTCCTTCACGTAGCGCAGGGAGAGGTCGCTCAGCAGGCAGGCGTGGAGCAGCGCGCCACCGGCGAGGACGAGCAGCAGCGCCTGGAAGGGCCGTCTCACAGCAGTACCCATCCCGTCAGTGCGCCGCACACCACGGCGACCGCCCAGGTGGCCGCCGAGAACCGCAGGGCGAAGGCCCGGCCGAACGTTCCGGCCTGCAGGGCGATGAGCTTGAGGTCGACCATCGGGCCCACCACCATGAAGACGAGCCGGGCCGTGGGAGAGAAGCCCGTCAGCGAGGCGGCGAGGAACGCGTCGGCCTCCGAGCACACGGCGATGACGACGGCGAGCAGCGCGAGGAACAGCACCGAGAGCCACGGGGAGTCCGAGAAGACGTCGGCCACCGACCGGGGCACGGCCACGGTGAACGTGGCCGCCGCCATGGCGCCGAGGACGAGGAACCCGGCCGCGTGCAGGAAGTCGTGCTGGAACCCCAGCCGGAACTCCTCCCAGCGGCTGCGGCCCGGCTCGTGTCCGAGGCGCCGTACGGGCATCCGCAGCCACCGTTCGTTCCCCCATCTCAGCCACAGCCAGCCCATCGCGGCCGAAGCGGCGAGCGAGGCGACGAGGCGGGCCGCGACCATCTCGGGGCGCCCGGGGAACGCGACCGCCGTGGAGGCGAGCACCACCGGGTTGACCGCCGGTGCCGAGAGGAGGAAGGCGAACGCCGCCGCCGGGGCGACCCCGCGGCCGATGAGGCTGCCCGCCACCGGCACCGAGGCGCACTCGCAGCCCGGGAGCACGACTCCGGCGGCGCTCGCGACGGGCACGGCGGCGGCCGGTCTGCGGGGCAGCAGCTTGGTGAAGGCGCTCGCGGGGACGAAGGCGTTGACGGCGCCGGAGACCAGGGTGCCGAGCAGCAGGAACGGGACGGCCTGGAGCGTGAGGGCGACGCATACGGTCTGCCAGGCGAGGAAGCCCGGGTGTGTGAGCCAGCCGAGCCCGGCCAGGCCGATCGCGGTGAGGCCGCAGACCATCAGGACGGAGAGCCAGCGGGCGAGGCGCTCCTGCCGTCCGGCCGGAGCCGGAGCCATGGACGGGGACGGCGGGGTCGCCGCCGCCCCCGCGCTGTCCGTCACGCCGAGCCCACCCCGACGAGGATCCGTACGTCGAGGTCGCCGGTGCCGCCGTCGGTGTCGGCGGCGACGCGCTCCCGGAACCGTTCACGCACCCGCTCCACCGCCGCCGCTTCCATGCCGTCGAGGACCTGACGGATGCCGCTTCCCAGGACGAGGCGCCAGGCGCTGTCGGGGGTGAACGGCGCCGGGAGGCTGTGCTGTTCGACCCGCGCGCCGCGCAGGCCCACCTCGCCGAGCCAGGAGCGGAAGGCGGGGACGGTGTCGATACGGCCCAGACGCCGGGGCAGTTCGGGGTCGGCGGGCCACGCGCGTTCGGTCTCGACGGCCGCCTTGAAGGCGGCGCCCCAGGCGCCGAGCGCGCCGTTCTCCCAGACGGTGAGCACGAGCCGGCCGCCGGGGCGGAGATGGCCCATGAGGGCCTTCGCGCCCGCCTCCATGTCGGGGAGGAAGAAGAGCCCGAGCGCGCACTGGGCGATGTCGTACGGCACGTCGCGCCGGGGCCAGGTCGTCACGTCGCCCTGGTGGAAGCGGAGATGGTGCTGCCCTTCCTCGGCGGCCCGTCGTCTGCCGAGGGCGAGCAGCCCGGCCGAGAGATCGACGGCGTCGACGACCCCGGCGGGACCGACGGCGCGTGCAGCGGGCAGCGCCGAGGCCCCGGCGCCGCAGCAGGCGTCGAGGACGCGCTGTCCGGCGCGGGGCCCGGCCGCCTCGGCGGTCACCCTGCCGACCGGGTCCCACAGCCCCTCGGACCAGGTGTGGAACTCCTCGGCTCCCGCCGTGAACGCTGCGCCGGCATCCGCGTGGCCGGTCATGGGCACCCCCTGGAGACTCTGCCAGTGACGACAATCATTTCCAGTAAAGCAGAGTCCCCCGGACGCCCCGGAGGGGGTTCAGCGGAGCGGGTCGAGGTGGCGCAGGAGCGGATGCGCGTCGCCCTCGCCCAGGATCGAGTCGGCGAGCATGCGGCCGGTGAGCGGGCCGAGCACCATGCCCCACATCCCGTGGCCCCCCGAGACGTGCACGCGCGGCGAGCGGGTGCGGCCCACCAGCGGCAGGCCGTCGGGGGTGCAGGGCCGGGAGCCGACCCACTCCTCGTGCCGGTCGTTCCAGTCGACGCCGCTGAACATGGGCCGCGCGGAGGCGACGATCGTACGGATGCGCCGGGGGTCCAGCGGGGCGTCCGGCGCGCGGAACTCCATGGTCCCGGTGATGCGGAACCGGTCTCCCAGCGGGGTGCAGGCGAGGCGCTGGCCCGGCAGGTAGATGGGGTGCACGGGCATGTCCCGGGGCCGCACGGTGAAGCTGTAGCCGCGGCCCGCCTGGACGCGGGCGCGGACGCCGAAGGGCCGCGCCAGGCCGTTCAGCCAGGCCCCGCCCGCGAGAACGGCCGCGTCCGCGCGCACGGTCTCCTTCCCCGGGGATACGGGGATCAGCTCGACGCCGTCGGCGCCTCGGTCGAGGACCCGGGCCACGGCGTGGTCCTCGACGATCTCCCCTCCCCCGTCCCGTACGGCGTCCGCGAGGGTGCGCATGAAGGCGGGCGGGTTGATGAAGCGCTGCCCGTGCACGCGGATGCCGGTGCGCACCTCGGCGCTGAGGACGGGTTCGAGGGCGCGCAGTTCGTCGCCGGAGACGGTGTCGAACTCGGCCTCGTCGCCGCCGCAGGCGCGGATGTGCGCGAACTCGTCCAGGACATGCTGCTGGTCGTGCCGGTCGCGGCAGGCGATGACGAGCGGGTCGGCGCGCGTCACGGGCGCCGCGACGCCGCTCTCGACGAGCTGCTCGTACGCCGCGAGGCAGGTGCGGTTGAACTCGTTGAAGACGGCCATCGCGCGGCGCCAGCGCGCCGCGGTGCAGTTGCGGGTGAACGCCAGGAGGAACGCCCAGAGTTGCCGGTCGACTGCGGGCGGGATCGAGACCGGGGAGGTGCGGTCGAAGAGCGATCTGAGGCCGTAGCGCAGCACCGAGGGTTCCGGGAGCGGCACGGTGAAGGCGGGGTTGAGCATGCCCGCGTTCCCCCAGGAGGACCCGGCGGCGACTCCGGTCCGGTCCAGGACCGTGACGCGTACGCCGCGCTGCTGGAGGAACCACGCGGTGGAGAGCCCGGCCATTCCGGCGCCGACGACGGCGACATGTCCGGGGGCGGCATGTCCAGGGGTGGCACGTCCAGGGGTGGCGCTCATCTCGGACTCCTCTCGTGCGGTCAGGGGAGGGGCTTGCGTGCGGTCTCCGGCATCAGCAGCACCGGGACGAGCGTGACCAGCGCCACCAGCACGAGGTAGAACGCGGGGACGTCCAGGTTCCCGGTGCGGTCGACGAGAAAGGTCATCAGGAGCGGGGCCGTGCCGCCGAAGACGGCGAAGGAGATGTTGTAGCCGATGGCCACCCCGGTCCCGCGCACCCGGGCGGGGAACAGCGCGGGCAGCGTCGCGGTGGTCGTGCCCAGGATCGGGATGTGACAGAGGGTCAGGAGCAGGATCCCGGCGAGCGCGGGGGCCCAGCTCGCCCGCTGGATCAGGAGGAAGGCCGGGTAGGCCAGGACGGCGTAGGCGAGGGCGGCGCCCGCGAGCATGGGCCTGCGGCCGACGCGGTCGGAGAGGATCCCCGCGAAGGGGATGCCCGCGGTGAGCAGCGCCCCGGCGAGGAACACCAGCGCCTGCGCGGTGGCCGAGGGCATGTCGAGGTCCTCGGAGAGATAGCTGGGCAGGTAGGTGAGCAGGACGTACGTGCCGATGCTGGAGCAGATGACGATGCCGCCGCAGATCAGCAGCCGGGCGCGGTGGCCGGTGAGCGTCTCCCTGACGGGGGCCTCGGGCCTGGCCTCCTCCTCGGCGAGCGCCTGGAAGCTCGGCGTGTCCGTCAGCCGGATCCGCAGATAGAGCCCGATGGTGCCGAGGGGCAGGGCGACGAGGAAGGGGATCCGCCAGCCCCAGGACTCCATCGCCGCGTCGGAGAGCCCGTACGTGAGCGCCGTGGTGAGCCCGGAGGCCAGCAGGAAGCCGCCGAGCGCGCCGCACTCCAGCCAGCTCGCCCAGAAGCCGCGCCGCCGGTCGGGGGCGTACTCCACGACGAACGTCGATGCCCCGCCGTACTCGCCGCCGACCGCGAAGCCCTGCACGAGCCGCGCCAGGATCAGCGCGACGGGGGCGAACACGCCCGCCGTGGCGTAGCCGGGCAGCAGGCCGATGGCGCAGGTCGCGGCGGCCATGGTGAGGATGGTCAGCGAGAGGGTTCTCTTGCGGCCGATCCTGTCGTTCAGCGGTCCCAGCACGAAGGCGCCCAGCGGGCGGACCGCGAAGGCCAGCGCGAACGTCGCGTAGGAGGCGAGGAGCGAGAGGCCGGGCCGCGACTGGGGGAAGAACACGTCCCCCAGGACGACGGCCAGGTACCCGTACGTCGCGTAGTCGTACCACTCGGTGGCGTTGCCGATCATCGCGGCCGTCACCGCGCGCCGCCGCGTGGCGCGGCCGGTCTCCGGCCGGACGGTGGATTCCAGCAGCTCGCTCATGCCGGCCGCGTCAGATCTCGATGACGTCGGCCGGGCCGTGGGTGAGCGCGCGGGTGCCGTTCCGCTCCACGACGAAGGTCTGGCTCAGCCCCACGCACGCGTTGCCGAACGAGCGGAAGGAGCCGGGGATGTGGAACACCATGCCGCTCTCCAGCGGCTCGTGGTTGTCGGGGGTGAGGTAGAAGGGGGCGCCGTCCATCCAGTGCGGCTTGTGGGCCAGGCCGACGGGATAGCCGAAGAGCTGATGGAACATCACGTCGTCGGGGAGCCGCCCCAGCGCCTTGCCGGCCTGCGTGGCGACGTGCGAGGCGGTGACGCCCTCCGCTGCGTGCTCCAGCACGGCGGCGACGGCGGTGCGCGCGAGGTCGACGAGCCGCCGGTCGGCGGGCCACAGCGGGCCGTCCCGGACCACGGTGCGCATGACCGGCGCGTGGTAGCGGGACCGCGTCCCGGCGAACTCCATGAAGGTGGCCCCCGCGCTCAGCGGCGACCCCACCCAACTGGAGTGCGGGATCCCGCTCCGCCGCCCGCTGACGACGAGGGGGCCCCAGGCGGACGCGGAGTCGGCCCCGTCGTAGAGCGCGGCGGCGATCGCCGCGGCCACCGAGGAGTCGGTGGCTCCGGTGGCACCGGCGGCCTCCACCCCGGCCTCGACGCCGCGCCGGGTCACCTCGGCGGCCTCCTCGATCCGGCGCAGCTCCGCCGGGGAGAGCACCAGGCGGGCCCGCTCGACGAGATAGCCGGGCTCGACCGCCACCAGCCCGTGCTCGCGCAGCAGGTCCAGGGCGCGCGGGGGCGTGGAGGGGTGCCCGGTCTCCACTCCCACGCGGGCGCCCCGGGGCAGCACCGAGGCCGCGTGCTGGAGGAACAGTTCCAGGCCGCGCAGCGCGTCCGCGTAGCCGCAGTAGTGGAGGTTGCCGGCGACGGAGCTGGCCAGCGCCCTGCCGACCTCCAGGTCCGGGATGTAGAGGTGGGTCTCCGCGTGCGTGACCAGCAGGGGCTGCGGGGCCGTCTCGGCGGTGTGGAAGCCGCACAGGTACTCGACGCTCGACGGCCGGAACACCAGCATCGCGTCGAGGGGCAGCCCGGCCATACGGTCGCGCAGCGCGGCCAGCCGCGCCGCGTACTCGGCCGGTTCGAAGGCCGGTCCCTCGGCCGCCCGTACCGCCTCCGCGCTCCGTCGCGTCAGCCAGCCGGGCGACGGGGCGCTGCCGAGCTGTGTGATGTCGGGGCCGTGGCCGTCGTGTCCGCCGTCTGCTGTCCCAGCCATGCGACTCTCCTCCGGACTAAGGGCTTCTGTGACCGCCGTCACCGCCGTCACTGGAAAAGCAGTGTGATCTCTCCGCTTTGTTCACGTCCATCGACAAGTCCTTCAGGTTTCGCTTTAGATTCCGTGAATGGAACTCTCCTTGAAGCGGCTGCGGATGCTCCGGGAGCTGGCCCGTCGCGGCACGATGACCGAGGCCGCCGAGGCGCTGCACTACACGCCCTCGGCCGTCTCCCAGCAGTTGTCCGCGCTGGAGCGCGAGGTGGGCGTGGCCCTGCTGGAGCACGTCGGGCGGCGCGTGCGGCTGACCGAGGCCGGACAGGTCCTGGCGCGGCACGCGGTGGAGGTCCTGGCCGCCGAGGAGCGTGCCCGTACGGCGCTGGAACAGGCGCGCGAGCACCTCACCGCCGACCTGACCGTGGGCGTGCTGGCGACCCTGGCCGGGACGCTGGTGCCGCCCGCGCTGGCGACGCTGGCCGAGCGCCACCCGGGGGTACGGGTCACCACGCGGGAGGTCGTCCCGGAGGAGACCCACGCGGCCGTACGGGACGGCGATCTCGACCTCGCGTTCGTACTGGACTACCCGGCCGTGCCCGGGTCCGGGCCGCCGGACCCCGCGCTGGAGTCCACGGTGATCGGCGTGGAGCCCCTCCTCCTGGTCACCCCGCGAGGGGCCTTCGGCGGAGGGGCGGCAGGCGATCCACGCGGCGCGGGCGACGCACTGGACACACGCGACGACGCCCGCGACGCACGCAACGGACTCGGCTCACGCGACGACGGCGCCCGTACGGGCCTGGGACCCCCGGTGGATCTCGCCGATCTGTCGGAGCACACCTGGGTCGCGTCGGGCACCGGCACGGAGTTCGGCCGGGTGCTGCTCGCCCTGTGCCGGGCTGCCGGGTTCACCCCGCGCCTCGCCCACCAGATCGACGAGCAGGCGACGGCGATGGCCATGGTCGCGGCGGGCCTCGGCGTCACCATGGTCGCCGAACTGGCGATGGCGCTGCGGCCCGCCGGGGTGGACGTCTTCCCCTTCCGGGAACCGGTGGAGCGCCGGATCACCGTGATCCGCAAGGCCTCGACCAGGGACCGCCCCTCGGAACAGGCGTTCCTCCGCGCGGCGTTGGACACGGCGGCCTCGCTCCGGCTGCGGAAGACCCCGGCGGGCCGGACGGCCTGAGGGCCCCTCCGGTCACCCGCGCGGGTCGGGGGCCGTCAGCGCGGTCAGGACGCGGCGCATCGTGTGCCGGAACATGCCGTGCGCGTCGGCGACGTCCGGACCGCCGCCGTTCGCCGCGCTCTCTCCGCTCCCCCCGGCGTCCGCTCCGGACGCCGCCGCTCCGCCGAGCGCCTCGGCCAGGTACGGGTGCCGCCCCTCGGCGACGGCGCGGCGCAGATACGTCTCCTGCGCCCGGCGGCGCGCCCTGTCGGCGTCGGCCCCGGGCCGTTCCGTGCGGGCGAACTGCGCGATCAGCGCGTTCATCACGGCGACCGCCTCGACCTTGGCGGCGCCGGTCAGCGCGGTGGGAGCCAGGGCCCTCAGCGCGTACTCCAGGTGGTCCAGCCCGTGCGGACCCAGCCGCAGCGGCTCCGGGGGTACGTCCGCGAGCCAGGGGTGCCGCACATGGACGGCCCGGGTCCGGTCGGCCAGGGCCAGCAGGTCCTCGACGGGCTCGCCGGTGAGCGGGGCGTCCACGCCGATCTCCCCGGCCGCCGCGTCCGTCATCAGGTCGAGCAGGTCGTCACGGCTCGCGACGTAGCGGTAGAGGGAGGACTGACCGACGCCCAGCTCTCTGGCCACCTGGCGCATGGACACCGCCTCCAGTCCGCCCCGGTCGGCCAACCGGACGGCGGCGTCGGCCAGTTCGGCGCGGGTCCGCCCGGCCGCCGGGCCACGGGTGCCGCGCCCGGGCCGCAGCCACACGGACTCCTGTTCCTCCGCCACCCAGCTCACCCGTCCCTTCCGTCGCCGGTGGTACCGTGCCTACTATAACTGCGAACACCGATCGCAGTTATAGCGGCCACGAGTGCGCCGCCGTCGAAAGGAGGGCCGTCATGACCAGTTCACCGACTCCCCTGTGGGGCCCGATGGAATTCGCGGAGAACGGCCCGGTGCGCCTGGCGTTCGACCGGCTGACCGAGGGCCAGGACGGCGAACCCCTCCTGCTCGCCACCGGCCTGGGCGCCAACCGGCGCTGGATCCCGGACGGCCTGTGCCGGACCCTGGCCGCGCAGGGCTTCGCCGTGGCCCGTTACGACCAGCGGGACGGCGGCGACTCGACCCACCTGCCGCCCACCGCGGCGCGGAACCCGATCAAGGCGCTGCTCACCCGGGACACCGAGGCGTACACGGCCGAGGACATGGTCGACGACACCATCGCGGTCATGCGCGCGCTCGGCTGGACGTCCATGCACCTGCTCGGCGTCTCGCTGGGCGGCGCCGTCGCCCAGCGGGTGGCGCTGCGGCACCCGGAGCGCATCCGGTCGCTCACCACCATGTCCGCCGTCCCCGGCGATGTCGCGGGCCTGCGGACGTTCCGCTACATACGGCTCGGGACGCTCGCGAAGTTCAGCCGGCTGAAGTTCCCCGACACCCGAGAGGGGGCGGTCGACGCGGGGGTCGCCGTCTCCCGTGAACTCGCCTCGCCGAACCGCCCGTTCGACGAGGCGGCGGCGCGCGAGGCCGCAGAGCGCAACGCCGACAGCGGCATCCACGACGCGCAGGCCCAGAGCCGGCAGATCGGCGCGCAGTGGCACGGCCCGCGCATCAGCGCCGTCGACCGCCCCACGCTCGTCCTGCACGGCGCGGACGATCCGCTGATCAAGCCCGGCGCGGCACGGGCGATCGCGTCCCGCATCCGCGGCTCCCGCCTGATGCTGCTGCCCGAGGTCGGCCACGAGCTGCCCGAGCACGTATGGGACACGGTCGGCGCCGAGCTGCGCAGGCACGCGGACGCCGCCCGGGAGCACGCGATTTGAGGGTCGAGAGGCCTGCGACTGCGGGAATCCCGCGAAAGTCTCCACCCGTTGCTTCAACGATACGATCGAAACGACGGTGATCGGACCGGCCGGGGAGCCGGGGCGGGGAGGGCGGGGTGATGACGGACGAGGACGCGACGACCGCGACCGGTGCCGTGGAGATCGAACTGAGCCGGGCCGAACTCCGTACGGTCACCGGTTACGCGGTGGCGTGCGCCGAGCCCTCCCTGGCGTTCTACGAGCGCGAGTGCCCCGGCGACCCCCGCCCGCGCGCCGCGATCGAGGCCGCGCGGGAGTTCGCGGAGGGGGCCGGGCGGACCAAGCTGCTGCGCGACCGCGCGTGGGCGGCGCACCGCGCGGCCCAGGAGACCCGCGACGCGGGACAACTCCTCGCGAGCGACGCCGCACGCGCGGCCGCGCACGCGTGCGGAGCCGCGTATCTGCACCCCCTGGCGAAGGCCACCCAGGTCCGGCACATCCTCTCCTCGGCCGCCCACACGGCACGGGCGTACGAGCGGGTGGCCGACGGCGACCCGGCCGTGGGCGCAGGGCACGTCGCGCGGTTCGCGGCCCTCACGCCCCACGGCGTCGCCGACGTCCTGCGCCGCTATCCGGCGGCGCCGCCCGGCGGCGGGCGCGTCGGCGCGCTGATCCGCGAGCTGGACGCGGCGCTGCGATGAGCCCGTCCCCCGGCCTGGGGGACAAGACGGCCAGGACAGAGACAGCCAGGACAGGAGAGACTCCGCACGATGCACGACGATGACGCCATAGGCCTGGACGCCCTCAGCTCCGCCCCCTCCTCCGACGGCACCGGCGCCGTCGAGCTGGGCCCGGACGACGTGCCCGAGATGCTGGACCTCGCCGCACGCACGCGGCCGGGCCCCTTCTGGCCCCGCACCCGCGAACTCGGCACGTATCTCGGCGTCCGCGAGCGCGGGGCCCTGGTGGCGATGGCCGGGGAACGCCTCCGTCCTCCGGGCTGGACCGAGATCAGCGCCGTCTGCACCGCCCCCGAGGCCCGTGGCCGCGGCCACGCCGCCCGGCTGGTGCGGGCCCTCGTCGCCGGCATCGTCCGGCGCGGCGAGCGTCCGTTCCTGCATGCCGCCGACGCGAACACGGGCGCCCTCGCCCTGTACGAACGCCTCGGCTTCACCACCCGCAGGCCCGTCGTCGTCCGGGGCTTCCCCACGCCGCCCGCCCAGGAGCCGACGGGCTCCGCCGGCGAGGAGCGCCAGCGGGCGGGAGCGTGACGAGGCGGGCCGGAGCGTGACGAGGCGGGCCGGAGCGCGGCAGGGCGCTTCCCGCCCGCTGAGCCGCCGTCAGCCCTGCGTCGCGCGGGGGCCGCGTGCGGCGATGGCGACGAGGAGGACGGCCATGACGGCGACGCCGGTCCACATGGCCTGTTGCCAGCCGTCGACGAACGACTGCTGGGCGGCGTGCAGGAGCCGGGGGGCGTGCGGGCCCGCGGCGTCCGCCGCCTCGACCGCGTTGGCGACGCCCTCGCGTGCCGCGTCGGCCGAGCCGTGCGGGACGCCGTGGAGCCTGTCGTCGATCGCGGCGCGGTAGCCCGAGGTCAGGAGGGCGCCGAGCATGGCGACGCCGAGGGCGGTGCCGAGTTCGCGGGTGACGTCGTTCAGCGCGGAGGCGACGCCCTGCTTCTCGCGGGGCAGGGAGCCGGTGATGGCCTCGGTGGAGGGCGTCATGGACAGGCCCATGCCGAGGCCCATGGCGAGCATGCCGGGCAGGAGCGAGAGGTAGCCGCCGTCGGCGGAGACGAACAGGGCCATGAGGGCCAGGCCGCCCCCGGCCAGCGCGATGCCCAGGGCCATGGTCGAGCGGGCCCCGCCACGTGCGGCCAGCCTGGGCGCCAGCCCCGAGGCCGCCATCATCGTGACGGCCATGGGCATCAGGGCCAGCGTGGACAGCAGGCCCGACCAGCCCAGCACGGCCTGGAAGAACGGGAAGAGGACGACGGCGACGCCCGCCTGGACGCCGAAGACGACCAGCAGGGTGAGGGAGCCGCCCGCCAGGCCGCGCTCGCGGAACAGCCGCACGTCCAGCAACGAGGCGTCCGCGCGGCGCAGTTCCCACGCCACGAAGCCGACGGCGCCGACGAGCCCGACGGCGAGGCCGGTGAGCGTCGCGGGCGCGGTCCACCCGCGCTCGGGCCCCTCCTGCAGGACGAAGATCAGCCCGACCACGGCGACGGCGGATACGAGCGCGCCGACGGTGTCGAACGTATGGCGGGATCTTTCGCGGGAGTTGGGCACCGACCTGAGCGTCGTCGCCAGGGCCACGGCGACGAGGACCACGGGCAGGACGAACAGCCAGCGCCAGTCCGCGACATCGACGAGGAGCGCGGAGAGGAACATGCCGAGAATGCCGCCGCCTCCCGCCACGCCCGTCCACACGCCGATCGCCTTGCCGCGCCGCTCCTCGGGAAAGGTCGAGGTGATCACGGCGAGCGTGATGGGCATGATCATCGCCGCGCCGGTCCCGGCGGCCACCCGCGCGGCGAGCATCACCTCGGCCGTCGGCGCCAGCCCCGCCACGACGCTCGCGGCGCCGAAGAGGCCCAGTCCGGCGACCAGCATCGGCTTGCGCCCCCACCGGTCGCCGAGCGCGCCGAGCGGCAGCAGCAGCGCGGCCAGCGCGAGGGTGTAGACGTTGATGATCCACAGGACCGTGCTCTGCGAGGCGCCGAACGCGACAGCCATGTGGGTCTGGGCGACGTTCAGCCCGGACACCGAGGCGATGACGGCCATCAGCGCGATGCAGACGGCGGTCAGGATCGTACGGAGCCGACGCGCGTCCGGCACTCCCCCGGCGTCCGCTCGGGCATCCGCCCGGGCATCCGCCCGGGTGTCCGCTCGCGGTTCGGCTGCGGGGGCTGCCGCCCGCACGGGCTGGTTCGCGGTCATGAGGTTCCTCTCGGAAAAGAGCATGCGGAATCGGCGCCGGGCGGATGGCGGGTGCGGCCGGGCCCGGCGCCGGAGGTGGCCGGGGTCAGGCGGCGGTGCTCCGGCCGCGCGCCGGGGCGGGCGCCTCCGCCGCGAGTGCCGCGTCGGTGTCGGCGGTGGCCAGCTCGGCGTTGAGGCGCGCTGCGGCCAGCGCACCGGCCGCCGCGGCGGCGCCGACCTGGGCGGCGAGGTCGGTGGCGTTGCCCGCCACCCACACGCCCGGCACCTCGGTCGCACCGGCCGCGCCCGAGGCGAGGCGGCGGCCCATGTCGTCGGGCAGGTCCTCCATCGGCAGCCCCAGGCCGTCGAGCCCCTCGGTACGGGCTTCCATCCGGGTGGCGACGGCGAGGACGCGACGGGCGACGAACGTACCGTCGGCCAGGCGCACCCCCGCGATGCCCCCGTCGGCGCCGTTCCCGTCGCCGACGACTTCCCGTACGGGCTCGTCGACGACGCGGATGCCACGGGCGGCGAAGCGCGCCCGGTTCTCCCCGTCCAGCGCGGTCCCGCGCACGAAGTAGACCAGGTCGTCGGTCAACTGGCGGAACAGCAGGGCGTGGTGGACCGAGGCCGGGCCGGTGGCGAGGACGCCGATCGGCTCGTCGCGCACCTCCCAGCCGTGGCAGTACGGGCAGTGCACCA
Source organism: Streptomyces albiaxialis (assembly GCF_039530985.1). Taxonomy (NCBI): domain Bacteria; kingdom Bacillati; phylum Actinomycetota; class Actinomycetes; order Kitasatosporales; family Streptomycetaceae; genus Streptomyces; species Streptomyces albiaxialis. The sequence goes on from NZ_BAAAPE010000005.1 coordinate 368,403, forward strand.
CGCCCCGGCCCCAGTGCCCGGCCAGGCCCGGCACGTCGGGCAGCACGTCCCGCAGCCCGGTGGCCACCAGCAGCCGCCGCGCGGTCACGCTCCGGCCGTCGGCCAGGGTGACGGTGAACCGGGGGTCGAGCGGGGACGGGGACCCGGCGGGCGGGGACCCGGCGGGCGGAGCGGGCTCGGCGGGCTCGGCGGTGGCCACCTCGCCGAGGACGACACGGCCGCCGTACTGCCGCACCTGCTCGCGGCCCCGCTCCAGGATCTCCGCGGGCGGGGTGCCGTCCAGGACGAGGAAACCGTGCATGGCCTCGGCGGGCGCGTTGCGCGGCGTACCGCTGTCGATCACGACGACCGAGCGGCGGGAACGGGCGAGCATCAGGGCCCCGTTGAGCCCCGCCGCGCCGCCGCCGATCACCACGGCGTCGACGGTCCCACCGGGCAGTACGTCGCTCGCGTACGCGGAAGTCCTCGCAGACTCAGGCATCTCGTGCCCCTTCCTCTTGCTTCGTGCGCGGCCCGGGGCGATCCGGGCCGTCTGTGCACGACGCTAACCCCGGCTTGCATCGAGGGCATACGATGTTGCCTATGACGCAAGAAGACGAGGGGCTCGACAGCCTCGTACGCAAACGGATCCGCGCTCTGCGGGTCGCGCAGGGCTGGTCCCTGGAGGAGCTGGCCACCCGCGCCAACCTCAGCCAGTCCTCGCTGAGCCGCATCGAGAACGGGCAGCGACGCCTCGCGCTGGACCAGCTCGTCACCCTCGCCCGCGCGCTGGACACCACGCTGGACCAGCTCGTCGAGACGGCCGCCGACGACATCGTCACCAGCCCGATGATCGACAGCGCCCACAGCCTCATGCGCTGGCCCGTCAAGGGCGACCCCGGCATGACCGTCATGCGCCAGCGCATGACCGAACCGCCGCCCGCCAACCCCGCCCGTATGCGCGCGCACCCGGGCCGCGAATGGCTCGTCGTCCTGTCCGGCACGGCGGTCCTGATGCTGGGGCACCGCCGCTTCCGCGTCGAGACGAACCAGGCCGCCGAGTTCCCCACGATGCTGCCGCACGCGATCGGCGCCGAGGGCGGCCCGTGCGAGATCCTGGGCATCTTCGACCGCGACGCCCGCCGGGGCCACCAGCGCGACACGGGCGGCACGAACGGAGCGGACGGCGCCGGGTGAACGCGCCTTGCGCGTCGGGCAGCGCGGACGGCCGCCGTCTTGCGCATACGGGGAGCGACCATGCCCTCGGGACATGGCCGACCTAACGTGACTGGCATGACCCCAGCTCACCCGCACCCTCAGCACCGCCACCCCCACGACCACGGCCACGCACACGGCGGTGACGACGGCGACCAGGCCGAGATCCTCGATCTCGACGCCGAGGTGCTCGCCGAGCACCTCGGCGACCTCACCGCGTGGCTCCCGCTGCGGACCGGCCCGCGTCGGATCGTCGACCTGGGCTGCGGCACGGGCGCGGGCACGTTCGCCCTGCTCGACCGCTTCCCCGAGGCGCATGTCACCGCCGTCGACGCCTCGGCGGCACATCTCCGGCGGCTGCGCGAGAAGGCGTGCGCCCGTGGCGTGGAGGGGCGCGTGCACACCGTGCAGGCCGACCTCGATGCCCCCGGCTGGCCCGCGCTCGGCGCGCCGGACCTGGTGTGGGCCTCGGCCTCGATGCACCACATGGCCCGTCCCGACCAGGCCCTGCGCCGGGTCCGCGACGCGCTCGCGCCCGAAGGCCTGTTCGCGGTCGTCGAGCTGGCCGGATTCCCCCGCTTCCTGCCCGACGGCGCCCCCGAGGACCGGCCCGGTCTGGAGGAGCGCTGCCACGCGGCGGCCGACGGCTTCCACACCGAGCACGTGCCGCACCGCGGCGCCGACTGGGGGCCGATGCTGACGGCGGCCGGATTCACGGTCGTAGGGGAACGGACCCTCGCCGTGCACGTCGGGGCCGGGGCCGCCCCTGGCGACGCGCTCGGCCGCTATGCCCTCGGGAGCCTGCGCCGCCTCCGCGGCCCCGCCGCCGGGGCCCTCTCCCCCGAGGACCTCGACGCGCTCGACCGGCTCCTCGACACCGACGGCCCGCACAGCGTCCTGCGCCGCGACGACCTGGCCGCACGCACCGAGCGCACGGTCTGGGCCGCCCGCCGGACCGAGGACGTTCCGGAGGACGGCACCGGCTCAGCGCTCGGCCGCTGACGCGGAGCGCCCGGACGACGGGAGCCGGACGCCGAGCCACTGTTCGGCGCCGTACTCCTCGTACCGCTCCACCTCGGTGAACCCGAGCCTCGCCGCGAGGCGCATCGCGCGGCCGTTGGCGGTCCGGGTGCGGAGCGCCACGGGCTCGCCGGGACGTACGCCGGCGAACCAGCCGAGCACCGCCGCGCACGCCTCCTCGGCGTACCCGCGTCCCCACGCCTCCGGCAGGAGCATGAAGCCGAGTTCGGCCGCGCCGGGGCCCTTCGCTCCCTCGCGCCGGTCGCGGTCGAGCGTGATGACGCCGGTCATCGTCCCGGCGAACTCGGCCACGAAGAGGCCGGGGCGCCGCCCGGGCACCTCGGGCATCTCGTGTTCGAGCGCTTCCCGCGGCCGGGGACCCCCGAGGTGGGCGCCCACCTCCGGCGAGGCGAACAGCTCGACGAACGCCGCGCGGTCCCGCGCCTCGGCCCCACGGAGCACGAGCCGCTCGGTCGTCAGCGGGGCGGGCGGCCAGGTGGGGAACTCGAGTTCGGACATCGCGGCAACGTACCGCACCCCGGAACGCGTCAGCGCCGGATGCCCCGGCGGCGCCGCCAGTCGCGCCCCGCCACCCGGCGACGTGCAGGGCCGGGGCGGCGGGCAGATGGAAGAGCCGGGCCAGGCCCACCCATACGACGGTCGTCACGCAGGCACGGACCACCGACCGGTCGCCCCGCTCGCCTTCCTGCCGGGGGCCGTGGAGACCGGACATCGTCCGAGTGCGGCAGCCGCCGACGGGTCCCGGCAGGCCCCGGCGGGCCCCACGCCAGGCCCCGGCGGGCCCACGGCAGGCCCCCGGCTGGAACGAGGCGTTCCGGTCATGGTGGTGTCGCGGTTGTCGCGGGCACATCCGTGCGAGACACGTGCGAGGGCGCACGGGTTGGGCATCATCTCAGCGAGACAGCAGGGGCCCGCGATACGCGGGGTTCGTACGGGCTGACCGCCCACGATCCGCATCGCCCGCCGCTCTGCGAGAACGGCGACCGCCCCGTGCCCTGGCCTCCCTCCGCGCCGCGCCGGACGGTCGGGAGCGCCACGAGGCAGGCAGGGATGACCACCGGCATGAACAGCCCCCCACCCTCCACATGCGACCTGTGCGGCACCCGGCTGACGGGGGGCGCGGGCGCGCTCGCCGCCGTCCCCGACTCCTCCGCGCTGCATCCCCGGCGACGGGCGCTGGACGGGCTGCGCCTGGTGCGCGGCTGCTCGCCCGCGCACCTCGACCGCCTGCGCGCCCACTACCGCGTACGCCCCTTCGTGCTCGAAGAGCTGTGGTCCGGCCAGATAGGGCGCGCCCAGGACTCCCACCCGTACGAACTCACCCCGGCTCAGATCGCCAACCTCACCGGACTGCTGCCCACCCAGATCGCGCGCGCCCTGCACTGGCGCCGTCACCAGGACGACGAGGCGGCGCCCGCCCCTCTCGCCGGGGGCTCCCCGCCCGGCAGTTGACCCCTGCCCGGCCGGCGCGGCGGGGGCTCATCCGGGGCGGCGCTGGGTGTCGCTCTCCCGGCGGAGGCGGTCGGTGTGACGCGTGAGGTCGTCGAGGCGTCCGGCGAGGTCGGGGCGCCTGTCGGCCAGGTGGGCCCGGGTGTCGGCCATCGGGGCGAGGAGACGCGCGACATCGTCGGCGCCGAGGGCCTGGACGAGGGGGCGGCGGGCCGCGTCCGGGAGGTCGGCCAGAGCCGTGATCTCCCCGGCGAGCTGCCGCAGATCCGCGGCGTGGTCACGGGCCCAGGCGGTGACGGAGCGGTCGGCGGCACGGCGGTCCCGGACGGCCTGGATGCGCTCCTCCCCCGTGCTGTCGGGGGCGCCGGGTCTCAGACGCAGGTAACGCCGCTCGGCCGACTGGCGGTTGGCCACCCCCAGGGGGTGCGCGAGGTCGGCCCAGCTCGCGCCCGCCTCGCGCGCGGCTTCGATCAGGCCCGTCTCCCAGCCCGCGAGCTGGTCGCGCATCTGCCGGAGCAGCAGCAGCGCGGCGAGCGCCTGCTCGGCGCTCGTCCGGGGCCCGGACCGCCGGATCGGCTGTGCCGCCTGGGCGGTGTGCACCGCCTCCTCGATGGTCTCCAGCGCGGCCTGCGCGGCGGGGAAGGACGCGGGCGGGGGGCCGGTCCCGCGCTCGGCTGCACCCATGGAGCGTCTCCTCTCCTCGTGTCACCGGACGGGCGACACCCATGCTTGTCATCGTCTGGATGACATGCTACAACAGGAGCATACGGAAGCGCATGGGCATGCACAGCCCAGCCGAGAAGACGGAGGTGTTTCCCGATGCTGATGCGCACCGATCCCTTCCGCGAGCTGGACCGGATCACCCAGCACCTCTTCACCGGCAATGCGACGGGCACATGGACGAAGCCCTCGACGATGCCGATGGACGCCCACCGCGAGGGCGATGAGTATGTGCTGACCATCGACCTCCCCGGCGTCACCCCCGACGCGATCGACATCGACGTCGAGCGGAACATGCTGACGGTCAAGGCCGAGCGGCGCCCCCAGACGAAGAGCGACAAGGTGCAGGTCGAGCTCGCCGAGCGCCCGCTGGGCGTCTTCTCACGCCAGGTGATGCTGGCCGACACCCTGGACACCGAGCGGATCGACGCGGCGTACGACGCGGGGGTCCTCACCGTGCGGATCCCCATCACCGAGCGCGCCAAGCCCCGCAAGATCACCGTCGGCACCGGCTCGGAGCCCAAGGAAATACGCGCCTGAGCCCGCGCCCCGGATCGCCGGGCGCCCATAAAGCCGTATGACCGTGCGGCCGCGCACCCGTGTGACATCCGCGGCATCCCGAGCGGCGTGGAGGGCGGAGGGTGGCAACTCCCCCGCCGCGCCGTCCTCCACGCCCCCGCCCTCAGCCACGGGCCACCGACAGAGCCCCCGTTCAGAGAGAGAAAGGCGTCTCCCGTCCATGCACCCGCTCACGCCGGATTCCGCGGCGCCCGCCGCTCCGCCCAGCCGGCCCTACGTCCAGATGCTGGAGCGCGTCCGTTACGACGGCGCCTATCCCACGCGCGAGAAGGCCGAGGAGGTCACCACGGCCGTCCTCACCGCCCTCGGCCGACGGCTCACGGGTGAGGAACGGGTGGGGCTCGCCGCCCGGCTCCCGGTCGAGGCCGCGCGGCTCTTCGTCTCCTCCGCGCCCGAGGCCGACCGGCTGACGGGCTGGGCGTTCGTCAAGGACCTCGCGTCCCGCACGGGCGGCACCCTCGCCACCACGCGCTGGGACGTCGGCTCCGTCCTGGGCGCCGTGGCCCAACTGGCGGGCCCGGAGCTGCTGGACCGCATCCTCGCCCAGCTCCCCTCGGGATACGCGATCCTCTTCGGCCGCCCCGAACTCACCCAGGCGGCCTGAGCCCGGCCCCTCACCCGGCCCTCACTCGACGACGAGCTCGACCGGGATGTTGCCGCGGGTCGCGTTGGAGTACGGGCAGACCTGGTGGGCCTGCTCCAGCAGCTCGCGGCCCTGCGCCGGGTCGAGGGCGTCGGGCAGCTCGACCCGGAGCGTGACCGCGAGGCCGAAGCCCTCGCCCTCCTTGCCGATCCCGACCTCGGCGGTCACCGCGGCGTCGCCGAGGTCGATCTTCGCCCGCCTGCCGACGACGCCGAGGGCGCTGGCGAAGCACGCCGCGTATCCGGCGGCGAAGAGCTGCTCCGGGTTCGTCCCCTGCCCGTTGCCGCCCATCTCCGTGGGGACGCCCAGCTCCAGGTCGAGCTTGCCGTCCGAGCTGACGGCCCGGCCCTCGCGGCCGTGGGTGGCGGTGGCGGCGGCGGTGTAGAGCGGGTCCATGGAGTCCATCTCCCTCATGAGTCGGGTTCTGCGTGCGTACGGAAGCACGACTCAAAGTAGAGCACACAATTAAGTTGCGCACAATTAATTCGTGTGTCGCTATCCTGGGGGCATGTCCTCCGACGACGCGCACCTCCGCCTCGACCAGCAGGTCTGCTTCTCCCTGAACGCCGCCTCGCGCGCCTTCAGCGGTCTCTACCGCGTGCTGCTCAAGGACCTGGGCCTCACCTATCCCCAGTACCTGGTGATGCTCGCGCTGTGGGAGCACGGCGAGCTGCCCGTCAAGCAGCTCGGCGAGCTGCTGCGTCTCGACTCCGGCACCCTGTCCCCCCTGCTCAAGAGGCTGGAGGCGGCCGGGCGCGTCCGACGCGAGCGCAGCGCCCGCGACGAGCGCTCCGTGCACGTCCGCCTCACCGACGAGGGGTCCGCCCTGCGCGAGCGCGCGGCGCTCGTGCCGCGCCGGATCTCCGCCGCGACGGGCTTCGACCTCGACGAGATCCGCGATCTGCGCGCCCGCCTCGACCGGCTCACCGACGCGCTGGACACGGCGGCACGCGAGGAGGCGTCGTCCGGCTCCGGGGCGGAGTGAACCGTACGGGACACGGGTTACGGATCGGTGCCCACAGGCAACGGGTGAGGGCGCGGCGGCGATGAATCCGGGCGGGCCCGCCGGTCTGTATCTCCGACATCTCCGACACGGGAATCCACCCGACCCAAGGACGGCATCATGACCGCGACCTACACGTTCGACGTCTTCTCCAGCCTCGACGGCTACGGCGCAGCGGGCGGGAACTGGACCGGATACTGGGGCAAGCAGGGCCCCGAGCTGCTCGACCACCGCCTCTCCCTGTACGACGAGGAGCAGCGGATGGTCTTCGGGGCGCGCACCTATCAGTTGTTCGCGCGGATGCTGGCCGAGAGCACCGAGGAGTCCGAGGTCCGCGACCCCTGGGTCACCCGGATGAGGAACCTCCCGGCGACGGTGATGTCCAGCACGCTGGAGGGCCCCCTGGACTGGCCCGACGGGCAGCTCGCGAGCGGCGACGCGGTCGAGGTCGTCGCCCGGCTCAAGGAGGAGTCCGACGTGCCGTTGCGCTCGCACGGCAGCCTGTCGATGAACCGGGCGCTGATGTCCGCGGGGCTGGTCGACCGCGTCCAGGTCACGCTCTTCCCCGTGATCACCGGGGAGTCCGGACTGGACCCGATCTTCCACGGCGGCGGCGACTTCGACCTCGAACTGATCGAGCAGCGCACCCTGGACGGCCGCACCCAGGAACTCGTCTACCGGCCCACGCCGCACACCTGAGGCACGGTCACCACCCGGGACGGACGAGAGGCGCGACGCGGGCGTCCGGCGCCTCCGCCCCCTTCCCCCATAGGGTGACCCGATGGATCAGGATGAACGGCTCCTTCATTCCTCGTCGTTCGGCTCCGCCGCGGTGGACTATGCCGAGCACCGTCCCGATTACGCGCAGGAAGCGGTGCGTTGGGCACTCGGACCGGCTCCCGGCCCCCGCGTCCTCGACCTCGGCGCCGGAACCGGCAAGCTGACGGCCACGCTCGCCGCGCTGGGCGCCGACGTTGTCGCGGTCGAGCCCGACCCGGCCATGCTGGCCGAGCTGCGCCGCGCGCTGCCGGGGGCCCGTGCCCTGGAGGGAAGTGCCGAGTCGATCCCGCTGCCGGACGCGTCCGTCGACGCCGTGGTGGCGGGCAACGCGATGCACTGGTTCGACATGGCCGTCGCCGGGCCCGAGATCGCCAGGGTCCTCGCGCCCGGCGGCGTCCTCGCGGGCCTGTGGAACGTCATGGACGACGCGGTCGAGTGGGTCGACGGCCTCGCCCGGGTCAGCGGCAGCGCGGCCGTCGGCCCGCGTGACACACCCGCCGGTTGGCGCGCGGAGACGGCGGACACGCATCTGCCCGGAGACGGCACGGCGGCCCGGTTCGGCTCGCCGGAGCAGAAGACGTTCCGACACGGGCAGCGCCGTACCGCGGACTCCCTCGTCGCGACCCTCGCGACGCGCGCGGGGGTGCTCGTCATGCCGGAGGCGGAGCGGGAGGCCACGCTGGGCCGGATCCGCGCGTTCCTCGGAAGCCGTCCGGAGACCGCCGAGGGCGAGTTCACCCTCCCGATGCTGACCGCCGTACTGCGCGTACGGCGGTTGTGAGGCACCGCCCCGGAGGGGAACCGCCGCGCCCGGCGGTTCCCCGTTCCCCGTCCCCCCGTTCCCCCGGGCAGCGCCCGGTGCGGGCTACCGCCCGGCCTCGGACCGCGACGGCCGGATGGCTCCGTTACGGGGACGCCTCGCCCTCCCGCCCGGCGTACAGGCCTCCAGGCGGCGGAGGTTCGCGCGGATCTTCTCGGTGTCGGGGTGGTCGGACTCCTCGAAGATCGCCAGCGCCTCCGTCCACCGGACGCGGGCCTCGTTGGGCTTGCCCGCGGCCAGGAGCGCGTCGCCGAGGTGGCCGAGGGTGTCGCCCTCGCCCCAGCGGTTGCCGACGTCCCGGTGCGCCCGGAGCGCCTCGTGGTAGTGCTCGATCGCGTCGTGGTGGTGGTGCCGCTTGTGCTGGACCGCGCCGAGGATGTCGAGGGTGACGCCCTCGACCCAGCGGTTGCCGGTGGCGCTCAGGATCTTCAGCCCGTGCCGCAGATGGTCGAGGGCCTCGTCGAACCGGCCCAGCCGCTGCAGGGCGTCCCCCAGGTTCGACAGGCCGATGCCCATGGACCAACTGTCGTCCAGGGCCCGGTCGATCCGCATGACGCGCTCGAAGCTCTCGACCGCCTTTTCGAGCTGCCCCGCCTGCAGATACGCGTTGCCCAGGTTGCCCACGGCCTGGGAGCGGCCCCAGACGTCCCCGAGCTGCTCGCAGAGCGCCATCGCCTCGCGGAGGTGCTCGATGGCCTCGTCGAACCGGCGCATCATCGTCAGCGCCGCGGCCACGTCGCCGTGGCTCCACGCCTCCCCCACGAGGTCCCCGGTCTCGCGGGCGCCCGCGAGTGAGGCCCGTGCGGTGCTGAGCCAGTCGTGCAGGTGGCTGCGGAGGTAGAAGAACCCCCACAGGACGGCGGTCTGCCGCCACGCGATGCCGTGCCGCCCCGTCCCGGCGGCCAGATGGACCGCGGCCACGAGGTTGGGGCGCTCGTTCTCGCACCACTGCAGGGCCTCGCCGCGCGAGGTGAACTCCAGGATCTCCTGCCCGGAGGGGAAGGAGTCCAGGGGGACCCGGCGGCGGCGCGGGGCGAGATGGGGATAGGTGGCGTCGGCCGTGTGCAGGTACCAGAGCAGGAGCCGCTCCACCGCCCTCTCCCGCTCCTCGGGCGGCTCCTCCGTGCCGACGCGTTCGGCGGCGTAGACCCGCAGGAGGTCGTGCAGGGCGTAACGGCCGGGGGCGTGCTCGTCGACGAGATGGGCCCGGGTGATCTCCGCGAGCAGCGTACGGGCCTCGCGCGGGGCGACCCCGGCCAGCGCCGCCGCCGCGTGCGCGGAGATGTCCGGGCCCGAGTGCAGGCCCAGCAGGCGGAAGAGGCGGGAGGCGGGGGCGGACAGTGCCTCGTACGACCAGGAGAAGACGGTGCGTACGTCCGTGGTGGGGTCGCCGCCGGTGAGCGCGTCGAGGTTGCCCCGGCTCTCGCGCAGTTCCCCGGCGACGGTGTCCAGCGAGAACGTCGGGTTGGTCGCGGCGCGTGCCGCGACGACGGCGAGGGCCAGGGGCAGCCGCCCGCAGCACTCGATGATCTCGTCCGTCACCCAGGGTTCCGCCCTCGTCCAGGCCGCCCCGATACGGCGCTCCAGGAAGCCGTACGCCTCCTGGGGCGTCAGCGGGCTCAACGCCACCGGCTGCGCGCCCTCGTTGGCGATGAGGCCGGTGAGCTGGCTGCGGCTGGTCACGATGACGAGGCAGTCGGCGGAGCCGGGCAGCAGCGGGCGTACCTGCTCCGTGTCGCGCGCGTTGTCGAGGACGAGCAGCATGCGGCGCCGGGCGAGCAGGCTGCGGAACAGCGCGGACTGCGCCTCCAGCGTGTCCGGGATGCCCTCCGGTGGCACGCCGAGCGCGTCGAGGAAGATCCGGACGGCCTCCGCCTGCGGGACGGTCTCACCGGTCGGGTCGAATCCGCGCAGGTTGATGTAGAGCTGTCCGTCGGGGTAGAGGTGCGCGATGCGGTGGGCCCAGTGCACGGCCAGGGCGGTCTTGCCGATGCCGCCCATGCCGCCGATCACCATGATCGACGAGGGCGCCCCGGCGTCCGGCATCAGCGCCTGGACCTGCCGGAGTTCGTCCTCGCGCCCGGTGAAGGCCGGGAGGTCGGCGGGCAGTTGCGCGGGCCTGGCCACCTGCCGTACGGCCGTGGAGTCCGCCACGGGGCCCGGTACGGCACCCGGCACGGAATCCTGCGCGGCCTCCGGCCCGGTGCCCGGGACCGAACCCGGCACGGCACCCGCCGCGGAGCCCGGCGCCGAGCCCGCCGGGGAACCCGGCACGGAGTCCGGCACGGGTCCCGCTGCGGATCCCGGCACGGGTCCCGGCGCCGAGCCCGGCGCGGGGGCTCCGGGCATGGCGGGCCGCTCCTGGTGCGGGAGGTCGAGGGCGGGGTCCGCGGCGAGGATACGTTCGTGCAACTCCCGCAACGCCACCCCCGGCTCCACCCCCAACTCCCCCACCAACCGCGCCCGCATCCCCCGATACGCCTCCAACGCCTCCGCCTGCCGACCCGACCGGTACAACGCCAGCATCAACAACCGGCACAACCCCTCCCGCAACGGATGCTCCCCCAACAACCCCACCAACCCCGCAACCACCTCCCCATGCCGGCCCAACTCCACCTCACACTCCGCACACACCTCCCACGCCCCCAACCGCACCTCACCCAACCGATCCCGCTCCACCTCCACGAACGACCCCGACAACCCCGCCAACGGCACCCCCTCCCACACACCCAACGCCCCCCGCAACGCCTCGGCGGCCCCGGACAACTCACCCGCCCCGCGCAACCGGCGCCCCTCAGTGACCCGGCGCTCGAACACCCCCACGTCCACGGCGCCGTCCGGCACCCGCGCCAGATAGCCGTCCGCCACCGACACCAGCACCTGACCCGAACCCCCCGAACCCCCAGGCCCCGACCGCAGCACCTTCCTCAGCCGCGACACATACGTCCGCAACACCGACACCGCCGCGGCCGGAGGCTCCTCACCCCACACCGCGTCCACCAACTCACCCACCGACACCGGCCGCCCACGCCGCAGCAACAACACCGCCAACACCACCCGCTGCTGCGGCGACCCCAAATCCAACTCCCGCCCCCCACACCACGCCCGCACCCGGCCCAACACCGCAAAACGCAGGGGGTAAGGGGCGGCGTCCGCCGTGGAGTCTTCCGGTGAGGCGCTGGTTCCGGTCGAGGTATCCATACGCTTCAGGCTCCTTGCAGTCGGGCGCCGAAAGGAATACCAGCTCGTCCACAACCCGGTGACAAAATGTCACGGCGCGGGCGGAGGAGCGCGGCGGCGACGAACGCTACGGATCCGGAGCCCCGGAAATCATCCCCGCACGGAGGACACCTGGGCATGGCTCGCACAGGGGACAGCAGGGCCGCGTCGCGCTACCTGGCGATGGGCTCGTGAAGGAACAGGATCGTACAGCCTGTCCTGCTGAAGGACTGATGCCCGATGGGGTACGGGTAGTCGACGAAGTCGCCCCTCATACGGTGCGCGGTCTGCCGCGTTCCGTCCGGGAACACCAATTCGTCATCGGCCTGGCCGATCGGGGTGGTGCCCCCTCTCAATCGGCCAGCGCGTTCAGTTCCGTGACCTGGGCCGGGTCCAGCCGTACCGCCGCTGCCGCGATGTTCTCCTCCAGGTGGGTCATCGACGCCGTGCCGGGAATCGGCACCACGTTCTCGGCCCGCGCGAGCAACCAGGCGAGCGCGACCTGGGCCGGTGAGGCGCCGATCCGCGCGGCGAGGCCGCTGAGCGGGCTGTCCGTCCGGGCCAGGGGGCCCATGTCGAGCGGGAACCAGGGGATGAACGGCAGCCCCTCGCGTGCGCAGTGTTCGAGCACGTCCTCGTGCTTGCGTTGCGTCACGCTGTACTGATTCTGGACGGAGGCGATCTCAACGATCTCGCGGGCGGCGGAGACCTGGCCCACCGTCACCTCGTTGAGTCCGATCGCGCCGATCTTCCCCTCCTCCTTCAGCTTCTTCAGCTCACCGATCTGGTCTTCGAACGGCACCATGGGGTCGACCTGGTGAAGCTGGTAGAGATCGATGTGATCGACGCCCAGACGGCGCATGCTCAGCACACACTCCTGCCGCAGATACTCCGGACGCCCGAGAACGGCGTACTCCCCTGGGCCGAACTGCGTCTGACCGCCCTTGGTCGTGATCAGCACGTGCTCCGGATAGGGGTGCAGCGCCTCACGGATGATCTCCTCGCTGACGTGCGGCCCGTAGACACTGGCGGTGTCGATGAAGTCGACGCCCAGCTCGACCGCGCGCCGCAGGAGCCGCACCGAGGCGTCCCGGTCGACCGGCTCCCCCCAGCAGCCGGGACCGACCACGCGCATGGCTCCGAACCCGAGCCTGTGGATGGTCCTTCCGGCGAGCTCTATCGTCCCGGACGCGTGGTTGACGCGATCCCCGAGAGGCTGTTCCTCGGTCATACGTACTCCTTGTCAGGGTCTACGAATGGCATACGAATGGCGTACTGGCGGCGGCCGCTTCCCCGGGCAAGCCCGGCCGCGGCCGGGCGTCGGCCTGCCACCGGACCGTACGCACGGCGGTCCGGCCGGCGCTTGCACGTCAGCGACATGCCGATCGGACGTCCGCGCCACGCGGCGTAGGCTCGGCATGCCGGCCTCTCGGCATACATGTCGGTCTCTCGGCAGAAAGGCGGTGGCAACAGGCGATGGACGGCGCCGGAGAAGGGACTGAGGGCGCGCGAGACGCGTTCGTGGTGGACACCACGGCCCAGACGTCTCGGCCGGAAGCATTCGCCGGCTTCCGGCAGCAGTGGGAGACGCAGATCGGTGACGGCTTCCCGCTGCCGGACTTCAGCCCGGCGACGACAGGCGACTTCCGGGTCAGGGGCCAGGCCACGAAGGTCCGCGACGTGGCGCTCACCGACGTGAACGCGGCATCGGCCATGCGGACGGCGGACCCCGGCGCCCTCGAAGACCAGGTACGGATCTGGATCGTGCGGCGCGGCGCGTGGACCCTCTGCGGCGGCACCGGCGGTGAACACACCGTGTCCTTCGGCCAGTTCCATCTTCGCCACGTCGGGAACGCCTCGCACTTCGCGACGGCACCGCACACGTCGGCGAAGGTCCTCGTCCTGCCCGCCGCCACGCTCAAGCCGCTGCTCCGGAACCAGGCAGTCACCGGCTCGGCGGACTCGGCCGAGGTGCGCCTGCTCGTGGCGCACACGAACATGATCCACGCCACCCTGAGCGAGCTCAGCCCGGCCGGTGTGCACGCCGCACACGGCGCTCTCATGGAGCTGGCCAAGTCGGTGGCGGTGCGCCAGTTCGACGGCCAGGAACCCCTGCTGGCCCCCGCGCTCGCCCGGGCCGCGAAGGACCTCGCGGACAGTCGGCTCGCCGACCCCACGCTCTCCACCGCGACGCTCGCACGCGAACTCAGCGTCTCCGTGCGCACCCTGCAGCGGGCCTTCGCCGCCGAGGGAGAACCGGTGACCGCCTACATCCGCCGCCAGCGCCTGGAAAGGGCACGGCTGGCCCTCACCGCCCCGTCCGGCCGGCCGAGCGTCTCGGAGCTCGCCGCCCATTGGCAGTTCGCGGACAGCAGCCACTTCATCCGGGCCTTCAAGAAGCGCTACGGTCAGACGCCCACCGACTACGCCCGCCAGACCGACCGCGCATGACCCGCCAGTCGCCGTGAGCCCGGAGCGCGTCATCCGCCCGGCGCACGTCAGGTTCCAGGTCCGGCGCACCCTGTCCCGTGGTGGCGAGACAGGGGCGTGGCTCTGAAGACAACACCTAAGCCGCGTGCAGCGCCAGGGTCGGGGAGAGGCGGGCCGCCCGGACCGCCGGGTAGAGCCCGGCGAGCGTACCGATCACCAGGGTCGCCCCGAATCCGCCCGCCACCGACCACAGCGGAACGACCCACGGCAGGCCGTCGAGGCGGGCGAAGACCGCCGTCGCCGCCGCGCCCAGCGCGACGCCGACCGCGCCGCCGAGGCAGGAGAGCAGCAGCGACTCCGTGACGAACTGGATACGGATCTGCCCCCGTGCCGCGCCCAGCGAGCGCCGCAGCCCGATCTCGTAGCGTCTCTCCAGCACCGAGATGATCATGGTGTTGGCGACGCCGACGCCTCCCACGAGCAGCGCGATCCCGCCGAGTCCCAGCAGGAGGCTGTTGAAGGCGCCCTCCGTCGCCGCCTTCGCCTGGAGCTTCGCGGAGGGGTCGGTGACCTCGACCTCCTGCGGGCGCTCCGGGTCGAGCGTGGCGGGGAGCAGGTCGCGTACGGCGCTCACGGCGTCGTCGGCCGACCGCTCGTACACCGAGGTCGGGTGGCCGTCGAAGCCGAGCAGCCGTTCGGCCGCGTCCCAGCCGACCAGTGCCGAGCGCTCGATCTCCGGGGCGAGGGGCAGCGGGTCGAGGACGCCGACGACCGTGAAGTACCGGTCTCCGAGCCACACCTGCTGGCCCGCCCTGCCGACGCCGAGCCGCCGCGCGGAGACATGGCCGAGGACGACCGCGGGGTAGCGGCCGCTGGCGCGGTTCAGCCAGGTGCCGCTGCCGACCTCTCCGCGTACGACCTTCAGCAGGTCCCGGGAGGCGGCCTGGACGGCGATGCCGCCGCTGTCGTCCTCCGGGATCCGCTCGTTACGGCGTACGGACACCTCGACCTCGCCGGTCGCGGCCGCCCGCTCGACCCCGTCGATCCGGCCGACCTTGCCGACGGAGCTTCTCGGCAGCTTGACGTCCTCCCCCTCGAACATCGCCTCTCCGGGCGACGCCACCAGCATGTTGGTGCCCAGCCGGTCGAGCCGCCGCATCAACTGCTCCTCGCTGGAGGCCGAGACGCCGACCACGGAGACCATCGTGGCGATGCCGATGGCGATGCCGAGCGCGGACAGGACGACGCGCAGCGGGCGGCTGCGCAGGCCGCCGGAGCCCACGTGCAGGACGTCGCGGAAGCCGAGCCGGGCGGGGGCGAGCCCGCGGCGGGCCATCAGGCGCCCGCCCCGACGTCGTGTGGGACGGAATCCCGTACAGCGGGAGGCGCCCCGTCGCCCGCGCCCGCCCCGTCCTCCGTGACGCCCCCCGTGACGCTCCCCGTGACGTCCTCGGCGACCGCGCCGTCCCGGAGCCGTACGCGGCGCGGCAGTTGGTCAGCGATCTCCGTGTCGTGCGTGATGACGGCGACGGTCGAGCCGGAGGCGCCCAGGTCGCGCAGCAGCTCCATGACCGAGGCGCCGGACGCGGAGTCCAGCGCGCCGGTCGGCTCGTCCGCCAGCAGCAGTTCGGGGTCGCCGACCACGGCGCGGGCGATGGCGACCCGCTGCTTCTGGCCGCCGGACAGCTCGTGCGGCCGGTGCCGGGCGCGGTCGGCGAGTCCGACGCGTTCGAGCGCGTCGGCGGCTCGGCGGCGGCGTACGGCGCGGGGCAGGCCGGAGTAGAGCAGCCCCTCGGCCACGTTGTCGAGGGCGCTGACGCCCGGCACCAGGTGGAAGGCCTGGAAGACGAAGCCGACGTGCCGGGCACGCAGCGTGGACAGCTCACGGTCGGACAGCGCCGCCACGTCGAACCCGGCGATCTCGACCGCGCCCGACGTGGGCCGGTCCAGCGTGCCGATGATGTGCAGCAGCGTGGACTTCCCCGAGCCGGACGGCCCGACGATACCCACCAACTCGCCCTCCAGGATGTCGAGATCCACCTCGCGCAGGGCCGTGACGCCGCCCGCGTACTCCTTCGTGACTCCGGAGAGCCCGACGACGCGCCTCATAGCTTCGGCACCCCCACCTTCGTCCCGGCGCGCACTCCGCCGCCGCTGATCTCGACGCGGCCCTGTGCGAAGAGGCCGGTCGTGACCCGTACGTTCCGCGCGGTGCCGTGCTCCACGACCTCGACGCCGAAGCCCTTGCCGGGCAGGGCGAGGAGGGCCTCCACGGGCACGGTCAGCACGTCCTTGCGGGTCTCCCCCTCCAGCTCCACCGTCACGGGCGCCTGGTCCAGGGCGCTCACCTTGTCCGGTTCGTCCAGGGTGACGGTGACCGGGACCTTGGGCGTGTCGTCCTGCGGGTCCTCGCCCTTCTCCGCCGTGGTGCCGACGGAACGGATCTCGCCCGGGGCCGACTTGCCGTCCGGGAGGGCGACGGTGACCTTGTCGCCCTCCTTCACCTCGCCGCTCTCGGCGACGTCGAGCTTCATCGTGACGACACGCTCGGAACCGGTCGTGGTCAGCACCGGACGGCCGGGCGCCGCGCTGTCGCCCACGGACAGCTCGGTGCTCCCGACCCGTACGGCGCCGTCCGCGAAGGCGATGTCCCGCTTGCCGACGGTGCCGGTCTGCTTGTCGCCGTTCGCCTTCTGCCAGCGCTTCACGGCGTCGGCGGTGAGGGCGGTGTACTCGTCGTCGACGGTGAAGCCGGTGTAGCCGAGCGCCGCGAGGTTCGCCTCGAACTGCCGTACGTCATCGCCCTCGGTGCCCTTCCTCAGCGTCCGGTACATCGGCTCGGAGCCGTACATCAGCCGCACGGAGTGGGCGTCGATCTCGTACAGCCTGCCGTTCCGTCTGACCGTCGAGCCCTTCCTGGGCGCCCAGGTGAGGGTGCCGGCGGTGGCGGCGTTGATCTTCCTTTCGCCCGCGTGGCCGAGGGAGCCCTCCGCCGAGGTGCGCTCGCTCAGGTCGCCCCGCTCGACGGCGGCGGTGGCCGGGGGCAGTCCCGCGTCGCGGGAGCTGCCGCCGCCGTCGCCGGAGGGGTGCAGCGCGACGAAGGCGGTGGTGCCGCCGACCACGGCGAGCACCGCCAGCGCGGCCATCAGCACGGTGCCGCGTTTCATCCTGGGACGCTTCACCGGATCTCGCTCCCGCAGGCCTTGTGCGCCTTCTCCAGCTTCTTCTTCTCCGCGGCGGTCTTCGGCATCGGGAGCGCCGCGGCCTGCCCCTCCTTGGGCACGGGCACGTCCACGCCGTGCTTCCGCAGGCACTTGGCGCGCGCGACCAGCTCGTCCTTCTCCTTCTGCGTCAGCGGGCTGCCGGGGCCGTTCTTCGGCGCCTTGTCCTTGCAGGCGTCGATGGCCTTCTTCATGGCGCCCTGGTTCTTCCTGTCGACCGTGATGCCCGCCTGTTCCTCGCCGCTCTTGGGCTCGGGCATGTCGACGCCGTTGTCGCGCAGGCACTTGCGCCACGCCACGGCCTGGTCCTCCTCGGTCTTCCCTCCGCCTTGGGCCGCGGAGTCCTTCGTGTCCTTCTCACCGGAGCTGTCGGAGCACGCCGTACCGAGCAGGCCCAGTACGGCCACGCAGGCGACGGCGGCGGCGACGCTCCGGGGAGCGGATGACCTGCGGGGAGCGGATGACTTCTGCATGACGGTGGTCTCCTCATCGACGGCGCTACGAGTGCGGGGAACCCGCACACCGGGACCGTGGCGCAGAAGCACCTTTCGTTTCTCTCAGCACATCCGTTTACGGAGACGAAACCCCCGCCTCCGGTAGACAGGGCCCATGCGTGTGCTGCTGGTGGAGGACGAGGAGTTCCTGGCCGAGATGATCGCCGAAGGGCTGCGCCGGGACGCGGTCGCCGTGGACGTGGCGCACGACGGCCTCGCCGCGCTGGACAGGCTCCGCTTCGGCGCGTACGACGTGCTGGTGCTCGACCGCGACCTGCCGCGGCTGCACGGCGACGAGGTGTGCCGCCGGGTCGTCCGGCAGCGGCTGCTCACCCGCGTGCTGATGCTGACCGCCGCCGGGGACGTACGCGACCGGGTCGAGGGGCTGGGGCTCGGCGCGGACGACTACCTCGGCAAGCCCTTCGCCTACGACGAGCTGCTCGCCCGCGTCCTCGCCCTCGGGCGCCGCGCGCAGCCCGCGCTGCCGCCCGTGCTGGAACGGGCCGGACTGGTCCTGGACACCGCCAGGCGCCAGGCCAGCCGCGAGGGCCGCTATCTCGCCCTGTCCCGCAAGGAGTTCGCCGTGCTGGAGACGCTGATGAGAGCCGACGGCGCGGTCGTCAGCAACGACGACCTGATAGAGCAGGTGTGGGAGGAGGACACCAGCTACCGCACCAACACCGTCCGCGTCACCCTCTCCAAGCTCCGCGGCAAGCTCGGCGACCCCCCGGTCATCGAGACGGTCCCGGGCTCGGGCTACCGCCTGGGGGCCGGGCGGTGAACAGCGAACGGGCCCGGCTGACCGCCCTCTACACCGGACTGCTCATGCTGGTCGGCATCCTGCTGACCGGCCTCGTCTACGTGCTGCTGGAGCAGGGCCTCGACTCCCGGCTCGGCGTGGCCGTCTCCAAGGCCGTGCCCGCGCACTCCACCACGGAGTGGAAGCAGAGCACCGCGCCGATGCGGACGCAGCCCGCCCGGCGTACCGACACCGGCGGGGCCGAGCTGGCCGCGAAGGTCGGCGACGCCGCGGGGGACGCGGCGCTGAGCCGCCTGCTGACCGTGTCCGGCGTGTCCCTGGCCGCCTTCACCGTCGTCTCCGCCGTGCTGGCCTGGTGGATGGCGGGCCGCGTGCTGCGGCCCGTCGGCGTCATCACCGCGCGGGCCAAGCGGCTCACGGGGGCGAATCTGCACGAGCGGCTCGCCCTGCGGGTGCCGCGCGGCGAGCTGAAGGAGCTGGCCGACACCTTCGACCAGATGCTCGACCGTATCGAGCACCTGGTCGCGGCGCGGCAGCGGTTCGCGGCCAACGCCGCGCACGAGCTGCGTACGTCCGTCTCCGTGCAGCGCGCGGCGGCGGAGATCGGCCTGGCGAACGATCCGCCGCCGGAGAAGGTCGCCCGGATGCGGCGCAAGCTGATCGAGAACGCCGACGCGAGCCAGCGGCTCATCGAGAGCCTCCTGCTGCTCGCCGTCTCCGACCAGGAGCTGGCGAACCGGGAGCCGGTCGCCCTGCACGAGGTCACGGCCGACTGCGCGGCGAACCTGGAGGAGGACGCGGCACGGCGCGCGGTCACCCTCGACGTGGAGGCCGGGCAGCCGCTGCCGGTCGTCGGCGACGCCGTGCTGCTGGAGCACGCCGTGCACAATCTCGTCTCCAACGGCATCCGCTACAACCACGAGGGCGGCACCGTCCGGGTGCGCGTCGGCCGGAACGCGCTGGAGGTCGTCAACACCGGGCCGCTCGTGCCGCCCGCCGATGTCCCGCTCCTCTTCGAGCCGTTCCGCCGCGCGGAGCAGCGCAGCCGCGGGGCCGGTGAGGGCGCGGGGCTGGGCCTGTCGATCGTCGCGTCGATCGTCCGGGCGCACGGCGCGGACGTACAGGCGCGCGCGAACCGGGAGGGGGGCATGGCGATCCGGGTGCTGTTCCCTCAGCCCACGGCGAACGCCCCGCGCCGGTAGCGCAGCGGGGCAGCGGGGCAGCGGGGAGAGCCGGGGGGGCAGCGGCCGGTACGCACCGGGAGGAGCCCCGCTGCCCCGGAGGCGGCCCCTGACGGGTGGTGGTCATCAGCGGGTGACCGGGACCGCCTCGTAGGCACCGGGTCCCCTCGGCACGGGGCAGGTACGGGGTGGCCCTGCCCGGCCCGAGGGTCCGATGGGCCCCTCTGGGGAGCCACTACGGCCGGATACCGCGAACGGTTCAATCGAATACGCCCAGCCGGTGCGCGAGGGCCGCGGCCTCTCCCCTGCCCGAAGCCCCCAGCTTGGACAGGATGTTGGAGACGTGCACGCTCGCCGTCTTGGGCGAGATGAACAGCTCCTCCGCGATCCGCCGGTTGCTGCGCCCGGCGGCGACCAGCCGCAGCACGTCCCGCTCCCGGGGCGTCAGCCCCAGCTCCTCCGCCGGTGCGGGCGGCGGGGCCGGAGCGGCGCCGGTGCCGCCGTCGGCCTGCCGCAGCGGGATCCGCGCGCGGCCCGCGAGCGCGGTGATCTCCTTCTCCAGCGGGGCCGCGCCCAGTTCGCGCGCCACCGCCCCGGCCTGCCGCAGCAGTTCGCCCGCCGCCTCGCGGGGCCCGGCGCCGCCCCGCGTGACCAGCGCCTCGGCGCACCGCCACCGCGCCGTGGCCAGCAGCGCCGGGCACTCCAGCGGCTCCGCGGCGGCGACCGCCTCCTCCCAGCGTTCCACGGCGTCCCGCCCCTCGGCGACGAGGAGTTCGGCCTCGGTCATCAGCGCCAGCGCGGCCCACAGCGGGGCGAACGTGGGCTGCCCCTCCCCCGCCGCGCGGATCCGCCGCACCGCCGCCGCACGCCCGGGGGCCGCCACCGCGAGGCCGCGCACGCGTGCCTCCGCCGCGGCCGCCTCGTACAGCAGCGGCCAGCCGTAGCGGTGGTGGCCGGGCGCTATGCCCTCGCCGACCGCCGTCTCCAGCAGGGAACGGGCATCCAGGATCCGGCCGTCGGCCGCCGCCACCACGAGGGCGAGCCGCGCCATGGGCAGGGTGTGCTGCGGTTCCGGGTAGGGCCCCGCGGTGGCGCCGCCGGTCTCCTCGATCCACCGTCCGACCTCGTCGTACGCGCCCCGGGCCAGGGCGAGTTCGGCGCGCTGCTCGGCGAGCTGGCCCCGGACGCGGGCGCTGACGCCGCGCCGCGTGTCGGCCCGTTCGAGGACGTCGTCGGCCTCGGCCCAGCGGCCGAGCTGGATGAGGGACTCGGCGCGGTTGCCGTCGACGAACGAGGCGATGTCCGGCAGGCCGTGCCGCTCGGCCAGCGCGCTGCCCTTCTCGGCGGTCGCGACGGCCTCGGCGTACCGGCCGATGCCGTGCAGCGCCGTGGCCAGATTGCCGTGACCGCGCAGCAGGACATGGGCGTTGCCCGGCTCCAGCTCGCGGTCCAGCACCGCGCGGGCCTGCTCCAGCCCGGCCTCGACGTCGCCCGCGTGGATCGTGAGCCAGGCCAGGGTGTGCCGCGCGGTGAGGCCGGTGACCTCGGCGCCCGTCGCCGCGCACAGCTCCACGGCCTGCTCCGCGATCTCGATCGCCTTCGGCCCCGGCCGGTGCACGACGTACCAGTGCGCCGCGTGCGTCAGCACGTCCGCGTGCACGACGGACGGCGGCAGGCCCTTCACCAGCTCCTCGGCGCGGGCGATCTCCTCCCAGCCGTCGGAGCGGGACAGGTCGCGCGTCAACTGATACCGCTCGGTCCACAGCCAGGCCGCGCGGAGGGGCTCGGCGTCCTCGTCCAGCTCGCGCAGCGCCCGCTTGCACAGGGCGAGCGCCCGCTCCCCCTCCCCCGACAGGCGCGCGGCGACGGTCAGCGCGGCGAGCAGGTCCACGAAGTCCCCCGGCACCGGCATGCCGGGCCCGAGGGCCGGGCACAGTCCGTCGGCGACGGCCTGCCGCATCGTCTCCCCGCGCAGCTCCTCCGGGGTGTCGTCCCACAGCTCCAGGGCCTGCTCCAGCAGATGGTGCTGCTCGGCGAACGCGTGCCGGCCGCGCGCGGCGGCCGCTGCGGCGAGCACGGCGGGCAGGGCCCTCGCGGGGTCGCGCGCCTCGAACCAGTACCGCGCCAGCCGCCCGGCCCGCTCCCCCGGCCGTACGAGCGCGGGGTCGGCCTCCAGCGCCTCCGCGTAGCGGCGGCTGAGCCGGGAGCGTTCGCCGGGCAGCAGGTCTCCGGCCACGGCCTCGCGCATCAGCGCGTGCCGGAAGCGGAAGGACTCGGACTCCTCGCAGGGGCGCAGCACGGCGGCGCCGACGGCGGTGCGGAGCGTCTCGACCAGCTCGTCCTCGGCGAGGCCCGTGACGGCGGCCAGCAGCCGGAACTCCACCTCGGAGCCGCCCTGCGCGACGGTACGCACCACGCGCTGCACCGCGTCGGGCAGCGCCTCGGCCCGGACGAGCAGGAGGTCGCGCAGGGAGTCGCTGATGCCGCCCGGGGAGCCCTCGCGGATGCTGCACGCCAGCTCCTCGACGAAGAACGCGTTGCCCCCGGAGCGCGCGAAGACCCGCTCCAGCACCTGTTCGGGCGGGGCCTCGCCGTCGATCGCGGCGAGCTGGCGGCGGACCTCGGCGCGGCCGAAGCGGGGCAGTTCGAGGCGGGTGACGGTGCGCAGCCGCTCGTACTCGGCGAGGGCGGGGCGCAGCGGGTGGCGGCGGTGCAGGTCGTCGGCGCGGTAGGTGGCGACGAGGAGGAGACGGCCCCCGGTGAGGGCCCGCAGCAGATAGCTGAGCAGCTCGCGGGTGGAGCGGTCGGCCCAGTGCAGGTCCTCCAGGACCAGGACGAGCGTACGGTCCGTGGCGAGGCGTTCGAGGAGACGGGCGGTCAGCTCGAAGAGCCGTGCCCGGCCGTCGGCCTCGGGCCGGTCCCGGTCCATGGCGCCCAGCTCCGGCAGCAGCCGGGCCAGCTCGCCCTCGTGTCCGTCGACGGCGGCGTCGAGCTGGGGGCCGAGGGTGCGGCGCAGGGAGCGCAGGGCGGTCGAGACGGGGTGGTACGGAAGCGCGTCGGCGCCGGACTCGACGCAGCCGCCGACGGCGACGACGGCCCCCTCCTCCGCGGCCCTGCCGAGGAACTCCTGGACCAGCCGGGTCTTCCCGACCCCGGCCTCGCCGCCGACGAAGAGGGCGCGGGGCTCCCCGGCCCCGGCGTGGGCCAGGGCGTCGCCGAGGGCGGCCAGTTCGGTCTCGCGGCCGATGAAGAGGGGACTCGTGTGGCTGTCGTGCACGAGGCCGAGCATCGCATGCCGTACGAGGAGGGGAACAGCGGTTTCGGGGGCGGAGGCCCTGCTGAGCGGGCCCCCGCCCCCGTCGCGCGCTCGCGCCGTCATGCCGCGCGGAGTGCGCGGCGGTGCCGCCGGGGCGTGGCGGCGACGGCGGTGCCGTCCGCCTTCGCGGTCTGCCGTGCCTCCCGGGCCCGGCGGCGACGGGCGGCGCGGATGAGGAGGTCGGTCCGGCGGGCGGCCTGGAATTCGTGGTGCAGCATGGGTTTCTCCTTGGACTCGCTGGCCTCTGTGGTGCTTCCAGCGTCGTTTCCAAGGAGGGGTCCCCACATCGGGAGACTTCCGCATCTTGGGACCGGTGGGGGCCTTAGGCCACGCCTCAGGCCCCCTCAGGCCCCTTAGACCCCCTCAGGCTCCGCCTCAGGGCGTACGGAGATCGCGCGCGTACCAGGTGCCGGGCTTGCCGCCGATGTTCTCCGGGTCGGCCGGGCCCTCCGGGACGAACCCGGCCTTGACCAGGACCCTGCGGGAAGCGGCGTTCTCGTGGGCGGTGGCGGCCCGGAGGGTGTGCAGCCCGTACCGGTCCGCGGCCGTCCGGCACAGCTCCCGGACGGCCGCGGTCGCCACGCCGCGGCCGGTGGCGTCCTGCGCGACCCGGTAGCCGAGCTCCGCGGCGCGGTCCTCGATGTCGATCAGGTTGAACCTGCCGAGCACCGCGCCGTCGTCGTCGACGAGCACGTGGAACGCGCAGATCCCCGCCTCCTGTTCGGCGAGCAGGGCGTCGAACCGTTCGGCGAACTCGGCGAAGTAGGCGTCACCGCGGTCGAAGACCGTGGCCGCGAAATAGGCGCGGTTCGCCCGCTCGAAGGCGAGGACCGCCGGGGCGTGGTCGGCACGCAGCCGCTGCAACTCGGGCACCGTGCGAGCCTAACCGCACCGCCGGCCCCGGTGCCGTTTCGCGTACGACCAGGTCACGGCGGTCATCAGCGCCGGTACGGCGATCAGCGGGGCGAAGGCGAGGGCCCAGACGGTCCGCGGCGTACCGCCCGCCAGGTACGTCTCGCTCTCGACGGTGAGCGCGACGACGAGCTGCCACAGCGCGACCAGGACCAGGACGCCCGAGGCGGTCCAGGCCAGCGGGGCGAGGACCCCGGGACGCAGGGGGCGCCACCGGTCGCCGACGAGCAGCAGCGGGAACAGCGCGGCCAGTTCGGCGAGGACGGCGAGGCCGAGGACGTAGGCGATGCCCCAGCCCGGGATGGCGTAGACGTCGCGCAGCACCTCGTCGCTGTAGCCCACGTAGACGCCCGAGGCCATGGCCACGCGCCACAGGCCGGACGGCACCGCGCACAGCGCGAGAGCGTGGGCGGCACGGCGCGCCCAGACGGGCGCGGGGGCCGGGGCGGGCGCGGCGGCGGCAGGGGGCGGATCGGTCGCTGTCGTCATGCCGTCCACCCTGGCCCCGGACCGGGCCGCCGCGCGTCGTCCGCAGTGCCCCACCGTCTCCGCCCCGCGGGGGAGGACACACCTGGCCGTGAGGCCCGGTCGTCCCCCTCAGTCGTCGTCCTCCTCGGCCTTCTCCAGCAGTCGGTCCACGCAGACCGCGACCGCGATCAGGAGCGCCGCGTCGGCGTCCGGGCGCTGTACGTCGATGGCGTAGGTGTCCCGGACGCGGAACCACTTGCGGGAGATGCGGGCGAGCCGCTCCCCGCCGTACTCGATGTCGTACTCCTTGCCGACGAGATCGCCGCGGATCTCCAGCTCGTCCCCGCCGGGCAGCTCCGCCCGGTAGACGTCGCGCATCGGGGTGAAGCGCTTCTTGCGGACGGTGGCGAGGGTCTCGCCGTCGCGCTCGATCTTCATGGCGTCGCCGACGCTGAGCAGCTTCTTCCGCACGACGGCGACGATCTCGCCCCGCGCGTCCTTCAGCTCGAAGGTCTCCCGCAGCCGCAGCGCCTTGCCGTCCACGAGGAACGCCTTGTCGCCATGCTCGTTCTCGACCCAGAAGTCGTCGCCGATGCCGAAGACCCGTTCGCGTACGAGGTATCTCATGCCTCCACCCTGCCACCGTTGCCGGGTTCGACGGGGAGCGCCGCGAGTCCGTCGAAGTGAAGGCTCGGCAGCCGGGGCGGCGGGAGTTCCCCGTCCCCTTCGGCCAGGGCGAGGTCCGGCAGGGCCGTGAGGAGTTCGGCGACGGCCGTACGGGCCTCCAGGCGGGCCAGGTTCGCGCCGGGGCAGGCGTGGACGCCGTGGCCGAACGCGAGGTGGCCGTGCGGAGTGGCCTCGGGGCGGTCCGGGTCGAACGTGAGGGCGTCGCGCACCCGGGTCTCGTCCCGGTTCGCGCTGCCCAGCAGGGGGAAGACCATGCTCCCCGCGGGGACGGCGTGCCCGGCCAGCGGGCACTCCCGTGTCGTGACCCGGACCAGTCCGCGGTGCGGCGCGGCGTGCCGGAAGGTCTCCTCGACGGCGTGCCGGGCCCGTTCGTGGGGCGCCTGGCGGGCCCACTCCCACAGTTCACGCCTGCGCAGCAGTTCGTAGCAGGTGCCGGAGATCGCGTGCGCCGTCGTCACGGTCCCGGCGACCCAGTGGACGAGAAGGTTGTGCACGACGTTGGCGTACGTCATCGGGGGCGCGGCGCCGGGGCCCTCGCCCTGGCCGTGGAGGTAGACGCTCAGCACGCCCTCGCCGCCGGGCGGCACCGTACGGAGGAAGGCGGCGGCCCAGCGCTCGTACTCCCGGAGCCTGCGGGCCGCTTCGGCCTTGGGCTCCTCCGGGCCGGGCGAGAGGACGGTGGCCATGTCCTGCGCCCACGCGGCGACGCGCGGCACCTCGGCCTCCGGGACGCGCATCGCGGCGGCCATGGTGCGGTGGACCAGCGGGAGGGCGTAGTCGGCGACCAGGTCGGCGCGCTCGCGCGACGCCAGGGCGGCGGCCAGTTCCCGGGCGAGGGCCCGGACCGTACCGGCGAGGGGCTTCACGCGCGGCCCCGACCACGCGGCCAGCACGGTGGCGCGCGGCGCGTCGTGGTCCGGCAGGTCGACGTCGACCACGCCGGAGACGTCCTCGCGCAGGAAGGCGGGCAGTTCGGCGACGACGGCGGGCGGCAGGGTCCGCGCGGGCGGGCCGCCGAGCGCGTACGCGGAGGAGAAGGTCTCCGGGTCGTCCAGGACCGCCCGCACCTCAGGGTGGCCCAGGACGAGCCAGGCGCCGCCCATCGCCTCGCTGCGCACCACCCTGCGTCCGTCCCGCCGCCAGGCGTCGAGCTGGGGCGTGGGGTCCTCGACGGCGGGGTCGATGTCGGCGTCCGTGCCTGTGCGCGCCATGTCCACGGCCTCCCAACGCCCCGTAGGGGGCAGCGAGTTGAGCGAGTTCTCCATGAGATCACTCTCTCGCGTCCGGGCCGCCGCGCACATCCCGGCGGCACGGGACGATTGCCGCTTCCTCCAGCGCGCGGCGCAGTTCGGCGGCGCTCCCGTAGCCGATCCGCGGCCTCTCGGTCAGCGCCCTGTCGAGCACGTCGGCCAGTGCCCCGGGGACGCCGGGGTCGCGGCGGCGGACCGGGACCGCGGGCCTGCGCAGCACCACGTGCCACGGGTCCTCGCCGGGCGGGAACTCCCGGGGCGGCTCGCCGGTCAGCATGCGGTAGAGGCAGGCGGCCAGCGCCCATACGTCCACGTCGGGCGCGGCCCCGCGGAAGTCGACGACCTGCTGCCGCGCCATGAACCGGGGCTTGCCCTCGGTCGCCCCGGTGCGGGTCAGGCCGCTGAGCCCGGCCCGGTCGAAGGCCTTGCCGATGCCGAAGTCGGCGATCTTCGCGCTGAGGGCGCCGTCGGCCTCCTCGTGCAGCAGGATGTTCGAGGGGCTCAGGTCGCGGTGGACCACGCCCTGCCCGTGCGCGTATTCCAGGCCCTTGAGCGCCTGGAGCGCCAGCGGCACCGCCTCCTCGGGCGGCATCCGGCCGCCGCGCGCGTCCAGCAGCCGGTCCAGGCTGCCGCGTGCGCAGTACTCGGTCGTCAGGTAGAAGGCGCCGTTCGCGAATCCGGCGTCGTGCAGGGCGGCGACGTGAGGGTGGGACAGTCCGCGGGTGAGGGCCACCTCGCGCAGGAAGCGGGCCCGCGCGGCGGGGCTCGCGGCCACCTTCGGCAGCATCACCTTCAGCGCCACCACCGTGCCGGTGGCCTCGTGTTCGGCGAGGTGGACCGCCCCCGTCCCGCCCCTGCCCAGCTCGCGGACCACGCGGTAGCCGCGGACGGCCCTCAGATCCTCGTGCCCCTCCCCCGCCAGCTCCAGCAGCAGGGCGAGCAGGGCGGCGGGTTCGGCCCGGCACGCGGCGCACACGATCTCGCCCGTACGGCCGTCCGCCGCGTCCCCCGCGTCCCGGCCGCACGTGGCGCAGCGGGCGCGGGCAGGGGCGGGCGGGGAGACGGGGGCGGGCTGCCGGGAGATGGCGACGCGCAGCACGGTGGCGCCGAGCCGTATCTCGTCGCCGTCGGCCAGATCGTGCTCGGGGTACGTCTCCCCCGCCGCCTCCTCGGGCGTGAGGCCCCGGCGCCGCTGGCCGATCTTCTCGCCGTTGACGTAGGTGCCGTTGAGGCTCCCGAAGTCCCGGACGCGGATGTCGGGCGGGTTGATGTCCAGCAGGCAGTGGTGCCGGGAGACGGTCCTGTGGCGCGCGTCGTCCGGCACCCGCGGCGAGCAGTCCGGGGAGCGGCCGAGCACCCGGGTGGTGCGCTCGCCGAAGACGTGCTCGCCGGGTTCGAGTCCCCCTCGGACGACCGTCAGGGTGACGGTGGCCTGCGGCGTCATCGCTCTCCTTCGCCTGGTGACGGCCCCGCGCCGACGCGCCGACTGTACCGACGCCGGGAATGGTCCTCGATGCCGCGCGGGCAGGCGTATTGCGCCGCTTCGGCGGGAGTTGTTCACTTGCCGCAGGCGCGCGGCGCGGGGGGCCGTCGCGGCCGTACGGGGGTGGCAGGGATGGTCCGTATGCGTACGTCGTCCGCGGTATCGGTCTGACATGCGGGAAGCGGAGTGGTTCCACAGGGCCGTCATCGCCCATCGCGAGGCTGCCGCCGCCTACCGGCGGGCCGGCGACCCGGGCGGCGAGGGGGCGGCGCTCGACGCGCTCGGCCTCGCGCTCCAGCAGGCGGAGCGGTACGACGAGGCGGTTCTCGCCCACACCGACGCGGCCACCGTCCTCCAGGGGGCCGGTGACCCGTGCGGCCGGGCGGAGGCGCTCGACAACCTCGGCCTCGCGCACCAGGGCGCGGACCGGTACGAGGAGGCCGTCGCCGCCCATATGCGGGCCGCCGCGCTCTACAGCGAGAACGGCGACCGGAACGGCGAGGGCCGGGCGTGCGGCAACCTCGGACTGGCCCTGCAGGGGGTAGGCCGCTTCGAGGAGGCCGTCGAGTACCACGTGCGCGGGCTGGAGGCCTTCCGCGAGACCGGCGACGCGGCGGGAGAGGCCGGGGCGCTCGACACCCTCGGCCTCGCGCTCCAGGAGGTGGAGCGCTTCGAGGACGCCATCACCGCCCACGCCCGCGCGGCCGACCTCTTCCGGGAGACGGGCGACGCGGAGGGCGAGGCCGACGCGCTGCACAATCTCGGCCTCGCGCACCAGAGCGCGGGCATCTCGCGCCGGTTCCGCCGCCGCCCGCCGCGACTCTGACCCGGCCCCGACCGCGGCCCTGATCCCGCCCCGAGTCCCTGACCTGGTCCGACGAGGCCGATGAGCCCATGCCCTCCGACCCTTGTCAAATATCCAGGATTCTGGTTACTGTGCGGTCGTGAACGCATTCGACGAGCGGTTCCTCACCCGCAACGGCCTGGCGGCGCGCCAGCTCGCGGCCCTCCTGCTGGGGCACGAGCCGGACACCCGGCTGCCCCGGGTCCGGGACCTCGCCGAGGAGCTGGGCTGCGGGAACGGCACCGTGCAGGCCGCGCTGCGGCTGCTGGAGGAGTCGGGCGCCGTCGAGACGGCCGCCCGCGGCCACCTCGGCACCTTCCTCGTCCGCTCGGACCGGTCCGTCCTGTGGCGGCTGTCCGGGCTCGGGACGCTGCTGGCCGCGATGCCGCTGCCGTACTCGCGGCGGTACGAGGGCCTGGCGACCGGCCTGCGCACGGCCTTCGACGAGGCGGGGACGCCGTTCGCGATCACCTTCATGCGGGGCGCCGGGGCGCGGACCACGGCGCTGCTGGAGGGCAAGGTCGACCTCGTCGTGCTCTCCCGGTTCGCCGCCGACCGGCTCCTGGAGGAGCACCCCGGCGAGCTGGAACTCGTCGTGGACCTGGGCCCCGCCACCTACGTGGGAGCGCACGGCCTGCTGGTCCGCGAGGGCGCCTCGCTGGACGCGCCCGGGCTGCGGGTCGCCGTGGACCACGCCTCGGAGGACCAGCGGATGCTCGCCGAGCGGGCCTTCGCGGGCCGCCCCGACATCGAGTGGGTCGAGGCCTCGTACATGCAGCTCGGTGACCTCTTCGAGCGCAAGCAGGCCGACGTGACGGTCTGGAACCTGGACGAGGTCCAGGGCCGCCCCAGCATGCGCGCCGACGTCCTGCCGCTCGGGGACGAGATAACGCGCGACCTCTCGCTGCGGAACTCGAAGGCGGCCGTCATCGGCCGCGCCGAGAGCGGTACGGCGCTGCGCGCCGTGCGGGACGCCGTCGACCCCGCCCGGGTCACCGCCCTGCAGAGCGAAGTCCTCCGAGGTGAGCGGATGCCGTCGTACTGACCCCGCGCGGGCCGCCGCGGAAGCGGTGAACACCCGCTGGGCGATGCCTCGTTGCCGCCCCGAGAATCCAGAATCCCGATTTCTGTCGAAGGAGACAGCCGTGGACGACCAGCTCGCACAGCGCATCCAGCTCTTCCGGGAGAGCGGCCAGGTCCGGCCCGAGGTGGCCGACTTCGTCACCGGCGAGCTGGCGGCGCTCGCCGACGAGGGCCGGCCCGTGACCGAGGAGAGCGCCGGGATGCTCACCAGCCATCTGATGATGGCGCTCACCCGGCTGCTGAACGGCGAGGCCATCGACGAGTTCAGCACCGACGAGCAGATCGCCGCCGAACTCGCCGACCGGCCCGAGGCCGTGGCCCGCGCCCGTACCACCGCCGAGCGCGCCCGCGCCGAACTGGGCGCCGCGCTCCCCGAGTCCGAGATCAACTTCCTGGCGATGCACCTGGCCGTCCTCGACCAGCGCGTCTCCGGCTGACCGCACGTCCCGCAACGAGCTGACCGCACGTCCCGCAACGACCATCCCTCGAAGACGAGAGAGGCATCCCCCATGACCAAGATCCTCACCGGCGGTGTCGGCAAGAACGAGGCCGCGAACGCGGTCAAGGCCCTCGGCCTCGACGGCGTCGAGGTCACCGTCTCCAGCGACATGGACGCGGCGATGAAGCTGCGCGCCGGGCAGGCCGACTACTACCTCGGCACCTGTCACACCGGCGCGGGCGCCTCGCTGGGCGTCCTGGTGGGCCTGATGGGACAGCCCGCCTGCCACACCTTCGGCCGCTCCGTACCGACCGAGGAGGAGGTCGAGGCCCTTCTCGCCGACGGCAAGAAGGTCTTCGGGTTCTCCATGGACCAGATCGACGCCGTCGCTCCCCTCATCGCCCGCGCCGCCGCACGGCGCGCGGCCTGAGGGACCGGCCACCCCGGGCTTGAGGAAGTGACCCCGTGAGTACCGTGACCGAGCTGGCGGCCTCCGCCTCCCTGGACTTCACCCTGCCGCAGGAGCTGACCGTCATCGCGCTGTGCGCGCTGACCGCGTTCATCTCCCACATGGCTCTGGCCGTCTTCAACGACGGCGTACGCCCCTTCATGCTGGACTTCATCCAGGGGCGCTCCACCCGCCCGGCCACCACGGCGGTCTCCTTCGGGCTCTCCGCCGGGTTCATCTTCGGGCTGGGGGCGCCGATGGCGCTCTCCTCCGGGGTGCTGAACCCCTGGCTGCTGTTCCTGCCCACCGATGTCCTGGGCCTGCTCTCCCCGAAGAAGTGGCTCGCGCCCCTCCTCGGCGGGGCGTGGGGCGCCGTCGTCGTCTTCGCGCTCGGCGGCGCCAACAACCTGGCGCACGACCTGCCGGTGGACTTCCTCACGGCGATGCAGCAGATGTCCACGCCGATCCTGTTCCTGTTCACGCTGTTCCCGGTGCTCGCCATCACCAAGCAGTTCGGCCGCAAATGGGGATCGGTCGCGGGCGTCCTCGAACTGGCCCTCGTCGTGATGACGATGAAGCTGTGGCCCGACATGTTCGCGGGCGCGCTGGCCATGGCCGTGGGCGTGCTGATGCTCATCGGGCTGGCCGTCCGCCGCGACCTCAAGCAGCGCGCGGCCGACCGGGCGGCGGCGATCGAGAACGGCGATCCGGACCCCGCCGAGGGCACGGAGGCCGCCGAGGACCCGATGGCCTCGCTGTTCAGCGCGAGCGCGGCGCGGCTGCGCCGCTACCTGCCGCTGTTCATGGTGCTGGGCGCCGGGGTGTGTCTGCTGGCGCAGATGCGGATATTCGGCGGCGGCGAGGCCACGAGCTTCCTCATCGCCAAGGGCCACATCTCCGAGGCCGCGCAGGTCGACTTCTACCGCGTGTTCGGCTTCATCCCGCTGATCGCGACCACGGCGCTCGCCTCCGGCGCGTACGGCATCGTGGGCTTCACCCTCGTCTACCCGATCGGGTACCTGCTGCCGAACCCGTTCCTGGCGCTCGTCGTCGGCGCGGCGGTCTTCGCCGTCGAGGTGCTGGCCCTCTCCTGGATCGGCCGGATACTCGGACGGCTGCCGAGCGTGCGGGACTCCTCCGAGCACCTGCGCAACGCGATCTCCGACTCGCTGCAACTGGCCATCCTCTTCGGCTCGCTGATGGCGGCGAACGCGATGGGAGCCGGGCTCGGCATCCTCATCGTCGGCGGCCTCTACCTGCTCAACGAGGCCATGGGGCGCCCCGTCGTCCGGATGGCGGCGGCCCCGGCGGCGGTGATCGTCGGCGGGATCCTGCTCAACGTCCTGTACTGGCTCGATCTGTTCACCCCGGTCAAGGGGTGAGCGTTCCCCTCGGCGACCGGAAAGGCACCGCACCATGAGCACACCGCACGCCTCCGGGCCCCTCGTGCGGACCGTCGCGGGACCGCTGTCCTGCGCGGCCGTCCCCGGCCCCGTGCTCGCCCACGAGCATCTCGTCCTCGACCTGGACCTCAAGGGCGACGGGGCGGCCGTCCTCGACGTGCCGCACCACGAGGAGCCGGTCACCCGCGAACTGGCCGGACTGCGCGAGCACTTCGGGCTCTCCCTCGTCGTGGAGCTGACCTGCCGGGGCATGGGCCGCGACGCGCGGGCCCTGGCGCGGATCGCGGAGCGGACGGGCGTGGCCGTGGTGGCGGCGACCGGCTGGTACTACGAGCCGTTCCACACCCCGGAGCTGGAGGGCGCGAGCATCGGACAGCTCACGGACACGCTGCTGGCGGAGGTGCGCGACGGGCTGGACGGCACGGACGTACGGCCCGGGGTGCTCGGCGAGGTGGGCAGTCACGGCGACACACCGAGCGACCCCGAGGCCCGCTCGCTGCGCGCGGCGGCCCGTGCGGCGCTGGAGTCGGACCTGTCGGTGGCCACCCACGCCCAGCTCGGGCGCGGCGGCCTGGCCCAGCTCGACCTGCTGACCGGCGAGGGGCTGCCGCCGCAGCGCGTGTGCGTCGGGCACCAGGACCTGCTCGACGAGCCCGGCGTCCACCGGGAGCTGGCGCGCTCCGGCGCGTACGTCGCCTTCGACACCGTCGGCAAGGAGAGCTACCAGAGCGACGAGACGCGGCTGCGGCTCCTGCTGGAGCTGCTGGAGGCCGGGCACGCCGACCGCGCGCTGCTGAGCTGCGACATCTCACGCCACGGCTACCTGCGTACCGAGGGCGGCCAGGGCTACGGACACCTGTTCCGCTCGTTCCTGCCCCGGCTGCGCGCCGAGGGCGTGGACGAGGACCTCATCGATCTGATGACGCGACGCAACCCGCTCCGCTTCCTGACCGGGGCGAGCACCGAGGAGATCTGACATGTCCGATCCGACGCCACCAGCCCTGCCCCGGACGTATCCGCTGGCGACCGTGGCGGTCGAGGACGCCGTGGCGCGGCAGTTCCGGCTGATCGAGGCCACCGCGGCGCACTTCGCGGGGCAGGAGCTGTTCGCGGCCGACGCCGGTGTCGTGCCCGGGCTGGGACGGCCGCGGACCACCGCCCGCGTCGAGGCCGTCCTCGCCGACTTCTTCGGTACCGAGGACGCCGCGCTCGTGCAGGGCGCGGGCACTGGGGCCATCCGGGCCGCGCTGAGCGCCGCCGTGGGCCCGGGCGAACCGCTGCTGATCCACCGCGCGCCCGTCTACCGCACGACCGCCGTCACGCTGCGCGGGCTGGGCGTCGAGACCGTCGAGGCGGACTTCAACGACCCGGCCGCGCTGCGGGAGGCGCTCGCCTCGGGCCGTTTCCGCTGGGCGTACGTCCAGCACACCCGGCAGCGGCTGACCGACTCCTACGACCCGGGCGAGGTGCTCGCCGCCTGCCGCGAGGCGGGCGTACGCACCCTGGTCGACGACAACTACGCGGTGCTGCGCGTGCCCGCCAGCGGCGTCGAACTGGGCGCCGACGCCTCCTGCTTCTCCCTGTTCAAGCTGCACGGGCCCGAGGGCGTCGGCGTCGTCGCGGGCAGCGCGGACCTCGTCGGACGGGTGCGCGGCGACAACTACTCCGGCGGCGGCCAGGTGCAGGGCCACCAGGCCCTCGACGCGCTGCGCGCCCTCACCCACGTACCGGTGATGTGGGCCGTGCAGTCCCGCACCGGCGAGGAGGCGGCCCGCCGCCTCGCGGCCGGCGAGGTGCCGGGCGTCGCGGAGGTGCGGCTCGCCAACGTGCAGGACCGCTGCCTCCTCGTACGGCTGGACCGGCCCGTCGCGCGGCGGCTCCCCGAGATCGCGGCCCGCTTCGGCGCCGCGCCCTACCCGGTCGGCTCCAACTCGCGCTACGAGATCGCGCCGCTCTTCTACCGGATGTCCAGCTCGACCCTGGACGACGCCCCCGAACTCGCCGACTGGGTCGTGCGGATCAACCCGATGCGCGCGGGAGCCGACCTGGTCCTGAACATCCTGCACCGCGCGCTGAGCCTCAGCGAGAGCGCCCCGTAAGGGGCGCGGGGAACTGCGCGACCAGCCACAACGCACCCGCAGCCTGCGGCGCACGGACAGGGGCACCCCCAATCCAGCCCCCCAGGCACCGCACCGCAACGCACCACGCGAAGGAATGGGAATTTGTTCCTCGACAGCCTCCTCGCCCGCAACCCCCGACTGGCCGAAGCGGCAACGGAGCTCCACCGGCGCGGCGAGATCCCGCCCGACACGTACGTCATGGACCGCGACGCCGTCGAGCAGAACGCCGCGCTCCTCGCCGGGGAGGCGCGCCGGCTCGGCCTGGGGCTGTGGTTCGTCGTCAAGCAGATCGGCCGCAACCCCGAGCTGATCCGGGCGATCGCGCGGAGCATCCCCGCCTACGCCGCCATCGACGCCGACGAGGCCCGCACCCTGCACGGCGCGGGCGCCCGCGCGGGCAACCTCGGCCATCTGGTGCAGATCCCGCGCCGCGCCCTGCCCGAGATGCTCGCCCTGCGCCCCGAGACGGTCACCGTCTACGACCTGGCCAACGCCCGCGCGGTCTCCGAGGAGGCCGAACGGCTCGGCCTCGTCCAGGACGTGCTGGTGAGGATCGAGGGGGCGCCCGGCGCGGTCTACCCCGGGCAGGAGGGCGGCGTGCCGCTCGACGGGCTCGACGCGTTCGCCGCCGCGCTCGAAGCGCTGCCCGGCGTACGGATCGCCGGGGTCACCGCCTTCCCCTGCGTCCTGTGCGACCCGGTCACCGGCGAGCCCGCGCCCACGCCCAACTTCGACCTCGCGCTCAAGGCCCGCGAGCTGCTCGCCGCGCGCGGGCACGGGGGCCTGAAGCTCAGCGCGCCGAGCGCCACCTCCATGGCCACGCTCCCGCTGCTGGCGCGGCTCGGCGCCACCCACGGGGAGCCCGGGCACGCGCTGACCGGCACGACGCCGCTGCACGCGCACGACATGTCCCAGCCGGAGAAGCCCGCGTACGTGTACGTCACCGAGGTCGCGCACACCCTCGCCGACGGCCGCCCGGCGCTCTTCGGCGGCGGCTTCTACCCGCGCTCCCACATCCGTACGGCGCTGCTGCCCCGCACCGGGCTGCGGCTGCCGGTGCAGGGGGCGCCCGCCGAGAACATCGACTACTACCGGCTGCTGGACGCCCCCCGGAGCGGCGACGAGGTCCGGCTCGGTGAGACCGCGCTCCTCGCGTTCCGCACGCAGGTCTTCGTCACCCGCTCCAAGGTCGCCGTCGTCGCGGGCCTCTCCTCCGGCGAGCCCCGGCTGACCGGCCTGTACGACGCACAGGGAAGGGCACTGGCATGAGCAGGACCGTCATCGTCGTCATCGACGGCTTCGGGGTCGGCGCGATGCCCGACGCGGGGGCGCTGCGCCCCGGCGACGCCGGGGCCGACACCTGCGGTCACGTCCTCGACCACGCCCGTACCCGTGGCGACAGGCCGCTGCGGCTGCCCGTCCTCGGCGCGCTCGGCCTCGGCCTGGTCCACCCGCACCCCGACCTCGCCCGGCGCACGCATCTGCCGGTGGCCGCCGGGCGGGCGGCGCTCGGCTACCCGGGCGCCGACACCTTCGCGGGCCATCAGACGATGATGGGCGCCGACTTCAGCCGCGTCACCGTCGCCCGGCTCGCCGCGCACCTGGACGAGGTGACCGGGGCCCTGCGCGCGGCGGGGCACCGCGTCGAACTCCTCGACGGGCGCCCCCTCCTCGTCGTCGACGGCGCCGTCCTCGTCCACGACAACCTGGAGGCCGACCCGGGCATCAACTGGAACGCCACCGGCCGCCTGGAGGACCTCGCCTTCGACGGGATCCTCGCCATCGCCCGTACGGTGCGCGCCGTCGCGCCCGTCGCGCGGGTGATCGCCGTCGGCGGCCACGCGGACGGCCCGCTCCGCGACTACGTACGGGACGGCGACGGCGGCACCGTCGGCCTCGACACCCCCGCGACCGGCGTGTACCGCAACGGCGGGCTGGAGGTCCAGCACCTGGGCGCTCCCCTGGACCACGCCCGGCAGCTCCCCGACCTCGCGGCGCGCGCGGGCATCCCCGTCACGCTCGTCGGCAAGGCCGCCGACATCCTGGCCTGCGAGGCGGCCGTACGGCGCCCCGCTGTGCCCACGGCCGACGTCTTCGCGCACACCCTCGAAGCCGTCCGCGCGCCCGGGGACGCGCTGGTCGTCGCCAACGTCCAGGAGAGCGACCTCGCGGGCCACCAGCAGGACCCGGAGCGTTACGGCCGCATCCTCGAACAGACCGACGCCGGGCTCGCCGCGCTCGTCTCGCTCCTGGACCGGCCCGGCGACCGCCTCGTCGTCACCGGCGACCACGGCAACGACCCGACGATCGGACACGCCTACCACACCCGCGAGTTCGTCCCCGTCCTCATCCACCGCCCCGAGGCCCCGGGCGTCGAACTCCTGCCGGACGCCGCCTCGCTCGCCGACATCGGCGCCACCGCCGCCGCCGCCCTCGCCCTCGACCCCACGGCCCTCGCCAGCGGCACCCGCATCGGCCGGACGGACGAGGTGGCCTGAGGGCGCGGATCCCGCCGGGATCACTACGCTGCACGCGTGCTCTCCTACGACGAGTTGACCGCCCCCGAGCGTGCGGTGTGGGACGCGTTCCCCGAGGGGCGCCAGGTGGATCTGCGTACGGGCGCGGCCGGGGAGGACCGGGCCGAAGAGGGCGGGCGGTGGGGCCCCGCCCGTACGGTCCGGGCCGAGGTGGTCGTGGCGCTCCTCCAGGGCGCCAACCCCGCCGGCGCGGGCGCCGTCGCCTGCCTCAAGCTCGCCGGGGCGCGGATCACGGGGCAACTCGGCCTGGCCGGTGCGCAGATCGACCACGCCCTGTGGCTCGAAGGCTGCTGGTGCGAGCAGGGGGTGGACCTCTCCGGGGCGGCGACGCGGACGCTCGTGCTCGTGGACAGCCGGGTGCCGGGCGTGGAGGCGGGGCTGATCCGGGTCGAGGGGCGCCTGGACCTGCGGCGCTCGCGCGTGGAGAGCGGCGCGCCCTCGCCCCTGAACCGCAGGGCCACCGCGCTGTCGCTCGTCAACGCCCAGGTGAGCGGCGCCGTGAACCTCAACGGGGCCGAGATCCTCGCGCCCGGGGAGTGGGCGGTGTCCGCGGGCGGACTGGTCGCGGAGGGCGGCGTCTACGCCCAGGACGGGTTCGCGGCGCACGGCGAACTCCGCTTCATGGGCGCCCAGATACCCGGCGGGCTGCACCTGCGGGACGCGCGGCTGGAGGACCCGGGGCCGCGCGGGGTGGCGCTCGCGCTGGACAACGCCGTGGCCCCGACGCTCGACTTCTCCGGCGGCTTCACCGCCCGCGGCACCGTACGGCTGCGCGGCGCGCAGGTCTCGGACAGCGTGAGCTTCGCGGGCGCCGTCCTCGACGGGCCGCCCGGCGGCCGCGGGCACGCGCTGTCCGCCCCGCTCCTGCGGGCCGCCGACCTCGATCTCGCGTTCGCCCGGCCGCCGTCCGGCGCCGTGGACCTGCACGGCGCGCAGGTGTCCCGCCTGCGCGACGACGAGCGGAGCTGGCCGGAGGTGATCGAGCTGGACGGCCTCGTCTACGGCGCCCTCGCGGGGGACGAGGCGGGCGGCCGGGACCCGGTGGCCCGCCGCCTGGCGTGGATCGGGCGGAGCCCGGGCTACAACCCGCAGCCCTACGAGCAGTTGGCGAGCTGGTACCGGCGCGACGGCCACGACGACGACGCGCGGCGCGTGCTCCTGGACAAGCAGCGCCGCCGCCAGCACACCCTGCCGCCGGTCGCGCGCCTGTGGGGGTATCTGCTCGACGCGACGGTCGGCTACGGCTACCGCCCCTGGCTGGCCGGGGTGTGGCTCGTCACGCTGACGGTGCTGGGCGCGCTGGTCTTCGGGGCGCACTCCCCCGTCCCGGTCAAGCGCGGCGAAGGCGCCCCGTTCCAGCCCCTCGTCTACACGCTGGACCTCCTGGTCCCCGTCGGCGGCCTGGGGCAGCGCACGGCCTGGTACTGGCCGCAGGACGGGCCGCAGTGGCTGGCCTACGCGCTGATCGCCCTCGGCTGGGTGCTGACGACCGCCGTCCTCGCGGGCGTGACCCGCGTCCTGCAGAAGAACTGACGGCCGCCGCCGGGCGCACTACCCACGCGCGGGGATCTCCGTCTAGGCTGACGGTGCAACTGGTTCGCCCCGCCCGCCAGGTGGGACGCGTCGTAAGAGGGAACCCGGTGCGATTCCGGGACTG
Source organism: Streptomyces albiaxialis (assembly GCF_039530985.1). Taxonomy (NCBI): domain Bacteria; kingdom Bacillati; phylum Actinomycetota; class Actinomycetes; order Kitasatosporales; family Streptomycetaceae; genus Streptomyces; species Streptomyces albiaxialis. The sequence continues at coordinate 406,584 of NZ_BAAAPE010000005.1, forward strand.
CCCCGCAGCGGTGAGTGGGAACGACCGCCGTCATGAGCACTGGGCCCGACGAACGGGGCCTGGGAAGCGACGGCCAGTAGGAGCCCGCCGGGACCGGAGATCCGGCCCGGCACGGTGTGCCCATGAGTCCGAAGACCTGCCCGTTGTCCGTGCGCGCTCCTGCGTGTGCGGTCCATCCCGGTGACCTCGAGGGCAGGTCGGCGCACACAGTTCAGGCGGACAGGCGCATGCCGCGCGTCGCATCCCCGCCGTTCTCCGCCCCCTTCGCGCTCTCGTCCCGTCCCGGGATCCGACGAGACATCTCGCGAAGGAGATCTCCGTGACAGCGAAGTCCGCAGCCGCGGCAGCACGGGCCACCGTGGCCACCGTGTACGGCTATCCCCGCCAGGGCCCCGACCGGGAGCTGAAGAAGGCCGTCGAGGGCTTCTGGAAGGGCCGCGTCACCGCCGACGAGCTGGCCCGTACGGCCGCCGGCCTGCGCGAGGCCAACTGGCGACAGCTCGCAGAGGCCGGTGTCCACGAGGTGCCGACCGGCGACTTCTCGTACTACGACCACATGCTCGACACCGGCGTCATGGTCGGCGCCGTGCCCGACCGGCACCGCGAGGCCGTCGCGGCCGACGCGCTGGGCGGGTACTTCGCGATGGCCCGCGGCACCCAGGACGTGGCGCCCCTGGAGATGACCAAGTGGTTCGACACCAACTACCACTACCTCGTGCCGGAACTGGGCCCGGACACCGTCTTCGCCGCGAACCCCGCCAAGCAGGTGTCCGAGCTGAGGGAGGCCCTGACGCTCGGCCTCACGGCCCGGCCGGTCCTCGTCGGCCCGGTCACCTTCCTGCTGCTGGCCAAGCCCGCGCCGGGGGCCGCCGCCGACTTCGAACCGCTGAGCCTGCTGGAGCGGCTGCTGCCGGTCTACGCGGAGGTGCTCGCCGATCTGCGGGCCACGGGCGCCGAGTGGGTGCAGCTCGACGAGCCCGCGCTCGTCCAGGACCGCACGCCGGAGGAGCTGGAGGCGGCGGCGCGCGCCTACCGTGCGCTGGGCGGGCTCGCGGACCGCCCCAAGCTGCTGGTCGCCTCGTACTTCGACCGGCTCGGGGACGCCCTCCCCGTCCTGGCCAAGAGCCCCGTGGACGGCCTGGCCGTCGACTTCACCGGCCCCGCCGCCGCGAACCTGGACGCCATCGCCGCCAACGGCGGCCTGCCCGGCAAGCGCCTGGTCGCCGGGGTGGTCGACGGGCGCAACGTCTGGATCAACGACCTGGAGAGGTCCCTCTCCACCCTCGGCACCCTTCTCGGCCTCGCCGACCGGGTCGACGTGGCCGCCTCCTGCTCGCTGCTGCACGTCCCGCTCGATGCCAGGGCCGAGCGGGACATCGACGGCGAGGTGCTGCGCTGGCTGGCGTTCGCCCGGCAGAAGACCGCCGAGGTCGTCACCCTCGCCAGGGGTCTCGCCCGGGGCACCGACGCCATCGCCGGGGAACTCTCCGCCAACCGCGCGGACCTGGCCTCGCGCAGCGCCTCCTCCCTGACCCACGACCCGGCCGTACGGGCGCGGGCCGCCGCCGTCACCGAGGCCGACACACGGCGCTCCCAGCCGTACGACCGGCGCGTCGCCGCGCAGCGCGCGCACCTGGGCCTGCCGCTGCTGCCCGTCACCACCATCGGCTCGTTCCCGCAGACCACCGCGCTGCGCACCGCGCGCGCCGACCTGCGCGCCGGGCGGATCGGCACGGAGGCGTACGAGGACCGGATCAAGACCGAGATCCGCGACGTGCTGGCCTTCCAGGAGAAGGCGGGCATCGACGTCCTGGTGCACGGCGAGCCCGAACGCAACGACATGGTGCAGTACTTCGCCGAGCAGCTCAGCGGCTATCTGGCCACGCGGCACGGCTGGGTCCAGTCCTATGGCACCCGTTATGTGCGCCCGCCGGTCCTGGCCGGTGACATCTCGCGCCAGGAGCCGATGAGCGTGCGCTGGACGGCGTACGCCCAGTCGCTGACCACCCGTCCCGTCAAGGGCATGCTGACGGGGCCGGTCACGATGCTGGCCTGGTCCTTCGTCCGCGACGACCAGCCGCTCGGCGACACGGCGCGGCAGGTCGCGCTCGCCCTGCGCGACGAGGTGAACGACCTGGAGGCGGCCGGGACGTCCGTGATCCAGGTCGACGAGCCCGCACTGCGCGAGACGCTCCCGCTGCGCGCCGCCGACCGTGACGCGTATCTGGCGTGGGCCACCGAGGCGTTCCGGCTGTCCACCGGCGGCGTGCGGCCCGACACCCAGATCCACACCCACATGTGCTACGCCGAGTTCGGCGACATCGTCCAGGCCATCGACGACATCGACGCCGACGTCATCAGCCTGGAGGCCGCCCGCTCGCACATGCAGGTGGCCCACGAACTGGCCGATCACGGCTACCCGCGGGAGGCGGGGCCCGGGGTGTACGACATCCACTCGCCCCGCGTCCCCGGCGTGGAGGAGGCGACGGCGCTGCTGCGCAAGGGCCTTGAGGCCATCCCGCCGGAGCGGCTGTGGGTCAACCCGGACTGCGGGCTGAAGACCCGCGGCTGGCCGGAGACCCGGGCGTCGCTGGAGAACCTGGTCGCCGCCGCGCGCGCGGTCCGCCGGGAGCTGCCCGGCCGCGCGGACTGACGCCCGCCCCGAGACCGTGGCCCGGGGCGGTGGGCAGGTGGCCCTTCCACCGCCCCGGGCCACACCCTCCCGTACGCGCGTGCGCTCGCGCCCGTACGCGCGTGCCGCTCGCGGTCAGCCGCCCTCCAGGGCGTCGGCCCGTCGTTCCAGGTCCGCCGCGACGCCGTCCCAGTCGGGGCCGTGCAGCCACAGGCTCCGGGCCGCCTCCCGCATCAGCTCCGGCTCGTCCGGGCGTTGCAGGAGGACCAGCCGGTAGGCCAGGTTGCGGATCCAGACGGGCAGCAGGCCGTCGACGAGGTGGGGGCTCAGCTCCCGCAGCATCGCCAGGATCGCGTCCGGGTCCGCGAAGGTCAGCTCCTCGACGAAGAGGTGCTCGCGGTGCTCCGCCGCGCACGCGGGCGTGTCCCGGTACTCGTCGCCGTAGAGGCACCGGGCGTGCTCCGTGAGGGTGCTGTGCATGCGGCGGAGCTTACGGAGCCCGCGGCCCGGGTCCTCAGCGCAGCCCCTCGTAGTCCGGCCCGACGGTGAGGGTCACGGCTCCCGGGACCACTCCCCCTTCGCCTCCCCGTGTCGCCGGGTCCGGCAGGCGGGAGGCGAGGACCTGGGCGGGGCGCCGCAGCCTCTCGGGGTAGCTCACCGTCGTCCTCCCGACGCGCTTGGGGGCGTTGCCGGTCGTCGTCACGGTGAATCCGAGGGCCCGCAGGTCCTTGGCGACCTCGGCCGCGCGCCCGGAGACGCCGGTCCCGTTGAGGACCTGGACGCGGACGGAGCGGGTGGGGATCGGCTTCTTGCTCGCGGCCTTCAGCCGCTTCTTGTCGACCTCCTTGTCGTGCGCGAGCTTGTCGAACAGCTCGGCGGCCTGCGGGTACTGCCACACGACGTTGGCCCTGTCGCTGGGGACATCGGCCTGGCGCGGATAGTTCGGCACGGTCAGGAAGGTGAGCCGGTCCTTGGGGATGCCCTTGACCTCGTTGGCCAGGTCGTAGAGCGGCTTGAGCCCGGCGAGGTCCTTGTCGGTGGTCAGCGACTTGGTCGTCTCGTCGAGGAAGTCGTAGAGGTCGTCGGGGCTGGTGAGCTTCTTCTGCGCCTTCTCGGCGAGGGCCCGCATGAACTCCTGCTGGCGGCCTATGCGGCCCAGGTCGGAGCCGTCGCCGACGCTGTAGCGGGTACGGACGTAGCCCAGGGCCTTCTCGTCCTTGACGGTCTGGCAGCCCGCCGCCATGTCGAGGTGGGCCTTCTTGTCGTGGATGGGCTCCTTCGGACAGACCTCGATGCCGCCGAGGGCGTTGACCATGCCCTTGAAGCCCTGGAAGTCCACCGACATGAAGTGGTCCATGCGCAGTCCGGTGTTCGCCTCGACGGTCTTGATGGTGCAAGCCGCCGCGCCCGCGATGTCTCCCTTGCTGCCGCCTATCGCGAACGACTCGTTGATCTTGAAGGAGTGCGGCGCGGACTTCTTGCCGTCGCCCCGTTCGCAGGACGGGATGCGGACGTAGGAGTCGCGGGGCAGCGACATCACCGTCGCCCACTTACGGTCGGCCGCGAGGTGCACGACCATCAGGGTGTCGGACTGCATCGTCTCCAGGCCCTTGCCGTACTTCGCGTTCGCGCCCGCACGGCTGTCCGATCCCACGACGAGGATGTTCTTCGACCCGGGGCTGAGATTGTCCGGCCGGTCGTCGCCGAGCCGGTGTTCCAGGTCCGTGGAGGTGATGTTCCCGTCGAGGTGCCGGTACATCCAGAAGCCCGCCCCCGCGACGCCGAGCACCAGCGCCGCCAGCACGCCGCCCGTCCACGCGAGGATCCGCCCGCGACGGGTCAGCCGGGTCTTCGGGCCCTTCTTCTTTCTGCGGCGTCCGCGACCCGGACGCTCGTCACGCACAGCCGGGCTCCGCCCCGGCGCGGCGTATCGCGCTCACGTTCATGAGATCGCACTCTACATAGCTGTAGAACGGTCGCACAGGCTCCCGGGCGCGCCTTCCTCTACAGTGACTGTCGAAGTTACGGTGTCCACCCGGCATGCCGAGCCCCCGCATGCCCAGCAAAAGGAGCGACGGCCCGCGATGAGTGAGCCGCCAAGTACCCGCACCACCACCCCGACGAACGCCTCCCGCGGCGACCACGGATGAGCGCCGTCCTCGGCCTGCTCGCCGTCCTGGTCCTCACCGCGGGCACCGGATACTTCGTCGCCCAGGAGTTCGCCTACGTCGCCGCCGACCGGCTCGCGCTCGCGCGGGAGGCCGAGGCGGGCGACAAGAGGGCCGCCCGCGCCGTACGGGTGCTGGAGAAGCTCTCGTTCATGCTCTCCGGCGCCCAGCTCGGCATCACGGTCACCGGCCTCGTCGTCGGCTTCCTCGCCGAGCCCTCGGTCTCCGCGCTGCTGCGGCCCGCGCTGGAGGGCACGGGCCTCGGTGACGGCGCCGTCTCCGGCATCTCCGTCGTCGCGGGCTTCCTCGTCGCCACCGTGCTCCAGATGGTGCTGGGCGAACTGGCCCCCAAGAACCTCGCCCTCGCCGTCCCCGAGCGGCTCGCGAAGTCCCTGGCCGCCTCCACCCTGGCGTACCTCAAGGCCGTCGGCCCGCTCGTACGGGTCTTCGACAGCGCGGCGAACGCCCTGCTCCGCAGGGTCGGCATCGAGCCCGTCGAAGAGCTGCACCACGGGGCCACCCTGGAGGAGCTGAGCCATCTCATCGACGCGTCCCACGAGCAGGGCGCGCTGCCCCGGCACACCGCCGAACTCCTCGACCACGCCCTGGAGTTCTCCGAGCGCACCCTCGGCCGGGTCATGGTGCCGCGCGCCGAGGCGGTCTTCGTCCGCGCGGACGCCTCCGCCGCCGAGGCCGTGGAGCTGATCGCCGCGCACGGCCACTCCCACTACCCCGTGCTCGGCGGCCACCCGGACGACGTCGCCGGAGTGCTGGGCGTACGCGAGCTGATGCGGCTGCCCGCCGGCCGGTTCGGCGACAGCACGGCCGCCGCGCTCGCCCGCCCCGCGCTGCTGCTGCCCGACTCCCTGCCGCTGCCCGAGGCGGTGGCGCGGATGCGCGAGCGCGACGACGAGTTCGCGGTCGTCCTGGACGAGCACGGCGGCCTCGACGGGATCGTCACCTACGAGGACATCGCCGAGGAGCTGGTCGGCGACATCGCGGACGAGAGCGACACCGTCGTCGAACCCGCGGTCGCCGACGGCAGCGGCTGGCTGGTGGACGCCGGGCGCCGGCTGGACGAGATCGCCGCCGCCACCGGCATCGTGCTGCCCGAGGAGCAGGACTACGAGACGGTCGCCGGACTCGTCGTCGACCGGCTGGGCCGCTTCCCCGCCGTGGACGACCGGCTGACCGTGGACCTGCCCGACGGGGACCGCGCCGCGCTCCACGTACGGACGCTGGACCGCCACGTGCCCGACCGCGTACGCCTCGAACGCCTCCCGGGGCCCGGCCCGTACCTGGAGTCCGGGCCCGAGGCCGACTCCGGCCCCGAGGAGGAGACGACCTCATGAGCTTCCCCCTGGCCCTCCTCGTCACCGTCCTCCTGCTGATCGGCAGCGGCTTCTTCGTCGCGGCCGAGTTCGCGCTCGTCGCCGCCAAGCGGCACCGCGTCGAACAGGCCGTCGCCGAGGGCCGGCGCGGCGCGAAGGCAGCGCTCGCCGGGATGCGCGAGCTGTCCCTGATGCTGGCCGGGGCCCAGCTCGGCATCACCGTCTGCACCCTCGGCCTGGGCTCGATCTCCAAGCCCGCCGTCTCGCACGCGCTGGACCCGCTCCTGGAACGGCTCGGCCTGCCCGCGGGCCTCAGTTACGGCATCGCCTTCGCCGTCGCCATGGTCGTCGTGGTCTTCCTGCACATGGTGATCGGCGAGATGGCCCCCAAATCCTGGGCCATCGCCCACCCCGAGCGCTCGGCGATGCTGCTCACGCCCGCCTTCCGCGCCCTCGTCACCGTCGTACGCCCGCTGATCCGGCTGTTCAACACGGTGAGCAACGCCCTCGTACGGCTGTGCCGGGTCACCCCGCGCGACGAGCTGGCCTCGGTCCACAGCCGCGAGCAGCTCACCCAGCTCGTCGCCGAGTCCGCGCGCCTGGGCCTGATCAGCGCCACCGACTCCGGGCTGCTCACCAGCTCCCTCACCCAGCCCCTGACGCCGGTCGGCGACCTCCGGGTGCCCGCCGCGCGGATCACCTCGGTGCCCGCGGACGCGGACCTCGACACGGTGCTGGGCATCGCGGCCGAAAAGGACCGCACCCGCCTCCTCGTACGCGACGGGGACGCGGTCACCGGCTCCCTCCACGCGCGCGACGCCCTGGTCGCCCGGTCCCGGGGCCGCCGGCTCACGGCCGCGGAACTGGCCCGGCCGGTACCGGAACTCACCGAGGCCACCACCGTCGCCCTCGCCGTCGAGACCCTCCGCGAGGCCCGTACGACCCTCGCCGTCGTCCGCGACGACGCGGGCGAGCTGACCGGCCTGATCAGCCTGGACGACCTCCTGTCCCGCCTCCTCGAACCGGAGCCCGGTCCGGAGCCCGCCGCCGGGCGGTGAACGGGCGTGGGCCGCGCCTCCCGGCGGAGGCGCGGCCCACGGACCGGAGCGTCGGACTCAGCGGGTCAGGACAGCTCGAAGCGGTCCAGGTTCATGACCTTGTCCCAGGCCTTGACGAAGTCCCGGACGAACTTCTTCTCCGCGCCGGCGCTCGCGTAGACCTCGGCGACCGCGCGCAGCTCCGCGTTGGCCCCGAAGACGAGGTCGGCGCGGGTGCCCGTCCAGCGGACCTCGCCGCTCGACGCGTCGCGGCCCTCGAACTCGTCCTGCGCCTCGGAGGTCGCCTTCCAGGTCGTGGCCATGTCGAGCAGATTGACGAAGAAGTCGTTCGTCAGCGTGCCCGGGCGCTCGGTGAGGACGCCGTGCCGCGACCCGCCCTGGTTGGCGCCCAGGACGCGCAGGCCGCCGACGAGGACGGTCAGCTCGGGCGCGCTGAGGGTGAGCAGGTTGCCCTTGTCCACCAGGAGGTACTCGGCGGGCAGCCGGTTGCCCTTCCCCTGGTAGTTGCGGAAGCCGTCGACGGAGGGCTCCAGCGCGGCGAAGGACTCGGCGTCCGTCAGCTCCTCGGTGGCGTCCACGCGGCCCGGGGTGAAGGGCACCTCGACGGGGTGGCCCGCGTCCCGGGCCGCCTTCTCGACGGCCGCGCAGCCGCCGAGCACGATCAGGTCGGCCAGGGAGACCTGCTTGCCGCCGGAGGCCGAGGAGTTGAAGGACTCCTGGATGCCCTCCAGCACGCGCAGCACCTGCGCGAGCTGCTCCGGGTCGTTGACCTCCCAGCTCCGCTGCGGCTCCAGGCGGACACGGGCACCGTTGGCGCCGCCGCGCTTGTCGCTGCCGCGGAAGGTGGAGGCGGACGCCCAGGCCGTGGCGACCAGTTCGGCGACGGAGAGGTCCGTGCCGAGGATCCGCTCCTTGAGGGAGGCGATGTCCGCGGCGTCGATCAGCTCGCCGGTGCGCTCGGGCAGCGGGTCCTGCCAGACCAGCGTCTCGGACGGGACCTCGGGCCCGAGGTAGCGCGCGACGGGACCCATGTCGCGGTGCGTCAGCTTGAACCAGGCGCGGGCGAAGGCGTCGGCGAACTCCTCCGGGTTCTCGTAGAACCGCCGGGAGATCGGCTCGTAGATCGGGTCGTAGCGCAGCGAGAGGTCCGTGGTCAGCATCCGCGGGCGGTGCTTCTTCTCCGGGTCGTGCGCGTCCGGGACGATCTCCGGGGCGTCCTTGGCGACCCACTGGTTGGCACCGGCGGGGCTCTGCGTCAGCTCGTACTCGTACTCGAAGAGGTTCTTGAAGAACCCGTTGCTCCACTGGGTCGGGGTGGACGTCCAGATGACCTCCAGGCCGGAGGTGATGGCGTCCTTGCCTATGCCCGTGTTGAACGTGCTCTTCCAGCCGAGGCCCATCTGCTCCATCGGCGCGCCCTCCGGGTCGGCGCCGACATTGCTGTCGGGGCCCGCTCCGTGGGTCTTGCCGAAGGTGTGGCCGCCCGCGATGAGCGCGACGGTCTCCTCGTCGTTCATCGCCATGCGGCGGAAGGTCTCGCGGATGTCGCGCGCGGCGGCGACCGGGTCCGGGTTCCCGTTGGGGCCCTCGGGGTTGACGTAGATGAGGCCCATCTGGACGGCGCCCAGGGGCTCTTCGAGGTGGCGGTCGCCCGTGTAGCGCGTGTCGCCGAGCCACTCGGTCTCCGGGCCCCAGTAGACGTCCTCCTCGGACTCCCAGGCGTCCACCCGGCCGCCCGCGAAGCCGAAGGTCTCCAGGCCCATCGACTCCAGCGCCACGTTCCCCGTGAGGACGAGGAGGTCGGCCCAGGAGATCCTCTCGCCGTACTTCTGCTTGACCGGCCAGAGCAGGCGGCGGGCCTTGTCCAGGCTCGCGTTGTCCGGCCAACTGTTGAGCGGGGCGAAGCGCTGCTGGCCGGAGCCCGCGCCGCCGCGGCCGTCGCTGATCCGGTACGTACCGGCGCTGTGCCAGGCCATGCGGATCATCAGCGGGCCGTAGTGGCCGAAGTCGGCGGGCCACCAGGGCTGGGAGGTGGTCAGCACCTCGGCGATGTCCCGCTTGACCGCCGCGAGGTCGAGGGTCTTGAACGCCTCGGCGTAGCTCCACTCCTCGCCCATCGGGTTGGTGGCGGGGGGATTCTTGGCCAGGATCTTCAGATTGAGGCGGTCGGGCCACCACTGGCGGTTGCCACCGCCCTGCGTCGGATGCGGCGCGCGCCCGTGCGCGACCGGGCAGCCGCCTTCGGTCTCCGGGGTCACCTGTGCGGCGCTTGCGTCATTGTTCTCAGGCATGGGCATCCTTCCGGGCCGGACGGTTCACTGTGCTCGGGGTCTGAGGGTGTCGGAACGGTCTCGGTGCGGCAGTGCGCCCGGACAGGCCAACTGCCCGGAGGGACACGACAGTTGAACCGTCACCGGCATGCCCTGGCCGCCGTCCTGCGTATTGGCTCACACTGGAACCGATCCTACGATGGACACAATCCAAGTCAATACGAGAATCAGGGCGCGCGGACACCGGTTTCGCAGATCTTCACGTCAGACGACGCACCGATGGGTGGTGGGCATGAGTGACCTGCTGGAACGGCTGCGCGCACGCGGCTGGCGGATGACCGCGCAGCGCCGGGTGGTCGCCGAGGTCCTCGCCGGTGAGCACGTCCATCTCGCCGCGGACGAGGTGCTGGAGCGCGCCTCCGCCCTGCTGCCGGAGATATCCCGTACGACGGTGTACAACACGCTCGGTGAACTCGTCGCGCTGGGCGAGGTGACCGAGGTGTCCACCATCGGACGTGCGAAGCTCTACGATCCGAACGCCCATCGCCCCCACCACCATCTGGTGTGCACCGACTGCGGAACGATCCGCGATGTCCACCCCGACGGCGACCTGCCCGCCGGGCTCCCGGAGTCCGAGCGCTTCGGCTTCACCGTCCACGCGGTGGAGGTGACGTTCAGGGGGCGCTGCGCGGACTGCCGCGCGCTGTCCGGGTGAGCCCGCTCCTCAGCGCAGGACGCGGGGATCGGTGCCGGGCTTGACGCCGAAGACGTAGACGCGGTCGCCGACGCGCAGCAGGCGCCACAGCGCCGCCGCGTCGGGCAGCCGGAGGTTGACGCAGCCCGCCGAACCGCTGCGGTAGAGATAGCGCTCGGTGCCGTGCAGGGCCTGGCCGCCGTCGAAGTACTGGGCGTACGGCATCGGTTCGTTGTCATAGAGGCGGGAGCGCTCGTGGCGGACGCGGCGGAAGATCTTGTGCCAGCCGCCGCGGGTCTCCTGGCCCTGCCGTCCCGTCCGCACGGGGACCGGGCTCAGGACGAGCTTGCCGGTGCGGCCCGTGTGGACCCACAGGATCTGCCGGTCGAGGTCGACGCACACCACCCGGTGGGTGCGGCGCGGGCAGCCGGCCCGGGCGCGGGGGCTGGTGCGGGCCTGCTGGACGAGGACCGTGCGGTAGGTGACGACGTCCGCCGTGCCCGTGGCGGGGATCTTGTGGCGCTGCTGGAAGGCGCGGATGGCGCGGCAGTCGGCCTCGGACTGCCGCCCGTCCACGGGGAGCCTCAGATGCCGCTCCAGCTCCCGCTGGTAGGGGCCGGTGTCGGCCTCGCACGCCGCGGCGGCCCGGCCCGCCGCGCCGCGCGCCTGCGCGGGCGCGGGCAGCAGCGGGAGGAGCAGGAGCGCGAGGAGGAGCACGGGGGCGGTGGCTATGCGGGCCTTACGGGGCCGGCGCGGTGCGGGGCGCATGCTCAACAGGTAGCGGCACGCGCGCCGCGCGACACGTCGGGCGGGGCCGGTCGGGTGTCGGACCCGGCCCCGGGGCCCGGACCCGAGTCCGGGTCCGGACGGGCGCCGGGGGGCGGGCTCACCCGGACGCCGTGTCAAGGTGCGCTTCCGGGCGCCGCCCGTAGCGTGGGTGCTGGCCGGAGCCGGTCCCGGCTTCGCGCGCGGGAATTCCCCCGGGGACCCGCGAGAACGGCACGAGAACGGCACGAGGACGTACGAGGACGGGGAGTCCGGTGGCCCACAGCGCTCGCCCGGGGGAATCGCGCACGACGGGTGGCGCCCCGGGAGCCGGGCGCTGGGCGATGCTCGCCGTGCTCTGCGCCAGCCTGCTCCTGGTGGCCATGGACGCCACGATCCTGAACGTCGCGCTCCCCTCGCTCATCGACGCCATGCACCCCAGCGCGCTGGAGCAGCTCTGGATCATCGACGTGTACGGACTGGTACTCGGCGGCCTCCTCGTCTCCATGGGTGCGGTGAGCGACCGTTATGGGCGCAAACGCCTCTTCGTACTGGGCTTCCTGCTGTTCGGCGCGGCTTCGGTCGTCGCCGCGACGGCCACCGGGCCCTGGCAGTTGATCGCCGGGCGGGTGCTGCTGGGCGTGGGCGGCGCGATGGTCATGCCCAGCACGCTCTCCCTGATCAGAACGGTCTTCCAGGATCCGAGGGAGCGGACGCTCGCCATCGGGATCTGGGCCGCCGTCGCCGGGGCGGGCGCGGCGGTCGGGCCGCTGATCGGCGGCGCGCTCGTCGGCACGTTCGACTGGTCGGCCGCCTTCTGGGTCAACGTCCCCGTCGTCGCGGTCACGGTGGTCGCCGCGGTCCGTCTCCTGCCCGAGTACAAGGACGCGGGCCACGGGCCGCCGGACCGGACCGGCGCCGTGCTCTCGGTCGTCGGCGTCGTGGCCCTGGCCTGGGGCATCAAGCATGTGGCGAAGGGCAGCGTGGCAGCGCCCGATGTGGCGGTCCTGGTCCTCGGCCTCGTCGTGCTGGGGCTCTTCGCCCGCCGCCAACTGCGGCTGCCCGACCCGCTGCTGGACGTACGCCTGTTCGCGAACCGGGCCTTCACCGCCGCCGCGCTCGCCACGCTGCTGGCCATGCTCGCCATCGGCGCCGCGCTCTTCCTCGTCTCCCTGTGGCTCCAGTACGTCCACGGCTACTCCCCGTTCGCCGCGGGCCTGCGGACCCTGCCCGCTGCGCTCGCCACCCTGGGCGGCTCGCTGCTCGCGCCCCGCCTCATGGAACGCGCGGGAGTGCGCGGGGTGATGGCCCTCGGGCTCTCGGCGCTGCTGGCGGGGTTCCTCGTGCTGGCGCTCGCCCCCGCGCCCCTCGCGTACCCGGCCGTCGCGGTCGTCCTCGTCGCGCTCGGCCTCGGCGACGGGCTGGCCATCACCGCGTCCGCCGCCACCCTCGTCTCCGCGGTCCCCGCCCGGCGTGCCGGGCAGGCCGGTGCCGTCTCGGAGACCAACTACGAGCTGGGGGTCGGCCTGGGCGTGGCGCTGCTCGGCTCGGTCCACGGGGCCGTGTACGCGCACCACATGGCGGGGTGGCCGACGCTCGCCCGGGACTCGGTCGGCGGGGCGCACGAGCAGGCCGAGGCCCTCGGCGGCGACCGGGGCGAACGCCTCATGGACGCGGCCCGTACCGCGTTCGACGACGCGCTGACCACGACCGCGTACGTCTCCGCAGGTCTCGTCGCCGCCGTCACCGTGCTGGTGGTCGCCCTGGTGCCGCGGGGCTTCACGGCGCAGTCGGGCCCGCACTAGTCACATCCGGGGCGCGGCTCAGCGGATCCCGGCGGTCTCAGCGGGGGCTCAGCGGGGCGCGGTCTCCCAGGCCGCCTCGATCATCCCGAAGATCTCGTCCACCGCGGCCTCCGGATCGGCTGCCTCCCGGGCGAGCGCGTAGGCGTCGATCGCGAATCTCGCGAGCGTCCGGCAGGCCGTGGTGGTCTGCGGGAGACCGGCGTCCGCGTCGATGGCCGCCGCGAGCGACTCCGCGTGCCGCAGCCTCATCGACTCCTCGTACTCCCGCAGCGCGGCCGAGGAGTCGATCATGTGCCAGATGGGGGCGGCGCTGTCCGCCGTGCAGTGCCGGACCAGGGCCAGGACCTCGCGGCGCAGCGCGGGGACGAGCGGCTCGTCCGGCGCCCGGCCGGTGACCGCCCGCGTGAGGCGCTGCTCGAAGTCCCGGTCCTGCTCGAAGACCAGAGCCTCCTTCGAGGGGAAGTGCGAGAAGAGCGTCGTGACGGCCACGTCGGCCTCGGCGGCGACGTCGCGGATCCCCACCGCGTCGTACCCGCGCTCCAGGAAGAGCCGCAGCGCGGTGTCGGCGATCTTCTGACGGGTCGCGGCCTTCTTGCGCTCACGGCGTCCGGGCGGGGCGGTCATGGGGTCACCCTAACAGGTGCGAATCCACAACAATTCCGAAACCCTAACGGTTAGTGTTACGGTCGGCGGCATGAAGAAAGTGAGCTTCGCCGAATTCGGCGGCCCGGACGTGCTGGAACTGGTGGATGCCGAGGAGCCCCACGCGGGCCCCGGCCTGATACGCATCGCCGTACGGGCGGCGGGGGTGAACCCCGTCGACTGGAGGGTCCGGGAGGGCCAGGTCCTCAAGGCGCACCCGCTCGAACTCCCCTCCGGGGTCGGGCTGGACGCCGCCGGGGTGGTGGACGAGGTCGGCGAGGGCGTGGAGGGCATCGCGGTCGGCGACCCGGTGTTCGGCGAGGGGGCGAGCACCTACGCCGAGTTCGCCGTGCTGTCGGCCTGGGCCCTGATGCCCGAGGGGCTGTCGTTCGAGGAGGCGGCCGGGTACCCCTCCGTGGTGGAGACCGCGCTGCGCGTCATCGGCCAGACCGGCGTCGAGCCCGGGCAGACGCTGCTGGTCAGCGGCGCGTCCGGGGGTGTCGGCTCGGCGGTCCTCCAGATCGCCCGCGAACGCGGCATCACCGTGATCGGCACGGCCGGGGCGGCGAACCTGGACTATCTGCGCGACCTGGGCGCCCTGGCCACGACGTACGGGGAGGGCTGGGTCGAGCGGGTCCGGCGGCTCGGCAGGCCCGACGCGGCCCTCGACCTGGCCGGTTCGGGCGTGATCCCCGAACTCGTCGAACTGACCGGGGACCCGGGGAGGGTGGTCTCGATCGCCGACCTCGGCGCCCCGGACCACGGCGTCCTGTTCTCCGGCACCGCCGGGAGCGTGCCGGACGCGCTCGCCGAGGCCCGCGACCTCATCGAGCGCGGGAAGCTGCACATCCCGGTCGCCAAGTCGTACACGCTGGCGGAGGCGGCGGCCGCGCACATCGACAGCCAGGCGGGGCATACGCGCGGACGCCGGGTCATCCTCGTCTGAGGGCGGAGGGGGCCGCGCGTGAGCGGCGCGGCCCCTGTGCCCCCCTCAGACCTCCAACTGGGACTCGATCCTGCGCAACTGGTGCCGCGCCATGGCGAGATTCGCGCGCTCCGCGTCCAGCACGAGGTAGAGGAAGAGGCCGTTGCCGCTCTTCGCCTGGAGCAGGCGGATCAGGTGGTACTGGCTGTCGAGGGTGATGAGGATGTCCTCGATCCGCTCCTGTATCCCGAGGTGCTCCATCGTGCGCAACTTGGCGCGTACGACATCGGTGTTGCCCGCCGCCGCGACCTCCAGGTTGAAGTCCGTGCCGCCGCCCGCCGTGCCCAGCGCCATGCCGCTGGTGTAGTCGACGAGCGCGGCGGCGAGTGTGCCGTCGACGGAGTTCATCGCGTCCTTGAGAGAGGCTTCGGTATTGGCCATGACGGGTCTCTTCCTTTGCGTTCTCGTGCGGTCAGGGGTTCTGGAGGTTGCGGCGGCGCCGCTCCAGCGGCGGGCGGGCGCCGTTCCGCCCCGGTGCCGCCGGGCGGGGGCCGGCCGCCCGCGCAGGTCCGCCGGGCGGCGGGCCGTCCGCGAGGGCGTGCGCGGCGAGTTCGCCGACGCGGGCGGCGCACCGGCGGCCTTCGAGGTGCAGCCGCCCGACGTTCAGCCGGTCGTCGGCCAGGAGCGTGAGCACGGCGGACGTGCCCGCCGCGTACGTGGCGACGTAGCCCCGCTCCCCGTGGATGAGCAGTTCGCGGAAGGCGCCGCGCCCGGCCGCCTCGTTCATCTGGAACGCCACGCTCAGCGCCGCGGCCGTGAGCGCCGCCAGCGACTCGGGCTCGGGCGGCGGCGCGTCGCCCGCCGACGGCGCGGTGTCCTCGGCGAGGACGAGGCCGTCCACGGTGGCGACCAGTGCCCCGGCGAGCTGCGGGACGTGCGTCCGCAGCCTGCCCAGCTCCTCGCGGACCTCGGCCTCGGCCGACATCAGCACTCTCCTCTCGGCACGCTGTCTGAAGCCGCGGATCACAGGGCCTCCAGGGCGTCTCTGAGCCTGCGCAGCAGGGCGACGTCGGGGTCGTCGAACTCCCGTGGCGGGCCGGGGAGTTCCCCCGGCCCCGAGGGCACGCGGGGCGGCTCCGCCGAGGACACCGCGGGCGCGACCAGCCCGGCCGCCGCGAGCTTGCGCAGGTCGATGAGCGTGTGGAAGGCCGGGCGGCCCAGCGTCCGGGCGATCTCGCAGGCCGTACGCCCGCCGTCGGCCAGGTCGAGCACGGGACGCCGGCGCGCCGGGACGCGTACGTCCGGCGGGCGCGCCGTACGGACCACCGGCAGGGTGTCGGTGCCCGCGTCCGTCCACGCACGGTCGAGGAGCGACCGCCTGCGCACGGTCTCGCGCTCCACCGCCGCGGCCGGTACGGCCCTGAAGGCGCCCAGCCAGTGCCGTACGCCGTGCCGGAAGCGCCCCGGTCCGCCGCCCGGCGCCAGGACGAAGAACGCCGCGTCGTGGAGCGCGCCGATCTGGCACAGCTCCAGCACCCCGCCGGGCACCCGTCCCGTCTCCACCAGGTGGCGGGCGACGGAGCGGCGCGGTCCGGCCTCGGCGAGGGCGGCGCGCCAGGCCTCCCCCGGCAGGGCGCCGCCGGTCGTCAGGAGGACGTCCAGTCCGGGCGCCGCGGGGCTCTCGGCGTGCGCCACCTGCCCGTCGACGAGGAAGAGCGTGCCCCCGGCACGGGTGAAGGCGCCGGTGGCGCGCTCGGCGGCGAGGCGGCGCAGCAGCGGCGAGGCGGGAGGGCCCGCGGCCGGAGGGCCCCCGGCGCCTGCCGGACGGTGGCGCGGGGAGGGCGCGACGGCGGCGGGCATCACAGCACCATCCGCGTGGCGATGTCCTCCAGCCGGAGCCTGGCCATCGCGAGGTTGCCCTCCTCGCGTCCCACGCACAGGTGCAGGAAGACGCTGCTGTCGTAGACGGCGCCGACGAACCGCAGCAGGTGGTAGCTGTCGGCGCTGGTGACGATCACGTCCTCGACCGCCGGGAGCGCACGGGCGCCGGGGCGGGCCCGCTCGTCCTCCGGCGGCGCGAACGTGCCGTGCTCGGCCACCATCCGGGCCACCTCGGCCGCCTCGCACGCCGATGCCTCATGGTCTCCGCCCGGGGCGTCCCCCGCGACGCCCAACGCGAGCCCGCTGATCCAGTCGATCACCGCGGCGCTCCGGGCACCGGGCAATCGCATGGCCTCCCCCAGGCATTCGTCGATTCCGGGCACGCTGAACTCCCCTCCCCGGGCACGGCATACGGCGACGTTCGGCGCGAGGCCCCGCACGACGGGGACCACCGAAAGTGACGCTGAGGCTACGCATCGGAGAGGGGATCAGGTGAAGCTTCCCGCACTTTCCTGTGGAACATGCCAGGTCTGCATGACAGTTGATCGCCGCGCTTACGCGTCTGCCCGTTCCGGGAACGGGAATGATCAGCCGCGGGCGACGGCGATCACGCCGGAGAGCCGCTCCCCCGCCTCGTAGACCATGTACGGGACGCCGCCGTCCGTGCCGAAGGACGGCGCCGCGGCGCGGCCGTTCTCCGGCGCCGCGCTGCCCGAGTCGTAGAGGACGCCGAGGTGGTCGCGGCGGGAGAAGTCGGCGCCGACCTCGGTGAGCAGGACGTTGCCGCCGCTGCCCTTGTCCGTGTGGTATGCGACGTACGTACGCCCGTTCCGGGTGAGCAGGTGCGCGCCGGAGACGTCGGAGGCGCCGACGTCGGCGTGGTCGATCAGCGGTTCGGGGTCGAACGTCCACGCGCGGCCGTCCGCGGACCAGCCCCAGCCGATGTCGCGGTGGTTGGCGTTGTCGTTGCGCATGAAGAGCATGACGTAGCGGGCGTCGCGGCCCGGCAGGTCGTGCCGGAAGGCGCGGGCGTAGGACGTCTCGGTGGTGCCCTTGGGCAGCATCGCGGTGGTGAGCACCGCGCGGTCGTACGTGAAGTGGACGCCGTCCTTGGAGCGGGCGAGCCGGGTCGTGGTGTTCTCGCCGTGGAAGTACAGCCACAGCTCGTGGCGTTCGGCGTGCCACATGACGTGCGGCGACGAGACGTGGCTGACCTTGTAGTGCGGGGCCCACTCGTTGCTGACGATCGGGTTGTGCGGGTACTCGGTGAACGGGCCCTCCAGCGAGTCCCCGTAGGCGAGGCAGATGCCGCCGGGGGCGTCGTGCGGGGCGTAGTAGAGGTAGTAGCGGCCGAGCGGCTTCGCGAGCTTGTCGTACACGCCGCGCACACAGGGGAAGATGATCTCGCCGGTGGGGTTGTACCTCAGGTCCTCAGGCCTCAGCAGGGTGCGGACGTGGCGGTAGTCGGGAAAGCCGCCCGGCGCGGAGACCGGGGCCGGGGCGGACGCGGACGCGGTGCCCGTGGCGCCGAGGCCGAGCAGGCTGCCGCCCGCGGCGACGGTGGCCGTCGCGGTGGCGTTGCGCAGGAAACGGCGGCGGTCGAGTGTCATGAACGTGCTCCCTTCCAGGGACTGTTCGGGGTGGGAGAGCCCGGCGGTCTCAGAGCCGGGTGGCGGCGGTGACGACCAGCCCGCCGGGCGCGACGCACCACACGTACGGCAGGGTGCGCAGCATGACCTGCTGCGGGCTGACACCGGCGTACTGCGCCGCCCACACGGTCTGGGTGCTGGTCGGGTCGGCGACGCCGAAGATCTGGTTGTAGGAGGCGGTCAGCCCCAGCACGGCGGCGGCCGGGTAGACCCCGGCGGAGATGAGGACGCCCGCGGTGCCCGCGCCCAGCCCGTACACGTTGAGCGGCCCCCGGTACAGGCAGAGCGGCGCCAGCAGCGTGAAGACGACGACGAACGCGGCGGGGTGGCCCGGGCTGACGGCCTTGACGAGCGGGTCCAGGGCCTCGATCGCGCCGGGCAGCTTCACGGCGGCCAGCAGGATGCCGATCGCCACGAAGAGCGTGATGGGCGGCGCCGCGACCTCGAACCCGGCGTACAGGGTGCGCAGCAGCCGCTTGTTCATCTCGCGGGGCCGCGTGGTGGCCACCAGGGCGTAGAGGACGCCCGCCAGCATCGAGGGGATGATCGCCAGCTCGAAGCCGAGTGCGAGCACGAGCGGGACGGCGGGCGCGAGCAGCGCGTACCAGGGCGCGTCGCCCATCCGCCGGGCCCGGCCGCGGCGCCGGTCGCCGCCGGACGGCCGGTCCGGGCGCTCGTCGAGGGAGGCCAGCGACCAGGTGTGCTCGACACCCCTGCGGCGGGTCTCGACGAGGACGTAGAGCACGGCGAACACGGCGGCGAAGGGGAACAGCCGCAGCATGAACGACTTCACCGTGTCCAGCGGCAGCTCCAGCGCGGTGGAGAAGAACTGCCACACCGGCAGTTCGAACGGCATGCCCGCCGCGATGCCCATGAGGATGGTCCCGGCCGCCGTCGTCTTCGGCACGCCGACGGCGATCATCGCGGGGATGCCGATGATGCCCGCCATCATGGCGGCGGGCGCGGAGCCGGTGACCGTGCCGACGAGCGCGGAGACGGCGAGCACGCCGAGCGCGACGACGGTGGGGCGGTCGCCGCCGAACTCCACGATCTTCCGCACGAGGGTGCCGGCGATGCCGGTCTCCTCCATCAGCTTGCCGAGCCAGGAGCCGATCAGCACGGCGAGCATGGTGGAGGCCAGCGCGACCGAGCCCTCTTCGAGGACGGTGTCGAGAAGGCTGTTCTTGCCGGTGAGCGGCGCCCCGGCGACGAGCGCGACGGCCACGCCCAGCAGCACGAGGGCGAAGGCGGTCGGCAGCTTGCGGGCGAGCATCAGCCCGACGCCCGCGAGCATGAGCAGGATGATGACGATTCCCATGGCGGTGCCTCAGTCCTCTTCGAGGGCACGGACCGCGCTCGCGAGCGCGGCGGTGAGCAGGAGCGGGGTGCGGCCGAGGCCGCAGCGGGCCGCGGCGTAGCCGTGCGCGGCGAGTTCGTCGGCCCCCGCGACGTGGCCGGTCAGGCGCCGCCGTCCGAGCCGGAGCGCGGTGTGCCCGACGCGTGCGCGCAGCGCGCGGCGCAGCGCCCGGTCGCCGTGCAGCGCGCAGTGCGCCTCCTCGTGCGCGAGCGCGGCCGCGCGCAGGGCGCCGACGGGGTACCACTCCCGCCAGCCGAGCAGTTCGACGACCTCCTCGCCGAGCGCGAGGGTGTCGACGTACAGCTCGACGGCGGGCACGGGCCGCGACACGTACCGCGCGAGCAGCAATCGCTCGACCCCGCCCTCGCGTTCGACGACCCGGAACGAAGAGTGCCCGGCATCTGCGCGAACAGCGCCCGACCGGTCCGGGCTCCCCGGCATGCGCCCGTCCGCCCCGGTACCCGGCCGCCGCGCACCGGGCGTCCCGGGAGCCGACCGGGTCCCGTCCGACGCACGTCCGGCGTCATCGCCGGGCGGCCCCGACGGGCCCGCGCCCGGCATACGCACGGCGAAGCCCCCGCGATCCACCTCCGGCTCCGCGCGCGGCCCACGGGCGGACGACGCCCCGGACACGATCGGGACCGCGCCCGCGCCGGGTCCGGCGCCTTGGCCGTGACCGTGCCCCGCGTACGGCGCCTCGGCCCCAGGCCGGACGGTGCCCGCGCCGGGCCCGTCGCCGTCACCGTCGACAAGGTCCGCGCCCAGCACGAGCCCGCGCACGGCGCCCGCCGCCGCCCGGCGCGGCCCCCGCACGTACGACGCCCCAGGCCCGGACCGTGCCGTGCCCGCACCGGGACCGTCAACGTCGCCGTCACCGTGGCCCGCGCCCGGCGTGGGCTCAATGCCGTCCGGCGCGGGGCGTGCTCCCGGTTCGGGGCGTGCCCCCCTTGTGTGCGGCTCGCCCGGGCCCGACGGGGCCACGCCCGTGGCGAGTTCGGCGCCGAACGAGGTTGCGGACTCGGCCCAGCGGAGGAGTTGGGCCGGGTCGCGGCCCTCGTGGGTCGGGGTGTCGGCGAGGAGGCGGGCGCCGAACTCGGCGTCGTCCAGCATCGCCAGCTCCGCGCAGGCGGCGCGCAGCGCGGCGCGGCGGGCACGGGTCAGCGTCCGGAGCGTGCGGGGGCTCATGCGCGGGCCTCCAGGACCGCGACCACCGGCTCGTCCCCCGCGCGGGAGCGCAGTTCGCTGCGTGCGAGGGCCAGCAGCGGTTCGGCGTCGAGCACGCCCGAGAGGTCCGCGATGCGCGAGCCGAGGAGCAGCCGCAGGGCGGGGGCGCGGACGCCGCCGTCGCCGTACGTGGTGGACTCGCGGATCAACTGCGCGAGCACCTCGGGGGCCTGGGCCGCCGTGGTGGTCGCGATACGGGCGTCGGCGGCGTGCAGCCGTACGACGCCGTCGGCGTCGAGGACGCGGACCGGGTGCCGGGACCGGCGGAAGCGGCGGCGCAGCTCGGTGCCGTAGACGGTGTGCGCCGGGGTGGCGGCGAGGATGTCGACGGCGGCGGGGTCCGTCTTGAGGCTGGCCGCGGCGGCGGAGAGGCGTTCGGCGTCGTCGGCGCGGTGGGCGCGGTCCTGGGTGCGCAGCTCGGTCGCGCCGGTGGCGATGGCCCGTACGGTGTTGGTCTGCGGATCGACCGTGACCTCGACCTCGACGGCCGCGGGGGCGGCGCCCTGCGCGACGACGGCGGCCTCGGCCTCGCTCCGTACGCCGAGGATCTGTTCCTGCGTGGCGCCGGGGATGATCCGTTCGATCTGTTCGCGTACGAGCGCCATCGCGACGCCGATGGGGCTGATGACCTCGCTGTGCGCGGCGATCCGGCCGGTGAGGCCGGTGGTGGCGGCCAGGTGCGGGGTGACGGAGGCGGCGCCGCCCCCGCCGCCGACGAGGACGGCGGTGTCGCGGTCGAGCCGGTAGTCGCGGACCATCGCGTCCACGACCTCGCGCACCTGCCGTACTCCCACGTCCAGGATCCGGGTCGCGGCCCCCGCGACGTCCGTGCCGAGGGCCTCCGCGAGCGGCGCCAGCGCCGCGCGGGCGACGGCGGGGTCGCAGGCGGCGAAGTCGCCCTCGGGCACCCGTCCGAGGGCGTTGGCCGCGCAGGTCATGGTGAGCGCGAAGCGGCCGCCGTCGGCGTCGAGGACCGCGTAGTCCTCCGGGTCGCCGTCGAGGGGGCTCGCGGTGGCGAGCCGGGCGCCCTCCAGTTCTTCGGGCTCGGCGTAACAGGCGTACGGCAGCCCGGCGATGTGCGCGCTGCGCGGCCCGACGGCGTGCACCGCACGGCGCGGCCCGCCGCCCGCGCCGCCCACGCCCCCGCCTCCCCCACCGCTCAGCCGCACCATGGAGCCGCCGCCGACGCCGACCGTGCGCACGTCGAGCGCGGACAGGTAGGAGGTCTTGCCCAGGAGCGTGGCGTGCCGGACGGCGACCTTGCCGCGGCGGATCACGCTGATGTCGGTGGACGTGCCTCCGGTCTCCAGGAAGACGCCCTCGCTGACCCGTTCGCGCATCAGCGCCCCGGCCACCCCGGCGGCCGGGCCCGACAGCACGGTCAGCAGCGGCCGCCGCCGCATCTCGTCCAGCGACATGACGCCGCCGTCGCAGCGCATCACCATCAGCGGCGCGGTCACCCCGGCGGCCGTGATGCTGGAGTCCACGAGGTCGGCGGTGGCGAGCATGCGCGGCAGGATCGCGGCGTTGACGACGGCGGTACGGGTGCGCTTGCGCAGCCCGTAGAGCGAGGTGATCTCGTGCGCGGCGGTCATCGGCAGCCCGTACGGGCGTGCCGTCTCGATCACCGCCTGCTCGCCGTCCGGCAGGTCGACGCTGAACGGCTCGCTGGCGACGAGCACTTCGGCCCCGGCCGCCGCGACCTGTTCGACGGCGGTGCGCACGGCGGCCGCGTCGCCGGGGTCGGGGATGTGCGCGTAGTGCAGCGGGAACCGTTTGCCGGGGACGAGTTCGAGGCGGGCGAGGCCCGCGAGCCGCCGGGTCGGCAGGGCGCCGGGCCCGGTGCCGATGCCGAGGAGGCCGACGGGGGCGACGTCGCCCTCCAGCAGCGCGTTGGTGGCCTGGGTGGTGCCGTGGGCGAGGAACGCGACATCGTCGGGGGCGCATCCGACCTGCTTGAGCAGCCGGTCCAGCGCCTCCACGATGCCGTGCGCGACACCGTCGGCGTGGTGGTGGCTGGTGGGGACCTTCACCTGGGCGACGAGCTCCAGCGTTGCGGAGTCGACGGCCACGGCATCGGTGAAGGTCCCGCCCACGTCGATGCCGACGCGGATGCGGTGCGGTGCCATAGGGGAACACCTCCTTGTGTTCTGCGGGACGGCGCCGGTGGCGCTGCCTGTGCCGCTAGTAGCCGCGTACGTCGGGCCAGTGGCGCTGCACGCCCGCCCGGTCGAGTACGCGGGCGAACTCCTCGAACCTCTTGTCCTCCGCCTGCACCTGGTGCGGCTGCACGCCCTCCTCCAGGCAGTGCGCGGCGAGGGCGCCGGCGGCCTCGCCGACGTTCCACTCGACGGGGTGGAGGCGGTAGCAGCCGTTGGTGATGTGGGTGGTGCCGAGGTTCTTGCCGCCGGGCAGCAGATTGCGGACCCGGCGCGGCACGAGCGCGCCGAGCGGGATCTCGAACGGCACGGAGCCGATGTCGATGTAGTTGTCGCCGCCCGTGGACGGGTGCAGGTCGATGCGGTAGCCGCCGACGCCGACGGAGTCGCGGTGCCGGGTGCCGCCGTACGGGCCGACGAGGTCGATGGCGACGTCGTGCTCGGTGACGGTGGTGACGGCCCGGATCCGCCGCGCCTCGCGTACGTACGCGGACTTGGCCAGGCCGTCGGCGGTCCCGGTGACCTCGGGGCGGAGCCGGAGGCCGGGGAAGCCGGTGCCGCCGTCGGGGCGCGGGGCCTCGGTCTGGAGCCAGTGCAGGACGGAGAGCGACAGCTCCCGTGCCCCGGCGAGCGCGGCGCGGGAGGTCTCCTCGCCCGCGCCGACGTACGGCTTGAGCCAGTAGTCGTTGAGCGGCCAGTTGACGAGGGTGACGTCGGAGTCGAAGGCCCCGGGCCGGAAGAGCTTGCGGGCGAGGACGCGGCGGAAGCCCCACAGCTCCTTGTCGCCCGCGTCGGCGCTCTGGTCGGCAGTCACGTCGAGCGGGTCCACGTCCGGGTTGGGCACGAAGGTCCGCTCGACGGGCGCGAGGGAGCGCGGGTCGGGGGCGAGGAAGCCGAGGAGCGGGCCGGGCCAGAAGTCGGGACGGTAGGAGCGCCAGAAACCGTAGGTGTCCGGGCGGTCGACGGTGTGGTCCTCGCCCTCGTGGTGGGAGAGCGCGAAACAGACGGTGATGCCCTGCTGGTTGAGCGGGTCGGCGGTCTCGGGGGCGTGCGGCTCGCCGTGCTCGGCGTGGGACTCGGCGCCCAGCGCGTGCTCGGCGCCCGCGAGTTCGAGCAGCTCGCCGGTCTCGGTGGCGTCGATGACGTAGGGCGCGGCGACGGTGTGCCGGGCGCCGTCGCGTACGTCCTCGACGGTGACGGCCCGTACGGTGTCGCCGTCGGTCTCGGCGGCGACGGGCCGGTGCTCGGTGAGGACGGTGAGGCGTCCCGCGGCGCGGTGCGGCGCGAGCATGGCCTCCAGCACGGCGAGCGCGACGCGCGGCTCGTGGCACAGCTTGCTGACCCGCCCGGCGCCCGGGTTGAGCCGGGTCAGTTCGCGGGCCTCGGCGCGCAGCGGGTACCAGCGGCGGTAGTGCTCGCGTATCCCCTCGCGCAGCGCCCGGTAGGTCGCGGTGACGCCGAACTCCTCGACCCAGGGGTGCTCGTCGGGCGGCACCGCCTGCGCGGTGAGCTGACCGCCGATCCAGTCGGTCTCCTCGGTGAGGACGGCGGTACGTCCGGCGCGGCAGACGCCGAGCGCCGCGGCCACGCCGCCGAGACCGCCGCCCACGATGAGGACGTCGCACTCGGCGGGGAGGACTGTGGGGTGGGACATGGGGGTGCGTGCTCCTTGCTGGTGTCGTACGGGACTTGTCGGGCGTACGGGCGGATCCGTGCTGGTCAGGTGCCGGTCATGTGCCGGGCGGCGGTCCCGCCGTGTGCCCGGCGCGGAAGGCGCAGGCGACCAGGGGCGGGGAGCCGGGCCCGTCCTCGGCGAGGAGGCCGGTGAGCGTGCGTACGGCGGCGGCGCCCAGCTCGGCGCGGGGGATGTCGAAGCCGGTCGGCGCGGGGCGTCCGGCGAGGTCGGCGGGCGGCGAGCCGAGGAGCGCGAGCGAGACGTCGCCGGGAGCCGACAGCCCGGCCCCCTCCACGGCGCCGAGCAGGGCCCGCCAGGCGGCGCCGGTGTCGGTCTCCTCGGCGACGAAGGCGGTGACGCCCTCCTCCCACCGGCCGCGCACCCACTCCGCGGTGATCCCGGCGGCCGGGTCGGCGGCCCGCACGACGGGTCCGGCGGCGCCGGGCGGGCCCGCGAGGCCGGTCTCCGCGAGCGCCTCGTGGAAGCCGCGTTCGCGGTCGGTGGAGGCGGGCGCGTCGTCGTCCTCGCGGACGAGGACGGCCCGGCGGTGGCCGAACGCGGCGAGCCGGCGCACGACCTCGGCGCTCGCGTCCACGTAGTCGGCGCCGACCCAGGCGAGGCCCGCGAGTTCGTCGCGGCGGCCGATGTGCACGGCGGGGTAGCCGTCGTCGACGAGCCGCCGCAGCCCGGCGGCGGGCGCGTGGCGGCCCAGGAAGAGGCAGCCGTCGGCGAGCCGCACCCGCTCCAGCGCGCCGCCGGGGCTGGACCCTGTGAACAGCACCAGGTCGAAGCCGCGCGCCGCGGCCTCCTGCTCGACGCCGACGAGGAACGGGTAGTACGAGTGCTCCACGGCCGTCGGGAAGGTCGCGGTGAAGCTGAAGACGCCCAGCAGGTTGTTCCGCGCGGCGGCCAGCCGCCGCGCCGCGGGATCGGGCACGTACCCCAGCTCCCGCGCCGCCTCCAGCACCCGCTCCCGCGTCTCGGCGTGCAGCGCGATGCCCTGCTTGTTGCCGCCGAGCACGAGCGAGACCGTCGTCTGCGAAACCCCGGCGAGCCGCGCGACCTCCGCCTGCCGGGGCCGCCCCCGCCTCCCCTTCGCAACCCGCTGCTGCGAACGGTTTTCGGTCATGATCGACTCCTCCAGTCCTCCGCTACTAATACGCATTAGCCCGGGGTATTGGGGAACAGGTGGAGTGCTAATGCGGATTAGCCAGCACCTTGCCCCCGCCCGACAGAGCCGGTCAAGGGTCTTCACGGGCTAATACGGACTAATACGTCAGGGCGCGAGGGTGGCCGGTTGACCGCGCAACCTCGGAGCGGGCGGGCGGCGGCCGAGGAGCGCACGCGCCCGGACCCGCGGCACCGGGCGCGGATAGCCTGGCTGCCGGACGGTGAGCGGCGAGCGGCGAGCGGCGACAGGTACGGAAGGCAGGCGGGCGCGGCGTGGCGAAAGAGGTGCGCGAGCTGCCCGTTGTCGAGGCCGGGGCGGTGGAGACGCCGTTCGGGATCGTGGGGTACGAGGAAGTCGTCGCGTGCGACACGACGTGGGGCGAGCACTCGCACGCGTTCCACGAGCTGCTCTGGAACGAGCGCGGGGCCTCGACCGCCGTCGTCGGGGCGCGGGTCTGGACGATCACGCCGTCGCTGGGGCTGTGGATGCCCGCGGGCACGCTGCACTCCGCGTCGGCCGTGGCGGGGACGTGGCTGCGCGCGGCGTTCTTCGGGTTCCGCACGAAGCCGTCCCTGCCGGACGTGGACCTGCCGGTGACCGTCGAGATCACCCCGCTGCTGCGGCTGCTGCTCGAACGGCTCGACGACCCGGAGCTGCCCCCCGACTCCCGCGCGACGACCGAGGCGATGATCCTGGACGCGCTCGAACCGTCGCCCCGCGAGCTGCTCGTCCAGGCGCCCGCCTCGGCGTTCCTGCGGCCGATAGCCGAGGCCCTGCGGGAGAACCCCGGCGATCAGCGCACGCTCGCGGACTGGGCGGCGGAGCTGGGCGTGAGCACCCGCACGGTGACCCGGGCCTTCAACGCCGAGACCGGGACCAGCTTCGCGCGCTGGGTCGCGTCGGTCCGCGCCCAGCACGCCGTGGCGCTGCTCACGCGCGGCTGGGAGGTGGAGGCCGTCGCGGAGCAGGTGGGCTACCGGTCGGCGAGCGCGTTCGGCGCGGCGTTCCGGCGGACGACCGGCCTCACCCCGGGCGCGTTCCGGGCCGGTTGACGGCCGCGCTTCCGACCGCGCTCCCGGTAGCACTTCCGGCCGCACTTCCGGCCACCCGCGCCCTTTCTCGGAGCGTCTCCTCGCCCCCGTACGCCGGGCTGGATGTCCCGATCGCTACATCCGTTGTCTCATAAGGCTGATTGCGACACCCGCATTACTCTCCCTAGGATGGCAAGGCAAGCCTTACCTAAGTGCTTGTGCAGTGTGGTGCGCACTCCACGACGGCATTCCCGGGACCCAGACGTGCGAGGACCGGCACCTACGGCATACCGGACAAGTGGAGATTCGAGTTCATGCGTACACATCGCCTTCGCCCGCGTCACCTGCGGGTGTTCGCCGCGGCCGCCGCTCTCCTGACGCTCGCGGCGTGCGGCAGCACGTCCGCCGACGACAAGGACGGGGACGGCGGCAGGGGATCGGGCTCGGGGAGTTCTTCGGGGAGCTTCCCGATCACGATCGAGCACGCGCTCGGCAAGACGACCGTCGAGGAGAAGCCGAAGCGCGTCGCCACGGTGAACTGGGCCAACCAGGAGGTCCCGCTGGCCCTCGGCGTCGTCCCCGTCGGCATGGCCTCCGCCGACTTCGGCGACGACGACGGTGACGGCGTCCTGCCCTGGGTCGAGAAGCGGCTCGAGCAGCTCCACGCGAAGACGCCGAAGCTCTTCGACGAGACCGACGGCATCGACTTCGAGGCCGTCGCCGACACCAAGCCCGACGTCATCCTCGCCGCCTACTCCGGGCTGACCAAGAAGGACTACGACACCCTCAGCGAGATAGCCCCCGTCGTGGCCTATCCGGACGCCCCCTGGTCGACCCCGTGGCGCGATGTGATCCGCATGAACAGCAAGGCGATCGGCCTGGGGGACAAGGGCGACAAGCTGGTCGACAGGCTCGACGGCGAGATCGAGCGGACGGTCGCCAAGTACCCGCAGCTCAAGGGCAAGTCGGCGATGTTCATGACCCACGTCGACCCCGGCGACGTCAGTAAGGTCGGCTACTACACGGCGCACGACACCCGTGTGCAGTTCCTCAACGACCTCGGCCTGAAGACGCCGGGCAGCGTCGCGAAGGCCTCCAAGGGCACGAAGAAGTTCGCGCTGACGCAGAGCGCCGAGAAGATCGACACCTTCGACGACGTGGACATCGTCACCGGCTACGGCGACAAGAGCGGCAAGCTGCTCAAGACGCTCCGCAAGGATCCGCTGCTGTCCAAGATGCCCGCCATCGAACGGAACTCCACCTACCTGCTCCCCGGCAACACCTCTCCCCTCGCCACCGCCGCCAACCCCACGCCGCTCTCCATCTCGTGGGTCCTCGACGACTACGTCAAGGCCCTCGCGAAGGCCGCGGACAAGGTCAATTGAGTCCTCCCCGGACTGATGTGGGGACTCCTGGCTCACGCCGCCGGAACGGGCAGCGCGTCGTGGGCCGGGACCACGGACTTCGCCCACCTGCGACCGGTGTCCCGCCGCTGCCGTGCCACCTTCTTGTGGGCCTTGACACGAAGCCGCTTCGCATTGCCGTAGCCCCTCGATCCCGCCTGTCCCTTCTTCGGCCTGCGACGGGCCATCATCCGGTCGTACCTGGCCGGCTTCGCCTGCGCCTTCCGGCCGTGCGCGGCATGCGGAAGGTCGTAGCCGTCGCCGGTGGTGGTGGCGGTCTCCTGCACGCCCCAGTCGATCCCGATCACACGCCCGGTCTCCGCTACGCATTCGTTCCACACCCACCGGCACCGATCCCACTCGTTCGTCAGGGCCGTGCGGGCAGTGGACGACACACGCAGCCTGAAGGTCCACCGGACATGCCCATGGGCCTCCGAGACCACCGCGATCGCCATGCACAGCAACCCGCCCGGGAGGACTGACAGTTGAAGGCAATCCGACCTACCCCTCCTCTGCCCCGCAGGAGCCCGGCTCGTCCTCGGGCTCACATCCAACGCGCCTTCAGAGGAATCCAGTGACACGGTCCGGCATCCGCGAACGGACCCCGGAGGCCGCCCCGCCGCCGGACGCCGATGGCGCCGCCGCACCCTCGCGGCGTCCGGCGCGGGAGCGGGCGCGGACGCGGGTGGGGTGGCTCGGCGGCGCGGTCGGGGTGCTGGCCGTTCTCGTGCTGGTCTCGCTCGCGTTCGGGGCCCGGGACGTCCCCTGGTCGGACGTCTGGGCCGCGCTCGGCGGGGCCGACTCGACGCTCGGGGAGGCGGCGGCGAGCAAGCGGATCCCCCGTACGGTCCTCGCCCTGCTCATCGGCGCGGCGCTCGGGCTCGCGGGGGCCGTGATGCAGGGCGTCACGCGCAATCCGCTGGCCGACCCGGGCGTCCTCGGCGTCAACATGGGCGCCTCGCTCGCCGTCGTCGTCGCGGTCGCGTACTTCGGGCTCACCTCCCCCACCGGCTACATCTGGACGGCGATGACGGGCGCGGCGCTCACCGCCGGGTTCGTCTACGCGGTCGGCAGCCTCGGCCGCGGCGGCGCCACACCGCTGAAGCTGGCGCTCGCGGGGGCGGCGATCTCCGCCGCGTCCGCCTCGCTCGTCACGGCCGTCGTGCTGCCCCGCAACGACATCGCGGGCGGCTTCCGGCTCTGGCAGATCGGCGGCGTGGGCGGTGCCTCGTTCGAACGTACGGGGCAGGTGGCGCCGTTCCTCGCGGCGGGCTTCGCGCTCTGCCTGCTGTCGGCCCGGGGCCTCAACTCGCTCGCCCTCGGCGACGAGGTCGCCGCCGGGATCGGCGAACGCGTCGCCGTGGTGCGGGGCGTCGCCGCGCTGGGCGCGGTGGTGCTGTGCGGTGCCGCGACCGCCGTGGCCGGGCCGATCGGCTTCGTCGGCCTCGTCGTCCCGCACACCTGCCGGCTGCTGGTCGGCGTGGACCACCGGTGGCTGCTGCCGTTCTCCGCGCTGCTGGGCGCCTCGCTGCTCACGGCCGCCGATGTGATCGGCCGGGTGGTCGCCCGCCCGGCGGAGGTCGACGTGGGCATCGTCACCGCCCTGCTCGGCGCCCCCTTCTTCATCTGGATCGTCCGCAAGCAGAAAGTCCGCGCCCTGTGAGCAGCGCCTCTCCCCCGTTGTCCGTCCGCGATGTGGCACGCGGCCGTGTGCGCCGCGCGCTGCGGCGGCGTACGGTCGCCGCGGTGCTGGCCCTGCTCGTGGCCGGCACGTTCCTCGCGTATCTGATGGTCGGCGACACCTTCTACCCGTTCGACGACGTGATCCGGGTGGTGTCCGGCGAGCGGGTGCCGGGGGCCTCCTTCACCGTCGGGCGGCTGCGGCTGCCGCGCGCCGTGCTCGCCGTCGTGGCGGGCTTCAGCTTCGGCCTGGCCGGGGCGACGTTCCAGACGATGCTGCGCAACCCGCTCGCCAGCCCCGACGTGATCGGCATCAGCTCGGGCGCGAGCGCGGCCGCCGCCCTGGCGATCGTCACGCTGTCGCTGGACGAGACGCAGGTGTCGGTCCTCGCGGTCGTCGCGGCGCTCGCGGTGGCGCTGCTCGTGTACGTCCTCGCGTTCAAGGACGGCGTGGTCGGCACCCGGCTCATCCTGATCGGCATCGGGATCTCCGCGATGCTCGACAGCGTCATCTCCTACGTCCTCTCGCAGGCCGCCGAGTGGGACCTGCAGGAGGCCTCGCGCTGGCTGACCGGCAGCCTCAACAACGCCGCGTGGCGCGAGACGGTGCCCGCCGCCGTCGCCCTGGCCGTGCTCGGCCCGGTGCTGCTGGGCCGGGCGCGCCACCTGTCCGCGATGCAGTTGGGCGACGACACGGCCGCGGCCCTGGGCGTCCGCACCGAACGCACCCGGATCACGGTGATCGTCGCCGCCGTCGGGCTGATCGCCTTCGCCACGGCGGCGGCCGGGCCCATCGCGTTCGTCGCGTTCCTGTCCGGCCCCATCGCGGCGCGGCTCGTCGGGCCCGGCGGCTCGGTGCTGATGCCCGCGGGGCTCGTCGGCGCCCTGCTCGTCCTCGTCGCCGACTTCACCGGCCAGAACGCCTTCGGCACCCGGCTGCCCGTCGGCGTCGTCACCGGGGTGCTCGGCGCCCCCTACCTCGTCCATCTGATCGTCCGCAGCAACCGGACGGGAGGGTCCCTGTGACCACGCACCACACGCTCTCCGCCGAGAGGCTCAGCCTCGGGTACGGCGACCGCACCGTCATCGAACAGCTCGACCTGACCGTCCCGCCCGGCCGGGTCACCGCCATCGTCGGCGCCAACGCCTGCGGCAAGTCGACGCTGCTGCGCTCGATGTCCCGCCTGCTGGCCCCGCGTACGGGCCGCGTCGTCCTGGACGGCAAGGAGGTGCACAGGATGGCCGCGCGCCAGCTCGCCCGTACGCTCGGGCTGTTGCCGCAGTCGCCGGTGGCGCCCGAGGGCATCGTCGTCGGCGACCTCGTGGGGCGGGGCCGCCATCCGCACCAGGGGATGTTCTCGCGCTGGAGCGCGGAGGACGACGCGGCCGTGGCCGAGGCGCTGGAGGCGACGGCCACCACCGCGCTCGCCGACCGCAGCGTGGACGAACTGTCCGGGGGCCAGCGCCAGCGAGTGTGGATCGCGATGGCACTGGCCCAGCACACGGACATCCTCCTGCTGGACGAGCCCACCACGTTCCTGGACGCCAGCCACCAGGTCGAGGTCCTCGACCTGCTGACCGACCTCAACCAGACGCGCGGCACGACCGTCGTCATGGTCCTGCACGACCTCAACCTCGCCGCGCGGTACGCGGACCACATCCTCGCGCTCGCGGACGGCAGGCTCCACGCCGCCGGTCCCCCGGCCGAGGTGCTGACCGAGGAGTCCGTCCGCACGGTCTTCGGCCTCGACAGCCGCATCATCGAGGACCCGGTCTCGGGCCGCCCGCTGATGCTGCCGATCGGCCGCCACCATGTGCGGCCGTCGCGGTCCTGCCAGGAGCGGTCCTCCCGGGAGCGGTCCTCCCGGGAGCGGTCCTCCCGGGAGACGGTGCGGGAGGCCCGTACGTGAACCCCGAACCGCCCCTCCGACCACAGGAGTCCCCCGTGTCCCGCGTCTCACCGGACGGTCTCGTCCCGCTGCGCAGCCGGAGCGAACTGCGGGAGGTGCTGGGCGAGCCGCACCCCCTCGTGATCGACAAGGTGCACTCCCGGCTCACCGGGCAGGACACCGGCATCCTCGCCCGTTCGCCGTTCTGCCTCCTCGCCACGTCCGACGCGCGGGGCGCCTGCGACGTCTCGCCGCGCGGCGGCGTCCCCGGCTTCACCCACGTCGTGGACCCGGGCACGCTGGCCCTGCCCGACCACCCCGGCAACCGGCGGGGCGACAGCCTGCACAACGTCCTCGACAACCCGCGCGCCGGGCTCCTCTACCTCGTCCCCGGCAGCCGCGAGGTCCTGCGCGTCAACGGAAGGGCGCGGATCCTCTGCGACGCCCCGTTCTTCGACGCCATGGCCGAGGGCGGGCGGCGCCCGCGGCTCGCCCTACTCCTCGACATCGAGGAGATCTATCTGCACTGCGCCCAGTCGCTGCACCGCTCCCGGCTGTGGGACGCGGGGGCGTACGACCGTCCGGCGGGCGTCCCAGGAGGTGCCGCGCCGGACGGCGTTCCCGCAGGCCGGCGGGGGTGACGTCCCGCGATGTCCCCGGCCGGGGGCTTCCCGTGGCTCCCGGGTCGCGGCCGGGGGAGTCTCGTCGTCGGGCAGGCGGCGCGGGGTCCGCGCCGGACCGTGCCCCACGGCAGACAACGGAGGGACCTCATGAGCGTGAAAGGGGCTGACCCTGCGCTCCAAGACGGAGATGGACTTCAGGGACACCACGGCGGGCGACTTCCTCTGGGGCGTCGAGGGCAAGGAGGGCAAGCTCGTCTACGACATGGCCCAGCCGCACTTCTTCGCCCTGCGGCAGTCGGCCGACTTCAAGTCCTGCCTGGCCACGGACCAGTCGCCGGTGTGTTTCCACAGCACCGTCAAGTTCGAGGTCCACATGCAGCCCGGCAAGCCCATCCTCATCCCGCAGGCCGAGATCTACCAGGGCGACGGCGGCGACGAGCAGCCCGCCGACTGGGACCTGGTCTACAAGGGGGTGGAGTGACCTGACGGCCCGGCGCGGCCCTTCCGGGGCCGCGCCGGGCCCGTACGGGAATCGGGGCTTCCGGGGCCCGGGGAGGCGCTAACGTCTGGACCTGTCGTACCGGTGACGTACTGGTGATTCCCGGAGAGGGGACGGACGGATGGCGCAGACGGCGTTTGACGAGTCCGAGCGTCGGACATGGGCAGGGCGGGCCGACGCCTACGCGGGAAGCTTCGCCAGACTCTGCGCGTATCCGGTGCCCCTCCTCCTCGACGCCGCCGGGGTACGGGAGGGCGCGCAGGTCCTCGACGTGGGCACGGGCACCGGGAGTGCCGCCGCCGCGGCGTGCGCGCGGGGCGCGAAGGTGACGGCGGTGGACGCCGATCCGGGTATGGTCGAGCGGGCGGCCCGGACGGTCCCGGGCATCGATGTGCGGCTCGCCGCGCTGCCCCGGCTGCCGTTCGCCGACGCCGCGTTCGACGCCGTGGTCGGCAACTTCGTCCTCAACCATGTCGGACGCCCGCGCGAGGCCCTGCGGGAGTTGCGCCGGGTGCTCTGTCCGGGCGGCCGGGCGGCGCTCACCGTCTGGGCGGCGCCCCCGGCCCCCGGGCAGGCACTGCTCGGCAGGGCCGTGCGGGCGGCAGGCGTCGGCCGCCCCGCCCATCTGCCCTCCCTCGCCCCGGAGGAGGACTTCCCGCGCACGGAACGGGGCTTCGCCGGGCTGCTGGCCGAGACGGGGCTGACGGGTGTCGAGTGCGACACCCTGGTCTGGGAGCACCGGGCGTCCCCCGAGGAGTGGTGGAGCGGCCCCGCCGCCGGGGTGGCGACGATCGGGCAGGTCGTGACGAGCCAGCCACCCTCGGTCGTCGCGGAGATCAAGGGCCACTTCGAGGCGCTCGGCGCGGAGTTCACCGACCGGGACGGCATGCTGGTGCTGCCGCACACGGCCCTGATCGCCCACGGCCGCTCGCCGTCGGAGTGAGACGCCGCCGGACGCCCCCGGGCAGGCCCGCGCGACTCCCCCGCCCACGGCGCCCGCGAGAGCGGTGACGGCGGGAGGGGCGGCGGCCTACGAACGATCGCTCGGCCCGGCTCCGAACGCCCGTGGCAAAATCGGCGGGTGCGGATCGGGATGCTGGGACCTTTCGAGGTGCGCGCGGGCGACGGCTCCCCCGTCGACGTGCCGGGCGCGCGGCTGCGCGCACTGCTGGCCGCCCTCGCGCTCAGGCCTGGCCGGGCGGTCCCGAAGGCGGCCCTCGTCGACTGGATCTGGGGCGAACACCCGCCCGCCGACGCGGCCAACGCCCTCCAGCGGCTGGTCTCCCGGCTGCGGAAGGCGCTGCCCGGCGGCGCGGTCGAGGGACGCACCGACGGCTATCTGCTGGCCGTCGGGCCCGACGCCGTCGACGCCGTACGGTTCGAGCGGCTCGTCCGCGCGGCCCGGGCCCGCACCGGGGACGTTCCCCGGCGGGCGGCGCTGCTGCGCGAGGCCCTCGGGCTGTGGCGCGGCGCGGCCCTGCAGGACATCGGGCTCCAAGGCGGCGCCGCGTGCGAGGCCGCGGCCGTACGGCTGGAGGAGCTGCGCCTGAGCGCCGCCGAGGAGCGGTTCGACGCGGAGATCGCCCTCGGGCGCGGCGCGGAAGCCGTCCCGGAGCTGACCGACCTGGTGGCCGCGCATCCCGTACGGGAGCGGCTCGTCGCCGCGCTGATGCGCGCCCTCGTCGCCGCCGGGCGCGACAGCGAGGCGCTGCTGGCGTACCAGCGGGCGCGGGAGGCCCTGGCCGACGCGCTGGGTGCCGACCCCTCGCCGGACCTGGCGGCACTGCACGCCGCGCTGCTGCGGGGCGGTACGGGGCCGGGGCGCGCGGGGGCGGCGCGGGAAGAGGTCCGGAGCACCAATCTGCGGGCCGAACTCACCTCGTTCGTCGGCAAGGAGCGCGACGTAGCCGCCGTGCGCGCGCTGACCGCCGAACACCGGCTCACCACCGTGGTCGGGCCGGGCGGCGCCGGGAAGACCAGGCTGGCCACGGAGACCGCCCGCACGCTGCTCGGCGAACTCCCGGACGGCGCCTGGCTGGTGGAGCTGGCCGCGCTCGGCGCGGACAGCGACGTGTCCGACGTGGCGCAGGCGGCCCTCACCGGGCTCGGCCTGCGCGACACGCTGCTCGGCGGCACGCCGCACGCGGAGCCCATGGAGCGGCTCGTCGCCGCGGTCCGCGGGCGGGACGCGCTGCTGGTCCTGGACAACTGCGAGCACGTCGTCGGGGCCGCCGCGCTCTTCGCCCACGAACTCCTCGGCGAGTGCCGCCGGTTGCGGATCCTCACGACGAGCCGCGAGCCGCTCGGCATCACCGGGGAGGCGCTGTGGCCGGCCGAGCCGCTC
The DNA here is from genome assembly GCF_039530985.1 of Streptomyces albiaxialis. NCBI lineage: Bacteria > Bacillati > Actinomycetota > Actinomycetes > Kitasatosporales > Streptomycetaceae > Streptomyces > Streptomyces albiaxialis. The sequence continues at coordinate 441,459 of NZ_BAAAPE010000005.1, forward strand.
GCCCTGCCGGACGAGGACGCGGCCCCGGAGGAGATCGCCTCCTCCCCCGCCGTCCGCCTGCTGCGGGACCGGGCCTCGGCCGTACGCCGGGACCTGGCGGCCGACTCCGGCACGCTGACGACGATGGCGCGCGTCTGCCGGGCCCTGGACGGCATGCCGCTGGCCATCGAGCTGGCCGCCGCGCGGCTCCGCACCCTGTCCGTCGACCAGCTCGCGGGCCGCCTCGACGACCGCTTCCGCCTCCTGACCGGCGGCAGCCGCACCGCCCTCCCCCGCCACCGGACGCTGCGCGCGATGGTCGACTGGAGCTGGGAACTCCTCACCCCGCCCGAACGCACCGTCCTCCGCAGGCTCGCGGCCTTCGCGGACAGCGCGAGCCTGGAAGCCGCCGAAGACGTCTGCGCGGACGGCACGGACGGGGCCGGGGCCGGGCGGGACGGGGTGTTCGAGGTGCTCAGCTCGCTCGTCGAGAAGTCGCTGCTCGTGGCCGAGGGGGGCGCGGCGCACCGGTACCGGATGACCGGCACGATCAAGGAGTACGCGGCGCAGCGGCTCACGGAGGCGGGGGAGGCGGAGCGGGCGCGGCGCGCGCATCTGGACTGCTTCACCCGGCTCGTCGAGGCCGCCGACCCGCGGCTGCGCCGCGCCGAGCAGGTGGAGTGGCTGGCCAGGCTGGAGCCCGAGCACGACAACATCGCGCTGGCGATGCGCGGCGCGCTCGCGGCGGGCGAGGCGCAGGCGGCGATGCGGCTGGCGGCGGGCGCGGGCTGGTACTGGTGGCTGAGCGGGCACAAGACCGAGGGCTTCGAGCTGCTCACCGCGGCGGCCGGGATGCCCGGCGAAGTGACCGACGAGGCCCGGGCGATGGTGTACGCGTTCATCTCGACGTTCGTCAGCTCCGGGCGGCGCGGTGAGCGCGAGGCCGCGGAGTGGATCCACAAGGCCCATGAGTTCAGCCTGCGCAGCGGGCGCGACAACCCGTTGCTGGGGCTCGTCTCCGCGCTGGAGCACTTGCTGCGGGAGCCCAGCGCCTTCGTCTCCGCGTACGAGCCCCTTCTCGGCAGCGGGGACCCCTGGGTGCGGGCGCTGGCGCGGCTGCACCTCGGCAAGATGCGGGTCCTGACGGGCCACGGGGGGCGGGAGGCGGACGCGTATCTGGAGCAGGCGGTCGGCGAGTTCCGGGCGCTCGGCGAGCGGTTCGGGATCTCGTTCGCGCTGACCGAGCTGGCCGACCGGATCGCCACGCGCGGCGAGTTCGCCGCCGCGGCGGCCCACTACGAGCAGGCGATCGCCGTCGTCACCGAGGTCGGCGCCACCGAGGACATCATCCGGATGCGCTCGATCCAGGCGCAGCTCCACCGGCTGCTGGGCGACGCGGACGCCGCCGCGGCGGCCCTCGCCGAGGCCCAGCGGTACGCGGAGGGGGTCACCTGGCCCGACGCCCTGTACGAGCTGGCTCTCGCGAGGGCAGCGCTCGCCCGCTGGGACGGCGACGGCGAGGAGGCCCGCCGCCAGTTGGGCGTCGCCATCGCCGTACTGGGCGAGGATGCGGAGCAGGTGGTCAACCGCGCGGCGCTGCACGACGCGTGGGGTTATCTCGCCGAGGACCTCGGCACGGCGCGCGCGCACCGCGCGGCGGCCGTCGAGGCGGCGGCCGAGGCGGAGATCCCGCCGATGACCGCGAACGTCCTCGTCGGCGTCGCCGACCTGGCGCTGCGCCGCGACGACCCGGCGCAGGCCGCGCGGCTGCTCGCCGCCGCCACGGACCTGCGCGGGCTGAAGGACCGCTCCCATCCGGAGGCCGCGCGGATCGAGCTGGACGCGCGCCGCCGCCTCGGCGACGCGCGGTTCGCCGAGGCGGAGCAGGAGGGCAAGGGGTCCGACTGGGCCCGGCTGGCCGCCGTCACGCTCGCTTTCTGAACGTGGAGACCGCCCACGCGTATCCGACGAGCGTGAGCCCGGCGCACCACGCGAGGGCCGCCGCCGCGTCGCCGCCCGAGGGGTCGCCCGCCAGCAGTCCGCGCAGCGTCTCGATGATCGGGGTGAAGGGCTGGTACTCCGCGAACTGCCTCACGCCCGCGCCCATCGTGTCCGCCGGGACGAACGCGCTGCTCAGGAACGGCAGCATGATCAGCGGCACGGTGGCCATGCCCGCGGACTCCGGGGTCTTCGCGGCGAGTCCGAGGGCGACGGTGAACCAGGCGGCGGCGAAGCTGAGCAGCACGAGGAGCGCGAACGCGCCGAGCCAGTCGCGCGGGCCCGCGTCCGGGTCGTAGCCCAGCGCGAAGGCCACCCCGATGATCGCGGCGCAGGCCACCAGGCAGCGCAGCGTGGTGACGACGACGTGCCCGGCCAGCATGGCCGCGCGGGACACGTCCATCGTCTTGAACCGGTTGATGATGCCCTTCGTCATGTCGTCGCTGACGGCGGTCGAGGTGGCCGACAGGCCGTAGCTGATGGCCATCACGAGCAGGCCCGGCGTCGCGTAGTCGATGTAGTCGTCGCCGACGTCGAAGGCGCCGCCGAAGACCTTGACGAACATCAGCATCATCACGAGGGGGAACAGGACGGCGTTGAACACCGTGAACGGGTTCCGCAGGGAGTGCTTGACGTTGCGGCGCAGCATGATCATGGAGTCGCCCAGCGCCGTCCGGAGAGAGCTCATCGTGCGGCCGCCTTCGTGCTCGTACGGTCGGTCAGGGCGAGGAAGACATCGTCCAGGTCGGGTGTGTGCACGGTCAGTTCGTCGGCCTCGACGCCCGCGGAGTCCAGCCAGTCGAGGAGGGACCGCAGCTCGCGCTGGCTGCCGTCGCTGGGGATCTGCACGGTCATCGCCTCGTCGTCCGTGGTGACCTCACGCAGCGCCGCTGCTGCCGCGCGGTAGGCGACGGGGTCGGTGAACCGCAGCCGTACGTGCCCGCCGGGGATCAGCCGCTTCAGCTCCTCGGCGCTCCCCTCGGCCGCGAACCGCCCCTCGCTCAGCACCGCGATGCGGTCCGCGAGTTCGTCGGCCTCCTCCAGGTACTGGGTGGTGAGGAAGATGGTCGTGCCGTCGGCCACCAGTTCGCGGACGATCTCCCACATCGTGCGCCTGCTGCGCGGGTCGAGCCCCGTGGTCGGCTCGTCGAGGAAGATGATGCGCGGGCTGCCGACGAGCGTCATCGCCAGGTCCAGCTTCCGGCGCATGCCGCCGGAGTAGGTGGCGACCCTCCTGTCCGCCGAGTCCGTCAGGTCGAACCGTTCCAGCAGCCGCGTGATCACCTGGCCGCCGGAGGGTACGCGCTTCAGATCCGCCATCATGCGGAGGTTCTCCCGGCCGGACAGCAGCTCGTCCACCGCGGCGAACTGGCCGGTGACGCCGATGGCCGCGCGTACGTCCTCGGTCGCGGTCGCCACGTCGTGCCCGGCGACGCGGACCGAGCCCTCGTCGGCCTTCGCCAGCGTGGTCAGCACGTTGACCGTGGTCGTCTTGCCCGCCCCGTTGGGGCCGAGCAGGGAGTAGACCGATCCCGCGGCGACCTGGAAGCCGATGCCGTCGAGCACGACCTTGTCGCCGAATGCCTTGCGCAGCCCTGAAACCGCGATTGCCGAACTTTTCATGCCCCCACGGTCCGGCCCCCGCCTGACACCGCCCTGTCACGGCGCTGACACCGCCGACGCCCTCGTCGCCGTCGGCACCGGCACATGGAGCCGGTGAGCCGGTGAGCCGGTGACATGAACGACGGCTAGTCGCGTGGCTCGGCGAGCATGTCGTCGGTCACCTCGCAGCGGGTCTCGGGGAAGTACTCCTCGATGGCCTCGCGCATCGACTCCAGAGCCTCCGGGTCGGTGCCCTGGCACCGTTCGCGGGTGGCCGCGTCCGGCCATCGGGCGTAGGCCACCCAGGTGCCGTCATCCGCGCGGTGCAGCCGGGAGCCGTAACTGCCGCAGCTCTCGTGGATGGCCGTCGTCATACGGCGCCAGCTCGCGATGAACTGCTCCTCCTTGCCCTGCTTCAACCGCCACTTGTAGATCACTGCAAACACGGCAACCTCCTCGGGAGTTCCTGAACGCCGGGGAACCCGCCCGCACTTCCGGTCCGACCGGGTCCCTCGCACAGCCCAATGATCGCTTCCGGTGATCGAAGCGAGGATCAGCCGACAGCCGCAGCTCGGCGGTGACCTTGGGCCTACGACATTTGGCCCAGGCACCCGGGCCCTGCGCCTCACGAGGAGGCGGGGGCCCGGACCGTCGATCTCACCTCGCGCCCTTCCCGGCAGGCGGCGAACCGGCTGTACGAACGCCTGGGCTTCGAGCGCCGCGACTCCCAGGTCCTCCGGTTCACCGTACGGCCGTAGCCCCCGTAGCCCCCTCGCCCCCGGCGGGCTCCGTCAGTCGTGCGGGACGACCGCGACCGGGCAGGGCGCGTGGTGGAGCAGGGCGTGGGCGACCGGACCGATCCGGGTGCCGACCGCGAGGCGCGGCGTGTGCCTGCCGACGGCCACCAGCGACGCGTCCTGCGCGGCCTCGGCCAGGCAGGATCCGGCCCGGCCCGCCCACACCTGCTCGGAGACCTCCACGGCCGGGTACGCGTGCCGCCAGGGCCGCAGGGCCGAGGCCAGCTCGCGGAAGCGGTCCCGTTCCAGCTCGGGTCCGGTGCCGGGCTCCATGATGCCCGGGTCGTAGCCGTAGCTGAGCGGCAGCCGCCAGGCGTGGACCACGCGCAGCGGCACCCCGCGCTCCGCCGCGCTGGTGAAGGCGAACGCGATCAGGTCGTCGCAGGGTTCCTCCAGGTCCAGCCCGAGGACCACGGGCCGCTCCCCCGGGTCCTCCTCCCACCCCTCCCGTACGAGCACCACGGGGCCGGGGGCGTGGGCGAGGACGGAGAGCGCGACGGAGCCGACCATGAACCCGGTGAAGACGCCGAGGCCGTTGGAGCCGAGCACCGTCAGCCCGGCGTTCTCCGAGGCCTCCTCCAGCGCCTGCCGCGGCTCCGCTGACCGCTCCTCGGCGGTGACGTCCAGGCCGGGGTGGCGCGCGGCGATCCGCTCGCGCGTGGCCCGCAACGCGTTGCGGGAGTGCTCCAGCGGGGTGAGCGCCTCCGGCGGCGGGGACGTGTCCGGCGCCCCGGCCCCGAGCCCCTCGTCCGCGAAGAGCAGCCGCAGCGGGCTCTTCCTGCGTACGGCCTCGACCGCGGCCCATTCCGCCGCGGCGACGCTCTCCGGGGAGCCGTTGATCCCGGCGATCACGGGGAGACCCATGACGCCACCTCTCTTTCTTCCTGTCGTCGGTACGCTGCCCCCGTCGCCCCCGTCCCTCAACGGTCCTCCGCCGACCCGACGGGCACCAGCACGACCGGGCAGTGGGCGTGGTGGAGCAGCGCGTGCGTGACCGGGCCCAGTTGGAGGGAGAGCCGGTGCCGGGGGCGGTGCGCGGCGAGGACGACGACATCGGCGCTACCGCTGGCCTCCAGCAGTACGGGGGCGGGGTCGGCGCAGGCGGCGCCGGTGTCCACCATGACGTCGGCGTACTCCTCGCGGAGGGGGCCGAAGGCGGACCGGGCGACCTGCTCGGCCGTCCGGCGGTACTCCTCCAGGTCCAGCGCGTCGTGCTCCGAGGGCGGCGTGCGCGTCCCGCGCGGGATCGGCGGGTACAGCCAGGCGTGCAGCACGCTCAGCTTCGCGGCGCGCCGCCGGGCCTCCTCGAAGGCGAACCGTACGGCGGGGGCGTCGTCGTCGCTCTTCACGCCGAGCAGCACCGTGCCGGCCGGGTCCTGGGCCTCTCCCGCGCCCTCTCCCGCGCGCTCTCCCGCGCGCTCTTCCCGGCCGTCGCCGCGCACCACCATCAGCGGGCCCTCGCAGTGCGCGGCGACGCGCAGGCCGACCGAGCCGAGGAGGAGCCCGGCGAAGCCGCCGTGGCCCCGGGCGCCGACCACGGTCAGCGGGGCGTCCCGGCTCGCGCGTACGAGCGCGGGCGCGGCGGCCTCCTCGGTGAGGGTCGCCGTGACCGGCATGCCGGGGTGGCTCTCCCGGACGTGCGCGGCGCGCGCGTCGAGCGCGGCCTGGGCCGTGTCGCGGTGGGCCACGGCGTCCAGGGCCGCGTCCATGGCGAGGCCGGGCCCGCCGGACGCCGGGTACGCGTGGGGCGACCACGGCCAGCCGCACAGCACGTCGAGCCCGGTGTTCCGCCGGGCCGCCTCGGCCGCCGCGCGGTCCACGGCACGCGCCGCCGGTGCCGAGCCGTCGTAGCCGACGACGACATGGCCGGGAGTGTCCGTCATACGCTCTCGCCTCGTTCCAGGTGGGTGACGCGGGTGCCGCCGGCCCCTCGGAGCCGTCCCGAGTGCCCGGGCCCCTGGAAGGATCGTCGCCCGTCCCGGCCTCAGGAAGAGCGACCGGCACGCGGAACGGGCGGCGTCCTGGCCCGCCGCCCCGGTCAGCCGGTCCGGCCCACCTCCAGGTCGGCGACGACGCCGTAGTGGTCGCTGGCCCGCACTCCCTCGGCCGAGGGCTCGTCGAAGGCGAGGCGGGCCGCGCGCACGCGGGCGAAGGCGTCCGGGTGGGCGTGCGGCGAGCCGATGAAGACGTAGTCCAGGCGGCGGCGGTGGCCGGGCTGGCCGACCAGGATCCCGATGTCCTCCGCCGCCAGGGGGTTGTCGGCGGTCCAGGTGTGACCGGGCCCGGAGCCCGCGACCTCCCACGCGTCGTGGAAATGTGTGCTGCGCCCGGAGAGCGACTGCCTGCCCGTCAGATAGCGGATGCTCGACGCGTCGGGGTCCGCGTTGAAGTCCCCGGCAATGACCGTGGGCAGGGCCGTCCGGTGCCGGGCCTCCAGGTCGGTCAGGGCCAGCACCTGGCGTTCCCGTTCGGCTTCCGCGTCGGGCCAGAACGACGTCGTGGGCGCGATGAAGAGCACGTCCCCCGGGCCGCTCCCCTCCGGCCCGTCCCCCACCGGTACGTGAGCCGCGAGCGTGAGCCAGGGGACATCGGGGGCGTTCGGTCCGCGCTGGTCGAGGACCTCGACGACACGGTGCGGCCGCCGCGTCGCGATCGCGGTGCCGCCGTAGCGGTCCACGTAGGGCGGCGCCGTCGCGGACGTCCCGGACTGGTGCGTGCCGTGCAGCCCGGTCCCGTCGGTCAGGCCGGGCAGTTGCTCCGGCAGCACCTCCTGGAAGGCGACGAGATCGGGCTCCAGCCGCCGCAGTTCGGCGTTGATCAGTGCCATTCGCGCGGCGGCGTCGCCCCGGGTGTTCCATACGTTCAGGGTCACGACGCGCAGGTGCGTCACCATCGGGTTCCTCTTCCGGATGTGCGGGGGTTCAGTGCTCGGTACTCGGCGCTCGGCGCTCAGTGCTGCCGGATCGCGACGACGTCGCACTCCAGTGTCACCTTCGGGCTGAGGAAGACGGCGGTGAGGGCGTTCCAGTTCGCGCCCCAGTCGCTGCGGTCGAGCGTGACGCTCGCCCGGAATCCGGCGTAGAAGTCGCCCTCCATGCCGGTCCCGCCGTCGGTCAGTTCGACGTCCAGGGTGACGGGTTTGGTCACCCCGCGCAGGGTGAGGTCGCCGGTGAGCCGGTAGTCGCTCCGGTCGAGCTGCTCCACGCCGGTCGAGGCGAAGGCGAGCGCGGGGTGGTTGTCCACGTCGAGGAACTTGCTCCGCAGCAGGTCGTCGCGCAGCCGGTTGCCGGTCTGGATGCTCTTGGCCGGGATCGTGAGCCGCACGCTGGAGGCGGCCGGGTCCCCGCCGTCGAGGTACGCGCTGCCCTCGAACTCCTCGAACCGGCCGCGCACTCTGGTGGCCATCGTGTGCCGCGCGACGAAGCCGATCCTGCTGTGGCCGGGGCTGAGGGCGTAGTGACCGGTCAGTTCGCTGAGGTTGGTGATCGTCGACATGCTGAGGCGCTCCTGGAGGGATGAGGTGGTGGATAGGCCGGCTGCGGGCGGGCGGTGGGCGGGCGATGGGTGAGGGGCGGTACGGGCGGTCCGAGCCCCGTGCCCCGGACCGCCCGTACCGGGCGTACGGGCGGCGGCGATACGGCCGACAGCCGCGGCCGTAGCCGTGGCCGTGGCCGTGGCCGTGGCACGTACCGCCGCCGCCCGTCTCAGATCACCCGAACTGGCCGGGCTCGTAGTCGCCCGCGGGGCGCTGCGCGATGACGTTCAGTCGGTTGAAGGCGTTGATGAGGGCGACGATCGACAGCAGCGCGCCGGCCTGCTCCTCGTCGAAGTGCGCGGTGACGTTCGCCCAGACCTCGTCCGGGACGCCTCCGGCCGAGTCCGCGATGCGGGTGCCCTCCTCCGCCAGCTCCAGCGCCGCGCGTTCGGCGTCGGTGAAGACGGTGGCCTCGCGCCAGGCCGCGACCAGGTGGAGCCGCTGCTGGGTCTCCCCCGCCTTCGTGGCGTTCTTGGTGTGCATGTCGACACAGAAGCCGCAGCCGTTGATCTGGCTGGCGCGCAGCACCACCAGCTCGCTCGTGCTGGCGGGCAGCGACGACTCCGCCACGGGCTTGCCTGCCGCGGCGATGTTCTTCACGACCTGGGACGCGACCGGGTGGGCGAATATGTCAAGACGGGCTTCCATAAGGTTCTCCACTTCGTGCCTGCCGCTCCTCGTCCGGACGGAACGGCTGTTCGCCGGAGCGTGATCGCTCCAGCCCCTACGACGAGACAGGCACGCGAAATGTGAGGCGGGGCTGCGGAGCCGAGGGCACACGCCCCCCCGGCCCCTCCCGGGCCGCCGTCACCCGCACGGGTCAGTGCCGCCGCTCCCCGCGTGCGGTGGCAGGTCCCGACCGGTGGGGTGGGGGTTCATGAGCGCTGCCTCCAGGGGGACGGCCGGTTCGGGCGAGGCCGCTCCGGCCGCCGCCGAGCTGTCGCTGCCGACCATGGTCGCGATGGTCGTCGGCTCGATGGTCGGCGCGGGCGTGTTCTCGCTGCCGGGGCGGTTCGCCGCCGAGACGGGTGTCGCCGGTGCGCTGATCGCCTGGGCCGTGGCGGGCGCGGGCATGCTCATGCTCGCGCTGGTCTTCCAGCGGCTCGCGCTGAGCAGGCCCGACCTGGACGCGGGGGTCTACGCGTACGCCAAGGGCCGGGTTCGGCGAGTACCTCGGGTTCTTCTCCGCGTTCGGCTACTGGGCGAGCGCCTGCGTGGGGAACGTGACCTACTGGGTGCTGTTCATGTCCACCCTCGGGGCCGTCGTGCCGGGGCTCGGGGAGGGCGACACCGTCCTGGCGGTCGTGGTCTCGTCCCTCGGGCTGTGGGGCTTCTTCTTCCTCGTGCGGCGCGGGGTGAAGGAGGCCACGGCGATCAACCGGATCGTCACCGTGGCGAAGATCGTGCCGATCGTGGTCTTCATCGTGCTGGCCCTCTTCTACCTGGACACCGGGGTCTTCGCCGACAACTTCTCCGGGTCCGCCGACGCGGGCTCGCTGTTCGAGCAGGTGCGCGGGACGATGCTGGCCACGGTCTTCGTCTGGCCACCTCCGACCTGCCGGCCGAGTTCCGCTCCCCGTACCTCGCGCTGGCCCGCGAGTCGACGGGCGTACGCGAGTATCTGATGCCGCCGCTGCCGAACACGCTCTACACCCGGGACACCACCTGCTGGCTCTACGGCGGCGTCACGCTCAACCCGCTCTACTGGCCCGCGCGGCACGACGAGACGCTGCTGATGAAGGCGGTCTACCGCTTCCACCCGGACTTCTCCGGCGCGCACGTCTGGTGGGGCGATCCGGAGCTGGACTGGGGGCAGGCCACGTTCGAGGGCGGCGACATCATGCCCGTCGGGGGCGGCGTGGTCCTGATGGGCATGAGCGAGCGGACCTCGCGGCAGGCCATCACCCAGGTCGCCGCCGCGCTGTTCCGGAACGGGGCCGCCGAGCATGTGATCGTCGCCGGGATGCCCCGGCTGCGCTCGGCGATGCACCTGGACACCGTCTTCACCTTCGCCGACCGGGACGTCGTCACCCTCTACCCGAAGATCATGAACGCGGTGCACGCCTTCTCCCTGCGGCCCGCCGACCGGGCACCGGGCCTGGAGATCACCGACGAGGGGTCGGCCGCGTTCGTCGACGTGGTCGCCCGGGCGCTCGGCTTCGACCGCCTCCGGGCGATCGAGACGGGCGGCGACGTGTACGCCTCCGAGCGCCAGCAGTGGGACAGCGGCAACAACGCCGTGGCCCTGGAGCCCGGCGTCGTCGTCACCTACGACCGCAACACCCAGACCAACGCGCTGCTGCGCAGTGCCGGAGTCGAGGTCCTCACCATCGTCGGCGCCGAGCTGGGCCGGGGCCGGGGCGGCGGGCACTGCATGACGTGCCCCCTCCTCCGCGACCCGGTCGACTTCTGAGCGGACACCCGGCCGACGGCCCTCAGGCCGGCTCGGGCTGGGGTTCCGGTTCCGGTTCCCGCTGCTGCTTCGGCGTGCTCCTCGGCTCCGGGGCCCGGGTGAGCCGCACATAGAAGTGGATCACCGAGCCCATCGCCAGGAGGAGCAGCGGCCCGAACACCCAGGGGTGCGCGGCCATCTGCGTCGGCAGATAGCGGTACGAGACCAGGAACGCGGTGAAGACGGCCGTGCCGTAGGCCACGAACTGGATCGTCTGCCGGTTCCAGCCGTTGTCCTGCGCGAGCGCGCGCATCGCGGCCTCGATCGTGATCGCGAAGACGACTCCGGCGACGAGGTCCACGCCGTAGTGGTAACCGAATCCGAGCGTCGCGCCCAGCGTGGTGATCAGCCAGAGCGTGCCCAGGAGCCGCAGCAGGCGCGGGCCCTGGCGGGAGTGGATGAATATCACGACGGCCCAGGCCGTGTGGAGGCTGGGCATGCAGTTGCGCGGCGTGATCCCGTCGTGCGGCATCGGGTGCGGGGCGGTGAACGGCGGGGGCGTGTCCGGCCAGAGATTGGCCAGGGCCCAGTGCCCGCCCTCGGCGCCGTAGGCGTAGATGGGGCCGACCACCGGGAAGATCATGTAGAACGCGGGCCCGAGGAGGCCGATCACCAGGAAGGTGCGCACCAGATGGTGGCGGGGGAAGCGGCGCTCCTTCGCCACGTTCCGCAGTTGGTACGCGGCGACGGCGACCGCGCCCACCGCGAGCTGGGCGTAGACCCAGTCGAGGATGCTGGTGCCGACCGGCGCTGTGGCCTCGACGATCCTGCCCACCAGCCACGAGGGGTTGCCCAGTGCGTGGTCGGCGGTCGCCACGTACTGGTCGAGCACCATCGGGCGGGTCTTCGACGTGATGACCAGCCAGGTCTCCCCCGTCTTGCGCCCGGCCACCAGCAGCAGGCCGAGCCCGACGCCCTTCAGCAGCAGGGCCCGTTCCTTGCCGGTGCGGCGGACGAGGGCGATGACGCCGAGGCCCAGGACCACCCACAGCGCGCCGTTGCCGAAGTACATCTTGGCGTCGAACGCCCACCGGAACGGCAGGTAGACGAGGTCGATGCCGATCGCGACGGCGGCGGCGACCGCCCGCTCCCGCCAGGTGAGGACCACCATCGTCAACGCGAGGCTCGCGTACAGCAGAGGACCCGACTTCGGGGTGAGGATCACCTCGCGCACCTGCATGGTGACCGGCCCCGGCAGGCCGTAGCGGCGCGCGGCGATCTCCAGCCCGACGAGGAAGCCGAGGGCCGCCACACCTGCGGCGGCCCAGAGCAACACCCGTGGCTGCCGCCACCATGCGGCGCCTTCGTTTCTGCTTTTCGCTCGCGAGAATCTCCGCGATACTTTAGTTATCAATTTTTCGGCCGATTGTGTTGAGTTCTGCGGAACGGTCAGGCTGATCGTCGTAATTTCGATCATGCTAGCGGAGCGGACGGCTGGAGTTGGCTGGTCGAGGGAGCCCCGAAGATCTCTCAGTCCGGCACCGCGGCGACTGACCATGAAACCCCCGACGTCCGGCGGACGTCGAGGGTTTTCCCAGGCCGGCCAGTGGCTCTCGTCACAGCGGAGCGCGCGGACCTGCTCCCTGCTCGGCGGAGAGGAGCTGGCTCGCGGCGAACTCGCGGTAGAGGCCGTCGTCGTCCATCAGCGAGCCGTGGGTTCCCACGGCGCGGACCCTGCCGTGTTCGAGGACGACGATCTGGTCGGCCTCGACCACCGTGGACAGCCGGTGCGCGATCAGCAGCACGGTGCAGCGCCGGGAGAGGCCCGCGACGAGTTCGCCGAGCGCCTGTTCATTACGGGCGTCGAGCTGCGCCGTCGCCTCGTCCAGCAACAGCACCTGGGGGCGCCGCAGGAGGGCCCGCGCGATGGCGAGCCGCTGGCGCTCGCCGCCGGAGAGGGCGACGCCCCGCGCGCCGACGGGGGTGTCGAGGCCCCGGTCCAGCCGGGCCAGCAGCGCGTCGAGACGGGTGGCCCGCAGCGCCTCGGCGATCTCCTCCTCCCCGGCGTCCGGCGCCGCGTACAGCAGGTTGTCGCGCAGGGTCCCCGCGAGCGCGGGCGCGTCCTGCTCGACGTACGCGATGCGGCGGCGCACCTCCGCGCGGGGCAGGGACGCGATGTCCTGGCCGCCGATGCGCAGGGACCCGGCGGTGGGCTCGTAGAACCGCTGGAGCAGCGAGAAGAGCGTCGTCTTGCCCGCGCCCGACAGGCCCACCAGCGCGGTCTGGGTGCCGCCCGGCACGGTGAAGCTCACGCCGCGCAGCACGGGTGAGCGCCCCGGGTAGGCGAACTCGACCCCGGCGGCCTCGACCGCGGGCGGCGGCCCGGACCCGGGTCCCGGTCCGGATCCGGGTCCCGGCACGGGTCCGGGTCCCGGCACGGGTCCGGGTCCCGGCGCGGAGAGGGCCGCCGGGGCCGGGTCGATGTCGTCCTCGACCGCCATCTCCTCGACCTCGTCGATACGGCCGACGGCGCCCAGGCCCTGCTGGAGCATTCCGGCGCCGCCCACGAGCGAGGCGACGGGGCTCGACAGGAAGAAGACGTACAGCAGGAAGGCGATGAGCGCGGAGGCGTCCATGTCGCCGTTGGCGACGAGCATCCCGCCGAGCCCGAGCACCACGAGGAACGCCGTCTGGATCGACGCGCCGCCGAGCATGGTCACGACGGCGCTGTAGCGGGCGCCGACCAGGCCCGCGCGGTAGGAGTCCTCCACCGCGTCCCGCGCGGCGCGCGTCTCGCGGCCCTCGGCGCCGTTGGCCTTGACGGTGCGGGTCGCGCCGAGCGTGCGGTCGAGGAGGGAGCCGACGGCGCCCACCGCGCTCTGCTCGCGCGCGACGGCCCGCCGGATCCGGGGCAGCACGACGGTCATCACGAGTCCGACGAGGGCGAGCACCAGCAGCGTCGCGAGCAGCAGCCCGGCGTGCAGCGTCGCCATCATCACCAGGGTCCCGACGAAGGTCAGGGCCCCGTTGACGGACATGATCAGCCCCTCGGTCGCGGCGCTCTTGAGGAGCGTGCTGTCCGCGGTGACCCGGGCGATGAGGTCGCCGGGAGGGCGCCGGTCCAGTTCGGGCACGCGCAGCCGGATCAGCCGCCCCACGAGATCGCGCCGCACCTGCCGGACCACGCGCTCCGAGGTGCGCTGCTGGAGCCAGGCGTTCGCCCCGGTCAGCAGCGCGCCCCCGACGAGCAGCACGGCGAGGGCGCCGATCGGCCGGGCGACGCTCTCCCCCGTGGCCAGCCGGTCGAGGATCTCCTGCGCGAACTTCGGCTGCACGAGCCCGGACACGCTGGCCAGCAGGCTCAGCACCAGGGACAGCGCGAGGGCCCGCCAGTACGGCCGCGCCCGCCGCAGCAGCGAACCGAAGGACCCGGCCGGTGCGCCCTCGTCGGCGGAGGGGCGGTGCTCGGCCGGTGCTCCGGGGGATGCCGTCATCGGGCGGGCCTCCGGTCCCTCGTCGCGTTCCCGGGGGCATGCCCGGGCGCGGCCCCGGGTGCGTGGGACAGGGGTGGGAGGAGGGCTTCGAGGTGATCGGCCGCGGCCGCGCTGCCGCCCGCCTCGCGGAAGGAGCGGGCGATGGCGCGGGCCGCCTCGCGGTGTCCGTTCGCCGGGTCGAGCAGCGCGGTGACGGCCTCGGCGATCCGCGGCGCCCCGGCCCGGGCGAAGCGCAGCCGCACGCCCGCGCCCGCGTCGGTGACCTGGCCCGCGACGAGGGGCTGGTCGTCCCTGATCGGCGCGACGGCCAGCGGGACGCCGTGCCACAGCGCCTCGCACACGGTGTTGTGCCCGGCGTGGCAGACGACGGCGTCGGCGCGGGCGAGCAGCGGGAGCTGGGGCACATGGGGGCGCAGCAGGACGTTGCCGAAGGCGTCCGGCACGGTGCCCGCGGGGTCGACGACGACGGCGCGCACCCCGGACGCGGCCATTCCGGCGAGCGCCTCGGCGGCGGCGTTCAGGAACGGCCCGCCCGCGTCCGCGTTGGCGGTGCCCAGGGTGACCAGGACCGTGCGGTCGGCGCCGTCCAGCCACTCCCAGGGGAAGTCGTCGGGCGTCACGCGGTCGGCGACCGAGGGGCCCACCAGCCGGACCTGACCGGGGAGTTCGGCGGGGCCGAGCAGGGCGCGGGTGGTGTACGCGACGACGCCGTACGGGGACATCCGGGGGTCGGCGGTGCCCCGGCCGCCCGCGATCCTGCCGCGCAGCTCCTCCAGCAGCCCGTCCAGCCAGGCCGCGACCTTGGGCATGCCCGCGAGGGGGTCGACGAGTTCGGCGGAGGTCGTCGCGGAGGTGGCCCAGGTCAGTCCGAGCGCGTCGGCGACGAGGCCGCCCGCGACGGTCTGCTGGTCGGCGACGAGGACGTCCGGGCCGAACTCCTCGACGGCGTCCCGCACCAGGGGCGCCATGTGGTCCGCGAGCGGGACGAGGAAGCTCTCCCACAGGAACTGGAAGGCCGCCGGCCCCTTCAGCCTGGCCGTCCGGCCCTCGATCCGCCCGTTCCCTTCGAGGCCGGGTCCGGGGCCGGGGCCGTCGGGGACGCACGGGTACACGGACGCGTCGGGCCCGGCCAGCCGGCGGACCAGGCCGGGCGGCCCGGCCCAGGCGATGTCGTGGCCGCGCGCCGCGAGCGCGGCGGCGGTGCCCACGGCGGGGTTGACGTGGCCGACCAGGGGCGGCACGACGAACAGGAACCGGCCCATCTAGCCCGCCTCCGGTCCGGTGCGGCGGCGGTGGAGGCCGTCGCCGAGCCAGTCGAGCAGCAGACCGGCCGTCTCCTTGGTCCGTTCCACGAGCACCGAGTGCCCCTGGCCCGGGAGGACGACGGTGCGGCAGTGCGGGAGCGTGGCGGCGAGGTCCCCGGCCTGGGCGGAGAGCTTGGAGTCGGCGCCGTAGAGGGCGAAGACGGGGCAGCGGATGCCGGTGAGAGCGTCGTCCAGGACGCGGCTGCGCGGGATGTCCTCGGCCAGCGTGGTGGCGTCGAGGATGCGCCCGGCGAGCTGGAAGGGGCGCGCGTTGCGCTCGGGGTCCTCGGCGAGCCAGGTGCGCACCTCCTGGACGACGAGGCCGCCCTCCTCCCCGTTGAGCCCCTCGGCCATCTTCGCGGCCCAGGACGCGACCGGGGGTTCGGACTCGATCGCGACGACGGAGCGGACACGGTCGGGGCGCGCGGCGGCCAGCCCGTAGGCGATGGCGCCGCCGAAGGAGTTGCCCACGACGTGCGCGGGGCGCTCCTCCCCCAGCGCGTCGAGGAGCCCGTCGAGGTCGGCGACGAAGTCCTCCAGACGGTAGCCGGTGGCGGGGCGCCCGCTCCGGCCGTGCCCCCGCAGGTCGTACATGAGGACGTCCATGCCGCGTGCGGCGAAGGCGGGGCCGAGGGAGAAGTAGTAGCTGGCCAGGCTGTCGATGAGCAGGCCGTGGACGAGCACGACCAGGGGCGGCGGCGTACCGGCGGGCGGGTCGGCCGCCGCCATCCGCTGCACGTGGACGTCGAGTTCGCCGACGCGGATCTTCGCCATGCTCAGACCGCCTCCGCCGGGCGCGAGGCCACGACGTGCCGGACGAGGTCGCCGACGGTCAGCGCGATGATCTCCTCCAGCCCCCGGTCCGCGATGAACGCGGCGAAGTTGACGGAGTCGCCGTAGTGGCCGCGCAGCGCAGCGGAGAGGGTGACCAGGTCGATGCTCTCCAGTTCGAGGTCGTCGTGGAACAGGGTGTCCATGGTGATCTCCGCGTCGTCGAGCCCGTACTCGCCGAGCACCTCGTGCAGCATCCGGGTCACGTCCTCCAGCACGGCCTGCTCGGCGCGCGCCTCCCGCACGGTCGGGTTGAGCCGGACGGCTCCGGCTCCGTGGGCTTCAGCGGTCATCTTCGCTCTCCTCCTCATGGGCGGCCGTCCAGCCCACGACGTAGTCCCGGGCGGGCAGTCCGGGCGGATTGCCGACCCTCCGGTGATGGACCTGGTAGATGCCGCCACCGGTGCGCACGGTCAGTGCCGTGCCGGTGGCGCCGGTGATCTCGAACGTCCTCGGGGCTCCGGCCAGTCCGGTGCCGCGTGCCTTGCCGACCGCTTCCTTCGCGACCCAGAAGCGGGTGAACCACAGGGCCTCGCCCTCGCCGGTGTCCCGGACCAGCGAGGCGAGCAGCTCCCGCTCGCGCTCGCCGAGCGCCGCCTCGTGGGTGCCGTCCGGGCGCTCGGCGACCTCCTCGATGTCGATGCCGCAGGGCGCGTCACCGTCACCGTTTCCGTCGGCGGGGCGCGTGAGGGCGACGGCGGCCTCGGCACGGTGGGCGAGGGAGACCCGGAGGGCGGGGAGCGTACGGCCGTAGGCGCCGGTGACGTACGGGCGTCCGGCGGCGTCGTTGGCGACCCGCAGCTCGGCGGGGAAGATCCCGTCGCTCCCCTCGTCCCAGAGCCGTTGCCGCACCGCGTCCTTGACGGCGATCCGGCCCAGCAGCCACTGGCGGCGGCCCCGGGGGGCGTGCGACTCGTAGGCGGTGCGCTCCTCGCCCGCGAGCATGTTCCGCATGATGAGTTCGCGGGTGGCCAGGTCGGGCCACCGCTCGTGGACGAGGGCCCAGCCGCCTTCCTGGATCTCGGACAGGGTGTGGTGCTCCGGCTCGCGGTCCACGCGGCGGATCCTCGGGTCGCTGTCGAAGCGGCGGTCGCGCCAGCCGCCGAACTCCGCCCAGACGCGCCCCTGATGGACGAGCTGCATGTCCGCTTCGAGCGTGGTGTCGGTGACGGAGACGATGCGGACCAGGCAGTCGAGCCGCTCGCCCGGCGCGGGATGCGGGCCGTGGAAGCGGATCTCGCGCATGCCGACGGGGAAGACGGTGGTGCGGGTGGGGAGCCGGGACATGATCCAGTAGCCGAGCATCTGGCCGACGTTGTCGAGCAGGGCCCCGGGGGCGGGCGGGGTGGTGAGCGTTCCCCGTACGTGCGTGTCGCCGACGGCGGTCAATTCTGTGACGCCCTGGAAGCCCGGGCCGTGGAACATCCAGCGCCGCTCGTACAGTTCGCGCGCCGTCAGCTCGCAGGGGCGCTCGTCGTCCGCGTCGAAGGTCCAGGCGGCGGACGGGGCGTGCCGGTGCTCCGGGGCGAGTTCGACGGTGGCCCGGGCGTACGGCCCGAGGGAGGCCGTCACCCGGGCGCCCCCCGAGGGGTGCGGGGGCTCGGGGACGACATGGACGGGGAGATCCACGGCGGGGACGGCGGTGATCCACTGGTTGAGCCGGACGTCGTGGACGGCGACGGCGCGCAGGCCGGGCGCCGCCTGCTCGGCGAAGTCCATGAGATGCCCGATGACGGTGGTGCCGGGGACGACGGGCCACCCCTCGGCGGGATCGGCCCGCGGGGGCTGCTTGAAGAAGCAGTGGTCGCGCAGGTACGGCATCGCGTCGAGGGAGACGCGCAGGGTGGCGCGGAGTTCACGGGGGACGGGGGGTGCGGCGGGGACGGGGGGTGCGGCGGTCATGGCGGGCGCGGCAGGCGCGGCGGTCGTGGCGGAGGGCGCGCACGGGGGCGGTGGTACGTCGCCCCGCGCGGGCCGCGGTGCGTTGCCGCTCGCGGGTGGCGGTGCGACGCCCCGTGCGCTCGTGAGGACGTCCGCCGCCAGCGCCGCGGTGTCGTCGAGCAGCGCGGAGAACTCGGCGGCCAGCGGGTCCCGGGCGCGCAGGGCGTCGAGCGCGGAGGGGCGCGTGCCCACGGCCGTACGGGAGGGCGCGGCGGCCAGCGCGGCGCCGACCTCGGCGCGGGTGGGCCCGTCGAGGGAGACGAGCGCGCCGCCGAGATCGAGCCGTACGGGCGGCGCGGGGCGGCGGGCGCCCGTACGCCCCGGAGCGGGAGCGGAAGCGGGTTCGAGGGCCGCCGCATCCGGCTCCGCCCCGTCCGCCCACAGCGCGAGGGCCACGCGGCGCAGTTGGGGAAGGCCGGAGCGGTGCGCGGAGTGGGCGGGGACCACGAGGTGGTCCCGGCCGCGCAGCGTGTCCGCGATCAGCGAGCCGAGCTGACCGGCGCCGAGCTGGACGAAGGCCCGGAACCCGGCGGCGTGCAGGGCCTCGGTCAGCAGCCGGAAGCGGACGGGCTCCAGGAGATGGCGGACGAACAACTCCCGTACGTCCTCCGGGCGCGACGGGTACTCGCGCAGCGTGGTGGCGGACCAGACCGGGAGCCGCGCGGGATGCAGCGTGTAGGTCTCGGCCGCCTTCCGTATCGGGTCCAGGTACGGCCGGAGCATGGGGGTGTGGAAGCCGGAGCGGAACGGGAGGACCTGGGAGATCGCGCCCTCGGCGCGGAACCGGGCCACGTACTCCCCGACGGCCTCCGAGGGGCCGCAGATCATGGACTGCTGGGGGGCGTTGTCGTGCGAGAGCACCACTTCCGTCTGGCCCCTGAGGGCGTCCAGGACGCGTTCGGCGGAGGCGCCGATCACCGCGAAGGCCAGGCCGGGCACGCGCAGCGCGTCCGGGTCGAAGGAGGCGAGGAAGGCATCGACCTCGTCCTGGGCGTGGATGCCCGCGGCGGCCATGGCGGTCCACTCACCGAGGCTGTGCCCGGCGAGCGCGTCGGGCACGACGCCCGCCCGCTCCAGCGCGGAGTGCAGCAGCCGCCCGAGCTGGAAGACGCCGGTGCCCTGGCGGCCGACGTCGCCGACCGTCGTCGCCGTGCCGGAGAGCGACCAGGGCAGTCCGAAGTGCCGGGCCACGTCGTCGCAGTCGGCCTCGAAGTCCGCTTCGAGGCCGGGGAAGACGAAGGCGAGCCGTCCGCGCCCGGGGCCCAGCAGCGGCGCGGGGGCGAACCAGACGTCGTTCCGGCCGCGCCACGGCCGCCCCCGGCCGACGGCCTTGCGGGCGAGCGCGAGCCGCTTGGCGGTCGGGGCGGCCACACCGAGCCGGACGGAGCCCTCCGGCGCACGGGCGGGGTCGTCCGGCACGGAGGCGAGGAGGTCCGCGTCGTCCTGGTCGAGGATCCGGGCGAGTTCGTCGGGCGTATCCGCGGCGAGTCGCAGGAAGCGCTCGGGCTCGCGCACCACGGCCGCGGGGCCGCTGCCCGCGAGGGTGGGGGCGGCAGCCGCGGGGGCGGGGGCCGAGGCGGGCTGTTCGAGGACGACGTGGGCGTTGATCCCGCCGAAGCCGAAGGCGTTGACCGCGGCGCGGCGTACGGGCCCGAACCGCCCCTCCTCCCACGGGACGGCGGTGTCCACGGTGGTGAAGCGGGTGCGGGCGAGCGCCGGATGGGGCTCGTCGCAGTGCAGCGTCGGCGGCAGCACCCCGTGGTGCACGGCCAGCGCGGCCTTGATGAGCCCGGCGATCCCGGCGGCGGGCATGGTGTGGCCGATCATGGACTTGACCGAGCCGATGACGCCGCGCGCCGCGTCGTCCGGCAGGCCGTCCGGCGTGCCGAACACGTCGGCCACCGTGGCCAGTTCGGCCGCGTCGCCCGCCGGGGTCGCCGTGCCGTGGGCTTCGAGCAGCCCGAGGGCGCCGGGCTCGGCGGGGTCCCGGCCCGCCCGGCGCCAGGCCTCGCGGATCGCCTCGGCCTGGCCCGCGGAGTCCGGGCTCATCAGCCCGCCCGTACGGCCGTCGCCCGCGACGCCCGTGCCGGTGACCATCGCGTAGATCCGGTCGCCGTCGCGCTCGGCGTCCGCGAGCCGCTTGAGGACCACGACGCCGGTGCCCTCGCCGATGAGCACCCCGTCGGCGTCCCGGTGGAAGGGCCTGACGCGCTCGCTCCGGGAGAGCGCGCCGAGCTGCGAGAAGACGCTCCACAGCGTGATGTCGTGGCAGTGGTGGACGCCCCCGGCGAGGACGACGTCGCAGCGGCCGGTCTCCAGTTCGCGGACGGCGTGGTCGACGGCGATGAGGGAGGAGGCGCACGCGGCGTCCACCGTGTAGGCGGGGCCGCGCAGGTCGAGGCGGTTCGCGAGCCGCGACGCGGCCAGGTTGGGCACCAGGCCGATGGCCGACTCGGGGGCCTCGGGGCCGAGTTGCCCGGTGAAGGCGCTCCGCACCCGCTCCAGCCGCTCCTCGTCGAGGTCGGGCAGCAGCTCCCGCAGGGTCCGTACGAGCTGGCCCGCCGTCCGCACCCGCTGGTCGAGGCGGACCAGGCCCGGGGTGAGGTAGCCGCCGCGGCCCAGGATCACGCCCGTACGGCGCCGGTCGGCGAAGAGCCGCGCGGCGCCGCCCGCGTCCTCGACGGCCTGCGAGGCGACGCGCAGCGCGAGGAGCTGGTCGGGCTCGGTGGCCCGGACGGAGGCGGGCATGATGCCGAACGCGGTGACGTCGACCTCCGCGAGGTCGTCGACGAAGCCGCCGCGCCCGCAGTAGACGCGGTCGGCACGGCGCGCGCCGCCGGAGTCGGGGCCGCTGTCCGGATCGTAGTGCTCGGCGTCCCAGCGGGAGGCGGGCACATCGGTGATCGCGTCGACGCCCCGGACGAGGTTGTGCCAGTACGTGGCGAGGTCCGGCGCCCCGGGGAAGAGCGCGGACATGCCGACGACGGCGACCGGGAGGGCTCCGGGCGGCATCGCGGCGGTCACCAGCCCGAGGCGGTGTAGACGACGGCGGTGTTCTCGCGCGGGCCCCAGGCCAGTTCGCGCAGCAGGCTCATCGTGCCCTCCTCGGGGTCGATGAGGCGTACGCCGCGTGCCGCGTAGCTGCGCATCAGCTCGGGGGTGACCATCCCGTTGTTGGTGCCGGTGGGCGCCCAGGGGCCCCAGTGGACGGTCAGCGCGCGCTGCCCCGTGGCACGGGCCCAGTCGCGGCCGAGGGCTTCGAGGGCGTCGTTGGCCGCCGCGTAGTCGGTCTGGCCCCGGTTGCCCATGGCCGCCGCGACGCTGCCGAACAGCACCGCGAAGCGGGGCCCTCCGGGGAGCCCGCCGACCGCGTCGAGCAGGTGCCGGGCGCCCTCGGTCTTGGTGCCGAAGACCCGGTGGAAGGAGTCGGGGGACTTCTCGGCGAAGAGCTTGTCCTCGATCACGCCCGCCGCGTGGACGATCCCGTCGAGCCTGCCGTGCTCGGCGTGCGCGTCCTTCACGGCCCGCTGCACGGCCTCCGCGTCGAGCACGTCCACGCAGTGGTAGCGCACCCGGCTGCCGAGCCGGGTCAGCCGGTTCACGGTGTCCCGGACCTCGCGCGCGGCCTGGATCCGCGCGACCGTCCGCTCGACCCAGGCGGGGGACTTGAGGCCCCCGGCCAGCAGCGCGGAGCGCAGCTCGGCGTCGGTGGCGGCGGCGAGTTCGGGGGTCTCCTCCTCGGTGCGCATGGGGGTACGGCCGAAGAGTTCGAGGCGGCAGCGGGCGGCCGTGGCGAGCGCGGTGGCGAACCGCGCGGTGATGCCGCGCGCGCCGCCGGCGAGGAGCACCACCGACTCGTGGCCGAGGCCGAGGGCCGCGGCCTCGGCGGCGCCGTCGTCGGAGGGCCCGGCCCCGGCGCTGCCCAGGGCGCCCAGCCCGGTCTCGGTCGGCCGCAGCCCGCGCCGCGCGCCGGGCGTACGCAGCACGACGGGCTCGCGGTCGGCGGTGGCCAGCTCCGCGACGAGCGCGTCGGCGGCGGCGGACGGGGCCGTACCGGCGGGCTGTTCGACGACGCGGGCGACCGTCTCCGGGTACTCGCGGGACAGCGAGCGGAAGAAGCCCCGCAGCCCTCCGGAGGCCCCGGCGGCCAGCACCCAGCGGGGTCGCACGGCTAGCGCCGCGCGGTAGAGGGGGACGGCGCCGGGCAGCACCGGCTCGGGCGCGGGACCGCCGTCCGGGGAGACGAGGTGGATCACCCCGTCGAAGCGTCCGCCGTCGGGTATCCCGGTCACGGTCACGGCCCGCGCGCCGAGCGCCCCGAGCCGTTCGGTGACGGCCGAGGCGAGCGGCCCCTCGCCGACGATCAGGAACGTGCGCCCCGACAGCTCCTCGGGATCGGCGGCGGCGGGCGGGAGGTCGTACTCGGTCATGAGCAGCCGCTTCGGGGCGGTGACGACGGGCTCGGCGTCCGGAGACGCGGGCGACGGCTCGGGGGCGCGGGCCGTCGCCGACGGCGGTGCCTCGCCCTGCCGCGCCGCGAGGAGGAGTTCGGCGATGCCCGCGGCCGTACGCGCCCTGGACAGCTCCTCCGTCGCGGCGTCGTCGGCGGTGGGCAGTCCGAGGCGCTTGGCGAGCTGCCCGGCGATCTCGGCGCGCTTGATGGAGTCGACGCTGAGGTCGGCCTCCAGGTCGAGATCGGGCTCGATCATCTCGGCGGGGTAGCCGGTGCGTTCGCCGATCACCTCCAGTACGGCCGCGAGGACCGCTTCCTCGGTGAGTTCGCTCTGCTCGGCGGGAGCGGATTCCGGGGCCTGAGCCGGGGCCGGGGCCTGAGCCCGACTCGGAGCCGCAGCCGAAGGGGCGGCCGGTTCCGGCGCGGGTTCCGCGTGCGCCGTCAGCTCGCGCAGCGTGTGCTCCATCGGCACCGCGGCGGGACGTACGCCGGGCGCGGTGCCGAGGTAGCCGAGGAGGACGTCGCGCTGGGCGGCGAGCATCTCGCGGCTGGTGCGCAGGAATTCGCTGATGAGGGCCTCTCCCCCGGTCGCCGCTGCGCCGGGGAGCGGCTGTCCGTCGCCGCCGGTACGGGTCGTCACTGGGGCCTCCGGAATGCGCTGGGCGGGGTGCAGGGCGGTAGCGGGGATGGCGCCGTCGGCGGTGCGGACGAAGTGGCCGTCGACGGTCCAGCCCGCGCGCCTGCGGCGGGGCGCGTGCGCGGCGTCGACCGCGTCGCGGCCCTGGAAGAGCCAGCCGGTGCGGACGTCGGCGCCGGAGACGGCCAGTTCGGCGAGTGCGGTGAGGAAGCCGGGCAGGCCCGTACGGGCCCGGGCCTCCAGGGTGACCGTGCGGTGGGGGCGTTCGCCGAGGATCTCGGCGACCTGCCGGGTGAGCACCGCGCCGGGGCCCGCCTCGACGAACGTGCGGGCGCCCGCCGCGTACATGGCCTCGATCTGCTCGACGAAGCGGACGGGCGAGCCGATCTGCGCCGCGAGTTCGGCCCGTACCGCCTCGGGTCCGGCCGGGTACTCGGCGGCGGTGCGGTTGGACCAGACCGGGATCGCGGGTGCCTCCAGGGGCACCGTGGCGAGCGTCGCGGCGAAGGTGTCGCCCGCGGCGGCGACCAGGGGGCTGTGGAACGCGCAGGCGACCGGGACGCGTTTGGCCTCCAGGCCCTGGGCGCGGAGCCGTTCGACGGCCTTCGTCACGTCCTCGGTGGGGCCGGAGATGACCGTCTGGCGGGGCGAGTTGTGGTTGGCGACGACGACGGAACCGGCGCAGCCCGCCTCCTCCAGCGCGGCGCTCACCTCGGGCGCCGGGGCGGTGACGGCGGCCATGGTGCCGGGGTCGTCGGAGCCGGTGGCGGCGAGGACGGACTCGGCGCGGGCCCTGCTGCACCACAGCAGTTCCTCGGGGCCGAGGACGCCCGCGGCGGCGAGCGCGGCGAGTTCGCCGTAGCTGTGGCCCGCCGCCATCGCCGGGCGGACGTTGGCGCGGCCGAGCAGGTGGTGGACGGCGAGTCCGGTGATGCCGAGCGCGGGCTGGGCGACGCGGGTGTCGGTGACGCGGCCGGCCTGGGCGCGCCGCCCCGCCTCGTCGAAGGCGGTGGGCGGGAAGAGGGCCCCGGCGGCGGCGCGGTCGAGGCGCAGATAGCGCTGGAGCTCGGGGAAGGTGACGAACAGCTCGGCGAGCATGCCGGGGCGCTGGCTGCCCTGGCCGGGGAAGAGGAAGGCGACCTCGCCGGGTTCGGCGGCGGCGTCCGCGAGGTGGATCCCGTCGTCGGGGGCGTGTTCGCCCTCGACGGCCCGGCGCAGCGCCCCGGCCAGCTCCGGCACCGAGGAGGCCAGGACGGCGATCCGGGTGGGCAGGCCCCGTACGGCCGCGTCGTCGGCGCGGCGGGAGGCGGCCAGCGCGAGGTCCCGCAGCCGAGGCGGGCGGAACGCCGAACCGTCCGCCTCGGCCAGTGCGAGCAGCTCCCGCGCCGTCCTGGCCGCGGCCTCGTGGTCGGCGCCGCGGAAGGTGAACAGCTCGGTGGGCCACGCGTCGCGGCCGTGCGCGGGCGGCGCGCCGTCGTCGTGGGCGCGCAGCACGACGTGGAAGTTGGTGCCGCCGAAGCCGAAGGCGCTGACCCCGGCGACGCGTTCGGCGCGCGGCGCCGTCCAGGGCCGGGCCCGGGTGTGGAACGCGAAGGGGCTGGTCTCCTCGTCCCAGGCGGGGTTGGGCTGCCGCAGGTGCAGCGTGGGCGGCTTGACGCCGTGGTGGAGGGCGAGCGTGGTCTTGATCAGCCCGGCGAGGCCCGCGGCGCACTTGGTGTGGCCGATCTGGGACTTCACCGAGCCCAGCGCGCAGCCCCCGGGCTCGGCCCCGGCCTGCGCGAACACCTCGGTGAGGGCGCCCAGTTCGGTGCGGTCGCCGACGACGGTCCCGGTGCCGTGCGCCTCGACGACGCCGACCTCCGCCGGGGAGATCCCCGCGTTGCGGTACGCGCGGGTGAGCGCCCTGTGCTGGCCCTCCGCGCGGGGCGCGGTGAGGCCGAGGGCGCGCCCGTCGCTGGAGCTGCCGACGCCCTTGATGACGGCGTAGACCCGGTCGCCGTCGCGCTCGGCGTCGGCGAGGCGCTTGAGGACGACGCAGGCGATGCCCTCGCCGAGCGCGATGCCGTCCCCGGAACGGTCGAAGGGCGCGGAACGGCCCGAGGGGGACAGGGCGTGGGCCGAGGCGAAGAGCAGGTAGTCGTTGATGCCGTTGTGCAGGTCGGCGCCGCCGCACAGCACCATCTCGCTGGTGCCCGCCGTCAGTTCCTTGCAGGCGACGTCGACGGCGGTGAGGGAGGAGGCGCAGGCCGCGTCGACCGTGTAGTTGGCGCCGCCGAGGTCGAGCCGGTTGGCGATGCGCCCGGCGATGACGTTGGCGAGGATGCCGGGGAAGGAGTCCTCGGTGAGGTGCGGGAGCTGCGCGTCCAGGGCGGGCGGGAGCTGCCCGAGGTAGGAGGGCAGGACGGTGCGCAGCGTCATGGCGTTCGACAGGTCACTGCCCGCCTCGGCGCCGAACACCACGGACGTACGGTCGCGGGCGAACGGCCGCTCCGCGTACCCGGCGTCGTCGAGCGCCCGGCGCGCGACTTCGAGGGAGAGGAGCTGGACGGGCTCGACGCTGGGCAGCGAGGCGGGCGGGATGCCGTAGTCGAGCGGTTCGAAGGGGATCTCGGGGAGGAAGCCGCCCCACCGCGAGGGGGTGCGCTCCCCCGCGCCGTCCTCCGCGTAGTGGACGGCGGGGTCCCAGCGGGAGGCGGGCACCTCGGTGACGGCGTCGGTGCCGGAGAGCACGTGCCCCCAGAAGGACGCGAGGTCGGGCGACTGGGGGAAGGCGCAGGCCATGCCGACGACGGCGATGTCGAGCGGTTCGGGAGCCGGGGCCGGGGCCTCCTCGCCGAACCCGAGGCCGAGTCCGGAGCCGAGACCGGAGCCGGGGCCGGGGCCGATGCCGAGGTCGGCCCGGCGCGCGTCGAGGAAGTCCCCCGCCCCGGCGGTGACCGAGGTGTGGAGCGCGGCGACGGTGGTCACCTCGGAGCGCAGCACGGCGACCTGACCGGCCATGAACATGCCCTCGGCGAGCTGGCGTTCCTCGCCGACGTCGCGCAGCGCGTCGCCGACGCGTTCGATGCCCTTGCTGGCGAGCCGCAGCCTGCCGACGTTGAGCCGCTCCAGCCGCTCCCACGCGTCCCGGTCGGGCACGGCGTCGGCCCGCAGCTCCGCCTTGAGCGCCGCGAACTCCTCGGTGAAGGGGCTGGGCACGCAGCGGGTGACGTGGCCCGGCGCCGTCTCCAGGAGCGCGGTGGTCCCGGCGTCGAGCATCTGCCGCTGGAAGAGCGGCTGTACGGCGCCCGCGGCGACGGCCTCCTCGGTGAAGAGGTAGGCGGTGCCCATGAGGACGCCGACGGCGACGCCGCGCGCGGCCGGCGGCGCGGTCATCGCCGCGACCATGGCGGCGGAACGCGCGTCGTGCACGCCCCCGGCGAAGAGGAGCTGGAGTGCGCCCGCGTCCTCTCCCGAGTCGGCGAGGAAGTCCGCCACCACGTCGAGCTGGGCCTGCCACAGCGGGAAGCTGGCGCGTGGCCCGACGTGGCCGCCGCACTCGGAGCCCTCGAAGACGAACTTCCGCGCGCCCGCCTCCAGGAACTGGCCCAGCAGCCCGGGCGAGGGCACGTGCAGGAAGGTCGAGATGCCCGCCGCCTCCAGCGCCGCGGCCTGTGCGGGGCGGCCTCCGGCGATGATCGCGTGCGAGGGGCGTACGTCCCGGATGACCTCCAACTGGGCCTCCTTGACCTCCTCGGCGGCGAAGCCGAGGACGCCGACGCCCCAGGGCGCGTCGCCCAGCGCCGCCCGGGTCCCCTCCAGGACGGCGCGGGTCCGCTCGGCGCCGGACAGGGCGAGCGCGATGAACGGGTGACCGCCCTCGGCCGCCACCGCGGCGGCGAACGCGGCCTGGTCGCTGACCCGGGTCATCGGCCCCTGGGCGACGGGGAGTTCGGTCCCGAGCGCGCGGCTGCCCGCGCCGCCGGGGCCGAGCACGGGCACGTCGGCGGCGAGCGCGCCGGTCACGGCCTCGCGCACGCCGCGCACGGCGCCACCGACCGTGCCCCATCGCCGCTGGAAGCGAGCGGCGAGAAACGCGTCCTGGCCGGCCTCCAGCGGTTCGCCGCCGCTGCCGGGGCCGGGCGCACGGCCCGGAGCGGGAGCAGCGCCCGTACCGGGGACGCCGTCTGCGCCGGGGAGGCCGCCCGGGCCGGGCGCGCGGCGCCGCAGGGCCCGGCGGCCGTCGGTGACAGTGGTCTCCGAGCCGTCGAGGCCGCCGAGCACGGCGGTGATCTCGGCGGGGAGTTCCGCCTCGGCGAGCAGCGCGGTCTGGGTGTCGAGCACCACTCCGGCGGCTCCTCCGGCAACGGCCGCCGCCGCGGTGTCCGGGCCGATGCCGCCGCAGGCCCATACGGGCAGTCCGCCGCCCTCGTCCGCGAGCAGCCGCTGCGTCAGCACGAAGGTGCTCAACTCGCCGCAGGGGCCGCCCGCTTCGTGGCCCCGGGCGATCAGCCCGTGGGCCCCGGCCGCCACGGCGGCCCGGGCCTCGGCGCCGCTGGTCACCTCGGCGAGGACGCGCCGCCCGGGGAAGTCGGCGGCGGTCGCCGTGGCGCCGTGGGCCAGTACGACGGTGTGGGCGCGGTCGGGGAGGGCGGGCCCGGCCTCGGCCAGCCGTAAACCGAACCCGGCACGCGACCACTCGGCGGCCCGCTCCGACTGCTCGCGGGCCGCCCGCCCTCCGGCGGTGAGGTCGAGGACTCCCAGGCCGCCCGCGCGGGAGGCGGCGGCGGTGAACCGGGCCGACGCGACGCCGAACGGGTGCACCGCCAGGACGAGGTCCGTCATCGCGGACGTACCCCCGTCGGTACCGGCGTGGGGCATACGCATGTGAACACTCCAGGGGACATGGAGGCGCATGAAGTTGAATATCCAAGAAACAACGGCAGCCGCTCCCTTTGCGATATGCGCGCAGGCGCACGCGCAACCGGGCACGGACAGCGGAAAAGGGAGTGCACTGCCATGAATCAAGCGCCTCAAGGGTGGGGGGTAAGGCGTTCCAGGGCGAGTCGCGGCGATCGTACTACGGAGTACGGCGATTGACACGACCCCCTCAACAAGAAGTTGAAGCGACGTCTGGGATTGCCCGGTTCCATCCGGATCGCGGCACTCGCGACGGGACTTAACCCGGTCGCAACACGGATTATCAAGATCGCAGCAAAATTTCCGAAATCACCCGGAGCATGCCCGTATTGAATGCGCATTCATGGTCCACATGAATGCGCATTCATAGCTCATCGGTCGAGGTAACGGAATGAATAATTTCGCTACACTCCACCGACCTCTTCCGGCCGCCCAGAGGACAGTTGTCCAGCAGATACGCGGAGTCCGCCCCGGCGGGCCGCGCGACCGTACGGGACGCGGGCAGGCGGTGATCCGAGGCGCTCCAGCGCTCCAGCGCTCCAGCGCGGCGAAGGCGGTGCGGTGACAGGGCGTCAGCGGCCGGAGCCGTTCCGGGAACGTGTCGAACTGGGAGTCGGTGTGGGTGCCGCCCTCGATCCGGTAGTAGCGGTGCAGTCCGCCGCGGTCGCCGCCGCGCACCATGCCGGCGTAGACATCGGAGTCCTGACGGATCGGCAGCAGGACGTCGAGCGTCCCGTGCAGCGTGATCAGCGGCTTGCCGATCCGCCCGGTGAGCGCGACCTTCTCCACCGCCCGCCTGACCCGCGCGGGACGTGAGCCGTGGGCGTAGTCCGCGTCGCAGTCCGGGGTGCCCGCGGCGTACACCGGGTAGTGGCGCAGCGCCCGGGGCAGGAAGTCGAGCTGCGTGGGGCCGTCGGTGCGCCAGAGCGCGCCCTCCCAGTCCCCCCCCCCGTCGTACAGCGCGGATGACGAACTGGGCGGCGTGGTCCCAGCCGTGAGTGCCATTGGTCGTGGAAGTGTCGGGAAACCAGCCGTCGATCTGGACGCCGGGCACGCCGCGCGGCACCGGCAGCCCCTCCGGCGTCAGCCCCGCCCAGTCGGCGGGGTCGGTGTGGCCCGAGGCGACCGTGCCCGCCGTGGTCAGCTCGTCGAGGCAGGCCACGCGCAGGTGTTCGGCGCCGGGCACCCGTGGCGTCCGTGGCCCCCATGGCTCCCGTACGCGGTCCGGGCAGCGGCCTTCGGCGGTGGCGCGGGACCCGTGAACGGTCCGTTCCGCGCGGGCTGCCGGGGCGGCGGAGGGAGCGAGGGCGAGGGCCGCGAGAGCGAGCGC
The DNA here is from genome assembly GCF_039530985.1 of Streptomyces albiaxialis. NCBI lineage: Bacteria > Bacillati > Actinomycetota > Actinomycetes > Kitasatosporales > Streptomycetaceae > Streptomyces > Streptomyces albiaxialis. The sequence goes on from NZ_BAAAPE010000005.1 coordinate 470,651, forward strand.
GGCGAACGGGCCCGCTTTCCGGAAATGCGGGGCGGAGCCGTGGAATAGGCGCATCGACTGCCTCCGAAGTCAGAAGTCGTGTGCGCCGACGCGCGGAGGTTAAGCACGCACGGCCTTCAGAGGTATGGACCGGAGACCCACTCTCCGCGTTCCCGCTCTGGTGCGCCACCCCATGCCGGGAATTCACCCACGCGGTCTTGCCCCGCGCGCGCTCCTCGTGAATACCTGGATCCCCTGACGGCGAAAGCAGAACCCGTCCGATGATTCGCGCCGCGCACTCACCCGGGTATCCGGGACCCCGTACGCACGAGGTGATTGACGCGCTCACGTCAACTCCATTACGGTCCGCTGAATTGACACGCCCCACCCCCCACTTGGCCCCCGTCTCAGCGGTCTGAGGCGGGAGCTGGAAGGAGATGTTCCTGTGTCGAGCCTGCCGAGAGAGCCGAGATCCCGCTCCCGCTCCCAGTCCCGCAAGACGGTCACCCGTACGGCCATCGGTGTCGTCGCCGGTGTCCTGCTCGCGGGCAATGTGACGGCCGGGACGGCGTTCGCGAACACCGCGTCCGCCGGGAGCCCCGACGACTCCCGTCACCGCGCCAACGCCGAGATCCTCGACTCCCGCTGCGCCGTCCCGCCGGACCGCGACCTCAGCATCACCCAGACCGTCCACCGCATCGCCACCGAGCGCGGCGTCACCGAGAAGGTGCTGCTCGCCGCGTTCGAGGCGGGCTGGGTGGAGTCCCACATGAACAACCTCAACTGCGGCGACCGCGACTCGCTCGGGGTCTTCCAGCAGCGCCCGAGCCAGGGCTGGGGCACCCCGGAGCAGTGCATGGACCCGGTCCACGCGACCCACGCGTTCCTGGACCAGGCCATCCCGAACGACGCCAACAACCCGGGCTACACCGCGGGCGAGCTGGCCCAGAGCGTCCAGCGCTCCGCGTACCCCGAGCGGTACGACCAGGCCGAGGGCACCGCCCGCGCGATGATCGCGGAAGTCCAGGGCTGAGACACCCCCCGTAGTTCGCCCCCGAGGGGGCTGTCGTTTCGCGTACCCACGTGTCTACGCGCATCGACAGCCCTCCACCTCCCCTTCCTCACCTCACCAGGAGTCAGGAATGCGCTCTTCACGAGCCTTACGCGCCCGAAGATCCCTCACGGCCCTCTCCCTCACGTTCGCCTCCGTCTGCCTCGCGTTCACGGCGGCGCCCGGCGCCCAGGCCGCCGACGACGGCGGGAAGCCCGCCGCCGCGGGCAAGTACGTGGCGCTCGGCGACTCGTACGCCACGGCGCCCGGCACCGGCGAGTACGACAACCCCGACGCCCCGTGCCGCCGCGGCCCGTCGACGTACTCCCGCCTCTGGGCGCAGCAGCACTCCTCGTACGCCTTCGTGGAGGCCTCGTGCTCCGGCGCGACCACCGCCGAGGTGCAGAGCCAGCAGGTGCCGCAGCTCACCGCGGACACCACGCTGGCGACGGTGCAGGTCGGCGGCAACGACGTCGGCTTCGTCGACGTGCTGAAGAACTGCATCCTCACCGCCGACGACAAGGACTGCATCGCCGGGGTCGAGGCCGCCAAGGCCGCGGCCACCGGCAAGCTGCCGGGCGCGCTGGCCGGCACGTACGCGGCGATGAAGGCGAAGGCGCCGAACGCCAAGGTCGTGGTGATGGGCTATCCGCGGCTCTACACGATCGGCGGTAGCTGCGGCATCCTCGGCCTCAGCGACGCCGAGCGGTCGGCGCTCAACTCGGCCGCCGACACCCTCGCCTCGGTCACGTCCGAGCAGGCGAAGAAGGCCGGGTTCACCTACGTCGACCCGCGCGAGGCCTTCGATCCGCACACGATCTGCTCCGACGGCGACGCCTGGGTGACGAGCCTGGAGTGGAGCGACCTCGACGAGTCGTACCACCCCAACAAGGCCGGGCACCGTGACGGGTACCTGCCGCTGCTGAACGGGGTCACGGGCTGACCGGCCCTCTCCCCCGGTGGTCCGTACGGCGCTCCCCGTGCCGTACGGGCCGCCGCTCAGCCGTTCCGCCGTTCCGCCGTTCCGCTCAGCTCAGCTCAGCTCAGCGCGAGGGTGCCCATGTCACGGACCACTCGGGCGAGCGCCCGGACGGTCTCGGACTCGGCGTCCGACCGCCACACCAGGCCCCATCGGAGCAGGTGGGAGTCGGTGACGGGAAGATAGGCGATGTCGGGGCGGGCTGCGTAGCGGGCCGCGTGGGCGCTGGTGAGGTCGATGGCGTCGGACGTGGCGACGATCGTGGGCACCTCCTCGCAGGCGGTGACCGTGTGCACGCGTTCGATCGGGCGGCCCGAGGGCGTGGCGAACGGGCTGTAGGCGTCCTCCCAGTACGCGGGCTGCGCGGCACCGGCCCCGAACAGCCCGTGATCGCCGAACGTCTCCATCGACACGTACTTGTCGGCCACGAGCGGATGCCGCGCCGAGACCATCGCGACCATGGGCTCGGTGCAGATCACCGGCCCGACGCTCAGGTCGGGCTCCTCGACGGGCAGCCACGCGACGAGTACGTCGATGTCGCCGCGCCGCAGCGGCTCGAAGGGCCGGACGAACGGGCTGAGCCGGACGCTCAGCCGCCACTGGGGATGGCGCGCGCGGAACGCCTCCCAGAAGGGCAGGAGATCGTGGGCGTTCTCCCCGATCATGCCCACCCGCAGCACGGCCGTGCCGCCGCGCGCGGCCCGGGTCGCCCGGTCCAGGCTGCGCCGCAGCGCCCCGGGGATCGGCTGGAGATCGTCGCGGAGCCGGCGGCCCACGTCGGTGAGCCGCACCGTCCTGCTGGTGCGTTCGAAGAGCAGGGCACCGATGCCGCGCTCCTGCTTGGCGATGGACTGGCTCACCGACGCCTGGGCCATGCCCAGGCGTTCCGCGGTGCGGCCGAAGTGCAGTTCCTCCGCCAGGGTCAGGAATATTTCGATATCACGCAACTGCATGGTGCGGTTCTCTCCATCGATCGTTCACTGTGATCACAGCGATGGCGGAATCATCCTTGATGAACCGCCTCCCCTTCAAGCAGAGTGTTCCCGGACTCCGCGCCTGACCTGCGGTTTCTTCACGATCCAGGCACATTTCCCCCAGAGACGGGAACCGATGATGAATCTCCCGGACGCACCGGAGAACGGATCAGCGAAGTTCGGTTTCGACCCCGGATGGCACGGCCCCCTGGACGACTGAGAATTCGGGCGGGAAATTTCCGTCGCGCCCGCGCGGAATGAACAGCGCCGCCCCCGCGGACAGTACGGGCGGCGCGGCGGCCAGGGCGAAGCAGAGCGGCAGGGGCAGGTGGCCCACCGCGTGGCCGACGGCGGCCGTCGCCGCGGACGTACCGGCGTTGAGCGCGGTGTTGACCCAGGCCCCGGCCCGGGTACGGGCGTGCGGCGGCGCGGACTCGTCGGCGAGGAGATACGCCGTCGTGATCGCCGGGGCGACGAAGAGCCCGGCTGCCGCCGTCCAGCCGATGAGCGCGTACGGGCCGGGCGAGAGTCCGGCCACGGCCAGGACGAGCCCGAGGGCGGCGGCCAGCAGGGGGAGCCGTGCCGCGCTGCCGAGGCGCCACGGGACGGCGCCGTGCACGAGCCCACCCACGGCGCTGCCCGCGGAGAGCGCCGCCAGGGCCCAGGGCACCGTGCCGGGGGCGTGGTGTGCGTCGGCGAAGGCGATCACGAGGAGGTCGAGCGCCCCGAGGCTCATGCCCACGCCCGCGGCGGCGGTGACCGCGCGCGCCAGCCCGGCCCCGCCGAGCGCAGGCCCGGGCTCCTCCTCGCCCGCTTTTCGGCCGTGATTTTTACGGCCGTACTGCTCGCGGACCGCCGGGGCCGTGGCCAGGGCGAGCGCCCCGGTCAGCACGAGAACGGCGCTCACGGCGAGGCCCGCCGAGGGCGGGGAGAACCTCACCAGCAGGCCGACCAGGAGCGGCCCGGTCACGAGAAGCAGCTCCTCGGCGACCCCGTCCAGGCTGTACGCGCGCCGGAGCAGGTCGCGTTCGGGGACGAGGACGCTCCACAGGGAGCGCATCACGGGGCCGAGCGGCGGGGCGCAGGAACCGGCGGCCCCGGCGAGGAGGGCCAGCGGGAGCGCGGGCAGGCCCCGGCCGGACGTCGCGAGAGCGAGCACCACCAGCAGCGCCGCGTACACGGCGGCCATGGGCGGCAGCGCGCGGCGCGGCCCATGGCGGTCGATCAGCGCCGCGCGCGCCGGGGAGAGGAGGACGGCCGTCGCCCCGAACGCGGCCATGACGCCGCCCGCAGAGGCGTACGAGCCGGTGACGTCCTTGGCGGCGAGGATCAGCGAGAGCGGGACCATGCCGTAGGACAGCCGGCCCAGCAGGGCCGCGCCGAACGTACGGCAGGCGGAGGGGGTGCGCAGCACGGCGGCGTACGAGGGCGCCGCGGGGCGGGGTGAAGGCATGAGGGTGTTCCCGGGAGGAGGCGGCGCCGGACGGGCGACGCCGCGCGCGTGCGGGGGTCGGCGAGGGCCACGCCCGGTGGGCGTGGGCGGCACCGGCTCCTATGCACGGGGGAGGAACATGCCCGAGAACATAGCAGAACGCGCGGCGGGTCAGGGAGTGACGATCGCGAAGTCCGGGTCGGGCGTGGAGAGATGGCCGAGGAGGGCGGCCAGCTTCCCGGGGTCGCCGGAGACGGTCACGCCCGCGCGCCCGGCGAGGTCCTCGGGCGGCAGGGTGCCGAGCAGGACGGCGCGCAGGTCGGCCTCGCCGCCGGTGATCTCGACGTCCGGCGGGGCCACGGCGGGCCCCGTGCCGGTGAGGTGGGTGAGGACGCCGTTGAAGAGGCGGAGGGTGAGGGGCTCGCCGTCCGGGAGGTTCCAGCGGACCGTGAGGTCGGCGTGCCAGCTCCGCGGCCCGTCCACCCGCACGGCGAGGGCGTCGCACAACTGGTCGAGGGTCAGGGCGCCCAGGAAGTCCGGGGAGGCGGTGGCGGTGGGGGTGCCGACCGGGCCGTGGCGCAGCTCCAGCGCCCCGGTGAGGTAGAAGTTCCGCCAGGGCCCGTTCTCGCAGCCGTATCCGAGCTGTTCCAGCGCGTCCGCCTGCAGGGCGCGGGCCTCGGCGTTGCCGGGGTCGGCGAACAGGACGTGGTGGACGAGCTGGGCCACCCAGCGGAAGTCGCCCCTGGCGTACGAGGCGTGGGCGTGACGCAGCACCTCCTCGGCCCCGCCCATGCACGCCACGTACCGCTCGGCGGCCTCGACGGGCGGGTGCTCCCACAGGTGCGCGGGATTGCCGTCGAACCAGCCCATGTAACGCTGGTACACGGCCTTCGTGTTGTGGCTGACGGAGCCGTAGTAGCCGTGGGTGTGCCAGGACCGCTCCAGGGCCGGGGGCAGCTCCATCCGCTCGGCGATCTCCAGCGACGTGAGGCCCTCGTTGAGCATGCGCAGCGTCTGGTCGTGGAGATACGCGTACAGGTCGCGCTGCTCGGACAGGAAGGCCAGCACCCGCTCCCGGCCCCACACGGGCCAGTGGTGCGAGGCGAACGCGACGTCCGAGGCCGCGCCGAAGAGCTGCACGGCCTCCGTCAGATAGCGGGCCCAGACGCGGGGGTCGCGGACCTCGGCGCCGCGCAGGGTGAGCAGGTTGTGGAGGTTGTGGGTCGCGTTCTCCGCCACGCACAGTGCCGCGTGGCCGGGGAAGTGGATGTTCAGCTCCGCGGGGGCCTCGGTGCCGGGCGTGAGCTGGAAGACCATCCGGATGCCGTCGACGGTCTCCTCCTGCCCGGTGCGGACGACGTCCCGCGTCGGCGGGATCAGCCCGACCGTGCCGGTCGAGGTGGTCTGGCCCAGGCCGGTGCCGATCTGCCCCCGCTCGCCCTTGGGCAGCGCGGCCCCGTACATGTACGCCGCGCGGCGCGCCATGGCCGTACCGGCGTAGACGTTCTCGCTGACGGCGTGGTCCAGAAAGCCCTCCGGCGCGAGGACCGGGACGCCCGCCGCGACCTCGTCCGCGGACACGACGCCCTTGACGCCGCCGAAGTGGTCGACGTGGCTGTGGGTGTAGAGGACGCCCGTGACGGGCCGGTCGCCGCGGTGGCTCCGGTAGAGGGCGAGGGCGGCGGCGGCGGTCTCGGCGGAGATCAGCGGGTCGATCACCAGGACGCCCCGCTCGCCCTCGACCACCGTCATGTTCGACAGGTCGAAGCCGCGCACCTGGTAGATGCCCTCGACCACCTCGAACAGGCCGTGGTCGGCGGCCATCCGGCTCTGCCGCCACAGGCTCGGGTTGGCCGTCTGCGGGCAGTCCCGCTCCAGGAACCCGTATGCCTCCAGGTCCCACACCACGCGGCCGTCGGCGCCGAGGATCGCGCCGTCGGAGGTGGTGCCCAGGAAGCCGCGCCGCGCGTCGTCGAGATCCCGGGTGTCCTCGAACGGGAACCGCCGCTTCACCGCCTCGTTGGCCTCGGCGATCCCCGGTTCCGCGGGCCTGGAGTGGTCGTTCCGGGGCATCGGTTCTCCCTCGCGGACGGCGGACGGCGGACGGGGGGCACGGGCCCGCCCCACTCTCGCGCGGCGGACGGCACGGGCACCACCGGGCGCGGCCCGTCCGGGTGACGGCGGGCCCGTGCCCCGTACCCCGCGCTCCGTGTGCCGCGCCCGGCACCCCGTACCGCGTTCAGCGAAGGGCGCCGCTGACCACCCACAGGTGCCCGAACGGGTCCTTCACCCGGCCCTGCCGTTTGCCGTACGGCCGGTTCTCGACGGGGATCACGAGTTCGGCGCCCAGGTCCACCATGCGCCGGGCCGCCGCGTCCGGGTCGGCCGCGTCGAGCGTGAGGAGGACGGGCGAGCCGCCCAGCGAGACGGGGTCGTGCCACCCCCACTCCTCGACGCTCTGCGCCAGGGCGAGGGTCGCCCCTCCCACGGTGAGTTCGGCGTGGTGCACCATGCCGTCGTCACCGGCGACGCGGAGGGCCACATCGGCCCCCAGCGCCTCGGTGTAGAAGTCGATCGCCGCGTCCGCGTCGGACACGAGCAGCTTGGGGAAGAGTGCGCTGTTCATGCCCCCGATGCTGGCAGGAGGAGGGGGCGGCGGCCTTGTACGTTTCGGCGCTCGTGGTGTCGCCCTCACGCCGTGATACGGGCGATGGCCTCGACGGTCAGGGCGCGGTCATGAGGCTCGTCGGCCAGCGCCCGGTGCAGGGTGAGCCCCTCGATGAGGGCGTCGAGCTGGCGGGCGGTGTGCGGGTCGAAGTGCTTGCCGAGATGCACCCGGCTGCGGCGCATCCACTCCTGGGTCAGCTCCCGGAAGGAGGGCTTGCGGGCGGCCAGGGTGTACAGCTCCTGGGTGAGGACGAGGTCGCGCTGGCTGTCCTCGGAGAGCAGGTGCACGAGGTCGGCCACCGCCTCGCGGGCCTCGTCACGGTCGGCCGGTGCGGCGAGGTGCGCGTCGAAGACGGCGACCATGTGATCCGTGAACCGGCGGAAGGCCTCCCTGACCAGCTCGTCGATGCCGCCGAAGTGGTACGTCATCGAGCCCAGCGGCACCCCCGCGCGCGTGGCGATCCTGCGGTGGGAGACGCGCGCGAGCCCCTCCTCCGCGATCAGGTCGAGGGTGGCGTCGATGATGCGGTCACGGCGCTGCGGGTCCGTGTGTCCGGTGGCCATCGCGGACGGCCTCAGCGGACGCGCGCCGCGGCGCGGAGGCGGGGGGCCTGCGAGAGGCGTTCCGTCGGCATGGGGCGATCGTAGCCGCGCGCACGCGAACGTACGGACGTACGGCTCCTCGGGCACACGGCCTCGCGGACATACGGGCTCGCGGGCGTACGGCTCACCGGCGCTTCGGCTGGAGCACCCCCGCGCACAGGATCGCGAGAAGTCCGGCGGCGGGGACCACCAGCAGGCCCGTCCTGAGCCCGGCCGCGTCGGCGACCATGCCGACGAACGGCGGCGAGAGGAGGAAGCCCAGCCGCATCAGCCAGGAGACGATCGCGAGGCCCGAACCGGGCTTGAGCCCGGGCAGTTCGTCGGCCTCGTGCATCGCCGCCGGGACCAGCGTCGCGACGCCGAGCCCGGCGGCGGCGAAGCCGAGGACCGTTCCGGGCACCGTGGGAAGGGCCAGCGCCAGGCCCATCCCGGCCGCGACGACGAGGCCCCCGGCGCGGGCCACGGCACGCTGGCCGAAGCGGTCCACGAGCCGGTCCCCGAGGATCCGGCCGACGAACTGGGCGCCCACCAGGGCGATATAGCCGGACGCCGCGAGGGTCGCCGGGGCGTGCAGCGAGTCGGAGAGATAGAGGGTGGCCCAGGAGTTGCCCGCGTCCTCGACGAGGGTTCCCGCGATGGAGAGGAGGACGAGCACCCCCAGCACGTACGCGGTACGCCTGCCCGCGCCCGGGGAGACCCCCGGCGAGGCGCCCGTCTCCGGCGTCTCCGGCGTGCTCGGCGTCTCCGGCGTCGGCTCGTCCTCCCCGTCCGGCCCCGGCAGGCAGAACCGCAGCGCGACGCACGCGGCGCTCGCGAACACCACGCCGGAGACCGTCAGATGCCACCCCGGCGGGACGTCGAGGGCGATGGCCGCCGCGGCCATCGCTCCGCCGGTGACGGCGCCGACGGACCAGATGGCGTGGAGGGAGTTGATGATGGAGCGCCCGTAACGGCGCTGGACGCGCAGCCCGTGGGCGTTCTGCGCGACATCGGTGATCGCGTCCATCGCCCCGGCCACCAGCAGCGCCGCCGCGAACAGGGCCGCCGAGCCCGCGAACCCGGCCACGACGATCCCCGCGCCGGTCAGCAGCGTGCCCGCCACGGCAGCGCGCGCCGAGCCGAGGCGGCGGATGACGACCCCGGCCGCCAGCCCCGCCGCTATCGCACCCGTGGGGAAGGCCGCGACGGCGAGCCCGTACGTCGCGTTCGCGAGGCCGAGGTCCGCCTTGATCTGCGGATACCTCGGGAGCAGGTTCGCGAACAGGGCGCCGTTCGTGAAGAACAGCGCCGCGACGGCCACCCGGGCGTGCCGCTCCGCCCGGCCGGGCCGGACCGGTGTCTCAGTGGTCATGCGGGGGATCCTACGACCAGAGCGTACGAACGTACACTCCCCTTCTCCCCGCCTCCCGGCGCGCCGGACGGTGACCTCACGACTGCTCTCGGGCCCCATGAGGGCCCTGCTGCCCCTGGATGCCGTGCCCCGGCTCGCCGGGGCGGTGGGTCTCGGAGCCGCGGTCGGCGCGGCCCCGGGCCGGGCCGTGCTGTGGCCGATGGGGGGCGGGGGCGGGATCGACTTCAACTCGGACGAGCCGCCCACGTACCGGGACCTCTTCTCCTTCAGCTACGACCTCGGCATGATCCGCGCGATCGTGCTGCGCCACACGCTCCTGGCGTACGTCTTCGGCACGAGCATCCTGGCCTGCGCCATCAACCTGGTCGTCGGCCTCGTCACGGCCTGAGGGAGCGTCAGCGGACCGCGTAGCCGGCCAGGGGGCCTTCGAGGAGGCCGAAGACCTGCTGGGCGGCCCGGTTGAGGGCGGCTGCCGCCTTCCGGTCGCCGAACCCCTTCAGGGTCAGGTCCACGGCGTGCTGGAACAGGGTGCGGTGGGCCGTGGCGAGCTGGGCCGCGGCGGCGCGCGGCGTGAGATCGCCCGGCGTGGCCCCGGTGTCGGCGGCGAGGACCTCGGCCAGGGCGTCCTCGCGCCGGTCGTGCAGGTCGCGCAGCCGGGCGGTCAGGGTGGGGCTCTCGGTGACCATCCGGGCGAAGGGGGCGCCGGTGAAGCCGACGAGGGGGTCGCGCCGCTCGACCGCCGCCCGGAACGCGCGGCGCAGCGCGTCGAGCGCGGACTCGCCCGTACGGCGGGAGGCCACGGTGCGGGCCAGACAGGCGGCGAACTCCTCGTGGTGGTCGAGGGCGAGGTCTTCCTTGCGGGGGAAGTAGTTGGTGACGGTCATCTTGGAGACCTGCGCGGCCGCCGCGATCTCGGTGATCGTCACCGCTTCGAAGCCGCGCTCCAGGAAGAGCCGGGTCGCGGTGTCGGAGATCGCCTGACGCGTCTGCTGCTTCTTGAGCGCGCGGAGTCCCTGGGTCATGCGGCCCACCCTAGCGAGGCCCGACCTAAGAAGTCGCTCGACATATTTTTAGGTCTGACCTAATCTTTTCCTCGTTCCGCACGCACACCGCCCCGCAACACCCGGCAGAAGGAGCCCTCTTGCACATCCCCGCCGCCCCCGGCGACGCCGCCGCCCGCCGACGGGGCGCCCGGGCAGTGGGTCGACGCCTCCGGGCGTACGGTCTCCGAGGCGGGCGCCCTGCTGTACGCGCACGGCGGCGGGTTCGCGCACACCGAGCCCCGGGCCGAACGGGCCCTGGCCCACCGGCTGTCACGCGCCGCCGGCCGCCCGGTGTTCCGGGTGGACTACCGGCTCGCCCCCGCGCGCCCCTTCCCCGCCGCGCTCGACGACGTCCTCGCCGTCCTCCGCCATCTGCGCGCCCAGGGCGTTCCGCCGTCCCGGACGGTCCTGTTCGGGGAATCGGCGGGCGGCACACTCGTGCTCTCGGCGCTGCTCGCGCTCCGGGAGGCCGGGGCCGGGGAGCCGCTCCCCGCCGGGGCCGTCGCCGTGTCCCCGCTGACCGATCTGACGCTCCCCGGCCCGTCGCTGGAGGCCAACGACGGACCGGGCGGGCGGGAGCGGACGTCACGCTCGACGTCTACGAGGACATGCCCCACGTCTTCCCGCTGGCGGCGCTCCCCGGGGAGCCCCCGCCGGCCACGACCACGTTCTTCCGCCGCCTCGCGGAATGGACCGACGAAAGGTGTTCATGAACCTGCGCCTGATGAGCGTCCACGCCCACCCCGACGACGAGTCGAACAAGGGCGCGGCGACCCTCGCCAAGTACGCCGCCAAGGGGGCCGACGTCCTGGTCGTCACCTGTACGGGCGGCGAGCGCGGCGACATCCTCAACCCCGCCATGGACCGGCCCGGCGTCCGGGAGAACCTGACCGCCGTCCGGCGGGCCGAAATGGCCGCGGCCCGCGACATCCTGGGCGTGCGTCAGCGCTTCCTGGGGTTCACCGACTCCGGGCTGCCCGCGCAGGGCGAGCCGCTGCCGGACGGCTGCTTCGCGGCCACGCCGCTCGAGGAGTCCGCCGGGCGGCTGGTCGCGCTCATCCGCGCGTTCCGCCCGCACGTGGTCGTGACGTACGACGAGACCGGCGGCTATCCGCACCCCGACCACATCAGGACGCACGAGGTCACGGTGGCGGCGTTCGACGCGGCCGGGGACGCCGCGCGGCATCCCGGCACCGGCACGCCCTGGCAGCCGCTGAAGCTCTACTACCAGCAGGCCCTGTCCCGCGCGTGGTTCCAGGCGCTGCACGACGGGATGACGGCGCGCGGGCTCGACTCCGGGATGCGGGACGTTCTGGCGGAGCTGCCCGAGGGGCCGCCCGCGCTGGAGACCACGACCCGCGTGCCGTGTGCGGACCACTTCGCCGTACGGGACCGGGCACTGCTCGCCCACGCCACCCAGGTCGACCCGCACGCCGGGTTCATGCTCCACGACCGGGACGTGGAGCGGGAGGTGTGGCCCACGGAGGACTACCACCTGGCCCGTACGCACGTCTCCGTGGACCTCCCCGAGGACGACCTCTTCGCGGGGGTCGGGGTGGCGGGGGCCGCGGGGATCCCGTAGCTCCCGGCTCAGAGCGACTCGCCGGGCCTCAGGTACCGGTAGCCGCGGGTCTCCTGGGCGAGCCAGCCGTGGACGCTCGCGAGGCCGCGCTCGTTGACCTGGGCGTCGTGGATGCCGAACGACCGCTGTGGTGCGACGGCTCGGACGAAGGCGATCGCCTCCGCCGTCTTCATCCACGAGCCCTGGACGGGGACCAGGAGCGTCTCGACCGGCCGGTCGGGGACGTGCAGCGCGTCCCCGGGGTGGTAGACCGCCTCGTCCACGAGGTAGCCGAGGTTCGCGCAGTCCGGCATGCCCTCGTGGACGGGGGCATGACGGCCGCCGACCGCCCGTACGCGGAAGCCCCCGGCAGTGAACTCCGCGCCGCAGGACACTCCGGTCGCCCCCACCCACGGCGGGATGTCCGCTCCGGCGGGGGCGTGGACCGGGACGCCGAGCCCGGCCAGGCGCCGGGCGTCGATGTGGTCGGCGTGCTCGTGCGTCACCAGCACGGCGTCCGCGCCGGTCAGGGCGGCCGGTTCGCTCCACACCCCCGGGTCGACGACCAGCACGCGGCCCTCGTGTTCGAGCCGTACGCAGGCGTGGGTGTACTTCGTGATCAGCACAGTTCCCAGTCCACCTCCCACAGGGTGACGGGCTTGGCGGTCTTCCCGTCGGGTGCGCTCAGCACGAAGTCCAGGTCCGGGGTGGCCTCCAGCCAGGCCGCGCCGTTCCGCTCGTCGAGCACCCGCACGCACTCCCCTCGTTCCAGGTCCCACAGGCACACCAGGTCCAGGCCTCCGGAGACCGCGTACCGGTTGTCCGCGCCGATCCGCAGCACCCGTACGTCGTCCTCCCTCGGCGCGAACTCCCGTACGCCGTTCCCCGACGCCAGGTTCCGCAGGCGCAGGGTGCCCCGGTGGGCCGTCAGCAGATGACGGCCGTCGGGGCTGAGGCAGAGGGCGCCGGGGTACCCCTCGGTGCGGACCGTGCGCAGGCGGCGGCCGCTCGCCACGTCCCAGACCCGCACCGTGCCGTCGGGGACGGCGCGGGCGAGGGAGGCGCCGTCGCCGGTGAGGTGGTCCAGCGCGACCGGGTGGCCCGTGTCCAGATGGCCCGGCCCGATTCCGGTCGGCGCGTGCGCCCCGGTGTCCAGGTCCCAGCGCACGATCCCCCGGGCGGCGTCGCCGACCAGGGCGTGGGCGCCGTCCGCGGTGAACCGGAGCCAGTCGGCGTCGCGTGCGTGGTGCTCGCGGCCGGTCCGGTCGAGCCGCAGGACGCGCAGGCACTCGCCCGTACCGGTGCGCCACAGCCGTACGGTGCCGTCGCGGCCCGCCGAGAGGGCGAGCGCGCCGTCCGGGCTGAGCCGCACCCGGAGCACCTCCGCGGTGTGACCGGCGAGCTTGCGCAGTACGGTCCCGCGCCGGACGTCCCGGACGGCGACCTCCTTGCCGAAGGTGCACTCGACCGCGGTCGTGCCGTCCTCGGACAGGTGCACCTCGGTGGTGCTGGGGATGAAGCCGTCGTAGCTGCTCGCCGCCCAGTGGCCGCGCGGCCCGGTGCGCGGCAGGGCGCGGCCCAGGGCCCGCCAGGCGTCCCTGACCCGCGCCGAGCGCTCGTGGCCCGGCAGCGCACGCGCGCGCTTCAGGGCGGCGAGCGCGTTCGCGTGGGCGCCCCGGGCCAGGGCCCGTTCCGCGCTGTCGACCAGGTGCTCGGCCTCGGCGGCCAGGCGGCTGACCCGGCCGGGGCGGCGGGGGCGGCTCGGCCGGGGCGTGGCCACGTGGCCGCCCGGCATGGTCCACGTCCGCAGCGCGTCGTCCTGGCCCGCCGACAGGAAGAACCCGGCGCCGGGGTCGAGGTGCACGGCGCTCACCGCGCCCTCGTGCCCGCGCGCCGTGCGGACGCAACGGCCTTTGCCCGGCGGCAGGTCCCACAGCCGGACGGCGCCGTCGGTCGGCCCGCCGCCGGTCACCAGCCACCGGCCGTCGTCGCTCAGCGCCACCGCCGTGACCGGCCCGTCGTGGTCCCGCAGGGTGCGTACGCACCGGCCCGTGCCGAGGTCCCAGACCTCGGAGACGCCGAACCACTTCGCGGTCGCGAGGTACCGGCCGTCGGCGGTGAAGGCGCTCGCGACCACCTTGCCGCCCTCGCCGTCGAGTTCACGCACGAGCGAGCCGTCGGTCAGGTCCCACACCCGGGCCGACGGGGACTGCGCCCAGCCGCCCGCCACCACGAGCCTGCCGTCCGGGCTCAGGTCCAGCGCCCCGGGGCGCTCCCTGTCCTGGATCGTCCGGCGCGGCCTGCCCGTCTGCAGGTCGACGACGAGGATCTCGGAGGAGTGCGGCATCGAGCAGACCACCACGGGCTCGCGCGGGCTCAGCCGCAGCGACCAGACCGTGGCCCCGAAGACGTCGCTCACGGTGCCGGAGGCGGCGTCCCACAGCCGTACGGTGTCGTCGCGGCCCGCGGAGACGACGTACCGCCCGTTCGGCGAGATGTCGACGCTGTGGACGCGCCCGGTGTGGCCCTCGAAGACCCGCACGCACCGGCCCTCTCCCGTGTCCCACAGGCGCACGGCGCCGTCCGGGCTCCCGGTGACGGCGAGCCGCCCGTCGGCGGAGAGGCGGACGGCGGTCTCGTCGTCGGGGTGGCCGGGCCTCCTGGCCTCACCGAGCCCCCAGCGGACCTCGCGCACGGAGTCGCGGTGCCGGACGGCCGCCCGTTCCCGGTCGAGGGCCGCGCGGGTGCGCCCCAGGTCGGGATCGTCGGGACGCTCGCGGGCCAGCGCGTCGAGGAGTTCGCCCGCCGCCTCCTGGTCGCCCCGTTCGAGATGCACCTCGGCGAGGGCCAGTCGCACGCGGCCGGGGACGTCGGCACCGGCGGCGGAGGACGCGCCGTCGGCCGGATCGGCGGGGACGGCGACTTCGGCGCCGGTGTCGGCGTCGGCGTCGGCGGAGTTGGCGTGGACCGTGTCGAGCGCGGCGAGCAGCCGCTCGTCGGTGATGCCCGAGGCCCGCCACATGCGCAGCCCCGAGTTGTAGGTGGCCTCGGGGTGCTGCGGGTCGGCCCCCATCGCCTCGGCGTACGCCTCGTCCGCCTCCCGGGCGCGGCCCAGGTCGATCAGGGACAGCGCCCGGTTGTTCAGCTCGTCGGCACGCAGGTCCGCCGCGACCGGTGCCGGGCGGGGGTACGGCCGCCCGGTGACCTGCCGGTGGACCTCGGCCAGCCGCTCGGCGGCCTCGGCCGACGAGCCGGGCCGCCGCCGCGGGTCGTGCTCCAGGCACGCGGCGAGGAGTTCGGCCACGCCCTCCGGCATCCGGGGCGGCGCGGCGCCGCCGCCGAGGCCGCCGGGACCGCCCGTGGCGCCCGGGTCCCCGGCCAGGTGACCGGCGAGGACCTCGCCCGCGGCGGAGCCGGTCAGCCAGGTGCGGCCTCCGGTGAACAGCTCCAGGACGCAGACCGCGTAGCTGTAGATGTCCGTACGGCGGCCCAGCGGTTCGCCCGCCAGTTGCTCGGGCGAGGCGTACTCGCGGGTCATCAGCCCGCCGTGCGGGGCGTACGCGCTGGTGCCGGACGCGGAGAGGCCTGCCGCGGACGCGGAGACCTCCTGCCCGGGCCCGGAGGTCTCCGCGAAGGCGCGGGCGATCCCGAAGTCGGTGACCTTGACGGTGCCGTCGGTATCGACCAGGACGTTGGCGGTCTTGACGTCCTGGTGCACCAGCCCGCACCCGTGGGCGTGTTCGAGGCCCCGGGCGATCTGGACGGCGACATCGAGGACCCGGGCGAGTACCTCGTCCGGCTCGCCCTCGTACAGCCGCCCGTCGAGGATCCAGTCGTGCAGGCTGCCCCCGGCCACGTACTCCGCGAAGATCCGGGGCACGCCGTCGAGCGTGCGTACGTAGGCGCAGGAGCAGATGTGCGGGTGGAGGCCCAGCGACACCCAGCGCTCGGCCTCGGCGACGAACGCCTCCCGCTCCTCGGTACGGGCGAACAGCTCCGGCAGCGGGCTCTTCACCGCCAGGTCGGTCCCCCAGCCCAGGTGCCGCACCTGGTGCACGGTTCCCATGCCGCCGCGCCCGAGCAGCCGCGTCACCTCGTAGCGCCCGTCGATCCGGTCGCCCGGCAGCCAGCGCCTGGCCGTTCCGTCCGCCGCCCCGCCGCTCACCACAACCCAACCCCCCATGTGCCGCGCGTGGTTGGCCCGCCGCGCGGGCCCGTCACGGATCAGGGGTCAGGCTAGTGCGGAGCCGTCCGGCCCAGGCGAGCAGGGCCTCGTCGTGTCCCGGGCGCGCGGCGCACTGGAGGCCGAGGGGCAGGCCGTCGGCCGCGCGCCCGGCGGGGAGGGAGAGCGCGGGCCAGCCCGCCCAGCTCCAGGGGAGGCACATCACCGGGTCGCCGGTGGTGTCGAGGGAGCGCGGGGCGGGGCCGGTGGCGGCGGGGCTCAGCCAGATGTCGACGCCCGCGGCGTCCGTCGCCTCCCGCAGGGCCCGCCGGAAGGTGGTCCGGCGGCTCCGCGCGCGTTCGTACGCGTCCCGGCTGAGTGCCCGGCCCTCGCGGACGGTCGCCGCGGACCGCTCCCGGTAGAGCGCGCCGTGCCGGGGGAACCAGTCGGCGTGGCTCCGGGCGGCCTCGTAGCGGTTGAGGACGGTCACGTCGTCGGCCGTCCGCGCGAAGTCCGCGAAGAGGGGCACGCGGCGCACGGTGAGCCCGGCGGCGGCGAGTGCGGCGGCCTGCCGCTCGAAGGCCGTACGGGCCTCCTCGCCCGCGCGGTCCAGGTAGGGCCCGTCGGGGACGCCGAGGACGGGCGGCTCCCCGCCGGTCCCTCCCGCCCGCCAGCCGTCGCAGAGGACGGCGGCGGCCGTCGTGGCCATGGTGAGGGAGGCGGCGAAGAGGCCGAGGGTGTCGAGGGTCGGCGCGTTGGGGATCACGCCGTCGTACGGGACGCGGCCCACGGTCGGCTTCAACCCGACGACGCCGCAGTACGCCGCCGGGCGGATCACCGAGCCGAGTGTCTGCGTGCCGAGGGCGAGCGGCACCAGCCCCGCCGCGACGGCCGCCGCCGAGCCGCTGCTGGAGCCGCCCGGCGTGCGGGCGTGGTCGTGCGGATTGCGCGTCGGGCCCGGGGCGCTCATGGCGAACTCCGCCGTCACGGTCTTCCCCGCGACCAGCGCCCCGGCGTGGCGCAGCCGGTCCACGGCGCTCGCCTGCCGCCCCGCGAACGTCCCGGCGGGCAGCCGCGAGCCGCCCCGCGTGGGCAGCCCGTCGACCCGCACGATGTCCTTGACCGCGACGGGGACGCCGAACAGGGGCGGGCGGCCGGCCTCCCGGGGCCAGCGGTCGCGGGCGGCGCGCAGTTCGCCGCGCAGGCGCCGCCGCCGTTGCGCGTACGTCTCGGCGTCCGCGACGAACGCGCGCAGCTCCGGGTCGTGCGCCTCGATGGCTTCGCACAGGGCGTCGAGCGCGGCGGGCGTACCGGTACCGGCGGCGGGAGTGCGCTCCATGACGGGCAATATACGAGTGCCCGCAGACTATGGACCTGTCCAGTCCTGTCCAGTTAGAGTGCAGACATGCCTGGACAGGTTCGCAAGCAGGGTCATCAGCAGGTCCACAAACATCAGCGCATCGCCCGCACGCTCGCCGACGAGATCAGGGCCGGTGTGCACAGCACCGGTGAGCGGCTGCCCGGCGAGCACGCGCTCAGAGAGCGCTTCGGGGTGAGCCGTACGACGCTGAGGCAGGCCCTCCAGGTCCTCGGCGAGCAGGGGCTGATCGCGACGCACCCCGGCATCGGCTCGTTCGTCACCTTCGACGGGACGCCGCTGGACAACCGGCTCGGCTGGACGCGCGCCCTCCAGGGGCAGACCACCGAGCTGGTCACGGAGGTGCTGCGCTTCGCGTCCGTGACCGACCCGGAGCTGGCCGCCGAGCTGGGCACCGGGTCCGGCGCGTTCGTCGCGCTCGACCGGGTGCGGCGGCTCGCCGAGGACGGCCGGGGCGTCTCGCTGGAGCACAGCAGGGTGCCCGCCGTGGGCGCCCTCGCGGACCTGCCCGAGCGGGGGCTGACGGAGGGTTCGCTCCACAGGACCCTGCTCGCCGCCGGGCGGATCGCCGCCACCGGCGAGGGCGTGGTCTCCATGCGGGGCCTGGAGGTGGACGAGGCGGAGACGCTGCGCCGCTCCCCCGGCGAGCCGTTCCTGCGGCTCGCGCAGGTCTACCGGGCCGCCGACGGCTCCGTCGTCGAACAGGTGACGAGCCTTCTCGACCCCGCCAGGTTCCAACTGCACGTCCGCTCGGGGCGAGGAGAGCTTCAGTGACGACCGCCGGTATACCCGTGACCACCGATCCGACCACCCTCGACCGCGCCGTGGGCGCCTTCTACGGGCTCGCCCTGGGCGACGCGCTCGGCATGCCGACCCAGGTGATGTCCCGCCGCGACGTCGTGCGGGCCTACGGCACGCTCACCGGCTTCGCGCCCGCCGGGCCCGGCAACCCCGTCAGCGCGGGGATGCCCGCGGGGTCCGTCACCGACGACACCGAGCAGGCCGTCCTGGTCGGCAGGCTGCTGGTGGAGGGCGGCGGTCACATCGACCCGCTGCGGCTCGCCCACGAACTCCTCGACTGGGAGAAGGAGATGCGGGCCCGGGGCTCGCTCGACCTGCTCGGACCCTCGACGAAGGCCGCGCTGGACGCGGTGGCGCGCGGGGTGCCGCCCGAGGAGGCCGGGCGCAACGGCACGACGAACGGCGCGGCCATGCGCGTCACGCCGGTCGGCATCGCCTGCCCCGTCCGGGAGACGGGGGACCCCGGCACCGCGTTCCTCGACCGCGTCGTGGAGTCGTGCCAGGTCACCCATGACACGACGCTCGGCATCGCGGGCGCAGCGGCCGTGGCGGCGGCGGTCAGCACGGGGATCGGCGGCGGCACGCTGGACGACGCCGTGACCGCGGCCGTCGGCGCCGCGCGGGCCGGTGCCGAGCGCGGCCACTGGGTCGCGGGCGCGGACATCGCGGCCCGTATCGCCTGGGCGTCCGAGCTGGTCGCGGGCGTTCCCGAGGAGCAGGCGCTCGACCTGGTGTGCTCGCTCGTGGGGACGAGCGTGGCGAGCCAGGAGTCCGTACCGGCCGCGTTCGCGGTCCTCGCCGTCGCCGACGGCGACCCGTGGCGCGCCGCGCTGCTCGCCGCGAACCTCGGCGGCGACAGCGACACGATCGGCGCGATCGCGGGCGCGGTCGCCGGTTCCGTGGCGGGGCTCGGCGCGCTCCCCGCCGACGCCGTCGCCACCCTCCGCGCCGTCAACGATCTGGAGCTGGAGCCCCTCACGGAGCGCCTGCTCGCGCTGCGCTGATCCGACGGCGCACCCGCACCCCTCTCCCTCCGCACCACGCAAGGAGGTTCCGCCATGGCCGATTCGACGACGAACGAGCTAGCGGGAACCCAGGACCCGGCCGACGCGGCCCCCGCGGCCGACACAGCCGGTGCCGTCGGCTCCGTCGAGACCCGGGGCATCGAACCGGTGCCCGACGGCGAACGCCACGGCCACGCGAGCCAGATGTTCTGGACCTGGTTCGCGGCGAACATCTCGATCCTCGGACTGCCGCTCGGCGCGACCCTCGTCGCCTTCCGCGGCCTGAACATCTGGCAGGCGGTCCTCGTCGCCGTGCTCGGCTCGGTCGGCTCCTTCGCGCTGGTCGGCGTGCTCAGCCTGGCGGGCAAGAAGGGCGGCGCGCCCGCCCTCACGCTCTCCCGCGCGGTCTTCGGGCAGCGGGGCAACGCCGGTCCCACGCTCATAAGCTGGCTCAGCCGGATCGGCTGGGAGACGATCTCGACGACCACGGCGGCGTACGCGCTGCTCGCCCTGGTCCGGTGGGTCTTCGGCTGGGAGCGGAGCACGGTGCTGACGCTGCTGTGCCTGCTGGTCTTCATCGGCTGCACGCTGCTGATCAGCGGCCTCGGCCACGCCACCATCATGTGGATCAACAAGTGGGCGACGGTGGCCTTCGGGATCCTGAACCTGGTCGTGATGGGCTTCCTCGTCGCGACCGTCGACTGGGACAAGGTGCTGGACGCGCGGGCGGGCCCGGTGAGCGGCGTCGTCGCGGGCATCGGCTTCATCGCGGCCGGTACGGGCATCGGCTGGGCCAACGCGGGCGCGGACTACGCGCGTTATCTGCCGCGGAGCGTCCCGGGCGGCAGGCTGATCACCGCGTCGGCGTTCGGCGCGGGGATCCCGCTGGTGCTGCTGATCTCGCTCGGCTCGCTGCTGTCGGCGGGGGACGGGACGCTGGCACAGGCGTCCGACCCGGTCGCCGCGATCAACGGGATGCTGCCCTCGTGGATGGCGGTCCCGTATCTGATCGCGGCCTTCGGCGGGCTCCTGATGTCCAACCACCTCTCGACGTACTCGGCTGGCCTGACCATGCTGACGCTGGGGCTGCGGGTGCCGCGTGCGCTCGCGGTGGCGCTGGACGTCGCGCTGATGTTCCTCGGCGGCGTCTACTTCATGCTGATCGCGAAGGACTTCTACGGCCCGTTCACCACGTTCCTGACCCTGCTCGCGGTGCCCATCTCGGCCTGGGTCGGGGTGGTCCTGGTGGACTCGGCACGCGGACGTGCGTACGACCCGGCGGCCTTGATGGACACGGCACGGGGCGGCCGCTACTGGTACACCGGCGGCTTCCGGCTGCGCGCCGTCCTCGCGTGGGCGGCGGCGATCGTGTCGGGCCTGCTCTTCACGGAGGCGGCGGCCGGCGAGGACGTATGGTTCACCGGCCCGTGGGCGCACACCTGGCTCGGGACGAACGGGCTCGGCTGGGCGGTCGCGATGGCCGTCGGCGCCGGTGTCTACGCGGTGTGCGGCCGGGGCCCGGACCCGGCGCGTACGGAGTCGCCCTCGGCGGCCGAACTGGAGGAGGTGGCCCGGTGAGCAGCCGCATGGTCCTGGCGGGCAATGTGATCGCCGACCTGGTGATCGAGGTGCCCGCGCTGCCCGAGCGCGGCGGCGACGTCGTCGGCACCCGTACGGAGCTGACGGCGGGCGGCGGTTTCAACACCCTGGCCGCGGCGGGCCGGCTCGGCGCGGCGACGGTGTTCGCCGGGCTGCACGGCACCGGCCCCTACGGCGACCTGGTCCGCGCGGCGCTCGCCGCGGAGGGCGTACGGACGCTGCTGCCGCCCCGTACGGACGGCGACACGGGCTTCACCGTGGCGCTGGTCGACGCGGACGGGGAACGGACGTTCGTGACGAGCTTCGGCGTCGACGCCCGGATGACCCCGGCCGAGGCGGAGAAGATCGCGGCCGAGATCCGCCCCGGCGACCTGGTGCAGGTCTCGGGCTACGGCCTGGTGATGCCGGTCAACGGCCCGCTGCTGGCCTCCCTCGTGGACCGGCTCCCGGACAGCGCCACGGTCTGCCTCGACCCGGCGCCGCTCGTCGCGGACATCCCGGCCGGGGTGCTGGAGCCGGTGCTCGCGCGCACGGACTGGCTGAGCGCGAACGCGCGCGAGGCCGCCCTCATGTCCGGCTCCGCCGCCACGGACCCGGCGCGGGCGGCGGCGGCACTGCGCGCACGGCTCCCGCGCGCGGGCGCCGGAGTGCTCGTCCGCGCCGACCGGGACGGCTGCTGGCTCGCCCCGCCCGACGGCGCGCCCCCGGTGCGCGTGCCGGGCCTGCCGGTGACGGCCGTGGACAGCAGCGGCGCGGGCGACGCCCACGTGGGCGCGTTCCTGGCCCTGCTGGGCGAGGGCGCGGACCCGTTCGCGGCGGCACGCGCGGCCAACGCCTCGGCCGCGTACGCGGTCACCCGCCGGGGCCCGGCCACCGCGCCGACAAGGGAACAACTCCGTTCCTTCGCCGCGGAGATGGGCGCGGAGGACGTGGTGGCCCTGCTCGACGGGCGCGCGGCGGAGGCGTAAGTCCCCCGGTGCGCGGGGGCGTTGCCCGGTGCTCGGTGTTGGGGGGATGTGTTGTCCTCCGTAATTTTTCTATCGATTCCGCAACCGTTCGCCTTTCGGTTCTGTCTCCTTTCACATCCCTTCGTGCTCGATCTCGCGGGGGCCACGAGGACGGTCGGGGCGGAGGGCGACCGATGCGTGACCCGATGGAGGAATTTTGCGCAACAGAACGAGAGGCGTGGTGGCCGGTGCCGTCGGCGCCGCGGTCGTGGCGGCCGTGGCAGCCGGGGCGAACGCGGTCGTGACGGACGACGACGGCCAGGACCAGCCCTCCGCCAAGGCCGCCAACGCCGCCGGGCAGGGCAAGGCCACGGCCGGCGACATCGACGGTGACGGCCACGCCGACCTCGGCGTGGGTGCCCCCGAAGGCACCGTCTCGGGCAAGTCCAAGGCGGGCTACGTGGGCGTGACGTACGGCGCCGGGGACGGCGTCGACACCGCGCGGCACACCACCCTGACGCAGGCCAGCAAGGGAGTCCCGGGCACCCCCGAGGCCAAGGACGGCTTCGGCTCGGCCGTGGTCCGCGGCGACGTGGACGGGGACGGCTACGCGGACCTCGTCGTCGCCGCGAACAACGAGGCGATCGGGAGCACCGGCCAGGCCGGTTCCGTCACGGTCGTCTTCGGCGCCAAGGGCGGCCTGTCCGGCGACGCCATCGCCTTCCACGCGCCGAAGGTCACCGAGAACGCCCACTTCGGCGACCAGATAGCCGTCGGCGACTACAACAAGGACGGCCGCGACGACCTCGCGATCTCCGACGGCGGCAAGGTGCAGCTCGTCGACGGCGCGGAGAACCTGCGCGACACGCCCACCCCGAAGATGAGGGCCGTCACCCCGCCCGGCGGCGGCGTCGCGGTCGGGAACCTGTCCTCCGGCGACATCAACGGGGACGGCTACGCCGACCTCGTCAGCGTAGCCTCCCAGGACTCGCCCTCCGACGAGGGCACGCTCGGCGTGCTGCCCGGCTCGTCCGGCGGCATCAAGACCACGCCGCTGGGCAAGACCGTCTCGCTGTGGTTCGGCCAGTACCGCGCCGTGGTGGGCGACATCAACGGCGACGGCAAGGACGACGTCGTCACGGACACCGGCTTCTCGGACGGCCCGGACGAGCAGAAGCTCCGCACCTACCCGGGCACGGCCGACGGCATGGACACCGGCAAGCCGGTGGACTGGAAGGGCGAGAAGCAGGAGGGCGAGGCCATCCGCCTCGCCGACTTCGACGGCGACGGCCACGACGACCTCGTGGTCAGCAACACCGACGCCGAGGCCCCCGGCGGCTACAACAGCGCCGGTGCCGTCAACGTCCTCAAGGGCACCGAGAACTGGCTGACCGACGAGGGCGCGCAGACCTTCTCGCTCGACACCGAGGGCGTCCCCGGCGAGATGGCGGGCAACGACAAGTTCGGCACGTCCGTCTCGCCGGCCGACTACAACGGCGACGGCAAGGCCGACCTCGCCGTCGGCATCCCGAACCGCACGGAGGGCGCGGGCGCCGTGGCGCTCCTGTACGCGGGCGCCGACGGGCTCTCCGCGAAGGGCTCGGCCCTCATCGGCCCGGGCGACCTCGGCTCCCCGAAGACGAAGGCCCGCTTCGGCACCGAGCTGACGAACCCCGCGACCAGGTGACGGCACCCGCACGCTGACGCGCCGCA
>NZ_BAAAPE010000005.1:493911-512623 GCF_039530985.1 Streptomyces albiaxialis
CGAAAGTTTCGGGTCTCGGCGCGAGCGCTGATCCGCGGGGGCCGCCGCGCTTACGCTCGGCGCGTTCATGCCGCCCCTCGACGAGGAGTGACACACGTGCAGAGCCGCAGGAACGTGCTGAAGGGAGCGGCCGGGACGGCCGCCGGAATCGGACTCGGGACCGTGGGCGCCACCGCGACGGCAGGACCGGCCCGGGCCGTCGGCGCGGCCCCGTTCGTGAACCCCCTGGTGCGGCAGCGCGCCGACCCGCACATCGTGCGGCACACCGACGGCACGTACTACTTCACGGCGACCGTGCCCGAGTACGACCGGATCGTGCTGCGCCGCGCCCGTACGCTCGCCGGGCTCGCCACCGCCGAGGAGAAGGTGCTGTGGCGGGCGCACGAGAGCGGGGAGATGGCGGCGCACATCTGGGCGCCGGAGATCCATTTCGTGGACGGCGCCTGGTACATCCACTTCGCCGCGGGCAGCTCCCAGGACGTCTGGGCGATCCGCCCGTACGTGCTGGAGAACACCCACGCCGACCCCTTCCGGGGTACGTGGACGGAGAAGGGCCGGATCCTCACCCGGTGGGAGAGCTTCTCGCTGGACGCGACCACCTTCACGCACCGCGGCACCCGCTATCTCGCCTGGGCCCAGCACGACCCGTCCCAGGACAACAACACGGACCTGTACCTCTCCGCGATGCGGAACGCCTGGACGCTGACCGGTCCCCAGGTGCGGCTCTCGCGGCCGGAACTCCCCTGGGAGACCGTCGGCTTCGCCGTCAACGAGGGCCCCGCGTTCCTCCGGCGCGGCGGGCGGGTCTTTCTCACCTACTCCGCGAGCGCCACCGACGCCAACTACTGCATGGGCCTGCTCAGCGCGCCCGAGGACGCCGATCTGCTCGACCCGGCGTCCTGGACGAAGAGCCCGCGCCCGGTGTTCGCGAGCAACGACGGGACGAGCCAGTACGGGCCCGGGCACAACTCGTTCACCGTCGCCGAGGACGGGAAGACGGACGTGCTGGTCTACCACGCGCGGCAGTACAAGGAGATCGAGGGCGACCCGCTGGACGACCCCAACCGCCACACCCGCGTGCAGCCCTTCGGCTGGGCGCCCGACGGCACCCCCGACTTCGGGATCCCGGTCGCCGACACCCCCACGTGACACCACCCTCCACCAGCCCCCCTCGCGGAAAGCGGACACCCCCCCACATGAGCAGCCACCGCCGCCACTCCCCCGTCAGCCGCCGTCTCCTCCGGGCCGCCGGACTCGGCGCGGGCGCCCTGGCCGTCCCCGCGCTCGCCTACGCGGGGACGCAGGAGGAGCCACGCAGCCCCGAGGGAGGAAGCGGGCGGCCTTCACACATCCCGGGATGCTGCACGGCGCGGACGACTTCGCGCGGATGGCCGGGAAGGTCGCCGCGAAGGACGCCCCCTGGTTCCAGGGCTGGGAGAGGCTCACCGCCAACTCCCACGCCCGCGCCGGGTGGACGCCCCGTCCGCTGGAGACCGTCGTACGGGGCGGCGACGGGCAGAACTATCCGCAGCTCTACAACGACGTCCACGCCGCCTACCAGAACGCGCTGCGCTGGAAGGCGGGCGGCGGCACCGAGCACGCCGACACCGCGCGCGACATCCTCAACGCCTGGTCGGGCACGCTCAAGACGACCACCGGCGACGCCGACCGCTTCCTGGCGGCGGGGATCTACGGCTACCAGTTCGCCAACGCCGCCGAGATCATGCGCGGCTACGACGGCTTCGACGAACTCGGCTTCGGCACCCTGGCTTACGTCTTGGAGCCGTAGGTGTCTTGTCCGGCGGATCATGGTTGCCCGCGCTCCCTGAGGCCTCAGGGGCGCGGGGAACCGCGCGAGCAACCGCCCTCAACCCGCAGCCTGCGATGGACAGGTGGGGCAGCCCCTGCCCAGCAGTACGGGAAAGGGCGACCATGATCCGCCGGAAACGCCCCGGGAAGCTGCGGGAAGCGCCCGGCGGCCCTACTGTTCCCAGCACGGGAAGAGGAGAGAGGAGGGCGAGGATGACAGGTGCCCAGCACACCGAGCACGGCACCGCGGGGCCGACCCTCGCCGTGGTGGCGCGCGCGGCCTCCGTGTCCGTGGCGACGGCGTCCAAGGTCGTCAACGGCCGCGCGGACGTCGCGCCCGACACCCGGCGCCGGGTCACCGAGGCGCTGGACGCGCTGGGCTATGTGCGGCGCCCGCGCCGTACGCCGCGGCACGCGCCGCCCCTGGTCGACCTGATGGTCCGCTCGCTCGACACCTCCGGGTCGGGCGCGGTGCTGCGGGGCGTGGAGGAGGAGGCCCACCGGGCCGGCCTGGAGGTCGCGGTCTCGGCGTCGCTGACCCGGGCCCGGGGCGGCAGGCCGGAGCGGAGCTGGCTGGACCGGCTGGCGCTGCGCGGCACCACGGGCGTGCTGTTCGACCACGCCGACCTGACGCCCACCCATCACGCCCGGCTGGCCCAGCTCCGTGTCCCCTACGCGATGATCGACCCGGTGGGCGAACCGCCGCCCGGCGTGCCCGCCGTGGGGGCGGGCGACGCGCAGGGCGCTCGCGCGGCGGTCCGGCATCTGCTGGGCCTCGGGCACACGAGGGTCGCGGTGATCGGCGGCCACCGGGGCAGGCGGTCGAGCGCGGCGCGCGTCGCGGGCTACCGCGCGGCGCTCGCGGCGGCGGGGCTGCGGGTGCGTCCCGAGTACGTCCGGTACGCCGACGCCGAGGCGGGGCTGGCCCGGCGGCGCACCCGGGAGCTGTTCGCGCTGGACCGGCCGCCGACGGCGGTCCTCGCCTGCTCGGACCCGATGGCGCTGGGCGTCTGCCGGGCGCTGGCCGAACTGGGGCTGCGGGTGCCGGAGGACGTGAGCGTCGTCGGCTTCGACGACCTGCCGGAGGCCCGCTGGGTGACGCCCGCGCTCACGACCGTACGGCAGCCGCTGAGCGAGATGGCGGCCACGGCGCTGCGGCAGTTGCTGCGCGTCCGGGACGGCGGGCCGCCGCCCGCAGCTCCGGCCGAGCTGCCGACGCGGCTCGTGGAACGGTGCAGCACGGCGCCGCCGGGCGGCGTTTTTTCATGACCGGGATCTCGAACAACGATCGCCCTACCGAACGCTCTCGACCGCCTCCGCGCCGCCGAGGGCCTCGTTGCGCGCCCGGATCGCCTCCCACGAGTCGGGTACGACGATGCCCGCGCCCTCGTCGACGCTGGCCTGCGCGAACTCGACGTACGGGCGCTGGCGCGCGGCGTACTCCTCGAACGCGGCGGTGTGGTCCCCCGGGTGGCGGTCGAGCGCCTCGGCGAGGAAGGCCGCGCCGGTGAGCGCGAGGGAGGTGCCGCGCCCGGAGAGCGGACTCGCGCAGTACGCGGCGTCGCCGACGAGGGCGACCCGGCCCCGGTGCCAGGCGGGCAGGTGGATCTGGCTGATCGCGTCGAAGTAGAAGGCGGGGTCGCGGCGCACGGCGCCGAGCAGGCGGGGGATCTCCCACTCGGTGTGCCCGGCGAACGCCTCGGCGACGATCCGCCTCTGGGCCGCGAGGTCGTGGTGGTCGTGGTCGATCGGCCCGGCGCGGAAGGCCAGCAGGGCGAGCGTCTCGCCCTTGAACCGCATGAACCCGGCCATGTGACCGGGGTAGTTGCAGAACTCGCTGGGCGTGTCCCCGGCGCCCCCGGTGTTCCCGGCGGCGTCGTCCGTGACGTGGGCGATGCCGAGGTGGACACCGAGATGCCGGACGCAGTCGGCCTCGGGGCCGAACACGAGGCGGCGCACGGCCGAGTGCAGGCCGTCGGCGCCGAGGACGAGGTCGAAGCTCTCGCGGTGGCCGGAGAGGAAGCCGACGTCGACCCGGCCGCCGTCCTCGTTCTCGTCCAGGGCGACGACGGAGTCCCCGAAGCGGATCGGCACCCCGGGCGGCAGCGCGTCGACGAGGATCCGGGCGAGGTCGTCCCGGGTGATCTCGATGTCGTCGTCGGAGTCGCCGACCTGCTCCACGGGCAGGGGCGCGACGGTCGCGCCGTGGGCGTCGACGAAGACACCGCGCTCACTGGCGTCGACGCGGTGCTCGCGCACCCGGGGCAGCAGCCCGAGCCGCGCGACGACGCCGAGGGCGTCGCCGCGGATGTCGATCGGGGTGCCGCCGGTGCGGAACTCCGCGGCCCGCTCGATCAGCGAGACCTCGTGCCCCCGGGCGGTCAGTTCGACGGCGAGGGCGAGCCCGGCGACGCCGGTGCCCGGAACAAGGATGCGCATACTGCCTCCCGACAGGGGCGGAGCGGCCCTGGACGGCCACCCCTTAACGCAACGAATAGTTGCTTCAACGTACAGCGACCACCGCACTTAAAGCAACCGCCTGTAGCATCAGACGCGGAACACGACGGAAAGGGTGAGGGGACCCATGACGGACGACCAGGCCGGTCCACCGGAAGCGGCACCGCGGAGGCGGCCGGGCGGGCGCACGGCGCGCGTACGGGAGAAGACGCTCAGGGCGACGCTCGAACTCGTCGCCCGGCACGGCGTCGACGGCTTCCGCTACGAGCAGGTCGCTGAGCTGGCCGGGGTGCACAAGACGAGCGTCTACCGCAACTGGCCCGACCGCGACCGACTGGTGAGCGAGGCGCTGCTCCAGGTCGGCGAGCGCGAGGCGCCCGTCGAGGACACCGGCGACCTCCGCCGCGACCTGGCCCAGCTCCTGGTGGCCCACTCCGCGAGCCTGCTGACGCCGACCGGCGTCGCGCTCCAGCACGCGCTCCAGCCCGGCGCCGTCAACGAGGCGGTCAAGGGCGTCCTGGACGCGTACTACACCGAGCGTGTCACGGCCGTACAGGAGCGCGTCGAGAAGGCCAGCGGCGAGGACCGGCTGCCCGGCGTCGACGCCGCCTTCCTGCTCCAACTGATCTCGGGGCCGGTGCACTTCCACCGCTTCCGCACCGGGAGCCCGCTGCCCCGCGCGGAAGCGGAGCGCATCGTGGACGTGGTGCTCGCGGGCCTGCGGGCGACGGCGGAGGCGGACGACCAGCCATAACCGCGTGATATGGGCAAATTGCTATTACCCGGAACCGGCCGCTTCCGGAATCCTGATTCCTGGTACTTCCCTGGACGCCACGCGCGAGAGCCCGCTCGCGGGCTGTCGCGCGCCTTCGGAAACGAGGAATCTTGCGAATCACCAGGATACTCCCCGCACTTCTCGCGGCCCTGCTCGCCGCACTCACCCTCGGCACCAGCGCCGGCGCCAGCGCCGCCGACCGCTCCTCCGACGCCCCCAGGGGCACGAACCCGATCATCGGCGGCGGGTACGCGCAGAGCGGTCCCTGGGCCGCGCGGCTCTTCTCGGGGGGCAGACAGACGTGCAGCGCGACGATCATCGCCCCCACCTGGATCCTCACCGCCAAGCACTGCGTCAGCGGCGGCCAGTTGTCGTTCCGCGTCGGCAGCCTCGACCAGACCTCCGGCGGCACCATGGCCAACGGCGTGCAGACCTACACGCACTCCTCCGACCTGGCGCTCGTCCGGCTCGACCGCTCCGTGCAGACGACCTACGCCACCCTCGGCCAGCCCGGCTCGGTGCAGGTCGGCCAGTCCGTGCAGGTCTACGGCTGGGGCGCGACGGCCCGGTGCAGCCCCGAGATCAACTGCCAGTCCCGGCTGCTGAAGTACGCCAACGTCACCGTGACCGGCGGCTGTTCCGACGCCTACGGCGGCAACGCGATATGCGCCCGGCGCGGCGACGGCATCACCGCGGGCGGCGACTCCGGCGGCCCGATGATGGCGAACGGCGTGCAGGTCGGCGTCGCCTCCACCAGCGACCGGCAGACCACCACGGCGTACACGAACGTGACGCGTTACCGCTCCTGGATCCAGTCGATCGCGGGCGTCTGACCGGCCCCGCGGGCGCCGGAGCCTGAACGGCGCTCCGCGCGGGTCGCGCTCCGCCACCGCTGCCTGGCCGGTCAGCGGTGGCGGGGCGGGCCCTGCACCGGCCCCTGCACCGGCACCTGCGCGGAAACGGGCGGAACCGAGGGGGCGGGAGTGGCGCGATGAAGCTCTTGCGCGGGAATGCGGCGTGTAGTCGGGTGCTGCCATGGCGAAGAGGAGCGTTGCCGCGTTGACCGCCGCCCTGGTGGCGGGTTCCCTGCTGACGAGTGCCCCGCATCCGCGCGCGGAGGCCGCCGAGCCCGGCGGAGGAGGCGCGCGGGCCGCGCTGGGGGTCGATCTCGACACCGTGACCATCCCCGAACTGCAGGCCCGGATGGCGAAGGGCAGGCTGACCCCGTCGGCGCTGACCCACGCGTATCTGCGGCGGATCAAGGACGTCGACCCGAAGATCAAGGCCGTGCTGCGGACCAACCCCCAGGCCCTGCGCCAGGCGGCGGAGAGCGACGCGCGGCACCGGAGGGGCGAGATCCGCGGGCCGCTCGACGGGATACCCGTGCTGCTCAAGGACAATGTCGACACCCGCGGCATGCCGACGACCGCCGGATCGCTCGCGCTCGCCGGGAGCCCGCCGGACGCGGACGCGAAGCTGGTGACCCGGCTCAAGGACGCGGGCGCGGTGATCCTCGGCAAGACGAACCTCTCCGAGTGGGCCAACTTCCGCGCGGCGAAGCCGACCTCGGGCTGGTCGGCCGTGGGCGGGCAGACCCGCAATCCGTACGTGCTGGACCGCAACCCCTGCGGCTCCTCCTCCGGTTCGGCCGCCGCGCTCGCCGCGTCGCTCTCGCAGGTGGCGATCGGCACCGAGACGGACGGCTCGATCGTCTGCCCGGCGGGGATGAACGGGGTCGTCGGCCACAAGCCCAGCCTCGGGCTGGTCAGCCAGTCGGGCGTGGTGCCGATCTCGGCCGAGCAGGACACCGCCGGGCCCATGGCGCGGAACGTGACCGACACCGCGCTCACCCTCTCGGTGCTCAGCGGGAGCGACGAGGTGGCCGCGAGCCGCACGCCGCGCCCCGGCAGTCTGCGCGGCAAGCGGATCGGCCTGTGGCGGCTGCCCTCGCTCGGCGAGAAGGTGGACGCCGTGATGACCCGTACGGCGAAGAAGCTGCGGAGCGCGGGGGCCGAGGTCGTCGAGGTGAGCCCGCCGTACCAGAAGCGGCTTGCGGAGCTGGAGTTCCCGGCGCTGCTCAGCGAGTTCCACCGCGACATCGACTCCTACCTCGCCACCCGGAAGGGCCCGCGCGACCTCGCCGAGCTGATCGCGTTCAACCGCGCCCACCCGGAGGAGCGGACGTGCTTCGCCGGTCAGGAGCTGTTCGAGCAGGCCCTCGAAGCGCCGCCGACCACCGACCCGGACTACCGGGCCATGCGGGCCGAGCTGAAGGACCTCTCCAGCCGCTCGATCGACGAGACGATGGCCGAGCACCGGCTCGACGCCATCGCCTCGCCCACGAACCCGCCCGCCTGGACGACCGACTGCGCCCGGGGCGACAACGACGTGATCCCGTCATCCACGCCCGCCGCCGTCTCCGGATACCCGTCGCTGTCGGTGCCCGCCGGCTCCGTGGGCGAGCTGCCCGTCGGCCTGCTCCTGATGGCCGGTGACCGCCAGGACGCCCGGCTGCTGTCGCTGGGCGCTGCGGTCGAGCGCCGCCTCGACGCGTGGCGGGCCCCGCGCTATCTGCCCTCCGTCGGCCCCGACGCCGGATAACGGCCGGGACGGCGGCACCCCCGCTTCGCGAACGCCGGTCCCCGGGGGATTCGGCACGCGAAGCGGGGTCACCCGGAGAGTGCTGTAGCGCTGAAGGGTGCTTTGTCGTGATGTATGTCGCCGTCCTCCTGCTTCCCGCCCTCTGGGTCATGCTGTTCGCCCTGGCCCGCCTCGAAGAGCGCCTGTTCGACACCGAACAGACGACGGAACCGACGGGGACGGCGCAGCCGTCGTCGCCCCGTCACGCCCGGCGCGAGCGTCATCTGCGCCTGGTCCCGGGAGGACGTGAGCGGGCGACGGGACGCGCGGCGGCCCGCCGGAGCCACGACGCGGCCTGACACACCTGACACAGGAGAGCCCCTCCCCCGCCGGCGGCGAACCGCGGGCGGCGGAGGGGCGACAGGGGCGAGGGCCGTCAGCCGGTCTGCGTACGGCGGTCGGCCGATCTTCGTACGCGGCCAACCGGCCGGTCCCGTACGGCAGTCAGCCGACCGATCCCGTACGGCAGTCAGCCGACCGATCCCGTACGGCGGTCAGCCGTTCCCCGTACGGCACCGCCGTACGAGCACGACGCCCGCCACCAGGACCACGGCCCCGGACCCCAGCGCGGCGGTACGGTTCCGCCGGGCGAGCCGGGCGCACCGGCCCGCCGTCCTCACCACCGGGTCGGGCGCCTTGTCCTGCACGTCGCGCACCGTCCCATGGACCTTCTCCTGGACCACGTGACCCGTCCTGGCCGCCTTGTCACGGGCCTGGTGGGCGGCGCCCGCCGCCCTGCCCCGCATCTCCCCGGCCTTCTCCTTGGCGCGGGCCGTGACATCGGTCCTGGCGGCCAGCTCCTGCACGGTGTTCCCCAGCTCCTCCCGGGTGCGCTCGGCGCTGCGGCGCAGGCCCGCCTCGGTCGCGGGGCTCTCGTCGGGCGTGCTGCTCTCGGTCATCGGTGGGCCCTCTCCTTCAGTTCGGACACATCCGTCTTGACGTTCTCGACGGCTTGTTCGGGGGTGGGCGGCGCGGCCTCGCGGACCTCCTTCCTGCCGACGGCCGCCATCACGGCGGCGACGGCGAGCAGCACTCCGGTGACGATCAGCCCCGCCGCCCACACGGACAGCGCGAGGGCGAGGCCCGCGATCGCGGAGGCCACCAGCGCCTGGAGCGCGAGGAAACCGGCGACCCCGGCGGCGCCGAACAGGCCGCCGCCCCGGCCGTACCGCCTGCCCTTGTGGGCCATCTCGGCCCGGGCCAGCCGCATCTCGGCCCGCACCAGCTCGCCGAGCTGCTCCGAGGCGCGCCGTACCAGCTCGCCCACCGACGCGTCCTGAGGCGGCCGGGCCTGTCGTACGGAGTCGTCCATCGTCGTTCGCTCCCCTCGCTCTCTCGTTCCTCAGGTCATGCGGCGCTTGTCGTGCTCGTCCCACGCGCGCGTGTCGCGCGGCTCCGCGTACGGCTCCTTGCCGGGCGGGTGACCGCCCGCGACGGCGCGCTGCCGGGCCGTCTCCGCGTCGAACTCCAGGCCGAGGAGGACCGCGAGATTGCTGATCCACAGCCAGATCAGGAAGACGATGACCCCGGCGAAGGTGCCGTAGACCTTGTTGTACGAGCCGAAGTTGGCCACGTAGAACGCGAATCCGGCGGAGGCGAGCAGCCAGGCCCCCAGGGCGAGGGCGCTGCCGGGGGTGAGCCAGCGCAGGCCGCGCACCTTGGCGTTGGGGGCCGCCCAGTACAGCAGCGCGAGCACGACGGTCACCAGGACGACGAGGACCGGCCACTTGGCGACCGACCACACGGTCAGCGCCGTGTCGCCGATGCCCAGCGCCTTCCCGGCCTCGCGCGCCAGGCCGCCGGTGAACACGACGATGAGCGCGCTCATCACGGTGAGGACCATGAGGGCGACGGTCACGGCGAGCCGTACCGGCAGCACCTTCCACAGGGGGCGGCCCTCGGGCATGTCGTACACGGCGTTGGCCGTGCGCATGAACGCGCCGACGTAGCCGGAGGCCGACCAGACCGCCAGCCCCAGGCCGACGAGGACCATGACCGAGCCGAGCCCGCCGTGGTCGCGGAGCTGCTCGACCCCGCTGGTGAGGACGTCGCGCGCCGGGCCGGGCGCCAGCTTCTCGATGTTGGCGAGGAGTTCGTCGCCCGCCTTCTTGCCCGCGACCCCGAGCAGGGAGACCAGCACGAGCAGCGCGGGGAAGAGCGACAGCACTGCGTAGTAGGTGAGGGCCGCCGCGCGGTCGGTCAGTTCGTCGTCCCTGAACTCCTTCAGGGTGCCCTTGAGCACCGCCCACCACGAGCGCACCGGGAGGTCGGCCGGGGTGTCGGGCGCCTTCCGCTCGACCTCGGCCGACGGCCCCGCTTTCGTCTTGTGAGCCATGCCCCCCGGGTGTCCCGGGCGGGCCGGCTCACACACGGTCACCGCAGCGCGCCGACGAGGAGCGGCAGCGAACGGCGGAACTCCCGCCTCCAGTACGGCGGTGAGTGCGTCCCCGTCGTGAAGTGCGTGGTGACGGGGGCGCCGAGGGAACGGAGCCGGGCGGCGACGGCGCGCGACTCCCGGAGCATCAGCGTCTCGGTCGGGGAGATCGCGTCCTCGGGGAACGGCTCCTCGGGGTCCTCCAGCCCCGGGATCTCCGGGTCCGGTTCGGTGCCGGGCGGGTCGAGCGGCCCCTTGGTGCCGTCGCCGCTGGAGAGGTGGACGGGCATGTTCCGCAGCCGGTGGGCCAGGTGGTACGGGTCGTGGGCGCGCCACACCTCGCGCTGGGCCACCGGATCGCCCCACAGGGCACGCCAGTCCAGGCCGAGGTACGTCATCCCGGCGCGTACGGCGTGCGGGTGCCGGGAGGGGTGGACGAAGCCGCTGTAGGAGGCGACGGCGTCGAAGAGCCCGGGGTGGCGCGCGGCGTACGACAGCGCCCCGAACCCGCCCTGGGACTCCCCCGCCGCGGCGCGCCGGGTGCCCGCGCCGTACCGCCGCTCCAGCAGCGGCCGTACCTCCTCCAGGTGGAAGGTCTCCACGGCGGGCGGGCCGCCCCTGCCCCCGTTGTGCCAGTCGCTGTAGAAGCCGAAGAGCGGCATCTCGGGCATCACGACGAGGACGTTCCGCAGGGCGGGGATCCGGTCGAGCCCCGTCCCGTACCCCTCGGTCCAGGCGCGGAAGTCGCCGTCGCCGCCGACGAGGAGGTAGAGGACGGGCCAGCGGTCGCCGGGCCGCCGCTCCTCCCAGCCCTCGGGGGTGAGCAGCCGGACCTTCGCCTCGCGGCCCAGCGCGGGCGAGTCGAGGGTGAGGTCCGTCTGCCGGGGCCCGGTGCGTTCCTCGGCGACGACGCGCGCCCCCTCGGACGGCGGCCCGGCGGCGTCCGTACGCGCCTCCGGAAGCGCCAGGGCGAGGGAGAGCGCGAGGACGAGCGTGATCCAGGCCCGGAGCCCGCGACGGGCCGGGGGCCTCATGCGTCCCGTCCACGCGCCGCGAGCCCGGCGAGGTGGTCCCGGGCCGAGCGCCCGCCGTGCACGCCCGTGGCGTCGAGCAGTGAGCCGACGGTGCGCAGCGGCGCGCGCGGCGCGGCGTACGGGCGTCCGGCGACGCTGACACGGCCGGGCCCGAGGAAGCCCGTCACGCGGCCGGGCCGCACGGTGAAGGTCAGGTCGTCGACGGCGGCCCTGCCGCCGTACGGTTTGGTGAGTGCGGTTGCTCCGATCATGCGGCGGACGCTAGGGACGGCGGCGCGTACCGGAATCCGCCGCAGGGAGACGGGGAGCACTCCCCCGGGCGTAGCGCCGCGCGGCACCTCAGCGTTCCCCGGCCCGTACGAGCCCCGTCTCGTACGCCCACACCACCAGTTGGGCCCGGTCGCGCACGCCGAGCTTGATCATGGCGCGGCTGACGTGCGTCTTCGCGGTGAGGGGACTCATGGCCAGGGCCCGTCCGATCTCCTCGTTGCTCAGGCCGCGTCCGACCAGGGCCATCACCTCGCGCTCGCGCTCCGTGAGGTGCGCCAGGCGCGCGGCGCCCTCGGTCTCGGGCGCCTTGAGCCGCGCGAACTCCTCGACCACGGACCGGGTGACGGCGGGCGCGAGCAGGCTCTGCCCGGCGGCGACGGAACGGACGGCGGTGCGCAGCCCGTCGGGGTCGATGTCCTTGAGCAGGAAGCCCGCCGCGCCGTGCCGCAGCGCCTCGAAGACGTACGCGTCGACCTGGTAGGTGGTGAGCATGACCACGCGCACCGCGTCCAGCGTGCGGTCCGCGGCGATCCTGCGGGTGGCCTCGATGCCGTCCGTGCCGGGCATCCGGACGTCCATCAGCACCACGTCGGGCCGGGTCGTGCGCACCGCCTCGACGGCCCGCTCCCCGTCGGCGGCCTCGGCGACCACGACGAGGTCGTCGGTGAGGTCGAACAGGGCGCGGAATCCCGCCCGTACGACGGTCTGGTCGTCCGCGAGCACCAGGCGTACGGTCACGCGCGCCGCCCTTCGCCGACGAGGCCGTGGTCCGTGGCGCGCACGGGCAGCCGGGCGCTGACCCGGAAGCCGCCGCCGGGTGCCGGGCCGTGCGCGACGGAGCCCCCTGCCGCCGCCGCGCGTTCCCGGATGCCGACGAGCCCGAAGCCGCCCGGGAGGGCCGGGCCGGCGGGCGGCCCGTCGCCGTCGTCGACGACCTCCACGGTGAGCGCGTCGCCGCTGCGGGCCGTGGAGACCTCGGCGTGCCGCGCGCCGGAGTGCCGTACGACGTTGGTCAGCGCCTCCTGCACGATGCGGTAGGCGGTCAGCCCGGTGACGGGCGAGAGCCCCTCCTCGGGGCCCTCGCGGGTGAGGGTGACCGCGATGCCGCTGCCCGTGAACCGGCCGACCAGCGCGGGCAGTTCACCGAGCCCGGGAGCCGCGCCCCTCGGCTCGCCCTCGCTGCCGTCGCCGCCCTCGCCGTAGCTGCCGCTGCCGCTGCCGCGCAGCACGGTGACCGTGGAGCGCAGCTCCCGTACGGCCTCCTTGCCCGATTCCCGGACCTGGCGCATCGCCCGCCGCGAGACCTCCGGTTTGACGTCGAGCGCGTCGAGCGCGACCCCGGCCTGCACGGTCATCGCGGCCACCGTGTGCGCGACGATGTCGTGCAGCTCGCGGGCGATGCGGACGCGCTCCGCGTGCACCCGGCGCTCCGCCTCCCGCTCCCGCTCCTCCTCGGCGCGCGCGGCCCGCGCCGCGTACTCGTGGAGGAGGAGGCGCCGCGTGCGGACCACCGTGCCCAGCAGCAGTGGGACCAGGGGCCAGAGCATCTCCAGGACGGGCAGTCCCTGCGGGTTCGCCACGTCCTGCCCGACGGCGAACGCGACGGCGCCGGAGCCGAGCGAGGCGGCGAGCCCCGTCACGAGCGTCCGCCACCGGCTGCCGCCGACGGCGACCGTGTAGAGGGCGACGATGAAGGGGAGGTTCAGCAGCTCCCCGATGTGCCCGTACAGCGCCCATCCGGCGCAGGC
This sequence comes from Streptomyces albiaxialis, assembly GCF_039530985.1. NCBI lineage: Bacteria > Bacillati > Actinomycetota > Actinomycetes > Kitasatosporales > Streptomycetaceae > Streptomyces > Streptomyces albiaxialis. The sequence continues at coordinate 507,019 of NZ_BAAAPE010000005.1, forward strand.
GGCTCCCGTCACGGCGGCCGCCGCCACCGGCCACGCGCGGCGTGCCGCGAGCGCGAGCAGCGAGACGGCCAGCAGCAGCCAGGTGAACCGGTCGGCCTGCCGGTACCCGGGGTCGTTGACCGCCGCGTCCGACGCGGTGAGCACGCCGACCACGGCCACCACCAGCAGGTCCACCACCCGTGGCGGCAGCCCGCGCACGCGTTCGCGCGGCCCGCCGAGCAGGTTCTCGAAGGTCGTCACGCCCTCACGATAGGAGCGGGGGCGGGGCAGGCGCGTACGCCGACGGGAGTAGCGGAGTGCCGGGACCGGCGCCCGCTACTCCTGTTCGGCCAGCACGACGACGTGGTCCTCCCCGCCGAGGCGCAGGGGTTCGGTCCGGGGCGGGTTCAGGCGGACGCCGTAGGAGGGCGGGGTGTCACGGTCGCGGCCCAGCCGGTAGCCGATCGCGGTCTCGCCGCGCCGGCGTGCCGCCTCGACGACGGTCGCGAAATCGGCCTCGGCGCCCGGCATGACGTACCGCGCGGCGGGCTTGAGGTAGATCTCGGAGCCCGCGGGGTCGAAGAGGTCGAGCATCACATCGTGCAGGTGCCGGTTCTCGGTGAGCTGGGTCAGCATCAGGCTGATGAGCTTGGAGCTGACGATGAAGTCGTCGGCCTTGGTGACCTGGGCGACCTCGCGGTTGCTGTCGTCGTTCATCTCCGTGACGATCGAGTACGGGTCGCCGAGCTTCTCCTCGATGTCGCGCAGGTGCAGCAGCGTCACCAGGGTGCGGTTGTCGGCCTGTTCGGGGTCGGTGGTCTCGTCGGAGAGGACCAGGATGTGCTGGTACGCGCCGGGGTCGAGGGCCTCCAGGGACCGCCTGCTCGTCGGCTCGCAGTGCTTGTGGCCGACGACGAGGTGGGCGCGGTCGGCGCCGAGCACATCGTCGGGGCGGCGGGCGCAGGCGAGGTCGAGCACCGAGCCGGGCTCGGCGAAGCTGTCGAGCAGCTCGATGATCCGGGTGACGCGGGAGTTCCAGCCGATCAACAGGGTGCGGTCGGCGGTCCGGGGGTTTCCGGGCAGTGCGGCGAGCGCCGCGCCGTGGACGGCGGGGGCGGTGCGCGCGAGCTTGATCAGCAGATCGTCCTCGGCGAGGACGATGACGTCGTCGTCCGCGCCGATCTCCGTGTCCATCGGCGGGTTGACCAGAACGCGCCCGTCGGCGGTGTGGAGGCCCGCGGGGACGCCGAGTTCGTAGCGGTTCAGGATCTCGCCGTACGTCAGGCCGACGAGGGCCGGTTCGTGGCGGATGTACAGCTCGTTGCCGTAGAAGCTGAGCAGCTCGTTGCAGACGGTGGAGAGCCCGGCCTGGCGGTGGGACTGGACGATGAGGCGTACGGCGATGTCGTCGGCGTCGATGACCAGCCCGTAATCGCCCGCGGCGAGGCGGGCGGCGGCGAGGTTGTCCGAATCCTGCACCGCGGCCACCACGTGCGGGCGGTCCCCGTGCCAGGGACGGTTGTCGAGCACCAGCAGCGTCTTGATGACCATGGTGTCGGCGTCGGGCCCCGGCGGCGGCAGCACCATGATCGACTTGCTGGTGCCGGGGCTGACGAGTTCGAGGTCCGCGCGGTGGAGGGGGTTGCCGGAGCGGCAGATGACGCGGGTGCGGCCGGTGTCGGGGACACGGGCGCGGATCTGGTCCTCCATGTCCACCTTGTCGTGGTCGGCGAGGACGACGACGCAGGAGCGGCGCTCGCTCTGGTTGGCCTCGACCAGCTCCTCGACGACCGTGAAGACCTGCTCGGACCAGCCCAGGACGATGGTGTGGCCGTGCTCGATGAGCCGTGAGCGGCCCTTGCGGAGCTGCTCGATGCGGCGGTTCAGGCCCGTGGTCAGCACGCCGATGAGGGCGCTGACGATGAAGATGCCGCCCAGCGTGACGCAGAGCATCAGCCCCAGGAAGACCGGGCGTCCCGTGTCGCCGCCCATCGTCCCGGGGTCGAGGGTGCGCAGCAGACTCATCCAGGCCACGCCGGGCCAGCCGCCGTGCGCCTCGGTGTCCTCGTCCGTGAGCAGCACGACCAGGGTGGCCGCGAGCGTGATCAGCCCTACGGACGCGAGGCCCAGCCAGCCGATCAGTGCCGGGGTCCCCCGGTCCATCGTCCCGTCGAACCAGTACCGCAGCCGCTCCCGCACTCTCACCGCGCCCGCCCCATTCCGTCCCGCACACGTGCTGTTCCCCCACCTCGGCGGGCGGGTTCGATCTTCCCCTGGCTCCGGGGACGGGGGTCGTACTCCGGCCACTCGGCGCAATTACCGCCGCGAGGCTTTTCCTTTCCTTTCTCCTCGACAAAAGCAGGGCACGCCAACAAGAGGGAGACTGCGCGGCGCCGCGCGGATTACAGAAAATCGGGGAGGAACTTTCTGACCCCTGATCAGGTCGCCAACCAGGGGCGCAGCGCGTCGATTCGGCCCAGTTCAGGGCGAATTGAGGCCCGAATTCCTGTGGCGTACGCCACAATGCGCGTCTCAACTTGAGTTGCCGCCCGGTAATCCGCCAATGTTTCGCCCCACGTTCCGGAAAACAAACGGAACTTGATCCCCCACGCCCAAGGAGGACCCCTCCGCATGTCAAGTCATGCGTCCAGAAAGACGAGGCGTCACATAACCCTCGCCCTCGGCGCGGCCATCGCGGTCGCCGGGGGCGCGGGCGTGATCGCCACCACCGCGGGGGCCTCGGCCCCGGCGGAGGGCACCGTCATCGGTGCCGGGTCGGAGCACGCGGTCAAGGGCAGCTACATCGTCCAGCTCAAGGGCGGCGGCACCGTCAGCGCGCAGGGCCTCGGCAAGGACCTCGCCGACGAGTACGGCGGCAAGGTCAAGCGCACCTACAGCGCGGCGCTCAAGGGCTTCGCGACCTCCGGCCTCTCGGCCGAGGACGCGCGCAGGCTCGCGGCCGACGACAAGGTCGCCAAGGTCTTCCAGAACCAGCGGTTCACCATCAACGGCACCCAGCAGAACCCGCCGAACTGGGGCCTGGACCGCATCGACCAGAAGAAGACGCGGGGCGACGGCAGCTACACGTACCCGGCCGCCGCGGGCAAGGGCGTGACCGTGTACGTCCTCGACACCGGCGTGCGCGTGGGCCACAAGGACTTCGGCGGCCGCGCCTCGTACGGCTTCGACGCCGTCGACGGCGACAAGACCGCCGACGACCCGCAGGGCCACGGCACGCACGTGGCGGGCACCATCGCGGGCTCCCGCTACGGCGTGGCGAAGAAGGCCAAGGTCGTGGCCGTCCGCGTGCTGGACGAGAACGGCTCGGGCACGACCGACAAGGTCGTCGCGGGCATCGACTGGGTCACCAAGAACCACAAGGGCCCCTCGGTCGCCAACATGAGCCTGGGCGGCGGCGTCGACCAGGTCATGGACGCGGCCGTGAAGAAGTCCATCGCCTCCGGTGTGACGTACGCCGTCGCCGCGGGCAACGAGAGCAGCGACGCCTCGCAGTCCTCGCCGGCCCGGATACCCGAGGCCATCACCGTCGCCGCCAGCGACAAGACGGACAAGCAGGCCGAATTCTCCAACTTCGGCAAGAGCGTCGACCTCTACGCCCCGGGCGTGGACATCGTCTCCGCCAGCAACAAGAGCGACAGCGGCGACGCCACGATGTCCGGCACGTCGATGGCCGCGCCGCACGTGGCGGGCGCCGCCGCGCTCTACCTGGCCGGGCACACCGGCGCCACGCCGCAGCAGGTGGCCTCCGGCCTCACGAAGGCCGCGACCCCCGGCGTGATCAGCGACCCGAGCGCCGGTACGCCGAACAAGCTCCTCCGGGTCACGAAGTGACCCCCGGCCGTCCGGGCCCCGCGGGGTCCGGACGGCCGTACCGGGGGCCTCGGGGGAAAGGTCGCTAGGCTCTGGCTGGAAAAGTGTTATCCGGGAACGCCCGGTGAGTCTCCGGAACGGACGCGGGAGCGTTCGGGGGGGCGCACACCGCGAGGCGAAAGGGAGAAGGCACCCGGTGGAGAACGTGGACTGGGCTGACGTGGTCGCCGCGGCCCGGGACGGGGACCGCACGGCCAGGGAGAGGCTCGCGGCGGAGTACCTGCCGCTCGTCTACAACGTGGTCGGTCGCGCCCTCGACGGCCACGCCGACGTCGACGACGTCGTGCAGGAGACCATGCTCCGGGCCCTCGACGGCCTCGGCGACCTGCGCGACCTCACCCGCTTCCGCTCGTGGCTCATCGCCATCGCCATGAACCAGGTCCGCACCCGCTGGTCCGCGCGCCGCCAGCAGCCCGCGCCGCTCGCGGAGGTCGGCGAGCACACCGATCCGGCCACCGACTTCGCGGACCTGACGATCCTCCGCCTCCAGCTCTCCGGCCAGCGCCGCGAGGTCGCCGAGGCGACCCGGTGGCTGGACGACGACGACCGCGACGTGCTCTCCCTGTGGTGGCTGGAGTCCTCCGGGGAGCTGACCCGCGCCGAACTGGCCGAGGCCCTCGGCGTCCCGAACCAGCACGCCACGGTCCGCGTCCACCGCGTCAAGCAGCAGCTCGCCCTCTCGCGCGCGGTCGTACGGGCGCTGGCCGCCGAGCCCCGCTGCCCCGAGCTGGCCTCGCTCACCGACCGCTGGGACGGGGTGCCCTCCCCGCTGTGGCGCAAGCGGATCGCCCGCCATGTGCGCGGCTGCGGGCAGTGCGCGCCGCACACCCGGGACCACATGCCCGTCGAGGGGCTCCTCGCCGGGATCGGGCTGGTCGTCCCGCTCTACGAGGGGATCTCCCGGTTCGTCGCCGCGCAGGCGGCGACGGCGACGACGCAGACGGGGGCCCAGGCGACCGCCGCCTCCGTGGCGCAGACGGCCTCGCAGAGCGCGCCGCACGCCCTCTTCCACGGGAAGCAGGCCGCCGGGCTCATAGCCGCGGGGTCGGCCGCCGCCGTGACGCTCGCCGTGCTCGTCTGGCCGTCCCCGCCCCCGGACCGCGAGGAGGCGAAGCCGCCGCCCCGCCCGGTCAGCTCCTCCCCCGCGGCCCCCTCGCCCTCGCCGTCGCCCTCGCGTACGGAGCCGAAGCCGAGGAAGGAGACGGCGAAGGCCGCCGCGCCCGCGCCCCGCCCGAAGCCGACCACGTCCTCCCCGCGTCCCCCGCGCGCGAAGGCGCCCAGCAAGCAGACGCGGCTGGTCCGGGAGATCAACGTGCTGCGGGCGCGCCAGGGCTGCACCGGGCTGCGCACCGACCCGAGGCTGACCCGCGTCGCGCAGCGGCAGGCCGAGGACATGGCCGCGCGCAACCAGCTCGGCCACACCGACTCCTCCGGCCGGGACCTGGGCCAGCGCGTCAGCGCCGCCGGGTACGAGTGGTCGGCGGTCGGCGAGACCGTGGCGACCCAGCAGGGCAGCCCGAAGGCCGTCGCCGCCGAGTGGCAGCGCAGCACGATGCGCGACAACGAGATCTTCAACTGCGACTTCCAGCACGCGGGCGTCGGCCTCGCCGACTCGCCCCACGGACCGTACTGGACACAGGTGCTCGCGACGCCGCGCTGACGGCGCGCGGGCGCGGGGAGGGAAAGGGGCGGGCGGCGCCCGCGTCCCGGCCCCGGCGATGCGGACCCCCATGAC